>JAOTVV010000020.1 GCA_029863245.1 Gemmatimonadota bacterium
GGCGTGAAGGAGTGCACGCTGATGTGCAGGCACCGGCCCTGGTGGGCTATCCGGTCCGCAATCGCTTCTTCCACTGCGAGGCGCCACGGGTCGTAGTAGCGCGCGAGGCGGCGCTCCCGCTCCTCGCCGGTCAGGGCGCGGTTTCCGGGCACCGGTGTCCCGAAAGCGATTGCCGGAATGACCTTCGGCTGGTGACGGCTGCGGTTCAGGTCCACCACGAGGCGGGAATAGCGCCCGTGATACACAGGGGCGCTCAGGCGACGCGCCAGGGCCGTCGCAGCGGGTCGCGCTCCCCGGTCCCATGCTATGTGCGAGGCGAGTGCTCGAGCACCGAGTCCCAGACTGCCGAGCGATGTCGGGATGCGGCGGGACGCGTGCTCGCAGGTCACGACCACATGGGTGGGGGCGATCTTCAGCCGGGCCACAGGACGTTCCGCTCCAGGCAGTCCGCTAGCTCCTCGTACGTGCGCCGGATCGCATCGCGGCGGCGCGCGCCGCCCCGGGGGGCCACGCGTCGCACCCGCTGGGCGATCCGCTCGGAGAGGTTACCCTCGCGGAGCCGATCGGCGACGAGTCCGAGATATGGCCGTTCCTCGTGGGAAACCTCGGCGCGCGCTCGGTCGAGGAGCCAACCCAGAACTTCAGCGGCGGGGATCCGGCGGCTTGCGTGCCGACGCCCGACATGTGGTGCCTCGACGTTGGCGTTTCGCCCATGACGGATCACTCGATCGAAGTCACGGACGAGGGCGGCATGCGGAGGGAGAGGCGTTTCCTCCTTCTCCATCGCATGCACCATCCACCGCAGGACGGCTCGCACGTAGACAGCCACCGCAACGTCAGCCTTCACGCACTCCTGGGTGTCCAGCACCCGGATCTCGATGGCACGGCGCATGAAGCGCACGATGGCCCCTCTGGAGTTCACCCACTCGTGCTGAATGACGTTACCTCCCGGCACGTCGTCGAGCGTGCGATAGATGCGCTTGAGAATCCGGTTCCGATAATCCCGAAACGAATCGACGAATTCCGGAATGACGTCCCCGGTGACAATGGGAATCCGCTTCTGGGTCGTCCGGTAGAATGCCAGGCGGTTGTCCACGTACGGCCCGATTTTGCCTTCGTAGATTGGGGAGCTGGCGGTGAGTGCGGGGAGGTACGGCAGCAGGCAGGCGATCGCGTTGTGCAGACGGACCGTCTCGGCCTCCGTGCCAAACGGCAGGTTCACGTGGCTCGCCTGGACGTTGAGCCAGCCGTGCCCGCGAACGCCGAAGATCCGGTCATAGGTCCGATAGATGCGCCGACCGGCCCGCGGCCACAGTGTCGTCTGGTTGGGTCGCATGAACGGATGCATGCCGGTCGGCAGGAGCCGGGCGTCGAACTCCTCGTGCAGCAACCGCTGGAACCGGCCGAGGCCGCTGACCAGCTGGCGTTCGGCGCGTTCGAGGGTCGGTTGCGGGTGCACCGTCTTGATCTCGAACACGTGCGCGGCGAGCTCGTTCGAGAAGCCAACGTTGTCGAACTCCACGTCCGACGTGGGTCGCCCGTGCAGCAGCCGAAATGCCGGCTCCACGAAACACTGTGGACGGAGCTCACGGTCCACGACCGGATACTCCAACTCCAGGCCGACGACCTCGAAGAGCCGGTAGGCGGCGGGCTCGCCGGGTGTCACGTGGTGGGTGGTCCCTGCGGCGCTTTGATGCGACGGAGCAGTGTCAGGATGACAGCCTCGTAGAGGCGGTCCCGCTCGACGGCATCCTCGTCGGTCTCGACAAGGTTCGGATTATCGTTGACCTCGATTACGAGGGGGCCATTCGGTGACTCCTTGATGTCGACACCGTAGAGCCCGTCGCCGATGAGATCCGCCGCCTCGACGGCGAGTGCCGTTACTGCGGTGGGGGCGGCATCGATGGGGACCGCCTCCACTCTGCCAAACCGCGTGCGGCCCGTCTTCCAGCGACCGACGATCTGCCAGTGATCCTTGACCATGTGGTACTTCGCCGCGAACAAGAGACGGCCGTCCAACACGCCGATCCGCCAGTCGAAGGGGGTCGGCGTGAACTCCTGCACGATCAGGAGCGGCGATCGGCGGAACATCTCCTGGCGGATCTCGTCGAACTCCTCGAGACCGTTGGCTTTCTTCACGGCGTCGGAAAACGTACCGTCCGGAATCTTGAGGATGAGCGGGAACCCGAGCGGCGCGATGTCGGCCATCGGTGTCTTCCGCGAGATGATGACGGTTCGCGGGGTCGGAATGCCCTGCTTTTGAAATAGCTCGTGAAGGAAGACCTTGTTCGTGCACCGGATGATAGAGCGCGGGTCGTCGATCACGGGAATGCCGAGGCTCTCTGCCGTTCGCGCGAACGTGAACGAGTAGTGGTCGATAGCGGTCACCGTACGGATGAAGAGCGCGTCATATTCTGCGAGCGTCCCGAGGTCTTCCTTGCCGACGACCTCAAACAGGGCGTTGTGCTTCGCCGCCGCCCGCTCAAAACGGTCGAGCGTCCCCTCGTCGGACGGTGCGTGGGGATCCCGGTCGTCGAACAGGCACGCGATGCGGTACGGCCGTTCGGTGTTCGACTCGGGGGGTTCCCGCCGTAACCGGTCCTTCCCCAACTCCGCGCGAAGGAGATCCAATTCGGACGGATCGAGGCGATCGACCGGAATCGGATAGAGCTGACCCACCTGCCACGTCCCCTCCTCCGGATTCTCGTACAGGCGGATCTTGAGGAGCGGGATGGGATAAGCGCGGTAGATGGCGGCGCAGACGCGTCGGAACTGGGGCTCCGGCGTACGGCCGAGTACGCTCGTGATCTCACGGTAGACCTGGGTGACGTCTTCGTAACGGAGCCCTGCGCCTTCGGCTTGCGACTGTGCAAGCGGGCGATCCGCGTCGTCGCGCATCGCCAAATCCTGCTCCGGAATGATCAGGCGTGGGAGGAGCCGGTGACCGCCCCGCACGATCCGGTAGTCGATCGTATCCAGGCCGGCTTCCTGGAGTGCCCGAAAATAGACGTAAGGGTCGGTGATCGCCTGGATGGTCTCGAGGGTCGGCACCACCCGCTGGCGCCGAGCATCTGCCAGGAGCGATACGTAATAGCCCCGTGAGAGATACTGGTACGACCGGCAGAGATTGATGACCGTCAATCCCTCGGCGTCGGTACCCTCCTCACCGGCTAGGTAATCGTGTGCGGTGTGCTGGGCGACGTCGGGGAGCCCGTCGAGCGTCGGCAGATCCGTCACCACCACCAGCCCCCCGCGGGTACGCTTCGGAGCGGTCATGAGTTCGGCACTGGACGCCCGAGCGTCAGCAGGACCGCGTCGTAGGTCTGGTCTCCGAGTAGGATCGCGAGGAGCAATCGCTGCGCCGGCACCGTGTACAGGCCCGTCCTGTTGAGCGGCACGTTCCGGAACGGATCTGCCACGACGAACCGACGTGTGTGCCACTGGTACCCGCAGACCACCACGAAATGACCGGTGGAGTGGCCACGGATGTCGTCATACTGATTCTCGTGTTCTCGAGCCGTCCCGTAGAGATACGTGGCGCTCAGCCCGGTGAGAATGGGGTCACCCTTCGCCAAGATCCGGACCAGCAGATCGGGCGTGGGTTCCTCGAACCTGACCCGTCCTCCGAGCTTCAGGAAGTCGGCATACGCCGCGACGGCCCGCTGGAGCGGGGGGCTGACGACGGTTGCTGAGCGCTGCGTGAGCTTGTCGATGAGTGCCGACGGGTCGAGTTGGAGCCATGTCGGGTCGAAGACGCGCAGGCCGAAGGGATAGATCGTTGGGCGGAATCCACGCCCGATGGCGCTGATGCCGAGGTTCACGGCGAGCGTGCCACCTCCGGGATTCCGTGGCGTTTCGGCAATGATCCGTTCGAGCGGTGCGCTCAGTCCGTAATACTGATAGACCTTGGCTAGACACGTGGGGCCGCAGGTTTCGTCGTCCGGTTGCTCGAATCGAGGGACGTCGAGGAGAATCGGCGGGCGCCGTGGGCCCTTCGCGCCCACTAGGCGTCCATCCAGTGGCCCCGGTCCACCAGCTCCTGGCAGACACTCTCGGCCGACCGGCCGGCTGCTTCGGCGGCGAAATTGACCACCACCCGATGGCGCAAGACGGATAACGCGACGCTCTGCACGTCGTCGAGGTCCGCAATCGGGCGACCGTCAAGGGCCGCTCGCGCCTTGGCGCCGAGCACGAGGTATTGCGAGGCTCGCGGTCCGGCTCCCCAGCTCACGTACTCGCGAATGAAGTCGGGTGCCTCGTCATCCGGTCGGGTCATCCGCGCTAGCGTGACGGCGGCCCGCACGACGGGTTTGGGTGCGGGAATGCGACGCACGAGATGCTGGATGTCCAGGAGATCCTGCGCGTGCAGCACGGCCTCGACGATGGACGTTCGGTCGCCGGTCGTCGTCTCGACGATCCGCTCCTCTTCGGAACGGTCCGGGTAGCGGACGGCAATCTCCAACATGAAGCGGTCGAGTTGAGCCTCGGGGAGAGGGTACGTCCCCTCTTGCTCGATGGGGTTCTGTGTGGCGAGAACGAAGAACGGTGCGGGCAGCTGGTAGGTCTGGCCGGCGGCCGTCACTTCGTGCTCCTGCATCGCCTGCAGCAGGGCGGCCTGTGTTTTGGGTGGTGTGCGGTTCACCTCGTCGGCCAGAATGATGTTGGCGAAGATCGGGCCTTGAACGAACCGGAAGGTGCGTTTCCCGGTGCTCGAGTCCTCTTCGATGATCTCGGTCCCGGTGATGTCGCTCGGCATCAGGTCGGGCGTAAACTGGATGCGCGAGAAGGCGAGGTCCAGTGCATCGGCGATCGTGGAGACCATGAGCGTTTTGCCCAAGCCCGGTACACCCATCAGGAGCGCGTGGCCACCCGACGCGATCGCCGTCAGGATACCGTGCAACACCTCGTCTTGACCCACGATGCGGCGGCGGACCTGCTCCAGCAGGCGCGCCTTCGCCTCGCCGAGGCGGTGGAGCAGCTCGACGTCCCGATCGTCGCGCAGGGTGGTCGTGGTCATGGCGCTCCGAAGCTCTCCGAAGGCAGTCAGGTCTCTCGAATCGTACCCCAAATTGGTCGTAAGAGCCACTCTCCGCACCGGTTTGCAGGGCGGCCCGGACAGGGTACATTTCGTGCGCTCATGGGCCCTATGAACGCCCCGCGACCCACGATGGTCTGGGTCTATCGCTACTCCGGGTTGGGGTGTGCCTTTGCCGCCGGCGTCATGGTCTTCATGGCCGGTGGGTGGCTCTTGGATAGAGTGGTCGGGTCGTTTCCCGTCTTCATGGTGCTGGGTGCGCTCGGCGGAGCGGCCCTCAGCACGCTGAGCATCTACCGACGACTCGAGACGAGTCGCGGACCCGGCGAGGAACCGAACGAACAGGGGCAGGGATGACCGAGGTGGGGTTGGGGCTCGGTCTCACCGCGACGATCACGGCGGTGGTGTGGCTCGTGTGGGGAGCCGTGGCGGCCCAGACGGCCGCCGGGTTCGGTCTCCTCGCCACGGTGCTCCACAGTGTGGCCGTGGCGCTGCTCAAGCCTGCGCTCAAGGGCAGCACGGAGAAACTGATGGGACGGTGGGCCGCCGGCATGGGACTTCGCCTGCTCGGTGTGGTGGTGTTCGGGGTCTTGGTGATGACGCAGCGGGACCTGGTGCCCCCGTTGCCGGCGGCTATCGGATTCGCAGGGGTGCTGCTGCCACTGCTGTTCAGTGAGATGCGTTTGCTTCGATGATGCTGCAACAAGAAGTCGACATCGGCGAGCTCCTGATGCATCACACGGCTGATGCGTATGCACTGGATTTCTCGCCGTTCTTCGTGTGGAATTACGGCAAGTTCATCCCGGACATCCACGTCCTCGGTTTGACGATCAACCTCACGCCGTCCAAGCACGCGATCTACATGGCGTTTGCCGCGTTCCTCGTGTTCCTGACAATGTGGACGGCCGGGCGAACGCTCGAGCGACAGCGCGCCGGTGAGAAGGCCCCCAAAGGCTTCGCCAACGCGGTCGAGTCGCTGGCCCTGTGGGTGCGCAACGATGTCGCCATCGCGAACATCGGGCATCACGGAGCGCAGTTCGCGCCGTACATCATGTCCCTGTTCTTCTTCCTCCTCTACTGCAACCTGCTCGGCCTGCTTCCGTGGGGCGCGAGCCCCACGGCGAACTTGGCCGTGACCGGAGGGATGGCGATCCTGTCGCTGTTCGTGATCGAGCTGAGCGGGATCGTGAAGCTGGGATGGCGCGGGTACATGAAGACGATCTTCCCGCCCGCGCCGGGGATGGGAGGCGCCGGAGCGGCCGCCATCTCGGTCGCGATGGCGCCGATCGAGATCATCGGCAAGCTCGTCAAGCCGTTCGCACTCTGCGTCCGACTCTTCGGCAACATGACGGCGGGACACTTCGCGATTCTCGCGCTGTTCGGCCTGATCTTCCTGGCCGGGAACTTGGAGGTATGGCGCTGGGGCATAGGGGCGGCTTCGGCCCTGGTCGTGTTCTTCGTGATGGCGCTGGAGCTGATCATCGCTTTCGTGCAGGCCTACGTGTTCACGCTCATCACGGCGGTGCTGATCGGCGTGATCGTGCATGAGCACTAAGACGGTAGGACGGTAGGGTGGGGGGAGAGGGGGTGGCCCGTGCGCTTCGCGCCGCCCCGACGCGTACCCGGTCGAGCGACCGGGGATACCCGCTGGCCGGAAGGCCACAGGCGGGTCACCGTAAGGGAGCCGTGATGGGAGAGGCGGCTACCCGGCGGAGGCGCAACCGATACGGAGTCTCCCGACCAACGATCGAGGGAACTGACCGATGCTGAACATGCTTGCTGCCATGCTGGTACAGGCCGCGCCGGCTGGTGCGGCCGTCAACGAGGTGCTGGGGGTCGGGCTGGGAATCGGGTTGGCGCTGTTGGGTGCCGGGCTGGGACTGGGTTGGATCGGGTCGCAGACGGCTCAGGCGATTGCGCGGCAGCCCGCAGCGGCCGACAGCATTCGCGGAACCTCGTTGCTGATCGCCTTCCTGATGGAGGGGGCAACAATCATCGCCATCATCATGTCGCTCGTGGCGAAACTCATCTGATTCACCGATGAATCTCTCACTAATGCTGGTAGCGGCGGCGGCGGAAGCCGCCGAGGGCGGTCTGGGTGGGCCGTTCACCGTGGAGCCCGGTCTGGTCATCTGGACGTGGATCGTCTTCGGCTTCTTGATGTTCATACTCTGGAAGTACGCATGGCCGCCCATCGTGCGCCTCACGGAGGAGCGCGAGAAACGGATCGCGGCCCAACTCGCCGACGCCGAACGGCTCGGGAAGGAAGCGCAGGCGACGGTCGAGCGGCACCAGAAGCTCTTGGAGGGGGCGAAGCAGGAGGCCCAGGCTCTGATCAACGAGGCCAAGGGTGTGGCCCAGAAGGAGCGGGAGGTGCTGCTGGCCCGGGCTGCGCAGGAGCAGGAGGCCCTGTTGGATCGGGCGCGCCGGGAGATCGACGCCGAACGTGAGCGCGCGGTGAGTGATCTGCGGCGCGAAGCGGTGGAGCTTTCGCTTGCTGCGGCGACCAAGCTGATCCAGGTGCGACTGGATGACGATGCCGACCGCAAGATCGTCGAGGAGTATCTGGGGTCCCTGGAAGAGCAGGCGTGAGAGATCCGACCATCGCCCGCAACTACGCCGAGGCGTTGTTCGAGTTGGGCGAGCGCCACGGAGAGACCGAGCACTTCGCGACCGTCATGACGGGACTGGCCGATGCCATCGAGCTGGAGCCCGCCGTGCGCGTGGCCATCGAGTCTCCGCGGGTGCCGAAGGCTACGAAGGAGCAGCTCCTCCGCAGTGCGCTGGAGCAGTTCGTCGCGGAGCCGTTCTTGCGGTTTCTGGCTGCCGTGATCAAGCGGGGTCGTCAGGGGTTGCTGCCGCTCATCAACACCGAGTACGCCGCCCTGGTTGACGAGAAGCTGAACCGCGTGCGCGCGGGCATCACGCTTGCACGGGAGCCGGATGACGAGATGCGGGACGCGATTCAAGAGCGCTTGCGTGAGGTGACCGGCAAGGACGTGATTCTGCGGTTCCGGAAGGACCCGGCGATTCTCGGTGGCGTCATCCTGCGAATCGGCGATCGCATCATCGATGGTTCGTTACGACGCCGCATGGCGCGTCTTCGACAGCACCTACTGAACACCTGATGACCGGTCGGACGGTCGCCGGCGTTGGCGCCGGGCTACCTCCCGTCGCGACCTAATCGATCACGAGCCGACCCCGGTGTTCCTTCCCCGGGGTCGCGCCGTTTTCAGGAGAGAACATGGCACCACGTGTGGGATTCATTGGCCTCGGAGCCATCGGACGACCCATGGCCGTGCGCGTAGCCGATCGGTTTGACTGCATGGTCTGGAACCGAACCGCTTCCCGGGCCGACAGCTTCGGTCGGGAGACCGGAGCTGCCGTCGCGGCCGACCCGGCGGCGCTCGTCCGGTGGGCCGATGTCGTGATGACCTGTCTCCCCACATCCACCGAAGTGCGTGATGTGGTGGATGGCGTGGGGGGAGCGTGGCGCACCGACCACCTGCTGGTGGACTGCACGTCCGGTGACCCGGCGGCGTCGCGCGCCATTGCGGAGCGACTGAGCCACGCCGGCGTGCACTTCGTCGATGCGCCCGTGAGCGGCGGTACGAGCGCGGCGACTCAGGGTGCGCTCACGGTGATGTTGGGTGGTGCAGAGCCGGGCATCAGTCGAGCCCGCGAAATCGTGAGCGCCTTTGCAGGCAAGGTTGTCCACGTAGGGTCTGTCGGAACGGGCCACGCCCTCAAGGCCGTCAACAATGCCCTGCTCGCGGTCAACATCCAGGCGGCCGGCGAAGGCCTCGCCGCCCTCGTCAAGCTCGGCGTGTCGGGTGAGGTCGCCCTGGAAGTCATCAACGCGTCGAGCGGACGCTCGAACGTGACGGAGAACCTGATCCCTCAGCGTGTGCTCACGCGACGCTGGCCCCGCACTTTCCGGCTTGCGCTGCTCGACAAAGACATCGGTATCGCGCTCAAGGTGCTACAGGAGACCGGGGTTCCGCATGCCGCGATCGGTGTGGTGCGGGAGGCCTTCGCCCAGGGCCGGAAAGCCCTGGGCGAGGAGGCGGATCACGTCGAGCTCATCAAGGAGATCGAGCAGGCGGCGGGGGTCGAGATCAGGTAAGGGGAGAAGGGAGGAGGCGGCGGGCCTCCCCACCCCCCTGTTGCGCCTCAGAACTCCACGGTCGGCACCGCCTGCGCGCCCTCCTCGGCTTCGAAATACTCGCGCGCTCCTGCGCCGATGACCTTGGCCGTGAGCACCTGGGGGAAGCGGCGGATGTAGGCGTTGTACTCGCGCACCGCCGCGTTGTAGTCCAGACGAGCGGTGGCGATCCGGTTCTCCGTTCCCTCCAGTTGGTCCTGCAGCATGCGGAAGTTCTCGTTCGACTGGATTTCCGGATTGTCTTCCACCAACACGATGAGCCGGCCCAGGGCTGATGTCAGGTTCTGGTTGGCCGCGGCCATCTCGGCGAGGTCCCCGCCTTCGATCGCGCCCCCGAGTCGGGCCCGAGCCTCGGTCAACTGCTCGAAGATCGTTTGCTCCTGCTGGGCGAACCCCTTCACGGTGTTCACGAGATTGGGGATCAGATCGGCGCGTCGCTGGAGGGTGACCTCGATCTGGCTCTGGAACGCGCTCACTTCCTCGTCGAGGGACTGAATGCGGTTGTAGCCGCACCCTGAGACGACCAGCGCCACACAGGACGTCAACACGAACGCTCGCTTCATTTCGACTCTCCTACTTTGGCGCCTGGGCGGCGCTCGGTGATTCATATCGATCGACGAATCGGGCGAGTTGCTCGATCTGTTCCACGTACCGGTCGCCCACCGGATCGTGAGCCTTGAGCGACGGAACGTTGTGTCCAACCAGCTTGTCGATGACCCATTCGAACGCTTTGACGTCGAGGTCCGCGACCGTGGCGGTTTCCTGGATCAACGCCCGGGGAGTCTGCGGCGGCGTATGCCCGGTCAAACGCAGTACGGCCCGGAAGATCACGAAGAACGTCCCCGCTGAATCGAGCAACAAGTCCTCGAGGGCCTTGCCGCTGGCGGCTGCCGCAACGAACTCCGTCCGGAGCCGTAACAGCTTCCCTCGAATCTCGCGCTCCAGTTCCCGCCGCAGGTCCGCTAGCGTGGTGGCGAGCCCCGAGAACGGATCGGCCCCCAGCAAGATGTCGTGCGCTTCCCGCATGTCTTCGATCTCCATGGGGAAGACGTCTGTGGATCTCCGCCATTCCTCCTCTGCGAACACGAGGGGTGGGGGGTATCCCTTGCGGGTCCACTCCAGGATGGAGGCCTCGACGGCCCTGAGCGCCCTTGGCGACGCATCCCTCACGATGAGCAACGTCGTGACGAGGCGCTCGCCTTCCCTCGTATCGTGGCGGATCGCCGGTCCGTAGGCGGCGAGAGTCACCAGGTTGGATCCCAGTGCCGCCTCGACTTGTTTGGTCAGCTGCGCGAGCTGTGCTCTCGTGTCTTTCGTCATTCAAAAGCTCCCCGAAGCGCCGCCGCCGCCGAAACCGCCGCCGCCCCCGAAACCTCCGAACCCGCCACCCCCAAAGCCGCCTCCCCATCCGCCACCATGTCGCCCGCCGCCGCGCCCCCCGCCGAGCAGCATCCCAAGCAATAGCCAGCTCAGCGTGCTGGTCTTGGGTCGCCGCCCGCCGTAGCCACGCCGTCCCGCGAGACCGCTCAGGAGAAACAAGATGATCACGAGGGGAACGATGATCCAGGCTGCACCGCTGGCCGGTTCCAAGGTGCCGCGGGGGACCTGCACCGGTGGCTGCCCCGTTAGCTCGAACCCGAACTCCTCGGCGTACGCCTGGCCCAGCAGCCAGACACCCGCGGCGAGTCCGGTGGCGTAGCTCCCGCTCTCCGTGGCGGCTCGGCCGATGGCGTCACGTATGCGTCCGGCGCGCGCATCCGGAAGGAAGCCCTCCGCGCCGGTCCCGGTGCCGATCGCGAGGTCCGCCGCGCCGTCACCTGGTCGCTCGCCAGGCTTGAGTAGGAGCACAACGCCCGTGTTGCGACCCGCGTCGCCGGCTCCGCCCCGAGCACCGACTTCCCACGCCCTCCCGATGTCCCGTGCCACGTCGATGGCCCGCCGGCCCTCCAGGTCGGCGAGCGTGACGACCACGATCTCCCCGCGCGACTTCGCACGCACTTCGTCGATCACGGCGAGCATCTGCCGCTCGGATGTCGCGTCGATGATGCCGGCGAAGTCGTTGACGAAGCCGACCGGCGTCGGGATCTGCAGCTGGAAGAGTGCGACAATGAGGAGAAACGACATGGGAAGAAAGATAACGACTCCTCGGGCGGTCTCGCGTCACCCCTCCCGGCCGCAGAACCCCCGATCAGAATCGGGCGCGTCGCTCGTCCAACCGGAGTCCCAAGGAGAGAGCGTACTGCCGAGCAGCGGCAAACTCCCGACCGGTCAATCGCCGGTCGAGTTCCGGATACTGGCCGTCCCCAACATGGCCTGCCGGCCGATATTGATCCATGAGGTTCAGGTACGACTCCGGGCTGATCTCCCGCGCAACCCATTCGAGGATCGAGCGCGTCTCCTCCAGGCTGCCAGGCATCACGAGGTGACGCAGCAGGAGACCGCGCACGGCGATCCCGTCGGCGTCGAACGTCAGGTCGCCGACCTGCCCATGCATCTCCCGGATGGCCGTTCTGGCGACCTCAGGGTAATCCTCCGCCTTGAGGTATCGACGGCTCGCCTGCCGCGACCAGTACTTGAAGTCGGGCATGTAGATGTCCACAATGCCGTCGAGGCTGTGGAGACTCTCGATCGCGTCGTACGCGCTTGTGTTGTACACGATGGGGAGGGTGAGACCCCGCGCGACGGCGACCGCAAGCGCCTCGAGCACCTGTGGCACCACGTGCTCAGGTGTCACGAGGTTGATGTTGTGGCACCCGGCCGCCTGAAGCGCCAACATCGTGTCGGCGATCAGCTCCGGTGGGGTCCCGGGTGCGGCCGGGCCCGGTCGGACAGTCTGGCTGATGTCGAAGTTCTGGCAGAACACACACCGCAGGTTGCAGTGGGCAAAGAAAATGGTGCCCGAACCCCGCCATCCCCGCAGGCAGTCCTCCTCGCCGAGGTGGGCGAAGGCGCTGCTCACCACGGCGTGCCGACCGGTCTTACAGGCGGCCCACTTGGCCTCGAGTCGGTTCACCCGGCAGTCGCGAGGACACGCTCGACAGTCGGCCAGCGCCCGAATCGCGCGGTCCGCGCGCTCGGTCAGCTCGCCCGATCGAAGATGCAGGTACGCAGGTCGGAAAGCCGCGGTCGAGACCATGTGGCGCCGATCGTTCCGTTGGGGTCGGGGAGACGGTGCAGGTTGCGCCTCTGGAAGATACGTCGCGCCATAGTCCAACGCTCGTCGGGTCGGAGTCGGCGTGGTACCTTTCGCCGTCGCATTCTCGCTGGAGAGTTTTCGTGACCTGGTTGCCCGCTCTGCTGGGAGCCGTCGCATCCGCCTCGGTCGGTCCGCTCGTCGGAGCCGATACCGCGGCGTATTGGCAGCAGGATGTCCGCTACGAGGTGGTGGCCAGGCTCGACGAGGCGACGGGAGTGCTGAGTGGGCGAGCTCGCATTCGCTACACCAATCGGTCGCCCGATACCCTCGGGGATTTCTACGTCCATCTGTATCTCAACGCCTTTCGCCCCGGCTCTCGGTGGGCCGACCGCGACAGCATCGAGGGCCAACGGCGGTTCAACGATCTCGTCGATCCGGACTACGCGTTCGAGCGCATCCGGTACAGCAGCATCAACGGCGTGGCAGTTCAGCCCGAATTCCCGTACGCGCCGGATTCCACCATCGCCCGTTTTCGGCTGCCGACACCGTTACCGCCGGGCGGCGGCCTCGACGTCGTGATCGAGTGGGATGCGCGGCCTAGCACCGTGCCGCGCCGGCAGGGGCGGGAGGGCAGGCGCTTCGACTTCGCCCAGTGGTATCCGCGCGTCGTGGTGTACGACCGGCTCGGGTGGCAGGCGCATCCGCTCTACCCCGCCGGGGAGTTCTACGGCGAGTTCGCCACGTACGACGTGACGCTGGACCTCGAGGAGGATCAGGTGATCGGCGCGACCGGCGTTCCGGTCGAAGGCGACCCGGGGTGGGAGCGTCGCAAGGCCGATCCGCGAGTCACGGTGGACCTGCAGCGGGACTGGTATGCCGAACGGGCACAGCGCAACGCGGGGTGCAGGGCGCTGGCGATCGACCAGGGTCGCAAGTGTGTCCGATTCTACGCCGAGGACGTGCATCATTTCGCGATGTCGCTGAATCCAGAGTACGTCTACGAGGAGGGTCGGTTCAACGACGTGGTGGTGCGCGTGCTCTACCTGCCCGACGACCGCGCGCAGTGGGGAAATGGGGTCGTCGTGGCGCGGACGGCCGAGGCACTGCGATGGTTGGACGAGCTGTTTGGACCGTTTCCGTGGCCGCAACTCACCAACGTGCACCGCATCGAGGGCGGTGGAACCGAGTTCCCGATGATGGTGATGAACGGTGGCGCGAGCCTCGGACTCATCCTGCACGAGGTCGGGCACAATTACCTGATGGGCATCCTGGCCAACAACGAGTGGAAAGAGGGCTTCCTCGACGAGGGGTTTTCCAGCTTTCAGACGGCGTGGTACTTCGAGGAGCGGTTTCCGGACTTCGATGGGTACCCGGGGCTGGAGCGGTTCGTGCTGGACCAGGATCTCGACGGCTGGTCCGAGCCGGTCAGCATGGTGAGCGAGGACTACCGGGACTTCGCGACGTACGGCACGATGGTGTACACCAAGGGACAGCTGTTCTTCCATCAGCTGCGGTACATCGTCGGGGACGAGGTCATGCGGGCGATCCTGCGGGAGTACTATACGCGCTGGAAGCTCAAGCATGTGACGGAGTCTTCTTTGCTCGAAGTGGCCGAGACGGAGAGCGGGAGGGACCTCCGAACGTTTTTCGGTCAGTGGCTCCACGGGGCGCCGGTGTACGACTACGCGATGGGAAAGGTCACCCGACGCGAAGCGGCGGACGGGAGCTGGGAGACCAGTGTCGAAGTACGTCGTCTGGGCGACGGGATGATCCCCGTTGAGATCGGATCTGCGGCGGATGGTGCCCCGATCATCTATGCGCGATCGTCGGGGAGACCCGAGCGGGAGGTGGTTCGGTTTCGGACGACCGAGCGGCCCGGTCGGCTGATGCTCGACCCCGAGCTCCGGACGCACGACTGGAACTACCTGAACAATAGGGAGCGGCGGTTCCTGACGTTCCTGAACGATGCCTGGCGGTTCGATATCTACGTGCACGAGCCGTCCCGCCGTGATCGCCTGGTCAGCTCCATCGCGCCCACCGTGTGGTACAACGAAGCGGGAGGGCTCACGGTTGGCACGCGGGTGCGCTCCAACTACCTGGGCCGTTACGAGCGACACGAGATGTGGCTCGCGCGCGGGCTGACGGGAGACGACCCCACGACGGAGCGGGACGACGCCTGGTTCGACTTTCGCCTACGGCTCAGTAATCCCATGTGGCTCCGCACTCCACGGAGCGCGCAATCGCTAGAGGCGTGGGTGCTCGAGGGACGCACCGGGGCCGAGGTGGCTTGGGAGTGGGAGCGGCGGACGTCGTTCGCAAGCCCCAACGTCCGCCGAGATCGGCTGACCGCTACATGGATGGTGACGCGGAACATGACGTTCCTCGACCGCGCGCAGTGGGAGAACGGTGGAACCGGGGAGATCACGCACACCGCCGGGTGGGAGCGATCGACCCAGAACGCGCAATGGCGCATGAAGATCGCCTATGGGGGCGGCATAGCCTACGCCGCTCGGGACCTGGGCGCGCGTTTCGAACGACGGTACGACGTGGAGCCGTTCGGGCGAGCCACCGGGAGCGCGGCTGTGCGCTGGTCGACGGCGGGTGGGGCGTGGACCCTCGGTGCGAGGGTTTTTGGGGGTGGGTACCTGGGTGAAAGCGTCCCGTTGGCGCAGCGAGCGATACCAGTAGACGGTGCCGATGCTTACGAGCGATTTGGCAACCCGTTGATCCGGTCCCGAGGGGCGGCATTCGTGCGACCCGAGTTTTTCTATCACGCGCCCGGGAACGGCAACCTCCGTGGCTACACCCCGGGCCTCGGCGGACGCTGGCTGACGTCGATCAACCTGGAAGTGGAGCGGGTGTTACGTCGGTCGAATCGCGGTCCGCTGCGGACGGCATCCGTTGTGATCTTCGGCGACGGGGCGCTGGCGGACTCGTTGGCAGTACCATCAACGGGTGGCGCGGCCGTTACGCCGCTCCTCGATGCCGGCGCAGGTCTTCGGCTGGGGCTCCGTATCGGCGACGTCGACGTGCCGTTGCGTGTGGAATTCCCCTTCGTCGTGAGCCGGCCGCAATACGCCCACAACCGGCGCCAAGGAACTGAGACGATCGAGTTTCGATGGTTGATGAGCCTCGAGCGAAGTTTCTGAACGGTCCGGGCGGCGATCGCCGATCGTTCTTCCGCGAGACCGTCGGGCGGCTGATGCGGGAAGTGGTGCGTCGTACGGAACGACGCGTCTCACCGATGCACGCGCTCCGGCCGCCGGGAGCGATCGAAGAGCTCCCCTTCCTGGCCGCCTGTACACGGTGCGGAGATTGCATCGAGGTGTGTCCGGCGCGCGCCATCGTCCAGGCCCCGCCGGGAGCGGGGCTTGCAGTGGGCACGCCGATGATCGACCCGTCGATCCAGCCGTGCACCGTGTGCCTCGACATGCCGTGCGTGCGCGCCTGCGAGACCGGTGCCCTGGTCCTCCCGGCGAATCTCTGGGAGGGCTATCGGCTGGCCGTGCTGGAGCTGGTGCCGGAACGGTGCATCGCGTTCCAGGGCGTCGAGTGCGGCACCTGCGCGCGGCTCTGCCCTGTGGGCGAGCGGGCCTTGACGCTGGATACCGAGGGGCGGCCGGTCATTCATCAGGAGGGGTGTGTGGGATGTGGCGTGTGCGTGCGTGCCTGCCCCACGACACCCTCGTCGCTGAAGCTCCACCTTGACGTTTGAACCGAGGACAATGCCGTGAAGCTACCGCATAGAGTCGAGAAACCGTGGGGGTACGAGCTCATCTGGGCGAAGACCGATCGCTACGTCGGCAAGATCCTGCACATCGAGGCCGGCCATCTGTTGAGCCTCCAGTATCACGAGCGGAAGGACGAGACGATCTTTCTCCTTCGCGGTGAGATCGTCTTTCGCGTGCAGATCGATGGCGAACTGACGGAACGGCGGATGCATGAGGGCGAGCGGTATCACGTCACCCCGGGAACCGTGCACCAGATGGAGGCCGTGGTGACGAGCGACCTGCTCGAAGTGTCGACGCCGGAACTGGATGACGTCGTGCGACTGCAGGACCGATACGGGAGGGTGTGATGAAAGTGATCTTGCCGGTGGCGGGGAAAGGCACGCGCCTCCTCCCGGTCACGAAGCACGTGCCCAAGCCGCTGATCCGCGTTGCCGGCCGGCCAGTGCTGGACTACGTGATGGATGCGCTGGTCGGTCTCGACATCGAGGAACTCATCTTCATCACCGGCCACCTGAAAGAGCAGATCGAGGCCTACGCTCGCCGCACGTACGACGTGCCGAGCCGGTTCGTGGAGCAGCGGGTACAGGATGGGACGGCCGGGGCCGTCGATCTCGCCCGACCCTACGTCGATGGGCCAGTGCTGATCGTGTTCGTCGACACCGTGTTCGACGCCGATCTCTCGGTGACGAAGACCCTCGACGCCGATGGGATCATTTGGGTCAAGGAAGTCGAGGATTACCAGCGGTTCGGCGTGGTGGTGACGGATGCCGACGGGTACATGCAGCAGATCGTGGAGAAGCCCAGCGAGCCGATCTCCAACCTCGCCAACATCGGCCTCTACTACATCCGTGACTGGAAGCTCCTGTTCGAGGGGATCGCGAACACGTTGTCGGGGCCACAACAGAAGGGCGAATGGTTTCTCACGGAGGCGTTCCAGTACATGATCGACCGCGGGAAGCGGCTCAAGACAGCGGAGGTGAAGGGGTGGTATGACTGCGGCAAGGTGGAAACCGTTCTCGCGACGAACCTGCACTTGCTCGAACACGGGAGGCGGCGCATGCCGGAGCGCACCGACAGCGTGCGGGTCATCGAGCCGGTCTACGTCGCGCAGGGCGTGACCCTCGAGGATTGCACGATCGGGCCGAACGTCTCGATCGACGAGGGTGCGGTCCTGCGACGAACCACCGTGCGGGACGCCATCGTGGGCGAAAACGCGGTGCTTGAAGGGGTTGACGTCCGTCACTCGCTCATTGGCCCCGGGACGACGCTACGCGATCTGTCGCTCCACAACATGGTCGCGGCGCGGGACGAGATCACGGAGGCGCCGTGACGGATGACGCGCTCCGGCGCGTCACGCAGGAGGCGGATCTCGAGGGCGTCCTCGACGAAGCGCTGGCGGTGGTCTACAAGCACAGCCCGCGTTGCGGGGTCAGCGCCGCAGCACTGATCGAAGTGCGCCAGTTCGCCGCCGGTCACCCGGAGGTGCCGGTGTACCGAGTGAACGTCATCGCACACCGCCCTGTGTCACAGGTGATCGCCGAGCGCCTCGAGGTACGGCACCAGTCGCCGCAGGTGATCTTGGTGCGGCATGGCCAGACGGTGTGGCACGCATCGCACTACCGTGTTTCCGCTGAGCGCCTCGAGGCGGCGCTCGCGGACGCACGAGCCGGGCACGAGACGTAGTTCGTCGAAGCCGGACTCTGGACGGGCGCCGGCCGGATCGCGAATTTCGAACGGTACTTCCAGAGGGAAGGACTCATGAGTCGCCTCGCCGCTTGCCTCCGCTGTGCCATCGCGCTGTTCGCGGCGGTCCCGGCTGCTGCGTCGGGTCAGCAGGAGGTGTGGTCTCGTTCGCCGGCGTTTGCGGTGGAGGAGACGACCATTGCGGAGATCCACCGGGCTATGCGGGAGGGGCGGCTGACGGCTCGATCGCTGGTGGAGTCCTACCTCGCCCGTATCGAGGCGTACGACAAGCAAGGGCCCGCGCTCAACGCGATCGTCGTGACCAACCCCCGAGCGCGCGTCCGGGCGGATTCTCTCGATGCCTACCTGTCCCGGACCGGAACGCTGATCGGCCCGCTGCACGGCATTCCCGTGATCGTGAAGGACAACTACGACACGGCCGATCTCCCGACCACGGCGGGTTCACTGGTCCTTGCAGGAGTGATCCCACCGGACGACGCGTTTCAGGTACGCAGGCTCCGTGAGGCAGGTGCGATCGTTCTCGCCAAGTCGAACATGGCGGAATTCGCCTTCTCCCCCTATGAGACGGTGGGTTCGGCGCTGCCCGGGTACACGCGCAATCCATACGACGTGACCCGCGTCCCGGCTGGGTCCAGCGGCGGAACCGCGGCCGCGGTGGCCGGCAATTTCGGGACGGTCGGGTTGGGAACGGACACCGGCAACTCGATCCGCGGTCCGTCGTCGCACACGGCGCTGGTAGGCATTCGCTCCACCATGGGACTCACCAGCCGAGATGGGATCGTGCCTCTCTACCTGAGCCGAGATATCGGGGGCCCGATGGCTCGGACGGTGGCCGATGCCGTCGCGGTGTTCGACGTGATCGCGGGCTACGATGCTGCAGATCCTGTCACGGCGGAGAGCCAGAGTCACCGCCCCGCGCGGTATGCCGACCAGTTGATCGTAGACGGGCTCCGCGGCGCGCGAATCGGCGTAGCGCGCCAGCTATCCAATAGGCCGACCGCCGATCCCGAGGTCCTGCAGCGGTTCGAAGAGGCATTGGCCGATCTTCGTGCCGCAGGCGCGGTCCTCGTCGACCCGGTGACGATCACCGAGCTGGACACGATAACCGGATCGATGTGGTGTCGGAGTTTCAAGACCGACATTCGCGAATACCTCGCGACGCTCGGCGGCCGGGCTCCCGTCACGAGCCTCGGCGAGATCATCGAATCCGAGAAGTTCCACCCATCCATCGAGTTGCGACTCCGGGAGTTCGAGGCGTTCGAGGAACCTCCTGAACGCGAGGCGAGCTGTCTCGTGGCGGCGGCGAACACCGAGAAGCTTCGCAACGGCGTGCGACGCGTGCTGCGTGACCACCAGGTAGACGCCTTGGTGTATCCCAGTTGGAGCAACCCGCCCCGACTCATCGGCGATCTCAATTCCCCGCACGGGAACAACAGCCCGACTCTCGCGCCGCCCACCGGCTTTCCGGCGATCACGGTACCGATGGGCTACGTGCGCCACGGCCTGCCGGTGGGACTCCAACTCTTCGGCGACGCCTGGTCGGAGCCGACGCTCATTCGCTTTGCGTATGCGTACGAGCAGCGCACGCGACACCGCCGACCGCCACCCACTACGCCACCGCTCGATCCATGACCGATCTGCGCTCGCCGGGAGTCGGGTCGTGGCTCGCGCGGTACCTCCCCTACCGACTGCTGGTTCCAGTCGCCCTCATCCTTGGCGGCGCGCCGTTTCGGCCAGAGCCGCACCTGACGGAGAAATTGAGGATGCTCTCGGCAGGAGGCTTGACGCGTCCACTCGATATCTTCGATCTCGTGCTGCACGGTTCGCCGCTCGTACTGGTGGGCGCGCGGTTGGTGTTGGATGTCGTGGAGCGACGGCGCCGCAACCGATGATGGCCCACCTGTTCCCGTTTCGGAGGAGATCTCGTCGATGATGTCCTCGATGAACCGTCGGGAGTTCGTACGCACGACCGCCGCTGTCACTGCGGCCGGCTTGGTCCCACTCAGCGCCACAGGCTCGGGACCGCCCGCCCGTGTGCCGACGTCCGTTCCGCCCCTCGTGATTGCCGATCTGAGTGGGATCCAGTACAGAAACGGCGGGCCAGTGAGTGCCGTCGAGAAAGCCTACCAGCTCATCGTCGAGGGCGCCGACGTCGTGGATGCCGTGATCGCCGGGGTGAACATCCCTGAGTTGGATCCGAGCGAGTCCGGGGTGGGTTACGGCGGTCTCCCCAACGCCGACGGTGTGGTGCAACTCGACGCGTGCTGCATGCACGGGCCCAAGAAGTGGGCTGGCGGCGTGGCGGCGCTCGAAGGCGTGCGCACGCCTTCGCTCGTCGCCAAGGCGGTGATGGAGCAGACGGACCACCACTTGCTGGTCGGCAAGGGTGCCCAGGAGTTCGCGCGGTCCTTGGGCTTCGAGATCGAAGCCGACCTGAACACCGAGCGGTCGCGCGCACTGTGGCTCGAATGGAAACGCCGAATGGATCCCGATCACTTTCTGGATCCCAAGGCCCGGGTACGCCATGGGTACGAAATCGGTCTGGAGATGCTTCGGGAGGGATTGATCGAGGAGGCGCACTACTGGGGAACGGTCCATTGCAGCGCCATCACGCCCAAGGGAGAGATCGGTGCGGTGACTACCACGAGCGGCCTTGCCTGGAAGATCCCGGGCCGCGCTGGGGACTCCCCAATCCTCGGGGCCGGGTTGTATGTGGACGGAGCGGTGGGTGCCGCCGGCTCGACGGGCCGAGGAGAGGCGAATCTGTACAACCTCTCCTCTTACCTGATCGTGGAGCAGCTCCGGCGGGGTGCCCAGCCCAAGGACGCGGGGATGGATGCGCTGAAGCGGATCCAATCCAATACGATCGAGCGTCGCCTGTTGAATGACCGGGGACTACCGCGGTTCAACGTGCGGTTCTTCGTGCTCGACAAGAAAGGGGACCACGCGGGCGTGACCCTCTACGCAGCAGGTGAGACCGCGTATGCCGTTTGTACGGAGCACGGTGCCGAAACACGTCCCTTGGAGCCCCTGCTCGACGGATCGCCAACCGATTGAGGCCCGACGTGACCTCGACGACCGCCCTCACCCAGTTGGTCGACTCGTATCTCGACCTCAAGTGGACCGTGGATCCCGTAGAGGCGACTGCGGCGGGCGTGACCTCCCACGACGGACGGTTGGGGTCGTTCGGAGAGGACGACGTCCAGCAGTACATCGCGGCGTTCAAGTCCATCGGGAGCTATCTCGAGGAGTGTCCGGTCGACACGCTGCAGGATGAAGTGGATCGCACCGCCCTCCTGGGCGATCTTCGGCATACGGTCCATCTCCTGGAGCGCGAGCAACCCCACGTGCGAAACCCGATTTTTTGGGTGTCGCACGTACTCGAGGGTCTGTACCTCCTTCTGGTCTTCACGGATCGGTCGAAGGATGTGCGCTGCCAAGCAGCCGCCGACCGGGTCCGGGCTATCCCAGCGTGCTTCACCCAGGCGCGGGATACGCTCCGCAACTGCCCGCAGGTCTTCGTCGAAACTGCGCGCCAGATGATCCGGCTCGGCGCACCGTTGCTGGAACAGGTACGGCGTACGCTCGCCCCGGACGGGGATGAACGGTTCGATGACGACTGTGCGGATGCGCAACAGGCGATCGATGCCTTTGCATCGTTCCTGGACGAGGCGTCGTGGAGCGGTGACGGGGAGTTCGCCATCGGGGAAGAGGCCTTCAACTTCCGTCTCCACTATCAACTCGCATTGCGCAATACGGCTCCAGAGCTTTGGCGCTATGGGGTGGCACTCATCGAGCGGGTCGAACACGAGCTCGCGGGCCTCGCTCGAGAGATCGAGGTCGGGGTGGACTGGTTCGATCTCGTGGCCCGTCTGCGCACCGATCACCCTCCACCGGGCGATCTGGTGGGAGCGTATGCCGCCGAGACCCAACGGGCTCTTGCGTTCATCAGCGAGCAGGAGATCGCCCCCATTCCCGGCGGTACTCTGGACGTCATCGAGACCCCCACGTTTCTGCAGCCCCTCATTCCGTTTGCCGCGTACCAGCCGCCCGGCATGTTCGCCGCCGAGAAGCGGGGATGGTTGTACGTGACCCCGCCGCCCGCCACGAGCGGCGGGGGGAAGGCCTCGCGTGATCACGCGATGGCGGAGCTTCCTGCGACCGCGCTTCACGAAGGGTATCCGGGACATCATCTGCAATTCCTCGCTGCGCAGGCTCAGCCACGAACCATCAGGAAGGTCGTCCGCTCGCCCATCACCCTCGAGGGATGGGCGCTGTATTGCGAGGAGATGATGGGTGAGCAAGGGTTCTTCGGCACGCGGGAGGAGCGGCTCTTCCAGAGAGTGGCCCTGTTCTGGCGCGCCTGCCGAGTCATTCTCGATGTCGGCCTGCACACCCGCGGTATGTGTTTCGACGATGCGGTGGGCTTCCTCGTCGATCGGGCTCGGCTCGATCGATCGTTGGCGGAGGCGGAGGTCCGGCGTTACTGTGCCGCACCGGTCTATCAACTGAGCTATGCGATCGGTCGACGGGAGTTCCTTGCATTGCGTTCAGCGTATCGCGCGGCCCGTGGCTCCGAGTACTCCTTGAAAGACTTCCATCGAGCCGTGCTCGAATTCGGCGCGCTTCCGGTGAGCCTCATTCGGTGGGGGCTGGAGCTCGATGAATAAGCAGGGGCGCCCGCCCCTGGCCCTCCCTCGAGTAGTCAAGCGGCTTGGCGTGGTGTCGTTCTTCAACGACTTCGCGAGCGAGATGGTCTATCCGCTGCTGCCGGCCCTGGTCACGACGCGGCTCGGAGGCTCCGCCGTGACGCTGGGCTTGCTCGATGGGCTGTCGGAAGCCGTGTCCGCCATCATCAAGGCCACATCAGGATGGCTCGCCGAGCGGGCTCGGTGGCGTCGACCCCTGATCGTGATCGGATATGGCATCGCCACCGTGGCACGACCGGCCATGGGCATCGTGAGTGGGGCGTGGCAGGTCATAGGGTTAAGAGCCGCAGACCGGGTTGGGAAGGGTGTCCGAACCCCGCCCCGTGATACGATCATTGCCGATGTCAGCGCTCCGGGAATCCGGGGACGCGCATTTGGGTTCCATCGCGGCATGGATCACGCCGGCGCGGTGGTGGGACCACTGGTTGCCTGGGCTGCCCTGGTGTGGGGTGGCGCCGATCCGGCGGCCGTGATCCGCTGGAGTCTCATACCAGGCGTGTTGGCCGTGATGGCGGTCGTGTGGGCCCTGGGACGAATCGATCTGCCCATGGTTCGGCGGGATCGGGTCTCGGACCAAGGGACCGCTCCCGATGAGGCTCAGTCAGGAGGACGGGTGCTCTTCGGCCTCGTCGTCGGTTTTGCGTTCATCCGGTTTCCGGAGACCCTGTTTCTGCTGCGCATCCAGGACCTCGGGGTGGCGGTCGCTGCCGTCCCGCTCCTCTGGGCGTTCCTCCACGTGGTGCGGTCGCTGGGGAGCTATCCAGGTGGGTGGGCAAGCGATGTCTTGGGGCCGAAGCGCACCATGGTGGTCGGGTGGTTGCTCTACGCCACGGTCTGCGTCGGGCTTGCGTTGTCTCACACGGCACTGGGTGCCTCGGCCTGGTTTCTGGCCTTTGGCCTCGTGGCCGCCGCGACCGAGAGTCCGGAGCGGACCTTCGTCGCGGCGGCTGGAGGCGCGACTGGGCGTGGGCGGCGTTTTGGGGCCTATCACGCCGCTGTCGGTCTCGCCGCCTTGCCGGGCTCGTTGTTCCTCGGGGCGCTCTACGCCGGTCGGGGTGGTGCGTGGGCGCTCGCGGTGAGTGGTGGCACTGCCGCCGTGTTGGCCCTGATCGGGACCGTGACCAGGCACGCCCCTCGCGCGCCCACGCGCACGTGAGGACGATGACTGCTGGGAAGATACGGACGGTGTGGCACGCCATCAGGGCCAAGGCCAGGGCCCTTCGTGAGATCTACGAAGGTCTCTATGTCACTCCGTACCGCTCCCAGATCTACCGAGCGTACCTGCAGGAGCGCGATCTATTTCTGCTCTCGAGCTTCAGCGATCTGTTGGGCGCGCCAAACCCCGTGCTGTTCTACACGCTGGAACTGTATCCGGAATTGATTGAGCAATTCCACGAGTGGCATGTCCGCATGGGAATGCCACAGGCACCGGAAGGGGGATTCCGTTGCTGCTGACAGGCCAGTGTCATGCCGGGTGACCTGGACGTAGGCGGTCTAGCGCGGTCGCTCTTGTTCTTTGGCGGCAAGGGCGGCGTTGGGAAGACCACGCTGGCGGCTGCCGTGGCGGTGCGCGCTGCGCGCGGAGGCGAGCGCACCCTCCTCGTTTCGACGGACCCCGCGCACTCGATCTCCGACGTGCTGGGCACCGCCCTCGGGTCGGAGCCTACGCTCGTCGGCCCGAACTTCTGGGCGGTGGAGATCGACCCGTCGGTCGAGGCCGATCGCTACATCGCCGAGGTGAAAGAGAGGATTGCCGAGGTAACGCCACCACGACTCGTGGCTGAAGTGGAGCGGCAGATCGACATTGCCCGGGTCACCCCGGGCGCCGAGGAAGCAGCGTTGTTCGAGCGGTTCACCCGCCTCATCGGCGGACTCGGCACCTCCTACGAGCGAGTGATCATCGATACTGCCCCCCTCGGTCACACCCTCCGGCTACTGGCGCTTCCCGAGCACATGGCCGCGTGGATCGGAGGACTGATCGGCCGGCGGAAGAAGGTGACCGTGTTGAGCCGCATGTGGCGAAACGTCGCCGGTGCCGCGGCAGGTTCGGTGCGGGAAGAGGACCCGATCCTGGCGACATTGGAGGAGCGACGGGCTCGCTTTCACCGGATCCGAGCAGTCGTCACGGATCAGCGACAGACCGGCTTCGTCTTCGTACTCGTTCCGGAGCGGCTGTCGCTGCTCGAAACGGAGCGCGCGGTGCGCACGGTGGCGAAGTACGGGATCCCGATCGGGGCGGTCGTCGTCAACCGCCTCGCGCCCGAGGGAAGCGCGGGAGCGTTCTTCGATGGGCGGAGGATACAGGAACAGGAGCGCCTCGCAACGATTCGGGCGAGCTTTGCGGCGTATCCCGTGTTCGAGGTCCCGCTGCTGGAGACCGACACCTGGGGCCCCGCCACGCTCGACCGGATCGCGTCATACCTCTCCGTGTCCTAGTCGGTCGCTCGCGGAGGCGGCCACCGATCGGTACCTTTTTCCGCCCTGAGCCAACTCGGAGGATTGGGTTGTGAGCGCCATCGCCCTGCTCGTGATCGGTCTCGCCGCGTTCCTGACGGGCTACCAACTCTACTCCCGCTACATCGCGCGACACATCTACCGGCTCGATCCGGACTTCGTGACGCCGGCTCACGAGTTCGAGGACGGTGTGGATTTCGTTCCCACCAACCGCCACGTGCTGTTCGGTCACCACTTCACGTCGGTCGCGGGAGCGGCGCCGATCGTGGGACCGGCGATCGCGGTGATCTGGGGATGGCTCCCCGCGTTCCTCTGGGTGGTGTTGGGAACGATCTTCGCGGGCGCGGTGCACGACTTCGGCGCCCTGTGGATCTCGACGCGCCACAAGGCGACCTCCATCGGAAGCCTCACGGAGCAGATCGTGGGCGGGCGTGCCCGCGTGCTCTTTCTGCTGATCATCTTCTTCCTGCTCCTCCTGGTGAATGCCGTATTCGCTGTGGTGATCGCCAACCTCTTCATTGCGAATCACGGGGCAGTACTGCCGGTCTGGGGCAGCTTGGTGGTCGCGGTAGTGGTGGGGTTGCTGATCTACCGGACCCGGGTGGGCATCCTGTGGCCGTCCATCGCCGCCTTGCTGGTGCTATATGTGCTGATCTGGCTAGGCCAGTACGCCCCGTTCGCGCTGCCGGATGTGTTCGGGTTCGCCCCCTCCGGGTCGCAGCTGCAGGCGGCCCAGGGAGATCTCTCGGTTGCCCAGGAGGCCGCCAGCGTCGACGGCGTCCGGACGGGGTGGGTGATCGTTCTCTTCATCTATGCGTTCTTCGCCAGTGTGCTCCCCGTCTGGGTACTGCTCCAACCACGAGATTACGTGAACAGTCATCAGCTCTTCGTGGCGCTGGCGATCATCGGCCTCGGCGTCGTGCTGGTGAATCCCGAGATCGTTGCCCCAGCCGTGAACTGGGAGCTTCCGGCAGATGCGCCAGGCTGGTTCCCCCTGCTCTTCATCACTATCGCCTGCGGTGCCATCAGCGGGTTCCACGGTCTCGTGGCCTCCGGGACGTCCGCCAAGCAGCTGGACAGGGAGACCGATGCGCGCTACGTGGGCTATGGGGGGATGATTGGCGAGGGAACCCTGGCGCTCACGTCGATCCTGGCCACCACAGCGGGGTTCGCGGTCTTCGTGGGTCGTGAGGGATGGGTGGAGCACTACGGGACCTGGGCCCGTGCTTCGAGCGGAGCAACGACGGCCTTCGTCAACGGTGTGGGTGTTCTGGCCGAAGGGGTGGGCATTCCGCACACCGTCGCCGTGATTTTTGCAGCCGTCGTGGTCATCTCGTTCGCCGCCACGACGATGGATACCGGCGTGCGGCTGCAGCGGTACATCATCTCGGAGCTCGGCGCGCAGTACCGGGTGAGGATCGCGCAGAACCGCTGGGTCGCGACGTTCGTGGCCGTGGTGAGCTGTGCCGTTCTTGCGTTGGGACTGGACCGGGGGGCCGGTGGGATGCGGCTCTGGCCCCTGTTCGGAACGACCAATCAACTCACCGGAGCCCTGACCCTGTTGGTCGTCACGCTCTTCCTAGCCAGACTGCGACGCCCGGTCTGGGTCACGGTGGTTCCGATGGCGTTTCTCCTGTTCATGACCACGTGGGCCATGGTGCTCAACCTCGTCCGGTACTGGGTCGAGAGCCAGATGATGCTGCTCGCGGTCGGCGGCATCGTGTTCGTGCTCGAGCTGTGGCTCGTCTTCGAGGCGGCGGCGGTGGTCCGGCGCGTGGTTCGGGGTGCGGTAGTAGTCGGAGGCCGAGGGTGAGATTCCCCTCCGCGAAGTGCGCTTGCTGGAGCCTTGGCGGGGACGTACGTTCGATACCTCTCGCAGAGGGGGTGCCCGATACCCTACGATCCATCGGAGCCATCTGAGTTCAGCCCCAGACGGGGCCATGGCACTGGGTCGGTGCTCGCTGAACGCCCCCAACCCAAGCAGGCCGAGCGGCGGGAAATGCGAGGTCACACCGCGATCGTCACCGGCGGTGCCACGGGGATGGGTCGAGCCATCGCCGTGGACTTCGCCAGGCGCGGCGTGAACGTTGCCTTCAACTACATCGAGCTGCCCCATCGAGACGTGTCTTCGCAGGCGGTGCTGACCGAGGCAGCCCTCCGCGGATGCGGGGTCGAGGTCTATGGCGCCCACTGCGATGTACGGGATCGCCGCGCCGTGGAGCGGTTCATTCGCGACGCCCGTGACAAGCTGGGCGAGGTGCACTATTTGGTGAATAATGCCGGTATCCATCACGATGCCGCCTTGTGGCGGATGCCGGAGGACGCGTGGGACGACGTCGTCAAGACGAATCTCACAGGGAGCTTCAACGCGATTCGGGCGGTAGCGCCGTATTTCCGAGCCCAGCGATATGGCAAGATCGTCAGCATTGCTTCCCACCAGGCCTATACGCCCGGCTTTGGACTCGCCAACTACGCGGCGAGCAAGGCAGCCGTCGTGGGCCTCACCAAGGCCGCCGCCGTCGAGCTCGGTGCGTACAACGTCAATGTCAACGCGGTTGCTCCAGGGTTCGTGCGCACGGAGCTGATCGACACCCTCCCCCCCGAGGTGCTCAGTGACGCCGAGCACGAGTCGGTGCTCGGGCGGATCGCCGAGCCGGAAGACGTGGCTCATGTGGTCCTGTTTCTCTGCTCCGACGAAGCTCGGCACATCACCGGACAGGTTATCTTTGTCGACGGCGGCCTGACGCTCCACTGATCGGCGGTGGGCTGGGCCGACCATCTCATGGTTGAACGCTTGCGGGAGAGTGCCTGTGAGTGACCGCTTCGTTGGGCTCACGTACGAAGGGGGTGTGGCGACGCTGACGCTCGATCGCCCTCCCCTCAACGTGCTGAACATCGAGATGATGGAGCAGATGAACGAGGCGATCCTGGAGCTTCGCGGACGCACGGACCTGAAGGTCCTCGTGATCCGCGGAAAGGGAAAAGCCTTCAGCGCCGGTGTGGATGTCGCGGACCACACCAGGGACAAGGTAACCCGCATGATCCAGGTCTTTCACCGGATCTTCGAGTCCATTCGATTGCTTGACGTCATTGCGGTGGCCGCCGTGGACGGCATGGCATTCGGCGGCGGTTTCGAGCTCGCCATCGGCTGCAATCTGGTTGTGGCGTCCGAGTCGGCACGCTTCGCGCTCCCCGAGATCAAGCTCGGCGTGTTCCCCCCGCTTGCGTGCGTCGTGCTCCCCCGCGCCGCGCCACGCCGGAAGGCTATGGAGTGGATTCTCATGGGAGATGAGATCACCGTGCAGGAGCTCAGTGCCTACGGTCTCGTGAACCGCGTGGTCCCGAACGATCGGTTTGAAGACGAGCTGCGGAGCTTTGTGGCGAAGATCACCAGCAAGTCGAGGCCGGTGCTCATATTGGCCAAGCGGGCCCAGACCGAGTCATACTATGCCGCGTATGAGGAAGCGCTCTACAAGGCCGAGAACCTGTACCTGCGCGAGCTGATGGCGCTCGACGACGCACACGAGGGCATCAAGGCATTCATGGAGAAGCGAGCGCCGACGTGGCGAGACGCCTGAGACTCGCGACGCTCTCGCTTGCCGCTGCGATCGTCGCGTGCGGAGGCACCAACCCTGATGAAGGAGTGCCTCCCCAGACGGCGCCGCTCCCGACCATCGTCCTCGCTGGTCGCACGGTAGCGCTCTTCCCACTGACCCTGGTGGCGGTCGACCGTCAGCTCGGGTGGAACGAGCAACTGGGGGACCGGTTGGACGCTTTGCGGATCGCGGACAGCCTCATCGCGACTTTTCTCACCGAGCGGGCTCCAGAAGCCCAGTGGGTGTTGCCCGATGCGCTTCGTCGCGCCTCACGTCAGGCCCCTGGGGTGCTGCCGGATCCGGACAAGCTGGGCACGGCGCTGCTCCGCGCTCGCAATCTGGACCGTATCCCCGACCCGCTGCGCTCACAAATGCGCAATCTGACGGCCGTGGCGGCCGATCGACTCGTCCTGGTCCCGGCTGCACTGACCTTCAGGCAGATGCCGACGGGGCAGGGCGCCGCCGATCTGTCGGTCGTGATCGCGGACGTGCGCTTCGGCACCGTGCTGTGGCGCACGATCGCCCACGGTGAGGGCGACGACGCGTGGTCGGCGTTGGGGAACGCACTCGGGGCCTTGGTGCCGGATCTGCCGTAGCGATGCACCGCGTGACCCTCATCCGGGGTGACGGGATTGGGCCGGAGATCACCGCCGCTACCCTCCGCGTGATCGAGGCTGCCGGCGCGTTGATCGAGTGGGATGAACAACTCGGTGGTGTGGCGGCGCTGAACGAAGCGGGAACGCCACTGCCCGATGCGACCGTGGCCAGTATCAGGGAAACGCGTGCCGCGCTCAAGGGACCGCTCACGACGCCGGTCGGAACCGGATTCCGGTCGGTGAACGTGGCGCTGCGCCGGGAGTTCGATCTGTACGCGAATGTGCGGCCGGCGGCCACGATTCTCCCGGGAGGGCGATACGACGGCGTCGACATCGTGCTCATTCGCGAAAACACGGAGGGACTCTACGTCGGCCACGAGATGGTGATTCCCGTTGCCGGTGACCCGAAAGCCGTGGCCCAGGCGACCGCGATCGTCACCCGGGCCGGCTGCGAACGCATTGCTCGGTTCGCCTTCGACTACGCCATACGACACGGTCGACGCAAAGTGACGATCTGCCACAAGGCGAATATCCTGAAGGCGTCGAGCGGGTTGTTCCTCGAGGTCACCCGCGACGTGTCCGAGCGATACCACGGTCGGATCGAGGTGAATGACGTCATCATCGATGCCGCGGCGATGAAACTGGTCTTGGACCCAAGCCAGTTCGATGTAATCGTCACCACCAACATGTTCGGTGACATTCTGAGCGATCAGATCGCCGGCCTGATCGGTGGTCTTGGACTCGCCCCCGGGGCCAATGTCGGCGATCGGGCGGCCCTGTTCGAGGCCGTGCACGGATCCGCCCCCGACATCGCGGGGAAGGGAGTCGCGAATCCATCGGCGCTGATCTTGGCCGCGTGCCTGCTTCTCGATCACTTGGGCGAAGCTGCAGCGGCGGCATGCGTGCGGCAGGCCCTCGTGACGGTGCTCAGGGACGACGGAGTCCGTACACGGGATCTCAAGGGACATGCTACGACAGTGGAATTCACGGACGCCGTTGTTCGGCGGCTTGCGTGAGCAGGAGTGCCCGCGCTGCCGGCGACCGGTGGATCTCCCGCTGGGCGAGATCTGCGCGGTGTGCCAGCGCGACATCCAGCGGCATGCCGCGAAAATCGCCCGAACCGTGGCGCTTCTCTCGACGATCGTCGTTGGCGCGTACGTTCTGCTTCGAGTGCCGGCCGATCCGACGGCGCGGCTGGTGAGCGGAGCCGCAGTGGCCATTTGGTACCTGCTCACGAATCTCGTGGTGCGACGTATCCTCCGGGAGTTCCTCACATGACTGTGGTGGTGCCGTGACGTTCCGAATCGTGCATCTGTCTGACACACATTTCGGCCAAGTCGCCGACCTCCGTCAGATCCATGCCGTGGAGGAGCTAGTGCCCGACCTCGACGCGCGGTTGATCGTGCTCACCGGAGATCTCAGTCTCCGCGCGAGACACGGCGAATTCCAGGCGGCGAGGGCGTTTGTGCACGAGTTGGAGCGTACCGCGCCGGTCATGACCATTCCGGGGAACCATGACGTGCAGTGGTGGTGGAGGCCGTTCATCCCCTTTGCTGCGCAGGTGAAGTACCGCAAGTACGCACGGTACTTCGGACCGGTCTTGTCTCCCATCCTGGACTTTCCCGAGGCCATCGTCGTGGGGGCGAACACGTCTCACGGGATCGCGTGGGGATCGCTGACACCCAGACTGAGGGATGTCGCCGTGAAAGGACATCTCCCCAAGCAACAGATCGAGCGAGCGCGGGAGGCGTTCAGCGCGGCCGCCAGCGAGCGGGTCCGGGTCCTCGTGGTCCACCACAACGTGCTTCGCGGGGAGCTGTCGCAGCGGATGGGGCTGGCCCGATGGCGCCAAGCGCAACGCCGCATCGTGGAGTCGGGCACGGACATCGTGCTGTGCGGCCACGACCACCAGGAACAGGTCGATTCGCTCGAGGAACGGGTGGTGGTGTCGTGCGCGGGAACCCTGTCGACCCGGTCGCGTGGCAACCGTCCCTCGGTGTTCAACCGCGTCTCGATCGACGACCACGCCATCCACGTCGAGTTCTTCCGCTGGGAAGCGGGCGACGGTGTGTTCAAGCGGTCCGACGTGCACACGTTTCCCAGGCCGCGACGACTCGATGACGCACCCGTCCCTGCGGGCGCGCGCTGATCGCGCGGCCTGGGAGGCCGACGAGGCGCTCCTCGTTGCCAGGCTGCATCGTCTGGGGCTCGAGCGAACCGTACCGGTCGAGCTTCACCTCAATCGCTCCGTGATGGTGAGCGTGACCGAGCGGTCCGTGCTCCGGATTCACCGTGGGTTCGCATACGGATCGGACCGAGTACTCAGGGCGATCGTAGCCTTCATCGCACCGCGAACTCCTCGCTCCGAGCGGGAGCGCGCCCGGCGGTTGCTCAGCGAGTTCCCAGCCGAGTCCTACGTGCCGGTGCGCCGCCGACGTCGGCAGCCGACGCACCCGACCGATCGCCGACTCGTCGGGCGCCTCCGCCGCCTGTACGCCGAACTCAATGATCGGCATTTCGGGGGCGCACTGCACCCCGTACCCCTCCGCGTCTCGAGCCGGATGGTGACCCGACTCGGCGAGGTGACAGTCGACGCCCGGGCGCACCGTGCGGTGGAGATCGCCATCAGTCGGCTTCACGTAGTACAGGATGGGTGGGACGAGGTGCGCGATACACTGTTACACGAAATGATCCACCAGTGGCAGGTCGAAACGGGTGGGGAGCCGGACCACGGGAAGCGATTTCGCCGTAAGGCGCGTGAAGTCGGCATTACGCCGGCTGCTCGCCGCGCTGTCGGCGAGGCCATACACATGATCGAACGGTAGGACGGAGGAACCGAGAGATGCCCTTCAAGGGGGTGGACTTCTACGACGTCGACTCGCTCCTCTCCGAAGAGGAGCGAGCGGTGCGGGAGACGATTCGGCGTTGGGTGGACGATGCGGTGATGCCGGTCATCGCGGAGCACTACTTGGCCGGGCACTTCCCGATGCATCTAATTCCCCAGCTCGGCGAGCTCGGGGCGCTCGGCGCCAACCTGCCGGCGGAGTACGGATGCGCCGAGCTCAACAACGTGGCCTACGGTCTGATCATGCAGGAACTCGAGCGCGCCGACAGCGGCATCCGCTCGTTCGCGTCCGTGCAGGGTTCCCTGGTCATGTACCCGATCTTCGCCTTCGGCACCGAGGAGCAGCGCCGAGAGTGGCTCCCCAAGCTCGCGACCGGCGAGCTCATTGGGTGTTTCGGCTTGACGGAGCCGGATTTCGGCTCCAACCCCGGCGGCATGATCACGACGGCGCGGGAGGATGGTGACTCCTGGGTACTGAACGGCTCCAAGATGTGGATCACCAACGGCTCGATGGCCCACGTCGCCATCGTATGGGCCAAGACCGGAACTCTGGACGACGTCAAGTCCATCCGCGGCTTCATCGTTCCGACAGACCGTCCCGGGTTCACGGCAAAGAACCAAGTTGGGAAGTTGTCGTTGCGCGCGAGCGATACGAGCGAGTTCGTGCTGGAAAACGTGCGGATTCCCAAGGAATACCTGCTACCCAAGAGCGGCGGATTGAAGAGCCCGCTCATGTGTCTCACCCAGGCGCGGTACGGCATCGCCTGGGGAGCGGTGGGCGCGGCCATGGCCTGCTATGGAGAGGCCGTCGACTACGCGAAGAGCCGCGTCATGTTCGACCGCCCGATCGGCGGCTTCCAGATCCAGCAATCGCGCTTGGCGGAGATGCTCACCGAGATCACCAAGGCTCAGCTCCTCTGCGTGCAGCTCGGGCGGCTCAAGGACCGCGGGACGATGACCCCCGTGCAGGTGTCACTCGCGAAGCGAAACAACGTGAACATGGCGTGCGAGTGCGCACGTGAAACGCGGCGGCTGCTCGGCGCGAGCGGCATCCTGGCAGAGTACCAGGCGATGCGGCACGCAGCCAACCTCGAGAGCGTCTACACCTATGAAGGGACACACGATATCCACACGCTGATCTTGGGTGAGGCCATCACCGAGATCGCGGCGTACTCGGGCTGAGGGCCGGGTGGCACCCGTTCCGGGCCACCACCCGCTCGACGTCCAACATGTCTCTGGCGGAGGAGCATAGCGCCGTGCCAAACTTCTTGTGGTTTCTCATCATCGGCATCATCGCCGGATGGGTCGCCGGCCGAATCACCAAGGGCAAGGGCTTCGGTCTCTTCGGCAACCTGATCGTCGGTGTCTTGGGCGCCCTCGTCGGCGGGTTCCTATTCGACCTCGTCGGCCTCTCCGCCTACGGCGTTCTCGGATCGCTGATCACCGCCACCGTCGGGGCCATCGTCCTGCTACTCCTGCTCGGGTTCGTGAAGAAGTGAGGAGCGCTCTCGTGCGTTGCCTGGCTGGTGTGATCTCGTCGCTGGTGATGGCGGCGTGCTCCGGTGGCGGGGCGGGCTACAACGTGAGTGCACCGGTCCCCGACAGTGGCCTCGCCGTCGCGGTCGTCGCGCAGGGTCTGCAGAGCCCGCTCTTCCTCACCAGCCCGCCGGGCGATACCCGGCTGTTCATCGTGGAGCAACCTGGCAGGATTCGCGTGTTGCGGAACGGTCAGCTCCTCTCGACGCCCTTTCTCGACATCGCCGACCTCGTGGGTGCGGGAGGCGAGCGAGGGCTGCTCGGACTCGCGTTTCACCCAGCATACGCATCGAGCGGCTGGTTCTTCGTGAACTATACCGACCGCAATGGGAACACCCAGGTGGTGCGATACACGGTCAGCGCGGACCCCGATGTCGCCGACCGCGGATCAGCGAAGACGATCCTCAGCGTGGCGCAGCCGTACGGCAATCACAACGGCGGTCACGTGGCTTTCGGTCCCGACGGGATGCTGTACGTTGGGATGGGTGACGGCGGGAGCGCCAACGATCCTCACGGCCATGGCCAAAACCGCGCCACGTTGCTCGGGGCCATGCTCCGCGTGGACGTGGACGGCGGGGATCCCTATGCGATCCCAACGGACAACCCGTACGTTGGCCGGCAGGATGCCGCCCCGGAGATCTGGGCCATCGGACTCCGGAACCCGTGGAGGTTCTCCTTCGATCGAAATGCCGGCATGCTCTACGTTGCCGACGTCGGCCAGAACGCCTGGGAGGAGGTCGACGCCAGGCTGGCATCCGCTGCGGCCGTGAACTACGGCTGGCGTATCATGGAGGGGACGCACTGTTTCGGCTCGCCCATCTGCGATCGCGAGGGCCTCACCCTGCCGCTGGTCGAGTATGGTCACGACAACGGGTGTTCGGTGATCGGCGGCTATGTGTACCGCGGCAGTGCGCTACCGACCGTACAGGGTCACTACTTCTACGCTGACTGGTGCCAGGGGTGGGTGCGGAGCTTTCGCGTCGGGGACGGCGCCGTGCGCGAGCATACCGAGTGGGAAATTGGCGACGTCGGCAACGTTCTGTCGTTCGGTGAGGATTCGCTCGGGGAATTGTACCTCCTTTCCCAGAACGGAAGGGTGTATCGCTTTGTCTCACGATGAGTGAGTCGGTCGCGTCGAAGCACGGTGCCTGATGGGTCGGCCGTGGCTGGGCCGGTATCGTCGTTGAGCGTCGGTCACCGGTCTTGACCTCCACGATGCGCGAATCGAACCCGCCTGCGTCCCTGCTGCGCGATCGCAATCTCCGGGTCGTCTTCAGCATCACGCTGATGGCGATGTTGGGTGTGGCGAGTATCACCCCCGCGTTTCCTGCCGCGGCCCGGGCCCTCGACGTGAGCCCGCTGGCCGTGGGGCTGCTCATCTCCGCTTTCACTTTACCGGGCGTCGTGCTGACCCCGTTTCTCGGGGTACTCGCCGACCGAGTCGGCCGCAAGGTGATCCTCATCCCGTCACTGCTCCTCTTCGGCATCGCTGGCGCGGCGTGTGGCCTGGCACGCGTATTCGAGGTACTCGTCGTACTGCGCCTGCTCCAGGGTGTGGGCGGCGCCGCGCTCGGTGCACTCAACATCACCCTGATCGGGGACCTGTTCGAGGGATCGCGCCGGACGGCCGCGATGGGGTACAACTCGGCGGTGTTGAGTGTGGGGACCGCGCTGTACCCCGCGATCGGAGGAGCGCTGGCCACGCTTGCGTGGTTCGCACCGTTCTTTCTCCCGATCGCCGCCGTCCCGGTGGCCGTGTTTGCGCTGTTGACATTGAAAAACCCCGAACCCTCTCCCCAGGGCGATCTTCGGACCTACCTGCGCAATGCCCTGTATGGTATGAGACGGAGACGCGTGGTCGTCATGTTTCTCGCGGGGTTGGTCACCTTCGTGCTCATCTACGGCGCGTACCTGTCGTACCTCCCGTTCGTACTGGAAGGCGCCTTTGGCGCCACGCCCCTCGGCATCGGACTCGTGTTTGCCGTGGCGTCTATCGCCACCGGTATCGCGTCGTTCTTTCTGGGGCGTCTCGCCAGGCTGCGTGGCGAAGGCGGTCTGGTCTGCGCGGGGTTTGCCCTCTACGTGGTGACGATGCTGCTGATGCCCCTTGCTCCGTCGCTCTGGTTGCTTCTGGTGCTGGTGGCAATCTTCGGCGCGGCGAATGGGATCACGATCCCGAGCATTCTCACGATCGTGGCCGCCTCCGCGCCACACGAGTACCGAGCGATCTACATGTCGGTGAACGGAATGCTGCTGCGGCTCGGCCAGACGATCGGACCACTCATTGCCGGGATCGCGTTTGCCGTATGGGGCCTCGCATCGGCGTTCTGGGTCGGGGCGGCCCTCGCCGCGGGTCTGCTCGTCGCACTCGTTCGCCTGAACCGCGAGCCTCGCGACGCATAGGCCGTCGGGTCGATGGGTTCGAGGATCGGTGCCTTCCGGCCGTTCTCCCAGTCTACCAGATTTCACGCTATGAACCGCACACAAGCAGAGGGACGCATCCGGGAGTTGCGGGCGGCAGTGCGGCATCACGACTACCTGTACTACGTCAAGGACACCCCGGAAGTCTCCGACGAGGTCTATGATCGCCTCTTTCACGAGCTTACAGAGCTCGAAGAGCGGTTCCCAGACCTGCGCACACCCGACTCGCCCACACAGCGGGTGGCCGGCACGCCACTCGATAGGTTTCCGGCGGTCGAGCATGCGGCCCCACTCCTCAGCCTGGACTCGAGCCAAGACGTGGGGGTGCTCCGGCGGTTCGACGAACGGCTGCGGAAGGCGCTGGGTGCCGCCGTCAGCTACGTGCTTGAGCCCAAGCTAGACGGTGCCTCGGTGGAGCTCGTGTACGAGCAGGGCATGCTGGTGCGTGCGTCCACGCGTGGCGACGGGCGAACGGGAGAGGGAATCACCGAGAACATCAGAACCATCCGCACCGCCCCACTCCGCCTGCGCGGGGACAGCACCCCGCCACCGTCGTTCCTCGCCGTGCGCGGGGAAGTCATCATGCGTGCCGCCGCCTTCGAGCGGCTGAACGAAGGGCTCCTCGAGCAGGGAAAGGAGCCGTTTGCCAATCCGCGGAACGCGGCAGCAGGCTCGCTGCGTCAGCTCGACCCGCAGGTGACGGCCGCCCGGCCGCTCGATCTCTATGTCTACGATGTGCTCGAGGTGGAGGACGAGGCGCTCACGACGCAGTGGATGGTGTTGCAGGCGCTAGCGCACTGGGGCTTTCCCGTGAACGATCTCGTCCACCGCGCCCATACCGTGGACGACGTCCTCGCGTATCACGACGAGTTGGCCGCACAGCGGGACGACTTGGCCTATGAGATCGACGGCGTCGTGGTGAAGCTCGACGATCTGGCGGCTCGCGAGGAGGTCGGAGAGACGTCCCGCCACCCCCGGTGGGCGTTCGCATTCAAGTTCGCGCCCCGCAAGGAAGTGACCCGCGTGCTCGCGATCGTTCCGTCCGTGGGTCGCACGGGTGTGGTGACCCCGGTGGCGATGTTGCGGCCGGTCGAGCTGGCGGGCGTGACGGTGAGCCGGGCCAGCCTGCACAACCGCGAGGAAGTCGCGCGCAAGGATATCCGCGAAGGCGATCGTGTGCGCGTCCAGCGGGCAGGGGATGTCATTCCGCAGGTCGTCGAGCGCCTCGCGGAGCCGGGCCGGCGACGCGCTCGGCGGTTCCACATGCCGGACGCGTGCCCTTCCTGCGGGACGCCGCTCGTCGAGCGCGGTCCCTTCACCGTCTGCCCCAACAGCTTCGAGTGTCCGGCCCAGCTCGCAGGACGCATACAGCATTTCGCGTCCCGTGACGCGCTCGACATCGAGGGACTGGGCGAGGAGACCGCCAAACTGCTCGTTGGGAACGGCCTCGTCCGGCAGCTACCCGATCTGTTCGACCTTCAGCCCGACCAGCTCGTGACGCTCGAGGGATTTGCCGACAAGTCTGCCGCCAAGTTGGTCCACGGTATCCAACGGGCATCCGCAGTCGAACTCCATCGATTGCTGCTCGGCCTCGGTATCCCGGAGGTAGGATTGGCCGTGGCCAACGACCTCGCACGCCATTTCCGGTCCATCGAGGCCGTGCGTTCGGCGACCCCGGAACAGCTCGAGACGGTTCCCGGGGTGGGCCCGAAGATGAGTGAGCAGATCGCGGGCTTCTTTCGCAACGCGCGTCATGCCGAGCTGATCGACCGGCTCCTGAAGAAACTGACCGTTCGGGAGACGCCGGGTGTGGCGATCCCGGTCCTCGACGGTATCAAGATCGTGCTCACCGGGGGGCTCGAGCGCCTCTCGCGGCGCGAGGCGAAGGCGCTCATCGAGTCGCTCGGAGGCCGAGTGACGTCGACGGTCAGCGCGGAGACCGGGTACCTCGTCCACGGGACGAATCCGGGGTCCAAGTATGGCGACGCCGAGACCCTTGGCGTCCCGATGCTCAGCGAGGTCGAGTTCCTGGATCTTCTCCGCTCCAAAGGCGTGGGGATCTGAGTGGAAAACGTCGAGATTGCCGCCGTGCTGGAGGAGGTTGCGACACTTCTCGAAATCAAGGGCGCCAACCCGTTCCGAATCCGTGCCTACCAGAATGCGGCGCGCTCGGTCGAGGAGCATTCGACGCCGCTCAAGAAGATGGTGGAGGATGGCGCGGCGCTCACGGAACTTCCGGGGATCGGGAAGGAGATTGCCGCTCACATCACCGAGCTCGTCCTCGAAGGGCGACTGACCGTACTCGACGAGCTCACCGCCGAGATTCCCAGCTCGCTGGTGGAGCTGACTCGTCTCCCCGGCGTGGGTGCCAAGAAGGCGAAGAAGCTCTGGGAGGCGCTGGGCGTCGAGACAATCGAGGACCTGAAGACCGCGGCGCAGGCTGGGAAGGTTGCAGAGCTCGATGGGTTCGGCGAAAAGAGTCAGCAGAAGATCCTCAAGGGAATCGAGGCCTATCGGCGGCGCCAGGGGCGGTTCAAAATCGCGGATGCCGAGCAGCACGTGGAGCCGCTCGTTGCCTACCTGCGCCAGCATCGAGCAGTGCAGCGGCTCGAGGTCGCCGGCAGCTATCGACGCCGCCGGGAGACGGTGGGAGACATCGATCTCCTGGCCATCACGACCGATCCAGGTCCCGTGATGCAGCGATTCACGACGTATCCCGAAGTCCGCAAGGTGGAGCTAGCTGGTGACACCAAGGGCACGGTCGTGCTGCGGTCGGGATTGCAGATCGACCTGCGCCTCCTGCCGCCGGAGAGTTGCGGCGCAGCGCTGCAGTACTTCACCGGATCCAAGGAGCACAATGTCCGACTGCGAAAGCGGGCGGTCACTCGGGGTCTTCGCGTTTCGGAGTACGGGGTGTTCCAGGTGACGGAAGACGAGGCCGAGTCCGCGGACCCGTTTGCGGGTACCATGGTCGCCGGTCGCGAGGAAGCCGATGTGTATGCGACGCTCGATCTGGCGTGGATTCCACCCGAGTTGCGTGAAGACCGCGGCGAAATTGCGGCGGCGGAGCGCGACGCACTGCCGGATCTGATCACGCTCGATGACCTGCGGGGCGACCTCCAGATGCACTCCACCTGGTCGGACGGCAAGAACTCGATCGAGGACATGCTCGACGCGTGTGTCGCCCGAGGCTACGACTATTTCGCCATCACGGATCACAGCAAGGCCCTGGCGATGACGGGTGGCCTGGATGCCCAGAAGCTCGCCGCGCAGTGGGAGGAGATCGACCAGATCGCGGCCCGCCGGTCCGAGATCCGCGTTCTGAAGGGTATGGAGGTGGACATCCTTCGCGATGGACGCCTCGATCTGGAGGACGAGTTCCTCGAGCGGCTCGACGTGGTGCTCGTCTCGGTGCACTCGCTCCTCGACCTCCCGCCGGCCAAGCAGACGGCGCGCATCCTGGCCGCCATTCGGCATCCGGAGGTGAACATCCTGGCCCACCCGACAGGCAGACAGATCAATCGCCGAGACCCGATGCAGTTCGATCTGGAGGAGGTGCTTCAGTGCGCTGCCGAGCACGAGGTGATCGTCGAGCTGAACGCGCATCCGGATCGACTGGACCTCAAGGATTCGCACTTGATCCGTGCCAAGGAGCTCGGGCTCCGAGTCGTGATCAGCACCGATGCTCACCGCATCGGCGACCTCGATCTCATGCGCTATGGAGTGGACCAAGCACGCCGAGCCTGGCTCACCACGGGCGACGTGGTGAACACATTCCCATTGAAGCGTCTGCTCGAAACGCTGCAGAAACGGTGATTGCGTCGGCGTGACGAGAGCCCTACTGTTTCTTCAGTCCAACACCAAGCCACTGTTCATCATGGAGCGACCATGAGCATCACGATCAAGGTCCGAAGGAACGGACCGTACCTGGTGACGGGGACATGCGAACTCACCGACCACGAGGGCAAGCCCATCGAGGTCAAGGAGAGCTTTGTCCTCTGTCGTTGCGGCGCGTCGCTGAGCAAGCCCATGTGCGACGGAACGCACAACAAGATCGGCTTCACCAGTGATCGGTGAGTCCCGCCCGATTGGCCTCGGGCCCGAGGGGCGGGATGCACCGAAGTTGCCCGATCGCGGAATCCAGAACTGGGGGATGCGCTAATGGAGGAGCTGTTTCACCGCCGTTCCGCCCGGATCGGGCAGGCGCCCGGCAATCTGAATCACATGGGACCCGCTCGCGCCGAGCCCGTTCGGATTACGCTCATGAACTACGATGCCGAACGTCTTGACGAACGGGAGGTGACGACGATCGACGAGTGCCACGAGTGCATGAGCGCGTCGAGCGTCACGTGGGTGAACATCGACGGGGTGCACGATCCGTCGGTGCTGGAGAAGATCGGTGAAAAGCTGAACCTGCATCAGCTGCTCCTGGAGGATGTCGCCCACACCGATCAGCGTCCAAAGCTGGAGGACTTCGAGGACCGGCTCTACATCGTGATGCGAATGTTGAGCGTGTCGCGAGTCGAGGACGACAACGATGGCGAGGAATTCCGGGTCGCCAGTGAGCAGATCAGTCTGGTGTTAGGCCCCACCTTCGTGATCACGTTCCAGGAGGACGCAGGAGACGTGTTTGACCCGGTGCGCCGCCGCCTCAGGGAGAGCAAGGGCAAGATTCGAAAGATGGGTCCTGACTACCTGACCTACGCGCTGCTGGACGTCGTGGTGGACAACTATTTCACCGTGCTGGAGCTCTTCGGAGACCAGGCCGAAGAGCTGGAAGAAGAGGTGATGGAGAACCCCAGCAGCGAAACGCTGCGGGACGTGCAGCACATGAAACGGGCCTTGATTCAGATGCGGCGGACGGTGTGGCCCCTCAGGGATGTGCTGAACGTGATGATTCGGGGCGACTCGAAGTTGATTCGCAAGCCGACGATCGTGTTCCTCAGGGACGTATACGACCACACCATTCGCGTGGTCGACATCATGGAGAGCTTCCGGGAGATGGTGGGTGGCCTGCTCGAGATCTATCTCTCCACCGTGAGCAACCGCATGAACGAGGTGATGAAGGTCCTCACCGTCATGGCGACGATCTTCATTCCGCTCACGTTCATCGCGGGCGTCTACGGGATGAACTTCGACAACATACCTGAGCTCCACTGGCCATGGGGTTACTGGTACGTGTGGGGGATAATGGTGTTGGTTGGAATGGTGATGTTGCTGTATTTCCGACGAAAACGCTGGTTCTGACGTTGCGACTGCGAGATCGGTGAAGTAGCTTCCTGCACCCGGCATCCGCTGGGCTTCGAGCTGCGTAACATCAAGTGATACAAGAGGTTATTGTGAAGATAGCGGTGTGCGTGAAGCGGGTACCGGATTCGGAGGCCCGCATCAAGATCGACGCCAGCGGGAAGGCGATCGACGAGGGTGGTGTGAAGTTCGTCTTGAACCCGTACGAGGAATTCGCGGTCGAGGAGGCGCTCAAACTCAAAGAAGCAGCCGGGTCGGGCGAGGTCGTCGTGATTTCCGCAGGCAGCGACGCGTCGCAGGAGACCATCCGGACCGCGTTGGCAATGGGGGCGGATCGGGGGGTGCTGTTGAAGACGGACCATATCCCGCTCGATCCGTTGCCCGTGGCGAAGGCCTTGGCCGCCGAGCTCGCGGAGGGCGGCTACGATCTCATCTTCTTCGGCAAGCTCGCGATCGACGACTACAGCCACGGCATCGGCCCTATGGTGGCGGAGCTGCTGTCACTCCCCTGCGTGAGCGCGATTGCAGCGCTACAGATCGCCAACGGCAAAGGCAAAGCGGAGCGGGAGATCGAGGGAGGTGTGGAAGTCGTGGAGTTTCCGCTGCCAGCGGTGCTCACCACAGACAAGGGGTTGAACGAACCCCGCTATCCTGCCCTACGCGGAATCATGCTCGCCAAGAAGAAGCCTCTCGACGTGAAGGACGTAGCGCTCGAGACGGGAGGGCTCGACGTGTTGAGTCTGAGCTATCCACCCGAGCGAAAAGCCGGCCGCATCGTCGGTGAAGGTGCAGCCGCAGTTCCGGCCCTCGTCGATGCACTCAAGAACGAAGCGAAGGTACTCTGATGCCGAACGTGCTCGCGATTCTCGAACAGCGTAGCGGCGACATCAAGCGTGTCTCCCATGAGGTGCTGACGGCGGCGCGGGTCTTGGCGGATGGGATGGGTGGTGAAGTCCACGGCCTGGTCGTGGGCGGGCCCGGGGTGGCAACCGACGGATTGGGCGCGTTTGGGGCCGATAAGGTCCTCGTGGCGTCAGACGCTTCCCTCGCCAACTACCAGGCGGACCGATACGCCGGCATCGCCGCGGATCAGGTGCGGAAGGGTAGCTACGCAGCGGCGCTCGTGTCGGCCACGGCGCTCGGCAAGGATCTCGCCCCGCGCGTGGCGGCCCGACTTGCGTGTCCGTTCGTCTCTGATGTGACCGACGTGAAGTACGACGGCGCCATCATAGTCACCCGACCCGTGTACGCCGGGAAGGCGAATATCACACTCAAGATCTCAGCGACTCCGTGTGTGATCTCGGTGCGATCCAACGCGGTGACCCCCAAGGCGAATGCGAAGGCTGGCTCGGTCGAGTCGGTTGCCGTGAGTGGAGGTGAGCCGCGGGCCCGCACCGTCGAAATCAAGCACCCCGAGCGCGCTGCCATCGACGTTGCGGAAGCGTCGATCGTGGTGTCCGGCGGACGAGGCCTCAAGGGGCCGGAGAACTTCAAGCTCATCGAGGATCTGGCGAGCGCGCTGAATGCGGCGGTCGGGGCGTCGCGTGCGGTGGTGGATGCCGGATGGCGTCCTCACGCTGAGCAGGTGGGGCAAACGGGCAAGACCGTGAGTCCAAATCTCTATTTCGCCATCGGAATCTCCGGCGCGATTCAACACCTGGCGGGCATGCGTACGGCGAAGACGATCGTCGCGATCAACAAGGATCCCGATGCGCCGATCTTCAAGGTCGCGGATTACGGAATCGTGGGCGACCTCTTCGAGGTGCTACCGAAGCTCACCGAGGAGATCCGGAAGGCTCGAGAGGGGTAGCCTCCAGCCCGCGACCAGGTTCCCGCTGACGCGGAACCTCAGTTTCCGGCGGGTGCGTCCAGACGATCCGCCAAGATCGAGGCCACATCCCAGATGCGGGTGTTCTCGTCCCGCACCACGCCGAGCATTCGGTGACATCCCGGACAGCCGGTCACGACCGCGGTCTGTCCCGTGGCTTTGATCTGTGCCCACCGTTTCTGGTTCACCTTTGCCGGCGAGTCCCAGAGGAAGCCGCCCCCACCCCCACCGCAGCACGCCGTTGGGAACGCCGCAGCACTGGACGCCGGCTGATGCAGCGTGACCCCCGCGGATTGAAGTAGGGCGCGCATTCCGGTGTCTTCACTGTTGTGCACGACCTTGCAGGGGATGTGGAGGGCTGCGTCCATGGGATGTGCCTTGAGGTGGAGCTTCCCCGATTCGACCAGGTTTGCCAGGAACGGAGTATGGAGCTGAACGTCGCTGAAGTCTGCTCCGAACGCCGCGTATTGGGTACGAATGGTATCTCGGCAGTGAGGACAGATGGTGAGAATGGTCCGTCCTTGATCTCCGCCGAGAGCGTCGGAGAGGAACGCAATGCGCTCCTGGGCCCATAGCGGCCAATCTTCCATGAGGCCGCCGCCGTGAAGGAGACCCTCCCCCCAGCACCGTTCCTCGGCGAGCACTCCCCATCGGATCTTTGCCGCGTCGAGGAGTCTCCCAGTGGCCAGCACGATGGGCTGCACCTCAGGGCTGTTGCTCCCCTGGCATCCAAGGACGAATAGCACGCCGTGTTCTCGAGGGTCGAAGATCGGCAGCGCGTTCTCCCGGATGAACCGATTCCGCTCGCTCTCATCCTGGCCGAAAATGTTGCCGGAGGAGGTCAGAGCCTTCATGGCGGTTTCGCGGAGAGCGCGAGGCGGATACAGGCCATCAACCATCAGGCGCCCCCGGATCTCGAGCCCGTTGCGTCCGGGCCGGCATCCCGTGGGACACGCTACCTCGCAGGCGCGGCATTGGACACACGTCGCCGTCACGTCCGGATCGATGAGCTTGGCCAGCTGCTCCGCCGACAATGAAGGATCTTGCAGGGCCAAAACGAAGTGGTCTCGTGGCTTCAGGGCTGGCCCGGCCGGGCACGCGTCGTTGCACCGACCGCACTGAATGCATGCGGCCGGATCGAAGAGGGCCCCAAAGCCGAAATCCGCCACGCCCCCGGGCATCCCCAACCGAGCAAGCTCCGCCTCGAGCTTCGACTCGTCTTCCAAATCCATGTCCAGGTCATTGCCGAACACCGAACGATCCGATGGCACCTCGGTCATGTGCTTCAGAACCACGTTGACCGGCGCCAGGAACAAGTGCAGGTGCTTGCCATAGGCGATGACGCCGGGGAAAGCCGCGAGATCGACATAGTGGGCCCACCAGTTCACCCGTCCGGCCACGGAGACCAGTGGGAACACCCGCTCCAAGAGGTGGGTGATCATGAGGAGGGCAATGAGACCCAGAATGACCCCAGACTCCGTGAGGTGCGTGAGCTTTTCCCGGTCCACGAAGTAGCGGCGGATGGCGAGCAGCACGATGGAGGCGAGGACAGCCACCGCGATCGCGTCCAGAGCCCGGACGTACCAGCCCGGGGCGGTTACCTCGACCCCAAGCCCATGGAGCACGTGGAAGACGCTCTTGGCCAGGAAAGCCAGCAAGCCAAAGAAGAGGGGCAGGTGAAAGAGACCCACCCACGGTCGGTTCTGGAGGACGACCTTTTGGGTGAAGACCTCCCACATACCGGTGAAGAGCCCCCTGGCGTTCACGATGTGGAGCTCTCCACGCTTGGGCCACACGTGCCCGAGACGACGGGACCAGAGGACATATAGGAATCCGGCCACGCTGGCCAGAAGCACGACCGCCACGGACAACCGCTCGAACCACACCATACGCGTTTCCCCTCCTGACACCCACGTTCGTGTCGGGACCACCCAGGCGAACGGCGGCACCCGAGGCGTGCCGCCCTACCTCAGCAAAACTTCAGCAAATCCGCTGCGGCTCCGCACGCTTCAGACCGGCGGCGAGGCCTCCTCAATACGGCACGCTCGTCACGTGGATCGTCTCGTCGAGCAGGAGCGCCGAGAGTATCTCGCCTTGCTCGATACGTTGGCGGTCTTCCGGGACGATCAGCAGCGCGTGGGCTCTGGCCATCGAGGTCAGGATCCCGGATCCTTGGGCTCCAGTCAACCGAGCAGTGAGCTCACCATCGTCAACCGAAAGCGTCACGCGCAGAAAGTGCTGCAGCTGTGCCTGTGTCACGATCGGCTCCCCGACCCGTACGGGCGTGGTGCGCCGAAACAGCTGCGTATGTCCCATGAGCTTCCGGATCGCCGGCCGGACGAACAGCTCGAACGTGACCATTGTGCTCACGGGATTGCCAGGGAGGCCGATCCAGGGAGTGCCGCCGATCATGCCGAACCCCACGGGTGCGCCGGGCCGCATGCGGAGCCGCCAGAACCGACACGCCGCCCCGCTCCCCTCGAGTATTCGTCGTAGGTAATCGTGCTCCCCGACGCTCATTCCACCTGAGGTGACCAGCAGAGCCGACCCGTGGGCGTCGGCGAGTCGCTTGCGGGTCTCATCGAGGTCGTCCTTCACGATCCCCAGATCGAGCACCTCGGCTCCTGCCATTCGTGCCATTGCCGCCATCGTGTAGTTGTTCGACGAAGCGATCTTCCGTCCACTCAGGATGGCGTCCCGCTCGTTCAGATCGGCAAGCTCGTCTCCGGAGGAGAGGATCGCGATCGTCGGTCGCCGATGCACCTCGACGGACGGCGTGGCCACGGACGCAAGCACACCGATCTGCGCCGGACCGACCACGGTCCCACGCTCGAGCACAACCGAGCCACGGAGGATGTCCTCCCCGCGCCTGCGCACGTTGCGTCCCACGTCACGGACGTCGTCGACGCGTACCTTGGCGGTCTCGATTGCCGTGGTGTCTTCCTGCCGGATCACACAGTCCGCCCCGTCCGGAATTGGCGCGCCAGTGAAGATGCGTGCGCATTCGCCGGATCCAATGGCCCGCCGCCCGAACGCGCCCGCTGGAATGTGGTCGACGATGTGGAGGATGACCCCGTCGGTCCCCACGTCGGAGGCGCGCACCGCATAGCCGTCCATCGCCGAATTGTCCCAGTGGGGGAGGTCGATGGGGCTCGAGATGGCCCGAGCCAGGACTAGGCCGATGGCCTCGGTGATCGACACGGTCTCGGTTGGCAGCGGGCGTATCTCGCGGAGGACCGCCTCGGTGGCGTCGGTAGGCGTGAGACCGATTCGGGGAGGGGTCATCGACGTGCGGCTACGGTCGACCCGATGACTGCGCGGCCAGGATGCGCTCGGCGCGTGTGAGGTCGTCCGGGGTGTTGACGTTGAAGAACAGGTGTTCCGGTTCGCCGAACCGCCGCACCGTGTCGAGAGACAGGGTGCCGGCGCGCACGTCGCTGTAGAACGCGTTTGCCTCGAGACGCCCGGCCGTGAGGCAGGAGCGAATGGCATCGGCGCAGGTCGGTGCGTACACGCCACACATTGGCTCGAGGCCGCGGGGACCGGTGCTTTCCGGAATGAACGCCTCGTACTCGCCTCGGTCCTGTATCAGAGCGCGAAGCAGCGGCGCGGTGACGAATGGCATGTCCCACGCCAGCACCAGGACTGGGGACGGCTCGAATGACACAGCCGTATACAGACCCGAGAGGCTCGCTCGATAGGGAAGGGTGTCGGCGACGATCTCGAGGTCGGGCTGCCACGCGGCGGCCCCGGGGTCGTTGGCGATGAGGAGCGGGGGCCGACCGCAGGCCTGCGTCAACGTGTCGACAGCGCGGTCGAGAAGCGTGCGGCCCCCGAGGTCGACGAGCCCCTTGGGTCGGCTGCCGAACCGGGTTGACGCGCCGCCGGCGAGGACAGCGCTCCGCATGGCCTAGTAGCGCCGGCCGCGCTGTCGCTCGAGCACGATGTCGATCCCAAACACCAACGCGGGGGCGTGCGACAGGAACGATTCCGTCGTCACCCTCGCCCGGTCATCGGCCGGGCCGGTCAGGCGTTTGAGAACCAGGAGGTGGTCGCGGATCTCCGCCCGGAGGTGATAGCCCGGTGCCACGGCGAACATCACGCCAGCCGCCACGGCCAACATCGGTGTAACCGAGGTGCGGCTCTCGTCGTCGATCACCGCGCGCTCGCGGACCACCACGGAGCCATTCGTCAGAACCTCATTGTACCGACCGGCCACCTCGATCAGGCTAGAGCTTCGCATCGACACTCCGCCCTGCGCCCGCACGTATGGCGTGACGGCGCTTCGCGAGGCCAGGCGATAGGCAGCTCCCAGTGTGAACCCAACGTTCGAGACGGTGCGCACCCGTCGCGTGACGTCGTTGCAGACCTGGGCGTTGCGCTGCTGCACGTCAGCGTTCTGGAACAACAGGGTGCAGTCGTCGTCGATCCGGAGCCCGAGGTACACGGCCTCTGCCGTGAGGCCGAAATGCGAGGACTGGTAGATCGTGGCGTTGAGGCCGGCTATGGGGGCGGTGGTCAGCCGGCGACGGAGGCGAATCGTATCCCACTGCGCGGGGCCGAAGACCAGCAGAAAGGGCTGTGCCGGGATGTCCCAGAGATTGCCGCCGTTGACCACGCCGCCGAAGATGGAGAAGATGAGGCGCGGCTCCGGTCGCGTCTGCGATTCGAGGGCTGCGGGCGCACCGCCGCCAAGGACGGCTGCGATCACCAGTGCCCTCGCCCACCGCGTGCACGCGGTCACGGGCGCTCCTCCTCTCCCAGGTACTCGGCAAACAGGTGTGGCTCCTCCTGCACCCGGACACGTTCCAGCCGCACGCCCGTCGGGAGCCGTTGGGCGAGGTGCCTCCAGATGGTCACGGCGAGCGCCTCCCCGGTGGGGACGAGCCCGCCCGGCCCGAACTCCGGTACTTCGTGGTTGATGAAGCGATGATCGAACCGGGCCGTGATCTCGTTCTCGAGAATCGCATCCAGTTGCCGGAGATCCATGACCATGCCCGTTTCGCGGTCCAGCGGTCCGGCCACCGTGACATGGCACTCGTAGGAGTGACCGTGTCCGTGCTCGCCTGCGCAGTCGCCGAACACTTCACGGTTCTTCTCGTCCGACCACTCCGAACGGAAGTATCGGTGAGCGGCGGCAAAGGGAACGATGCGAGTCAGGCGGACGAGTGTCATATGGCGGAATGTACAGTTGCGTCAGAAGACCCGCACGGCCAGCGCCTTGACGGCGAGTACGACGGTGGCGCCGACCTGGATGTCGAGCTCCTTGAGCGCGGATGGGGTAATGCGGGCCGCGAGATCCACCCCGACATCGACGATGATCGTGACGCGATCGCGATCGTGCTCGCTGATGCGAACCACTCGACCGGAGAATTCATTTCGGGCGCTGGATTGGAGCGGGGTATTGCTCACCAGCACCTCGTCGGCCGGAATGGCCAGCGTGACCGGCCCCACTCGGTCCGTCACGACGCGGATGTCGAGCGGTCCGACCCGTGCCGTCTTGGAGCCGCCTCCGTCGGGCAGGACCGTGCGAAAGAGGTTCTCCGGCGTGACGAGCCCGGTGCGACCGTCGGCGAGCGCCACGAGATGGTCCGACCAACGATAGGCGTCCTCGAGTTGGTGGGACGCGAAGCACACGGCGGCACCCCGCGACCGTTCCTCGTCGAGCACCTGGTACAGCCGTGTGCTGGTTGCTCGATCCGCTGCGCTCGCCGGCTCATCCAGGAGCAGGACCGCCGGCTCCAGCGCCAGCGCTCGCGCGATCGCGACCCGCTGGGCTTCACCGTTGCTGAGTTGGTCGGCGCGCCGCTGCGCGAGGTCGCTAGCCAGGACACGCTCGAGGGCTTGGCGGGCGCGGCCGGTGCCTTCGGTTCTGCGAATCCCGTGCAGCGAGAGCGCGTACGCCATGTTCTCCTGCACGGTTCCAGCAAAGAGATACGGCGTTTGCTCCACGAGCGTCACGCGCCGACGTGCGCGTCGGCGCTCTGCTGGTGTACGAATCGGGGCGCCATCGAGTCGCAAGATGCCCGCACGGGGCGTCTCCAGAAAGGCCAAAACGCGCAGCAGCGTGCTCTTGCCCGACCCGTTGGGTCCGACGACGGCCGTGACCGTTCCCGTCTGAATCGTGAAGGTGTCGACCGCCAGTACGTTCCGGCGACCGTACCCGTGCTCCAGATCGCGTACCTCAAGCATCGCCGCGCCCCTGGAGGAGCTGAAGGATGACGTTCACCGTCAGCGCCAGGGCCAAGAGAACGAGGCCCAAGGCCATGGCAAGCGCGAAGTCGCCCTGCGACGTGGCGAGCGCGACCGCCGTGGTGAGCGTGCGAGTGTAGTGCCGGATGTTGCCTCCCACGATCATGGCGGCACCTACCTCGGCCAGCACCCGGCCGAAGGCGACCGTGACGGCGGTGAGAAGTGCGAACCGCGCAGCGCTGGCCACGGCGAGATGCGCGCGCAACGGGGTCGCCCCGAGGGTGAGGGCCGTCCGTCGCACGCGGGGATCGATGCCTTGGACGGCCGCCGCCGTGAGCGCTGCCGCGATTGGGGCGGCCAGGATCACCTCCGCGATGACGATGGCCCACCACGTGTAGAGCAGCTCGAGTCCACCGAACGGTCCGCGTCGGGCAAGGAGCCCCCAAATGACCAAGCCGACCACCACCGTGGGGAACGCGAGCATCGTGTTGAGCGCCGTGATGGCCGCACGACGTCCCCAGAAGCGTGTGGTTCCCACAACGAAGCCGACCGGCACACCGACGCCGCAGGCCAGGATGGTGGAGGTCACCGCGACACGGAGGGAGAGGGCTGTGATGTCGACGACATCGGGGTCGCCGCCGAGGATGAGCTCGGCGCCGCGCCGAAGACCGTCCCAGAGCAGTTCCAACGGCTACCGACCGAAGGCCCAACCCACCGACACGAGGAACATCGGGTTGTGCGTCCACTGCGTGGGCTTGTTGAACCGCGCGTCCAGCACCGGATCGTCGTCCAGCGCGTTCGCGGGCGGGTCGAAGAACTGGTTGGGGTAGGTGAGCCGCCAGATCACGTCACGGGCCTCGAACCGAAGGCTGATCCGCTCGATTGGAAACCAGCGAAACCCGATCTGCGGGCCTACGAGGAACTTGGTGGAGAACTTGAATACGCTGAGCGTGTCTGCCGCCGGCACGTCGCCGCCCAGGGCGAGGCCGAGAGACGCCCCGGCATACGGAGCGAAGCCGTACCACGTCTTGGCACCGGTCAACACCAGGTTGAGTCCCGCATCGACCATGATGATGGACTGCTTGGCGGTACCGAGGACGCGGGCATCCGGCGCCTGACTCGGATCGAGGAGGAGGCGATCGAAGTCGCCGACGTTGACCCCGAGCTGCACCGCACCGGGCCCGGCAAGGTGCAAGTCGAACCGCATCCCGCCAAAGCGCCCGCGCGCTGGCCCGACCTCGACCTTGCCGCCGGTGCCCCACGAGTACCCACCGGTCAGGGAGACCTGGTACTTTGAACGCAGGTCGCGGTACGGTGAGGAACCCGGAGGGTGCCCAACCTGCGCGTGACCCGAAGGCGCCGTCGCCGAGATTGACACAATGGCGACGATGGCACTGCGCAGGAGGTGCCGGGAACAGTTTGACATGAAACCAGGGGGCTCCTACAATCGTCGTGAGAGTGAGAATGAGGCAATCTAGCCACCTCCTGTCGGCACTACCAGCCTGTGTCGTGATCGTCGCACTGCTCTGCGGCGGCACGGCCGAACGCCTGGAAGCGCAAAACCGCTATCGCGTGATGCGCACCGAGAATTTCCGCCGCGAGCCGACGGGCACGGCGCCGCTCCTCGCCACCGTGAATGCGGGTGTGGAGATGCGAGCCGAGTCGGTCGACGGGCGGTGGGTGCAGGTCGTGCTCGAAGGCTGGATCTGGGCGCGGTCCATGGAGGAGACCAACCGCGAGGGGTACGACCTGATCGTCGCGGCCCGCGACGGCGAGAATCTCCGAACCGAGCCGAATGGCCGCATTCTGGCCCGGGCGTCCGCCGGCGCGCTGTTCGAGGAGGCCGAGCGGCAGCCGGGGTGGGTGCGCGTGCGACGAGTGGGATGGATGTTCGGCCCGTCCCTGGAACAGCTCGGGGGCGCACCCGCCGCGCAACGTAGGGCAGACCCTCCGCGTGCGGTCCCTCCTGTGGCCTTGCCGGCCGAGCCGGTGCTGGACCGGGCGGTGACCGCCGATCGCACCTCGCTGCATCGAGCTCCCGGTGGTGATTCCGCAGGCGTGCTGCCTCCGGATGCCCCGGTACGGATAATCGCCCGGTCCGGGGAGTGGGTGCGGGTGCAGTTCGAGGCCTGGGCGCGCGAAACGGATCTCCGTCCCTCGACTCCGGGGGTCCTGGTCGGGGTTACCGGCGCCGAGGTGCGCGCCCGCCCCGCCGAGTTTCAGGGGAAGCTCGTGCAGTGGATTGTCCAGTTCATCGCGGTCCAGGATGCCGACGAGGTCCGCCGTGATATCCCAACCGGACAGCGATACATGTTGGCCCGTGGCCCACTCCCGGAGACCGGGTTCGCGTACGTCGTTTTGACGGACGAGCAGGTGGGACAGTTGGCGAAGATGGAGCCACTGACGGAGTTGGTCATCGTGGGGCAGGTTCGCACCGGCCGGTCACACTACCTGGGCAATCCGATTCTGTCGCTGGTGGAGATGGCCCGCCGGCGGGACAAGTGAGAGACGATCCATGAATGAGAATCTGAAGGCGAAGATCTCGGGCAGGCTCGATGCACTGCCTGACGACATCGGACGGCAGGTGCTCGACTACTTGGAGTTCCTGGACTCCAAGTACAACAAGAGCCGGCGTGCCACGTCCACGGTACAGCGTTTGGCCGAAAATCTCGAGGATCGGCTGGGTACCGTGCGGATTGCGGATGCGGCGGCGAAGGGTGGAGCACAGGTGCTGGAAGCGGCGGGGCGCTTGATGGAAGGGCTTGCGGCTGCGAGCCGTGTGGTGGCCGAGGAGCTCGAACCTGCCGCCCCCTCGTCAGGGGAGGAGAAGGCGCC
>JAOTVV010000027.1 GCA_029863245.1 Gemmatimonadota bacterium
GGAGCGGAGCCGCAATCGCCTGCTTGACCGCTCCGGCGAGCGGCTGGTACCTTGGTATATGGTACCACTTTTTGATCGCTACGGACCCGCCCTGCGCTCTGCGCGCGGCGGGTCCGTGTGCATTCATGCATGGGACGAGGTGTGGTAATGCAGCTGCGTCCAGGGTACGCGCTCACCTTTGACGACGTCCTCTTGGTTCCCCGGCACGCGACCGTCCATCCGCGTGACGTCGATGTCACCACGCGCTTCACGCGAGCCATCACGCTCAACGTTCCCATCATCTCCGCCGCGATGGATACCGTTACCGAGTCGGAGATGGCCATCGCCATCGCACGGTTCGGTGGGATCGGCGTGGTTCATAAGAACATGCCGATCGACCGTCAAGCCGCGGAGGTAGATCGGGTCAAGCGATCCGAAAGTGGGATGATCCTGAACCCGATCACGCTTGGGCCGGATCGGACGATCAGGGAGGCCGCGAACCTGATGAGTCGGTTCAAGATCTCCGGTGTCCCGATCGTGGACGACCGGGGTTGCCTCCTGGGAATCATCACGAACCGGGACCTGCAGTTCGAGCGTCAGCTCGACCGACCGGTACAGGCGGCAATGACCCAGGAGAACCTGATCACGGCGCCCTTGGGCACGACGCTCGAGGAGGCCGAGACCATTCTCGGGGAGCACCGGATCGAGAAGCTCCCGGTTGTGGACGAGCAGGGCATCCTGAAGGGTCTCATCACGGTCAAGGACATCATCAAGCGTCAGCAGTTCCCCTATGCGAACAAGGATGAACACGGACGCCTGCGTGTGGCGGCGGCCGTCGGCGTCGGTCGGGACACCCGCGACCGGATGGCGGCCCTGCTGGCCGCCGGGACCGACGCCGTGGTGGTCGACTCCGCTCATGGCCACTCCCAGGGAGTGCTCGACGTCATCGCGCAGCTCCGCGAGGCCTTCCCCGATGCGCAGATTGTCGGGGGCAACGTGGCGACCCAAGCGGGCGCGCGCGCGTTGGTCGAACGCGGGGTGGATGCCGTGAAGGTCGGGATCGGTCCCGGCTCGATCTGTACCACGAGGGTGGTCACCGGTGTGGGCATTCCCCAGATCACGGCAGTCGTGGAGTCGGTGCGGGGGGCGGGAGACATCCCCGTCATCGCCGATGGCGGTGTGAAGTACTCGGGCGACGCCGTGAAGGCGCTTGCAGCTGGTGCCTCCAGCGTGATGCTCGGCTCCATGCTTGCCGGAACGGAAGAGAGTCCAGGTGAAAGCTTCCTGCTCGAGGGTCGGCGGTTCAAGACGATTCGCGGGATGGGGTCACTCAGCGCCATGCAGGATGGGTCGGCGGACCGCTATTTCCAGGAAGGCGAGATCTTGGGTCAGAAACTGGTTCCCGAAGGGATCGAGGGCCGGGTGCCCTACCGCGGTCCCGTTGGTGACGTGCTGTATCAGATGGTCGGAGGGATTCGATCGGGGATGGGGTACTGTGGGTGCGACAGCATAGGGGTGCTGCGAACCGAGGCCGAGTTCGTCCAGATCAGTGTGGCCGGCCTGCGCGAGTCGCACCCGCACGACGTCGTCATCACCCGCGAGGCCCCGAACTACTCCGTCTAGACCGAGTCCTACCCGAGGTCCGGTGCCGCGGCCGCGGTTGGCCGCCGGCTCACCGGACCTGGGTGTTGCGGCCTCAGTGCCGTGCCCGCTTCTGCTCCTTCAGCCTCTGGTGGACCTCGTAGTTCTCCTGCCACGGCCGACGCTCGAAGTAGCTGTCGGTCAGTTGTTTTACCTTGCCGGACAGGAGGACCAGGGCCAGCAGATTCGGCAGAATGACGATGCCGAGGGCGACGTCTCCCATCAACCAGATGACGTTGAGCGACACGAGGGCGCCGAAGAAGTGCATGCCGACGAAGAGGACCTTGTACGGCAGAATGGCTTTCGGCCCGAACAGATAGTTGGCGCAGCGGTCGCCGTAGTAGCTCCACGAGATCGCGGTCGACACGGCAAACAGCAACACGCTGATCAAGACGATGAAATCGCCCCATTGGCCCGGGAGTCCCCGCTCGAATCCCAGCATCGTGAGTGGGGCGCCGCTCTCGACCGCATCCCCGTACAGGGAGGAGTAGGTCGTGCCGTCGTCGGCGAGCGCAACGCCGGCGGTCCGATCGCGCCGGGGGCGCACCACGCCGGTGAACGGAACCGTCTGCTGAGCATCGACGTACAGACGGTCGATCTCCACCTCGTGCCACGCGATGAGCGGCGCGTCGGTGCCCGTGTCGACATGGCGACCGTCGGCAATCCGAATTTCGTTTTCCGGAGTCACCGATCGCCGGTTCCCCTCATCCTGATAGGCCACGTACGACAGGTCCCCACCGGTCAGCGTGATCTCGGTGGGGTGACGATCGTCCCACACCTGGGTCATGATGATGACCAGTCCGGTCATGGTGCAGATGACCAGGGTGTCGATGAACGGCTCCAGGAGGGCGACGGCGCCCTCCGATACCGGCTCGTCGGTCTTGGCGGCCGCGTGGGCGATGGGTGCGGAGCCCTGGCCGGCCTCGTTCGAGAACAGGCCGCGCCGAACCCCCCACATCATGGTCACGAGTATCGCGCCGACCCCGGTCCCGGCAACGCCCGCGGTGGGGTTGAACGCCTCGCGGAAGATGATGGCGAAGCTTGGGAGGAACCAATCGAAGTGCAGGACAATGATGGTGCCCGCGCCCGCCACGTAGATCGCGGCCATGAGCGGCGCCAGCACGCTCGTGACCTTACCGATCCGTCGAATGCCGCCCAACACGACCAGAGCAACGATTGCTGCCGTCGCCGACCCGCTCACCCAGACCGGAATCCCGAATGTGGTCTGCATCGAGTCGGCTACCGTGTTGGCCTGCACCGCGTTCCCGGTGAGAAACGCCGTGAAGCCGAGCATGAGCGCGAAGAACACCGCAAGCGGCTTGAATGCGGGTCCCAAGCCGCGCTCGATGTAGTACATCGGGCCACCCGACACGGTGCCCTGCAGCCGTCCCGCATCGGGATCCTCGACGTGTCGATAATGCTGTGCCAGGGTCACCTCGGTGTACTTGACGGCCATTCCGAGGAGGGCCGTCACCCACATCCAGAACAGGGCGCCGGGACCGCCCCAGTGAATGGCGATGGCCACGCCTGCGATGTTCCCGATGCCGACCGTCGCCGACAGCGCCGTGGTGAGCGCCTGGAAGTGCGGCACGTCTCCCGGTTCGTCCGGGTCGTCGTACTTGCCGGACGTCACCGCGAAGCCGTGGCCCAAACGCCTGAGCTGGATGAACCGGAGCCGAAGCGTGAGGAACACCCCGGTCCCGAGCAGGGCGATGACGGCGACGGGGATCACCTCTTTGCCGGCGGGGACACCGAACTCCCACACCCAGTAGTTCAGCGCTTGGACGATGCGTTCGAGCGATTCCATGGGACTCCAGCAGGACTCGGGAAGGCCTCAAGATGGGTCCGGCGTGCCCGGTCCAGCAAGGTCCGTGGCTGTCGCGCGTGCACCGGCCCCGCTGTACCTTCCCGTCCATGGCACGGACCAGGTCAACCTCCGACCGTCGCCGAGGGCTGGGTGTCTCCGCCTCGCGCCGCCGTGGGGCGAAACACCTCATCGAGGCGCTGCGGCCGCGGTTGCGCGTTGCCCTGACCACGCATGTGAATGCCGACGGTGACGGCTCGGGGAGTGAAGTCTCACTCTGGTATCTGCTCCAGCAAGTGGGGATCACCGCGAGCATCGTGAATCCGACCCCATTTCCGAATCGCTACCGGTTCCTGCTCGAAGGGATTGAGCAAGCCGATCGATCCAAGGATGCCGTCAAAGAACTGCAGCGGGCCGACCTGATCGTGGTGCTGGACATCGCGGATCTCGGACGCTTGGGGCACTTGGGCCGCGTCGTCGCGGACGCGAAGGCGCCCGTGGCGTGCATCGACCATCACCTGAGTGACGGGACGTTGCCACCGGGGCCTCGGTTGGTGGATGCCGCCGCGTGCGCCACGGGAGAGCTGGTCTACGATCTTGCGCGGGTCGCGGGGTGGGACATCGATCGCCAGGTCGCTCGAGGCATCTACGTTGCGCTGCTGACGGACACTGGTGGTTTCCGGTTCAGCAACACGTCTTCCCGCACGCTACGGGTGGCGTCGGATCTGCTCGACCGAGGCCTGAGTGCCGAGCAGGTGTATCACGACGTGTACGCATCGGAGTCGGAAGGCAAGATCCGGATGCTGGCCGAAGTGCTCCAGACGCTGGTGGTGGAGCCGGATCACCGCCTTGCGTGGGTCACGGTACCGCCAGGTGCGCTCGAGCGGCACGGCATCGAGGCGGACGAACTGGAAGGTGTTGTCGAGTTCGCTCGCTCCGTTCGCGGCGTAACCATGGCCATCCTGTTTCGTGAGCTGGCCAACGGTCGCATCAAGGTGTCGTTCCGTTCGGTCGGGGACCTCGACGTTGCCGCGCTCGCCGAGCAGTTCGGCGGTGGCGGCCACCGACGGGCGGCCGGTGCGTCGCTTCCGGGGACCCTGCCGGACGTTCAAGACCTGGTCTTGGCCGCCGCCCGGTCGGTTGCCCGGCCGTAGGGCCCCTCCTATCATTCGATCACCATGAACAGGCAACTGCAGGCACTGGTCGCCGGGGCGCTCACTAACGTGCGCAATCCCCGGCTCGACAACGATGTCATCTCCGCCGGAATGGTCGAAGATCTCGTCGTGGGAGATGACGGGCACGTCTCCTTCCGGTTCGTGCTTTCGCGCGACGATCCCTCGCCATTGGTTCGGGAGGCCCGGCGGGCCGTTCGGAGCGTGGAAGGCGTGCGCGAGGTCAAGATCGACGTGGTAGAACCGTCCGCGCCGTCACCGCCGCCGAGGGCGACGGTTGGCACGGCTCCGGCCGCCGGAACGGTGCCGCCCCCACAGCAGCCGGTCGAGTTTCCGCAACTCGGCGCCGTCATCGCGGTGTCGAGCGGCAAAGGAGGTGTGGGCAAGTCGACGGTGGCAGCCAATCTCGCAGCTGCGCTGGCACACCAGGGACACGCAGTCGGGATCATGGATGCCGATATCTACGGCCCGAACGTGCCGCGACTGTTCGGCGTCAGCGAGAAGCCCCCCGTGCGGGACGGGCGTATCCTCCCCCTCGAGGGGTACGGCGTCAAGCTCATCTCGCTCGGATTTCTGGTAGAGCGCGACATGCCCGCCATCTGGCGCGGCCCCATCGTGACCAAAATCATCCACCAGTTTCTGAACGACGTCGACTGGGGCAAACTCGACTACTTCATTGTCGACCTGCCGCCAGGCACGGGTGACGCGCAGCTGTCGCTGGCGCAGGCCGTCCACATGCGCGGGGGCATCATCGTGACCACTCCGCAGGAAATGGCAGCTGGCGATGCGCTTCGTGGCGCCAAGATGTTCGAGCGGGTCGGCGTGCCGGTCATGGGGGTGGTGGAGAACATGAGCTCCTTCGAATGTCCCCACTGCGGTGAGCGGAGTGAGATCTTCGCGGGTGGAGGTGGGCAGCGCCTGGCCGACGAGCTCGGCGTGCCATTGCTGGGTCAGATCCCTCTCCAAGCCGAGATGACGCTGGAAGCCGACCAAGGGCGCTTGGTCGTCGTGAACAAACCCGACTCGCCAGCCGGCAAGGCGCTCGCCGCGATCGCCAGGGAAGTGAAAGCCAGGGCGGGAGGCAAGAGCGTCTCACTGCCCATCATCACGGGCTGATCCCAGCAACCAGCCGGCGGTCGACGCCGATGTCCAATCGCGCCGCGATGCCTATCGTCACCCTGCTGACCGATTTCGGTCTTCGCGACAGCTACGTTGCCGAGATGAAGGCGGTCGTTCTGACGCTGGTGCCGGCGGCGACCATCGTCGATATCACGCACGGCATTCCTCCAGGCGAGCTCCTCGCAGGCCAGTACGTTCTCCAGCGTTCCTGGCGACGGTTCCCGGTCGGAGCCGTCCACGTGGCTATCGTCGATCCGGGGGTCGGCTCGCCGCGGCGGGCGCTCGCGGTGTCGGCCGGCGGGCACTTCTTCGTGGGGCCCGACAACGGCGTGTTGGAGGCCGTCCTGGACGACGCGGTCGTCGTGGCGCTCCCCGTTGGGCCGGAGGCGGCACCAACCTTTCACGGCCGAGACGTATTTGCGCCGGCTGCCGCGCAACTCGCCCTCGGCGCCGCGATCGGCAAGCTGGGGTCGAGGGTCGGCGACCCCGTGCGCATGCCGTTGCCCGTCCCCGAGCGCCAGGGTGACACGATTGCCGGGCAGGTGGTCTACGTAGATCGGTTCGGGACGCTCATCACCAATATTCCCAACACCGGTCTCCCACTCGGCGCCACCGTCCTGATCGGCGGCGGCGAGCATACCGCGATGCTGCAGCGGACATTCGCCGACGTCGATTCGGGGTATCTGGTGGCGTTTCAGGGCTCCGGCGGAACGCTGGAGATTGCGGTCCGTGACCGCTCAGCGGCGCAGTTCACCGGCATGGGAGTGGGCGGAGACGTGCGCGTGCGACCGGTCAGGTGAGCCAGTCTACCGACTCGGCACCCACTCGACGTCGATATCGCCCAAGGCGGCCTTCACGTGCAGCAGCAGGTGCGCCCGTGCCTGATCGTAGTTGGGCGACACGTAGCGGGATCCTCGGCGCTCGAAGCCTTCCTTCGCGAAACTGGCGAGAAACCGCGTCATCCTGACTTCGACTCCAAGATCCTCCGGGAGTCGAAGCGTCAGTGAGCCGAAGCCCACCACGATCTCCGCTTCGCTTTGCAGAGTGTTGGTCCACGCCCCGGTGAAATCGAGCACGATGCTGCCTGCGCCACCGGCAAGGGAGATATCCCGACAACGAGCATTCCCCAGTCCCTCCACGAGCAGCTCCGCGGCGCCCACCGCGATCTCCAGCTTGCGGCACTCCATGCGGTTGACCGCGGAGAACCGAACCACGTTCTCGCTGGCTCCGGTCTTGAGCGAGAGCTGACGCATTGAGAGGTCACCCAGCTCGAGCTCGGCTTTCGCGATGCCGAATTCCAGCGTGAGGTCGGTGGGAACCACCGGCGACAGTGCGAGATCGAGGTACTGCGGCGTGTCGACATCGAACTGGAAATCACGCAGGCGATCGTCCGGGGTCAGTTTGACGAGCAGGTGTCCTCGCTTCGCATCGTACCGCGTTTCCGAGGCGAACATCTCCTGGTCGTACCGAACATCGGTTCGATAAAGGCTACCGGGGTCTCCTGGACTGAGGCGGAACGTACCGGCGGCAAACTCCACGTTCACCTCCAACCGCTGCTCGCCGCGCACCTGCCGAGTTGCTGTGGCGCTGCGCCATGTCTGGGCGACGCCCGTGGCTGGCAGGAGCGCCAACGCCAATGCGAGCGTGCCGACCCCTCGAGCTCCGGACATTACCGGGTTCCTGTCATGCGTCTGGTGGGTGGGGCCGGCATGCCGTCGGCGGTCCAATACTGCTCGTCGGTCAGCGCAAGGTCGAGTTGCCTGACGAACGTACCCCGCATTCCCGCCCGGGAGATGATCGTCGCGCCGAAGCCGGCTGTGGCGAGCACCCATGTCAAGAACGCCGCGCTCACCGTCAACACCGTGCCTGCCACCGGCACGCTTCCCAATAGGAGGGCGGGCAGCCAAATGGACAACAGACCCAATAGCCCGTAGACGATGTACCGGTAGGACCCCCAGGTCGGTACCGCCTCGCCACGTGCCATCCGGCGCCGCAAGTAGATCTCGCCGACCGTTCGCGCCACCGCCAAGAACCCCCCGACCGCCGCGATGAACAACGCGAGGGCGAATCCGACAATCGCAAACGGCAACACCAGGATTCCGACGATGGTCAGCACGAGTCCGACCAGAAGCATGCCGAAGGCCGGGAGAATGAGCGGCTGCGCAAAGAGCCCGGCGAGAAATGAACGCCAGAACGAATGCCATACCGTGTCTGCTACGGTCTCGAGCTGTCGCGGCGCAAAGAACAGGAAGCCCAGACCCATGAACCCCAAGGCGAGAAACACGGCGAGGAGGTTGGTGGCCCCGGCGACGATTGCCCCCGCGAACGACGCTCGCTCGCCACCGATGCTGACACTGGCGTCCGGGACAGTCGTCACGGTGACGCGGTTCGGAGCCCGCGGGGCCTCGATGCGAGCTATGGCACTTGCGCCGGCGCTGCCGGTGGTTGCCGCCACGGCGCCCGGGACCATCGCCTCCGCGGCTGCAAGGCTCGCGACCGCGGCCGAGAGGCTGTCGAGCCCCATCTCCCCCATGCGAAGCTGCTGCAGCGCGGCGAGCAACTGCCCGGTGTTGAGTATGGCGGCACTGTCGATGAGCGTCTGAATGGACTGCGTCGCGTGACGCTGCCGGACCTCGGCAATCGGGCTCCCGTTCAGGAACACGCGGCCTTCTTTGAGCGAGATCACCAGTTCGCCGCCATCGTCGAGTTGGAACGTGAGCAGGGACTCGCTTCCGGCGCGTTCCGCGGAGTGGCCGACCACCTCCTGCGCCGACACCGATGCGAGGCCCAGCAGGAGCAGGCACGGCACCACCATGATGGCCCGGACCATCGCAGTCACCGCAGACGTAGCGTGCCTCATGGCGTTTCTTTCCTTGAAGGCGTCATGGTTCGACGGAGTCCGATGGCGCAGCCCAATGTCGTCACTGCCGCACCGATGCCCCCAGCGAGCAGGTCCGCTCGAGTCAGCCCGTGCGCAACGAGGACGCTTGCCACCGTGCCCAGAGCCCCCTGGAGGTCTGCCGTGAAGGCCACCCAGGCGAAGGGGATCCCTTCGGCAACGAGCCAGCGCAGCCCCCCGCCAATGCTCTCTGCGAACACCCCGACCAGCACCACGGCGGCGGCCAGGGGTACGAGGCTTCCAACCGCCAACGCACCAATCACGAGCCAGATCCGACCCGAGGCGGTCATGTCGTGCATTGCCGCTCGGCCCGTCCGAATCCAACGGGGAGCGGGTCGCCATACTCCCGACAACACCCGATCGCTGAGTCCCGCCATCGGTACGGCCGCTGGCAGGGCGTTCAGATACCGGTGGAGGATTGGATCTTCTTCTGCGGGCGTCAGCCCGTTCGCGATTGCGTCCGTCATCTCGTCTTTCCCTACGGACTCTCGATCCATCGGTTTCACTCCCGAAGGGGTCCGAGCAGCTCTCGGAGCTCGGCACGTGCACGGTGGATATAGGTTTTCACGGTACCTAGTGGGAGATCCAGCGCCTCTGAGATTTCGTCGTACGGTCGCCCCTCTATATGCCGCATGATGATGCATGCCCGGTACTCGGGTCGGAGCCGGCCGATGGCCTCTTGGATGGCGTCACCAATCTCCCGGGCTTCGAGTTCTTCCAACGGGGACTCGGCGCGGTCGCCGACCTGGAGGGACGTGGCACCGATTTGGTCGGGTGTGGTGGCGTCGGGGCCCCCCTGGAAGGACAGGGTGTCGAGCTCCTTGCGCCGCAATTGATCGATGGCGGCGTTGTTGGCGATCTTGAACACCCACGACGAGAACTTGTACTCGGGCCGATACCGGTCGAGGGCGTTCAGGACCTTGACGAATGTCTCTTGAGTGAGATCCTCCGCGAGCTCCCGGTCGCGCACCATGCGGTAGATGAGCGAGTAGACCGGCCGCTCGTAACGCCGCAGCAACTCGCGATGGGCGGGTTCGGCTCCGTTGAGCGCAAACGCCACGATCTCCTGATCGGTGGCCGCGCCCAGCTCGGAAGGCATCGCCATGGGGAAGCGACGTTACTTCGCGGAGAGTGGGGAAGTTTCAGGCTGCACCGTTCTTGCGGCGCCTTCCCGCCTGCCCGTAGGTTTCGCGCCTATGCCATCAGCGCCCCCCCCCGTTGGAGTGCCGCAGGGCGAGGCTCGGCGGTCGAACGTGCGGCAGATGTTCACGGACATCGCCCCCCGGTACGACCTACTGAATCGGGTATTGAGTCTGAACACCGACCGCTCGTGGCGCCGACGGGCGGTCAGACATCTCGAGTGGCGGGCGGTGCCCGCGGGCCGGTATCTCGATCTCTGTGCGGGGACGCTGGATCTGGCAGCCGAGCTCGCGGGCCAGGACGGCTTCCGCGGTCGTGTCGTCGGCGCCGATTTTGCCATCCCGATGCTCAGACTCGGCCTGACGAAAGGCGACGAGCTGAGAGCAGTCGGGGCAGACGCGCTGGATCTACCGTTCCCCGCTGCAACGTTCGACGGTTGCATGATCGCCTTTGGCATCAGAAACCTGGCGGACTTGGACGCGGGGTTGGCCGAGATGGCGCGTGTGCTGAAGCCGGGTGGACGGTTGGTGATCCTCGAGTTTTCTCTACCGACCGCCCGCGCGTTCCGGTCGCTCTATCTCCTGTACTTCCGACACGTCCTGCCTCGGGTGGGTCGACTGGTGTCCAAACATACGAGCGCCTACTCCTACCTGCCAGCTTCCGTTCAGGAATTCCCGGAGCCCTCATACCTGTTGGCCCGGATGGCGGCGAACGGGTTTGCCGCCGTCAGCCACGCGCCGCTCACGTTCGGGATCGCTGCCTTGCACGCTGGAGTTCGCCGGTGAGCCGTCTGGCCAAGCCGAGGGGCGGGAGGGACAAGACCAAGCGGCAGGGTCCGGAACGTGGCCCTGAGCGGCGGCCCGCACGGCGGGAGCGACCGCGGGGGCCCAACGGGACACCGCCCGGGGGGCCGCTGCGCCATCCCCACAAGACCCCCACACCGAATCGCCGAGGACGGTGAGGGTGAGAATCGGTGTGATCTCCGATACCCACGGGACCTTGAGACCGGAGGTGCTCGATGTGTTCCACGATGTGGCGCATATCCTCCACGCCGGTGACATCGGGAACGAGGATGTCCTGACGGCACTCGAGGCGCTGGCCCCGGTCACGGCCGTCTACGGGAACACCGATGGCGTCGAGCTGCGACAGCGGTGTCCCGATGTCGCGACGGTCGAACTCGAGGGGCTGATCGCCGTCGTCACCCATGGTGACCGGTTCGGATCGCCGGAGCCGCAGGGGCTCGTGGCGGCGTTCCCGGACGCGGAGATCATTGTGTACGGCCACACGCACCAGGCGGTGCTCGAGCTAGTCGATCGGACCGTCACCGTGATGAATCCTGGTGCTGCCGGGCCCGCGCGGTTCGGCGTCCCGCCGACTGTGGGGATCATGGAGTTCGAAGCAGGACTGCCGCCGCGGGCGAGGATCGTGCCGTTGGCGTGATCCGGCCAAGGCCGCGCTTCCACCGCGACCCGTTGGGGACGGGCTACCCCACCATCACGACGTACGCCATGAACGCGGTGAAGCCCGCCAGGAGGAGCACGCCGTTCAGTCTCGCGATCGTGTGCCCACGAAGCATCATTGGAAACAGCACGAGGGCGAACGCGAGCATCGTCCAGTTGTCGACCGCGATGGCACGGGGGTTCACCGGTACAGGGAAGATCGTGGCGGTGATCCCGAGAATGGCGAGCAGGTTGAAGATGTTCGATCCCACCACGTTGCCCAGCGCGATGTCGGGCTCGCGGCGGGCCATGGCCACGATGCACGTGGCGAGTTCGGGGAGGCTCGTTCCCATTGCAACGATGGTGAGTCCGACCACCCGCTCAGTGATCCCGAGTGTCCGGGCTATGGTCACGCTTCCGGCCACGGCCAGATCGGCCCCGATCACGAGACCAACGATACCGAGCACTACCAAGAGCCCGTTGCGACTCCATGCGCGCGCCGTGCCTTTCCGAATATGTGAGGCTCGCTGCACGTCGCGATCGAGGGCCTCGGCCTCGTCCATCGGGACACCGCGACGCACTAGGTAGGCGATCGCACCGATGAACATCGCGAGCCCAACGACTAGCAGCATGCCGTCGAGCCGGTCGACGACGCCGTCGTATGCCAGAACGATGGCGAGGGCGGACACGAAGAGCATCACCGGGTATTCGAAGCGAATCGTCAGGCGCTTGACCGGAATCGCCCCGATGACGGCGGTCACGCCCAGGATCGCCCCCACGTTGAAGATGCACGAGCCGATCACGTTGCCGAACGCGATGTCGGTAGAGCCGCGAGCGGTGGCGTCGATGCTCACGGCCAGCTCGGGCATGCTGGTTCCCATCGCGACCACCGTGAGCGCAACGACGGCGGTTGACACCCTGGCCAGGAGGGCGATGACCACGGCACCCTGCACCAGGTAATGTCCGCCGACGAAGAGCACGATCAGTCCGACTGCCACCTGCCCGAAAGCAATCAGCACGGCACGAACCCAATGGGGCGGTGCTGCTCGAGCCAGTCCTCGAGCCGAGTGGCGCGTCGCAGCGCGGCGGGATGCCGACGAAACCAGCTCAACACCAGCAGCGTCTCGTCTATGGCAGGCTGTGGAATGGGTCCGGGCGCGGTCGTGACGCCGGCGTGTTCCTCCACGAGGGAGTGGAAGGCCTCGATCTCGATAGGCGTGCGCGGTGCCGGCGCGGAAGCTCGAACTCGAGCGTGACGGATGACGTATGCGCGATCGTCGCCGTAGACGCCCGGATCCACGAACACGAAGCTCATGCTGTCCAGTGTGGCGTGCATCCTGGTGCAAGCAGCGAGCAGCCACGTGAGGGCATCGAACTTGTCACGCCACCACGCGGCACGCTCGAAGTCCTGCTGGTCGCTCGCCTCCACCATGCCGGCAATCACGCGGTCGATGGGCACCAGGCTGCGACCTTCGATGAAGGCGACCGCAGTGTCCGTCCGCTCCCGGTACTCGCGCTCCGTAACGAATCCACCGCACGGACCCAGGCACGTTCCGAGTTCGTACCGAAGGCATCCAGCCCGGCCGCGGCTCTCGAAGAGATCACCTTGATCGCGAAAGGCGATCGGCATCTTGACGGCGCAGTCTCGCAATCCCAAGAGATCGTTCAGGATCCTGATGCCCTCGTGCAGACGTCCCGCGCCGAGAAAGGGGCCGTAATGGCGCACGGCATGAGTTCCGGGATTGCGGCCGACGTAGATCTTCGGCGCGAGCCCACCGGATACCTTGATGAAGGCGGCACTGCGCGTGCGGTTCATGCGCACGTTGAAGACGGGACGGTGACGGCGGATCTGCCGCAACTCCTCCAGCAGCGCGGCGAATTCGGACGGCACGTAGTCCCACTCGATGTCGGCCGTAGCCTGCAGAATTCTCGCTGCCTTGTCTTCTGGGTACCGAGCGCGGAAGTAGGAGAGCAGTCGCGCGCGGAGCCGCTTGGCTTTCCCGACATAGACGACCGTCCGCGCGGGATCGAGCATGCGGTAGATGGCGGGGCGGTTTTCAGCGAGAGCGGTGACACGGCGCTTGAGGGTGCCCAGCTCGCCGAGGGGCAGCGTCAGCGCGCGAGCTACCGCCATCCTCGCAGCGATCGCACGAAGCGGTGGAGCAGGAGGAACTTCTCGTAAACGATGACGTCCTTCCGCTGCCGGCCCAGCTCGGCCAGCAACTCCTTCATACGTCCGCGCCGGGTGACATAGAACCGGAACACCTCGGCAAAGTCCTCGAGCGGATGCGTTGCCGCGTAGGCCGTGACGTGTTGCGCATTACCCGAGCTGACCTTCTTCCGCTGGAAGTCGACCCAGGTGTCGTCGCTCACGCGATATGCCTTGTTCGCCTCACCGAACACCCGCGTGAACTGCTCCGTGTGTGTGAACGGCCAGTGGTGGTAGAGGAAACTGTGGCCCAGCTCGTGACAAACCAGCCCCACCAGGAGCGACCACGGGATCTCGTCACGGCGGCGCACGCCCATCACGTAGCTGCGGTCGATCTCGATGATGTTCCGCGACCGGGGATCGACGCCCGACACGCCCGGACGCAGCAGGACTCGGTATCCCCAATCCCGGATTCGCGACACCAGCAACAGGCGGCGGACCCGGGTCAGGGCTCGGTCGATCAGGTCCGATCCGGTGGCGTCGAACCCGCACCACTGACAGATGTCCATCGCATCGTCGACCCCGCGGTCGCAGTGGGGACAGCTCCCCTCGTACGCCGTGTCTTCCCACTCCTGTTCGCCGCCGCACCAGGGGCAATAGGCCATGGGGTATTGCACGCCGCCGCCGCAGTCCCAGTCGCAGTGGCCGTCGAACCGGAATCCCCGAGGGGCCTTGAGCGGCTCGGGTGACGACACGCCCTCCTCTTGGATGTCGGCTCCGCACCAGCCACAGTAGGAATGCAGGTCCGAAACGACCCAGCCGCAGTAGTAGCACTCGGCGTTCGTGATTGGCGGGTCGTCCCGCCAGACGAGCGGTCGCCCACACGACGTGCAGAACGACCAGAACCGCTTGATAGCCTGGCCGCATTTGCACCGCAGCTCGGCCTGCGGTGTGGGATGTCGGTGCCGTCTCTGTGTCATAGCTCTCGTTGTGCGGCGGGCCGTGGGTGGCAGCGCCTCGTGCACCAAAGCTAACGAGTCGACTCAGGTTTTCCGCGCCGGCCGCGGTCCCCCCTGACACCGCCAGCACCAGGTCGTGGCGCGCCCGTCGATGGTGTGCGTCGTGACGAGGCCTGTGCCGCACCGGACGCATGGCTCGCCCCCGCGTCCATAGACCTCCAAGCCTCCCTGGAACGATCCCCGCTGCCCCGTGCCGGTGCGGTAGTCCCGGATCGTTGTGCCCCGAGCGGCAACGGCGTCGCCGAGCACGGAGCGAACTGCATCGAACAGGGCTTGGGAGTCGCGAGGGGTCAGGCGATCGGCCCGACGCGAGGGGTCGATTCGGGCCCGAAACAGGGCCTCGTTTGCGTAGATGTTGCCCACGCCCGCCAGGCGGCGCTGGTCCATGATCGCCTTCTTGATGGCCTGCCGGGACCCGCTGAGGCGTTGCGCGAACGCAGCTGCGTCGAACGCGGGATCCAGCGGCTCCGGTCCGATCCGGGCCGAATAGGCCCGCCATCCCTTCTCGTCGAGCAGCCAGATCGTCCCCAGCCGCCGCATGTCACGGTACACGAGCTGTGACCCCCCGCCGAGACTCACCTGAAGCACGGCGTAGCGCCGCTCCTCGCGAGTGAGCCTGCGGTCGTGCACGATGAGCGATCCGGTCATCCTGGGCTGAACCACCAGTCGGTGCCCACTGTCCAGACCAATCACGACGTGCTTGGCCCGACGGTCCACCGCGACGACGGTGTTCCGTGCGAGCGTCCGCAGCAGCCGGGCGCGCGAAACCTGTCTCAGCACGTTGGTGTGGTGGAGTCTGGGATTGGTGAGGGTCCGCCCGATCAGTGTCGGCCGGAGGTCTCGAACGATGGTTTCGACCTCAGGAAGCTCCGGCACGCGCTACCTCGCGCCAAGCGATGTCGCGCCGCAGCTGCCGGCCCGCAAACGTGATGGCCTCCGCCAGCGCGCGGCTCCGCGCGGCAGCTTCCGGCACGTCGCGCCCGAGGCCGGTGGCACTCAGCACCCGGCCGCCAGCGGTCCTGAGGGTTCCGTCGCGATCCATCGCTGTCCCGGCATGAAAAAGCAGCGTCTCGGCCGGGAGCTCGCCGGGGACGGTGATCGGGTCACCCTTCCGTGGAGACGCCGGATAGCCGTGGCTGGCGAGGACGGTGGTCACGGCCGCCCGGGCGGCACGGCACCGGGACGATCCCGGCGACCAGTGCTCGCCCGCCGCGATGGCCCACGCATGGGGGGCGAGGTCCAGGGCGGACGCCGGCAGGACGACCTGCGCCTCCGGGTCGCCGAACCGGCAGTTGAACTCCAGCACGGACAGATCCCCGGTGTCCCCGACCATCAACCCGGCATAGAGTACGCCCGTGTACGGGGTGTTCTGTTGGTGTAGGGTGTGGAATATCGGCTCGAGGATCTCGCGGTCGACGCGGTCCATCAGGGCATCATCCGCGATGGATACCGGCGTATAGGCCCCCATGCCCCCGGTGTTCAGTCCGGTATCACCTTCGCCGATGCGCTTGTGGTCCTGCGATGGGGGTAGCACCAGGTGGCGCTCGCCGTCGGTAACCACCAGGATCGAGATCTCTTCACCGGACACGAATTCCTCGACGAGGACCACCTTGCCTGCCTCGCCGAATGCACCGCCGAACATCTGCCGTACGGCAGCTTCGGCGTGCACCCGGGTCTCACAGACGATGGCCCCCTTGCCCGCGGCGAGCCCCGACGCCTTGACCACGAGGGGCTCGGCGTGCCCCCGGATGTAGTCCAGGGCGCGACCCTGGTCGCGAAACGTTTCACTGGTGGGTGTGGGGACGCCGGCCGCCAGCATGATCTCCTTGGCGTAGGCCTTTGACGACTCGATTCGGGCTGCAGCGGCCGTTGGACCGAAGACGTAATGACCGGCTGCGGTGAGATGATCGGTGAGGCCAGCGGCCAGCGGTGCTTCGGGGCCGATCACGGTGAGGTCGACCTGGTGCGCTTGGACAGCGTCGGTGATGCCCTGATGGTCATCCGGCTCGACGGGGAGGTTGGTACCCAGCTGAGCTGTCCCCGGATTACCTGGTGCGCAGAACACCTGCGCCGATCGGGCGAGCGTCCAACAGAGCGTGTGCTCCCGGCCGCCGCCGCCGACGACCAGAACCCTCACTTCTTGCCTTTGTCCTTGAGGGCGTCGGTGAAGGCCGCCGCGGCGCGCTTGGCCGCGTCGGTGACCTGTGAGACCGTCTGCTTGGCTTCTTGGGCGTAGTGGCGTGCAGCCTCGCCGATGTCCTCGGTCAACGGGCGCTCCTTCTCTTCGTCTCCGCGATGCGTGTACTGGCCGTTCATGATGGCATCGTAGACGCCAGCGTCGATCCAGCGCTGCAGCTCCGCCGCACGCAACGTGTGGAACGGATGGGTCATGCCCATGGTGTTGAGGATCTTGTAGATCGCGTCGACGGGCCCGCCAATGTCTTCGTACTCCTTGGCCTGCTCCATGAACGCGTCGAGATTCATCTCCTTCATTGACCCGCCGCCCGCGAGCTTGAGAAAGACGCGCATGGCCGCCGTCCGATCCTGGCTCGCCAGTAGTCCCGCTCGGTCGGCTGACATCTCGCTCTTCCGATACCACTCCAGGAGCGCAAGCTGGATAGGGAGCAGCACGATCCCGGCGAGGAACGGCAGATTCCGGAAGCCGAGCGTGAGGATGAGGATCGTCACCGTCCGGTACAGCGTGTGTCCGCTCATCACGTGTCCAAGCTCGTGACCGAGCAGCACGCGCAGCTCGTCGTCGTCCAGCAGGGCGACTGCGCCCGAGTTGAGCACGATGAACGGATGGTCGACGCCCACGGCTCCGGCGTTGACGATCGGGGTCTGGGACACGAACAGCGGTGGCTGCTCGGGCCAGTCCATGGTGGTCGTCACCTCGGTCATGAGATGGTGGAGTCGAGGAAACTGGCTGGGCCCGACCCGGACCGCGTTGGCTTGGAAGATCAGGCGGATACCCCGTTCTCCGAAGAACCCGACGATCTTCTTCACGGCCTCATTGAAGCCTGGAACGGCGCGGACGGCCTGCAGGGCAGCCCGGTCCGCTGGGTGCTCCCAGCTCACGCCCGCGATATTCGACAGAATCGTGCGAGGCCGGGGCGACGGAACGCTGCCCATGGTATCGGTCATCTTGTCCTCCGCTGGGGCCGGATGCTCGGTGTCGTTGAGTCGTCTCTAGACCGTACGCACACCGATAGGCGCGGTTTCATTGAAACGTCTTCAAACTCGGTTCGCTACGGCGAGAGCCTGATCCAAATCGGCAATGAGATCGTCCGGGTCCTCGACGCCCGCCGAGAGGCGCACCAAACCGTCGGTCAATCCCATTGCTTCCCGCATGGGCTGGGGCACGCTCGCATGGGTCATCGATGCCGGGTGGCCGATGAGGCTCTCCACCCCGCCGAGCGATTCGGCGAGCGCGAAGATCCGCGTCTGCTCGACCATGGCGCGGGCTCTCGCAGGGCTCCCCAGCTCGACTGAGATCATCCCGCCGAAGCCGCGCATCTGTCGGCAGGCGAGCTCGTGTTGCGGGTGGTCTGGCAGTCCGGGATAGTAGACCCGCTGGATGTCCGACCGCTGCGACAACCACTGTGCGATCCGTCGACCGCTCGCGTCGTGCCTCGCCATCCGCAGGTGCAGGGTTTTGGTGCCCCGAAGGGCCAGCCAGCAGTCCATGGGCCCGGGCACTGCCCCCACCGCGTTCTGCAGGAAGCCGAGCTGGTCGGCCACGTCGTCGCGGGTCGTGAGGACCATGCCGCCCACCATGTCGCTGTGTCCGTTGAGGTACTTGGTGGTCGAGTGCACGACGATCTCGGCACCGAGCTCGATAGGCAGCTGCAGGACTGGGGTTGCGAATGTGTTGTCCACGACCAACAGCAGGCTCCGATCCGTGGCGAGTGCGCCGACGGCCGCCAGATCGGTGAGGTGCATCATCGGGTTGGTCGGCGTCTCGACGAAGATCATGCGCGTGGAGGCCGTGAGCGCCGCTTCCACGGTGGCCACGTCGCGGGTGTCGACGAAGGTGAACCGGAGTCCAAGGCGCTCGAAGACCTGCGTCATGATGCGGTGCGTCCCGCCGTAGACGTTTTCGCCGCAAATCGCATGGTCGCCCGCCGAGAGCAGTTTCAGCACTGCATCGGTCGCGGCCAGGCCCGAGGCGAAAGCGAACCCGTGCTCGGCTCCCTCCAGCGCCGCCACGTTGCGTTCGAGCGCATCGCGCGTGGGATTTCGCGTGCGCGCGTACTCGAACCCCTTGTGCCGCCCCAAGCCTTCCTGCACGTACGTCGACGTCTGGTAGATAGGGCTCATGATGGCGCCGGTGGTCTCGTCGGGCCGTTGGCCGGCGTGGACCGCGCGGGTGCCGAAGCTCGATTCGAGGTCTTCGCGAAAGACGCGTGTCATGGGGTGTTCGATGAAAGGGGGCGTCGGAACCTATATCCGCTGCCGCACGTTCGGCAACCAAGGCTCGGGCCCCGTCACCGTCCCCCGGCGATGCTCCTCCGGTTAGCTTATTGCGCATGTCTGACACCCTGATGCGAAGCGTTTCCGGCGTCCGTGGCATCGTTGGCCGCGATCTGAATCCCGAAATCGTCTCTCGCTACGCGGCCGCGTTCGGCCAGCTCGTGTTGGAGGCCGGCGACCACCACGTCGTGCTCGCCCGGGACTCCCGCACCTCGGGACCGATGTTCGCCGACGCCGCTCGCGCGGGGCTTCGCTCGGCCGGTGTGAACGTGGTTGACTGCGGACTCATCCCGACCCCCACGGCCCAGCTCGCTGTCGAGCACCACGGTGCGGGTGGCGGGATCATTCTCACCGCGAGCCACAACCCGATCGAGTGGAACGCCCTCAAGTTCGTGGGGGCGGACGGTCTCTTCCTCGACGCGGGCGCGGCCTCGCGTCTGTTCGACCTCGCTGACCGCGGTCCCGTGACCCATGCTGAATGGGACGGAGTCGGTGCCGTTGAGCTGGACAACGAGGCCGTCGTGCGCCACCTGGATGCCGTGCGGGCGCTGCCGTACGTGGACGTGGAGCGGATCAGGGCGAGCCGGTTCACGGTGGCCTTGGACTGTGTGCGCGGGGCTGGAGGGACGATCATGCCCGCTCTGCTGGAGCAGCTCGGTTGCGAGGTGATCGGCATCGAACTGGAGACGGATGGACGGTTCACCCGGGCGCCGGAGCCTGTTCCCGCCAACCTGTCGGCGCTGGGGGACGCGGTCCGGCGGAGCGGCGCCGACTTCGGGATGGCCGTCGATCCGGACGTGGATCGCCTCGCCCTCGTCGACGGGCAGGGGGAGGCCATCGGGGAGGATTATACGTTGGCGTTCGGCGTTCGCGCGGTGCTGGCGCGTCGGGTCGGGCCGGTGGTGGTGAACCTGTCCACGTCGCTTGTGGTCGACGACGTTGCCCGGCAGTTCGGTGTCACCGTCACCAGGGCCCCGGTCGGTGAGGCAAACGTGGCCCGTGCCATGCAAACGGCGGAGGCGGTGGTGGGTGGTGAGGGGAATGGTGGAGTGATGTTGCCGGAGCTTCACATGGGCCGCGATGCGCCGCTGGCCGCCGCGCTCATTCTCGATCTCCTGGCCCGCTCCGGCACGTCGGTGCGTGAGCTGGTCGACGGGGCGCCGCGCTACGTGATCGTGAAATCGAAGGTCCCGCGCGGACGGAAACTGGATCCGGTCTACGCCGCACTGGCGAAACAGGCCCACGGAGCGACGCTCGACCGCCAGGACGGGCTACGTGTGGCGTTTCCCGATCGGTGGCTCCACGTGCGGCCGTCGGGTACCGAGCCGATCGTTCGTCTGATTGCGGAGGCACCGTCCGAGGACGCCGCTCACCAGCTCATAGCGGATGCGGCAGCGCACTTCGCATGAGAGTGGTGCTACAGCGCGTCTCCCGGGCGTCGGTGACGGTAGACGGAGCGGTGGTCGGTGCCATCGAGCGTGGGTATCTGCTCCTGGTGGGGTTCACTCGAGGGGACGGGGAGTCCGAGATCGAGTGGATGGCAGACAAGATCTCGGGGCTGCGCGCGTTTGGCGACGATGACGGACGCTTGAACCGGGACCTGCACGAGGTGAACGGCGCGGTGCTTGTTGTCTCGCAGTTCACCGTGTACGGCGACAGCACCAAGGGCCGCCGACCCTCGTTCGTGCAGGCTGCCCCACCTGAGGTTGCGGAAGCGCTGTACCACCGCTTCGCCGATGCCTTGCGAAGGCGAAGTCTCACTGTCCAGATGGGGGTGTTTGGGGCTGTCATGGAGGTCGCTCTCATCAACGATGGTCCCGTCACGCTCCTGCTCGAGCGATGATCGTCCTCGCATCGGGCTCCCCACGGCGGCGGCACCTCCTGGAGATGCTCGGCATCCCGCACGAGGTCGTACCGGCCGACGTCCCCGAGGAGCCGCAGGACGGCGAACAGCCGGAGGTGATGGCCGTGCGGCTCGCCACGGAGAAGGCCGTGGCGGTCCACCACCGCCGGCCGGACGCGCTGATCCTCGCCGCGGATACCGTGGTCACCATCGATGGCCAGTTGCTGGGCAAACCCGTCGACGCTGCCGACGCGGAGCGCATGCTGCACATCCTGTCCGGCCGAAGCCACCGCGTGATCACAGCTGTCGCCCTGGCCCTTCCCACGGGTGAGGTGCGCGAGCGGTGTGACATCACCGAGGTGTGGTTTCGCCGGCTCACACCGGAGACCATCCGAAGCTACGTCGCCACGGGAGAACCGCTCGACAAGGCCGGGAGCTACGGTGTGCAGGGGGTCGGTGCGGTGCTGATCGAACGAGTGGAGGGGGACTTCTTCGGCGTGATGGGCTTGCCGGTGCGATTGGTGGTGGACCTGCTAGACGGCGCCGGGCGTCCCTATCGCTTCAACCGGTAGACTGGGACCGCCCGTGTCTTGCCCTTGAGTTGCAGCGGCTCGAGGGGCTCGACCTCTGGCGGTGTGGTGAGCGCGCGATAGAACGGCTCGGAAATCAAGATCTGTCCCCCACCGGCCTTCGAGCACAGACGCGACGCCGTGTTCACCGCGTCTCCGATCACGGTGTACTCGAGTCGGCGGTCGCTCCCGATGTTGCCCGCGAAGACTTCGCCGAACGTGATGCCGATCCCGATCTGCATTCGGTGCCGACCTTCGCCTTCCCATTTCTGGTTCAACGCCTCGAGCACATGTTGCTGCTCGATGGCGCACCGCATGGCGCGGTCGGCATCGTCTCCGTGTGTGATCGGCGCACCCCACAACGCCATGATCGCATCGCCCATGAATTTATCGAGCGTTCCGCCGTGCTCGAACACGACCTCGACCATCTCGGTGAAGTACTCGGTCAGCAGGGAGGCGATCTCGTCGGGGTTCATGTGCTCCGACAGCGTCGTGAACCCGCGGATGTCGCTGAAGAAGATGACCACGGGCCGCTTCGTGCCCCCGAGCTGGATCTCCTCGGCCTGGCCGGCGATCTGTTGTGCCAGATCGGGCGCGAAGTAGCGCTGGAAGTTGGAAAGCACGACGGCCTCGCGGCGTACGCGCTCGGTGAGCCGGCCGTTCTCGATGGCGACGGCGGCGATGCCAGAGAACGCGATGAGGAACTCGAGATCCTCGTCGCTGAACGAATTGGTGGCCGTCATGTTGTCGACATACAGGATCCCGAGGACGTGCCCGTCGCTTCCCATCAGGGGCGTACACATGGCACTCCGCACGCTCTGGGTGACGATGGAGCGCCCCTTGAACCGATCGTCGGCCGCCGCATTGTCGGTCAAGATCGCCACGCGTTCCTCAACCGCCCGACGCGCGATCGACCGGGGCACGCGCGTGCCGCCGCTCTCGTCCAGGCGGTTCCGGGACACCCGGGGCACCAGCTCGCCGGACCCACCCTCGAGCATCAAGATCGAGACGCGGTCCACGCTCATCACCTTGAAGGTGATGTCCACCACCTTCTCCAGCAGGAGGTCCACATCCTGCTGCTTGGACAGCTCCTTCGAGATTTCGAGCAACAACTCGAGCTTCTGCGCCTGTCGCTCGTTGACGGACAGGCCCTCGACGCGAAGCTGAGAGGCGCCGCTCGGGCGGGCAGCGACACGTTCGTCGAGGTCGCGCGGTCCACTCACCGGGACCTGCCGCACAATGGTCGGCTCGGGTGCGGACACGGCGAAGCCGCGCGCGGCTTGTGATGGCATGGCTTGCCGTGCGGGCGGAGTCTCCGCCACCACCTTGAACGGGACCTTGCCGAAGGTCACGACGTCGCCGTCGACGGCAATGCCGTCCTTCATTTTGGTGCCGTTGATGTAGGTACCGTTGCTCGACCCGAGGTCGACGACGTGGACGCCACGCGGCGTGAGTGAAAGCTCCGCATGACGACGGGAAACGGTGGGATCGTAGATCGGAACGTCGCTCGTCACCGCACGACCGACGACCAGGGTCCGTGCATCGGTCAGCTCGAACGACTGCTCACCGAGTGTACTCAGCAACTTGATCGCGCCCACAGATCGGCTCCTTGGCTGCGATCAATATATCGGCGGCCCGAGAGACGGGCGACCGGTCAGCGAGGCGCGGCCACGAGGTAGGTGCCCGGGTCCGCCAGCGTTCCGGCCACGGCGTCGTTACCGGTATAGGCCGACCCGCTCACCCGACGCCAGCGACCCGGCGTGACCTCGTACCAGAGCGCGAGCGCTTGCGCGTACGCCACCGGGGAGCCGTAGGAGGAGCCGTTGGCGATGCTGATGTCCCCGTACGCAGCGAACACGAACGTGGCAGTCGGCCGAGCAGCGGCCGCGAATGCGAGGCCGTTCGGCGACACCGTGACCCCGAACCCACCCGGCTCGGGATCGAGCGTAACCCGTACCGAATCGCTCGGGCCGAGCGGGTTGCCGTTCAGGGTCGCCAGCGAGCCCACCGGGAACCGGACTTCGAGGTACAGGGAGTTGAACGCGTCGGCGTGCAGCAGGCGCCTGGTCGTGACCCGATCGTTGAAGACGAAGAACGTGGCAGTTGGAGCCACAGGCGCAGAGGACGTGAGCGGAAGGATGAGCAGGTCGGCCGTCGGCAGGGTGGTGTCGCCGATGAAGTCGAGGTCGCCGCAGGCCGCCATGGCGAGCAGGGCGCTTGCTGCGATCCACGACCTCCGTGATATTGCGGAACGATGCTGCGACTTCCGGTTCTCAGCGTGCTCTTCGGCGCGCTTCTCCCTTCGTCCGTCCTCGCCCAAGCCTGGAACAGCGACGCGGTTCGTGCGCAGGTGGCACGCAGCATTGCGCAGCGGCAGGTACGTCAGGCCGACAGTACGCTTCAGGACTTCCGGGTACGTGCGCATGGCTATGTCTTCTTCCTGGGACAACTGGCCGAGGGACTCCGTGAGCCACCGCGTCTCGTGAAGTCCGACGAGCTCGTGCTGGAAGTGTACTGGAAAGCGCCCGACCAGAGCAAGCAGCAGATCATCGGGTGGCGCGACCGCGCCGACCTCCCCACGGACATCCAATACCATCGCGACCACCTGGGCATTGTGCAGAACAACTTCGGGGACCGGATTCGCCTCGGAGAAGGCGACGAGGTTCGCGACGTTCCGCACCCGTTGGCCGCGGATGGACCGACACTGTACGACTACGCGCTCGTCGACTCGCTCACCATCTACCTCCCGCAGCGGACGATTCGCGTGTACGAGGTGACGGTGCGGCCTCGGGACTTCGGCGCTCCACGGGTGGTGGGCAGCCTCTTCATCGATGTCGAGACCGCCGAGGTCGTCATCTTCCGGTTCAGTTTCACTCGGAGCGCCTACCTCGACGACACGCTCGAAGACATCACCATCGTGCTCGAAAACGGGCTGTGGCAGGAACGCTATTGGCTGCCCAACCGGCAGGAGATCGAGATCCGCCGCCGGACCAAGTGGCTCGACATGCCAGCCCGAGGGATCATTCGCGGCCGGTGGGAGATCCGCGACTACGAATTCAATGTCGGTCTTCCCGATGCCCTGTTCCGTGGGCCGGAGATCGTGGCAGCGCCCCAGGCCGTGCGCGACTCGTTCGTGTGGGAGGTGCCGATGCACACCGCCATCCAGTCGGTGGCGGGACCCGTGATGACGTTCGATCTCGAGGACGTGCGCGGCCGCATCATGGAGACGGCCGGATCGCAGGCGCTTTCCGGACTCGCCTCGGCACGGTTGAGCGTGGGCTCGCTCTCCGACTTGCTGCACTTCAACCGCGTGGAGGGACTGAGCCCTGGGATCGGAACCATCTTCCGCCCAGGCGGGACTACGGAGATCGATGCCTGGGTGTCCTACGGCACCAGCGATCAACGGCCCAAGGGTCGGCTCGGCATCCGGCACCGGTTTGGGGGACTTGGTGTGGAGCTGCGTGGAGCTCGGCGACTGGCCGATGTGGCGGACGACCCGGTGATCTCACCGCTGCTCAACACGGTCCTCGCCCAGGAGGTGGGCGACGACTTCGGCGATTACGTCCTTCTCACGGAGGCCTTCGCCTCGGTCCGGCGGGATTTTGGTGTGCGGGGAGGGTTGGGACTCCGGGTTGGGATTCAGCATGCGGAGAGCGTCGTGACCGGTGCGACAGCGGCAACCGGGACGTTTCGGCCCAACCCGCCACTGGGGAACGGGACGTTTGGCGTCGCCGAACTGACGCTCGAGCGCCGGAGCGCGGAACTCGCGCTGGGGGCTGGCGTGAGCGGGTCCGTGGTGGTGGAAGGCGGCACCGGCGAGGATGTGAGGTATCTACGCATCCGAGGATCGGGGCGGGCGCATGTGGGCGTTGGGACGACCCGAGTGGTCGCGCGGGGGTGGGCAGGCTGGGGCTCGGCAGATCTTCCGGCGCATCGGTCGTTCGTCATGGGGGGTCGCGGTACCCTGGTCGGTGAGCCGTTCCGGGCCTGGGGCGGGCGCTACGCGGCGGTGGGAACGCTCGAGTGGCAGCTCCCGGTCCCGTTTCCGGCTCTCGGGCTGGGACCATTCGTGTCCACCGGCCGGAGCATCGTCCTGGTGCCGTTCGTCGGCGCTGGATGGACCGGTGGCGGCATGCCGGGCCTTCCGTGGCAGGCCAGTGACGGCGTGCGACCGGTCGTCGGACTGGGTGTGGAGTGGTTCCATCGGTTCTTCCGCGTGGATGTCGGTATGGGGCTTCGGGACCGGGATGTCAGTCTCGTGATCGACGTCACACGCGATCTTTGGGACATTCTATGACCTTCGAGGGTGACGGTCCGCAATCCGAGTGCGACGAGGGGCCCAAGACGCGAGCGGGTTTTCTGGCGTCCGGCCTCGGCGGCCGATAAGTTGAAAGGTTAGAGGATTCCGTCCGATGGCGAGTGGCCCCTTGGCGGGGCGGAGGTGGTGCTGTTCGCACGTTCAGCGATGAGTGGCTCCGACCGACGGTAGAGGATCTCGTCGGTAAGGAGAAAGTCGATGAGCTTCGGCATGGAGAGGTGGAACACCTCTCTCTGTGGGAGGCTGCGGTCCAGCATGAACTCACGACGGATGAGGCCTTGCTGGGCAGGCTCACGACGCGCTTTCGGCTGAAGCTCGCTGACCTGTCGCGCAGCGAGCAGCACGCGCGCGACATCGTGCCCGAATCGGTCGCGCGGCGTTACCAGATTCTCCCCCTCACCATCAGCGATTCTACCCTGGACATCGCCACCGCGAATCCGTTCGATCTCGATTGCGAGAAGATGCTCGCGTTCGCGACGGGACGAGAGGTACGCAGTCGTCTCGCGAGCCCGGCCGAGATCAGACACAAGATCGAAGAGCTGTACAAGCCCGAGAACGTGCTGACTCGCTTGCTCGAGGGTATGGAAAGCGCTGCAGAGATCGAGCAGCTCGAGACGGAAAAGGAAATTGATGACCTGGCGATTTCGGAGGAGGAGGCGTCACAGCGTCCCGTCGTTCGTTTGGTGGACCTGATCATCTCCGAAGGCATCAGCTCGCGCTCGAGCGACATCCACATCGAGCCTGAGGAGGGCGGCGTCGCCGTCCGCTACCGGATCGACGGCGTGTTGCGGCAAGTCATGAAGATCCCCCGGGCCGCGGGCCTCCCGCTCATCTCACGGATCAAAATCATCTCGGGCATGGATATCGCCGACCGGTTGCGGCCCCAGGACGGGCGCGCCCGGGTCGCGGTGAACGGGATCCCCGTCGATCTGCGAGTGTCGACGTTACCGGCATCACTTGGCGAGAAGGTCGTGATCCGGGTCCTCGACACGTCGCAGACCGTCTTGTCCCTCGCCTCGCTCGGCCTCAGTACGCAGGAGCAGGAGCAGATCATTGGCCTGCTGGACAACCGGGACGGGGTCATCCTCGTGACCGGACCCACGGGCTCCGGCAAGACCACGACCCTCTACTCCGCCATTCGGCACGTGCAGAGCGAGGGCGTCAACATCGTTACCGTCGAGGATCCTGTCGAGTACCGGCTCCAGGGAATCGTGCAGGTGCAGGTACACGAGAAGGCGGGGCTCACGTTCGCGTCCGCGCTGCGCTCGATCCTCCGGCAGGACCCGGACGTGGTGCTCATCGGCGAGATCCGCGATCGCGAGACGGCACAGATCGCCGTGCAGGCCTCGCTCACTGGTCACCTCGTGCTGTCAACGCTCCACACCAACGACGCGCCCAATGCGGTGACGCGGCTCGTGGATATCGGGATGGAGCCGTACAAGATCGCCAGCGCACTCCGCGGCGTCATCGCGCAGCGTCTGATGCGGCGGCTGTGCCCGACGTGCAAAGAGGTGTGGGTCGAAGCGATCCCGCGCAAACTCCATCAGTGGGTTCCGCCTGATACCCCGCTGTACCGAGCGGTCGGCTGTCCGGAGTGTGCGATGACCGGATATCGGGGCCGCTTTTCGATCGTCGAGATCCTCAAGGTGACCCCCGAGGTGGAGCGGACCATCGGCGCCAACGAGACGGCTGATCGCATCGCCGACGTTGCGCAACGGGGCGGCATGAAGACGCTGTGGACGAGCGGGCTGACCCACGTGCTGCGCGGCGAGTCGACCATCGACGAACTGCTCCGCGTGGTCGACGTCCCGCAGGAGGACTCCCGCGATGGTGCGGAGCCGGCGGCCGCAAAGCGGACCCTCGGGTCGCGCCGCCGCCGGTCCGGTGGTCACCCGGCCGTCGTCGAGCGGCGACGGACCTCCGGAGCCACGGACGCGCCCACCGCGGCTGCCTTGGGCGGTGAGTTCGATCTCATTGACCCTATCGTGACGGTACCGCGTCGGGGGCCCAACGCCAAGGTCCTCCTGGTGGATGACGAGGAGTCACTCCGCAAAGTGATGCGCGATCTGCTGGAGCGAGAGGGGTACGAAGTCGAGGAGGCATCTGACGGCGTCGAGGCGCTCGATCAGGTTGACCGGCACGCCCCCGACATCGTCGTGCTCGATCTCAACCTACCGGGCCTCGACGGGTACGGCGTGCTGAACCATCTGCGGTCACGACCGGCTACCGAGAACATCCCGGTTGTGGTGCTGACCGCCCACGGAGACGAAGACAGCGAGATTCGCGTTTTCGAGCTGGGGGCGGACGACTTCCTCTCGAAGCCATTTCGGGCCAGGGCGCTGTCGGCGCGGTTGCAGGCGGTCCTCGGCCGCCCGCGGCCCTCCGACTAGACTCCGCTCGGCCGATCAGTCTCCCGTCGCGCCGACGCCGGGCGGCGCATTGGGCTTCACCCGCACGGGTTTGGCCGGCACACCGAGATAGAGATGCCACGGCTTGGCATCGCGTGTGAGCACAGCTCCCGCCCCCACCATGGCCTGTTCCCCCACGTGCACGCCAGCCAGGACCGTGGCGTGATACGTGATGCGAACCCCATCCCCGAGAACCGTCGTGGCATCGGTCACGTCCTCTCGATCGGTGAGGCTGTGCGTGTGGCTGTAGATGTTTGCGTAGTCCGCGATCGAGACCTTGTTGCCGATGACGATCCCGCCTCGGTCGTCCAGGAGCACGTGTCGGTGGACCACGACGTCGTCGCCGACCTCCATGTTGTATCCAAACGAGAACTCCACGAACTGAAAGCACTTGAAGTTCTTGCCGCACCGTCGAAAGACGTGCCGTGCCAGCACGCGCCGTAACCGCACGGCGACATCCACGTTGCCCCCTCCCGTCGGGGACCGGTCGAAGCTCTGCCAGAGCCACAGCAACGGCTTGACCCGAGCGTATCGCTCGGCATCGATCTCTTCGTAGTACTCGGGCTCGAGCGTGACGTTGTGCGGGTCGAGCGACAGCAACGCCACTCGGGTGCCAGCGGGGACGTCGGGGTCGGCGATCAGGTCGTCGTATGTGCCGAGTGTCGGGTAGACCAGCTCGACGAGCACGTCTCGGCAGAGCCGGAACCGATCGCAGCCGGGGTCCGCGAGTCGCTCGTCCAACTCACCGATCCACTGCGTGACCAGTCGATCGCTGTCGCGCGGCAGGACGATCTTGCGGAGGGGATGGTGGGCCATGCGTGGTCTCGCGCGGTGTGGTGTATGCCAAACAGCGGGCCGGCGCTCGGAAGTTCCCGATACCGATGGGCCCTACGGCCTGGCGGCAGCCGCGCGCGCGATCACCGATGCGCGTTCGCGCTCCAGGGTGCGGAGAACCTGCTCCCAGTTGTCGTTCCGCCGTCCGACGTATTCGATCGTGAAGGGGTCGAGCGTACGGATCCCGTCTTCGAACAGGTAGATGGCGGTGGCGGTCTCTCGTTGGCCCAGCTGCTGCGCGCTCCACAAGGGGGAGAGCGGGAACGTCTGGGCCGGTCGGAACAACCGATTCTGACTCGTCACCGTGAGGTCATCGGGATTGAAGCGAGCCTCTCGCTCGAGGCCGAAGAAGGTGACCAGGAACAGGCTCGGGGTGCTGATCCCGAGGCGGCTCGCGGCCTCGTTCAATTCGTCCGCTTTCGATTCGACGAGCCGATGGAGCGAGCTGTAGGTGTCTTGGGAGAGCAGACGGATCACCCGCTCGTCCAAGGGGACTACCTGAATCAGCACCGTGGTCGTGTGGAGCCGCAGTGAGACGTCGTCCTGGCGCAGCGTCCCGAATCCCGCGGGCGGGAGGTCGAGCGCTTCGTCCGGGCTCACCGGCGGGCGCTCCTGGGCCTGGGCGCAGCCGAGAGGGCCGATGGCGAGGAGAACGACCAGGGCGGAGGCCCGCGACAGGAACGCGACAGCGGGTCGGCAGGACGGATGGCATTGGATCATGGCTGTTCTCCTGGCGCCTGCTCGGCCGACCCTGCTGCTCCCTGGCCGACGAACGCGAAGACGGAATCGCGCAGGTCGTCGATACCGCTCTGGGTACGCGCGCTCGTGAGCACACACTGGTCTTCGGGCATCCCGACGGCGCCCCCGATCGTCCGGAGCCGCTCTTGGCGGTGACTGCGGGCGAGCTTGTCCGCTTTCGTGATGGCGACCAGGACGGGCACGCCGCGAGCCGCGAGCAATTCCCCCACCGCGTGATCTTCGGCTGAAGGATCACGACGCATGTCCAGTAGCCACACCGCTCCCCGCAAGGTCTGTCTCTCGGTAAGATATCGCTGCACCAACGCCTGCATCCCCTGCCGCTCTGCCATCCCTACGCGGGAGTAGCCGTAGCCGGGCAGGTCGACCAGATAGAATCTGCCGTCGACGTCGAACACGTTGCACATTCGGGTCTTGCCGGGCGTGCGACTCGTCCTGGCCAGTGTTTTTTGACCGGCGAATGCGTTGATGAGAGAAGACTTCCCGACGTTCGAGCGTCCTAGGAAGCAGATCTCCGGGCGGACGGGAGCGAGACGGAAATCGACCGCCGGATAGCTGCCGACGAACTTGACGGGGATCAGGCTTCTTTCTTGGCGCGCCGCTGCTCGGTGACGATGAGTGGCGACCGGCGTTCGGTGATGCACTCCTTGGTGATCACCACTTCCCTGATATCGGAGCGACTCGGCAAGTCGAACAGGATATCGGTCATCACGTCCTCGAGGATCGCTCGCAGGCCGCGAGCACCGGTTCCCCGGGCCAGCGCTTGCGTGGCGACCCCCTTCAGAGCGTCCGGCTCGAACGTCAGACCGACGCCCTCGAGGTCGAACATCTTGGTGTATTGCTTGCTCAGTGCGTTCTTCGGCTCGATCAGGATGCGAACGAGTGCTTCCTCATCGAGCGCGTCCAGGGCCACCGTCACGGGCAGTCGGCCCACGAGCTCGGGAATCAGCCCGTAGCGCAGCAGGTCGTCCGGCTCCACCTCGTGGTAGGGATTTCGCTCGAGCTGCTTCGCCTTCCCCTCTTCCATCTCCTGCTTGCTGAATCCGATCTGGCGTCGGCCTGTCCGGGCTTCGATGATCTTCTCGAGGCCGTCGAACGCCCCGCCGCAGATGAACAGGATGTTCTTCGTGTTGATCTGGATGTACTCCTGCTGCGGGTGCTTGCGCCCACCCTGGGGCGGTACGGACGCCACGGTTCCTTCGAGGATCTTGAGCAGAGCCTGCTGGACGCCTTCGCCCGAGACATCGCGCGTGATGCTCGGGTTCTCGCTCTTGCGGGCGACCTTGTCGAGCTCGTCGATGTAGACGATCCCGTGCTCGCATTCTGTGACGTTGAAATCCCCCGCCTGGAGCAACCGAACGAGGATGTTTTCCACGTCCTCGCCGACATAGCCGGCCTCGGTGAGGGTGGTAGCATCGGCAATGGTGAACGGGACATCGAGGATGCGAGCGAGGGTCTGGGCGAGCAATGTCTTCCCGACCCCCGTCGGTCCCAGGAGCATGATGTTCGATTTCTCCAGCTCCACGTCGTCGCTGCGGACCGCCTGGGAGTTGATCCGCTTGTAGTGGCTGTACACCGCCACCGCGAGCACCTTCTTGGCGCGCTCCTGGCCGATCACGTACTGATCGAGTACGTCCTTGATCTCGATCGGCGTGGGAACCTGCGTGACCGAGTCGGCGACTTCACGCTCTTCGTCCTCAGCCAGGATCTCGTTGCAGAGCGCAATGCACTCGTTACAGATGTACACGGACGGACCGGAGATGAACTTCCGGACCGCGTCCTTGGATTTCCCGCAGAAGGAACAACGCAGGTGTTTATCTTGTGCCATCTGTCACCGAGCCGTTGCGGCTAGTATGGGATTCCCCAGTCCGAACGTCAAGACGATACGACGCTCTCCAATTCGGCCCGACGCTGGATCACCTTGTCGATGATGCCGTACTCGCGGGCTTCCTCCGCCGACATGAACCGGTCGCGGTCGATGTCCATCTCGATTTGCTCCTTCGAGCGATTCGTGTGCAGGGCGTAGAGCTGGTTGAGCTTGTCCCGTAGGTACAGGATCTCCTTCGCCTGGATCTCGATGTCGGCTGCAGTGCCCTGGTACCCGCCCGACGGCTGGTGCATCATGATGCGCGCGTGCGGCAACGCTGCCCGCTTGCCGGCCGAGCCAGACGCAAGCAGGAACGATCCGGCCGATGCGGCCATCCCCATGCAGATCGTGTTCACGGGCGCCTGGATGTGCTGCACCGTGTCGTAGATGGCGAACGCCGAGGAGATGATCCCGCCTGGCGAGTTGATGTAGAGATAGATGTCGCGCTCGGGGTTGTCCGCTTCCAGAAACAGGAGCTGGGCAATGATGACGTTCGCGACGTCGTCGTTGATGGGCGCCCCGAGAAACACGATTCGGTCCATCAAGAGCCGAGAGAATATGTCGTAGGTCCGCTCGCCCCGGCTGGAGCGCTCGATCACGTACGGCGGAAAAATCGTTGGCATCGTTCTCGTCCGAATTCCGTTAGGCGTTGGCAACCGTGCTCAAGCCGAGCAGGTACGCGAAAACCTTCTCCTCGGTGATACTCCGCTCGACTTCGCGAAGTTGGTTGGCCTTCTGAAGCGAGGCATACAGCTTCGCCGGTTCCGTGGACCGAAGACGGGCCAGTTCCTCGATCCGATGGTCCAAGTCCTCTTCAGTTGCCTGCAGCGTCTCGCGTTCGGCCACGGCGTCGATCACGAGATCCCGAAGTACCTGCCGCTCGGCCAGGGGACGAAATTCCGCCGTGAACCGCTCCAACTGATCGTCGGGAACGCCGTAGCTCTGCGCGTACGCGCTGAGGACCCGCTGCACGAGTGCCGCCGGTGGCTCGAGCCCGTTGGCCCCGATGAGCTCGTCCATCAACTGGCGCCGTACGTCGGCATCGGCCTCCCGCTCCGCATGCGCCTCGAGATCCTCGCGGATCGCCGCTCGCAGTGCCGCAACCGATTCGAAGTCGCCGGCCTCGCGCGCGAAGGCGTCGTCGACGTCCGGAAACTGCCGGCGCTTCACCCCGTGGAGAGTGATCGTTACGGTGCGCGATTGCCCGCGCTTCGCCTGGTCCCCGAAGTCGTCCGGGTAACGCACGGTCGCCTGCGTGGTCTCGTCGGGCAGCAGGCGCGCGATCTGCTCCTCGAGATCTGGGATGGCCTGTCCCTCGCCGAGCACGACCTGATACTGCCGCGGCTCGCCTGCCTTCCCCTCCTCGTGCGTCGCGATGCTGACCGCCGCGAGGTCGCCCTGGACAGGTTTGGCACCTTCCACGGGGATCCAGGTGGCCTTCTGACCGCGCAGCTCCTCGAGCTGGTCGCTGACCGAATCGTCGGTGACGGCCACCACGGTGCGCTTCAACGTGAAGCCGCCGACTCGCTGGAGCGTGATCTCCGGCTTGACCTCCACTCGGAACTCGAACGTAAGGGGGCCGCTGTCATCGAACCGGAGATCCCGAACCGCCGGATCGGCGATCGGCTTCAGCCTCTCCTGCTCGACGGCCAACTTCCACCCGTCACCGATGAGGTTCTGGAGCATCCGCTCGCGGATCTCCCCGCGGTATTGCTTGCGGATGACCCCCAGGGGAGCCTTGCCCTTCCGAAACCCCGGCAGGCGCGCGCGCTTGGCGTAGAACGCCGCCGCCGCCCGCTCAGCTGCCTGGACCCGGTCGACCGGGATCTCGACCTTGAGGTTCTTGGCCCCGGGCTCGTCCTTGACGGTCGTGATCTGGATGTCGCTGGTGTCCACTGTCATCACGTCGAATGTGTCCTGCCCCGAATTCCAGCCGAAGCGCCGAAATGTAACCCCGGGCCGCCCCACCCCACGCACTCGGCGCGCCGATCGTCGGGACGGACACCCCTATGTGTCTATTCCACCGAAAGTTAGCGGGTTGCGGCCCCAAGGAGGAGATATGGCGATGTGGCGGGATCGCCCGGGTCACGGGGAAGGCACGATCCGGGGACGGCCTCGGGCTACCCTACGCCTCAGGACAGAGGTGCGGGGCGGCGAGGATGGGCAAACCGGGTCACAAGAGGAGATCGCCATGACCGGAGCACGAGAAATGACCTTCCTTTTGGCGGAGCCCGAGCGTCGCGTGCTCCGGGCCATTGCCGCCAAGCTGCCACGCGCGGTGCGCCCCAATCACTTGACCGCGCTCGGCGTCGTCGGGGCCGTGGGTGCCGGGGTGGGTTACGCACTCTCGTCGGCCTCGGTGGCCTGGCTGTGGCTTGCCAGTGCGATGCTGGCGGTCAACTGGTTCGGTGACAGCCTGGACGGAACCCTGGCCAGAGTGCGGAAAGCGGAACGCCCCCGATACGGGTATTACCTGGATCACGTCGTGGATGCGGTCAACACCACCATGGTCGGGTTGGGGCTCGGTTTTTCCCCCTACGTCCGGCTCGAGTTCGCGTTGATTCTGGTCATCGCGTTTCTCACGCTCGCGATCAACGTGTATCTGGAGACGGCCGTGTTCGGGAAGTTCCGGATTTCCTACGCAGGCCTCGGTCCCACGGAGGGAAGGCTCATCCTGATTGTGGGCAATACCCTGCTGTTCTTCGCGACGGGCCACCTGGGATGGCTGGAGTCCTGGGTGCAGGTCACGGCGAACGCGGTCGTCGTCTTCTTGAGTCTGGGGATGTTCACGGTGCTGTTGATCCGTTTCGGAAAGAACCTGAGGCACCTTGCCAAGCTCGAGCCGAAGAAGGTCTAGTCAAGCGGGAAAAGGGAATGGTTTTTCGAGGAGATTGACATGCTGAAGACCGTGGCAGCCGTTTTGGTGAGCGCAGTGCTGACGGCGTGTGTGATTTCGATCGAGCCGACCGTCCCGCCGTCGGAGAGCGTGTTCGAGCCTGGGCTTCTGGGAACGTGGGTGGAAGCCGGTCAGAAGGATACGGCGGTCGTGACACGCGACGGTGAGGGCGGATATCTGATCGACTACACCGATCAGGACGGGACGGGGCGGTTCACGGGCTGGTTGGGCCGTCTGGGAGACCACCTGCTCTTGGAGGTGCGTCCGGTGCTGGCCGAGACGGGCGCGAGCGACGCGTACGAGGCCTTGCTGCTGCCGGGCCACCTGCTCTTCGTCGTAACGCTCGCGGACCCTGAGATGCGCCTGGCGCCGCTCGATATCGACGCCGTGCGCGAGACGCTCCGTCGCGACGATCTGCGGACGCCCCATCTCTCGTATTCGGAAAACTCCATCGAGGGCCGTGAGCAGGTGATCCTCACGGGAACGAGCGCCGAGCTCAGGACGTGGTTGCGACAAGTCCTCGACCGCACGGAGGTGCTGGGCGAAACCGGCGTCTGGAGGAGGGTCGCGCCCGGGTAGCACGCTCCCGGCCCCCGAACCGATCCCACGAGGGCGGTGATTGGCCACGATGCATGGGAGCCCCGCGCGATGCCCGTCGGCGCGGGGCTCCTGCATGCGGCCGGAGGGACTCGAACCCACACGGGGAAACCCCACCAGCTCCTAAGGCTGGCGCGTCTGCCAGTTCCGCCACGGCCGCGTGACGCCGGAAAAGTAGTCTCCAACCCATTGCGGGCATAGGCTTTCCCCGGCGGGACGGGTCTTCCTGTCTGTCGCAAGACAGGCCCACTCCACCCCCGCTGATGTGGGATTTTCCCATACGTCGGGCGGTTTCATAGGGGATTTCCCCGTGTCTTCGCGGGCCCAGATGCGGGTCCACCTCGGGCGCCCATGCGTCCCGCCCGGGGCAATCCGCCCCCAAGTCCACGTCGGCTGCTCTAGTCTCCTGACTACCCGCGCCGTATCGTAGGCACATCTCCAATCCGGGAACGCGACGTCATGTCCGACGTTCTGGATCGCCTCAGGACAGCCCTCGCTGACCGCTACGCCATCGAGCGCGAGCTTGGCCGGGGTGGCATGGCGGCCGTGTATCTCGCCGAGGACCTACGGCACCACCGCAAGGTGGCCATCAAGCTCCTACCGCCCGAGATCGGCATGACGCTCGGCGCGGGCAGGTTCTTGCGCGAGATCGAGGTCGCGGCGCGGCTCCAGCATCCCAACATCGTGCCGCTGCTCGATTCGGGCGAAATCGAGGATCTCTGCTACTACGTGATGCCGTACGTGGAGGGGGAGTCGCTGCGCGACCGGCTGGTGCGCGGAGGCGAGTTCCCCATCAGCGAGGCGGTCGGGATTCTCAAGGAAGTGGCGGACGCGCTGAGCCACGCGCACGCCCACGTCGTAGTGCATCGGGATATCAAGCCCGGCAACATCCTGCTCTCCGGGCGGCACGCACTGGTGCTCGATTTCGGCGTGGCCAAAGCGGTCACGGAGGCGACAGGCCATCAGGCGCTGACGACGTCGGGAATCGCCCTCGGTACGCCGGCCTACATGGCGCCGGAGCAGGCCGTGGGGGATCCCTCGCAGGACCATCGCGTCGACATCTACGCGCTCGGCGTGGTCGCCTACGAGATGTTGGCGGGGCGGGCCCCGTTCGCGGCCGCGTCGTTCCAGGAAATGGTCGCCGCGCACGTGACCGCGGATCCGGAGCCGTTGGCGCGGCAGCGCGCAGCGGTGCCGCCGGGGTTGGCGCAGGTCGTGATGAAGTGCCTCGCGAAACAGCCCGCCGACCGCTGGCAGACGGCCGATGAGTTGTTGGCGCAACTGGAGCTCGAAAGCACGCCGAGCGGCGGCTCGGACGCGGGGTTCGCCCGTGCAGCGATGGCGCGGCGACTGCGCTCGCTACGGTACGCTGTCTCGCCGCGCCGCGCCGCCCTGGGCATCGCGGCCCTGGTGGTGATCGCCGTCGCCTTGGTCGCCATCAGACACTACAGCCGGGTTCGTTGGGCGCGAACGGTGGCGATACCCGCGATCCAAGGCTTCGTGAGCGACCGCGAGTGGGGCCGCGCCTACGAGCTCGCGGTCGAGGCCAAGGCGGTGCTACCGCACGATTCGGTGCTGGCGTCGCTCTGGCCCGTGTTCTCCGGTGCCACGATGATCGAGTCCGACCCGCCGGGCGCGCGCGTCTACCGGCGCGACAACATGGGGGCGGACACCGCTTGGGAGTACGTGGGAGCTACACCCATCGGTAGCCTCGCCCTCCCGTATCAGCCGTCGTACTCGCGCTTGATGCTCGTCAAGCCGGGGTTCGACACGGTCCAAGACCTCGTCGCGGCCAGTGACACCTTGCACTACAGACTGGATTCCGCGGGTACGCTCCCGCCCGGAATGGTACGCGTGCCGAGTGGCACGGACCCCCTCCTGCTCTGGGGTCTCGACAACCTCACACTCGACGTGCCTGAGTACCTGATCGGTCGGCACGAGGTGACCAACCGGGAGTTCAAGCGGTTCGTCGACGCGGGCGGCTACCAGCATCGTGAGTATTGGCAGGTCCCGTTCATAGCGGTTGGCGAGGAACTGACCTGGGAACAGGCCATGTCGCGGCTCCGGGATCGGACCGGGCGACCCGGGCCGGCGACGTGGGAGGTGGGAACCTACCCTGTCGGCGAGGACGACTACGCGGTCACCGGCGTGAGCTGGTACGAGGCCTCCGCCTACGCGAGGTTCGCCGGCGGCGAGCTGCCGACGATCTTTCATTGGGCATGGGCCGCCCAGATCAGGTACAGCGCGGGCGTCGTGCCGCTGAGCAACATCGAGGGGCGGTACAGCGGGATCATTGCGGTCGGACGCTCCGGCGCCATGGGCGGGTTCGGGCTGTTCGACATGGCGGGCAACGCGCGCGAATGGGCCTTCAACGAAGCCGAAGGGCACCAACGGTACATCCTCGGTGGGGGTTGGGACGAGTCGGCGTTCGGGTTTGAAAGTGCCACGGCGGCATCGCCGTTCGACCGCTCCCCAATGGACGGCTTCCGCTTGGCCAAGTTCCTCACGCCCGACAGCACGATCGCGGCGGCCCGGCGCACCGTCGTGCGGCCCCAGCGCGATTTCCGGAGCATTCCACCGATTTCCGACGCCGTGTTCGCGGCCTACCGTCGGCTGTACGACTACGACCCGATCCCACTCAACGCGGTCGTGGAGGAGAGCGACAGCTCGGCGCGGGACTGGGTGAAGCAGCGCGTCACCTTCGATGCGGCGTACGGCCACGAGCGGGTGATCGCCTACTTGTTTCTGCCGCGCAACGCCACGCCGCCCTATCAGACCGTCGTGTTCTTCCCGGGTGACGGCAACCTCGCCGTCCGATCGAGCCGCGAGCTGCTGGGAATGTACGTCGTGGACTTCATCATTCAGAGCGGCCGCGCGCTGATGTACCCGGTTTACAAGAGCACCTACGAGCGCGGGGACGGCCTCCTCAACTCCATGCCGGCGGAGACTAACTCCTACACCGAGCATGTCGTCGCATGGGCGAAGGATCTCAGACGATCGATAGACTATCTCGAGACGCGCGGCGACATCGATAGCACGAGACTCGCATACTTCGGTTACAGCTGGGGCGGGCGACTGGGTGGCATCATGCTCGCGGTGGAGCCGCGGCTCAAGGTTGCGGTCCTCAATGTCGCCGGACTGCGAGCGCAGAAAGCCTTCCCGGAGGCCGAGCCCGTGTATTTCATTCCGCGGATCCACATTCCGGTGCTGATGCTGAACGGACGGTACGACTACTACTTCCCCGTGGAAAGCTCACAGAATCCGATGTTCGATCTGCTCGGCACGCCGCCGTCGCACAAGCGCCATCTGATTGCCGAGGGCAGCCACTACGTGCCTCGACCCGTGCTGGTAAAGGAGACGTTGGACTGGTTGGATCGGTATCTGGAGCCGGTGCGGTAGGCAAGCAGGACGGCTGACGCGGCGTGGAGTGTTTGCCTGGAACATGAGCGCCCCCGAGGCCCTCGACACACTGCGAGGACAAGGGGTGGTCGTGTGGCGAAAGGGCGGTGATGGTCGGTGGCGCTGTGTGGTGGACATCTGGGGCCCGGGGAGCGAGTAGGCGTTGCCACGGCTATCTAACGAGCGCTAGGAGTCCGCCGGGCGCTCCGGGGGGTGCGGTTCCAGCGAAGGGCATGCAGCGCTGCCGAATGGAGGAACGAATGATGTTTGTGCGTGGCGGGCATGTCGCCCGCCGCTCAAGCGCTGACCGTTAGGTTTCACAAACTTATGGGTCAGGTTGTCGTGAAATGCACGGAAAAACGACCCGATCGAAATAATCTTCAAGAGGACTTGTGAGAGCGATCGTATACACAGAATACGGACCCCCGGACGTTCTTCAGTTCACGGAGGCAGCAAAACCTGTCCCCAAGGATGATGAGATTCTGATAAGAATTCGTGCGGCATCCGTAAACCCACTGGACTGGCACTACTTGAGAGGCATACCCTACTTCATGCGCATAGGAACCGGCTTGCGCAGGCCAAAGGTCACCCGTCTCGGAGTTGACGTGGCCGGGCAGGTTGAGGCGGTGGGCAAGAACGTGACCCAGTTCCAGTTAGGTGACGAGGTGTTCGGCGCGTGCAAAGGCGCCTTTGCCGAGTATGCGTGTGCTGCTGAGGATAAGTTGGTACTGAAGCCGGCCAACGTGACGTTCGAGCAGGCGGCGGCCGTGGCTATTGCGGCACTCACCGCCCTGCAGGGGCTTCGCGATAAGGGACACATCCAGGCCGGACAGAAGGTCCTCATCAACGGAGCGGCGGGAGGAGTGGGGACGTTCGCGGTGCAGGTTGCCAAGTCGTTCGGGGCGGACGTGACCGGCGTGTGCAGCACGAGGAATGTGGACATGGTTCGATCTATCGGCGCAGACCGGGTCATTGACTACACCCAAGAGGATTTCACCAAGAGTGGGCACCGGTATGACCTGATGTTCGACACGGTCGGGAACCGTTCCTTGTCAGACTGCAGGCGCGCAATGGCTACCAAGGGGACTCTCGTGTTTGTCGGAGGACCGGACAAGGGGCGCTGGCTGGGACCTCTGGCTGGTCTGCTGAAAGTGGCCCTTTTGTCACCATTCGTGAGCCAGAAGCTGCTCCCGTTTGGGGCGCAATTGAGCAAAGATGACTTGATGGTCCTGCGAGAGCTCCTTGAAGCCGGGAAAGTCGTTCCGGTCATCGACCGGACTTACTCGGTGAGTCAGGTTCACGAGGCTATCCGGTATCTGGAAGAAGGACACGCCAGAGGAAAAGTAGTAATAACGATGGAGCATGGTATGAACGGCCGGGGACATAGCTGACAGAATGTCCGGGGACATGGTTAACACTTGTTCTTGAGGGACGGAGCCCCGGTGAGGGTGTGGGTGTGTTCGTCGAAGCGGCCGAGGAGCGTGTCGTAGTAGATGAG
>JAOTVV010000037.1 GCA_029863245.1 Gemmatimonadota bacterium
GACCTCGCCCTCCGGCAGGCGTACGAGCTGCTCGCGTCCCTGCACGCCAACGAGATGGCGATCGAGCACGAGACGCTGACGCTCGGCATGCTGGAGCGGCTGTACCTGGACAGCCCCACGCACAAGAGCAAGAAGCCGCGCACGCAGGTGGCCGATCAGCGGCGGCTGCGACGGGTCGTGGCATTCATCGGACCCAACCGCACCGTCGCGAGTCTCTCGGAATCCGACGTCAGACGCTACGCCCTGGCCCGGAAGGCCGGTGACTCGCAGCTGACAGCAGTCATCCCGGGACGGCCGGTTCGCGACCGGACAATCGAGTACGATCTGGTCGGCCTGCAGCTGGCCCTGAACTGGGCGGTGCGCGAGCGGACACCGAGCGGTCGGAGGCTCCTCAGAGAGAACCCGCTGCACGGCATCCGGCTGCCGAGGGAGAAGAACCCCAGGCAGCCGGTGATGACCCACGACGTGTACCTTCGCCTGCTCGAGGTGGCGGACCGGGTGCACCCGCTGCTCAAGCTGGCGCTCGTCGTGGCGGAGGGGACGGGGAGGCGCGTCAGCGCCTGGACCAACCTGCAGTGGGCCGACGTCGACTTCGCGGCCGGCACGATCAGGTGGCGCGCGGAGCACGACAAGAAGGGGTACGAGCAGGTCGTCCCGATGAGTGACGCGGTCAAGGCCGCGCTGCTCGATGCCCGCCGGGCGCAGAAGTCGATCGGCAACGCGCCGGTCTTCCCCGCCCCGAAGAACCCCGCGGTGCCGTGCGACCGGCACCTGCTCGACAGCTGGCTGCGGCGGGGTGCCGCCCTGGCCGAGGTCGAGCTGGAGAAGGGCGGCCTGTGGCACACGCTGCGCCGCAAATGGGCGACGGAGCGCAAGGGCTACCCGGTGAAGGACGTGGCCGCTGCGGGGGGCTGGAGGGACACGGAGACGCTCCTGAAGAGCTATCTCCAGACCGATGCGGAGACGGTGCGGCAGATCGTGCTGCACCCCACGCAGCGGTTGGCGAGCCGGTGAGCTGACAACTCACAACACGACTCGCAACACATGGGGTTCGGGAACGATCAAGCCCCACAGCGGAAACCACTGTGAGGCTTGATGTTGGAGAGTCGGGACGGCGGGATTTGAACCCGCGACCCCCTGAACCCCATTCAGGTGCGCTACCGGACTGCGCTACGTCCCGGAGGGCGGTCGGACGGTAAGACGGTAGGAGGGTAAGCGTTTCTCCTGAACCGTTGCTGGCCGCCGACCACCGAACCCTAATCTACCACAAAATGCGCAGGGGGTCGCGGTCCGCGATCCCCCTGATCCGATGCCGGAGCGTCAGCGACGGCATGCGGGCCTGCTAAGGGCGGTAGGATGGCAAAAAGGTAAGGCGGTAGGCGGTGGTTGCAGACCGCGCGCTTTTAACGCAGACCATGCGGGCCACCGCCCAGAGCTTCGCCACGATCCGGCGCGCGGGCTATCCCATCCTGCCCCGAGGCCTGAACATAATGCGGTGGATCCCGGCCGCGCTGGGTGCCGGTAAGATCGCGGCCCTGTTGCAGAGCGAGTTCGGGCGCATCGCGCTGGCCGCCCACGCCGCGACCGCGCGCGATGAGATGCGTGGCTTCGCCACCGACCTTCTGGCCCTCGCTGGGGCGAACGCGGGGACGGATCTTCGAGAGGTGCTCGGCGCGATCTGAGCCGCGTTAGCCGAACTTTCCGGCAACGCGAATGTCGGTTCAGGGTCGATCTCAGCCGATCGCGGGTGTTCAGTACGGCCAGAAGCGGTCAATCGAAAAGCACCTGTAGCACTCCATTCCAAAAACAAGAACCCCGCCGAAGCGGGGTCAGGTAAATTTTCTCCGTGCATCGTCGGTCTTAGATTCCCAATACCTTCTCCGCCATCCGGGTGCCGTCGATCCTCGCCTTGATCTTCGCAAAGGCGGTCTCGCGCGCTGTCGAGACGTCGTCGCCGAACGGCGAGAATCCACAATCGTCGGTGGTACCCAGATACTCGACCGGCAGATACGATGCCGCCTCAAGCACTCGGTCCCGCACGATTTCGGGCGTCTCCACTGCCGGATCAATCGGGTCAGTGACGCCAACGAATACGCGTTGCTCCGGTCGACGATGGCCGCTGACGATCTTGTAAATACGTGGCGTGTCGCGCTCGCTTGCCATCTGCATGAACACGCTGCCGACGTTGATCTTGAAGAGATCCGGTAAAAGGTCGCCGTAATCCACGTCGGCGCTGTGAGTACAGTCCTGATCGCCACCGGGACAGGTATGTACGCCGATTCTGCTGCGTTCGGACTCCGAGAAATTCGCTAGCACTCGGTTGATGAGTCCAACGAAGTCGCGCAATAGCACCCGCGATGGGTCAAGCTTGACCGACAGTCTACCTTCGGTGAAATCAATCTGCACGCTCACTGCTCCTGCGTCGAACGCGCTGCGGATGTCCTTTACGCTCTCCGCCGTCAGATCGTCCAAAAAGCGATCGCGAGCATAGCCGGCAATTCCGTTCGCCGGGTAGAGCAGGCTGAGGGCCGACGGCGAGATCACGGCCTGCTTCACCGGTTTCTTTGCATAGCGCTTTGCAACCTCGACGTAACCTCCGGAATAAGTTCCGTATCGAAACGGTCCCTTGGTTAGGCGCGGCAGTTGACGCGTATGACCATCACTGAACGGAATCACGACGCCGTCCGGCGCCAGGGAATCCAGGCCGGCGAGGGGGTAAGTGGCGAAACTCGGTTTGCTCTGTTCCCCGTCAGTGACGACTGGCGATCCGGTCGCCTCCATCGCGGCAATGGTTTCGGCGACGGCCCGTTCCGCGACGGTGCGGAACGCCTCGGAATCGATGCGCCCCTGAGTCTGTAGCGTCATTGCCGCAAGCAATTGCGCGGTCCTCGGAACGCTTCCTATGGGCTCGGTGGGTATCGGCATGGGCTTTCCTCATCTGTTGATGGACAAGACAATCACCCGGGTACGATGGCCCGCACTGGGCAAGCGGCCTACAAATTAGTCCAGCGGCAAAAAGAGTACCAACTACTTCAACGGTCGTAAGCGGTCATTCGAGTCTCGGGCGATGTTTCCTTGCCGCCTAACAGTTCCCGCACCCCTTGGAACTCGCCGTGCTGGAGCGTGCCGCGAACGCGGCGAGCGCTTCGCTGAACGCGGCCTGCTGGAGAGGCTGCGCACCACCACCGGTCTTGGGCATCGAGACGTGCTGATGGATTCGTCGGTGATCGGCGACGTCGTCGGGTTCGTGACGAATGGAGCGGAGCGTGCGCGGAAGATTGCGTGAGACGGTTAGGCGGTTAAGCGGTTGAGCGGTTAGGCGGTAGGAGGGTACCCTCGGCAGGACTCCGGTACCGGCTCGAGATCACCGCAGCCCCACTCTCCCGGATGCATTGCACTCATGAGCCGAGGGGTCGCACATTATGGGTATGCCCGCCGCGCACCCGGTATCGACCATCGATGAGTTGCTCGCCTTGCCCACGGACGGGCTCCGGCACGAGCTGCTCGACGGGGACCATGTCGTGACGCCGGCGCCGCGGCTCGCGCATCAGGCGGTCGTCGGCGAGATCTACCTGGCGTTGACGGAGGCCGTGCGCGGCCGCGCGGATCTTCGCGTGTTCACGAGCCCCGCCGACGTGGTGCTCGGCCCCCGAACGCTGGTGCAGCCCGATGTATTCGTCATCCGCCAAGATCCGGCCTCACCGGTCAAGGAGTGGTCGGAAGTCCGAACACTGGCCCTGGCCGTGGAGGTCCTCTCCCCCGCCACCGCCGCCAGAGACCGGCTGGCAAAACGGCGCATTTACCAGCGCGCAGCCGTCGCGGAGTACTGGATCGTGGATCCCGACGCCCGCCTGGTCGAGCGTTGGACCCCGGACGACGACCGACCGGAGATCGCCGACGTGACGCTCACGTGGAATCCCGCAGATGGGGTGGAGACGGGACTGGACCTGCCGGCGCTGTTTCAAAAGGCGGGAGGAAGTTAGGCGGTTAGGCGGTTTCACGGTTAGGCGGTTGGGCGGTTGGGCGGTTAATTCTTGCCGCCTGCGTCGTTTCCGCCACCACTTCCTCGAGCCCCACGGGCTTGAGCGTGACGGACCGAAGCTCGATCCCACTGAAGAGGGCAGCCACACGGTCCAGCGACTGCCGCTCCGGGAGCCACACGGCAACCGCTGCGAGCGCCGGTCGGTGCGTCAGTCCCAGCTCGTCGGCACGGCGGCGCACGGCACCGAGGTCCTCCGCGTCGATGATCGCCAGCTCGGCCGCGGCAACGTGCCGCCGTAACTCCGCCATCGGGCCTTCGGCCACCAGCCGGCCGTAGTGGAGAATGCCGATGCGATGGCACAGCGCCTCGGCCTCCTCGAGCTGGTGTGTCGTGACCAGCACGGTGCCGCCATCGTCGGCCACGGTCCGGACCACGTTCCAGATCCGGTGACGCGACTCGAGGTCGAGACCGACCGTCGGCTCATCGAGGATCAGGAGGTCGGGCTGGTGCAGCATCGCCACCGCAATGTGGAGGCGGCGTCGCATGCCGCCACTCAAGAGCGAGATGATCGTGTCCGCCCGATCCTCGAGCCCGACGTCGCTCAAACACACGGCCACGCGCCGCGAGCGCCGCGCACCGGTCAACCCATACAGGGCCGCGAAGAACTCGAGATTCTGCTCGCTCGTGAGATCGCGATACAGCGCCACGTCCTGGCTGGCCACGCCCACACGGGCGTGCGCGTTTGCAGTGACGGGACGACCGTTCAGCGTCACCGCCCCCGCATCTGGCGGGACGACCAAACACGCGATGTTGATCAGGGTGGTCTTGCCCGCACCGTTTGGCCCAACGAGCCCGTAGACCTCGCCGCGCTCGATCGCGAAGCTCAGCGCCGACAGCACCTGTCGCTCACCGAAGGCCTTGCTGACGCGGTCCACCCCGAGCACCGTCGGCATCACAGCACCCGCTCGCGTTGCAGCATCGCGCGGTAGGACTGGACGCCGAACGCGAGCGTCGCGCCGGCAAAGAGCACCAGGAATACCAGATGATCGACGATCGCGCCGGCGCCGAGTTCCTCCGCGGAGACGGCATCCATGGCCTCGTTCATGTGGAAGATCGGATTGAGGTGCGCGATCCGATACAAGTAGTCGGGCAGCACCGATGACGGAAAGAACGTGCCGCCCAAGACGAGGAGCGGCACCCCGATCGCCGCCACGGGGCCGTTCACTTCTTCCGTACGCTTGGTGAAGTGCGAGCCGAATACGAATCCCAACCCGACGTACGATGCCACGCTCAGGACCACCACGAGCGTCCCCAATACCAGCGACCCGCGAAACGAGCCGCCGAAGGCAAACGCGATGGCGTAGACGACGACGGTCTGTCCGGCGGCGACCACGAGAAACGCGAGCAGCAGCCCCAGGAAGTAGGCGGTGCCCGACAGCGGGGAGAGCAGCAGGCGCTTCAGGGTGTTGCGCTCCCGCTCCGCGACGATCGCGGCGATGGGACCGCCCAGGCAACTGAAAAAGAAGGCCGCCCCGATGAGGATGCCCGGAGCCGTGTAGTTGAACGAGTCGGCCGGAGAGCTGTCGCCGGCGTAGATCAAGCCGAAGAGGAGCAACATCAAGGCCGGGAACAGCGCCCAGAAGATCAGACTCCGGCGCGTATGCCAGAGCTCCGTGAGGATGCGTCGAGTGACGGTCAGTGCGAGCACGGGTAGACCTTGGGGTTGGTGCCTTAACGAGAGTGCCCGGGCCCGGTTTCAGCCGCGGTGCCGCCCTGCCGCGGTCACCCGCCGGCTATCCGCCAGCGGGCTCCTTCTCGATCCAGTCGTTCTTCGCCAGGAGCATCTTCCACGCACCGTCTTCGAGCACCCACACCGTTGCCCAGTTCACCGTCCATTCTTGCACGGTGCCAGAGACATCGGTGCGCACGTAGTCGGTGGTCATCTTGGCCGCCGCGACGTTCGGTGCCAAGACCCACACGTCCCAGTCGTACTCGACGTCCTGGTCATAGTCCCAGCGGTCCCAGTGCAACCCCATGTCGCTGCGCATTTGGTCGAGCGAACTCGTGCCGCTCCACGGCGTTCCGGCCCAGTCGGAACTCACGCTCAAGACCTCGTCGACGTCCTCTTGGGCCAGCCACGCACGCCAGTTGTCCGTGGCGACCTGGCTCACGGCCGCCACAATCTCCGCGCGCTGCGCCTCGGTCAAATCGGTCGTCGCGGGCTGACAGGCAGCCGCCACGGTGAGGGCGAACGCGGCGAATACGATGCGACGCATCGAAACCTCCTGCGGGGTGAATGGCGAAGAACATAGGGGCGGTGGCAGGGGAAGGCCAGGATAGGCGGTTGGGCGGTTGAGCGGTTAGGCGGTTGGAGCCTACCGTCCTGCCGTCCTACCGCCATACTATTCTACTGTCTTACGAGCCTACCGTCCTACGAGCCTACCCTCATCCGAGGAGCCCCGCCCCCATGTCAATCGCCAGTTCCCTGCTCCCCGAATTCGACACCGAGATTGCCAACACGCGGCGCATGGTGGAGCGCGTGCCGGACGGCAAAGCCGACTGGCGGCCGCACCCGAAATCGATGCCGCTTGGCCGGCTGGCCACGCACCTGTCCGAGTTGCCGGTGTGGGCCGTGAACGCCTGCACCCAAGATGAGCTGGATATTGCACCGCCGGGAAAGAAGCCGTACAAGCCGCAAATCCTCGACGCGACCATGGCGATCGTCGCGCAGTTGGACAAGAACGCCGCCGACGCGCGGAAGGCACTAGCCGCCACGTCGGACCCGGACTTCATGAAGCCATGGACGCTCAAGGTGAGTGGCAAGGCGGTCTTCACGCTGCCCAAGATCACCGTGGTCCGCAGCATGGTGATGAACCACATGATCCATCACCGCGGCCAACTGTCGGTGTTCCTGCGACTGCTGGACGTGCCGGTCCCGGCGACCTACGGGCCGAGTGCGGATGAAAGAGGCGGTTAGGCGGTTTCACGGTTAGGCGGTTAGGCGGTTAGGCGGTTGGAATCGTTGGATCGGCACTCTTCTGATCCGCAGCGCAATACGCGGAGTACTCCCTCAAGCCCGCCCCGTCCAATGCTCTTCCTGCGGCTCGGTGGGGCGTCCGGGTCATCCGTGTCACAGGCGCTTTTGCGTGCCGAAGTTTGCCAACCGAGAAGTGGTGCCGGCGTGGCGAAATCGGTAAACGCGGAGATCCGACAAGTCTCTGGACGCAAGTCCTTCTGGGTTCGAGTCCCAGCGCCGGCACCCGCCGCACCATTCCAGCATTGCCTCCGGGTATGGGAACGCGTAGATTGATGATACTTGTCGGATCTCAGTAGCGTTTTCGCTACGCCCAGAGAGCCGGGGGCGACAGACTTCCGGCTCTCTGCTCTTAGGCAGTAAGACGTAGGACGGAAGATCCCAACCGCCTAACCGCTCAACCGCCTAACCGCCTATCTCCTTACCGCCGTCCACCGCTTCAGCCGTTCCCGCACCTCGATCTCTTTCCCCTGTTCGGCCAGCGCCGCCCACAGGCGGGCAACGGTTTCGCGGTCCACCAGGCCGGGGGGCGAGCCGTTGGCCGGTGTGGAGAGGCCCTGCGCGGCGCGCCACGCGTCGATCGCCTGCACGAGATCCGGCGAGAGGAGAAACGCCTCACGGTTCGGCACGAGGCTGTCGGCGTCCGGCCGATAGACGCCGAGCGCGTGGAGGATCACGCGCAGCTGCCAGACATCGTTGCCCGTGAACTGCTGCAGGTCGCGGTAGCCGAGTGTCTGACTTACCGCGTCGTAGATGCGCCGCACCTCGGCCACCGGCTCCGGGTGCTCGCACACATTGATGTTGGCGGTGATCCGGTCGGGACGGCGGGACACGTCGGGCCGCGGATCGGCAACCACCACCGCCGCCGACTGCGCGCGCCCCTTGCGCGCGTCACCGCCCGCCGCCTGCCCCGCCGATAGCGCCGCGATCAGCCGGTCGGCGAGATGGCGCCCCTGCCCCGCGCTCTCCTCGAAGCTCCGCGCCACCGCATCCAGGACCTGCGGACCCTCGAGCAGGTTCCCCTGCGTGACGTAGTTCATCCCCGCCCGGTGACCGGCCCACGGGTTGGTGCGGTCGCCGGTGTGCTGCGCCCCGCGCCCGTCGAGCCCGATCACACCCACCTGCCGCCGCCTGGCACCAGAATCCGCGGCCACTTCCTGCGCGAGGGCAGCCTGGGCCGTCATTCCGCCCGCCATGAGGGCCAACAACTCGGTACCGTATGCCACCCGCGTGGTGACGGCAACGCCGGTCTCCCCCGTTTCCGGATCCACGGCCGCGATCGAGAACGTGGCGAATTCAAGATTGTCACCCCACGACGCGGGCTCCTGAGCAGCCGCACCGGACCAGGCGAACAGCGCACACAGAGCAAGAACCCCTAAGCGCATATCCATCTCCTATTTAGCAATTGGCGTCATCACCGAACTGACGGCGGACACCCGCCCCCAACCTATCGCCCTAACCGCCTAACCGCTCACCGTAGAACCGCCTAACCGCTCAACCGCCTAACCGTAACCGCCTAACCACCCCCCTTGCCCGCCACACCGGCCACTATAGATTGCCGACTGCACACCCGCACCGGACTCCGGAGCGGGTCACTGTGAGGGCGCCGCGAGGGTGTGCGTACGCGGTGCCAAGAGCGGTCACGATACCGCTCGCCAAAGAAATGACGTGCCATACGCCGCGCGGGACCTGCACCCTGCGTGCGCAGCTGAGATGGGTCGCCTTCCGGGCTGGGCCTGGGGGGCGGCCTTTTTTGGTGCCGTAGGTCAACCCTCTTCATCAGGAGGTCATCCGATGACCAGCCCGAAACCCCCCGATCCCAAGCAGGCCAAGCCGGGGCAGAAGCCCACGCAGCCGCAACAGAGCAAGCCCCCCGCGTGGCAGCCGGGGCAGAAGCCGGCCGACAAGCCGATGCCGAAACCCGGACAGAAGAAGTAGGGCAGCAGGCCTGTGGGCGTCCGCCGACCATGGTTGCCTGTGGCCGACGGGCGCCCCTTCTGCGACGGCGTCGATCGGGCCTACCGTTTCGCACTGCGCTCGTTATGATTGCGGCATCATTCGCAGACTTCGGCCCCGGGGGAGCGGGGCCGTTTCGACATAGAGACACTCCCCACGAACTCTTTGGAGGAACCAGCATGCTGAACGCTTCATGGAAACGCGCCGCGCTCGGACTCGTCGCGGTCGCTGCAGTGGCCTGCTCGCCGGGCAAGCCGGCACAGACCGCCATCACCGCCGCCGAGGAGGCGCTCGCCGCGGCTCCTGCCGACGCGAAGATGTACGTCGCCGCGGAGTATCAGAAGGCGAGCGACCAGATCACAGCGGCCAAGGCGGCGTTGGAGCAGAAGGACTATACGACCGCTCTGGCCAGCGCAAAGGAAGCGTCGACCACGATCGGCGCATTCGCCGGCGCGATCGAGACGACGAAGAAAGAAGTGACGGCGAACTGGACGATGATGACCGACAGCCTGCCGGGCATGGTGGGAACCGTCGAGAAGCGGGTGAACGAGCTGTCGCGCATGAGCCGCCTGCCGACCGGTGTCACGCGCGCCAGCGTGGACGGCGCCAAGACCACGCTCGCCGAAGTGAAGACCATGTGGGGCGAGGCGACGAAGTCGGCCGAGGCCGGCAACTTGATGGACGCCGTGAAGAAGGGCACCACCTGCCGCACCAAGACGAGAGAGATGATGACCGCCCTCGGCATGGGGAAGTCGTAAGCAGGCCGTTCGGTAGAAGAGAGGAAGGGGAGGGTGGCTCACCCTCCCCTTTGTCTTTCTTGGGGTGTGGGCTACAGCGAGTCGGGATCGCCGCCCAGCTTGAGATCGATCAACTCGCTCACACACTCGCGGGCGGACATGCGCTCCACCTTCGCCTCGGCGAGACCGGTGGCGAAACCGACCGCCATGCCCTCGACGGTCTCGGCAATGTCGTCCGCCACGCGGCCCGCGTTCTCACCGAGGTCGCCGACCGCCTCGCGTACTTCGGCCCGCGCCTCCTTGGTCCGGCGCTCCACCCGCTCCACCAATTCCTTCTTGAGCATGGTGCACGGCTTGACCGAACGATAGGCGACGATCGGCACGGCGATCAGGATCACGACGACGAGCAGCACGGTCTTCAGCAGGAATTTCATTCAGCGCGATTCCTTTCGAGCCCGATGGACCCTACGAGCCAGGGGCCTTGCGGGATTCACGTGCGAGGGGATCAGAGACCGAACGCGACACCGACGGACACGCTCATCTGCTGGAACCGGCCGCCGGACCCGGCGACCGGCGACGCGAGCCCGATCCGGTAGCGCGCGTCGGTAAAGAGGTCACCCCACGGCTGGCGAAACCGCACGCCCGCATTGGCGGCGAGGCCGACATCGATCGTTCTGGCCGTGCCACCGCAGGTGTCCTCGGTCGTGCTGCTCGACAGGATGGCGCCGGTCTCATCGAGTGTTCGGACGCGTGTCACGGCACTGCACCGAGCCCGATACCCGACCGACGGGCCGCCGCCCAGCCGTACGGCAATCCGGCCGTCCGGACTCACCGGAAGAACGGCGCTCACGAGAATCGGCACCACGATGTGGCTCAGGCTCACGGAGTTTCGGGTCTCGACGATCCCGGGCGCGCTAGGGGCCCGCTCCAGGCTGAGCGCGTTGGTGCCCAGATCCGAAAACGTCACCTCTCCGGCCAGCTCGAGCTTGGGCCCGAGGGCGACCATCACGGTCCCGCCCGCTCGGAGCGCCGGCCGCCAGCCGCTCTCGACCGACGAGCCCGTGTAGCTGACGAGATTGAATCCCCCCAGCACACCGACGGAGACGGATTGTGCCGCCGCCATACCCGGCAGGATCAGCAACAACACCGCAACGGGCAGCGCACGGCTCGCCTTCAGCATCGCATACTCCTCGCTCAACGTTCTCGCAGGGTCCTGGGTGACGGGGGCCGTGGCACCAGCCCGTCGAAATCGATCACGCTGGCCCGGAGCTCCATGGCGGTCAATCCGTAGTGGGTCCACAGGGCCGCCACCCGGCCGCCATACGCGCTGACGCCATTATAGTCCCCGAAAAACCTGTCCGGTCGGGGAACGAAGGCCCGATCGCTCAACCGGTACTCCCGGAAAGTGCGGCCGCCGTCGACCGACCGCGCAAGGTACACGTGCACGCCATTCCCGTCACCCTCGCGCCGGTCGTAGTAGACGATGTTGACCGACCCGTCGGTCGGGTCGACGCTCATCCAGGTGAAGAACTGGTCGCGGCCGTTCCCCGCCGGGTCCTGATTCACCCGGAGCGGCTCGCTCCAGGTGATCCCGCCATCGGTGGAGCGTGACAGGAAGATGTCGGCGTCGCCGTCCCGGCCGCCGTTGTTGCGGAGGTCGGCCCAATTCACGTACACCGTGCCGCGGTACGGACCCGACGAGATGTCGGCGGCCGTGACGGGCATTCCGTTGGCGCGCCCGAGCCCGGCGATATCGATGGCCCAGCCTCCGGGCTGGGTGAGGATGGTCCGTGCGGGTTCCCAGGTGGCCCCACCGTCCAGCGACCGTGTGAACTCGATGTCGCGCGGACCCGACCAGGCGAGGTACACCTCCCCGTTCGGCCCGGTGCCGGGCACCGCGCCCTCGACCGTCCCGTCACCGTCGAGCGCGTCGCCGCCGCCGGCCGGAATCCGGGCGGGGCGTGAGAAGGTGCGGCCACCATCGTGCGACGCGACGATGAAGATGTACGACGAGTCTTCGGGCGCGCTGCTCCCGTACTCGGTGAACCGCGTCCACGTCACGTAGACGCTGCCACGATAGGGGCTGTCGGCGGACAGATCCACGCCCGGATAGGGCTTGTCCTCGAACGGCACGATGCTGTTCAAGTGCTCGATGAGGATCACCTCGGGCTCGTAGGTGAGCCCGCCGTCTTCCGACCCGGACAGGAACAGGCCGTTTCGCGGGTACACGCCGTTGGGATTTCTCAAGTGGCGGAATCCGAGGTACGTGCGGTACACGCGACCGTCGTGGTCGATCACCACCGCGTCGTCTCCCTGCACCTTCTGATGCGGATTCGGCATCGCGACAGTGGTCCACGATTTCCCGCCATCCCACGTGATGTACGTGAGGTTCGAGATCTTGCGCACGCGCGGATCACCGAACGTGTTGACTGCCGACCCCACGATGTGATCGATGTTGGTCGGATCGATGGCGATGCCGGTCTCGACCGCGTGCGGCGGCCCTGCCTGCACGACGATCGGAGGGGGAACGGTTTGAGCGTGGAGAGAGGACGCGAGGGCGATGAGGAGCGTCGCTACGAAGAGAAGGCGCATGGGTTCAAAAGGGAAAAGGGAAAAGGGAAACGGGAAAAGAGGTGAAACGGAAAGAGCGAAAAGAGAAGACACGGAAAAGGGCGAAGTGAGACGGAAGGGAGTGCACCCCAGGGCACGTTCCCTTTTCCCATTTCCCCCTTTCCCGTTGTCTCTTCACTCTCCCCTAATCCTCCGCGTCAGCGCCGGTTCCCGGCCGAGCAACCTGGCGTAGAGCGTGAGCTGTCCGCGGTGGTACATCTCCTGGGCGATGCCGTGGTGCAGCCACTGGAACTTGGTCCACATTGATCCGTCGAAGTTCTCCATCTGTTGGAACAGCGCCCGCTCACCGGACTTCCGGAATTGCCGCTCCGCTTGATCCATCTGCGTCTCGAGCAGGCGCACCAGATCGGTCTTGGTGGTCGCGTCATACGCCGCGGACGCGTACATCGCGAGCAGATCCGGCCACGGGGCGCGCTTGAGATCCGTATCCACTCGGCTCAGCTCGCCGGTCATCATCATGGCCACCTCGAGGATGTGCTGCACCAACTCGCGCACGCTGCGGACCTCGGGTGTGGGCCGGAACTCGAAGTCGCCGGCCGGGATGTTCTTCACTTCCTCGATCAGCCCCTCCCGCACATCCCGCCAAGCACCGAGCGTTTCGTCGAGATACGATACACCTGCCGCCATCACTCACCCTCCATGTTCTGTGCGCTGTACGCTGCACCCTTCCCGCTACCCTTTTCCCCTTTCCCTTTTCCCTTTACCCTCTCGTATCACCCTCCCCACCACCGCCCCCACTCCTCCAAGAACCGCCGGGAAGAGCAGCGTGATCCCCACCACCACCGGCCACGGCACGCCGAGCACGCCACCCACCCGGTCGGCCACTCGGAGCACCGGTCCTTGTAGCGCCGTGACCACCAGGAGCACTAGCCAGCCGAGCGAGGCGGCCAGTGCTGCCGTGCGCCCCGCGTGACGCCCGGGTCCCGCCACCAGGCCCCAGAAGATGCCCACCCCTGCGACGCTCCACCATCCAAAGGCCAGCGTGGCCGTGGCGAACGCGACGGCGAGCAGCGCGATACGGGCTATGGTGCGCATGCGCCTTACCCTCCCTCCGGACGAAGGACAAGCACCGCCGACGTGCGATCGGCGGGCAGGTCGGCGGACTGCTTCGGAAACAGCAGCTCGTGGAGCTCACCGTTCTTCCAGCCTGGCAGCCGATCGTCGTAGCGCCAGCTCACCGGATTGCCGGACTGGCCTCCCGGATAGATGCCGCGCGCCGCAACCTCGGGGCCCAGCTCCACCACCATGCGCCAGCTCGCGCCTTCGGCCCCGCGCGGTGCGTACAGGGGATTGAGCGTCCCCGGTCCGCCGGCGTGCGGGATGCCAAGTGCCGAGAGTGCCGGAAGCCGGAGCGCGTGATAGATGTTCATCGACCACGCGTGGTCCCAGCGCCACCCGTCGTCGCTCGGCTCACCGTACCGGGCCCGTGCAGTATCCCGCGCGGCGGCGAGGCTCGCCAGCAGAATCGCGTCGCGTTGCTCCACCACGTCCGCCGTCTCGTGCCGATCCCACCACAGGCTCGCGGGATCCTGCAGCAATCGCCACAGCGTCATGTCGCTCGGGCGCACCTGCGCGGTGCCATTCACCGCCAGCTCGTCCCACGTGAGGCGCGCGAGCTCGCGCATCGCGAGCTCGAACAGGACCGCTGCCGAGTTGTCTTTCGTGTAGCGGCGATCCCATTCATCGAGGATCCGTGCAGCGTCGTCGACCTCCGACCCAACGCTGCCTGCCGCGCGACCGCGCGTGACGGCTTCGAGGAAGGCCGGAACGAACACGTTGGCGCGCACGTTGCGCGAGTCGAGCTGGTACCGCTGCATGGCCGCAGGTGTCACAGTTGAATCCGACCGCAGCAGCTGGTTGATCCGCAGCGCCCGCCACGGCGACACCGGGTCGCCGCCCAGGTAGTCCGGACCCACGAGCGGCTGCTGGTTGGCCGACGCGAGGAATCCCTGGGCGGGATCGACGGCGAACGGCTGGCGATCGAGCCCCAGACGGCCGGTCCAGTCGCTCGCGCTGCGCGTGCCGTCGAAGATCGTGTCACCGCGCCCACCGGGTCGCACGGGATACCAGCCGCCCGCGCGCACGGCGATCGTGCCCGCGCGATCCGCCACGAGGCCGTTCTGGATCGGCGCCTCGTAGGTTTCCATGGCGTCGAGCCAGTCGCCAACCGAACGCGCCTTGTTGGCGCGATACACGGCGCCACCGGCCCCGCTCGCTTCGAGCACGGTCCAGCGGATCGAATACGGACGCCCGTCACGCCACACGACGGGACCGCGGTGCGTGGCGTGCACGGTGTCGATTGCGAGCAGTGCGCCGTTGGCGGCGCGGTATTCCTCGATACGGCGCTCCAGCGGTTGCCACGCGCCGTCCAACCGGTACTGCGTGGGGTCGTCGGGATCGTCCAGCTCCTCGGCGTAGAAGTCGAGCACGTCGGCCTGCGAGTTGGTGAAACTCCATGCGACGTCGCGGTTGAACCCGATGATCACGGCCGGGCTGCCTGGCAGCGTGACGCCGTACACGTCGAGCATGTCCGCGACGTTGACGTGCACCTCGTACCACACCGACGGGAGCGTGAGCTCGAGGTGGGGATCGCCCGCGAGCAGCGCGTGGCCGGATGCCGAACGCGACGGCGCGACCGCCCAGTTGTTGCTCGCCCCCCGGCGCCGGGGATCGAAGGTCGGGCCCAGCGTGCGATCGTTCGCGGTGGTCGACCGCGCTTGGGGAGCCGGCGGCGGCAGTGGAGTCCGGTCGAACGTGGGGAACGACTCGCCGGACGGCGCGATCGGTTCCTGTATCGGGGCCCGAACGGGCAGCAACGCGTCCGCCGCCTGCACACCGACCACCTTGGCCGCTCGGAGGCGCTCGAACTCGGGACCGAAGTAGGTGAGCGTGTAGCCCATGCGCCGGATGAGGTACAGGCTGTGCACCGGCTGCCACCGCGCGGGACGTCGGCCCAGCAGGTGGTACTCGAACGGCAGCTGGCCGCGCCCAAGTTGGTCGATCCACGCGTTCACTCCCGCGGCAAACGCATCGATCAATCGGCGGTCGAGGCCGTCGGCTGCGAGGCCGGCCAGCTCTCGTTCCGCACTCCGGGCAAGGCCAAGCCGACGCATCTGCTGATCCAGCTCGAGTGCGGCAGCACCCACCAGCTCGGTGAGCGTGCCATCGGTTGCGCGGGTCTGCAGCTCCATTTGGAACAGCCGGTCGCGGGCCACCACATAGCCGAGTGCGCGAACCGCGTCGTCTTCCCGCGTGGCGAAGACATGGGGCACGTGCCGGTCGTCGTATCGGATCACCACGCTGTCGGTGAGTCCGGCGATCGTCGCGTCGGCGCGAACCGGAAGCGTGGCCGTCGTTGCCGTGGACCAGATGCCGGCGACGGGATCGAGGAACGGCCCGAGCGGTGGGAGCGGGCCCACCGGGCACGCGCCGATGTATAGCACCGTCCCGAGCACCGCGACGGGTGGCGCAAGCCGCGCCACGCGACCCAGATTCCTCATGACACCATCAGCCAGGAGAGTGGAGTCGGCATGTTCTTCCCGAGCCGAACCGACGGACGGCGGGGTCGCTTCTTTCGATTCAAGGTCATCGCGTTCATCGTGGGCTCTGCGCTGGTACTCGCCGGGATCCGATTCGACGACCGGCGGCTCTTGAACGGCGGCATTGTAGTGCTCGGCATCGCGTTCCTGCTGCGCTTTGTCCGTCCGAGGTCAAAGCCCACGGAATCCAACACCGACTCCTGATCCATCGGCTCAGCCAGCACGCCGTACCGTACGGACGCGCACACCGCCATCCTCGCCCACGAGTCGATACGCAATCACGATCTCGTCACCGAGCCGCACCATGCGGGGGAATCCGCTCGCGCGCGCTTCCGCCGTGGGCGATACCTGCCACTCCGCGTCCATGCGGCCGTCGGGACGGACGCGCCGCGCCAGGATCGCGGCAGCGGCCTCGGTGCGCTCGACCCACACCGCGAGCGCGGAGCCGTCGGGCAGCGTCTCGATGTCCACCCGGCCGAGCGGGTCGCCGAGGTCCACGCGGACCGGCGCGCCGAACGTTTCTCCACCATCCAGCGAGAACGCCACCTGCACCCGGGTGGCACCTTCCGGCGCCGCGTACCACGCGATGGACACCGTATCTCCCGTGGCGGCGAGCTGTGGACCGTTCACCGGACAGCCCGGATACACGAAGTGGTCGTCGGCCACGTGCGTAGGTTCGGTCCAGACGCCGTTCACCTGACGCACGATCGCGATATCGCGGACTTCTTCGGGGGACCGGTCGCGATAGGCGGCCACGAGACCGCTTGGCGTTTGGACCAGCGCCGTTTGGCAGCACTCGCACGTGCGGTCGTCGAGCAGCACCTCTTCACCGAGCGATCCGTCTGCACCAACAGTGGTCGTGCGGATGCTCATGTCGCCGCCGTGCTCGCCGTGTGCGGCGGCCATGTTCCTCCCATCGAGCCAGACCAGGGCCATGCCACCGCCCGGGAGGGCGACCATCGAGACGAAACCGTGCTCCTGGGGTGAGTCGTCACGGTGCGGCACGATCGGCGCACTCCATGATGCCCCGCGATCGCGCGACATCGCGAGCTTCACGTGATACGCGTAGCTGGTGGATGCCACCGTCTCCAGCCAATGTACTACCCACGTCCCGTCTTCCAGCTCGACGAACGAGGGGAAGTCCGCCCAATTGACGAAGAAGTTGTCGCGCTCGATGACGGTGACCGGCGTGGTCCATGTTCCGCCCGCCCGCACGGCAAGCCGGAGCGCCGACCGGCCGTCATCCATGGGCTCGTGCCACGTAAGGACGGCGTCTCCGGCGCTCGTGGCATAGAGACTGGGCTCACCCGAGCCTGGCGGAAGCGTCAGCTCGATGGCGCCGGTCTCGAAACGCCACCCGTTGGAGCAGGCGGTGGCGGCGAGGCACAGGAGGACGAGGTCGACTCGGGACATGGCTACTCCGCGTTGCTGGTGGGACACCGAAGTGTACGAGCGGCGCGCGGAACCGCAACGCCGACGGTCTCGATGCCCGTCGACGCTACGGCTGCGATGAGGACGGGACGGGCTCGAGCTCGGCCTGGAATGTCACACGCCAGGTCACGCCGCCGTCGGCCGACTCGCTGAGGGCCAACCGCATTCGGGACGCGCCGAGCCACTCCCAGCGGCTCCTCACCATCGTCGGCGCATCGGCTGCACCGCGGGTGCCGAGCAGTTCCGCCTCTCGACCCCTGACCCGTCCTTCGAGCCGGTGGAGCACGGGGTGGTCCGTGTCGAGCCGATACGCGACCCAGGCGTCGACGGTCGGATCGAAGGTTCGCACCTCGAGGCCTTCCCACCGGTCGCCGACGGCGATCAGGTCCAGCACGCCGCACCCCTTGAGGATCGATTCGGATCGCAGCGTGATCGGAGCGCTGCTCCCATCCTGGAGCGTGGCGGTCCCCTGCCAGTCACCCAGCGCGAAGTCGAACTCGTACACCTCGGGCGTGTCGCACCGGCGCACGCCATCGGCCATCGGGTCTGGCAGGGGGCCCGCCTCCGGGTCGCGCCGGGTGAACTCCATGATCCAGTTGCTGCGCCACGTGAGGCCGGAGTCGGGGGACACGGCGGCGTCCCACCGGAGCGCGTCGGGGCGAATGTCGGAGAAGGTGAACCGGCTCAGCACCGCTCGGCCCTGTGCGTCGGCCGCTTCGGTGAAGAACTCACCGCGGTGGTGTCGAAAACCACCTTCGAGCGCGCCGAACACCGGCCGGTTCCGGCCCGGCCAGAGCAGCACCAGGTTCCACTGCGCGGTGGCGGGATCGAACGCCCGCACGCTGAATCCGACGATCTCGTCGAAGCTGAGCTTGCCGTACCACCGCTCCACGATGGCGCAGCCGCCGACGGCCGCGAACACCCGGTCGGTGGCCACGCCCGTTTGGTACCACGTCGGGTCGTCCTGCGCCTGAGCCCGATGGCGATTGACCACGTCCCACTCGCCGATCCAGAAGTCGAACTCCCGAGACTCGGGCCGGTCGCACGCCGATACGGCCGGCGACGGTTGCTGCGGCCACGCCGCGGCGGGGAGCGCGCACGCCAGGATCACCACCATCGCGCTGCGGGGTAGGTCGAGCACCATCGCTTCTCCGTCGAGGGCTATGACTGGGCCGAGGTTGGCCCACCGCCGAACCATATCCACATGTCCGGCCAGACGCATATCTTTCCCGCCCACCAAAACGACTGACGGACGAGGCCTCTCATGGAATGGCTCACCAATCCCGAGATCTGGATCGCGCTGGTCACCCTCACGGTCCTGGAGATCGTGCTGGGGATCGACAACGTCATCTTCATCTCGATACTGGCGGGCAAGCTACCCGCGGGCCAACAGAAGCGCGCCCGTCGCATCGGTCTGTCCCTCGCCATGATCACGCGCTTGGGGCTCCTGTTCTCCCTCAGCTGGCTGATCGGGCTCACCGCGCCGTTCTTCAGCGTCTTCGGGCGTGCGATCTCGGGACGCGACCTCATCCTTCTGATCGGTGGCCTCTTCCTCATCGCCAAGGCGACGCACGAGATCCACGACAAGCTCGAGGGTGAGACCGAAGGCCGTAGCACGAAAGCCGCCGCGTCGTTCGGCGGCGTGATCGTGCAGATCATGCTGCTCGACATCGTCTTCTCGCTGGACTCCGTGATCACTGCCGTGGGGATGGTCCGGATACTGTGGGTCATGGCGGCGGCGATCATCATTGCCGTGATCGTGATGCTGATCTCGGTAGAGGCCATCTCGGCGTTCGTGGAGCGGCACCCCACGATCAAGATGCTGGCGCTCAGCTTCCTGTTGCTGATCGGGTTCTCATTGGTGGCCGAAAGCCTGCACCAGGAGATCCCGAAGGGCTACCTCTACTTCGCGATGAGCTTCTCGGTGATGGTGGAGATGCTGAACCTGCGCATGCGCAAGAAACAGGGAAGACCGGTGGCGTTGCACACGAAATTCGCGAAGGGGTAGGTGGATAGGCGGTTAGGCGGTTGGGCGGTTAGGGATCTCAGAAAATCACGGCGTCGCATAGGGTGTGGCAGGGCGCATGAGCGGAACTCCTGGCTAACCTTTGGGGTCTCAATGTTGTATCTTTAACCCGGTTAACTGTCAAACCCGATCGGCAATCTTCCCACGGGTGGAGGGGGCTCAAGGAGGAGGACCGCATGTCAACGCTCAAGAAGACGCTCTACAAGAAGATCGAGGAGCACCGGCCCCGCACGACGCGGCTGCTCAAGGACTATTCGGACGTCAAGCTCGGCGAGGTGACGATCGGGCAGGCCATTGGCGGCGCCCGCGGCATCCGATGCCTCGTTACGGACATCTCGTACCTCGATCCGATGGAGGGAATCCGGTTCCGCGGCAAGACGATTCCGGAGACCTTTGCCGCCTTGCCCAGACCCAAGGGCTCGGACTATCCGTACGTCGAAGGGTTCTGGTACTACCTGCTCACCGGTGACGTCCCCACCGAGAAACAAACGCTCGAGGTGGTGGCAGACTGGAAGACCAGGCGGCAGGTCCCCCATTACGTCATGGACATGCTGCGGGCGATGCCCCGTGACACGCACCCCATGACGTTGTTCTCGGCCGCGATCCTCTCGATGCAGCGGGAATCCGTGTTCGTGCACCGGTACAACGAGGGGATGAACAAGATGGACTACTGGGATCCCATGTTCGAGGACTGCACCAACCTCCTCGCCAAGCTCCCGTCCATCGGCGCGTACATCTATCGGATGAAGTACCAGGGCGACACGCACATTGCCCCGAATCCCGATCTCGATTGGGGCGGCAACTTTGCTCATCAGATGGGCATCGGCAGCCCGTACGACGACGTGGCCAGGATGTATTTCGTCCTGCACTCCGACCACGAGTCGGGCAACGTGTCGGCGCACACCACACATCTCGTGGCGTCCGCACTTTCGGATCCTTACTACTCGCTCTCGGCCGGAATCAACGGGCTCGCCGGTCCGCTGCATGGCCTGGCCAACCAGGAAGTGCTGCGGTGGACGATGAACTTCCTCACCCAGCTGGGGAAGGACGATTACACCGAGAAGGACGTGGAGCAGGCGCTGTGGGACACGCTCAATGCCGGCCAGGTGGTCCCCGGCTACGGGCATGCCGTGCTGCGCAAGACCGACCCGCGCTATATGGCCCAGCGGGAGTTCTGCCTCAAGCACCTGCCCGAGTTCCCGCTGTTCAAGCTGATATCCACCATCTACAAGGTGGCCCCGGGCGTGCTGCAGGAGCACGGCAAAGCGAAGAACCCGTGGCCCAACGTGGACGCGCAATCCGGCGTGATCCAGTGGTATTACGGCATCACGGCATGGGATTTCTACACCGTGCTGTTCGGCATTGGCCGCGCCATCGGGGTGCTGGCCAACATCACGTGGGACCGGGCGCTGGGGTATCCGATCGAGCGTCCGAAGTCGCTGACGACCACGATGCTCGAGGAAGCTGCGGGCGTCACGACTGCAGAGCTGGCCGGCGCCGCCAAGTAAGCGCCGACCGACGCGTCGCACCTGACAAGGGGGATCCGAATGGATCCCCCTTTGTCGTACGGGACCGGTACCCGGGAATGCCCTACTTCTTCTCCTCCTCGAGCGACTTCACCAGCCCGGCGTAGCGCCGCTCGATGGTGAAACCGTAGGAGTAGAAATACTCCGGCCGAAAGAACCCGGTGGTCACCCGCTTGGCACCGGCCGCACGCAGCCGGTTGAAGAACTCCCGCATCAACCCGTCCGCCACACCCTTTCGGCGGTAGCGGTCGGTCACCACGATCTTCTCGAGATGACCCGTCTCGCCGTCCTCGATCACCTCGTAAAAGATCCCGCCGATGATCTGCTCGCGCTCGTTGATCGCCACGAGGTAGCGGTGCTCGGGACGGAACCGGACGTCGAGCTTGGCACCGACGAAAATGCGGTGCAGCCGCTCCACTTCCTTCGGAAGGAGCGCATGGCGGACCCGGAACAGGTTTGCGTCGGAATCCTCCAGCGTGACGACGATCTCGCTTTGCGCCCCCCCACCCAGGTCCATGCTGATGAAGTCGACGGAATCTTCCGGTCGGAGATAGCCAAACGGGATTCGCGCGAGGAAGTAGTCGTCGTCCGGCTCCACCCGGTATCGCTGGCGTAGATCCGCCACCGCTGATGCCAGGTCCTCGATCGACGTGTCGCCGGCGCGGATCGACCGGATCAATTCGTCGAGCCCCTGCACCAGATCGGTTGCGCTCTCCCGAAACACGGTATCGCGGAAGAACCGCAGTCGCACCTCGGGATAGCTCTTGGACAGCCTGTCGAGACCGTAGGTGTCGTACAGCTCCTGCAGCGTGGCGGCGCGCGCCGGATTGGTAGCCGATTCGTTGAGTCGCGCCCAACGGCGGTACCGCTTGGCCGCGAAATACAGCCGCATCGGCAGAAAGCCCGTCGCCTCGACGGTCGAAACGTACGCGACCAGCGCCGCCCGGAACTCGGCCGGCACGTCCGTCGTGTGGTCGAGCGCGTGTCGGTAGGCCGCCAACCCACCCTGTTCGCCCAGCACCTCCAGCATCGATGCGAAGACCACGTCCCATCCCACCGTGCCCTGGAGCTCGGCGTATTCCCGCTCCACCGGATCGACGAACTTCTCCTTGAACCCCCGGAGCATTGCGGGCAGGCCGGCGTGGGGCCGGCGGGCCGACAGCGAGACGATCCGCGTACCGGTGTGGTAGTCGTGGGTCGGCAGCACGACGTCGCCCGGGTCCAGCTCGGCGATCTCCTGTGTGCCTCGGGTGCGCCGCCAGAAGTCGACGTAGGCACTCAACGCGTTCCACGCCAGGAATGGCCAGAGCTGGGCGAGCCCCTCTTCGGCATTCGTCCGTCGCGCGAGACGCCGCATTTCCCGGTCGAGTGTGTCGCCAGGAACGTACTCCTCGCTCCAGAGATCCTGCTCCGCCAAGTATCCGCCGAAGCGCTCCACGACCGGCGGCCCCACGTCGTCGTCTCCACACAAAACGAGCCAGTCCATCTCCTCCTGCAACGCGTCCCCGGATATGGACAGGTTCAGGTTCACGGCGAGATCGAAGGACTCCTGCGTCCGCGTCTGCACCGTGATGCGGTAGACCGCCTTCCCGTGCCGCTCGCCCAGCAGTCGAATCCAGACACCGCCCGGCGGTACGTCGTTGAGCTTGATCACGGTCCCGCGATAGAAGAGGAACAGGCCCTCGCGGAGGAACGGGGTGTTCCGGATGGCCGAGAGGATGCGGCGCCGATGCTCGTCATCGGTGCCCTCCTCGAAGACCACCACGTCCTCCCAGCGGTACTCCTGTCCGGTCTCCGTATCGACCGCGATCTTGGTGGTGGGCCCGAGCCACTGGCGGAACCCGAACTCCAGGGTGACGCGGGCATCGGCAGCGTGGCGGCGCACCTCCGGGGTGGCTGCAAACAGGCTCATGCGCACCAGGAACGCGCGGGTGCGACTGTACCTCGCCGGGTGCGCGGCACCGTATTCCGCGAGAAAACTCAACAGGGACCGCGCGAGATCCACGCCGTCGGCATGGCCGTCCTCCGGCGAGCAGGCCTGCTCGGCAACGCGGATGAACGCCGCCACCGTTGGCTCGGGGAGCGTTCGCTCGCCCAGGAAGCCCGACGTCTCGGAATCGAGGATATGGGGGTCTCGCTCGAAGAACCGCTCGAGGGTCTCCACCATGCGCGCGGGCCGTTCGGTCGGGACCAGCATCTGAAACGCCCGCCGTCGCACCTCGCTGAACGACGAGCCCGCCGCGCGTGACAGTAGTGCCCTGGCGGGCTCCGCCAGCGGCCCCTCCTCGTTGGCGAGCACGCGCTCGAGCAGACGCACGGCATCGAGTGCGCTCGCGTCGTCACTCGCGGCGAGCATCCGTCCGGCCCGATCCAGATCCCGCAGGTCCCACTCGGAGCGGCGAATCGACTCCGGCAGCGCCTCGCGGTCCGCATCCGACGGCTCGTACGGCTCGGCCCGGCTTCGCCACGTCATCCGCTGCTCCCCACGGCTGTACCGCTCCCGCGCCTGGAGATCCAGCGGCGCAAACGCCACTAGATCCTCGTTCCCCAGCCACAGCTGTGGTGTCGTGAGGAACGCGCCCAGGTCGAGCGTCGCGCGGGGTACCCCGTACGTCGCCGCGCCGATCCGGACCAGTCCCTCGTCGATCCGGCGCACGGTCATGCCGGTCCCGATCGACGGGAGCGCAATATGGTCGTCGCGAACGCGCACGTCCTGTGCGGTGAGGCCCAGCGTTTGGAACAGCCAGTTGGGAAGCGTGAGCTCCACGCCACCCACCTGGAAGCGCGTACGATGGTAGAGGGCGGCAATGACCTCGCTGAAGTTCTCGACCACCGCTTTCCGCCGCGGCGTGCCCTTGGGTGTCAACTCGCCTTTGTCGGCATCCAAGTCCCGATCGATGATGGCGAAATCCACGATACGCTCGAACGGTGCGACGAACTTGTTGACGGAGACGATGAGCGAGCGGAAGTGGTCCCGGACATCGTCCGCGGCCATCGAGGAGAAATTCAGCTCTTTGTAGTTGGGGTTTGGGTGAATCAGTAGCGTGTTGTACGGCTTGTGGTCGCCGACCAGGAAGGCCCGTCCCACCGACTCGAATTCGCGGAACAGATTCTCGATGCGCTGCGGCGCGATCGTCTGGCCCTTGATGTTTTTGTAGATCTCCTTCTTGCGATCGACGAGCCGGATATGCCCCTGGGCGTCCATGTCGACCAGGTCGCCCGTGTGAAACCACCCCTCGGCGTCGAACGAGAGTGACCCATCCGGCGGATCGAGATAGCCCATCATCACGTACGGGCCGCGGATCATCAGCTCGCCGTCGTCGGCAACCTTCATCTCGATCCCGGGCAGGGCCGGTCCAAGCGAGTTGTCGCTGTATTCCCCGGCCGGCGTCATCGTGATCCCACCGGTCGCCTCGCTCATCCCGAAGCCGCTGTGCAACTCCACGCCCTGGTTCTGGAAGAACTTGAAGATCTCTGGGTCGAGATGCCCGGCCGCCGACAGACCCCATCGCAGCCGCCCACCAGTCACCTCGCGGGTCGCGTCCCGCAACTCGTCATCGGGTGCCTCGAGCGGGTCGGCTCGCTGGGCGATCACCTCGTACAGTTGGATCCACTTTCTCGGCACACTGATGAAGACCGAAGGGCGGTAGGTACGCATGCCGTCGACCAGCGCCTCGACCGACGGATCGAGCAGGAAGCAGTACTTGGCGCCCCAGAAGACCGAGCCCAGCATCTCGAGGTAGCGACCGAACGTGTGGAACAGCGGCAGATAGCACAGGAAGACGTCCGTATCGCCGATTCCCGGGAGTGCCAGGCCACGCGCGAACCGCTTGAACACCAGGTTCCGCTGCGAGAACTGGATGCCCTTCGGCGTGCCGGTGGTTCCCGACGTGTACATCGCCGTGGCGAAATCATCGATGCGCACCTGCTCGCGGCGGCGCGCGAGATCGTCCGGCGACGTCTTTGTCGCCAGCTTCTCGACACGGGCGAACGAGAGCACGTCGCGCTCGTCGATGGGATCGAAGCTGATCACCCGCAACAGATCGGGCAGCTGCTCCCGGTTGTGTTGGACCTTGTGCAGCTGCTCCCGTCCCGACACCACCACCGTGCGAACCTTGGCGTGACGCAGGATATAGCCCACGTCGGTTTCGGTGGAGCTGGCGGGCACCATGACGTCGGGGAACCCCGACGTGAGGCACACCAGGTCGGTCAACGCCATCTCGAGTCGGTTGTCCGAGAGAATCGCGACCGGTGCGACAGGACTCTCGCCCTCCAGCGCGATGAGTCCACGTGCCACGGCATCGACCCGGGTGGCCACGTCGCGCCAGGTGAGGCTGCGGCCGCCACGTCCCGGAAGCTCGAAGAGGACCTTCGAGGCATAGGTCTTGGCCCGATGCCGGAACAGGTGTCCCACCGTGTAGTGCGACGCCTCGACCGCGGCAAGCATGCGGTCCGCCCACGCCGCAACGTCGGATCGGTCGATGCGTCGCACCACCGCGGGCCGCCGCAGGAGATCGAGCACGTCCCAGACCAGCCGCCGGTGCTGCTCAGCCGGCGTGTCGCCGGCCGCGACCCGCTTGGTACACCGCTCCAACAGCGCCGCGAGCCGCCCGAGATCGACCTGGGCCAGGACGGCGTCGCTGGTGAGCGACTCCTGCAGTCCGTCGATCAGCTCGCGGTCTATCCGGTAGCCGTGCGCATCGCTCGCATCGGCACGCGCGGCGTCATCCAGGAGCCCGCTCACCTGGGACACGGCATCGCTCGCCTTCGCGGCCAAGCGGTCCTTGGGAACGGTCATGACCGGTGCCTCGGCGTCGAGTCCGGCACGGCCGTCGCCGTCGTGTCCGGCGGCGTCGTGTCCGGCGGAGTCTTGCGCGTGGTGTCGGGAACGGTGGTGTCGGGCCGGCCCACTCGTGGGAGTCCGGGGATCGAGAGCGCTGGCACGCGCACGCCGGCCGGTAACCGCTGCACGAGCGCTCGGATCTCGGCGTCGAGCTGGGTCTCCACCTGCTGGACCTCGGCAACTCGCGGTGCGATCTCGTTCATCGCCTTGGCGCGGGCCGTCTCGGCCATGGCCCTGGCGCGCGCCACTTCCGACTGCACCAGCGAGTCCACCTTCGCGCGCACCTGCTGCTCGGCCCGCTCGACCTCACGGCCGAACTCGCGACGCAGGCTCTGGGCGATCGTCTCTCCCACGTTGGAGCGCACCGCGAGCGATGGCCGCGTCACCGTACCGGAGAGTCGGAGGTCGATCTCCACGTTGTCGATCCCGGCAATCGTGCGCCACAGGAGGTCGTCGGCCCACGCCTTGGTGCCGATGCGCTGCGCTGCGGCGTCACCGGGTGTGGCGCCTGTGAGCCGTTCCCAGCGCACGTCGGGCGAGCGCCACAGCCAGCGCGCGTCGAGTTGGTCTCCGGATCGCGCGAGCGACAGGTTGGACATCCCGGTCCCCAACAGCAGTCGTGCGCCGAGCGGCGCGAGCGTCACGGACGGCAGCGAGATGCCCCTGAGGTCGGCGGCGAGCGAATCGCGAATCGGGCGCGAGGCGTGGTCGAGGAGCGCCGCAACCCGGATATCTCGCGGCCCGCGCACGGCATCGGTCCGCGACGCGAGCAGCGCGATGGGCGTGCGGGTGAGCATCGGGTCGGACGTGAGGCCGGTGATCCGTGCCGCGTAGCTGCCGGCCGCCGCACCGGTCCCGCCGAGCGCGAGGCTCGCCTCACCAAACCCCAGCAAGAAGCGCGGCGTGGATTGGCCGGTCGGGAACAGCACGGTCGTGCCGCGACGGCGTGCTCGCCGCGGTCCGGCGTACCGCCGAGGGTTGAGGCCTGGCGGCACGTATTCTTCCGCGATCCGCATCCAATAGAGCACGGGCTTGACCCAGCTGAGTGCGGCCTCGCCGAAGATCGCCGGGGACAGCTGCGGGCCTTCCAGCGACGGCAGCTTGAGCAGGCCGCGTGCGAACGCAATGTCGGCGTCGCGCGCATCGGCAAGACCCTGCACGAGCGAACGCACGTCGGCAACACCACCGCGCGCCGACGAGTCGAGTGCCGCCACCTGGTTCCGCAGGTGCGTCACGGCCGTGAGTCTAGCACGGGCATTGGTGCCGAGCGTCGTGATGCCGGCGACGCCCAGCCGCGCGGGATCGGCCGCCCGCAACTCGGCGATGAACGCCCGTGTGGAATCGATCTGCGGGCGCGGGTCGAGTGCCCGGATCTGCTGGTCCCACATCCCGACCATCGAGTCGCTCGCCGCCACGATGGCCCGAGCCTGCGCCAGGGTCTGCAGACTCTCCGGCCGGATGGCGCCGACGTTCACCACCTGCCCCAACCCCTCGAGACTGAACGACGGGATCTTGATCTGCCGTGCCCAGCGGTCGATATCCCGCTTGATCTGCCCACTCCCGGGTGGTGGGTTCTTCAACGCTCCCGACTCGGCGCGCGGCGTTCCGAAGCGCATGTCCCGCAGAGCCAGGGTGTCGATGTGCAGCTTCTTCTCGAGCAGTGGTGCCATGCGCACGTTGAGCACGATCTCCCGCGCCTCGATCAAATTCGTCATGGGGGCATCGGGATTCGTCACTTGCAGACCGCGTAGCACGACGACCCCATCGCCGAGCCGCACGTCGGCGCTGGCGAGATCGACTCGCGCGCCCACGATGTACGTGCCCGAGCGTTCCACCGAACGCTCGACCAACACGTCGAGGAAGAGCCACAGCAGGACACCGAGCAGCACGAACAGGATCCCGAGCGGGATCAGGGACTGCCACCGGAACAGCTTGACGCGGGCCATCAGGGCTGGAACAGCCGGTAGACGTTGTAGACCTTCGAGGCCTTGACGGCCTTGAAGATCTTCCACGTGGCGATCTTCGGGTACACGTGCTTGCGGTATTGCCCCACACCGATGCGCGCGACCACATAGATCGGTACGGTCAG
>JAOTVV010000038.1 GCA_029863245.1 Gemmatimonadota bacterium
TCCCGGCGTTGGGTCATAGGGCTGCTCACTCTCCAGGGCATGGCGGCACCTCCCACGGTGCCGCAGATTAGCAGAGTGTTACCTATGTACCCGGTCTAGTTTGTTACCCATGTGCCCGGTCCGTACCCGACAGCCGTCTAACACGCACTTGCAGTTGCGGGCGCCATCATGCGGCAGGAAAGCTGTTGAATTGTGCGCACGGAGAGGATTGTGCACGTTCAGCTATCGAAGTTGGCCTGCCCTGTAGATGAATTGGGCCTGCCGAGGTACCTGCGAGGAGGAACAATGCAGAAGCGCAGTCTCGGAAACCGCAACCTTGGAGTCTCGGCCATCGGGCTCGGCTGCATGGGGCTGAGCTACGGGTACGGTCCCGCCGTCAGCACACAGGATGGCATCCGTCTGATTCGCGCTGCGGTCGAGCAGGGCGTCACGCTCTTCGACACCGCCGAGGCCTATGGTCCGTTCATTAACGAGGATCTGGTCGGCGAAGCGCTCGCCCCGTTCCGTGACGAGGTGGTGATCGCCACGAAGTTCGGTTTCGCCGAGGGCGTGCCCCAGAAGGGGGTGGACAGCCGGCCGGAGCGGATTCGCGCCGTGGCCGACGCCTCGCTCACGCGTCTCAGGACGGATCGCATCGACCTGTTCTACCAGCACCGACCGGACCCGAAAGTGCCGATCGAGGAGGTGGCCGGCACGGTGCGGGACCTGATCCAGGAGGGCAAGGTCAAGCACTTCGGCCTCTCTGAAGCCGGCGCGGAGACGATCCGCCGCGCGCATGCCGTGCAGCCGGTCACCGCGCTCCAGAGCGAGTACTCCCTGTGGTGGAGAGAGCCCGAGGTCAAGGTGTTCCCGACACTCGAGGAGTTGGGCATCGGCTTCGTACCCTTCAGCCCCCTGGGCCGGGGCTTCCTCACGGGGAAGATCGACGACACGACGACGTTCGACAGCTCGGACTTCCGGCTCCGGCTCCCGCGCTTCACGCCCGAGGCGCGGAAGGCGAATCAGGCCCTGGTCGAGCTGCTCGGCACGATCGCGAAGCGGAAGCAGGCAACCCCCGCACAGATCGCGCTCGCGTGGCTGCTGGCGCAGCGGCCCTGGATCGTCCCGATTCCGGGCACGACCAAGCGGCACCGCCTGGAGGAGAACCTCGGAGCGGCCGCACTCGCACTCACGCCCGATGATCTCCGAGACATCGAGCGCGCCGCCTCGCAGATCACGGTGCAAGGAGCTCGGTACCCCGAGGACCTCGAAAAGATGACCGATCGTTGAGGGAAGCGATGAGAACGCCTACAGCAGCACACACGACACTGGAGAACTCCACACGTCTCGCGGCGGTGGACAATCGTTTCACCAACCGTGGATTGCTCGGCGTCGCCTTCCTTCTGCTCCTAGTGTCATCCTGCGCCGACGGCGGCGATACCGCTGCCGGCTCTGTGATGATGATCAAGGAGCAAGGCAGCTTCGTGGTCGGTGGAACGGTGATTGCCAATCCCGGCACGTTCGATCCATACGACCCGACGCCGGCAGGACAGACATTTCGTGGTGATCATGCCTATGTCTTCTATCAGATTCCGGACAACGCACGCGAATTTCCCTTGGTGATGTGGCATGGTTTCGGACAGTTTTCCAAGACGTGGGAAACGACGCCAGACGGGAGGGAGGGATTTCAGAACATCTTCCTACGCAGGCGCTTTCCTGTGTATCTCATCGACCAGCCGCGAAGAGGTGATGCCGGTCGCAGCACGGTCGCTGCCACCATTACCCCAACACCCGACGAACAGCAGTGGTTCGGCACCTTTCGTATCGGCATATGGCCAGACTATTTCGAGGGAGTCCAGTTTTCGCGTGATACCGCTGCGCTGAATCAGTATTTCCGCTCCATGACACCCAGCACAGGGCCAATTGACATCCAAGTCATGGCTGATGCCGTTTCAGCACTGTTCGACAGAATTGGTCCGGCGGTCCTGATCACGCATTCACATTCCGGTGGGATGGGCTGGCGCACCGCGGTCAGCAGTCAGAACGTGAAAGCCATCGTCTCCTATGAGCCGGGAAGCGGATTCCTGTTTCCGGAAGGCGAAGTACCGCCACCGATGCAGAGCTCAGGTGGCACACTCGCAGCCGTGGCGGTGCCCGTGTCGGCGTTCATGCGGCTCACTGAGATCCCAATCGTCATCTACTACGGTGACAACATACCCGAGGAACCAACCGCCAACCCGGGCCAGGATGGCTGGCGGGTGCGTCTGGCAATGGCTCGGCTGTGGAGGGACGCCGTGAATCGGCATGGGGGTGATGTGACCTTGGTGCATCTGCCGGAAATGGGTATCCGAGGCAACACACACTTTCCGTTTTCAGACCTGAACAATCTCCAAATCGCAGATCTTCTCTCTGACTTTCTCGAGGAGAAAGGGTTGAATTGATATGAGAGCGTCAATTCTCGGACTGTTCGTATTGATGGTGAGTGTGCAATCGGCCAGCGCACAGCAAACGAGTGTGGAACAAGAGATCATCGATCTTTCCAGAGAGAAGTGGCGCTGGATGTCAGAGCAAAACGCGGATACCCTTGCCACCCTCTTCCACGACCAGGCGAGATTCGTCCACATGAGCGGAACCTGGGGTACGGACGAGGAGATCGATATCATCAGAAGCGGGAGAATTCACTACAAGCAAGCTGATGTCCACGAAGTTGTGGTAGAAGTCTTTGACGACACTGCCATCCTTTGGAACCGCATTACGCTCTTGGCCGTGGTTCGGGGCAATGAGGTGTCGAATCCTTTTACGGTCACCGAAGTCTATAAAGAACGAGAGAATGGTTGGCAGTTGTTGGCCATGACGTTTAGCAGTGTGCGAAGCGGCCATAGCATAGAGCCTTAGGTAGAATCAACCTGAAACCTTCGGACCTCTGGGTCGCGGGAGCAACTACTATGAACTGGACGTATCGGAAGTCTCGCTTCGCGCTTTGGCTGATTGCGGCCTCTCTTCTGACTTCCGCCCCGGCCCAGGCGCAGACCGTTCGTACCGCCGCCGGAGTCGTGCGCGGCGTGACGGAAGGGGATGTCGACAGCTTCAAGGGAATTCCGTATGCGGCTGCTCCGGTCGGCGCAGACCGCTGGCGCCCGCCCCAACCCTTGCCCCCGTGGCAGGGACAACTCGATGCAAGCGAGTTTGGCGCAAATTGTGCGCAGGCAGGATGGCCCCGCGGTTCTGGAGCAATTGCGGAAGGCTCCTCGGAAGATTGCCTGTTTCTCAATATATGGCGACCTGCCGGGGCCACGCAGGGAGCGGAGCTACCAGTCATGGTGTGGATCCACGGTGGCGCTTTTGTGGGTGGAAGCGGCTCAGGTCCCGGTACGGCAGGAAATGAATTTGCCAAACAAGGTGTCATCCTAATGACCTTCAACTACCGGCTTGGGCGCCTCGGTCATTTTGCATTCCCTGCGTTGAGTGCTGAGCATCCGGAAGAGCTCAAGGGTAGTTACGCCTACATGGACCAGATCGCCGCCCTCAAGTGGGTGCAGGAAAACATTGCCGCATTCGGAGGCGATCCGAATAATGTCACTATTTTCGGTTTCTCTGCCGGTGGTGTATCGGTACATTCGCTCATGACCATACCGGATGCGAAAGGCCTTTTCCATAAAGCAATCAGTGAATCCGGCGGCGGCAGAGACGGTGTTCTTACCGGTAGGCCGATGAGTGAAGACAATGCCGATCCCCTCTACCCCGTTTCAGCGGAAACGATCGGAACACACTTTGCTCGCAAACATGGAATAGAGGGTACGGATGCAGCTGCACTGGCCAAACTACGCGCCCTGAGCGTAGAGGAAATTGTGGACGGAGGTCAGGAAAGCGATGGCGAAGGAGGTCCGCGGATCTATTCGGGCCCGATTCTCGATGGTAAACTGGTTGTAGAAACTGCTGAGCGCGCCTACGAGGCTGGCAGGCAGGCACGCATTCCGCTCATCATCGGGAATTGTAGTGGGGAAATAGGTGGAGCCTTTGTTAGTACCAGCAGTTCAAAGGAAGAACTGTTTTCACTGTTCGGTGAACTGGAAGGTGAGGCAAGAGCTGCCTATGATCCTGACGGTAACAAGGAATTCGCTGAGGTAGTCACAAAGTTCAACACAGACTGGGTATGGGCTGAGCCGGGCCGTTTCGCCGCAAGGGCTATTGTCGCTAAGGGAGAACCGGCCTACATCTACCATTTCGGTTACGTTCCCGCACCAATGCAGGAGCGGGTGCAATATGGCGCTGGACACGGCTCTGAAGTCCCGTATGTATTTAGCACCCTACATGCCCGCTGGGGTGCCCCTGAGGCAACACCTGAAGATCAAGAGTTAGCGCAGACGATGAACACTTATTGGGCAAACTTCGCCAAGACCGGTGATCCCAATGGTAAGGGACTGCCGCTTTGGCCCGCATACAATACTCAGAATGAAGAGATCCTCGATATCGAGTCCGATGGCAAACCGGTCGGCAAGCCAGATCCCAGGAAAGCGAGACTGGATGTGATTGAAAAGGCCTTCAAGTTGAGGGTTGCCATACAATCACGTGGTGGTATCTGACCGGGAAAGCGAGGTTCTGAGGAATCACGGCTTCCGTTCGTCGCCAAGGGCGCGCCGGCCTACGTGTATCGCTTCTCCTACATCCCCGCCGCGAGGCGGGAGCAGTGGCGGAACGGCGTGCCGCACGGCGCCGAAGTCCCGTATGCATTCGCAACGTCGGGCGCCGGCCCGATGCCCGGCCCTCCCCCGACGCCCGAGGATCAGGCGGTCGCCCGGATGGTCAATACCTACTGGGCGAACTTCGCCAGGACGGGCGACCCCAATGGTCCGGGCCTGCAGGAATGGCCGCGTCACGATCCCAGCAAGAACGAGATCCTCGAGTTCCGGCCCGACGGTTCGCCTGTCGCTACCCCCGATCCCTGGAAAGCGCGGCTGGACGTGACCGAAGAAGCCGCCAAGGCGGCGAATCCACGATAGCGCAGCCAGGACTTAACGTCAGGATCGGCGCACGGAAGGTCCGTGAGTCGTTTTGCGTGTGCCAAGATTGTTAAGCGATGATGGGTACCCCAAAGGAAGTGACAATGGAAAACGCAAAGGGTCGCATCCTGATTGCCTTCACTGTCTTACTCCTTGGTGTTTCCAGCACAACGAACGCACAGGATCGAGCAAGCGACACTCCGTCCTTGAGTGCACGTCATCAGAGCATCGTACTTATCGCGTCACATACCGCGAGAGGTGACCTGGAGCGATTGACGCCTGCTTTGCATGTCGGATTGGATTCCGGGCTCACGATCAACGAAATCAAGGAGGTCTTGCTGCAGTTGTATGCCTACTGTGGCTTTCCGCGAAGCCTACGAGGCATCAACACCTTGATGGCTGTCTTGGAGAACCGAGAGGCTCGAGGTATAGACGACGCAGTCGGCGCAACACCAACGCCCCAGGTCAGCCATGAGGACAGGTACGAGAAGGGAAAGCAAGTACTGGAAGCCCTCACGGGACGACCACAGAACAGACCGAGGAGCGGCTACGCGGCGTTTCTTCCAACAATTGAAGTCTTTCTCAAAGAACACCTGTTTGCTGCCATTTTCGGCCGTGACGTGCTCAGCTATCAAGACCGGGAGATCACGACGGTCGCTGCCCTTGTCAGCATGGGTGGGGTGGAGCCCTTCGCGCGCTCCCACATGGGATTGGCGTTGAATGTCGGCATAACGGAAGCTCAGCTTCGCCAACTGCTCACCCTCATCGAGACGAATGTGGGCGAAGCCGAGGCTGCCGTTGGTCGCGACCTCCTGTCCCAGGCCTTGGCGTGGCAGGTGGACAGGGGGGATGATGTCGGAGGTCGAGAAGAAGGCGACCAGCAAGCGGCGCAACATCGGAGCAGTCCAGGCAATCAGGTGGCAAACACGCTCTTCCCGAAAGGACGGCGAATAACAAGCGACAACTTCACTGGAGCTGTATGGGTGGCAATGCTCGCGACGGACGAAGAGGCCTTCGGCTCTCGAATCGGCAATGTCACGTTCGAGCCTGGTTCGAGAACCAATTGGCATTCCCATCCCGGGGGACAGATCCTGCTGGTCACCCACGGAGCCGGATACTACCAGGAGCAAGGCGGACCCATCCAACTGATCAGAAGAGGAGACGTCGTGGAAATACGCCCGGACGTGGTGCATTGGCATGGGGCGACGCCGTCCAGTGAGTTGACCCATGTTGCCGTCGTCACCAATTCGCTACGGGGTGCCACGGTGTGGCTCCAGCCCGTCACTGACCGAGAATACCACAGATTCTGGTAGGCACTGACGCCGTACCCGGGCCGTCGCCATGAGGCAATCCGGCTGATGAGGACCCTTAGCCCGCAGCCGCGATGACGCTAGAGGGGCACCCTCACGCATGGCGAAACTCATCGGTACCTAGCGCTGCCTGCGTCAGGGCCCGCCGGGTCCACCGTACCCTGGTTGCGGTTTCCCACCAATTGATGCATAAGGTTTGAATGCGCGGTTTGCTCGCTGCCTTGGTTGCACTCGGCCTAGCCACGGCCGCCGCTGCCGCCAGTGCGCAGGACGCGGCCCCTACACCCGACCACACCTTCAGCTACCGGGAGATCGACGGGCAGGCGCTGCACGCGCACGTCTTCTTCCCGACGGGACACGATGCGGGCCAACCGGCGAACGGGATCCTGCTGTTTCACGGCGGTGGCTGGAGCGCGGGGTCGCCGGAATGGACCTTCACCACCGGCCGTCGGTTCGCCGACTGGGGGCTGGTGGCCATTGCGGTCGAGTACCGTCTCACCGACGCCGACGTCACCCCGATCGACGCGTTCGACGACGTGTGTGCTGCGCTGGGATGGGCACGCCGGCATGCCAGCGAGCTCGGCATGACGACGCGCCTGGCTGGCTATGGTGTGTCGGCTGGAGGGCATCTGATCGCGCTGACGGCAACACGTGGCTGTCCCAGCGGTGAGGCCGGACCCGACGCGCTGCTCTTCTGGTCGCCCGCGCTCGACGTTGCCAGGGACGGATGGTTCCGGCGGCAGCTTCGGGGCCGCGCGACCGCGGCCGCCTACTCGCCGGCCGAGCACGTGGGTCCGTCGACACCACCCACCTCCATCGTGCACGGCGCCGAGGATATGCTCACCCCCCTGGCGGGCGCGCGGCGCTACTGCGAGCGGGTGCGGCAGACCGGCACCATGTGCGAGCTGAACGTGTACGAGGGGGTGGGCCACCTGCTCACCCGGAATCTGGCCAACCAGGAGAGCGACTTCGATCCGGACCCCGATGCCCGTGCCGACGGGATCGAGCGCCAGAGGCGGTTCCTGGTGCGCTTGGGCTTCGTCACCAATCGATGAGCGGTCCTCACTCCCAGACCGGAGCCTTCACTCGACGAGACGCACCGAGGTGGAGCGTAGCTCGTTGAGTCAGAGGTGACAAATGCCCCTCTTCAAGGTCGTCGTGCATGGCCGTGGTCACTGGATCTCGTTGGACGACGAGATGGAGCGCGTGGGGTTCCGTGTCACCCGCGTCGTCGACGCGGCCGACGCCGACAGAGCGGCGCGGAAGGCTCTCGAGCTGGTGGGCAACGATCCCAAGTCGCGCCCGGAGCCGGGCCACCCGGCGGCAACCCTCACGGTGGATGACGTCGCACCGGCTGCGGCGCTCCCCGATCCGCAACCGGGGTTCGCCTTTTATCCGGACCCCGAGTGACCTCGTGTTGACCCGCAACGACCTGGCCGAGGCGCAACGACTATGAAGTCCGTCGCAGACCCTTCCGCACTCGCGGACCTCGAACGCCGTCTCCTGGCGCTCCGGCCCGACGCCATTCGCCGCTGGGGGACGCTCGAGCCCGGAGAGATGCTGTGCCACCTGGGCGACGCCACCGCGAGCGTGCTCGCTCGGCCCGGTGGCGAACCGGGTCCGCGGCGGTCCCTGGTGAGGTGGATCGCGCTGTATTCCCCCCTACCCGTGCCGCGTGGTCTCACGACCTTGCCGCAGGTCGACCCGCGGCGGGACGGCACCAAGCCCACGGACTTCGAGCAGGACCGCGCGCGGGCGATCGCCGGGCTCCGGGCGGTGGCGGCCGCGCCGCCCGAGGCACTCCCGGCGGCGCACTTTGCGTTCGGCGCGATGAGCGCGGAGGACTGGTACCGCTGGGCGTACCGCCACACCGATCACCACCTGCGACAGTTCGGCGTGTAACCCGTGGCCGGAGCGACCGTGACCCGCGCGTCTTCCATCGTTCTCCGCGTGCTCGCACTGACGATCGTGATGTTCGTCTGCTTTGCCGTGGGAAGCCTCGTCCTCGGTCTACCGAGCGGCGCGGAGCCATCCGAGCAGTCCGGCGCGGAGGTGTTGCCTCTCCTGACGGTGTGCCTGCTCAACACCATCGTCCTGGCACACGTCATTCTGCGGTCCCGGTGGGGCGGCTGGAAGCTCATCGCGGCGGTGTGCTTCGTCTTCTATGGCGCGATGACCTTCATGTCGCAGATCGAGTCTGCCGTCTTCATCACCACACTGCCGCCGGGACTGCTGCCGCGGATCTTCCTCATGGGCGTTCTGATCTCCGCACCGTTCTCGATGGTGGCCGTGCTGATCCTGGGAAAGAAGAGGGCGGACCTCGCGAGTGCCGAGCCCAATACACGCCTGGTCATGCCCCCTGGCGACTGGGCGTGGAAGGTCGCGGTACTCGCCGCCGCCTACGTACTTCTGTACTTCACGTTCGGCTATTTCATCGCCTGGCAGAATCCGACGTTGCGGGAGTATTACGGGGGGGTGGATGAGGGCGGCTTCTTGGTCCACATGGGGACGGTGGTGCGGGACACCCCGTGGATGTTCCCCTTCCAAGTACTGCGGGGGCTGTTCTGGATCGCCATCGCCTTGCCGCTCGTCCGCATGATGCGGGGAGGGTGGCAGGAGACAGCGGTGGCGGTTGGATTGGTGTTTGCCGTCCTGATGACCGGCCAACTGCTCCTTCCGAACCCGTACATGCCCGACACCGTGCGCATGACCCACCTGGTGGAGACGGCGTCATCGAACTTCCTGTTCGGCCTCCTGGTGGGGTGGCTCCTTACGCGAGGCCAGCCGCTTCCAGCCTAGCTCCAGGGGGCGGAAGCATGGTCGGCGGCGCATGCCGGCTTCGTCTGATTGGAGCCGCAGGCCTTGGCTGCAGCCGCGGCGACGATCGGGTGGCATTGGGGGTGGTTGAGCCTGCTGTCCGGCTCGACCCCCCCTTCAACCCCCTCTTCTTGCGCTTGCAACTCGCCCGTCCCTTGCGCCCTGCGAAAGCCGACAGCGGTACCGGACATTGACGGAAGACGACTCAAGTCGTTTTCTGATAACGTCTTACGGCGCCGGCGCCCATCGGCCTGATCCTTGCCTCCCCAGGACTGGGGTTGGGGCGTGTGATACCCGGCTCGCCCTGTGGGGCACGCACTCGAGACATCAGCGGAGAGACGGACCATGTCGGCCTTGGTCGAGAAGTTGTTCGGGAACGGTCAGCTGACCGAAGAGGCGCAGGGTGAGCTCCGCACCATCCTGCTGCAGATGCGGAACGAGCGGAACGCCTTCGAGCGGGCGGCCAGCGATGCCCAGGCATCGTTGGACCAGGCGTCCGGGCCGGCCGAGGCGGTGGCCCAGTCGATCGCCAAGCTCGAGGAGCGGCTCCGCTCCGTCGAGCAGCTCGCCGCCAAGGCGGTGAGCCTCGAGGCCACGCAGCGCGAGGTGTCGTCGCGGATCGACCGGGCCGCCTCGCAGGCCGAGAGCATCGAGGGGGCGCTCGATCCGATTCGCTCGGATCTCGAGCAGACGAAGCATCTGTTGCAGGACACTACGGTGTTGCGATCGGATCTCGAGCCCCTGCTCGACTTGGGCAAGCAGCTACAGACGCTCAAATCCGACGTGGCGTCGCTGCGAGGGGAGCTGAGCGACACGCAGCAGCACATGGCGAGCGTGCGCCAGCAGCAGGACACGGTGGAGCAGCGGAACGCTGCCGCGACCGAGCGGCTCGCCTCACTCGACGGCCAGTACAGCGAGATGACCGCCGGTGTCCAGGCGGCCGCGCAGCAGCTGGCCCAGCTCCAAGGAACCATGCAGTCCGTGAGCTCGCTCGCGGGTCAGGTGCCCGACCTGCGCCGCGAGCTGGACACGCTCCGGGCGCTCCGCGACCACGTCGCCCAGAAGGTTTCGGAGCTGCAACAGCAGCGGGAAACGGTCGATTACGCCACCAGTCAGGGGACGCGGCTGGCCGAACTGGTGCAGCGCATCGACCGCGACCTCGAAGCGCAGCAGGAGAAGGCCAAGTCACTGGTCAGACTGGAGCAGGACGCGGTGCGCCTCTACGCGATGCACGACGAGTTGAGCCAGCAACTCGACCACCTCGCCGAACGCCAGCGTGAGGAGGGGCGGACCGACGAGGCGCGACGCCAGGAGTTTCAGGCCCTCCAGGAGCTGATGGATGGTCGGATCCGTGATGCGATCAGCCGGTTCGACTTCGAGCAGGGGCGGCTCGAGACGGCGAGTGTCCAGATTTCCGATCTGCGGCAGGCACTGGCAGAGGTGGAGCGCCGGCTCGCATCCGTCCAGGAATCGCAGGAGGGCGTCGCCGCGCTCCGGAATGACATTGGCCAGCTCGGCGACCGCGTCGTCTCCATGGCGATGGACCTAGCCCCACTCGACAGTTACGCCGAGCGGATGGTCACGGTGAAATCGGACATCGCCCGGGCCGAACAGTCGGTGAAGGAGATCGGTCGGCGGGCGGACGAGCTGAGCGGCACCCTAGCGAATACCGACGGCCAGATCACCGAGCTTCAGGAGCTGAGTGAGCGCACCGAGCGGCAGACGCGCGACCTCACCCAGCTACGCGAGTACCTCGGCCACCTCGAGCAGCGCGTCGCCAAGTGGGAGGCTGCTGAGGCGACCGTCTCGCGGGCGATCGACGACGCGACGCAGCGCCAGTCCACCGTGGACGCGCTTCGCGCCGACCTGCAGCGGATGCTTCAGGTTGCCAAGGAGACAACCGACGCCGTGCGCGTCATCTCGGAGTCCCACGACGAGGTCAGCGATGCGAGGCGAATGATCGACGTGGTGCTCACCGAGATCCAGGCGGTCAAGGACGAGTCGGCGCGGCTCGAGTCCCGCCGCAAGGACCTCACCGACGTCGATCGGCAGATTGCGCGCGCGGAAGCGCTGCTGATCGACATCCGCACGAGCCTCGAGGTGCTGAACGGGCAGAAGGCGTTCCTCGAGGATGTGATGGATACTGCGGGCTCGCTACGGTTCCAGAGCAAGCAGGCCGAAGCGCTGATCGCGACGCTGCGTGACGCGCGGCAGCGACTCGCGTCTGGCAACGGATAGGAGGCATCCTCCGGTCGGGGCCTTCGGGGCCGCGACCCGGCAACCGATGAGGGGCGAGGCACGGCCGGAGCCGTGACCCCGCCCCTTCGGCATCTAGACGGACGCGGCTGTGGAGTGGGGGAACACCGCGCATACTTACCGCCGTGAGGCGGACTCCTTGCGTCCACCGTATTCTGCTCCCATCCCGCCCATTGACGCTGTCGCCCTCATCCACGCCCGCCCCCCGGGGCTGGCGTAACGGCCGAATCGAGGAGATGATTGTCGGGTCCGGCGCGCATCGCCCGCCGCCGGAATGACCACTCGTGCGAAAGACGATCCTCCCATGAAGCACCTCAACGCCGAGCCTTCGGCTCCGGCGGCTGGCGCCGCCACGACCGAACTCACGACCATCTCCATCCGCATCCCGGCACCGCTGCGCGACTACGCCGGTGGCGCCGCGGAGCTGTCGCTGCCGGCGACGAGCGTGCGCGCGGCGCTGGCGCAGCTCGAGCGGCACCATCCGTCACTCTATCGCAGCGTCTGCGACGAGACGGGCGCGGTGCGCCGTCATGTGAACCTGTTCGTGAATTTGGCACACGTGCGTGACCGACACGGACTCGACACGGCACTCGCACCGGGGGACATCCTCACCATTCTACCCGCGGTCTCAGGAGGCTGAGCATGCCCAAGCGCGTGATCCTCTGTGTGGGGACGAAGAAGGGGCTGTTCGTCGTCGAGGCACCGACGTCCCGGCGCGGCTTCACCTTGCGCGGGCCGTTCAGCCCCGGTGTCGCGGTCTACTCGGCGCTCATCGATACTCGCGGCCGCACACCGACGCTCTACGCATCGAGCTGCAACGCGTTTTTCGGCATGAAGGTACTGCGCTCGACGGATCTCGGGCGCGCGTTCACGGAGACGGCGTCGGCTCCGGCGTTTCCCAAGGACGACGGACGGGCGCTGGCCAACATCTGGTCGCTCGAGGTGGGCGACGACGAGCGCGACCTGTGGTGCGGGGTCGAGCCGGCGGCCCTGTTCCGGAGCGCCGACGGCGGCGACTCCTGGAACATGGTGTCGGGCATCAGCAATCATCCGCACGCCGGCAAGTGGGAGCCCGGCAACGGCGGCCTCTGCATGCACACGATCGTGCGCGACGGCACGCGCGTCCACCTCGGCATTTCCACCGGGGGCCATTACTTGAGCGAGGATGGCGGCGAGACCTTTGCGGCGTCCAACGACGGGATCGGCGTCGGGTTCGTGCCCGATCCGTATCCGGAGTTCGGGCAGTGCGTGCACAAGATCGCGAGCCATCCTGGCGCGCCTGGCCGGCTGTACATCCAGAACCACGGCGGCTGGCCCGACCGGCCGGGCATCGGCGTGTTGCGGAGCGACGACCACGGCCACACCTGGCGGTCGATCGCCGAGGGGCTGCCGTCCGATTTCGGATTCCCGATCGTGGTGCATCCACATGACCCGGATACGGTCTACGTGCTCCCGCTCGAGCCGATGACGCGCACCTGTCCGGATGGCGCGCCCGCGGTCTGGCGCAGCGACAATGGTGGCGGCGCGTGGACGCGGCTTGCCCACGGCCTGCCGGAGAAGGAGAGCTTCTTCACCGTCCAGCGCGACGCGATGGACATCGACACGCTCGAGTCGCCCGCACTCTACTTCGGGACCACGACGGGGCAGCTCTGGATCGGGCACTCGAGCGGCGACGAGTGGAGTTGCCTGTTCGATTCGCTGCCGCCCATCCACTGCGTGAAGGTCGCTGTGGTTTGAGCGCGCAACGGCCCGCCCCGTTCTGGCGTGTGGCCAAGAACCAACCGTCGCCGGCCTGAAACACCCTCGGCTTGCCGCTGCCCCCGGAGGGCCGCAGGTTAAGTGGTGGTCCCCACAAACCTGGGCCGACAACTCGAACGACGGAGCAGCCCAACACACGCGACATGGCCTACGACGAAACGCTCGCCGCCCGCGTCCGCACGGCGCTGGCCAACGAGCCCGGCCTCAGCGAGAAGCACATGTTCGGCGGGCTCTCCTTCTTGCTGAACGGCAACATGTGCTGCGGCATCGTGGGGAACACACTGATGGTGCGGGTGGGGCCCGAGGCGTACACCGCGGCGCTCGCCAAACCGCATGCGCGCGAGATGGATTTCACGGGACGGCCGCTCAGGGGCATGACGTACGTGGCGCCGGACGGCGTGCACACGGACTCGGCGCTCGCCGCGTGGGTACGTCGCGGTACTGCATTTGCCGCCAGCCTCCCCCCCAAGAAGCCCAAGAAGAGAAAGCGAAAGACGTGACCATGGACCCCGCCGCGATGGCCCCACACGGACGCGCGCTGCTGGCGTACTCCGATGGGGACCTAGACGCGGAGTTGCTGGTACGGCGTGGCGACGGACGCGAGGAACACCTGTCGGTGCGGTACTTCTTCCGCCCGCCCGAGGAGTTCACGACCATCGAGACTACCGCGCTCGCGCAGTCGCGCGGTCGCGTGCTCGATGTCGGCGCCGGCAGCGGCCTCCACAGCTTGGCGCTTCAGTCGGACGGCATGACGGTCACGGCCATCGACCTCACATCGGAAGCCGTCGCCGTGATGGCGCGGAGGGGAGTGCTCGACGCGCGGCAGGCCGACGTGTTCCGGTTCCACGACGGGCCGTTCGACACGCTGCTCATGTTGGGACACGGCATCGGCATGGTGCAGGACCTGGCGGGCCTGGACCGCTTTCTGGCCCACGCCCGCGGGCTCGTGAGCGACGGCGGTCAGCTCCTGGTCCACACCGTGGACCCGACTCGCACCGACGATCCCGCCCACCTCGCCTATCACGAGGCCAGCCGGCGCGCGGGGCGATACATCGGCGAGATCGAGCTGCAGTTCGAATTCGAGGGTGAGCGCGGCGCAGCGTGCCGCTGGCTGATCCTGGACGAGCCCACGCTGCGCCGGCACGCCGAGGCCGCTGGGTGGGACTGCGAGATCCTGCGCGAAGAAGAGACCGGCGACTACCTCGCACGACTGGCGCGATCATGACCCATCTATCCGTCCCTCAGCGCGCGCCGGTGATCGTGAGCGGCGTGCTGGCGCTGTGCGCGCTGCTGACGGGTGTCACGGCCGGAGCCCAAGAGACGGCCCGATCCCCCGCGCACTGCGCCACACGGGAGGGCGGGGTCGACACAGCCCGGGCGTGCGAGCGTCTCGACGCGGCGTTACCCGTCGCCGTCACCCTTCGCACCGATTCGGCCACGATCGCCCTGACGCGGGACGACCTCGAGACCGTGTTCCTCGACGCCTTGGCACGCGTCTACCCCGACCCTGTCCGTGCCGACTCGGCGTGGGCCTTTGCCCGCCGAGATTCCACGCACGTGTGGGCCGACATCCTGCCGCTGTCGGAGCGACGGCTCCGGGTGGAAATGCTCTACTGGCGCCAGCAACCCGACCGAACGCTCGCCAAGCTGTGCCACTTGCGCCGCACCCTGGAGGCGCCGCGCGGTTCCGTTCCCGCGTTGGCAGCCATGCTCGCGAGTGAAGTACAGGGCCTGGGCCGTTGCGCCCTGGCGGAAGAGGCACGGGTCGATCCCACACGACTCGAGCCGCCCCCGCCCCCTCCGCAACCGATCCGCGTGCTCGAGGTGGTGCTCATCCCGCTGGCGCTCGCGGGACTCGCCTCGGTCGTGATGCTGTGGCTGTATCTGCGGCGCCGGCTGCCGGATTTCTGGCAGGTGGTGGCGCGCTATCCCGACAAGGCGTACGGGTGGTTCGAGACCCACGAGGAGTGGCTGATCCTCGATCCCGAGACCGGACGCGTCTCGGCACCAGACGAGGACGAATTCGAAGGCCCGTTCCTGCTCTGGGTGCCCAAGTTGGGCGGGCGCCGCGTGGCCGTGTACGGCCGCCGCGTGACCATGCGGGAATCCGAGCGCGCGTTCCTCAAGATTCACGGGTTCGACCAGGACGGGCTCATCAGAGGCTGAACCGGACCGTCCGGGACGGTGACGCCTTTGCCCTCCACGACCGGACTTCCTATCTTGGCGCACCGCCCGGAGCGTCACCACCCACAGCGCACTCCGGCGCAACGAAAGCGAGCCATGGCCGGACCCACAGCCCCGTCATCGACCGACCGAGACCGAGCGTCGCTCCGGGTGCCCGAGACCAACGTGGGTGGATACGCGAACACCGGGTGGGATCTCGTCGCCAACACGGTGGGCCCGACCGTCGCGGCGACGCTGATTGCGCTGTTCGATCGTGGCGCACCCAACGCTTCCCAACAATCGTGAACTCGCGACCTCAGGTGGTCACCATGACCCGTCGACTCTGGATCGTCGCCCTCGTGCTCACCGGCCTCGCCTGCGGCGACCGCGCCGAGCCAGCGGCCACAGACGATTCCGCGATTCGAGAGCTCATCAGTACCTTGCAGCACGTCAACAACGCCGGAGACATCACGGGGTGGGTCGAACTCTTCACTGACGACTTCGTCCTCATGCCGGCCAATGGCGTGGCGGTAACGACACATGAAGGTCTGGAAAGCACCGCGGTGTCATCGTTCAGCCGCTACCGGTACAACATCACCATCGCGCCGGTCGAGATCGTCGTCATGGATGGGTGGGCGTTCGCTCGAACCGCTGTGACGGGCTCGGTCGTACCCATCGGTGACCGCGATCCGATCCGGGTCGACGCCAAGGAGCTGTTAATCTTGCGGCAGCAACCCGATGGTGGCTGGAAGCTGGCGCGCCTCATCGGCAACAGCAACCTGCCGTAGCGAGGGCCAACGTGCTGGTGATCATCGCATTTCTGGCTGCGACGCTGGCGGTCCTGTTCCTGGTGATGGGAGTGGTTGCGCTGCGGCGTAAGCGCCTCTGGGGCACAGCTACCAGCATCACGCTCGCTCTGCTTCTGCTCGCCATCGCCGCGCTCATGGGAACCATCTCGATCGCCACGCAGGGATACCGGGCGCTCACCCGCGAGGAGGTTGCCGCCTCGGTGGTCGTCGAGCCCTTGGGCCCGCAGCGGTTCGCCGCGCGCTTCACGTTCCCTGACGGTCGTCAGGAGCTGTTCGAGCTGGCGGGCGACCAGATCTACGTGGACGCGCACATCCTCAAGTGGAAGCCGGTGGCCAACATTCTTGGCCTGCACACGGCGTATGAATTGGATCGGGTGGGCGGGCGCTACGTGGAGCTGGACGCCGAGCGCGACAGCCTGCGCACGCTGTTCGACCTGTCGACGGCCAAGCCGCTCGACATGTTTGCGCTCAGGCGGAAATGGACCTTCTTCGGACCGCTGCTCGATGCGGAGTACGGCTCGGGCACGTTCGTCATGGCCGATCGGAGGATGACTCTGGAAGTGCGCGTCTCGACGTCGGGGCTGCTCATTCGGTCGGTCACCGTGCCGTAGCCATCATGGCCTTCGAGCGATTGGACCCCGCGGCCTCCGCATCGGCCCCCGGGACGTGGCGGCCTGAGATGCCGGCCGGACTCGTGGTGGCCTGTTCCGACGGCCGGCACCAGGAAGAGCTGGACCGGTTTCTCCGCACCCTCGGCGTGCAAGATTACGACCGGGTCTATGTGCCGGGCGGTGCCGGTGCGCTGTCTCCGAGCGGGGGCGAGCACACGCGCGCCCATCGGATGCGCACCGACTGCCTATTCCTCATCCAGGCTCACCAGCTCGAGCGGGTGTTCCTGTTCTTTCACGGGCCGGCGCCGGGCGGGCCGGAGCCGGCCGTCTGCGGCGACTACCAGCGGAAGCTGCCGGGCCGTAGCGCGGGTGAGATCGCCCACCAACAGGATGTGGATGCCGCCCAACTGCTGCACGGTGTGTTTCCCTCCCACGTATCACTCCACGTGTATCGCATCGAAGTCTTGCCAGACTCTTCCGTCCGGTTCGTCCTGCTGCACTCAGCGGAGGGCCGGCGGTCGCACTAGCTCCACACGAGGGGGTCGCCATGCGCCCTGCTACGCTGCTCACCTGCCTGTTTCTCTGCCTCGTCGCGGCGGGGCATCTCCTCCGCATCGCGCTGAACATCGACGTCACGGTCGACGACATGGCCATCCCCATGTGGCCCAGCGTACTCGCCGTGGTCGTGACCATCGGCCTCGCTATCGGGCTGTGGCGCGACGCGCACACCGGTCAGCGCGCGGTCATGTGACGGGTCGCGGGTACACCGGGTCTTCGAAAGAGAGGCCCACACCCGAGGTGGCCGTGGTCCGCCGTGTCGCGCTGGTCGGCGCCGAACTCGAGGAAAACCTGTCGTTGCGGTATCTCGCGGCCTCCGTCGCAGAAGACGGGTTCCGCCCCGAGCTGATCCCGTTCAACGCTGCGGCCGATGTCGAGAGGGTGGTCGCCCGGATCGCGGCACTCGACCCGCTGGTGGTGGGGATCTCGGTGCCGTTCCAGACACGCGCCCGGGAATTGGTGGGGCTCGTTGGGCTGCTGCGGGCGCGGGGCGTGCGCGCCCACGTCACATTGGGCGGCCACTTTGCCACGTTCGAGTACGCCAACCTGCTGCGGGATTTCCCTGCGGTCGATTCGGTGGTGCGGCACGAGGGCGAGCTCACGCTAAGCGATATCTGTCGCCGGGTGCGGGACGAGGAACCGGTCGCGGGCATCCCTGGCACCGTCACGCGCGGCGCGGCGGGGCTCGTGGACGGCGGCCGCCGCCCGCTCCCGCCGCTGGACGACCTTCCCTTCCCCGACCGGCGTGGCACGCCGCGCGAGATCCTCGGCATCGCCAGCGGGCCGCTGGTGGGGAGCCGAGGATGCTATGCCGACTGCAGCTTCTGCTGCATTCACGCCTACCACCGCAACGCCGACGGTCCGCGCTACCGCACTCGGAGCCCGGAGAACATCGTGGCCGAGATGCGGGAGGAGTACGAGCGTCGCGGCGTGCGCCTGTTCGTGTTTCACGACGACAACTTCCTGGTCCCGTCGCTCCGCCGGAACCTGGAGCGTTGCCGACGCCTGAAGAAATTGTTGCAGGAGGCGGGGCTCGACGAGATCGCCCTCGTCATCAAGTGCCGTCCCACCGACGTGCACACGGAGCTGTTTGCGTTGCTCCGGTCGATGGGATTGATCCGTGCGTATGTCGGGATCGAGACCAACTCCGACGAAGGGATCGTGAGTCTGAACCGCCGAGTCACGCCCGAGGATAACCGGCGCGCGCTCACCGTGCTCCGCGACCTCGGCATTTACTGCTCGTTCAACGTCCTGATGTTCGATCCGGAGGCGACGCTCGACGGCGTGCGCGCGAACCTCGGGTTCATGCAGCGGTTTGCCGACGTGCCGTTCAACTTCTGCCGCGCCGAGGTCTATGCGGGCACGCCGCTCAAGCGGATCCTCGAGGAACAGGGGCGGCTGCGCGGGGACTACTGGGCCTGGGGCTACGAGATGCGCGACCCACGGGTGGAAGTCCTATTCCGCATCGTCACCACCGCGTTCGCGGGCCGCAACTTCAAGAGCGACGGCATTGCGAATCTCACGCTGGGGATCCGATTCGACAACGAGGTGATGCGGCGGTTCTATCCCGACGCGTGGGACCCTGTTTGGCACGAGACGCTCATCGACCTCACGCGGCGCGTGGGGCTGGACAGCGTGCGCGGCCTCGAGCGCTCGCTCGCGTTCGTGTCGGCGGAGGACGTCCGCGACGGGGATACCGTCAAACGCTTCACGATGGCGTTGTGCCGGGAGGTGGCCCGGGCCGACCTCGAGTTCGTGACCGAGTGCAAGGCGTTTCGCGGGGAGATAGTGCGGCGCATACGGTCGGTGGCGGACTGGCCGGTACTCTCTCGCGACACCGCGCCGGCGCTCGCGTCATCGGTCGGGATGGGTGTCTCGACGGAAATCCTCCCGGTACCGATCCAGATCTAGGGGGCACGATGGGGGCAACGGACAAGGCACGACGAGCGGCGGCGGGTATGGCCGGCGTGGCGGTGGCCACGGCGGGGCTCAGCAATTGCGACGGGACCGGTGCGGTGGATCCACCGCCACCGCCGCTCCAGTGCTCTGACGTGAGCACCGGTCAAAACCTCTTCGCGCAGGCCGCTCGCGACGACAGCACGGTCCTCGTCACGATCCAGAACTTCGCGCAGGGTGGAATGACGGCTGCCAGCATCACGGATACCACCGGCCCGGTGCAGTTGCTGCTCGTGAATGGACCCACCCCCGACACCAATCGCGGCATCACGCTCGTGTTTCACGTGCTGGATTTCCAGGTCCCGACCGCCACGTTCACGCTGAACGCCACGTTTCAGATATCCGACGGCCCCGAGTGCACCATCACACGGACATTCACGCTCGACCTGAGTGGCGGCGGGGTGACCGTGACCTCGGACCGCGCCGATCCGCTGCCGCTGGGCAGCCGCGCGCCGGCGGTGATCGCACTAGGGGAGCGCCGCGGTCACCGGGTCGAGCTCGAGGCCACGACGTCGTACGCGGGACGGTGGCAGGCCTCTTGGACGGTTTCGGCCGGGACGCTCGACGATCCGACCGCGCGCCGGGTGCGGTGGACGCTACCGGACGAGCCCGGGGTGCATCAGGCCGAGTTGCTAGTGGACTACGGTCCCGACGGTCTGGCGGTCGATACGATCATGTTCGAGGTGGGTGCGGCCTAGCGATCGACCCGAGGGCTCAGGTCGAACACCACGATATCACGGACTGGTGGCAGCAGGCTCAGTAACCACGCTGTCCCTCACCGGGAGCGGCGGCGGGAAGTCGAATCCGAAGAGCCCGGGGTTCTCCCCGATCACCGCCGCGGCCACGATGTTGAACACGTAGCCGTAGGTCTCCTGCGGAATCCTGTCACGGTACTTGGTGAGCAGGTTCCAGAAATTTCGCTCGCGCGGCGTCTCCGGCAGCGATCGGATGAGCCGGATGATGTTGGTCTGCCCCCAGTTGTAGGAGGCGATCACCAGGAGTCCGGACGCCTGGGCATCCGTCGTGTAGATGTCGTAGAGGTAGCGTGCCGCAGCCTGCGTCGCTTTCTCGAAGTCGTGCCGATCGTCGAGACCATCGGGCAGTGGTTGCCCAACGAGCGGCCCCGGTTGGAGTCCGTATGCCCGCCCGGTGGACGGCAGGAATTGCCACATGCCCTTGGCGAACCCGAACCGCGTTTCCGGACCGACGGCCTCCACCTTCAAGCGGCTCTCCTGAAGGGCCAGATAGAAGAACTCGGGCGGCAGGTCGTGTTCCAGCATGACCTCGGCAATGCGGGGCCCGTAGTTGTTCTCTGCGGCGCGGGCAATCGACGTTTCGAGCTCACCTGATCGTTTCCAGCGCGCGATGTGGCGAAACACCTCGTCGATGAACTCGCGGGGCACGTTCACCTCCGACTCGCCGAACCGATGGGCTACGCGGTAGACGAGACGGAGGTCTTCCCTCGTGTTGTCGTCGTAGATGCCGAGCGCTTCCACCATCTCCTGATATCGCCGTTCCAGCTCCACCCGCCGCTCGCGATAGGACTGTCGCTCTACGGCGCCGAGCTGGAGCCGGCTCACTTCCAGTTCGAGCGCCTTGGTGGTGTAGAACAGCTCGGCCGCGGCGGCGCGTTGCTGCTTGATCATCTGGCGTTGCCAGTAGGCAAACCCGCCGACCGCCACTGCCACCACCGCCAGCACGGCGACGGCGATACGGTACTTCTTGGCGTGCTTGCGCTGCTGGCCCTTGACGATGCGGCGCATCTTGGCCGTGTACTCGCTCATGTCGTCCGGCGGCTTGTCTCCGAAGTAACGGTCCGCCATGGCGCTGGCGCGGGGCGGCTGCGACACCGTCTCCCGAGCCGGACCCTGGGCGCCGAGGGGGGTGAAGAGCAGGAGCGGCCCGCTGTACCCGAGGCGGACGTTCAGGGACTGCTGGACCGGAACGGACTCGATCGCCTTGCCGTGGACGTAGGTTCCGTTGGTGCTGCCCAAGTCGCGGATCCGCCACTCGCCATGGGAAAAGGCGACTTCGGCATGGCGGAGGCTCACCACGTCCTCTTTGATGACCACGTCGCAGTCGTCACCCCGCCCGATCACGAACGCCCGATTGAACTCCACGGGCGCGGCCCGGCCGACGACCTGGACCTGGATCGCTGGGCCACGGGACTTGGGCTCAGACTTGGTCGGCGACACCGGTGATGCTCCGCGTGGATATCGGGTGTGGGGCAGGATAGAACATGGCGCCCGGAACCGTGTCTCGGCTGTTCGGACAAACATGCACCGATGTCGCCGTCGCGCAAACGCCGGGACTCCTCGGGCAGCGTCTGGGGGATCGCATAGGGCCGGCCGTGGGAGCCCACGGCCGGCCCATCCACCCCGAGCCCGTTTGGGCGCCCCATCGGGGGCCGTTATCTTGGAGGTTCGGGAGGGCTAGACCTAACTGGTAAGGCAGCGGTCTTGAAAACCGCCGGGCGCAAGCCCTTCGGGGTTCGAATCCCCGGCCCTCCGCTCGACGCGGGGACGGCTAACGCCGGCCCCGCTGTGGCCACGACTGAGCCACGTTGGACCCCGCGATCAGTGCACCCGCGCCGATGGAGCACGTACCCGCACCAGGCCCCGAACGAGCCCCACGGTCAACACCACCACCGCCACCATCTGCACGAGGTGAAACACACCATTGTGGTCGAACGGAACGCCCAGCGTGAACTGCACCGACTCGGTGGCCTGGATCGCGGCCGCCACGATATTGAGCACGATCGCCGCCGCCACGACGCCGGCACCGGCGAGCCGCCGCCCAGCCGCAAGCCGCAGGTACACCCCGAGGGCGAACAGCATGGCGACCGCCTCGTAGAGCACGAACACGAGAAACGAGCCGCTCACCGCTTGCGTCACCAGAAAGAACACCACGCCGAGGGACACCAGCAGCGGCAGCATGCGCCGCGCCATGTGCTGGCCCTTCCAGTCGTGGATCGCCGCAGCCGCAAACAGGGCCACCACCAGGCCGAGCGCGAGGAACAGCGGACGCCACAATAGCTCACGCGTCGACTCGCTCATCTCGATCCCGTGCGCCACGGTGCCGAGCCCGGCCGCAAACGCGAGGATGCCCAGCACCCACGACCAGAGCCTCACCCTGCGCGGATCGGAATGGCGATGCCGCCTGAGCAGCGCGATAGCGCCGAGCGCAATGAGCGCCAGGACAGCATCGGTGACGGCCGTGGTCTGCTCGGTGGGGATATCTGTGAACGACATGCGGTCAACGGTGTGGCGTCGCTCCTCTCCCCGCAAGCCGGTGACGCCACCCTGCCCGGCTACGTCTTCTCTGCCAGCCGCTCTCGCGCGTATCCCGTTACCATGCCGACCATACCCATGAGGCCCATGTTCTTCCCCATGGAGAGTTCCTTCCCAAACAGCTCGTACACGATCTCCGTCGGCACGGCAGCAACCTGCTCCAGCGGGACACCGGACAACGTGTCTCCCAGGACCGCCGCCATCGCCATGGCGGAAATCCCCTGGGGGTTGTCGACGGCGAAGTGGAACGCGAGCGAGCCGTCCCCGTTGGGTACCGGGAACACATACGCCTGCGATTCGCACGCCGGGACCTTGTGCTCGTCACCGTAGGGTGGCCGGGCGATCTCTTCGGATACCCTCCGGTACCGCTTCGACAGGTCGATGAGCAGCTGGATGCGCTCTTGCCGGTCGGCGATCGCGCCGATCCGCTTGAGCAGTCTGCGCAGCTTCGGTGGGTACTCGGCCATCGGCAGGCCCCGAGTCACTTCTCGATGGGAACGTTCACCAGATTGCCCCACTCCGTCCAGCTCCCGTCGTAGTTCCGCACGTTGGGGAAGCCGAGGAGATGAGTGAGGACGAACCAGGTGTGGCTGCTCCGCTCGCCGATCCGGCAGTAGGCGATGACCTCGCGCTCGGGATCGAGCTTCTGCTCCTTCTGGTAAATCGCCCGGAGCTCGGCAGCCGCCTTGAACGTCCCGTCCGAGGGGTTCACCGCGCGGGCCCACGGCACGTTTGCCGCGCCCGGGATGTGACCGCCCCGAAGCGCGCCTTCGTTGGGGTAGGCCGGCATGTGCAGCCGCTCACCCGAATACTCCTCGGGACTCCGCACATCGACGAGCTGTCCCTTGGCCTTCAGGTGGGCCATGACGCGGTCGCGGAACGCCCGGACCGTCGAATCGTCCCGCTCTGGCGCCCGGTAGATGGTCGGGCCGTAGCGCGGCAAGTCGGTCGTCATCGGACGGTCCTCTTGTTCCCACTTGAGCCGACCGCCGTCCATGACCTTGGCGCGGGCGTGGCCGAACAGCTGGAAGATCCAAAACGCGTATGTCGCCCACCAGTTGTTCTTGTCACCGTAGAACACGACCGTCGTGTCCGGCGTGACCCCGATGCGGCGCATCAGCTTCTCGAAGCCGTCGCGCTCGAGATAGTCCCGCCGGAGCTGGTCGTTGAGATCCCGGGTCCAGTCGACCTCGACGGCGCCAGGAATGTGCTTCGACGAATACAACAGCGGATCCTCGTTGGACTCGATGACCCGAATGGCGGGGTCGTCCAGATGATCGGCTACCCATTCGGTGGAAACCAATACCTCGGGCCGGGCATAACCGCGGTCGTCTATGGCCGTCATGACCTGATTTCCTCCGCCGGCGTGCGCGGGGATAGCGTGGGACATAGATGGAAGGGTTTCTCCCAACCATACCCGACTACCTAACTCCCTGTTCCGTTAGCGGTCCAGCAGGGCGTCAGGACGGCCGATCGATCCGAAACGCGATGGGCAGCCGAACGATCACCCGCACGGCGCGCCCTTGCACCCTGCCTGGCCGGTACAGCGATCCCAGCACGACCTCTCGCGCAGGCCCCTCGAACGCCCGGTGCGTGGCCGCTACGACCGTGAACGTCGCTGCTTCGGCCCGGCCCAACGTGTCGAGCACCACCTCTGCCAAGACCGTTCCCTCGATACCGGCCTCCCGCAGCAGCGTCGGGTACGGTACGCCCGGGGCCGACAGGAGTTTGGGCGGATCGTCCACCACGTTCGACTCGTACAGGGGATTCGTGCCACCCGCGCCCGTCGCACCGGGCACGCCCCACGTCACGGCACGTGCATCGCTGCCCGGTCGCGGCAGCAGGGGAATCGTGGGATCGGTGAGATCGATAGGCGGGATGCCCTTTGGCACCTCGAAACTCGGCACGGCGATTCCGGGTGCCGGTCCCAGGATCGCAATGTCTGGCAGTGGCGGAGCGGGATGGTCCGGCACGGCGGGACCGAACGTGGGGTAACCGGCGATCAGCAGGGGAATCGGCGCCGGAGCGGGCGGCGGCCCCAGGGTGACCACAACCAGTGTGCCGATTGCACCGGCGTGCCAGGCGAGTGATGCAAACGTACCCGGCAAGGAGCTGCGCACGGGACCGCGGCGGCGGCCGGATTCGGTAAGCACTGTCAACATCGGTTCCTCCTTGGCAAAGGCCCTCATGCCAAGGTGGTGAACGGCTGGCGGGGGCGCCTGTCGCGATGCTGGACGGAGCATGACAACACGCTGACAGCTTCATGACGATCGGCTGTCCGGCCCCTTGTGACGCCGAGGGCGGAGTGCCAGAATGAAGGATCCACTCCGACCACCATGGAGATACGTATGCGCCGTTTGCTACCCCTCTTCGCACTGGCGGCCCTGAGCGTCCCGGCCGCGGCACAGCAGGCAACGATGGACACCGTGTACGAGCGGAACAGCGCGGTGCCATTCCCAACGACGATCACGGTCCCTGGCGCGACCGCGACGCAGATGCTGACCGGCACCGGAATCCGCACCAAGACGTTCCTCAAGGTCAAGGTCTACGCCTTCGGGCTGTACGTTGACCCGGCGGGCGCGCGGACCAGCCTGGCCCCGTTCAAGGGCAAGACGGCCAAGGATCTCGAGAAGGATGACGCGTTCTACGGCCGGATCTTGGACCAGGATTTCGCGATGTCGCTCCGACTGGTCATGACGCGAGACGTGGGCGGCGAGGACATGGCCGAGGCGTTCGACGGCGCCCTCCGACCGCGTGTACAGACCGCAGCCGCCGAGATGAACATGCCGGGCGGTGAAGCGGCGCTGGACACGTTCCGCGGCTACTTCAGCGTGGACGAGATGACGAGGGAATCGGAGATCGTCTTCTCATGCGATCCCGACGGCACGCTCCGCACGTCCGTGAAGGGCAACGTGCAGGCGAACATCAGCTCGCCGGCGCTGTGCTGGGCGCTGTTCGACGTGTATCTGGGTGACGAGCCGATCTCCAAAGACGGCAAGAAGAGGATGGCCGAGCGGTTCCCGGCCATCCTGGGCGGCATGTAGCGGACCGCCCTTGTCTTTGCCCAGGGGTCCAATGAAATTGCCCCGGCGGTGAGCCGGTCGGCGGCGGGACGTACCATCCTACCGCCCTACCGTCCTACCGTCTTTGGAGAGGTGGCCGAGAGGCTGAAGGCGGCGGTTTGCTAAACCGTTATAGGGTTAAGAGCCCTATCGGGGGTTCGAATCCCCCCCTCTCCGTAGGTGGGTGACGCCGCGAATACCCGCCCGCGGTCGACCCGCGTGACGTGCGATGGATCGTCGGATCGCCGCGTCGCTAGATCGCTCCCTTAACCGCCCAACCGCCTAACCGCCTAACCGTTTAACCGCCGCGTCGTCCGTTCTCGGGCGAATGACAAGACCACGGCTCGAAGCGCAAACCGATGATCGGTCTACTGCGGACGCGCTAGCCTGCCTGGCCCCGCCTGGGGAGTCACGCTCGCCGTCGAACCGCCGGCGGGCGGAGCGTTGGCACCCGACGGCGCGGGAACGTTGACCGTGATCCCGTTGCTCACGTTCCCCGCCAGGTCTTCCAGCGTGATCGTCACATCGACGCTCGAGTTGCCAGCGAAGAGGTAACACTGGTAGGTATCGATGGATCCCGTGAAGCCGTCGCCGCTCCAGCTGCTGAACGGCGTTGCGTCGAAGGACCCGCTGCCTTGTGACGGCTGGAACAGATAGAACACCGTGAGCACGGAATCGACCTTAGCGACGTCACCGTCCCCGTCAGCGTAGTCGAAGGCCACCTGGAAGAGGCTGCCCGGCGGGCTGCCCGGGAAGATATCGCACGATTGTGCGTCGTTGATCCCCAGCAGGGCGTAGTCGATGCCGGAAAGCACTGGTGGGCCAGACGGCAGGACCGTGAGCGTGACGTTGACCTGCCCGGCCGTCACGACGAAGTCGCCGACGAACACGCTCGCATTGTACACACCGGGGTCGAGGTTGTTGGACAGAACCGACAGGGTCATCGTTCCGGGAGACAACGTGTCGATGACGGTCTTGTCTATCGTCGCCCTCAGCCACGGGGCCACATCCGGCGAGTAGGAGATCTGGATGGGACTCAGGTTCACCGGGCGGTCACCAATGTTGGAGACCGTGATCGTCGCCGAGCCTGGGGTTGGAGTGCCCCCCTGGGACATCGTGAACGCTGCGGTGGTCGGATCGACGGAGATGAACCCCGGCACGGAAAACCAGGCTCTGACTTGACGATCCTGGTCCATTGTGACGACGCAGGTCGGATCGGTCGTGCAGGTGAAGCCGCTGCCGGTGCCGAACCACGATTCCCACGAGAAGTCAGGATGCTGCGACGTGGCGACGAGCGTGACCTGGGTACCGATGGGATAGGTCTCGCTGCACATGCCCTCGATATACGAACAGTTGATGGCCGGTGTCACGCCTTGCGAGTTGACAACACCAATGCCGTCGATCAAGACCGTCAGCACGGCCGTGGCGGCGCTGAAGGATGCCGTCACGGTGCGGGCCTGGCTCATGGTCACCTGACACCCGCCGGTTCCGGTACAAGCGCCACTCCAACCGTCGAATGTGGAACCCGGGCTAGCGCTTGCCGTGAGGTCTACATTCACACCCTCGGTGAAGAACACGCTGCAATTTCCCTGGGTTTGGCCGCTTGAAATCGAACAGTCGATACCACCACCGCCAGCTACGGTGCCGTCTCCCGTGCCCGCGCCCTGAACGGTCAACGAATGGAATTCGATGAATTCCGCCGTGACGGTCTGATTTGCATCCATCGTGAGGGTGCATGGCCCGGTGCCCGGACAGTCAATCCCCGCTCCACTCCAGCTCTGGAACTGATGGACACCGACCGCACTTGGCGTTGCCGTGAGGGTCACCTGGGTATTCTGCGTGTAGGCCTGTGCGCAATCGCCGGATGCGGTGCCATCCGTGATCGTGCAGCTGATCCCTGCCGGACTGCTCGCAACGGTGCCGCTTCCGGTGCCAGTGCCGAGTACGGTAAGTGTCGCTGAGCCCGCCTCAACGGTGATCACCACCTGGTCCGTCCCCGTCGCATCCCCGTCATCCGTCACCGTCAGCGTGAGGGTATGCACCCCCACCAGCAGATCCACCTGCGGGCCCACACCCGTGGCGATCGTAGTGCCCGCTTCGGCCCACACG
>JAOTVV010000013.1 GCA_029863245.1 Gemmatimonadota bacterium
GCCAGAGGGGGGCTCCACCACGCGATGGGAGCCCCCCTTTCGGTATCACCCGCCGGCTGGCTAGGATTAGGGCCAGCTAATCGGCGAAGGTGGCATGGCCAAGAAAGACGCAATTGAGTTGCAGGGAACGGTGACGGAAGTTTTGCCAAACGCCACCTTCCGCGTATTGCTCGAGAACGGACACACGGTGCTCTCGACCATTGCCGGCCGGATGCGGCGCAACCGCATCCGGGTGCTCGCCGGCGATCGAGTGACCGTAGAGGTATCACCCTACGACCTGACGCGGGGCCGAATCACGTTTCGACATAAGAACTGATGCACCGCGTTGCGACGGGTTTGCGAGACGTCGCAACGGTGGTACGTTCCTAGGGTAACATCCCCCCGGGGTACTCCCCCCCCGGTTCCACTCAGGCATCCAGACGCGTGCACGACACGAGAACGACCCTCGTACATTGACCCTTTACCCGTACCCATCGATCGCGTGAGCGACAATTCCAGTCTTGGCGTCCTCGAAGTCACCCCAAAGGGGGCCGGCTTCATTCGGCGGCGCGACAACAGCTATCTGCCCTCACGGGGCGACATCCACGTCGGCCGCAAGCTGATCCAGCAGTTCCGGCTCCGCACAGGTGACGAGCTGGCAGGTGACGTCGGTGAAGCATCGGGTCGAGGCAAGAGCCGCACCCTCCTGCGCATCCACACCCTCAACGGCGTCGATCCCGCCAGCATGCAAGGCGAGCGTCCGCGCTTCAACGATCTCACGGCCATCCATCCCAACTCACAGCTCCCGCTCGACTGTGGCTTGGTTCGGCTCGGCGCACCGGATCACACCAATCGTGTGATCGATCTGGTCTGCCCGTTGGGACTCGGCCAGCGAGCGATGATCGTGGCACCGGCGAAGGCGGGCAAGACGATGGTTCTCCAGGCCATCGCCGAAGGCATCGCCAAGAACCGACCCAACTCCATGCTCCTGATCCTGCTGGTGGACGAGCGGCCGGAAGAGGTCACCGAGATGGAGGCCTGCGGGTACGGCGAGATCGTGGCCTCGACATTCGACTTCCCTGCCAGCCGCCACATCGCGGTCGCCGAGCTCACCTTGGAGCGCGCACGGCGCCGGGTCGAGATCGGTCAGGATGTGGTGATCATCCTGGACTCCATCACGCGGCTCGCGCGCGCGTACAATCGGGCGGAGAAGGGAAGCGGTCGCACGCTCTCAGGCGGCCTCGATGCCACCGCCATGGAGCGGCCGAAACGGTTCCTTGGCAGCGCCCGGAACATCGATCCCAGGCAGAGCGGTGGGTCGCTCACCATCATCGGAACCGCGTTGATCGACACGGGCTCCCGGATGGACCAGGTCATCTTCGAGGAGTTCAAGGGCACCGGCAACAGCGAGCTCGTGTTGAGTCGAGAGCTCGCCGAGCGCCGGATCTTCCCGGCTATCGACCTGAACGCGAGCGCAACTCGACGGGAAGAGCGTCTGCTCTCGCCGGACGCTTTGGAAGCCGTCCACTCCTTACGGCACTGGCTGGCGAGTCTGCCGGCCCCCGATGCCATGAAGGAGCTGCTCGACCTCCTGCGCCGCACGAAGACCAACGAGGAATTGGTCTCGCAAATCAACACCCAGGGAAAACAGAAGCTGGGATCCCGCTAGAGCTCGAGCGGCTGGACCATCGACGGCGTTTCCGGTGCGGCCGCAGCGACGCCCGCCGTCGCCGATCCGTGGCGCAGTCGGTGCCGGTCCCACCACTCTCGGGCCCGCTCGGCCGTCCACGGTCGCTCGACAGAGATCCGTTGCAGCTCCGCAGCGAAATCGGCGGCAGACGCTGGACGTTCGGCAGGGTCCTTTCGCAGGCACTTGAGAATGACGGCGTCAAGCGCGGGCGGGACTGGCAGCTCGGTGCAGCGTGACGGCGCTCTCGGCTCTTCATGGACGTGCTGCAGCAGCATTTGCATCGGGTTCGCCGCCCGGAACACCGTGGTGCCCGTGAGCAGCCAGAACCCCACACACCCCAGGGAGTAGAGGTCGCTCCGGCCATCCACGGCGTCGCCATCGCCCAGAGCCGTCTCCGGCGAACCGTACGCCGGCGTTCCCGCAAACGCGCCGATGTCCGTGAGCTTCGGGTCTTTGGAGCCTTTCGAGTCTCCGGACTGCTTGACCAGCCCGAAATCCAACACCTTCACCCAGTCGTGTTCCAAGCCGTACCGACACAGGAACACGTTGGCCGGCTTGATGTCACGGTGCACGAGTCCGTTGGCGTGAGCCTCGGAGAGCGAATGGCAGGCTTGCGTCAGCACGTGAATCACCCGTTCGGCGCAGAGCGGACCATGCCGCTGCACAAGTTCCTCGAGGCTCAGGCCGTCGAGTAGCTCCATCACGTAGTAGAACCCGCGATACTCCGTGAGTCCGTAGTCGTACACTTCGACCGTATGTGGTGAGCGCAGCTGCGACGTGGCCTGGACCTCCCGCTCGAACCGATGCAGATGACTGCTTGGCGTACGGCTGAGACTGCTGCCGCCTGGATCGCTGCGGATGAGCTTGATGGCCGCGGGCCGTGCCAGCATTCGGTGCTCCGCTTTCCACACCTCGCCCATCCCCCCTTCACCCAGTTTTTCGACGAGCCGGTACGCACCCATACGACGGGCGCGACTGATGTCGGAGCCGAGCCGGAACACGACGCGGGACCCAATGAGCGCAATCCCTACGCAAATGTAGTTGGGTAGAAAGAACTGGAACGTCGTCTCCGGGGCCAACGGCGGCCCGCCCCGGGCCACTCCGATCAGGTACATGAGCGGCCCCATCGAGGCGGCGCCGACCGCGGCGAGAAGTGTCTTCCCGGGCGTACTCGGAACGATCAGCGGAAAGAACACCATCCAGACGCAGGTCCACGAGAGGCCTATGGCCTCGGCCCCTGGGATCCCGTGCCGGAACGCCAGATGCACGTCGATGCCCGCCGCCGCAATGACCTCAAATACGAGACCGACGTCGAGGAGCAAATACGCGTCGATCCGGCCGCTCCGTGCCACGAAGAACATCAGCACCGAGGAGAAGATGAAGGCCAACGAGATCGCGTCCCCGACCGTGAAGCCGGTCGTCTCCCAGAAGATGGAATAGGCCTGGGTGAAGCGGCCGGAACCGTAGGTCAGGGCGTAGACCGAGGCGTAAATCATCGCCGCCAACGCCAGTCGCTTTCCGGCCTTTGCGACCAGGTCGGGCGGGAGTCCCGCGGAGGCACCGCGACCCACGCTCGGAACGAGATCCCGGGAATCGCGACGACGGACTTCGGCATCGGACATAGCGGCACCACCAAGATGTATGGCCGTTCCTAAGATACGACTCGCTCGCGGGACCGAAACCTCATCGCGGGTGGCGCGGGATCCGGTCATCGCCTAGGCTTCCTGCATCATGACCCCGTGGGTGACCCGACTCATCTTCGCCAACGCGGCGATGTACCTCGCAATGCGGACCTTTCCGGCGGTCCTGCCATCGCTGGTCCTCGTGCCGATCATGCTGCCCACACGGCCGTGGACGCTGGTCACGTACATGTTTCTACACGCCAACTTCATTCACATCCTGTTCAACATGCTGGTCCTCTACTTCTTCGGGCCCATGCTGGAAATGCGGCTCGGCGGCCGCCGATTTCTCACCCTGTACTTCGTGAGTGGTATCGCTGCGGCCCTGGTGTCCGTGTTCTTCACGCCGCGCGCCATCATCGTGGGGGCATCAGGTGCGGTGTACGGTACGATGCTCGGTTTCGCTCGGTTCTGGCCCCGCCAGCAGATCTACATTTGGGGCGTGCTGCCGATTCAAGCGCGGTGGCTCGTCGTCGTCATGACCGCGATGTCGCTCTATGCCGGGGTCAGCGGGTCACGGGACGGCGTCGCTCACTTCGCGCACCTGGGCGGCTTTCTCGGCGGACTGCTCTACCTTCTCTGGATCGAATGGCGCTCACCAGCCAGGAAATTCAAGCGCCAGGCCCAGGCCAGCGCCCCGCCGGTGCGCGACCTGGACAGCGTGGCCGAACGGTGGCGATCGATTCGACGAGAGGACATTCATCCGCTCAATCGTGAGGAGATCGATCGCATCATGCAAAAGCTCGACCGCTCGGGACCGTCGAGTCTAACGTTCGACGAGCGGGCGACCCTCGAGCGCTTCGCCGGCGAGCGCAGCGCCGATAACTGATCCCACTGGCGTCCGTCGCCGGCTGCAGCGACAATTGCCGCGATCCACACGCGATTCTGCCGGAGGTTCCATGCCCACTCGTCTGGTTGCCCTCCTGTGCTCCGCATGGCTGGCGTTCTGGCCCGTGCCACTCGATGCGCAAACCGACCTTCCCCATTCCGAGAGCACCGACTGGTACACGGTGGGCGGCGAGCGCCATGGGGTGAGCTTCTTTCGAGCGCACCGTCACGATGGCGTCGAATACGCGATCGGCGACACGCTGACCTTCGATCGTTTCCATACCGCCGACGTGATGGATGCGTGGCTCCGCCGCTGGGCGGACCGTTATCCCACTCTGGTCGATCTGTACGAAGTGGGTAGGAGCTTCGAGGGCCGCCCCATTCTCCAGGTCACCCTCACCAACACCGCAACCGGGAAGCCCTCGGACAAACCGGCGGCGTACTTCGAGGGTGGGCGGCACAGCGGCGAGATCACCGGTTCGGAGTCCGTTCTCTGGATGATCCAACACCTCCTCGTCGGCTATGGCCGCGACCCGGATATCACGCGGCTCCTCGACACAAAGGCGATTCATCTGCGTCCGCAGAACAACCCCGACGGGTCCCGACTCTATCTGCACACCGCCCAGGCCAATCGCAGTACCGTTCGACCGCATGACTCGGACCGCGACGGGTTGCTCGATGAGGACCCTCCGGAGGACCTGGACGGCGACGGCGTCATCTTCGATCTGCGCTGGCGCGCCACAGACGCGGAGCGTGACCATGCGAGCCACACGCTCGACGAGCGAGATCCGTCTGGGCGTCTCATGAGACGCGTCCCGGAAGGCGAAGGCGATTGGATGGTGATCTCCGAGGGCACGGACAACGACGGTGACGGCCGGTTCAACGAGGACGGAATCGGCGGCCTCGATCTCCACCGCAATTATCCGGAGAACTGGCGGCCGGACCGGGGAGGTGACGCCACCGGACGCGGATACACGCAGTCCGGCGCCGGAGCCTTTCCCTTGAGTGAGCCGGAAACGCGACTGACGGTGCTCTGGCTCCTCGAACACCCCAACGTGTCCGTCGTCAACTCCATGGACACCCGGGTGCCCATGCATCTCCGACCGCCGTCGACCTCCAAGAGTGCCGAGCGCATGTATCCCGAGGATCTGACCTACTACACCACGTTCGATTCCATCGGGCAGCGGATCACCGGCTACACCTGGGCGGGTGACGTATACGACACCTACATGACCCGAGTGCCGTTCAGTCCCGTGACCGGTGACGCGTCACGCCCCTCTCCCCTCTTCGGCCATGGTCCCGACTTTGGCTACTTCTACTACGGCGCCATCTGGTACGGTGACGAGCTCTGGAACGGGGGGCGCATGCGTGATTACAACGGCGATGGCCTCCTAGACGAGGTGGATGCCCTGACCTGGGACGATGGGGAGAATGGCGGACGCGGCTTCCGGGAGTGGGAGCCGCTGGAGCATCCAGCTTTGGGCGCAGTGGAAATCGGTGGCTTTCATCCCAAGTTCTTCTCCCAGAATCCGCCGCCCGAGATGCTCGAGCCTTGGGCACGCAATCAGGGGCTGTTCAATCTCGAGATGGCACGGTGGCTGCCGCAGATCGACGCCGTGCGGCTGGAATCCCGACAGACACGTGCTCGTGGGGACAGCGTGACGTATCGGGTACGGGTGAGCTGGACCAACTCCGGCAGGCTCCCGACCGCTCTACGGCAAGCTCAACTGGTGAAGATCGTGCAGGAGGACCGGGTCCGACTGCGGTTCGATTCCACTCTCACCACGGGAAAGCCGCCCACCGTACACATCGTAGTGCCGTCGACCCGGGACAAGACGATCGGAGCCGGCTGGACCAGGCCCGGAGAGCGTAAGTCCGTCACGTTCGAGGTCCTCGTGCTGGGCGCTGCCGGAGTGGAGGGGACAGTGGAGCTGCTCTCGACACGCGGCGGCAAAAAGGAGGCGCCCTTCGTGCTGGGGACGCCTCCGACCAACTGAAGCCGCAAGGAGGTCAGCCGAGCAGCATCTTGCCGATGGTCTGGAGCTGCATGTTGCTCGTGCCCTCGTAGATCGCGCCGATCTTGGCGTCGCGGTAGTACTTCTCGACGGGATACTCCTTCGTGTATCCGTACCCGCCGAACAGCTCGACGCAGAGGCTCGTAACCCGCTCGGCCATCTGCGCCGTATAGAGTTTCGCCATCGCCGCTTCCATCATGTACGGCTGCTTCGCGTCACGCAGCCGTGCGGCATTGTAGACCATCAACCGTCCTGCCTCGAGCTCGGTCGCAGCCTGGGCAAGCTGGAACTGGACCGCCTGAAAGGTCCCGATCGGCTTCCCGAACTGCTGTCGCTCCATCACATAACGCCTGGTGGCATCCAACGCGCCCCGCGCCACGCCCACCATCTGCGCACCGATACCAATCCGGCCCACATTGAGCGTCTCGATAGCCACCTTGTAGCCCCTGCCAATCTCACCGAGCACGTTGTCGGCGGGGACACGGCAGTTCTCGAGAACCAGCTCCGTCGTGCTCGACGCACGGATGCCGAGCTTGTCTTCTTTCTTGCCGACCGTGAACCCGGGGAACTCTCGCTCCACGATGAATGCCGTGATGCCCTTATGTCCCTTGGTCGAATCGACGGTGGCGAACACCACGTAGATCTCCGCCTCGGCACCGTTGGTGATCCAGAGCTTCGCGCCGTTCAGGACCCACGCGTCGCCGTCCCGCTCCGCCCTGCACGCGAGGGCGAACGCGTCCGAGCCTGACCCGGCCTCCGAAAGGGCGTAGGCGCCCACCGTGCCGGCGGCGAGACGCGGGAGGTACTTCTGCTTGAGCGCTTCGCTCCCCCAATCAAGGAACGGGACGTTCACGAGCGTGTTCTGGACATCCACGAGAACGGACGTGGACGCGTCGATGGCGGAGAGTTCTTCCACCGCCAGCACGCACATGAAGAACGAGCCTCCCGCACCACCCAACTCCATGGGGATGTCGATTCCCATGAGCCCCAGCTCGGCAAACTTCGGAATGAGCGCCGTGTCGAACTTCGCTGCGCGCTCCATCGCGTCCACACGCGGACGGACCTCCGCCTCAGCGAAGTCGCGGACCGCATCGCGGAACATGACCTCGTCTTCGGACAGCGTCGTCAGCGGCGTGCCCGACGTGGTCATTACGTCACTCATAACCACGCCATCGCCGTCTCACTCCACAGCCTCCGGCGGTTCGATACTGCACCCAACAGTCCGTTCATTCCCAATCGTGGTCGTAGTCTTCGCCGGATCCTGCCGCACCTTGCTTGAAGAACGCCGCCTGCGCTGCGTATGGCTCGACCATTCCGGAGACCCGCGCCAACTCCTCCTTGTCCATCGCCTGGAATTCCTGCGCGATGCGCACGTTCTCTTCGAGTTGCGCAACCGTGTCGCAGCCAACGATTACCGTGCTCACCGGGTGCGTAAGGACCCAGCACATGGCATCCTTCATGGAGCGCAGACCGCCGTCCTGGAACACGCGCCCCCGCGCGGGAATCTTCATGGCGATCACACCCATCTGCTTGCGGTTGGCTGCCGGCAACAACTCCGCGGCAAACGGCAGGTGATACGGATCCGCCGGATTCAGCGCCATGAGAATCGTGTCGAAACCGAAGCGGTTGATCCCGTCGAGGAGGACCGCGGGGTCGTAATGCCCCGTGATGCCAAGAAACCGTACCATGCCTTCCTCGCGCGCCTGCTGCATCGCCTCCATGGCTCCCTGCTGTGCGAAGATACGGTCCAACTGCTCGGTGTTGCGCACGTTGTGCAGCTGCCAGAGATCGACATGGTCGGTCTGAAGCCGCTTCAGGCTGTCCTCGAGGAGGCGCAGCGACCCGTCGCGGGTCCGATCGTGGGTCTTCGTGGCGAGGAACACCTCCTTGCGCCGCGTCGCCATCACCTCGCCGATGTACGACTGGCTCAGCCCACGGCCGTACGCCGCAGCCGTGTCGATGTAGTTCACGCCGAGATCGATTGCCCGATTGATGATGGATACCGACTCATCGAGCTTTCCCGCCTGCTCCAGCGTCGCCTGGCCGCCGAGACTGAAGAGTCGAACGGGGTGTCCTGTGCGGCCGAGTGGTCGTTCGGGCATCGGTAATTCGGGTCCCAACGGGGCATCACGGCACAACCACACCGATGCCGTGCCGGCAGCGCCCATCTTCACGAAGTCACGCCGAGATACGTCTTGCGGTGCCATGGCCATCCTCCAAGCGCGTGGTCTGGAAGTCGGGACCCTCGGTGCCGGGAGGAACAGAGAGGGACTCCCACATAAGATGAATCACGGACCCATCGAGCGGGAGGGCGCATCATGGCGCTGACCGGACGGACGGCCCTTCCTGCCCCACGGGTCGCGGGCCGCGCCCCGAACGGCCAAGTTATGCCGTTCGGGGTCACACCGCAGAGGCCAGCATGCCCCACATCCGACTGCGCTACCTATCGCGTGCCGACGTGGAGACCGTCGGCCTCACCATGGGCGAGATCGTCGACACCGTCGAGGTGATGTTTCTCGACAAGGCGCGCGGTGAGGCGGAAATGCCACCCAAGCCGGCGATCCACCCATCCCAGGACGCCTTCATTCACGCCATGCCCGCGTTTCTCCCACGGACAGGCGCGGCCGGCGTGAAATGGATCTCGGGGAACCCCGGGAACCGTGCCCGGGGGCTGCCCTACATCGCCGGGCTTCTCATCCTGAACGATCCGGAAACCGGGTTCCCCATCGCGGTCATGGATGCCACCTGGATCACTGCCATGCGCACAGGTGCTGCAACGGCCGTGGCGGCGACCCACCTCGCGCGATCCGAATCGAAAACGGTGGGTATCGTGGCGTGCGGCGTGCAGGGGCGCACCAACCTCGAGGCCCTGTGCACCCGCTTTGCGATCGAAGAAGCGCGGGCCTATGACATCGACCCCGATGCGGCGCGGTGCTACGCGGAGGAGATGGCGCACCAATGTGGCATGACCGTGACGGTGGTGCGTGACCCACGGGAGGCGGTGGCGGAGCTCGACATGGTGGTCACCAGCGGCCCGATCCTGCGCGATCCGTCACCCGTGATCGAGGCCGGATGGATCTCCCCCGGCGCATTCGCCTGCGCGCTCGACTTCGATTCCTACTGGACGCCAGCGGCGGTCAGGGCCGCCGATCGATTCGTGACCGACGATCTCCCCCAGTTGGACTACTACCGATCGCTCGGGTTCTTCAGGCACATCCCCGCGCCGGATGGAGACCTCGCCGAAATCGTCGCGGGTGGCGCGCCCGGTCGCCAATCCGACAACGAAGCCATCCTGTGCATGAACTTGGGTTTGGCCTTGGAAGACGTGGCCGTGGGCAAGCTCATCTACGATCGAGCCGTCGGCCTGGATATCGGCGTGGAATTGGAGCTGTGACCGTAGGATCTCACCACTCGGGTCGCCCTTGCCCGGATCAGCGGACGGAGCGGCGTAACGGCGTCGACCGTGGGGCGCAGGCGCATTGCGTGAGTTTGCGCCCCACGGGGATCGGCGGAGCGTTCTAGCGACCGGTCGAGACTTTCTTCCCTTCCGGCGGTCCCTGTTTCACATAGCGCTCGAGCCACTCCTGCATCTCCCACAGCATGTGCAGGATCGACTCACGGGCGCGGTAGCCGTGGCTCTCGTGCGGCAGCAGGACCAGGCGCGCCGTCTTGCCGAGTCCCTTGAGCGCGTGATAGTAGCGCTCGCTCTGGATCGGGAACGTACCAGAGTTGTTGTCAGCTTCGCCGTGGATCAGGAGAATCGGCTCGTTGATCTTGTCGGCATTCATGAACGGCGACATCCGGAAGTACACCTCCGGCGCCTCCCAAAACGTGCGCTGTTCGGCCTGGAACCCAAACGGCGTGAGGGACCGATTGTACGCACCCGATCGAGCGATACCGGCAGAGAAGACGTCGGAGTGCGCGAGCACGTTGGCCGCCATGAACGCCCCGTACGAGTGGCCCCCAATGCCCATACGGCCGCGCTCCGCAATACCTCGACGCTCCATCTCCACCGCCGCCGCCTCGGCGCTAGCAACGAGCTGCTCGACGTACGTATCGTTGGGCTCCGCATCGCCCTCGCCGACGATCGGCATGGTAGCACCATCCAGCACCGCGTACCCGAGCGACACCCAGATGGGCGTGGACCACCCGCCAAGACGCGTGTACCGGTACGGCGACCCCACCATCTGTGCGGCGGCATCGGCATCCTTGAACTCCCGCGGATACGCCCACACGAAGAGGGGGAGCGGACCGTCGCGCTGGGCATCGTAGCCGGGCGGGAGGTACAGGGTGCCCGACAGTGTCACCCCGTCGGCCCGCTGGTATTGGATCAGCTCCTTCTGCATCCCCGTCAACTGAGGCGTCGGATTGGGGAAAAACGTGATCTGATTCACGCCCCCGCGGCGGAGGTCCCGAATGAAGTAGTTGGGTGGCTCCTCCTGCGACTCCCGACTCGTGAGGATCGTGCGCCCCTGATCGTCAAGCACGTCGAGCGGGAACTCATAGACGGGCGCTTCGGAGCGGAACAGGCGCTGGGTCTGCTTGGTGCGAAGGTCAAACTTGTCGATGAACGGCCGATCACCTTCCGGTGACGCTCCCTGGCCCCGCAGGAACAGCGTTCGACCCCGATCGGTGGTGCGAAGCACGTAGCGGCCGCGCGCATTCATCCGCATCACCGGCATTCCCGGATCGTTGTAGCGATCCTCGTACGATCGATCGAAGATCAGCTCGGGCTCGCTCTCCAGACTATTGGGGCGGACTCGCCATACCCGCGCCTGCCGCGTTCGCCACCAGCTCTCCGTCACCAGTGCCAGGTCGTCGCCCCCCCACATAATGCCACCGTACCGGTAGCCCAGCGTGATGACGGGCTTGGGGGCATTGGCGAATGGCGCGGCGTGCACGAACACGCGGTCGCGCTGCTCCGCCGGCTTGCCGGCGTCACCGCCATCGAGGGCCTCGACCCAGGAGAGCGTCGCTGGGGCATCCGCCCGCCAAAACACGCTGCGCGGTCCCGTAGGCACGCTCCCAAACGGTACCGGCACCTCTTCCTGGAGCGGCAGATCGGCGACCAGATAGACCGGAGACCCGTTCACGTCGAGCACTTCGATGCGGTTCGGGAACCGGTACCACGGCACCAGATACGAGAACGGCCGGTGCGTGCGTTCGATCAGGATGTACCGTCCATCGGGTGACGGACTGAAGCTCCCGATGAGGCCGGGGTTTCCCAGCCGCGTGACCTTCCCGTCCACCGTGATGCGCGCGAGCTGCGCCGTCGCGTAGTGCTCGAACAGTGCTTCGTCGTGCCTGTTCTCGAGCAGATCCTGATACGTCCTGGCGGGGGCGGTCTTGTCGACGTTCTGCTGGATGGTCGGTCCACTCGGTACCCGGGTCTCCGCCGGCTCCGTGCCGCGCGCTTCGGGGATCATCGTGACCAGGATCGTCCACGAATCGGCAGCCCAGACCGGCCCACCCGCCAGCACGGTGTTGAGCACCGGGCCGGTCAGTCGACGAGCCTGGCCCGTCTCGATGTCTGTCACCCACAGCTCGATCCCATCGTCGGCAGTATGGGTAAAGGCGACCCGCTTGCCATCGGGTGACCACTCGACGTCTTCGAGTTTGGGATTGGCCGGCAATCCGGTGACGACCACCTCACGGCGATCGGCGATGCGCATGAACCGCGCCCCAGTGTATGGGGTGCGCCGTGAGCGGCCATTGGTTTGAGGCGCGATACGCGTCCCGGCGAGCCGAAGCTCCCGCGCAGCCAGATCAGCAATGGACGGCAGACTCGGGCTCTCGAGCAGCAGCATCCACTCGTCGTCGGGGCTCATGCGCACCGCTGGAGTCGGTGGCGCATCCACAATGTCGACCAGCACCTGCGCGGGCTGTCGATATCCCTGTTCGGTGCCTTGAGCGAAGGCCACTCCCACGGTGAACACCACCGCGCCGCAAGCCGCAAGCAACGAGACGCCGACGGAACGGCGACGGTAGATGGACGCGACAGGCATTGCCGCCACCTCCCTGTGCAGAAACGAGATTCGATCGAGTGTATCGAGAAAGTCTATGCTGCGGTTCCGGCCCCGGCTAGAGAAAGGGGCGAGCCTCCGCCTTCGCCGCTCAGCAGATCCGTGGTAGCTGGTCCCCCGGTAGCATGTCGACGACCCTGGTCCCCCCAATCGCCGTCCGAAGCGCCACGAGCCCGGCATGCTCCGGCACCACTCGGCCGATGACCACGGCCTCGGTACCGAGCGGGTGTGCGCGCAACGCCGCGAGCGCGAGCTCGGAGGAGTCGTGATCGACGATGGCCACCATAATCCCTTCATTGGCCACGTAGAGCGGATCGAACCCCAGCATCTCGCAGGCCGCGGAAACGGGGCCCGGGATCGGGATTGCCGTCTCGTCGAGCATGATCCCCACGCCCGCCGCGCGCGCAATCTCGTTGAGCGCGCTCGCCATCCCGCCACGGGTGGGATCGCGGAGCACGTGCACGGCGGAGCCGACCGCACCACGCAGGAGCTCGACCAGCGGAGACAGGTTGGCCGTATCGCTCTCGACCTCTGCCTCGAAGGCCATTCCCTCCCGCACGGCCATCACGGCGATGCCATGACGTCCGATGGGACCGCTCACCAGCACGGCATCGCCCGGCCGAGCACGCTCTGGCGCGGGCATGAACGCAGCATCCATCTCACCTACTCCGGTGGTGTTGATGAACACGCCGTCCGCCTTGCCCCGCTCGACGACCTTCGTGTCACCGGTGATGATGACAACGCCCGCCTCGCTCGCCGCCCTTGCCATTTCCGCAATGATGCGGTCCAGCGTGAGGAGCTCGAGTCCCTCTTCGAGGACAAAGCCGGCGGTGAGGTACTTGGCCCGGGCACCCATCATGGCGAGATCGTTCACGGTACCGTGTATGGCGAGGGTGCCGATGTTCCCGCCCGGGAATTCCAGCGGACGCACGACGAACGTGTCCGTCGAGACGGCGAGCCGGCTCGACGCCACGTCGACCACCGCCGCATCGCCCAGCTTGGTGAGCGTGGGGTTGCCGAAATGGGGGAGAAAGCGCTCCGCGAGCAGCGCCGCACTCATCTTTCCCCCCGACCCGTGCCCCAGCTGTATCTGGCGATACACGCCATGCGGAACCGGGCAGTTGGGGCCGTCGACCGGCGATGTCACGTCACGCCTTGGCGGCGGCGCTCCGGAAGCGGCCGTAGTTGAAGTACGCGGCGCACGCTCCCTCCGACGACACCATCGGTGCCCCGAGCGGACGTTCAGGCGTGCACAGCGTGCCGAAGGCCGGACACTCATGGGGCTTCATCTTGCCGCGGAGCACATCACCCGCATGGCACTCCTCGGGTTCCGTCGCCGTGACGACCGAGACGCCGAATTTCAGCTCCGCATCGAACGCCGCATATTCCTCACGCAAGCCGAGCCCACTCGATGGGATCATGCCGATGCCGCGCCATTGGCGATCGACCAGACGAAACACCTTGCCGATCACGTCCTGGGCCGGTCGATTGCCTTCCCGCCGCACGGAACGCACATACTGATTCTCCACCTCGTGGCGACCCTTCTCGAGTTGGTTTACCGCCATCAAGATGCCCTCCAACAGATCGAGCGGCTCGAATCCCGTCACCACGATCGGTACGCGGTATGTCGCGGCCAACGGCTCGTACTCAGTCCACCCCATTACGGTGCACACGTGACCCGCCGCGAGGAAAGCCTGGACGCGATTGTCCGGCGACGCGAGGAGCGCCGTCATGGCGGGCGGGACGGTCACGTGGGAAACGAGCACGCTGAAATTGGATACATCGAGCTGCTTCGCGCGCCACACCGCCATCGCGTTGGCCGGAGCGGTGGTCTCGAAGCCCACGGCGAAGAACACCACTTCCTTGTCCGGATGTCGGCGCGCAATCTCCAACGCGTCGAGTGGCGAATACACGATTCGCACGTCGCCTCCGTTGGCCCGAACCTGGAACAGGTCCGACTCGCTGCCCGGCACGCGGAGCATGTCGCCGAACGATGTGAAGACCACGTCGGGCCGCGCAGCGATGTGCAGGGCCCGGTCGATCTGCTCCAGTGGCGTCACACACACGGGACAGCCCGGCCCGTGAATCATCTCGACGGCGTCATGCAGCAGCTCGTCGATCCCCTGCTTGACGATCGTGTGTGTCTGACCGCCGCAAACTTCCATGAGCACCCAGCGGCGCGATGCAGTGCTGCGAATCTGGTCGGCCAGCGATCGGGCGATCTTGGGATCCCGGTACTCGGAGAGGTACTTCACGATGCTGTTCCACCTTCCAGACTGCGGTCGGCCACGTCGCCGAGCCACTCCAACTCGTCCAGCTCGCTCATCTCCTTGAGAATCTCGAATGTCCGCTTGGCTTCGTCCTCGTCGACTTTGGAGATCGCGAACCCGACGTGCACGATGGCGTAGTCGCCGACCTGGATGTCCTCATCCAGGTACGCGAGGCACACGTCGCGTCGCACGCCGCCGAAGTCGACGGTTCCCATGCGAAGCCCCGTGTCGTCCTTGATCTCGACGATCCGTCCGGGAATACCGAGGCACATAGGTGACTCCTACGTTCGTGAGTCGCGCGCGAGGACCGCGGCGGCGACGGCCGTCTGGCCGTAGCTGATGGCGCCGTCATTCGGGCTGAGCGCCCGCGGCAGCAGCACCCGCAAGCCGACCGCGGCCAGGCCCGACGCCGTGCGATCCAGCAGGCGGGCGTTCTGGAACACCCCCCCACCCAACGCAACTTGATTTATCGCCGTTGACTCCGCCAGGCGACGCGTCACTTCCACAGTGGCCCGCGCGACCGCGTCATGGAAGCCAGCCGCCAGCTCTGCCAAGTCGGCACCCTGGAGCCCACGCTCGCCCAGCGCCGCCAGGAGCGGGATCGGATCGAGCTCGAACCGGCCGTCCTCTGCCTCGACCACCGGAAGCGGCAGGTCGACGCCCGGGCGCCGTCCCGCAAGGGCCTCCAGCTCCATGGCCGCCTGTCCCTCATAGTGACACCGCCAGCGCGTCCCGAGCACGGCCGCAGCGGCATCGAACAGCCGGCCCATGGAAGACGCGAGCGGGGCGTTCAAAGCTCGCTCGATCTGCTGCTCGGCGAGCACACGCTCCGCATCCGTCACCTCGAGGAACGCCCGGGCAAACACCGGTGCGATCTCGCGCGCCAGGGAGAGATACCCCACGGCCACCCGCCAGGGTTGCCGTGCCGCAAGATCCCCGCCCGGAAGCGGTACATATCTGAGCTGACACCGACGATCGTAGGTCACAAGGTCGGCAACGAAGATCTCGGCTCCCCACACCGCCCCGTCGTCGCCGTACCCGGTGCCGTCATACGCAATGCCGATCACGGGCGCCGTGACACCATGCTCGGCGGCCACCGCCGCCACGTGCGCATGGTGGTGCTGCACGGCGAGCGGCTCACCGAGGTCGAGCTCCGCGGCGACTCTCGTCGACAAATAGCCCGGGTGGAGATCGCGAACCACCAGTTCGGGCTCGATCCGGAAGAGCTTCCCGAGCAGTCGAACGGCTGTCTTGAAGTGCTCCAGCGTCTCGAGATTCTCGAGGTCACCGATGTGCTGGCTCACATAGGCCGTCCCACCGTGCGCCAGCGTAAAGGTGTTTTTCAGGTGCGGTCCGACGGCCAGCAGCGGCCGCGGCACGGGGACGGGCAGCGGGATGGGGAGCGGCGCGTAGCCTCGTGCGCGGCGCAGGAAGACGGCGCCGTGCCCTGTCGGTCGCACCACGGAATCGTCGTAGCGAGCAACGATCTCCCGATCGTGCAACAACAGCACGTCGGCGATCTTCCCGAGCTTTCTCCGCGCGTCGTCGTTCGCCGTGGCGATGGGTTCCTCGCTCAGGTTCCCGCTGGTCATCACGAGCGGGCGATCCACCAGCCCCAGCAGGAGGTTATGCAGCGGAGTGTAGGCCGTCATCACGCCAACGGTGTCGAGGAGCGGCGCGACCGACGGTGCGAGCGTGCTCCCGGGATGTGTCCGCAGCAGCACGATCGGTCGCTCGGGCGACATGAGGAGCCGTTCCTCCTCCGGACCCACCGTCCCGAGCCGGCGGGCCTCGGCGACCGCTCGTACCATGACCGCCAGCGGCTTCGCCTCACGCGCCTTGCGCTGCCTGAGCCGCCGGACCGCCTCGTCGTTAGTGGCATCCACGGCGAGGTGGAAGCCACCGAGTCCGCGAATGGCGACGATCCGACCGTTCTGAAGTGCGCGCGCCGCCGTGGCGATGGGGTCGGCCGCATCGCCATTCTGATCGGTCGAACCCTCCACCCAGATCCGCGGCCCGCATTCGGGACACGAATTGCTCTCGGAGTGGTACCGTCGATCTGCCGGGGTTCGGTACTCGGTGAGACAGGCATCACATTGCTCGAACACGCGCATGGAGGTGCGCTCCCGGTCGTACGGCATCGCTTCGATCACGGTAAACCGGGGTCCGCAGTCGGTGCACGTGATGAACGGGTAGCGGTATCGACGGTTTCCCGGATCGCCCAGCTCCGCCGTGCAGGCATCACACGTCGCAACGTCCGGAGACACCGGCTGGCGCCGGTCGGGCTGGTCCGTAGACGCGACGATTCGAAACCCTGTGTATTTGCCTGGCTGGGTGACCTGCACGTCGAGCCGATCGATCGTCGCGAGCGGTGGCGCCTCGGCGTCGATGGCGCCGACGAAGGCATCGAGTTGCTCGCCCGTCCCCTCGACGGCGATCCGCACCTCGCCGGCTTCGTTGCGGACCCAGCCGACGAGTCCGTGCCGCGATGCCAGTCGGTGGATAAACGGGCGGAACCCGACGCCCTGCACAACCCCGGTCACGGTGATCTCGAGGGCAGCCCGCTCCTGCGACGGGGTCGTCACCGCGCGCGCGCGTCGCGGACCTGGTTCCTCAGGAAGGCATACCAGTCCTCGAGTCCCTCGCTGGAGCGGGCCGAGGTGCGGAAGAAGGTGAGTGCGCCGTGCACGCCCCGTGCGATCGCTTCCGCTCGCGCAATGTCGAACGGGACGTAGGGAAGCAGATCGATCTTGGTGAATACAGCGTAGCGTGACTGCTGAAACATCTTCGGGTACTTCGCTGGCTTGTCCTCGCCTTCGGTCACGGCGAAGAGGACGATTTTCGCTGTCTCACCGAGGTCCCAGCTAGCCGGACAGACGAGATTGCCCACGTTCTCGATGAAAAGGAGGTCGGTGGCCGCCAGATCGACCACGTCGAGCGCTGTCTGGACCTGCCGGGCGTCCAGATGGCAGGCACCGCCAGTCACGACAGCCTGCACCAGGTGCTCAGTGCGGGCGGCAAGACGGTCGGCGTCGTTCTGGGTCTGCACATCGCCGGTCACCACCGCGATCCGAAGTTCTTGCCCCAGATCCTGGAGCGTACGCTCCAGGAGCGTCGTTTTCCCGGAGCCGGGCGACGAGACGAGGTTGAAGGTCGGCACCCGGTGCTGGGCGAGCCGGCGGCGGACGCCGGCGGCCAGCTCGTCGTTGCGTGCCATGACCCGCTCTCTGACCTCAATCGTCCGGACGGCCATCGTCGACCTCCAGATAACTCACCCGGAGCACGTCTCCGGTCACGCGGGCGATAACGGGTCTTGCCGCTTTGAACGGGGGGCTCGTCAGCAGCGTCTCGAGCCAGAACTCCAGACTGTCGGCCTCGACGCCGGCCGCATCACCGACCTCCAGGCCAACCTCAATGATGTTCGCGAGCTGGTCCCGCGGCACGTGGCGTTCGGCGATCGCGCAGACCTCGAGCGCCAGGCTCATCTCGTGCATGGACGATTGTCAGGGGGAGGTGTCGACGGGCAGGGCCCGGTGCCCCCATGCCTCCAGTCGTTCAATGATACGGGCTCCGAGGGAGCCAACGCCATCCCACGCCCGATGCCGCGGGACCACGACGCGCCACGGCGTGTCAGTTCTTTGGGGTCTGCTCCGCCACTGAGAGTACGTACGCAACCAGGTCCCAGGTTTCGTCCTCATTCAGCGCTTTCCACGCGGGCATGGGGGTGCCCTGGATCCCCTCTCGAATAACAAAAAACGCCCGGCGCGGGGTCACCCGGGCACGCCACGTCGGGTCGCGGAAGTCGGCCGGTGGGATCGACAGATTGCGTCGTCGGCCCCGTCCATCGGCCCGCTCACCGTGGCACAGGGCACAGTGGTCTTGGAACAGCGCTCGCCCCCGTAACCGTGCCTCGGCGGAGGCAATTCTCAGCTCCGGGACGACGACCTTACGGTATGCTGGGGGCACCCCCGAGTTGTCACAGGCCCAGAGCCCGAGCAGCAGGGCCCCTCCGGCCAAGGGGAACTGTCGCACCATCCGTGTCCGGGAAAGGCCCATAGCCCATCCGATCCGCCTCCTCGACGATTCCTTGTACCAGTCGCGGCATCTGCCGTTCGACTGCGGCCGAGCGAGCGACCCGCACGTCCAACGACTCAGGAACGAGCCCCAGGAGGACGACGCGCCGCGGATAGGAACCCAGCCAGCGTAGCGCGTCCAGCAAATCGGCCACGCCGACTTGATGGCACGACAGCCGACTGCGCACCGCCGGGCCCACATCATCCCCCTCGAGGCGGACGAAGGAACCCGGCTGGCCGTCGGTCTGAACCGCGTCGACCAGTACGACGTCGTCGGTAGCCTCGAACTGCGACAGCAGCGCGAGACCCAGGGTCCCGCCGTCCACGACACGGACTCCAATGGGAATCTCATGCTGCTGCCGCAGCAGCTCGACCGCTGCTATGCCAAGCCCGTCATCGCCGCACAGCACATTGCCCAGGCCCAAGATCAAGAGTGACCCGGGGTCGCGGTATGTGGTCATCCTGCGCGATCGCCCTGCTCTGCAGCGAGGTCCTCTGCCGATGCAAAGCGATACCCTGAGAACATCGAGTCGATCGTCGCGTTCTTCGCCGACCGCGCGACCACGAGCGCGGCGGAGACGTGGTGCACCACGAAGGCCGCCAGCAGCCACATGATCGTGTGATGCAGCCACCGTGCCGTCTGGGGCCCACCGAAGAGCGGCAGGAGCAGCCCGAAGATCTTCATGGGGGACCCCGCTCCGGCCTGGATCGAGAACATGGCGTACCCGCTCAACGCTGCGATGAGACAGAGACCATAGACGAGCACGTACGTCAACCCGGCAAGCGGGTTGTGACCGACGAACCTCGGCGGGACGGGACGAAAGAACAGGTAGAACTTGAGCCACTCCCATACGAGCTTCCAGCGATTGACGCTCGTTGGGATGAGCTGATGCCACCGGGCATAGCGATTCCCCATGAACATCCAGGCGATGCGTGAGAGCTCAGACAGGCTGAATACGATCGCAGCGAAGAAGTGGATTACCTGCACCGTCCCCATCACGAATTCCTGCCCTGCTGGATCCGGAGCCACGATGAACGGATTGCCGATGTAGTAGCCGGTCACCGCCAGCACGACGAGGGCTGTGGCGATGAGCCAGTGCGTGATGCGGACCGGCAAATCCCACACATAGACCCGAGTGAGCCCCCGGTCCACTGCGGCAGGGGCCGTGGCAGTCATCGGATCCTCACTTGTGCGAGCTCGCGGCCGGTGCGGTCGACTACATGCACGCCGCATGCGATGCACGGATCGAACGAATGCACCGTCCGCAGAATCTCGAGCGGCTGCTGCGGGTCTCTCACGGGCGTTCCGACGATCGCCTCCTCATACGGTCCGCGCTGGCCGGCGGCATCACGCGGGCCGGCATTCCACGTGCTCGGGACCACGCACTGGTAGTTGGCGATCTCGCCGTTCACGATGTGTACCCAGTGACCGAGGGCGCCACGGGGTGCCTCGTGGAACCCCGCACCGGTGCATTCCCTGGGCCAGCTCGACGGTTGCCACTTGGAGTTGTCATGGATCGCCAGCTCACCACGACCCATGTTGTCGGCCAGCTCGTCAAGCCATCCCTCGAGCTTTTCGGCCAGAACGAGCGTCTCGATCCCCCGGGCGGCCACTCTGCCAAGCGTTGAGAACAGCGCCCCTGGGCCGACCCCGAGCTGCCCCAACACATATCCAACGAGCTCTCGGACGCGCTGGTGACCTGAGCCGTAGGCGACCAGCATTCGCGCCAACGGGCCGACCTCCATGGGCAGGCCGTCGTAGCGCGGTGCCTTGAGCCAGCTGTACTTGCCGTCAGTATCGAGCCACTCGTACGGCGGCTCGGGTCCTTCATAGGTAGGTTTGGTCTCGCCACGAGATGGGTGGAGTCCGTCCTGATCACCTCCCTCGTACTCGTACCAGGAGTGCGTGACGTATTCAGTGATCTTAGCTGGATCGAGGGCTTCGACGGTGGAGAGATCCCGGTCCCGGATCACCCCAGACGGGAGAAACAGTGGCGCGTTGGCACCCTCCGTCTCAGGGTACTCGCCGTACACCAGGAAGTTGCCCACACCACCACCGTACCCCGCCCACTCCTTGTAGAACGACGCTACAGCGAGGAGATCAGGGATATAGACCTTCTCCACGAAAATGAGCGCCTTGCGAATCAGCTCTCGCATCGTGGAGATCGAGGTCATGTTGATCGACGCCTGTTTGTCGGGATCGATCGGCGTCGCCATTCCACCGACCAAGAAGCTCTGCAGGTGCGGATTCTTCCCCCCTAGCACCGCGTGGATCTTGATGACCTCCCGCTGCCAATCGAGCGCCTCGAGGTAGTGGGCCACAGCCAGCAGGTTCGCCTCGGGTGGCAGCCGGTACGCCGGATGTCCCCAGTAGGCGTTGGCGAACGGACCCAACTGACCTCGGTCGACGAACTTCTGCACCCGATCCTTCACCGCGCTGAAATAGCTGGCGCTGGAGAGCGGCCAATCGGAGATCGACTGGGCGAGGCGGGATGTCGCGGCCGGATTGGCCGAGAGCGCCGACACGATGTCCACCCAATCAAGCGCGTGCAGGTGGTAGAAATGGACGACGTGATCCTGCACCATCTGCGATGCCATGATCAGATTGCGCAGCAGCCGGGCGTTCGGCGGCGGCTGGGCGCCGATCGCGTTCTCGACTGCGCGGATTGACGTGATCGCATGCACGGTGGTACACACGCCGCAGATGCGCTGCGTGAATGCCCACGCGTCCCGCGGATCTCTGCCCTTCAGGATCAACTCAATACCGCGAAACATGGTGGCGGAGGACCAGGCGTTCTGCACCGTGCCGCCATCAACCTCGGCCTCGATGCGCAAGTGTCCCTCAATGCGCGTGACAGGATCGATGACGATGCGGCTCATGACTGACCTCCCTTCGCTTGCTGCGCAGCGGCTGCTTCGGTCTTGACCCGGGCCGCACGACGTCGGGTCAGCTGGACGAGCCCGTGGGCCACGTACGCGCCCGCCACTCCTGCGGCGGCGATGATCCCAACCCTATCTGCGGTCGTGTGCACACCGAAGCCGGGGACGCCCGCGACGTGGCTGTAGAACGGAGTCATCTTGTCCCAGAAGTCCGGCTCGGCGCATCCGAGACAGGGGTGACCACAGCCCACTGGCCAATTGGTCCCCTCGTTCCACCCGACCTGGGGACAGTTCTGGAACGTGACCGGCCCCTTGCAGCCCATCTTGTACAGACAGTACCCGAGGCGGTGTCCCTCGTCGCCCCAGTTCTCGACGTATTGTCCGGCGTCGTAATGCGCCCGGCGCTCACAGTTGTCGTGGATTGCCTTACCGTACGCGAACAACGGGCGGCGATAGCGATCAACGGGTGGCCACCGCTCAAAGGTCACGAAATACATGATCAGCGCAGCGAGGTTCTCGGCGTTCGCCGGACATGCCGGAAGGTTGATCAAGGTCTTCAGGCCGGGGACGGCGTCCGCCACGCTGAGCGCCCCCGTCGGGTTGGGAGCTGCGGCCGGAAGGCCACCGAACGCGGCACACGTGCCGATGGCGACCGTTGCGGCGGCACCACCACACACCTCCTTCGCAATCTGGAGCGCTGAGCGGCCCCCGATCGTGCAGTACGCCCCATTCGCTCCGGTGGGAATCGAACCTTCGACCACCGCGATGTACTGGCCTCGCTTCTGTTCGACCACGCCGCCGAGTGCCGCCTCCGCACGGTGACCAGCCGCGGCCATGATGGTCTCGTGATAGTCGACTGACAGCGTATCAAGAACGATGGCGGCCACCGTGGGACGGGCTGCCCGGAGAAATGACTCGGTGTTGCCCGCGCAGTCCTGGAACTCCAGCCAGACAAGGGACGGCTTTTCACCGGTTGCAACGGCTTGCGCGATCGTCGCCCGCGCCGACTTGGGCAGCGCGAGCACCGACGCCATCGCGCTACAAAAGCCGAGGAAGTCGCGCCGGGAGACACCCCGTCGTTCCAGCTCGCTCACGAACCAGCTATCCGCATACGCCATAAACACACCTCCGGCGAAGGAGCCAGGAATCGATGATCCCATGGCCGGACGTCCCGGGGATCGGAGCACCCCTCACCGACCTGCAACTGGCAGGAGACCGGGGGACTCTCGCCCGTGTTGCACTCGTATCGTTGAACGGCCCTGATCACCAGAGCCTACAGACGGCGTCAGATTCTCAGAACTGCGCCTACCCCATGAGTGGCGGGCGCAGGGTCACAACCCACCGGCGCTTGGTGCGGTACCAGTGGGTCGCGGTAGTGGTTGCAAGAAGCAGTGGGGACGGATGCGGCGCAGGAAGCTCGTGGACCGCACGTTCTCTAACGGCCGCTGTGTAATCGAAAAGGCCAAGACGTACCCACATGCGAGCGGAAGAGCCTCTCCGGGCGGGGGAAAACCAGACCCGAAAATTCCCCTAGACAAGAATACGCATGCCCTAAAGAATTCATGAAACCTGTGTGAAGCTCACCGCCCGAGTAACCAGCAGATCTCAGCCCCTGACGCCCGCTGCGCCCAACCTCATGGTAGCCAGACACTTGCGGTGACTATGGGCGCAAGGCAGGTTCACGCGGCTCCACGGAGGTGATTGCTGGCCACACGGACCTCACCCTCGGGACAGCCGCCTCGCCCGGATTCACCTCACGACGAGGCCCACGCGGCCATCCGAGCGGAGGGCACGGATTCGGCGGCACCGTCGTCGCGGCGATCAGGCAGCCTACTAAGGCATGCGTGGCGTGCGGGAACGGGTCCCCGTCTCGCCGTCGCGCTCGGACTGACGGTGACGGCGGTCTGGGCAGTCGTCGTGACCGTGGGCACGATGAGGTTCATCGTGAGCACCGTGAGCAACCCCGCCCTGGCGTGGCCGTTCAAGGCCGGCATGGCCATCCTGGTGCCAGTTGTCATGCTATTCCTCGTCGTTTCCCTGCCCATGAACTGGATGACCTTCCTCCTGGTCTGGCTGGACGAACGGCGCCGCAGCAGACACCGCCGCGGCGGGTAGCCAGCAGCATGTCGCTGCACCGATCAGACGCCGGACCAGGTTCTCCTTGCCGACCCGGCTCCGTCGTCGTATTTGATAAGGGACTATCCGTCGAGGGAGGCCACCCATGGGACTTGGGCACGAGTATCTCTCCCGCATCCACGAGGCGCTCAGGGACTTCGAGAGTGCCGTCTGCGATCGGGAGAAGTTCAAACCGCTCGAGAGCAAGGTCACGCGGCAGCAGGACGTCGATCACGCCCGCCAGCGGCTGATCGATGCCATCGTCGACATCGTCACCAAGGAGCGGCTCGCGAAGAAGCAGAACTGACCGGCCGCGGGTCATGATGTTCCTCCACCATCCGTCGGCGGCCACTTCCCCCGCGAGCCGGACCACTCCAGCCCGCCGGGGACGGTAGCCGCGCATACCGGTGATGAGCGACATACCCCAGGCGCTCCGCTCGGCGCTCGCCGAGCGCTATGATCTCCAGCGCGTGATCGGTCGTGGTGGGATGGCCACGGTGTACCTGGCAAACGACGTGCGCCACCGACGCACGGTGGCCGTCAAGGTGCTCAAGCCGGAACTCGCCGCCTCGCTCGGCACAAATCGGTTTCTCAAAGAAATCGAGATCGCCGCCGGCCTCACGCATCCCCACATCGTACCGCTGTACGACTCGGGCGAAGCAGACACCTTTCTCTACTACGTCATGCCCTTTATCGAGGGGGGATCGCTGCGGACGCGCCTCGGCCAGGACCACCCAGTGGATGTCGGCGACGCATTATCCGTTTCACGACGCGTCGCCGACGCCCTCACCTATGCGCACCGCCGCGGCATCGTCCACCGCGACATCAAGCCCGAGAACATCCTCTTCGCTGAAGGTCACCCCATCGTCGCGGACTTCGGCATTGCCAAGGCGGTCAGCACGGCTGGGGGTGCGCTTCTCACCCGAACCGGCTTCGCCCTCGGCACGCCCGGTTACATGAGCCCGGAGCAGGCCGCTGGGGTGCGGGACCTGGACGCGCGCACCGACGTGTTCAGCCTCGCGTGCGTCGTCTACGAGATGCTCGTTGGAGAGACCCCGGGGATGTGGCTCACCGATGAAGCGGTGACGCTCGGACGCTTCATCGACGCGTCGCCGGATCATCGAGACCGGCTGGACAGGATCTCGGGATCGGTGGAGCACGTGCTCGTCAAAGCCCTCGCGCTCCGACCAGACCAACGCCATGCAACGCCGTCCGAGTTTGCCAATGCGCTCAATGAGGCGACGGGCAGAACCCAGCGATACGGCGAGTCCGAGATGCGCCGCATCATCGGGCGGGCCGCCGAGATGCAGGCCGAGCGACCGACGGAGGAGGGCGCGCTCTCGGTCGGGGCGATGGAGCAGGTGGCTGCTGAGGTCGGGATCTCCCCGGCGCGGGTGCGCGAGGCCGCGCTCGAGATCCGACAGCCGATGCCCCTGCCCGCCACGGGTGAGCCGTCGACCGGATGGTCGTGGTTCCTGGGACGGCCGCACAAGATCGTGATCGAGCGGGTGGCGGAGGGGGAGGTGCCGGAGGAGGAGTTCCCGTTCCTCGTCGACGAGATCCGCCGAGCCATTGGCACCGTGGGAATCGCGAGCACCTTCGTGCGATCGGTGGCGTGGAGCACCGCGCCTCCGGGTCAAGGCACCGGCCGTAACGTGCAGATCACGATCGCACCCCGAAACGGGCAAACCCGCATTCACATCGAGGAGCACTTCGCGAACCTCTTGGGCGGGTTATATGGCGGAGTGTTCGGCGGAGGCGGGGGCGCCGTGGCCGCCGTCACGACCGCCATCGCCATGGAAAGCCTGCACATGCCGCTGCTCGCGGCGGCCGGTGCCATTTTCGGCCTGGGAGGTGGGTACGGACTCGCGCGCTGGATCTTCACCCAGGCCTTCGGGAAGCGAAAGCGTGAGCTCCACACGCTGGCCGACCGGTTGGCTGACCAGATCACTCTGAGCACCAGAGAGCGCCTGAGCCGCGGCGATCCCTCCCGCCGTCTCCCGCCGTGATCGGGCACCGTCTGCCGATCCACCGCGGCCAGCGTTCTCAGAACAAGCAACGACACTCCCGAAGCAGTGAACCGCAGCCTAGTTTCTCACTAGACACCAACCGCCGGCGAACCGATGGGGGAATCAATGGGCAAGGCGAGCATCCCGGATGCGGCATCCTTCGAAAAGTTGGGTGCCTTCTACCTCGGCCGCGAGTACGATGCGAAGGCAGACGACACGACCGACAACCTGCTGCTCTACGATGCAAGAGACCTGACGACCCACGCCGTCTGTGTCGGCATGACCGGCAGCGGGAAGACGGGGCTTTGTATCTCGCTGCTCGAGGAAGCCGCGATCGACGGTATTCCCGCCATCGCGATCGACCCGAAAGGCGATCTCGGGAATCTGCTCCTCACGTTTCCGGACCTGCGGCCAGAGGATTTCCGGCCCTGGATCGACGAGGCGGAGGCTGCCCGGAAGGGCTCAACGCCGGATGAGTATGCCCAGGCAACGGCGGAACTCTGGAAAAGCGGCCTGGCCAAATGGGGCGAGGATGGGGCGCGGATCCGCCGCCTGCGCGAGGCGGCTGACTTCGCGATCTACACCCCTGGGAGTACCGCCGGCCTCCCGCTGACAGTGCTCCGGTCGTTCGCTGCGCCTCCCGCGGCCCTGCTCGAGGACGGTGACGCACTGCGTGAGCGGGTCATGGCCTCCGTGTCAGGGCTCTTGGGGCTGCTCGGCATCGCCGCCGACCCGATCAAGAGTCGCGAGCACATCCTGCTCTCGACCCTCCTCCAGACTGCATGGACCGCCGGCCGGGATCTCGATCTGCCATCGCTCATCGCGCAGGTGCAGTCACCACCGGTGGATCGGATCGGCGTGATGGACGTCGAGGCGTTCTATCCAAAGCAGGATCGGCTCGACCTCTCCATGCGCCTGAACGGCCTCGTGGCCTCGCCCGGCTTTGCCGCCTGGCTCGAAGGAGAACCCCTCGAGATCCCGCGCATGCTGTGGACCGCCGACGGACGGCCCCGCATCACGGTGCTCTCGTTGGCACACCTTTCCGATGCAGAGCGCATGTTCTTCGTGACGGTGCTGCTGAATGAAGTCGTCGCGTGGATGCGGACGCAGGCGGGGACACCGAGTCTCCGGGCACTGCTCTACATGGACGAGGTATTTGGCTACTTCCCGCCGACGGCCAATCCGCCGTCCAAGACCCCCATGCTGACCTTGCTCAAACAGGCGAGGGCATACGGCCTGGGTGTGGTGCTGGCAACGCAGAACCCGGTCGATCTGGACTACAAGGGTCTCGCGAACACCGGCACGTGGTTTCTGGGACGGCTCCAGACGGAGCGAGACAAGCTGCGCGTCATCGACGGCTTGGAGGGAGCCTCCACGACGTCCGGCGCCACCTTCGACCGCCAGCAGATGGAGCGGGTTCTCTCAGGCCTGAAGAGTCGCGTGTTTCTGATGCACAATGTGCACGACGACGCTCCAATGCTGTTTCACAGCCGCTGGGCACTCTCCTACCTTCGTGGCCCCCTGACGCGGAGTCAGATTCAGACCCTCATGGCCGATCGCCGAGCCGCGGCAGCGCCGGCGCCGGAGACCACGGGGCCGACACTGCAGGCCGCGCCCGTTCCCAGGAGGCAGCACGCGACCCGGCCCGCGCTTCCGGCAGAGGCCAAGGAGTCGTTTGCCGCAGTCGTCGGCGGCGGACCGGCTGGCGCCCGATTGCTGTACCGGCCGGCCGTGCTCGGCACGGGAGATCTCCACTTCGCCAACGTCAAGGCCGGGGTCGACCTGTGGGATACGGTCTCCTACCTCGCCCCGCTTGGCGACAACCCGCCCGCGGACATCTGGAAGGAATCGGAGCGTGTCACGGACGGGCACATGGAGCTCGACGATCGACCCGCCGAGGCGGGCACGTTTACCGATCTCCCGGCGCGCGCCACCAACGCCAAGAGCTATGCGTCGTGGGAGAAAGCCTTCAAGACACACCTCTACCGCGACGGAGCGTTGACGCTCTACAAGTGCACTGACCTCAAGTTGACCAGCGAGCCGGGCGAGTCGGAAGCCGACTTCCGGATCCGCGTGAGGCAGGCGTCGCGGGAGAAGCGCGACGAGCAGGTCGACAAGTTCCGCAAGAGCTACACCCCCAAACTGGCCAGACTCCAGGAACGGATCCGCAAGGCCGAAGAGCGGGTCGGGCGCGAGGCGTCACAGTACGACCAGCAGAAGATGCAAACCGCCATCTCGATGGGCGCCACAGTGCTTGGCGCACTGTTTGGACGGCGTGTAGCGAGCGTCGGCACCGTCGGCCGGGCGACGACCACCATGCGCGGGGTCGGGCGGGCCGCCCGGGAAAAGGACGACATCGCGCGTGCCAGACGCGACCTCGAGGCCCTGCACGAGCAACTCGCGGCCCTCGAAGAGGAGTTCACGGGCGAGACCGAAGCGCTCGACGATCCGAGCGATGCCGCTGCCCACGAGATCACCGAGCAACTCGTCCGACCGCTGAAGAGCGACATCACGATCGGGCGGGTCGCCCTGAGCTGGCTCCCCTGGTGGGTCGACGAGAGCGGCGTGGCCACTCCGGCATTTCGGTAACGCCACCACGGGCGGCGCCACGCCGCCCGTGTAGGTCACCGTCCGGAGCCCGTCCGCCCGACTAGTACGTGATGATCGGTGGCAGCTCCTGGGCGTGCCGAATCCACTTTGCCACTGACTTGGGACCCGGGGTCATCCGGGTGAGCCGCCGAGCGCGATTCACGTCCTGCAACTTGGCAGCCAGATTGTCGGCGTTCCGGTTCCGTAGCTCCCGGACCGTATCCACCCCCGATCCCTCCAACAACTCCGAGAACTCGGAGCCGATCCCGGGAATGCGCATCAAGTCCGCCAGATTCACCCACTTGAGCAGGAGCGCGTCGTTCACACCCGTCTTGGCCGCTACGCTCTGACGTCCCGAGCCGCCGGCACACTGTTTCAGCAGTTCGGCTGTCGTCCGAATGCCCACGACCGCGAGCTTCTGCGCATACGACGGCCCGATTCCCTCGATCTCCTCGATCTTGTATGCCATCTCTCCTCCCTCGCCGATGTTTCCGAGTGGGACGTTCCGTGGTGCCACGATGAATCTGTTCGGCCGCACGAGCGGCGGCAATGCGCACGCGCCAGCCGGCGGGTCGCACGGGGTTGCGGTAGGGCTCGAGGCCCTCGAAATTCGATTCGTAAGATCGCGCAACCGGCCGGATGGCCGTCGAGACTGGCGACCGTGCCGCCTTCACTGAGGAGCGTCGAATGAGATCGATCACTGCGAGCGCACTGCTGCTCGTCTTCACCGTCGTGCCAGCCCTTCAGGGCCAGACTACCGGACTCACGCTCCCCCACGAACGCTTCGTCCTCCCGAACGGGCTCACCGTGATCTTGCACGAGGATCACTCGACCCCGATGGTTGCCGTCGATGTCTGGTACCATGTCGGCTCGGCACGCGAGCGACCGGGGCGAACGGGCTTTGCCCACCTCTTCGAGCACATCATGTTCGAAGGCTCGGGTCACGTGCCGGAAGGCAAGTTCGACGAGTGGCTGGAGGCAGCCGGAGGCAACAACAACGGGTCGACGAACACCGACCGCACCAACTACTTCGAGACGCTGCCAAAGAGCGCGCTCGCACTCGCCTTGTTCCTCGAGTCCGATCGGATGGGGTACCTGCTGAACGCGATGTCCCCTGCCAAGGTCGATGGCCAGCGCGACGTCGTGAAGAACGAGCGGCGGCAGAGCTACGACAATCGACCGTACGGTCTCGCCTTTCAGACCCTGAGCGAGAATCTGTACCAAGCCGATCACCCGTATCACTGGCCGGTCATCGGATCGATGGTCGATCTGTCGGCTGCCAGCTACGAAGACGTCGTCCAATTCCACCGCACGTTCTACGCACCGTCCAACGCAGCGGTGGCCATCGCCGGCGACATCGACGTCGCAGAAGCCAGGCAGCTCGTGGAGCATTGGTTCAGCGACGTGCCAGCGGGCCCGCCGGTCCCACCGCTGGCGGGACCAGCCGTCTTCCTCGCCGAAGAAAAGCGCGTCGTGCTGGAAGACCGCGTCCAGTTGCCCCGACTCTACATGTGCTGGCTCTCTCCGGCCATCTTCACCCCGGGGGACGCCGAGTTGGACATCGCGGCCGACATCCTGGCGGGCGGCAAGAATGCCAGGCTGTACAAACGCCTCGTGTACGACATGCAGATTGCGCAGGACGTGAGCGCTTTCCAGGGATCGGCGGAGTTGGTGTCGGATTTCTGCATCGTCGCGACGGCTAGGAGCGGACATGGCCTAGCTGAGCTGGAACGTGTCATTCAGGACGAGCTGGACCGGCTAAAGGCAGACGGACCGTCCGAGCGTGAGATCCTGCGAGCCGTGAACCAGAACGAGGCCTCGTTCCTTTCACAGCTCGAGTCGATCTTCGGGAAGGCCGATCGCCTGAACAACTACCACTTCCGAACGGGCAATCCCGACTACTTCAACGAGGATCTCGCACGATACAGGGCCGTGGGGCCGGAAGACGTGCAGGCCATGCTGCAGACGACACTGCACGACGACGCGCGGGTCATCCTGAGCATCGTTCCTAATGGCAAACCCGAACTGGCGGCGACCAAGCCGGTGAGCGAGTGACCATGACGAAGACGACGATTGCCCTTTGCCTGCTCGCGGTGGGCGCCGGTGCAACATCGGCAGCGGCGCAAGGACCAGACCGCAGCACGCCTCCCGACTTGGGACCACCGCCAAAGCTGATCTTGCCGCCGATACAGGAGTTTCGGCTCGGTAACGGTCTCCGCGTAATGCTGATGGAAAAGCACCAGGTGCCCGTGGTGCAGGTCACCGTGCTGATCAGTGCCGGCACGGCGAACGATCCGAGCGACCGGATCGGACTCGCGGCCATGGTGGCGGACATGATGGACGAGGGGGCCGGGGACCGTGACGCACTGGAGCTGGCCGACGCGGTGAGCTTCCTGGGCGCCCGCCTGTCCACGAGCGCGGATCGCCACACAATGAGCGCCTCGCTCTACACCGCAGTCGCCAAGCTCGGCGAGGCTCTCCCCCTGTTGGCTGACGTGGTGACACGTCCCACGTTCCCCAACACCGAGCTCGAGCGGAAACGGCTCAGTCGTTTGACCGCGCTGCTCCAGGCCCATGACGAGCCACGGATCGTAGCCTCGGTGCTCTTTGCACGTGCCATCTATGGTGCACACCCCTACGGACACCCCACTATCGGCACGGAAGCGTCGGTTCGGGCGATGAGCGTGGACGACCTCCGAGGATTCCACGACATGTATGTCACGGCGAGCAATGCTACCGTGATCGTCGTGGGTGACGTGTCCAGAGACGCAATCCGCGCCGAGCTCGAGCGCGCGTTTGGGATGTGGAAGACGGGCGAGGCACCGACGCCGACCTGGCCCGACATGCCTCCGATCACCCGGCGGCACGTCCTCCTGGTCGACAAGCCGGGGGCGGCCCAGAGCGAGATCCGCATCGGCCGCATAGGCGTGGTGCGTTTGACCGACGACTACGACGCGCTGCAGGTAATGAACACCGTGCTGGGAGGCTCGTTCACCTCGCGACTCAACCAGAATCTCCGCGAGGACAAGGGCTGGACGTACGGTGCCCGTTCGTCGTTCGCCTTCGACCGGCTGCCCGGCCCATTCTTGGCGTCTTCCGCGGTGCAGACCGACGTCACCGACAAGGCACTGGAAGAGTTCTTCAAGGAGTTCGACGCGATCCGCATGCCCGTCCCGAGAGCCGAGCTCGAGGGAGCGAAGAACTACGAGGCCCTGGGATTTCCGTCGGGATTCCAGTCGGTACGCGGGGTCGCCGCCAACCTGGAGGAGATCGCGATCTATGACCTTTCGCGGGACTTCTTCAATCGCTACGTCGACGGGATTCGCGCCGTGACGCAAAATGACGTGCGACGGGTGGCTCGGCAGTATGTCCAGCCCGATCGGTTCGTCGTCGTGGTGGTAGGCGACCGCGAGAAGATCGAAGCCGGCATCAGGGCGCTGAAACTCGGTCCGGTGACCATCATGTCGGTCGAGGACGTGCTCGGTGAGAGGCCGGAGATCGGCAGCACGAACTAGGAGCACCGCGTCACCCCTGCGTTGCCGTCGGGATCGATGTACGACCGTGCTCGGCCCCGCTCCCGTTGCACGTGCTTGCTGGGTGCTCGCGCAATGCCCATGTCCGTAGCTACTTTGCATCCATGAGCGAGCCACAACCGTCGGTCGTCGTTCTGTTCAACCACACGGGCGAGGACGAATACGAACGACTCGAGCACGTAGACCCGGCGTCTCTCGACTTCGAGCCGGAGTACGACATTCGGGTCACGACGGTGCTCGACGAGTACAAGGCGGTGGCACGCGCACTGCGCCGGGAAGGGTACCGCGCCCGCCTGTACAACGTGCGCGAGGACCTGGGGAGGCTGGAGCGGTTACTGCGGCGCAATCCGCCAGACGTGATCTTCAACTTGATCGAGCATTTCCACGACGACGCCGAGCTGGAACCGTCCGTGGCGGCGCTCTTCGACCTGCACGAGGTGGCGTACACCGGTGCGGCGCCGTTTGCCCTGTCGTTCTGCCACAAGAAGGGACTCACTAAGCAACTGTTGCTGCAGAACGGCGTTCCTACACCCCGGTTCGTGGCCGTCAAGGAGCCGCGACTGCCGAAACGCTCCAAGCTCAAGTACCCCGTCATCGTCAAACCCGCTCGCGAAGATGCGAGCTCGGGTGTGGAACGCGAGTCGGTAGTGTTCGACGAAGAACAACTCCAGGCCCGCCTCCAGTACGTCTACGACGAGTACGGGATCCCCATCCTGGTCGAGGAGTTCATCGACGGGGAGGAACTGCACGTACCGATTCTCGGCAACGATCCGCCGGAGGTCCTGCCACCCATCGCGTGGGACTTCACGGGATTGCCGGAGGGATATCCCCACATCATCACGTTTGCCGCAAAGTGGAACCCGTTGTCCGAAGCGTATCATCGGGTCCACTCGGTGTGCCCGCCCGACCTCCCGAAGCGCATGCTGCGCAAGGTTGAGGAGGTATCGCTCCAGGCCTACGAGGTGACCGGCTGCCGGGACTACGCCCGAGTCGACGTTCGGATCGGCAAAGATGGGAACGCGTACGTCCTCGAGATCAACCCCAACCCCGATCTCACCGAGGGTGTCTCGTACATGGAATCTGCGGAAGTCGCCGGGCACACGTTCGCCGAAATCCTCGCCATGATCGTCGACATGGCGCTGGAAAGAAAGGAAGAGACCGACGAGGCACGACGCCTGCGACTCGAGCGCCAGAAGCAGAAGCGCGAGCCGGTCAGCCCTGAGGGACTGAGGGCGTCGCTGCAGCGCCTGGACGACAAAGCAGAGGAGAAGACCCGTACCGCAGCCGGACGCCGCAAGAAGGCCAAGCGCAAGACCAAGCAATCCGACAAATGACGACGGGGCCGCGCGCGCAGAGCGGCCCCGTAGCGCCGAACCAGGTGGAGGATTGGCTAGCCGAGAATGACGACGTTCTGCGCAGCGGGGCCTTTCTCCCCGTCCACTACTTCGAACTCGACTTGCTGCCCTTCCTTCAACGACTTGAAGCCTTCACTTTGGATGGCCGAAAAATGGACGAAGCAGTCCTTTTCGCCGTCGTCGCGCGTGATGAACCCGAACCCCTTCTTGTCGTTGAACCACTTCACCGTGCCAGTCATACGCATGTCCTGCACTCCTCCTGAAACGGTACCGTCCTGCCGCCGGAACACGTGCGGCGTCTCGCATCGGCTAAGCTAGTCCGGAATTCCGGGGGTCGAAAGAGTCGTCTCGGTCCCACGTGACGCTTGCGGCCATCGAGACCACGCCTACCTTCTCTCCAACCAGCGATTCGGAGAACGTGCCGTGCAGCGCAGGGATTTCGTACGGACGGTTGCAGTTGGTGCCGCAGCCTCCATGGGTCTGCCACGGACCGCCCTGGCCACGTCCGACACCACCTTTGCGCTCGCGCATCTCGCCGATCCGCACATACAGCCGGAGCTCCGAGCCGCCGAGGGATGCCGACAGTGTTTTCGACAGGTCAACGCCCTGAAACCCGACTTCGCCATCAGCGGTGGCGATCTCGTCTTCGACGTCATGGCAACGGACCGTCGCCGCGCGAACCTACTGTACGGTCTGTATCGTGAGACGGTCGCTGCGCTCGATGTGCCGCTGTACGACGTTATCGGCAATCACGACGTGCTCGGGATCGACCCGGCCAGCCCCGTCCTCTACACCGATCCGCTCTTCGGCAAGAAGCTCTACGAAAACCGCATCGGAGCACGCTACTACTTCTTCGACCACAAGGGGTGGCGGTTCATCGTCCTCGATTCGATCGGCACGGGACCCGACCCGAAGGACGGTTATTACGGCTTGATCGACGAGGAGCAGGTGGATTGGCTGCGGTCCGTGCTGGAGGGCGCCGGCACCGGAACCCCCATCGTCGTGGTCACCCACATCCCGATTCTCACCGCCTTCATGGCCTACGCCGAGGGGACGATGGTCGCACCGTCGCGTCGGGTGGTGGTGACCAATGGCAAGGACATCATGGAGATCCTGGCTCGCTACCGCGTGAAAGCCGTGCTGCAGGGCCACACCCACGTGCGGGAGAGCATCGAGTACATGGGCTGCAAGTACATCACGTCCGGAGCTGTGTGCGGCAACTGGTGGAAGGGTCCCCGTATGGGCCATCCCGAGGGGTTCGGGCTGCTCACGGCGCGCGGCGGCGAGATCGAGTGGGAGTATCGGCTGTACGGGTTTCAGGCGGGATCCGGGCAGTAGTGCCGGAGGGAGAACGGCACGGGGCGGAGGAGCACGTCGTGGACGCGCTCCCCCACCCCTCTCCTCTCACCCACCAAAAAGCTACTTCTTTCTCTTTCCCTTCTTGGCGCTGCCGCGCGCGCTTCGGGCGGCCATTCCTGCCGCCACCGCCACCCCGGCAGCCGCAGCTGCCGCACCGGCGGCCGTGAGCGCCTTCCGTACCTTCTTCCTTCGCCGGGTGGTCTTGGCCGCCTTCACCTTCTTCTTTACGGCCTTCGCCGCGCGGCGGGCACCAGCCTCCGTGCGCTTGCCGGCCTTCGTGGCGGCGCGCTTGGCTCGCTTCACTCCTCGCCGAACCGCCTTCTTCGCCTTTTGCGTCCTGCTTGCCATGGTCTCCCCCGTCGGTCCCGAGTGTTCACTGGGTTTCTTCTAACATACGTGTGCCGGGCACGGCTGGTCAGGGTCGTGGTCCTGCCAACAGATTCTCCTGCAAATACCGTGTCAGCAACCCGTAGACGTGACGGGTGGTGCCGCGGCCTTCGAAAATCCCGTGCGATCGGTTGGGATACGCCATCATGGTGAAGTGCTTGCCGTGCTCGATGAGTTGGTTGACGAGCGCTTCAGTTCCTTGATAGTGGACATTGTCATCACCCGTTCCATGCACCAGCAGGAGATTGCCCTCGAGCCCCTCGGCAAACGTGATCGGTGAGCCTTGCTCATAGGCGTCGGGACTCTCTCCGGGCAGTCCCGTGTAGCGCTCCTGATAGACCGTGTCGTAGTAGCGCATGTTCGGAACCGGCGCCACGGCCATCCCGGTGTGGTAGATCTCGGGATAGCGAAACATCGCGTTCAACGTACTGGACCCACCCCCACTCCATCCCCAAATCCCGACACGCTCGGCATCGATGAACGGGAAGCTGTCGGCGACTGCGCGCACGCCCATCGCCTGATCGCGCGCTGTGAGCACGCCGATCTTCTGATACACCGACTTCCGCCACTCCCGGCCCCGCGGTACGGGCGTGCCGCGATTGTCGAGGCTCATGACGACATACCCCAGGTCCGCCAGATACTGATGCCACAACATCAGCGTCCCGCCCCAGCGATCGGTGACCGTCGTCCCCCACGGCTCACCGTACACGTAGAACAGCACCGGCCACTTCTTGGATCGGTCGAAGTCGTTCGGTGTCATCATCCACCCGTCCAAAACCACACCATCGACCGTTCGCACTCGGAAGAAGTCGGTCCGGTGCTGCTTCACAGTGGCGACCTTCGTTCGCAGATCCTGGTTGTCCGCCACGGTGCGCACGACCCGGTGCGAGGCTAAGTCCGCCAGCGTAATCTCGGGGGGCGCATCGAACGTGGAGAACGTGTGGAAGGCCCACTGTCCGTTCGGCGAAACGTTATAGGCGTGCCAGCCCGGTCGATCGGGTGACAGCCGCTCGGCCCTGCCCGAACCCGCGAGACGGACCCGATACAGGTAGCGACGGGTCGGTTCCTCCGGAGAGGCGATGTAGTACAACCAGCCATTGCGTTGGTCGACGAGCTCCACGCTCATGACGTCCGTGTTGGGCGGTGTGATCGGTTTCATCCCCCGCCCATCCCGATTCACCGCATACAGCCGACGCCACCCATCGCGCTCGCTCATCCACGTGAACTGCCGTCCCTCGTTCAGCCAGTGCAGGTCGTCGATCACGTCGACCCATGCCTTGTCGGTCTCCGTCAGGAGCGTCCGCATGGTCCCGCTGGCCGCGTCGCCCAACATCACCGTGAGGGTGTTCTGCAGGCGGTTCAGGTGCTGCACGACGACTTCGTCGGAGCTCGCTGCCCACTCCATCCGGGCGATGTAGTAGTTCCGCGGGTCTCCGTCAGCGTGTAGCCAGGTTGTGGGGCCTCCGATGGCCGCAACCACACCCACCCGCACGGCCGAGTTGGTTGTGCCCGCCTTGGGATACTGAATGGGAATGGTGAACGAGTACAGTGAATCCGTGGTGTTGAGCAGCAGAAAATCTCTCACGCCGCTGGCGTCGAGTTGCCAGTATGCGATCTTGGTGCCGTCCGGACTCCAGCGGAACCCGTCAGCCGGTGTGGCCGAGCCGAAGAAGAACTCCTCCTCGTACACCCAGTCGAACCGGCCATTGAGGATCGTCCGCGATCCGTCGGAGGTCAGCCGCGTCACGGACCCGCTGTCGAGATCTTCGACGTAGATGTCGTTCTCGCTCACATATGCCACGCGCGACCCGTCGGGCGAGAACTTCGCATACATGAGCGACGACGCCGGCTGGTCAGTCCCGACCTGTCGGAGGCGCCCGGTGGGTCGATCGAGCACCCAGTAGTCACCACGGGTGTTGGAACGCCACACGCGGCGCGAGTTGGTGAACACGAGGAGACGGCTACCGTCGTCCGACCACCCGTAGCCCTGTATCACCAGTGGTCGGTCCGCACCGACGGGCACGAGCGCCGACGCACCGACCATCACCTCTGTGGCGGCGGTAGCGGGATCGTGCCGGACGATGTCGACCCCACTACCCACCGCGGTCGACGGCTCCAGAGTGGTGTACCTCCCGTCCTCCAGCCAGCGGATCTGGCCGAGCCCCCGGGGGAAGAACTCACCTGAGGCAAACAGTCGGTCTAGAGTGAGCGAGGCGCCTTCTTGGGCGTGGAGAGGCTGGCCGACACCAATGAGGACGACGAGCGTCAGGAGCCACCGAGCAGTCACGCGAATCGACATGGTCTGTAGTTGTCTCATGAGAGGTTGAAGAAAAGGGGTTGGATCGGAGCCGCGCTCACGTCTTCCGCGCGTGCGCCGCAAGGTGCCGGGCGAGGATCTCTCGCACGCGGTCAACGGCCGCGTCGGCGGCCGGTACGTCGAGGCCATAGGTATCTGCCACGAATCGAAGCCCCCGCAATACCGTCCTGGCCTTCGAGCGTCTAACGCCCGATTGGCTGTCCCCCACGGTGTCGAGCAAAGCAGGCTCGTGCCTGCCGAAGAACTCCCCAGGACTGAGGTAGCCGGATGCTCCGTTGTCGAAACCGACGGGGCGGCAGACGTTCGCGGTATCGTCGACATATCGGTCCCAGTCAGCGACCAACGGCCGGTTCTCCCATTCCTGGAGGAACCTGGCTCGCTCCACGGTGAACCGGGGTCGCGTGTGCGATTTGTTCCGCGGCACCACGGGATGGAGATCGTAGATCGGCGCCCCGCCCCGCGAGCGTCGCCCCGGTCGGTAGGCCAACAGCTCGCGCAGAAACTCCCACGGGATGATCCGAAACACCGCCGGGTGTCGGCTGTCGAGGACGACATATGTGTCATCCTCCACACACACGGCGGTGACCCAATGATCCCATTGCTCGATGCAGAGGAGCACCGGCACGCCACGAGCGAGATGCTCGTTGAGTACGCGCCGCGCGGCATCGGGGTCCCGGCGCCGTACGGTGCCGAGGGCGCAGCCGAATCGGTCGGCGGCGCGCTCCAGCTCCGACTCGTCGGTGCCATGCTCGTTGGTGCCGGCGATCCGGGCGAGGGAACTCTCGTCCGCCCGGATACCCACTGCCAAAAGCGCGTGCTTGAGCGCGAAGGGACCGCACAGCCACGAGTTCGGTTGCGTGTAGATACTCATATCGGATCCTGCAAGTTACCAAGCTCAGCGGCCCGTGTGGGATGGCCGCGCCCGGTTGCCACGAGCGGGCCGCAACACCAAGATTCGCCATCGCGCTCCGAGGAGTACTCTATGCCCGTCATGGTGATCCTGTTGGTCGCATCCCTCCTCCCGATCTCGACTCTCGGGGATGCGTCCGGTCAGAACTCCGTCGACATCCGGGAATGGCTCGTCCCCTGGGAGGCCTCCGGCCCTCGCGATCCGTATGTCGGCCCGAACGGGACCGTGTGGTTCGTTGGCCAGCGCACCGATTACGTCGCATCCCTGGACCCAAAAACCGGAGAGTTCGAGCGGTTCGAACTCGAGCCCGGCACTGGCCCCCACAACCTGATTGTCGACGGCCAAGGATTGGTGTGGTACGCCGGCAATCGGAACGCGCACATCGGCAGACTCGATCCGGCCACCGGCACCATCTCTAAGTACCCCATGCCCGATCCGGCGGCACGGGACCCCCACACCCTCGTCTTCGACCCCGCAGGTGACATCTGGTTCACCGTGCAGGGTGGCAACTTCGTGGGGAAGCTCGAAGTGACCTCAGGCACCGTGCATCTCGTCGCCGTGCCAACCCCCCAATCCCGCCCCTACGGGATCAAGGTCGATCCCAGCGGACGGCCATGGATCGTGCTCTTTGGCACCAACAAGATCGCCACGGTCGACCCCCGCACCATGGCACTCCGCGAGTATGCGCTCCCGCGAGCGGAGGCACGCCCCCGCCGGCTGGAGCTCACGGCCGACGGTGCCGTGTGGTACGTCGATTACGCCGCAGGGTTCCTTGGCCGCATGGATCCGACATCCGGCGAGATCCGGGAGTGGCCCACGCCCGGTGGACGCGCATCCCGACCATACGGAACGGCGCTGGACCATCGGGGCCGCATCTGGTTTGTCGAGTCGGGGCTGAATCCGAACCAATTCGTGGGCTTCGACCCGGCGCGCGAGGCGTTCTTTGGCACCACGGCGATCCCTAGCGGCGGCGGCACGGTTCGTCACATGTATTTCGATCCCGCGACCCGCGCCATCTGGTTCGGCACCGACACCAACTACATCGGCCGAGTGATCGTGCCCTGAGCCCCGTGCGCTGGACCGGCTTGGCGGCGCTTCTGGTAGCGACCGCGGCCGGCGCCTACGGCGATGGTCCCCCGCCAGGACATACGGGAGGGTTTCGGGAACCGTCCTGTCTGCGCTGCCATGCCGACAATCCGGTCGACGACCCACTCGGTGCTGCCGCCATCCTGGGATTGCCCGAGGCCTTCGAGCCGGGCGAAACCTATAAGTTACTCGTGGCCGTCACGAGACCAGGGCTCGTCCGGGCCGGGTTTCAGCTGGCGGCTCGGTCGCTCCACGCCGACAGCTCCGTGATACAGGCGGGCACGTTCCGGGCGCGCGGCCCGGCGATCGCGATCGCGCCGGACCGGGGTATCGAGTTCGTCCAGCACACCGCGAGGGGCACCCAGACCGCCCGTCCCGACACAGCGCTCTGGACCGTCAGGTGGACCGCACCGCTGGAAGCACTTTCGGCGACGTTTCATCTGGCGGCGAACGCCACCAACGACGACGCATCGGAGTTTGGGGATTTCATCTACCTCGTGGAGCGACGCGTATCCGCGGCGCGGAGGTAGTGAAGGCTCAGACCGCTTCTCCACCCGCCCCTTCACCCCACGCGTAGTCACACTGGGTGCAGTGCCACGCGGGATCGCTCCCGGTGATGCAGCACCCCCCGAGCGCCACTTCGCCGCGAGCGGCCCGTTCACTGAGCTCGGGTGTGGGATACCCATATCCCTCGCCAGGAAGACGAGGGCCATGCCCCCCTTCACCCCAGGGCCTCCTCGATTGCGTATCGACCCTCTAACGCCTTCCGAAGGCGCTCCAGGATAGCGTCCATTGCCTCTCGAGTAGATGCGGGAAGTACTCAATATATGCGGGGACCAACGAGCGACTAGGAGGGTGGCGAGACGGGTTGTGCCACCCTCCTCAGAGCTTGATGAGCTCTGGGACGGCGCTCGCCGTCAGGCTTCGGCGCGCGGCGTCTCCGACGCGTCCCGCGCCGCCTTCATGACGAGCCGGTAGATCGCATAGAGCAGGGCAATGAAGAGCCCGATCTTGACCACGGTCCAGACGAACCCGAGCAGCGCGGCGAGCAGGGGGAACACAAACGCCGACAGCACCTGCCAGACGACGTATCCGCCCACACCGGCAGCCCCGATCACCAGCAGCGGTCGCTTCATGAAACACCTCTCGAATCCCAAGGACTGACGACACTACGGACCCTGTCTCCCAGGGTTTCGCCAGGCGGCCTCAGAGCCGGCCACGTCCAGTTCGTTTGGGTGCTAGATTGGGGAGTTCGACGCGCCCCCGCGGGGTCGAGCCATATACCTCCCACAGCTCACTCCGCTCGCGGCGTTCCAATCAGCCTCTCGGGGAGGGGAGTACGAATGAAACCGATGATTGGCGCGATGCTCCTGCTCGCGCTCGCGGGTTCCGCCATGGCACAGCAGAACGACGAAGTGTTTCCGTTCGACTACCGGTTGGTCGAGCTGGAGAACGGATTCAAGGCGTACCTCATCAAGGCCGGTGCGCCGGGACAGATCGCCTACGTGTCGATGGTGCGGACCGGCAGCCGCGACGAAGTGGAGCCCGGCAAGAGCGGGTTCGCCCACTTTTTCGAGCATATGATGTTTCGGGGCACCGAGAAATATCCCGACTTCGATGCCGTGACGGCCAGCATGGGTGCCGCTCGGAATGCGTTCACCAGCAACGACATGACGGTCTACTACGAGGTCGTGGCGAGTGACTATCTGGAGCAGGTCATGGACCTAGAGTCGGACCGGTTCATGAACCTCAAGTACGCTGAGCCGGATTTCCGTACCGAGGCCGGCGCCGTGCTTGGCGAGTACCAGCAGGGCGCCCTCAGCCCAGGACGGTTCTTGGACGAGAAGGTCCGCATGACGGCGTTCGACCGGCACACGTACCGCCACACGACCATCGGCTTCGAGGCGGACGTGCGGGCCATGCCCGAGGGCTACGATTACAGCATCTCGTTCCACCGGCGGTTCTACCGGCCGGAAAACGTCGTACTCGTCATCGCGGGGGATTTCGATCTGGAGCGAGCGGCAACGCTCGTCCGACAGTACTACGCCCGATGGGAGCCGGGATACACGGCACCCAAAGTGCCGGCCGAGCCCGAACAGACCGCCCCGCGCCGGCAGACGGTTCGCTATCCCGGACGCACCCTCCCCGTACTGAGCGTGAACTACAAAGGCCCGGCATGGAGTGCCACTGACAAGCTCGCCGTCGCCAGCGAGGTGCTCGGCGCCGTGGCGTTCGGATCCAACTCGGATCTCTACAAGAAACTGGTGATCGAGCAGCGCCGGGTGCAGTACCTGTTCGACGGGTTCGGTCTCGACCGCGATCCTGGTCTCCTCGCCATTCAGACTATGGTGATCGATCCGAACGACGTTCGCGCGGTCGAGGGTGAGATCCGCGCCACCGTGGCGCGGTTTCAGAACGAACTAGTCGATGCGAGACTCCTCACGGATACAAAGAGCAACATGAAGTACGGCTTCCTCATGGGGCTCGAGACGGCGCAGAACGTGGCGTTCAGCTTGATCCAGTACGTCATCAACACCGGTGGGATCGAGGCCGTGAACGACTACTATCGCACGCTCGACACCGTGACGGCCGAGGACGTGCGGGCTGCAGCGCAGCGGTTCCTGGTGGACCGAGGCAATACGGTCGTTACGATGGTGCAGGCGGGGGGTGAATGATGCGGAGACTCTCATTGTTTTTCACCGGGCTGGTCGTCATGGCGGCATGTACGCAGGCCCCGAAGGGGACCGTCACCGTGCGCGAGCCAGACTCGCCATTCGTCGCGTTTACCGTCTGGGTGAAGGCAGGATCGCAGAACGACCCTGCGGGGAAAGAAGGACTCGCGGCCCTGACCGCAAACCTCCTGTCCGACGGTTCGACGACCGAGGACACCTACGACCAGATTCTCGCCAAGCTCTACCCGATGGCCGCAGGGTACGGGTACAACGTGGACAAGGAGATGACGGTCTTCACCGGCCGTGTCCACAAGGACAACTTGGACGCCTACTACACGCTCTTCAGTAACGCCCTCCTCAAGCCTGCGTTCGACGAACGGGACTTCGAGCGCGTAAAGTCGCAGACGCTCAACTTTCTCGAGCGGTCACGGCGCTACAATCGGGACGAGGAGCTGTCCAAGGAGCTGCTGTTCTGGATGGCCTACCGCGGGACGCTCTATGAGCACCCCGAAGAAGGGTATGTCGAGTCCGTGCGGTCCATCACGCTCGACGACGTTCGCACGTTCTACGAGAGCTACTACGTCGCCAACAACATCGTGGTCGGTCTGGGCGGGGGCTACGAGATGCCGCTCGCCCAGCGGGTGCGGGATGACTTTGACACGCTCCCGACGGCCGACATCACGCCGGTACCGGCACCCGAGCCGCGGATGCCCAGCGGGGTGGAGGTTCTGATCGTCGAGAAGGAAACCGACGCCTCGTCGATCTCCTTCGGATTTCCGACGGATCTCCGCCGGGGGCACGAGGACTTCTGGGCGATGGTGGCGGCGAATGCCTGGTTCGGGTCGCACCGTGAATCCTTCAGCCATCTCTATCAGGTCATTCGCGAGCGGCGCGGGATGAACTACGGCGACTATAGCTACATCGAGGCTTACCCACTGGGGTATACCACACAGGTGCCGCCGACCAACGTCTCCCGTCGCAGTCAGTTGTTCGAGATCTGGATCCGTCCGATCTCTCAAACGGCACCTGGCAACCTGCATGACCGCACGCTGTTCGCCACCCGGGCCGCGTGGCGAGAGCTCGGTTTGCTGGTGGACGACGGCATGACCGAGGAGACCCTCGAGACCACGCAGCAGTTCCTGCGCAACTATGTGCTCAACTGGAGTGCCACGGTCAACCGGCGCCTCGCCTACGCGGTGGATGACGCGTTCTATGGCTTGAACCCAGGCTATCTCGCGTCAATCCGTGCCGGCATTGCGGCGCTCACGCTCGACCAAGTGAACACGGCTATCAGACGCCACCTGCAGGATCAAAACATGTACGTGGTGTTCATCACGGCAAACGCCGAGGCGATGAAGCAGAAGCTGCTGAGCGGCACCCCGACACCCATCACCTACGCGGGGGAAAAATCCGCTGAGCACATGGCAGAGGATGAAGCGATCGCGAGCTTCCCGATTCCGGTCGCCGCGGAGAACATCACAATTATCGGAATCAACGAGGCCTTCGAGCGAAAATGAGCGACCAGCCTCCCCCCAGGGAACGACCGAGCGAACCCCTCCTGGACGAAGTCGGGACCGCCATCGTCGCCGGGAAAGAGACCACGGAGTTCTTGTGGCAGGTGCCAAACGACGAGGCGAGCCGAGTTCGGATCGGTGAGCTCCTCGTGCTGATCCGGGACAGATCTGCCAAGAAGGGCCGGCGGGAGATGCCCAGGATCTGCGACGACCTGCTGAAGGCCCTCGAGGCGTCGCCAACGCCGCAACAGGTGGACTTGCTGCAGGACGGATTCGATCGTCTCTACAGACTATGGTCGGCGGCGAAGTCGGGATTGCTCTAGACAATCGCGACGGATGATTGTCCGTGCGGGCCGGTGCCTCTCGATCATGGGGCCCGGCCCGTCTGCCCCCCAATCGCAACACGGGGCTACAGCTGCCGCTCGGCAGCATGACTCCCTATTTTGTTGGCGACATGAGACACCAACGCTCCACGACCCCGTGACCCACATGTATCCAACCGGCCCGTTGCCGCAAGCTCCGAGGAGAGTTCGATGCGTGCCGTGGTGACGGGTGGCGCAGGCTTTATCGGAAGCCACCTCATCGAGCACCTCCTGGCCCGCGGCGACGAGGTGATCTGCATCGAGCATGCGGAGGCGGACACGCGATGGATATCCGGCCTGTCGATCGACTACCGAGACCACGGAGTGGAGCGTACTGCTCAGCTCTGCGCGGCCCTGGACGGGGCCGACGTGGTGTTCCACCTCGCCGGCCTCACCCAGGCACGACGCTCCTCGGATTACTACGCCGTGAATACCGAAGGGACCGCCCATCTGCTCGAGGCTGCTTCTCAACTCGGGAGCCGAGCGCCGCGGATCATTCTTGCCTCCTCGCTAGCGGCGGTCGGTCCCGGCCAGCGGGGGAAGCCCATCACCCTCGCGGACGTGCCGCGCCCGCTGTCACACTACGGCCGCTCCAAGCTCCTGGCCGAGGTGATGATGCGGGCGTACCGAGATAGCGTCCCCGGCGTGATTCTCAGGCTTCCGGCTGTCTACGGGCCGCGGGAGCGTGCGGTGCTCACGTTCTTCCGAATGGTGCAGCGCGGCATCGCGCTCACGGTAGGCGACTGGAGCCGTGAGGTGAGCATGCTGTACGTGAGCGACCTGGTGGACGGCTTTGTGGCTGCGGCTTCGAACCGTGATGCCGTCGGCCACACCTTCTACCTCGCGCACCCGGAACCATTGTCGTGGCGCCATTTTGCCGAGGTCGTTGCACGCGAACTGGGTCGTGACCCCGTCTTGGTGAGCGTGCCTCAGACAATTGCCCGCGTCGTGGCGCTCGGCGCCGAAGCCGGGGCGCTGGTCCGTCGTACCGCCGCGATCCTCAACCGCGACCGCATCAAAGAGATCTTCCAACCGGGCTGGGTATGTGACGTTTCGCTCGCCATCGAGCGCCTCGGATTTCGACCCCGGTACCCGCTGACAGACGGCGTGCACGCGACGGCGGTCTGGTATCGGGAGGCAGGATGGATCTGAAGCCGACCCTGCGTCCGGTCGACCGCGTCGTCATCCTGTTCAACGCCGCAATCGCTCTCCTGTGGCTGGGTGCGCTGGGACGCGTTGCGTTCGCACCAGTGCTCCTCGTGGCCCAGATCACCGCGGCCGCCGTCCCGTACCTCACCCTCAAGATCAAGCCGGACGCGTCGAGCTTCGGCCGCGGGATCCGCGAGCTCTACCCCATCGTGCTCATCGTGGTGTCGTGGACCGAGCTGGGCCTGATTCGGGAGCTCTTCCACGCGGAAGCCCATGACGCCCTCATCGCGTCGCTCGACCTGGCGATTTTCGGGCAGAACCTCCAGGCCATCTGGATGCCGGCGATGCCCGATGTCTGGTTCAGCGAGACGATGTTCGCGATCTACTTCCTGTACTATCCCATGGTGTTCGGCACGCCACTGATCGTGTTCTTCGCCAAGCGGTGGACCGACTTGCGAGACATCGTGTTCCGCCTAACCCTCGCATACTTGGCGTGCTTCGCCATCTACGTCGTGTTCCCCGTGGAGGGTCCGAGCCATTCGGCAACGCGATATGTCGGGGACCTCGCGCAAGGGTTCTTCTACCGGCTCTCCACCGGTGCGGTCCACGCAGGCGACTCGCTGGGCACGGCGTTCCCGAGCTCGCATGTCGTCGGGGTGGTCACCATGGCGCTGCTGGCCCTCACATGGTTCTCCCGCCCGGTGGCAATCGTGTACGTTGTTCTCGCCGCCGGCGTGACAGTCTCCACTGTGTACACTCAAAACCACTTCGCCGTCGATGCAGCTGCGGGCGTCGTATATGCGCTGGTGCTCTGGGCGCTCGTGCCGATTGTCGCATGGCTGCTGGCATCGCGGAACGCCAGGGCGCCGAAGCTCCAAGCGGCGCGAGCCGCGACAGACCTCGAGGATGCTGTGACGAGAGGGGAGTCGTGAGCGCGCGCGTCCTCGTGACCGGGGCCTCCGGCTTCATTGGATCGTACTTGACTCGCCGGCTCCTCAGTGACGACATCCCGGTGCGCGTGCTGGTCCGCAATCCCGCCAAGCTCTCACCAGACGTCCGGGAAAAGGTGGAGGTGATTCAGGGGGACATCGCCAACCCAGACGTAGCAGCTCTCATGTCACGCGCAACCGAGAACGTGCACACGGTCTATCACCTTGCCGCGTGTGCCCGCGCCTGGAGCCGCGATCCGAACGAGTTCTGGCGCGCAAATGTCGACGCCGTGAACGCACTCCTCGAGGGGTCAGAACGACACGGGGTCGCGCGTCTGGTGCACGTGTCCACGGTGCTCACGCTCACGCCGCACCGGCACGCGCCAGTGCAGGGATCGGCAGCCCAGCCAACACCATACGAGTCCACCAAGTCGGAGGGAGAGCAACTCGTCGAGGCGTACGCCGCAGCGGGTCGGCATGCAGTGATCGTTCACCCCACGCGGGTGTTCGGCCCTGGTCCCCTCAACGACGCCAATGGCGTCACCAAGGCGATCGCCCTCTACGTGGCTGGACGGTTACGCGTGCGGTTGGCCGATCACGACGTGCAGGCGAACTACGTCCACGCGGACGACGTGGCGGAGGGGATGCTTCGCGCCGCCGAGCACGGCCACAACGGCACGCACTACGTTCTCGGAGGGGAGAACGCCTCGTTTCGAGAGTTCCTGGAAATCGTGGCAGAGATTGCAGACGTGCGACGATTCACGATTCCTCTCCCCCGCGGCGTCGCCATGTCGGTGGCCCGGATCGCGGAGACGTGGGGCCGTATGGGTGGCACTGTACCCATCACGCGGGGGTGGATTCGGATCTTCCTCGAGGACCGGCGCGTGGACATCGAGCCGGCCCGCCGAGACCTCGGGTACAGGCCTCGATCCCTACGCGACGGATTGGCTGGAACCATCCGGTGGCTGGAAGGCAAGCCGAAGGAGACCGCAGCGTGACGACATCGGAATCATCGGTCCACCATCGAGCCCGGACACCAATCCTGCTCGTCACCGCCACCGTCGTTCTCGCGCTGCTGTACTACTTTGGTCGCGCCGACACCATCGGTGTGCTGTCCGGAGACAGGGGATGGCAGGTGATGACGCCGGGCGTCCGCTCCGCACGCCTGCATTACCTGTTGTCCGCCGTCCTCCTCGGGATCGTACCCCTCGTCGTCGCCCGATTCGCGTGCGGCATCAGGCTGCGCGAGCTGGGGCTCGGCCTGGGACGCTGGCGCGAGGGGTTGGTCTGGCTCGCCATCGGCGTGCCGTTGGCGGTCCTTGCTGGAAAGATCGCTGCCGGGCAGTCGGCAATGCAGGCCGTATATCCCCTGGATCCCACGATTGGCCCCGGTTGGGAGTTCCTGCCCTACGCGGTTGCCGCGTTCCTGTACTTCGGGAGCTGGGAGATCCTGTTCCGCAGCGTGCTGCTCTTCGGTCTCGCGCCATCCATGGGCGGAACGAGCGCCAACGCCGTGCAAACTGGCCTCGCAGTGACCGCACATTTCGGTCGGGCGCTCAACGAAGTGTTCTCGGCACTACCAGCGAGCTTCGTGTTCGGCTACGTCACGCTTCGCGTCCGATCGATCTGGTACGTGGCACTCATCCACTGGACGGTCGCAATGAGCATGGAGTGGTTCATCCTGACCGGCTAGAACACATCCAGGTCTCGACCGAACACGACCGATCCATCGTAGCCCCGCCGGATTTCGGCAACGAGCTCATCCGGCGTCGTGCCCCACAACAACTGGTGGTAGAGCACGAGCAGCTTCGGGCGGGCGCGAGCTGCCACGGCAGCCAACTCGCTCGCCGACGTGTGCGATCGGGCATGGTAGCGCTGCCATTCGGGAGCGCGGCGCGAAAATCCCGCGTCCGAATAGACTTCGTGCACCATGATGTCGCACCCGGCACACGCCGTGACCACGCTGTCATGCGGCCGCGTATCGCCGGACACGACGATCACACGGTCCGCCGTCTCGAACCGATACCCGTACGCCACCGGCCAGTCCTCGTGTGCCACGGCAATAGCGGTAACCGTGACGTTGGAATCGCGATAGACGACACCCGGCCGAATCTCCCGAGCGTCGACGCGATAGCCGGTGGCATTCTGCGGCTGCAGCCCGTCCACCCGACGACGGATATCCGCTTCGTATGCCGCTACCAGGTGCCGTGTCATGGCCTCCGTCCCCGGCGGACCGAACACCTGGAGCGGGCGCTCGCGCTCCAGCACCCACGGTGTCAGGATCAGGTCCGGGAGCCCGACCGTGTGATCGCTATGTAGATGAGTGAGAAACACCCGATCGAGCCGCTTCGGCTCGAGGGCGCCGATCCCGGCTTGCGCGGCAGCGGCGGCGGCTCGACGCACCACCCCGGGTCCCGCGTCGACCACGTACGCCGTGCCGTTGACCACCACAGCGACGGCCGGGCCCGCACGGTCTGGTTCGGCATTCGGGGTGCCGGTCCCCAACAGCACGACGTACGTTCCGCGGGCGTAGTCCACGGGCCCGGCAGACCCGGTCTCCGACCGATCGCTCCCCGGCGGAGTGCACGCGGCAGCAGCAGCGATCGCCACCCACGCGAGGTGTCTCAAAAGTCCCACCCCAAGCTGATCCCACCCCACAGAAACGCCTCATCTGTCGTGAACACCGGTGTGCACGCCGCGCGGAAGAACAGCCCGCGGGCCCGTGGCTGGAACTGATATCCCACCGACGCCGTGCCGTAGGCGTACACGTTGTTGACAGCTTCGATCACCCATACGTCGATCGCGTACAGCAGCCCGCCGCCCGCGGCCAGACGCAGTGAGTGTTGACGCGAGCCCAGCGCGGTACCGAGCATGCCGAACCCCCCCACGTACTGCACGCTCTGGAACGGCAATCCCCCCACACCCACCCGTACGTTCAAGTGCTCACTAAGCTCACGCTCATAGTTGAACGAATAGACCAGGCCGCTCCCGAATGCTTCCACGTAGAGCCGATTTGGAGCAACCGGCAGTGCCTGTGCGCTGACTGGCGGGGTCGAAACGGCACCGAACAGCACCAGAGCGGTGGCAATGACCCTGGCCAACTGCCTGAGTGGCGGACTCGTTGCAGCGTTCATCGGGAATGAAGCTCCAGTACGAGGGGGTGGAACCAGGAACGTATCCCGTCAATCGAAGGCGGGAGTGAACCGTGACCTGGCGTGCCATATATCTGCATGCGCGCCAGGGAATACCGCAACCGCGCGCACCAAACGGGAGCTGAACAACACAGCCCTAAACAGCGGAGCGACAGCTCGTGGGACCGAGCTGCCGCTCCATGCGCGCCGACTGCCGGCTGCTGCGGGGAACACGACCTCCAACCGGACCGCGCCGAGATTGCCCGTGAGTGCCTTGTTGACGGCCTCCCACACGGTGTAGACGAGCGGTACGCCGATCAACACGAACGCACTGATGGCGGCGACCAGTGCGGTCGATCCGTGCGCTGTCTGGACAAGCGGCGAGGAGTTTGGAGAACGCACCCCGGAACGTCTAGGGTGGCGGTACCGGAACGGTCGTTGCCCTGGTCAACGGTTCTCGAGCGGCGCACCCGGTGGCGACGCGATGCCGGCGAGCATCGCAGCCACGTCAGACACTCATGAGAGGTGGAGCAGTGCGCGAAACTGCGGGTGATCGCGAATCGGATCGAGATCGGGATCTCGGTCGAGCCATGCCCGGTTGAAGAAACCGGCACGAATGGCCGTCTCGAGGCTCGCGATCGCCTTGTCGACCTCTCCCTCCAGGGAATAGAGGCATGCCACGTTGTACGAGACACCGGCGTCGTCCGGGTCGATCGCCACTGCGCGAGTCGCCCACTCGAGTCCCTCAGGCCTCCTTCCCAGCCTGCACAGCGAGACGGCCCCCATCGTCACGGCCCTGGCATCGTCGTCATGGAACTCGAGGTGGCGTTCCACAGCACCCAGTGCCTCCCGATATGCGATGCGTGCCTCACCTTCCCGCTTGAGTGCGGCAAGGCACTGGGCCTTGAAGAAGGCGGCCTGGAAATCGTCACGCACTTCGGCAGCCCGCTCGAACAGCTGAGCCGCGAGCTCCAGCTTTCCCTGCTGAAAGCAGGCCCGCGCGTAGAAGTAGCGGGCTTCGTACAGGTTCGGGTCCAGGTGAATGGCGGTCTCGAATTCACGTTGGCCCTCGTCGGCTTTCCCACCATGCAGGAGTGCCAGTCCGCGAGAGACGTGAGCTTCCGCCAGCCCAGCATCCAGTTCGAGCGCTCGGCGGCTGGCCGTCTCCGCTCGCTCCAAGTCCCGCGGGTCGGAGCCCCAGTACATGTACAGAATGGCGCAGCAATCGGCCAACCCCGCGTGGGCCAGTGCGTACAGTGGGTCGAGCTCGATCGCCCGCTGGAACATCCGCCGAGCGTCATGGAGGCTCTTCCGTCGAAACCGATGAAACAACTGTCGTCCCCGGAGGTAGAAGTCGTACGCCTCGACCCGAGTGGTGGGTGGCCTGACAAGGGGGCGGCGGTCTTCATCCTGCATCACGACCCGCAATGCCTGGACGATGCTCTGTGCGATCTCGTCCTGAATCGCGAATACGTCGGCCAGCTCCCGATCGTATCGCTCGGACCAGAGGTGACAGCCATCGTCGACGCTCACCAGTTGTGCGGTGATGCGGAGTCGGTTTCCGACTTTACGAACGCTCCCTTCCAGTACGGTATCGACCGCCAGCAAGCCGCCGATCTCCCTGACGTCCGTTTCCTTTCCCTTGAACTGAAACGCCGACGTGCGCGCCGCGACGCGCATGGCACGCACCTTGCTCAGGGCATTGGTGATCTCCTCGGCAATGCCGTCGCTGAAATACTCGTTCTCCGGATCGGCACTCATGTTCGTGAACGGCAAGACTGCTATGGAGTGCCGAGCACCGATCGGCGCCGCGATCTCCCCGGTGCGCAGTGCGGTCGCGAACTCGTCGGCAGTCCGAAATCGCTGGTCGCGATCTTGAGCGAGCGCACGGACCAGGATCTGCTCGACCACGCGAGGCAGGGCATCCAGCCGACGCCGATGATCCGGTGGAGCCTCGGCAATGCGGCCGAGGCTGGCAGAACGGGCATCAAGCCAACGTCTCGGTAACTCGCCGACCAACATCTCGTATAGCACACACCCGAGGCTGTACAGATCGGTGCGCTCGTCGAGCTCGCAGTCACTGGCAGCCTGCTCGGGGCTCATGTAACCGAGGGTACCGAGCGGGAGACCGGACCGTGTGAGGGCATCTCCCCCCGCCACGTGAATGGCACGCGCAATGCCGAAGTCGGTGACGACGGCTTCGTCATCAGCGAACAACACGTTCTCCGGCTTGATATCCCGATGCACGACGCCTGAGCCGTGCGCGTAGGAGAGCGCCTCGGCCACGTCGCCGGCGACACGGAGCGCCTCGGCCAGCGGGCGCGGTCGCTCCGCGACGAGGCGCTTGCGAAGCGACGGACCGGCGACATACGGCATGACATAGTACAGGAGACCCCCTCGGTCTCCGGAGTCGTACAGTGGAACGATGTGCGGGTGACTCAGGTTTGCGGCAATCTGGATTTCCCTGAGAAAGCGCTCGGACCCGAGACTCTCGCCCAGCTCGGGCTGCAACACCTTGACGGCCACGGGGCGGTCGTGCTTGCGATCGTATGCGAGGAACACGACGGCCATCCCACCCCGCCCCACTTCTCGCTCGATCTGGTACCGGTCGGCGAGCGCCGACCTGAGTCGCACCTCGAGCTCCATCACACCGATCCTCCGAGATCTACTGCTTCGCAGAAAACGAAAGATACGGCAGGGACAGACTGAGTGAAACGGTCGCGCGCGGCGGTCGATCGGGGCGAACCGCGGCTCGAATGCCAAACCGCGCCGTCGGTCCGAACAACCGACGGCGCGGCTGCTGACCTGCGCAACCTGGAGCGATCGCTGTACAGCGCTCGATCAGAGGCGCAGATCGCGGTTCGGTCCTGGATCAGCTACCGCAACGGCGATCGCTTGCCCATACCAGGTTGCGCAAGTTTCTAGGGCTAGACAATGGATCACCTCCTCTCAAGAGTTCCGAAGGCGGGCGTGAACATCTGTATGCATAGGACGAAATTGGCGTCGAGGCAATACCCTGGACGCGACGATTCCGGTACCATTCCTTTCTACGGTTGCTCGACCGCCACAAGCTCACGTCCCCTCAAGCACTCGACCTATGCATCGACTTCGCGCTGAGATCATCGCAATTCTGTTCGCCTTCATCGCCTCCGGAGCTGCACCGCTCGGGGCCCAGGTAAATGTGGAGGCACTGCGGCGCGATCCCGACCGCCGAGGACTCTCGGGAATGCTCGCCCTCGATCTCGCACTCCGCGCCGGGAACGTGGATCTCGTACAGTTCACGATCAAAGGCCGGGCAGACCGCGTCGCCGGCCGATCCGCATCGTTCGTCGTCGGCAGCGGCGACCTCGGGCTGGAGGGAGGGAACCGGTTCACCAACGCCGGTCTGGTGCATTTGCGGCAGGCTTACCACCTACGGCCATGGATCGCCGCCGAAGTGTTTGGTCAACTCAACTACGAGGAACCACGCCTGCTCGACCTCCGGGCGCTTGTGGGTGGCGGGGTGCGGGTCCGCGTATCCGATCGCGGCCGTGTCCGACTCTCGGTGGGGTCAGGCTACATGTTCGAGCATGAGCGGCTCGATCTGCCCGCCACGGCAACCCACCCTGCAAGAACGTCGGTTCACCGCTCGAGCAGCTACGCCTCGCTCTGGGGAGCGGCAGCCTCGAACGTCGTCCTCGGAGCAACCATCTACGTGCAGCCGCAGATTGACGAATGGAACGACGTGAGAATGGTGGGCGACGTCGCGGTATCGCTCAGGGTGACGGAGGCCATCGGCGTGGTCACCACGCTGAACGTGCGCTACGACAGCCGCCCGCCCGATGACATCGAGAGCAGCGACCTGGCGCTCAAGACCGGCGTTTCGGTCACCTTTTGAACAATCGGTGCCTCCCCGCGTTCATCGGATCGGGAGCGATACCGATATCTGGTGCGTTGTCACCGTCACGTCCTGCAACGTGAGCGGTCCGCCCGGAGCGACCACGATGTCGTTGGCGAGCCCCGCATCGGTGAATCGCGACTCTGCCGTGGGGGTCCACGCCACACCGGGCCTGCCCGTCCCGGTCGTCACCCGCCCCATGTAGCGGACCTCCGCCTCGCCAATCCGGACCCGGGCGCCCCAGCTCGGCACCCACTCCATCCACTGCTCGTCTTGGCGCCGCGAGGTCTCCGTGACGTTGTCCCACTGATCCAGGTGGTAGTCGTAGGCGCGCACGTGCAGTCCCAACTGGAATGCCGCAGGGCCGATGGCCTGGGATACCCCGAGACTCACGAACGCGTTCGAGTGTCGAAAGGCGTTCTCGATCGTCTTGCCGCCCGGCAAGATGCTGCCCCCGCTCACCGTGGTCACGGTGTCGGCAGCCTCGGCCCAGGTGTCGCTCGTGGCGGGTTCGTACACGATATCCATCCCGAACGTCAGATTGCCAGCCGTCTTGGCGATTCCCACCCCGATGTCGAACGCGGTGCTGTTCCCGGGATCCCGCGGGATGTTCACGAGTTCGTAGTTGGGGATTTTGGGATGTGACTTGCGGTTTGCCGTGAGGACACCGCCCACGCGCCAGCCGCTGCGCCCGACCGGCTGAGCGTACCCGAGATGTGCTCCCCAGGTACGCGTCTTGTCGCGGTTGTTCTCGAGGCGCTCACGAGGTTCCCAGATCCAGTTCGTCGAGTCGACCACGACCCACTCGACGTATGCCACGTCATGATCCATGTCGAAGCGATTGTGCACCAGGACCGCTTCGAGTGTCCGGTCGTTCCCGAAAGATTTCGTGAGTCCGACGCGGAAGTCTCTCACGCCACCCGACTGCTCGATCGACGACGCCATGGCGTACAGATGCTCGACGCCGTCGATGGCGTTAAGGTCGGCAAGGAAGGCGCTGGCGCCCAGAGCCACTTCACCTGGCAGAACCGCGCCCAACGTCAGGAACACGTACTTGTTCGTGGCCGAGCGTCGAGACAGGGCGTCGGGCGGCAGCACGGCTTGCTCGAAAAACGGACCTGGCCAAAAGACCTGATCCCCGGCTTTCAGCTGCTGCAAGGCTGCCATCCCACCACCGAACGCTCTTCCGGACCGGAATAGGACGCCCACGGGAAGAGAGCGGGCACTCCCGGCATTCTGCGACATGCTGTAGAAGGTGGGTGCGGCGAGAACCCGAGACTCGGAGAGCCGCGCGCCCTTGGCCGGATTGATGAACGGATCCAGGAGGCTATCGTCCAGGGCGATAGCCACTCCCCCCATGCCCAATTTGTCCGAGGGGAACAGCAGGAACTGATCGCCTGCCGCGACGGGAATCGTCTTCAGCGAGATGACTTGCGCCGCTGCCGCTGCCGGCACCGAGACGAGGATCGAGCCGAGCAACGCCGCTCGGGCGGTTACGCACCACGTTCCATTCATGGGTGTTCTCCTGCTTGATGCGAGGGGACGCCGGCGCCCCGAAACGGCGAGGCACCTGCCGGCACGACATCCGACATCATGGACGCTGGGAGCATTGCGAAGTAGACTTTCACCGAGTTCGATCACCCGCGAAGCGTCGACCGGGCCGGAAACGGCGCGAGAGAACCTGGTCGGCATACTGGTCACACGACAGGTACCACTTGGTGGTGGCACATCCACTCACCCCCGATACCCAGCGCATGCCGGCGACGTCACAGGCCGGGGTGGCGGTGACCTCAGGGACCATCGATGGGTATCCATGACGTGACGGGGGAAAGCGACGGGGACTTCGTGCGGCGCGTGCTGAATGGCGATACCGCCGCGTACGCGGGCCTCGTCACCCGGTACCGCGATCGGTTGGGCCGCTATGCGATGCGGATGCTCGGGAACCAGGCGGATGCAGAGGAAGCGCTCCAAGACGCCTTCGTCAGGGGGTACCGATCGCTGCGACGCTGTACCGATCCGGAGCGGTTCGGCGCGTGGCTGTTCGGCATCCTGGTCAACCGGTGCCGCACGCTCGGCGGACGCCGCGCCCGCAGGCAGCGGACCGTGGTCCACGACGAGGTGGCCCTGAGCCGGGCCTCGGTGGGAGACGAGGGCGAGGAGTTCGCGCTGCGCGAGACGATCCAGTGGGCCGTCGCCCAACTGTCGGCGCCAAATCGGGAGGCCTTTCTCCTCAAGCACGTCGAAGAGCTGAGCTACGACGAGATGACGGAACTCACCGGCGTGAGCGTGTCGGCACTCAAGATGCGGGTGATGCGGGCACGGGAGGAACTTCAACGATTGCTGTCGGAGGTCGTGCGTGACTGAGCGGGGTTTTCTGTTCGATCGGGTTGTCGAGATCCTGAAGGAGCCCGTGGCAATCGATCCCGCGCTCGATCGGCGCGTGATCAAGGGGATCCTCGCGGGTCCGTCGCCTCGTGCCGCGCCACCGGCGGTCGTGGGGTGGCTCACCCGGCGGCGGACCGTATCGGTGAGCCCGCTCGGCGGGCTCGCGCTGGCTGCCGGAATCGCCGGATTGGCCTTGCTCGGACGCTCTGCCTTGCAACTCGCCGAGCCATCGACGGCGCCGCGAACTGCGACCGTCGCCGCATCGACCGAGCCAGCGCCGTCGGTCGTGCAGTTTGTGATCGTGGCACCATCGGCTGCCACCGTGTCGCTCGTCGGGGACTTCAACGACTGGAACGTCTCCGCAACGCCAATGCGGCCGGCACCGGGTGACGGCATCTGGTCGGTCACGGTGCCACTCGAGCCGGGCCGCTATCGGTATGCGTTTCTGGTCGACGGGCAGACGTGGCTCGCCGACCCCTCGGCCCCCCGTGCCTTCGACGACGACTTTGGACCACCGAACTCGGTGCTGACAGTGAGAGGATCATGATGCTCCGTTCGATCATCGTCTTGATGTGCTTGGCCGCGGTCGGGCCACACTGGGCGACCGCTCAGGAGCCTCGACTGGTCGGCCGGCTCACCGCTGAAACCCGTGTCCAAGTCGATGCGATGCTCGACTCCGCCCGCGCACGTGCGCTCCCGATCGAGCCACTCGTGGACCGCGCGCTCGAGGGTGCGAGCAAGCGCGCGTCTGGTGAGCGCATCGTCGCTGCCGTGCGTCGCCTCACTGACGAACTACAGGTCGCTCGAGACGCGCTCGGGAGCCGCTCCACCCCCAGCGAAATCACCGCGGGAGCGAGCGCGTTGCGTGCCGGTGCAACCGGAGACGACTTGGCACAGCTTCGCCGGCTGCGCACGGACCGGTCCCTCACCATCGCCGCTGCCGTGCTGGCAGATCTCGTTGCCGTCGGCGTTCCCGCCGACACGGCAGTGGCCGCCGTCCTCGCACTGGCCGAATTCGCGCTCGACACCGAGTACCTCGCCCTGCGGGAGAACGTGGAGCGTGACGTGGCATTGGGCGCTTCGCCCGTTTCCGCACTGGGCGTGCGAGTGGAGGCGGCAGCCCCGCAAGGAGATTTCGGAGCCGGAACGCAGCGTCCCCCGGCTCGCAAACCATAGCGTGCTCGGCGATCGGTGACGTATCGCTGGCCGGTCGTTGCAGCGACGGCGGTCGGGTTCCACGCGCTTGTAGCCCCCCTTACAGCTCAGACCACGGCATCGCTGGAACTCGGCGGCTCCCTCGTTCAGTACGATGGCTTTCTGTCTTCCGGAGCGGTGTACGGAACACCGATGCTTCGCCTCGACGGACGCGCCCATAGCATCGCGGCCCAGGGGAGTTACATCCTGTTCGAGAGCGGAAGCCGCATCCTGCAGGGCACCGCAGCCGGTGGCTGGCTCACTCCAAGGTTCGGTCCGTGGCGTGGCGAGCTCTCGGCCTCGGCCGGAGTGAACGGCTACCAGGACTATCCCAGCTACGGTCATGTCTTGGGACGCGGCAAGCTCCACCTGATCGGCGACGGCATTGGCGCGTGGGTGGCCGGCGCAACTGGCAGCTCATTCTTCGGCGCCAGCTGGGATGGGGCCACCGAGCTCGCCGTCGGTGCCTGGGCGGCAACCCCGGAGTTCGGTGGTGGCGTCACCCTTACGCATTCGCGCTTTCTGGATTCGACCTTCACCGACGTCGTAGCTGGCGGCCGCTGGCGTACCTCGGTGGCCGAACTGGACGCTTCACTCGGGATCCGGACCTCCGCCGTCGGCCGCGGGAATAGGCTCTACGGGGATATCGGCGCTCGATTTCGGCTCTCCAGCCGGTTCTCCATCCTCGCCAGCGGCGGTCGCTATCCCGCCGATCCGGTGCGCGGCGTGCTTGCGGCGAGCTATGCCAACCTCGGCCTGCGATTCGATCTCATCCCATCGCGGCGAGCCCCGCTGACGTCGCTGTCGGCGGCCCTCCGGCGCGTAGTCCCCGGGGCCGCGGACCGCCGCGGCAGCGACGACGCCTCGCTCGCGATTGAACCCTCGACGGTAGACCTCACCCGCGTTCGCGTGTCGGCGCCAGGGGCCACGCGCGTCGAGCTGATGGGGGATTTCACCGACTGGGAGCCGCTCCCGCTGGCGAGCGAGCATCCCGGTCTGTTCGAAATCGTGCTGCGGCTTCCGCCAGGCAGCTACCGGCTCAACGTGCGGCTAGACGGTGGGCGATGGATCGTCCCAGCCGGCGCCAGGGTCGAGGAGGACGATTTCGGCCAGAAGGTGGGGATCATCCTCGTGCCGTGATGGTCCATCCGGGGAGGCCGCGCCATATGGGGATCTAGCGGCGCCAGGGGCACGTGCCACCCGTTCCAAGCCGGCCGATCGGCTGCGCTTCCGCTCAACGCCCAGCTTCGAAGTGTGATCTGTGCTGCTTGCGCCGCACGCCACTTGTCCTCATCCTGTTCCAGCCCAAGCCGATAGGAGCATCCGTGAAGAGCGCATCCGCCGCTACGCAGCCATCCACAACCCTGGAACCGGCCGTGCGCCTCGTCGGGTACTCCTTCCTCATCCTCTTCTTCGAGCTGGCCCTCATTCGGTACGTGCCAGCCTACGTCCGGGTATTCGGGTTCTATCTCAACTTCGTGATCATCGCGACGTTCCTCGGGATGGGGGTCGGGCTGCTGCGGGTGGAGAGTGCGGATCGCCTGCGCTGGCTGGCGATCCCGACCATGCTCCTGCTGCTCGTCACGGTACGGCTGTTCGCGAACGTCCTGGTGGACGCTCCCGCGGATCCCGACGAGCTGCTGTGGGCAGTCTATCCGGAGTCGTCACCCAACGTGCGGCGCCTCGGGGTCCTCCCCACCACCACGCTGCTGTTCACGCTGTGCGCGCTGTTCTTCGTTCCGCTGGGCGCCCTCATGGGACGGGAGTTCCGGCGCTTCCGGCCCCTGGTCGCCTACTCGCTGGACATCGGCGGTAGCCTGGCCGGTATCCTGTCGTTCGGGCTGCTCAGCCTGATGCGCACCAGCCCCCCCATCTGGTTCGGAGTCGGCGCCACCGTCTGGATCCTACTCTCGCTGCGGCATCGCGAGTACAGCCTCAGCCTTCTCGCTACGGGCACGCTTGCCGTCATCCTCACCGTGCTCACCGCCAAACCCCGTCCGGAGTACTGGTCACCGTACTACCGGATCAACGTGCGCACGCTGGAAGACGGCATCCACAACCTCGACGTGAACGGATCGATGCATCAGTGGATGATCGACTTCCGCTCGGACATCGTGGATTCCAGTGGCTTCATCCAGCAGGTGCTGACCGACTACCTCCAGCCCTACCTCCTGCTCGACAACGTCGACACGGTACTCGTCGTGGGATCCGGTACGGGAAACGACGTCGCGCTGTTGCTCCAAGCGGGCGTGTCGTACATCGATGCCGTGGAAATCGACCCGACGATCTACGAGATCGGGAGAGCCGCCAACTTCCAGAATCGGTACGGTGACCCGAGTGTCCGCGTGCACATCAACGATGCCCGGGCCCACTTCGATCGCACCGAGCAGCGATACGATCTGGTCTTGCTGGGCACCCTCGACAGTCAAACGCTGCTGTCGGGCATGACGTCACTGCGCCTCGACAACTACGTGTATACGGTGGAGGCCTTCGACGCGGCCCGCGCCCTGCTGAAGCCCGGGGGCAGCCTCATCGCCTACCACATGTCCGGATACCCCTACATCGCGGCCAAGATCTATCGCCTCTTGGAGCAGGCGTTCGGTGAGCCACCGGCGGTGAAGTATGAGCCCCAACACCGCTTGTTCAACTACACGTTCGTGGCCGGACGAGCGGCGCAGCGGGCCACGGACTGGACAACACCGAGATCGATCCTCACGACGGCGGTCACGTTGCCCGAAGACGACTGGCCCTATCTCTATCTGCGACGACCCACCCTCCCCGACCACTATGTGCAGGCGCTCGCCATGGTCTTGCTCGTAGCGTTGGTGTTCGTCGGAGCGGGCATTGGACCCACGCAGGTACTCCGGTGGAGATTCGATTGGGGCATGTTCTTCCTGGGTGCAGGGTTTCTCCTCGTGGAGACGAAGAGCGTGTCGGAGATCTCGCTGCTCTTCGGAGCCACGTGGACCGTCAACCTGGTCGTCTTCTACTCGATCCTCACGGTCATCTTGATCGCGAATATCTGGGTCTTGCGACGGCCCGGGCACGGGACCCGGTGGCCATTCGTTGGTCTCTTCTCGAGCCTCGCCATCGCCTACGCCGTCCCGGCGCGGAGCCTCCTGCCTCTCGGACTCGCCGGTCAGTGGATCGTTGGCGGCTTGATGGTGGCGCTCCCCATCCTCTTTGCCGCCTTGATCTTCGCCGTGTTGTTCCGGTCCCGAACCGCCAATCCTACGGCTGCGCTCGCGGCGAACCTCATTGGGGCGATCGTGGGCGGTGTGCTGGAATACTCGTCGATGATCGTCGGTATCAAGACGCTGTACGTCCTCGCGGCCGTGTTCTATCTCGCCGCGTTCCTGGCCAGCGAGCGCGCAGCCCGACTGGCGCCGGTGCCGATGCCGCTCGGGGCGGGACGAGCCTAGCCGCATGTCCGACCATCCCGACGGACCCGACACCGCCGCTCGGCTGAGCGCAGCACTCGGCCCCAATTACGAGGTCCGTCTCGCCGTGGGACGGGGAGGATTCGCAGAGGTGTTCGAGGTCTGGGATCGGGAGCTCGAGCGACGCCTCGCGGTCAAGGTTCTCCGACCAGACATCGCGTGGACCTCCGGGATGCTACAGCGGTTCAAGCAGGAGGCCCGGGCCGTCGCTGGCCTTCAGCATACCAACGTCCTCCCGATCCACTTCGTGGGGGAGGGACACGGGCTCGTGTTCTACGCAATGCCCTACGTCGAAGGCGAGTCGCTCGGTGACGTCCTCCGGACATCGGGAGCGCTGTCACCCGAACGGGCGATCGCCGTCGCGATCCCGGTGCTGGAGGCGCTCAGCCACGCCCATGCCCAGGCGCTCGTGCACCGCGACATCAAGCCGGACAACATCATGCTCGATCGTGCGAGCGGTCGACCGCTGCTCGTCGACTTCGGTATCGCAAAGCGGCTGGATACCGAGGCGGGCCTGACACAGACGGGCTTCGTGGTCGGAACCCCGCACTACATGAGCCCGGAACAGGCACTGGGACAGAGTGATCTGGACGCGCGCTCCGATCTCTATTCGTTCGGTGCCGTCCTGTTCCAAATGGTGACCGGGAGCCCCCCGTTCGAGGGGGACTCGTCCCAAGAAATCGTGGGCAAGCACATCGCCGAGCCACCCCCAGACCCGGCCGAGTTGGACACGCGGATCCCGGGCTGGCTCTCGACGGTGATCACCCGCTGCTTGGAGAAGAAACCCGAAGACCGCTACCAGTCCGGCGCCATGGTGCTTGAAGCCCTCCGGGCTGGACCCGGCGGAGCCACTAAAGAGCCCACAACCCGGCGGGCCGTTGCCGGGGTCGACACCGGGGCCAAGACCGAAATCGTACAGCGCAGCGAGTCGCCTCCTCGAGAACAAAGCCCCACCCGGCAATGGGGGGTTCGTCTTGCGCTTGTCGTACTCCCGCTCGTCGTCGCTGCCAGCGTCGTCCTGGCGTGGGTGTCGCGTCCTCGGCTCGTCTTCGAGAATCCGCTGACCGAACCAGTTCAGGTGCGTGTCGCCGACGAGGAACATGTCGTGGAGCCCGGTGAGCGGGTCATGGTCCGTCTTCGACGCCGACGCCCATCGGCCGTGTTGTGGACACTCGTGCCACCGACCGATACCGACGGCACACCGCTCGGCATGGAGATCTCCGGCGCATTCACGATCGATCGGCCCCGTGGCCGCATACTCCGGGCGGCCGACGCCAGCCCGGGTGACCGTGCCTACTTCGCACCGCTCATCACCAACGACACCGGCGGGCCCCTCACAGTCATCGTGAACGCGGGGACCGGTGCCGCGCTCCCGTGCAGTTGCACGATTCCGCCCGGAGCGACGCGCATGGCGATCGGGTACTATCCGCTGTTTCAAAATTCCACGGTCCGTGTGGAGGATCCCTCGGGCCGGGCCGCCACGTTCACCGATCTCGGCGCCGAGGTGGAGCGAACGACCGGGGTCGTGCGCCTCCGGTTCGAGGCACGGGATCTCCGATGAGACAGCGTGATCCCCTGGCCGCCATGCGGCATTCGTCCTCTTTCCGATCTCCGAGCCAGGCCATATCTTAGGCCCCCCATGTCAGATCGAATCTCCCGTCTAAGCGCCGCCATCGGCCGGGCTGCACCCAAGGCCCTGAGTCTCGATTCGATTCGAGGCCGGATCGTCGTCTTTGCCCTGCTCGCGACCCTGATTCCGACGGGAATCACCGCGTGGCTCGCGTACTCTCAGACCGAGAGCTCGCGCACCCGGCAGACCAATCAGGAGCTGTCGAGCGGGTCGAGCCAGGCCGCAAGAGAGCTGAGCATTTGGCTCAAGGAGCGGGCCTACGAGCTGAAGATCTTTACCGGCTCGTTCCAGGTTGCAGAGAACCTGGCGCGGATGAGCCAGGTCGCTGGTCGGTCCACCCAGTTGCTCGAGGCCACGGCGCGCCTGAACAACTATCTCGTGTCCGTTCAGGAGCGATTTCCGAACCTCTACGACGAGTTGCTCGTCGTCGATTCCCAGCAGACGATTCTCGGCACGAGTGCCCGAACTCCAGGGCAGTTGCACCTACCGGAGACTTGGCTGCAAACCGTGCGCGGGAATCGAGAGGCGATCGGCGACCCCTTCTGGGAGGATCAGAGCGGCCACGCCTCGATCACCATGGCGGTCCCGATCCTCGGAGCCCTCGACGGCCGGCTTCTCGGAGCGCTGGCGGCGCGGGTGAACCTCCGGGCGCTCGAAGCCAACCTCACGACGTTTCCCACGGGGGAGACTGGTCAGGTCTATCTGGTGTCGCGCACCGGGAGCCTGGTCGTGAGCTCCCGCGGGGTAACCCGAGGTCAGGCCGGGTTGGGCATTCCCCAGGAAACGCTGGCGTCCCTGCGCCGGGCCAAGGCCTCATCGATCCGATTCACGAACTACGAGGGTCAGGACGTCGTGGGATCGCTGACCGCCCTCCCCGACCTGCCGTGGGCCGCCGTGGCCGAGATCTCGCGCGAGGAGGCCTTCGCCGAAATCGCGCGCGTGCGAAACATCACCCTGGCGTTGGTGTTCGTCGTGCTGGTGGTCGTGAGCTTCATTGCCTACCGTCTCGCGCTCCTCATCGTCCGGCCTCTCGACCGGCTGACCACTGGTGCGCGGGGCGTCGGCTCGGGCGATCTGGCGGTCGAGCTGCCCAAGGCGGGCGGCGGAGAAGTCGGATATCTCACCGACGTCTTCAACGTCATGGTGGCGCGACTCCGGGCGGGCCGCGAGGAGCTGGAAGCGATCCACGAGGACCTGCGCACGAAGAACGAAGAACTGGAGCGGCTCTCAGTCACCGATGCGCTCACTGGGGTGTCGAATCGGAGATTGCTGATGGAGACCCTGCGACGCGAGGTGCAGCGAAGCGGGCGAACCGACCAGCCATTTTCCGTCCTCATGCTCGACGTGGACGGGTTCAAGGCATTCAATGACACCTACGGCCACCAGGCGGGCGATGCGGCGCTGGTGATGCTGGCGGCCGTTCTGCGCGAATGTACTCGAGTCGTGGATTGTGTGGCACGGTATGGGGGCGAGGAGTTCGTCATCATGCTGCACGAGACGGATCTCGCCAGCGCGTCTGAGGTGGCCGAGCGGATCCGAGTGGCCGTGGCCGACCGACGCGTGCCACTCGAGGGTGAGGACGCCTTTATCACCGTCAGCATCGGGATCGCACAGTATCCGGGAGACGGGGGCACCCACGAGGCCGTGCTCAAGGCTGCCGACGGGACGCTGTACGACGCCAAGCAACAGGGTCGGAACCGCGTGGTACTCACGACCGCCCACCCCAAGCGGCGACGCTCTCGCAGCGGCTCCAAGATCAACCCGTAAGCGTGACCTAGTCGGGCTTCTCCCGACTTCGGTGGCCCACTAGGCTGTAGAAAACCCACCCGCTACGGCCGTTCTCGTCTCGGACACGCACCCAGTCATCAGTGTACGAGAGCCCCGTCAGTGGCGTCCCGGCTTCGACGGTAAGGAGAATGCGTCGATCCCGGCCCGGGCCCTCGCGGATGTTGCTGCGTCGGAGCGCCTCCAGACGCAGCGGGGTCGTGAACCATGCCTCCCCGGGCTGCAGGCCCCGGTCCGCACCAACGCGTCGCCGCGCCTCGGCAGTCTGCGAGAGCTTTCTCGCCTCGGTCGCTACGAACAGCGCGCCTCCAAAGTTGCCGGCATCGAAGGCCGCCGCGGCCTGCTCGATCATTCCCGATGCTTGCTCGATCTCCGCAGCTCCGGGCTCGACCGCCCGAAGCTCGTTGAGCGCAATCTCGGCTTCCGCCATGACCGACGCGGCTTCGGCACGACTTGCGGAGGTCTGCAGTCGGGCGCTCACGCGAACGACCTCCTCGACGGCCGCATCACGATTGCGCTGGAGCTCTTCGATCTGCGCCTCCCGCTCCAGAAGCTGGAGTTGAAGTCGGGCCACCCGCTGCTCCAACTCGGACAGACGCGCGCCCTCCAGCTCGACGAGGACGGTGTCGATCACCGCAACCGGGGTTGGCTGTGGGTCAGCCGCGATGTCGGTTCCGCCGCGCCCCGCACACGCCGTACCGGTCAGCAGGGAGCCAAGTGCTATCAGCAAACTGCATGAGACGGAATGCCGCATGGATGGCATGTCGGCCTCCCTCCGCGATGAATGGCTGCCACTCGGCCGCGTGGCTCGTTGACCGGCCCCTGACAGAAGGGTCATGGCCCGCTACTGTGCCACGCCAAAGGCGTAGACGGTGCTGGAGCGGTACTCGCCGCCCGGCCGCAGAATGGTCGACGGAAATCCCCGTTTGTTCGGCGAGTCTGGGAAGTGCTGGGGTTCCAGGCAGAAGCCGTATCGGTGCTGGTATACGCGCCCGTTCTTCCCAGTCACGGAACCGTCCAGAAAATTGCCGGAGTAGAACTGAAGGCCCGGTTCGGTCGTGTAGACGTCCAGGACCCGTCCCGTATCGGGGTCGTACACGCGGGCGGCGTGAGCGAGCCCATCGCCTCCCCGGCTCAAGACGAAGTTGTGATCATAGCCGCCTGCTCGCCCGACCTGCACATGGCTCGTGTCGATCCGGGCACCGATCGCCGTCGGTTGACGGAAGTCGAATGGCGTTCCCTCGACGGGAACCAACTCCCCGGTCGGGATCAGCGTCGAGTCGACCGGCGCGTATCGATCCGCGAAGATCGTCAGAACGTGATTGAGCACGTCGCCGCTCCCGGCCCCGGCGAGGTTGAAATAGGTGTGCTGCGTGAGGTTGACGGGGGTGGCCCTGTCCGTCTTCGCTCGATAGTCGACGACCAGAGTGTTCGCATCGGTGAGCGTATATCGCACGGTTGCGACCAGCGAGCCAGGATACCCCTCCTCTCCGTCGGCGCTCGTGTAGGTGAACACGACCCCCACGCTGTCATTGAGGGCGAAACCCTGCGCGCTCCACACCACCTTGTCGAACCCCCGCACGCCTCCGTGAAGGTGATTTGGGCCGTCATTGATGGCGAGCTGAACCGTCCTCCGGTCCAACGTGAACTTGCCCCCGGCGATCCGGTTGGCATATCGGCCGACGATAGCGCCGAAATAGGGAGCGTTCTGCAGATACCCGTCGAGCCCCGGAAATCCGAGTACGACGTCGTCGTAGCGGCCTCGCCGATCCGGCACCCGAATGGAGAGGATGATCCCACCGTAGGTGATCGCGCGAACCTCCATGCCACTGGCGTTCGCGAGCGTCAGCAGGTCGACCCGAGTGCCGTCGGGAAGCCTGCCGTATTCCTCCCGGGTCACCGAGGCCCTTCCTCTGAGCTGGTCTTCCGCCTCACGGTCGGCCGCGGACCCGCAGGCCGCCATTGCGAGCACCGATCCCAGCAGCCAAAAACGGGGAATGGTCAAATCGCACACTCCTTCGCGCTCCAATGTGGTGAGTCCGTCCGTTCCGACGCCTTCCCTCTCCAGCGTCCCACTCACTGCTCCCAGACTTCGAGTTCCGTAACGCCCGTAACGGCCGGTAACGCATGCTTGAATACTACCCTCATCTTCCGCGACGTGACCGGCTTCATGACCACGGTGTTGCGAGCCCAGGTGGTCGGCGCGGCGGGCATCCGATCGATCACGTCTGCGCGGGTCCAGCCGCCATCGGTCCAGATCTCGACGAAATAGTCAGCCGGCGCTTTCACGCCCCGATCGTCGCCCCAAAGATAGACCTCCAGCCTGCCGACCAGTTTCGGCTCACCGAAGTCCAGCTCGATCCAGTCGGTTGAATTCGGCGATTCGAACGCCGTCCAGCGATTGCGGGAATAGCGCGTGAAAGCAATCTGCCCGTCGACCGCCTGCGCCAGGCTGTCGAACCGAGATGTGAACGACGCCGACACCCTGGCGGATCCCGCGGGGCCGACCGCGAGGGCCAGGTTGGCAATAGGCTGCATCGGCTCGGCCAGCGGCAGCCTGGCATTCCCCCACGCCTCTAGCTCGGTGAGTCCACTCGCACTGCCCGGGAGGTGCGTGAGCTGAACCCGCAGACGGGATGTGGCGATCTCGGGAAATCCAACGACATTGGCGCGCCGCCCCACCGCTCGGTTGGGACGACGGCGCTGACCAGGGATCGTCACCCACTGTTCGTTCCGCCACATCTGAACGTCATACCTCATCGGCGGAGCGATGCCCTCCTCGTCGGCCAAGAAGTAAAGTCTTACCGCTTCGACTGTCCTCTCCGCGCCAAAATCCACCCCAATCCAGTCCTGCTCGTTCGGAGAGCCCACCGTGGTCCAGCGGTTCGACGGCAGGCGATGATACCAGTAGTTCCCGTCGGTGGCATAGAATGGTGGCGTGGTCGGCGCGCTGAACGACGCCGACACGTGTGGGTAGAACCCTCCGTCATTGTGCACGGCAACATTGTGGGGTCGGGCAGTCTCTCCCGATGCCGGTGGCCTCGCCGGCAACGCTACCAGCAGTCGACCCACCGCCGGGACCGTCGTCAGGCACTCGCCATCCACCACCACCGACAGCCCCGCGCCCCGCCCATACCGGGAGCCGTCGCGGTCCCACATGATCGCCAGGCGATGTCCGTGGTAGGCCGCATCGTCCAGGGCGAAATACTCCCAGTCATCCGGGACGAGGGGATTGATCTCCAAGGTGTCATCGGGGCGCGGCCGCAGCCCCACGAGTCCCGTGATGATCAGATCCACGTACGAGGAATGGAAATAGTGCTCGCTGTGGTACAGGGTGTTGTGGCCGTCCCACGACCCGTTGTCGGGATTGGCCGCTTCGGCAATGAACGGCCGGCCCGCGAGCCGCTGGTCCAGGCTGTAGGTCCGGAGAAGCGCAAAGTAGTCATCCTTGTCCACCACGTCCTGGCGGTAGTTGTTGAGCAGGTTGGCCATGGCGACCAGCGTCTGCGAGGTCGCGTACGGCCACTGGTTGCCACTCCACTCACAGCAGCGCGGTGAGACGAAGAACAGGGGATCGCTGCGCTCGACCGTCGTGGGACCGTACGGTGCGAAGAAGAAGTCCGGGTCCATGAGAAACTTCCAGGCAGCTTCGTAACCGGGGTCCGGTAGGTTGAATTGCCAGGGTACATAGCCGAGCAGTTCGCGGCCGTGTGGACTTCCCGCGTGGGGGCCGGTCTGATACGTGAGCGTCTTGGCCGCGATACCGTCCTTCTCGTCGCGAGCGAACTGGTGGAAGAAGAACTCCCGCGCCGGATCCCACAGCTCCTCCTGCACGCGACGCTTCAGACGGGCGGCACGCTCGGCGTAGTCGGCTGCCTTTACCTCATCTCCCAATAGACTTGCCGCGTGTGAAATGGCGAGTGCATCGGCGTACATGTAGCTGTTGAGGGTCGGGCGGTAGCCTTCCCCGCCCCCGAAGGGATCGTCCGTCTGGCGACTGTTGATATTGGTCTCCATCCCGTCCCACGCGCCAACCCAGCGAAACAATCCGTGCTCAGGATCGAAGCGCTCCTCCACCCACCCTTCGTATTGCCTCTCCATGAATGGGAGCACGTCGTGAACGAGCTGGAGGTCACCGGTAACCTGGTAGACCGCCCACATGGCGTCGCCGTACCAGTTGCTGTAGGTCCGCGGCTTCGCATCGGGCACCGACAGCCAGAACCGCGCGAAATCGTCGATGATGCGACGGTCCTTGAGCCAGCGGATCTCGTAGAACTGATGGCCGAGCGGGCAACTGATCGCCCCGTATCGGCCCGACCAGAAGGGGCGATCCAGGAACTCCGTGAAGACGTAGCCCACCTCGGGGGAGCCGTAGGTGAGATGCTTGGTGATGACTTCCCACCGATAGTAGTACGTCGCGTCGATCTCGGAATCTGGCGACTCGAAAAACGGAATGTGTTCGCTGTACCAATCCCAGTCGCGGTTGTCCCACCATGCCTGGCGCTCCAGCACCTCGACCTTGTCCAGCACAGCGGCTGTGTTTCGGAAACAGGCCAGTGCCGGCAGCAGGAGCGTAAGGGCGATCCACGTCCGGACCGCGAGTGGCCGCCTCTCCGGGTTCATGGTCCGTGTCACAAATCTTCCATCCGGTCAGATTGCTCTCCGCAACCGAGTGCGACGAGGCAACCCGTCACCAGGAGAGCGCCTCCCACCCGCGAAACAGCTACCGGCTACGCCGCGACGCCGGCTGCGACCCGTTTGGCAATCCGAAATCCCTCATCGAAGATCCGGATGGCCGCGTCTGGCTTGGTGTGATAGCCCGAGGTCTTCGTCGTATGTTGCCGCACGACGAAGACCTCGACGTTCTTTTCCCGCTTGAACTCCTTGGTGATCTCCCCCGACGGCCGGTATGCCCGGAAGGCCTGGTGCAGGCCGAATCCATGCTTCGCCACCAGCACTACATAGAAATAGGGGTAGGAAGAACCCTGCACCTCGTTGATCACGACCTGACCGTAGAGTCCAAGAAAGCCCTCGGCGCGGCCCTTGATGTCGACCTTGAACTTCACGTCGTCCGGAATCGGCGTCTCGGTACCCCCGAGCAGCATGAGCAGCGTCACCTGATGATCCCGGAGCTTGGGCGCGGCCCGATCGAGCACCTCGTGGATCGCGTCGATCCGCACGAGCAGCTTCGGCCGGACCAGGATGGAGCGTATGCCGGTCACCCAGTGGGGCATCAGGAGCACCGCCGCATCGATGGCGAGAATCCGCCATATCCCCTCGGTCGCAACTCCCCACAGGCCCAGCAGTCCGGCCACCAGGACGAACGCGAGCAGGCCCCACGGGTTCGTCACGTCCACCAGGCTTCGATCCCAGCGGCGCATCCTCGCGTGCAGGTCTTTGAGCTCTTCGAGCTTGCCCGCGTCCACCCGCTCCCAGTGTGCGTCGGCCTCGAAGCCCTCGAAATCCACCCGGTTGTCGTAGCCCTTGACCAGAAGCAGCAGATTGCCGGCGGCCAGCAGGAGTACACCCGGCAGAGCGGATCCGAGCACTCCTTGCATGACCAGCCCCGCCAGGATGAGCACGCCGCTGGCCGCGAGCCGCACTCCGTAGGTCAGTGCCGGCAGCACCCAGAACACGACAATGCCGCGGTCTTCCCGACTTGGCAGGATCATTGTGCGAAATGCTCCTCTTCCACCGGTCCGAACCCGCGCACATTGCACAGCTCCGCAAATCCCATCTCCCGCCAGTAGAGAGGACACGCCCCGTTGCAGATCTGGAACTGCTCACAGGAGCGGCACTCGGGGTGGGCGAGGAACTTCTCGCGGAACTGCACCGCCCGCTTCGAGCGCCACACATCGAGCACGGGCTCTTCCAAGAGGTTCCCTACCGGCTCGTCGTAGGATGCGCAGGGGATCACCTCCCCGTTGGCCGCAACCGACAGCAATCCGTCGCACGCACTGCAACCCTTGTTGCCGAGTCCGTGCGCAATGGGGTTAAACATGCACATCGGCGTGGGTGAGTACCACATGAAGTCGACGCCGAGATGCTTGCTCTCCCTCGCGATCCGCACCAGGTACGGTCCGATCTCGGAGTACCGCACCGCCATCTGCCGGTTGAGTGCTGCGGAGCCCGCCGGGACGACGAGGTTCATCGAGAACTTCTCGTTCCCCAGCTCGTGCTTCACGAACCGTGGCATCAGCTCGATTTCGTGGACGTTGTCGCGGCAGATCGTGGTGTTGGTGTGCACGTGAATCCCGGCCTCGCGGAGCAAGTGCACGGCGGCGACGGTCCGCCGAAACGAGTGCGGGATGGTGGTCACCCTTTCATGGGTCTCGCCCGTCACCCCCTCGAGGCTCACCTGCGCCGAATCCAGGCCCGCCTGCGCCAGCGCGCGTGCCCGCTGTTCCGTAATCCGGGTCCCGTTGGTGATGAGGTTCACCCGCATCCCAAGGTCACTGGCATACTCGACCAACGCTTCCAGGTCCGTCCGCAACGTCGCTTCGCCGCCCGTGAAGCTGACTGAAGGGACTTGTGCATCCTCGCGGATCTTTCGCAGGATGGTCTGGACTTCCGTCACCGTCATCTCACCATCGTCGCCAACCGGATTCGTCGTGCAGTTGCAGCCGGCGTAGCAGAACGTGCAGCGGAGATTGCATCGGTAGGTGAGCGCGATCTCCGAGAGAATCGGCAGCGTGGCGAACCCGAGCGTAAAGGGCCGAACCTCGATGGCGCTCGTGCGGTGCACGTCGTCCAATCGCCCCTCCATGAACCGCTTCACCTCGACCATGAACAGCGCGATATCACGGATTCTTTGCGGCTCCCGTCCTACGTGGTCCAGCAGGTCTGCCACGCGCTGGCCGTCGAGCAGCGCCTTCAGGATGCTGACGCCCTGCCGGTTCAGTTTCTGCGCCAGGTTCGGCCGCTTGATGATGAGCTCGTCTTCCTCCCGGACGAAGACATACGGCCGGACGTTGTCGATGAACTCGTCGATCCACGACAGGTCGATGGCGCGCGGCGCCGACATCAGTGTGAGCTCCCACTGACGCACGCCGAGTGGCATGCCGAGTGACAGGCGGAATGGCAAGCCGAGTGACAGGCGGAGTGACACGCAGAGTGGCAGGCGTCATGACACACGTTCAGGTCCATCACCAAGTCGGTGTCGATGGGAGCCGAGACCAGGTGATCGGTCTGAATCGGAATGTCGACCTCGTTCACGAAGGGGTTCCGGTCGTGGTTATAGCGATGGGAGTAGTACGGATGCTGGTTGTGATACCACCAGTACCAGTCTGTGTCGGTCTCGCGCGGCTCCTCCACGTTCTCCTGTACCACGTTCTGGTAGTACGCCTTCGTCGCCTCGACGTCGCAGTCCCAGGCCTTCGTCCGTACGTTGTCCACGGCCTGGTTCATGATTTGCTCGAGCTCGTGCTGCGAGAGACGCCCGTCGTCGGTGAGAGACCCGTACAGCAGCCGTTCGTACTCGCCGAGCCGGTCCGTGTCTGGAGTACCCATCGTGCGGGCGCGGAGCGGGTTCCGCGACACGATCTCGAGGAACCCTTCCGCCACCATGGAATTGAGCATCGCGCTCACGATCCGCTTGAACGGGATGCCGAGGTAGAAGGCCACCTCCAGCGGCGTCAGGTCCTTGCACACCTTCCCAGCGATCCGGAAGCTCGAGAGCACTAGCTTGGGGGGCGTCCAGTCGAGCACATCCCACCGCACTTCGTCCAATCCCCTATGTGCGGTCACCATGGAGCGGTGCTTGCCGGTCACCACCAGGAAGAACGCTCCGAGCAGGAGGAGCATCCCCCCACCAATGAGCCAGTCCGTCTGCTTCCACGTACCGAAGCTGGGTGGTGGTGGTGGTGGCGGCGCCGATGGTGCCTGCGCCGGTCGCTCCAGCGCGAACCAGGCGGCTGGCAGGTAGAACTGCGCGCGCATGTCGTAACCGTTGCCGGGTCGGTCACGGTGGAGCACCAGCCGCAGCCTGTCTGCCTCGCCACGTTGGTAGTCGATGCGGAACTTGTCGTTCACCCAGCGCTCGGTGAGCACGAGCTGTCCCTCCTCGACGGTCTGTCTCGGATCAGCGCCCGACGGCAGGACGTACGGCGTCAGCACGTTCAGCGTGTAGTGGTCCTGGTTACCTGCCTCGTCCCACTCGACCGGTGACCAGTTGAACACCATGAGGGCTTGGCCGTCCGGCGACGTGGTCGGCGCGAGGTGGCCGGCAGCAGCGAAATCGGTGGTGAAGGCAAAGACGTACGTGACGGTCCCCGACGACACGCCCTGGCCGTCGGCCAGCACGATGTCCCACCGATCGGGACCGACCCGAGTGATTGAAAGACCGTAGCGGGTCCCGCGGCTGTCGACCGCGTGCGCCCTATCCGCCAGCATCGAGACCTGCAGCCGGCCGTTGCCGCTGAAGTAGAAGCCGTGCAACTCACCGCGACGCACTGCCCACTGCACTTCGTAGAGAACCACGGCCGAGCCGTTGGGGCGAAGGTCGACGCTGGTCTCGACGAACCGGATCTCACCTGCGCCCTGCGGGGTCGCCGTGAGGGATGCCAGGAAGAGAAACCCGCCGAGCAGCCAGTTCATTGGTCACCTCGGCTCGAGGGAGTCACCGCAACCGCATGGGTCGCGGCGAGTGCAGCGAAGGTACGCTAGGGAGGGAAAGCCGTCCAGCGGCCATCGGGGAAGCTGGGCTTCATCCATGGGGCGAAGAGCATCCACAATGCAACGCGGGGCCGCTCCAGATCGGAGCGACCCCGCGAGTCGACGGGTCGTGACGTGGTCAGGCGATCTTTCGGACGTTCTGGGCTGCCGGGCCCTTTTCGCCCTGCACCACCTCGAACTCCACACGCTCACCCTCGCGGAGGGACTTGAATCCCTCAGCTACGATGGCCGAGTGATGGACGAAGCAGTCCTTCTCGCCATCGTCGCGCGTGATGAAGCCGAAACCTTTGGCGTCGTTGAACCACTTCACTGTGCCGGTCGTACTCATCGCCGTACTCCTCACTGTGATGATGATGCCGTCGGAGCCGGACAATGCCGTACTCGCCGATCGCACATCACGTTCCGCGGCTGCGTGCCCCCGCGTCGGGCTGCCGGTCGAGAGAAGCTATGGGCCATCTCCGTAGCGGCTGGGTTCCTTGCAGCAAAGGGGCCGGGCGTCTATCGCCGGGGACGCTTACTCCGGTGACGGCGGCGGCGAGCGGCGGCGGCTTTGAGCCGCTTCGCCACGCTGGGTTTCACATAGTACCGTTTCGCTCGAAGATCCTTCAAGATCCCGGATTTCTGCACTTTCCGGCGAAACACCTTGATCGCCCAGTCGATGCGGTCTTCCCCTTCGAGAATGATGTGCGGCATCGTCGCTCCGCTCCAAAGGCCAGCCTGGGGTGGCCCGCGGCCGCACCCGTTCCGGCGTGATAATCGTGGACCCCCAAATTAACGGGATACTCGGCCAGCCGATAGGTGCAGCAACGACCCTCAGGCCGCCACAGGATCGCCCGCAAAAGGGGACCAGCCTTACGCCGCAGCAGCGGTGAGCGCCTCCTCGGCTGCCTGCGTTCGCTCGTCTTCATCACCGGCAAGCCAGGCCGGCCGCTCACCGGCCTCCTCATCCCCAGTCTGCAGCACAGCGAAGCGGTGGACCGTACCCGGTCCGATGGCCGTGATGACGATCTTCCACCCGCCGTCTGCGTCCTGCGCCGCGTGCACGTCGTACACGACGTCCCGGTACTCCCAACGTCCCAACCGTTTGACAGAGACCGTGCCCTTCATTCGCACCTCCATGCGGGATGGGCTCCCCGGCCCCAAAGCGTCGCATTTCAGGTGCCAGCCCGAGGGCCGGTCTCAACGCGCGGCCCGGCATCGAGTTGCCCGGTCGGTGAGCCAAGTCACGCCACCGCCCGGCGTCTCGTAATGAGGCGCTGCGACATGTTTTGGCGCGGTCTCCAGGACCAGCAACCTGGCGGGTTGCCACTCCAATACGGTAGAGGCAGCTTTGTCGGCCAGCGATACCGAGCGGACACTGAACCGGATAACGATCATGCGGTGGACACGGAACAAGCGAAGCGGGAATATCGAGGACCGGCGTGGCATGCGGCCGGGGCGACTGCCCCTCGGCCGAGGGGGAGGGATCGGGCTCGGTGGTGTCCTGCTCGTGCTCGTTCTGGGCGTGATCTTCAAGCAGGACATCAGCGGGCTCCTCGGGCTCATCGCCAACCAGGCTGCCGTTCCGCAGGTGAGCGGGCCGGTGAGCACGACGGCGGAGGAGGAGACGCTAGTGGATCTCGTGTCGTTTGTACTGGACGACGCCCAGAGCACCTGGGCGGCGCTGTTGCCGCAATACGGGGTGACGTACCGCGACGCCAAACTCGTGCTGTTTCGGGACGTGGTGCAATCCGCCTGCGGTTTCGCCCAGGCCGCGAGCGGCCCGTTCTATTGCCCCGGTGACGAGAAGGTCTACATCGACTTGAGCTTCTTCGATGAGCTGCATCGTCGGTTCGGCGCGCCGGGCGACTTTGCCCAGGCGTATGTGCTGGCCCACGAGATCGGCCACCACGTGCAGCGGGTCCTGGGCACCGAGAGCGAGGTGCGCCAGGCGCAGCGCGCGCGACCGGATCTGGCCAATACGCTCTCGGTGCGGCTCGAGCTCCAGGCTGACTGCTATGCCGGCGTGTGGGGGTATTCCACGGCCCAGCGCGACATTTTACAGCGCGGCGACGTCGAAGAAGGGCTGGGAGCGGCGGCTTCCGTGGGGGACGACCGCATACAGCGGCAGGGTGGCGGACGCGTCAACCCCGACGCCTTCACGCACGGCTCCTCCGCCGAGCGTGTGGCCTGGTTCCGACGTGGCCTCTCGGGTGGTGACCCGCGCGCATGTGACACCCTTTCTGGAGGTCGGTGATCGGGACGAGAGGCAGCCATCGCGGGAGGGTCGCGGGCTCACGCGGCAGAGCCATTCCGCCGTCGCCACCACACCATCCCCACGTAGACCGGCAGGCCGGCCACGATGAGCAGGAAACCCCAGTACACCGCTTCCTGACCCGACCCGCCAATCGCCCACAGCGAGTACAGAAACGCCACGCCGGCAACGATTGATGGCCCGAGGCCGAGCCTGCCCGGACGGTCGCCGCTTGCCCCCCTGAGCAGGAACACCGCGAGGCTCGAGAACACGTAGGGGATGAGCGTCGCGAGCGTCGCGAGCAGGATCATGAACGTGAACGCGGCTACGAGCCCCTTTGTGTAGTTCATCGCAATCAGGAAACTCGCGATGACGCTCGACGCCAGAATCCCCACCGCCGGGGTTTGGCGACGCGACATCCGGGCCAACGGAGCCGGAAGCAGACCGTCCCGTGCCGCGGCATAGGGCAGCTGACCCGAGAGGAGGATCCATCCGTTGAGGGCGCCGAAGCAGGAGATCGCGGCACCCGCACCCAGGAGATAGGCACCCCACGGGCCCCAAATGACGCGCGCTGCATCGGCAAACGGGGCGTTCGATTCGGCCAGAACCGCAGGAGCGATGAGGCCCATCACGACCACCGTCCCCAGGATGTAGACCACCGTCGCTATCAGCGTTCCCGCAATCGTCGCGCGGGGAATGGTGCGCTCGGCGTCGTTCACGTCCCCTGCCGGCACCGTGCCCGACTCGAGACCGAGAAACGCCCATAGGGTGAGCGTCACGGTGGCGCTCACGGCCGGGAGCGTGCCACGACCGCTCGCATTGAAGGGTTGGAAGTGCTCGGCATTGAAGAAGAAGAGGCCCACGGCACAAATCGCCAGCAGCGGCAGGAGCTTCAGAACGGTCGTCACCAGCTGCACTGCGCCCGCGGTGCGAACCCCGGACAGGTTCACCGCAGTGAGGAGCCACAGGCTTCCCAGTGACGCAGCACCGGCAAGTATCGGTGTCGTGGCAAGGTCCGGCCAGAAAACCGTGAGGTAGCTCGTGAATGCCACAGCGAGCGCGGCATTGGTGGTCCACATGGAAATCCAATACGCCCACGCGACGAGGAAGCCACCCAACTCCCCGAACCCGTCGCGCGCAAAGGCATATGGGCCGCCAGTCTCCGGGACCAGCCGCCCCAGTCTGGCGAACACGAGTGCCAAGCAGATGGCCCCACCCGCGCTCACGAGCCATCCCACAATGCTGATCCCGCCGAACGAACCGAGCGACGCGGGCAGGAGAAAAACGCCCGAGCCAATCATGTTGCCCACGACCAGCGCGGTACACATCCAGAATCCAAGGGCCTTCTTCGCGGCCATCACTGCTCCCGAGGCGAGGTACGCAGCCACACAACCTGGGACACGAGGTTCCCGGGCACCAGATCCCAGCCAGCACTTGACGAAGAGAAGATCCATCCTAGATTGGTAATCAGATGGTTACCAATCATCCTGAACTCGACCGCGTTTTCGGCGCCCTGGCAGACAAAACGCGCCGACAGATCCTTGCCCGGCTGTCCGAGGGGGACGCGACGGTAGGAGAGTTGGCCCGTCCGTTCTCCATCTCGCGCCCCGCTATATCCAAGCATCTCAGGGTGCTGGAGAAGGCTGGCCTGGTGCGGCGTGCCCGAGCTGGGCGGATCAGCCGGTGTGGGCTCGATGCGGCTCCCCTCAAGGATGCCGCCGATTGGGTGGAACACTATCGCGAATTCTGGAAGGGACAGCTCGACGCGAGGCAGTCTCTCGCGCCAGGAGCGCTGCGAGGACTGTGACGGCCGTCACCCCGCGTGACACAGCGAGTCACTAGCTTCCGGCGTGGCCACCCCTCACAGTGATGCCGGGTTGGCCAGCGGTGCGATTGGCAAGAGAGGCAACGTGCTCACGTTCCGTCTCGGAAGGGGCGGGGATCGACTGCAACCGTGACCGCGTGGACGAGCTGCCGAGACGCAATTCGGCTCACAAGACCGTAGGAACCTGACAGCCGGGGCCGCCGGATTGCCCGGTATCTGCGCTCGCCACGCAGAACAGCCGCAGAGGTACGCCTCTGCGGCTGTTCGTTTCCGCCTCGGCACGGCGCCGAGCGGCATGCGCCGTGCCATACGACAAGCCGGGTGGTGTTGGCGACCTCAATCTCCCATCTTTGCGCGATATGTCTCACTGCCCGTTCTGCAACTCACCTACCGCAAAGCCGGCCCGGTTCTGTCACGACTGCGGCCGGGAGCTCCAGGTGCTCCGCAAACAGGCGGTCGAGGATCTCGATCTCGCGGAGCTCGAGCGCCTTCGGAGCGAGAAGGCGAGGCTGTCGCGGGAGATCACCGCCCTGCGTGACAGGGCCACGATTGAAGACCTCACCGAGACGGAGCGTCGCAAGCGGGAGGCGCTCATCGACGCCTGGCAGCACATCACCGCCGAATTGACCGCGAAGCTCGACCCTGCCGCACCCCGTAGCCCTAAGGACCGGCGGGTGCGCGAGCGACGTCGGAAGGACCGACGCTCGAAGCAGCGGGATGCAGGCGACGAGGACCGACGCTCGGGGTTGCAGCGTCGCGCGAAGCGGATTCGCACCAACCGCGACCGACGGGACCCCTTCGGGGCCGAGGACACGTAGCGCCCCACCTGCGGCCGGGGACGGCAAGGCCACTCTTGTTGTCTCGCCCAGACTGATTGCGGCCCGGCCGCGAGCTGTACTCCAACACAACCGAAGAGGCGGGCATCTACTAGGCGTACGGGGCGCCTGGCGGCCCTTCTCCCCTCCTGTCTGGTGCCGTATTCTCCGTGCGAAACCTCTGACTACTCCGCACCTCCGCCGAGGCCTGCCATCATGCTGCAACGTTCCCCCTGGGCCCTGCTCACTGTCACCACGCTCGCGCTGCCGTCCTGCACCCCCGATCCTGCCACACACATCACTGCCGATGGCATCATGGCCGACGTGTCCGTCCTCGCCGCCGACAGCATGGAGGGGCGGGGCGCCGGCACGCCGGGCGAAGCCCGTGCGGTGGCGTACATCACGCGGCGCTTCGAGCAGATCGGCCTCGCTCCAGCGGGCGATTCCTACCTGCTCCCGATCGAACTGGTCGGCCTGCGGAAGAACGTCACCACGTCCTCGCTGTCTATTCGGGGACCCCGGGGCGCGCTCCCACTCGCCAACGACCAGAACGTCACCTACTGGTCGACCGCCGAGAAGCCGGTCGTCGACTTGCGGAACGTGCCCATCGTGTTCGTGGGCTACGGGGTGGAGGCGCCCGAGTACGGATGGGACGACTTCAAGGGAGCGGACGTGCGCGGCAAGGTGCTGCTGTTCCTGAACAACGATCCGCCGGTGGAGGAGAACGGCGAGGCGCTGTTCGGCGGGGCCGCACGCACCTACTACGGCCGCTGGACCTACAAGTTCGAGCAGGCGCAGAAGCACGGCGCGGCTGGCGCGATCGTGGTGCACACTACCGAGTCGGCGAGCTACGGTTTCAGCGTGATCGGCAACACCGGGTCGCGACAGATCTGGCAACGGACCTACCAGCTCGACCTGCTCTCCTGGATCGACTCCACGCTGACCGAGCGTATCGCCTCGTCCATGGGGACGACACTCACTGGGCTATTCGACGCGGCCGCCCAGCGAGATTTCCGTCCTCGGGACACCGGGTACGGGCTCACGGTCCACATAGAGACGGCGATCGAGCGGGTCGAGGCGATCAACGTCGCCGGCGTGGTGCGTGGCAGCGATCCGACGCTCACCGAGCAGTACGTCGTGTTCACCGCCCACCACGATCACCTCGGCATGAACCCGGACGCTCCCGGAGACGACAAGATCTTCAACGGCGCCCAGGACAACGCGCTCGGCGTGGCGGCGATTCTGGCAACCGCCGAAGCGTTCGCGAACGCGAGGCCCAGACGATCCGTCATGTTCGTGTCGGTCACAGCGGAAGAAGGCGGCTTGCTCGGGAGCAGCGCATTCGTCGCGAATCCCCCGGTGCCGCTCGAGCAGATCGTGGCGAACGTCAACGTGGACTCGCCTCAGTCCTACGGCGTCACCCGAGACGCCGCCGCGATCGGGATCGAGATGAGTACGCTGGGCGCGACGTTCAGCAGTGTCGCCGAGGAGCACGGGCTGCGTCCGGCGGGCGACCCCAACCCGAACGCAGGAAGCTTCTATCGGTCCGACCAGGTGAGTTTTGCCAAAGCGGGCATCCCGGCCCTGTATCTCCAGGCAGGGAAGGACTACGTCACCCCACTCGGCTTCGATCCCTACGAGTTTCGGCTCCGGCACTACCACCAAGTGACGGATTCTATTCATCCCGAGTGGAACCTCGAGGGAACCGCACGCGACATGCAGATCCTGTTCGAAACGGCGGTCCGCGTCGCAGACGCCGACGACGTACCGCGATGGGTGGCGGGACACGAGTTCGAGGAGGAGTGGAAGGCACTGTACGGGCGGTGGTAGGGAGCGCGCCAACCTGAGCCTAGGCCGATGACCACGAGCCACCCGATCGGCGCTACGGCGACCGGAAGGCGGAGGCAAGACCCAAGACAGAGAGCACGGCGGGCAGATAGGCGAGCGTTGCGAGAAATGCCCGGCGTGCCGAACGGACACTGGGTCGCCACATCCACGCTCCCATGACCGCGATGAGGAACAGGCCGATCGCGAGCGCCGTCCCACCATACACCCCCCCGGGCGTCCCCGACGGTGCAAGCGCCAGGCTCGCCGCGAGGAGCGCCACACCGGCGATCACTCCTCGGAACGCCGTGCGCCGACCTGAAAGGTCGTCGCCTCCCGGCATACGGAGGCCAGCCACTCGATACTCGTCCTTGAGCATCCAGGCGAGCGCGAAGGTATGCGGCAGCTGCCACAGGAAGAGGAGGCAAAACAGAAGCCAGGCGGTGGGGTCGAGCCGTCCGCTCGCCGCCGCCCATCCACCCATGATCGGGAGCGCGCCCGGAACGGAGCCGATGAAGACGTTCAGCGCAGAACGTCGCTTGAGCGGTGTGTACACGAACACGTAGCTCGCCAGGGTAAGGGCCGCCAGTGTTCCCGTGAGCGCATTCGTGCCCCAAAAGAGCAGCACCGTGCCACCGATCCCGATGGCGATGCCAAACAGGAGCGCATGGCGGGGCGGGAGACGGCCAGAGGCGACTGGGCGCCGTCGGGTCCGCGGCATCCGAGCGTCAACATCGCGTTCCCACCACTGGTTGAGCGCGTTGGTACCGCCGCTGACGAGCGCCGTTCCCATCAGCAGGGGACAGAGCCGGACCAGATCCACCGCAGCGCCGCTTCCCAGCCAATACCCGAGTGCCGCCGTGAGGACCACGAAGCCAGTGATCCGCGGCTTGGTCAGGTCGACGTAGTCTCGCCCACGCCGACCCGTCACAGCTTCGCCACCAGGTCCACCAGCAGGTCCGGGCCGCCGGGCGTGCGATACCGAATGACGCCCTCCGCGTCAATAACGAGCACGAGTGCCGGGTGAACCACGTCACCTGTCAGCGGATCCCGCTCTCTCGGAACGCCCCATTCGTCCAACACGCGTTCCACGTCGTTGATGGGTCCACTCGCGACGAGGGTACCGGGATCCAGATTCCACTGCTGCGCCATCCCGGGCAGCCGGCTCGGCGTATCGCGTACAGGATCGAGCGTCACGATCAGGGCTCCGATTCCGCCGTCACCCAAACGCCGGCGTGCGCGCTGGACGTCCTGCACAACCCGAGGACACACCGTTGTGCAGTGAGCGAATGCGAAGCCCACCAGAAGTGGTCGGCCACGAAACTGCTCGAGCGTTACTCGATTGCCAACCTGATCGAGAAGGCCGAGGCTCGGTGCCGGATCGTCCAGGCGCGCCAGCATGTCCGCCGTGACCGCAAACCACTCCTCCGTGCTGCTTGTCGCGGCGTGAACTCGCGCCGCGACGGCACCCAAGCCGACGGCGACGCCCAGTATTGCGCCGACCAGGACCGTTTGGCCGACCCTGGCGCGTGCCAACAAACGAAATCCACGACGCAGTCCTTCACCAAACAAGAACGCGAGGATGGCGACCATCGTGATCGGTTCAGCGATGAGGAGCATCCATCCCGACGCATCGGGCAGGCCGTTGCCTGCGACGCCGAAACACACGTTCCGGGTCCGATACAGCCATTCAGGCGCTTCGGTCGGCAGTGGCCAGAGCGCGAGCGCCCACCACGCCACCGTCACGGCGATGATGAGCGCCAGCGCTCCGAGCGGACCCCACTCGCGTCGTGTCACGGACCTACCCCACCTGCCACACGAAAGAGAGGAGCTTCCAGTTCACGAAGTAGTACACGATGAACGCAACCAAGAATACGCCGACCAGAATGAAGGTCCCGCGTGGGGCAAGCCCCTTGTGCTCGGCGTGTTCCTTCTCACCCCCGCCCGGTGCATGCTCCTGCCGCGGGAGTTTGGAGACGCCCTGGGGTACGCCATAGAATGCCATGGGTTCACTCTCCCGCCGTGGCGGCCTGCGGCATCGGTTTGCCGAAGAACACCGACCAAACGGCGATCAGGATGTAGAGAACGACTGCAGTGGCAGCGATGAGACCGCCGATCCCCATGATGCCGAGGAGCAGGTCCACCGCGGCGTTGTATTGGATGTCGAACGGAGCACCAGTGAAACTGATGTCGTAGTGGCGCCGTGGAACACCGAACGTCCCGGCAAACGTCATCGACATCGTGAACAACACCATCCCGCCGCCGAACAGATAGGGTTGAATTCGGGCCAGTGGCCAGAATGCGACCTGCTTTTGGAAGACGAGCGGGATCACGTAGTACGTCACCCCCATGAACGCGAGCGCCGTGCCCGCGACCACCGTGGCATGGAAGTGGCCCGGCACGCGAAGCGTGTTGTGGGCGATGATGTTGATCTGCTCCGTGCCGAACGTGACCCCGGTGATGCCGCCGATGAAACCGAAGATGATGATGGACAGGATCATGGCGCTGAAGCCTGGATCACCCCACGGTGCCTTCCGCAACCACTCGAACATCCCCTTGGTGAAACCCCGCAAGCGCTGCCCCACCTCGATTCCCGCCGGGACCGTGAACCCGTGGATCATGGACGCGAGCACGGCAAGATACATCGCGTAACTCGTGTTCCAGATCTTCCACCCCGATCCGAACCCGGGGTCGACGAGCAAGTGATGGGCCGACGCCATCGAGATGAACAGCACGTACAGAAAGAACGCCGCTCGACTGATCTTCTCGTTCAGTACCACCGCTCCCACGGTCAACGCGCCAAGCAGGTACCACACGGCCACCATGGCCGCCACGTTGATCTGCTGTGAGGAGTGACCGAGCCCCCACCAGATCAGGCGGTACACCTGCGGATCGGGCATAGCGGTCCACCCCATGGCCCACGTCCAAGTTGGCACGTAGATCGCCGCGCCGTGAAGCAACGTGATCACCGCGATCACGGCCGCAGCGATCGCGCCGTAAGTCACTAGGGGAACCGAGCCCCCGTAGGTTTCTTCCCGCTTCGCCACCACAAGGCTCGCGAAAAAGAGCCCGACCACGACCAGGGCCCCCACCGCGAAGAAGATGATGCCGAGGTAGTAGTTCGGATGCGCCCGGAGCGGTGGGTACGATGTGAACAGGACGTCAGCCTTGCCGGTCCACATTTGGACCTCCACCATGACCGCGCCGACCGCCATGAGGATGAAGGCCGCCCACGCCAGCTTCGGCATCGGGACCCGCGAGTTGAGCAGCACCGGCCCTGCGAAATACAGAACCGCCATCTCAAAGAAGATGATGAAGAAGATCAGCATGCTCACACCGTGGACCGTGAGCAGGCGATAGTACCACACCGCTTCGAGCAGATGCACCGCTTGCCAGCGAGTGAGCACGAGACCGAACGCCGCGATCACACCCGCCACCATCGCCAGAATGGCGAAGACGGCGTTCAATCGGATCAGGTGCTCGGCCGTGCTGTTGACCCTGAGACCTGTAGTTGGGCAGGTCCGGAAACGTGCAGCGAGCGCAGCGACCGTCGTGTTCATTGGATACCTCCTGCCGCGACCACCGGGCCTTCCTCGACGATGATCCGGCCAAGCATCAGGTGGTGTCCGATACCGCAGAACTCGTTACACACGACCTTGTAGTCGCCGGGCTCATTGGGTGTGATGCGGAGCGCGTAGTCGTAGCCGGGCACGACCTGGAAGTTGATATTGGGCGGGAACAGGTTGAATCCGTGGTTCACGTCGCTGGAGCTGAGGTGCAGCGTGTAGCTTACGCCTGCCTGCAGCTTCAAGACTGGGATCCACTGCCACATCTTGCCGAGCATGTAGATGTCGCTGCCGGGCGGCGGGGCCACGACGGCAATCCCGCTTTCCTCACCCACGCGGTACTGCTCCACGAACTCGAGCGTTCGTGCCTCGTACGCTTCCGGGTCCACCTTGTGGCGAATGCCGGACGGGTTCTGTCCGCCCCTGTAATGCCACAGAGGCATCATCGCGAACAGCACCATGCACCAGGCGAACGCGATCATCACCCAGATCCGCTCAGCCTTGGGAGCCTTGACCCACCAGACCCCTTTCGGAGAGACAATGCCGGTATGCATGCGGAGACTCCTCAGGGGAGAGGTGCCTGATCGAGGCTCAACACCTCGAGCAAACCCCAACCGGTGTAGAAGACGAACATGACGAGCAAACCGAGCAGTAGCAGCAGGAACGGATTGTCCATCACCCGTTGTGCCAACGGGATCTTGCCGGGCTCCGATGGTCGATCAGGGGGCGGTTTCATATCAGGGTCCTCCTGAGTGGTCAGGGCTCACCCCGCGGCACAGCGAGGCGAGCACATATTTGAACTTGTTAAAATCATGATAATATCGTAAATTAAGCTTCGCAATACCTCACCACCAAGGCCATGGCAGACCGAGTGCTTGACCGGGTGCGGCAGCCTTTGGCGCTCGCCGACGCCTGGATGAACCGCCTGTACGGGTGGCGGTACAACCCGCTCTACCACACCGGCGTCGTCGCCGCGGCCCTCCTTGCGGCCGTCATGGTGACCGGCGTGTATCTCCTCTTCTTTTATAGAATTGGCTCGCCGTACGATTCCGTTGCCCGGATCACCAACACCATCTGGCTGGGCCCGTGGACGCGATCCTTCCACCGCTACGCATCCGACGCCGCCCTCGTCGCGACGCTGATCCATCTGGTTCGAATGTGGCTCCAGCGGCGCACCTGGGGGTCGCGGGCGCTGGCGTGGTACAGCGGCCTGGTGCTGCTGTTCCTGATCCTCGTCTGTGGCTGGACCGGCTACGTGATGGTGTGGGATGTTCAAGCGGAAGTGCTCGCGCGCGAAGGCGCCCGGTGGATGGACGCGCTCCCGCTCTTCAGCGAGCCCATCGAGCGAGCCTTCGACGGCGAGCGGGAACTCCCGGCCGCCTTCTTCTTTCTCAACCTCTTTGCACACGTCGCGTTGCCCGTCGGTCTCGGCGTCGTGTTCTGGATCCACGTGGCACGCGTGGCCCGGCCCGTGCTCGTGCCGCCGAAGCCTCTGCTGTGGGGCATGCTCGGTTTGCTCGGTATCGCGTCGTTCTTGCTTCCCATCACCATGGGTCCGGCGGCGCACGCGTTCCGCCTGCCCGGCACCGCACCCTACGACGTCTTCTATTCCTTCTTCCTGCCGCTAACGCGACCCGCAGCTCCCTGGCTCGTGTGGGCAGGTTTGCTCGGGCTTACCGGCATCCTGGTGCTCGTCCCCACCCTCCTTCGTCCACCGCTGGCTCGACGGCCGGCAGCCTCAGTGGTGGACGAGCGCTCCTGCACTGGATGCGAGCAGTGCTGGCTCGACTGTCCGTATGAGGCCATCGACATGGTGGAGCGCACCGATGACCGTCCCTACCTGGTCGCCCGGGTCGACCCGGGCCTCTGCACCAGCTGCGGCATCTGTGCCGGCTCATGCGCCCCAATGGGGGTCGGTCCGCCCGGGCGCACGGGCAAGGCGCAACTCGATGCGATCGCCAGATTCTGCACCACCCACCTGGCTCAGCCGGGCGAGATCGTCATCGTGGCCTGTGGCCGGGGTAGCGGAGGCATCAGTGCGTCGCTCGATTTCGAGGACGCACCGGTGTTCCCAGTCCAGTGCGCCGGCAACCTGCACACATCCACGGTCGAGTACCTCGTCCGCTCTGGTGCAGGGGGCGTACTCATCGTCACGTGCCCGCCGCGCGACTGCTGGAACCGCGAGGGGCCGCTCTGGCTCGAGCAGCGACTGTACCACCAACGCGAAGCTGAGTTGAAAGCTCGAGTTGACCAACGGCGTGTCAGACTCATCTCTGCCGGCGAGCGGGAGCAGGCCGTGGTGCATGATGCCCTTGCGGAGTTCCGCGCTGAGGTGCGGGCGCTTGGCAGCGCAGAGCGCGAGGAATCCCCTGCCATCGACCTCGAGTGTGACGTGCCCGAACCCGAGGCAGCCGAGGCCCATCAATGAGCCGTACTCGTCTGGCGGGCGGTTGGGTACTCGGCGCGCTCGCAACACTTGCGTTAGTCGGCCTTTCCCAAGTCCGCTACACGGCTGCCGTGGGCCCTGACGGTGAGCTCCGCCTCGCCTGGCGCTACCGGAGCGAGACCGTGGAGCAGTGCCGGCGTCTCACCGACGACGAGTTGGCCGCCCTGCCCCAACACATGCGGCGCGATGAGATATGCGAGCGGCGGCTTCAGCCGTGGCGGCTCGAGGTCACCCTGGACGGAACGTCGGTCGCAGACGATACGGTGCGCGCCAAGGGGGCACGCGAAGATCGACCTCTCTACGTCTTCCGCCAGCTCCCGCTGCCGCCCGGCACCCACGCACTGCGAGCAGTGTTCACCCCGATCGGAGAGAGCGGCCGGGCACCACTGGAGCTCGACGCGTCGGTGACTATCGAGACCCGGGAGGTCGTCCTGGTCACGTACGACCCCGACCTCGATCGGTTGGTTCTAAAGCGGGGGCCGTAAGACGGCGGTCGTGTGGAGTCGCCGATGGCTTCATGCTGAAGATCCCGAACGCGACTCCCCAAAACACGAGCGCCCGGCGTTGAAGCCGGGCGCTTCTGGGTCCGCTGGGTGCATCCGGTCTCCCAGCTAGCGGAACACGCCTTCGAGCACGTCCACGACGAGGCCGCTGGCTTCGAGCAGGACGACCCGATCGCCAAAGATCGCCACTTCGACGCCCGCCCGCCGCGAAAGCTGCGCGACCAGACCATCAGGCAGTTGCTGCTTGGCGATTCCCGGCGGGAGCGGCTTGCCTCGGGCCAGGTTCTTGGCAATCCCGGGCGGCAGGGGCTGAGGATTGTGCCGGTGCCCTGCGAAGTACTCCGTGATGATCCGCCGCTCAGTCACGGAAAAGCTCACAGACGCCGCGACCTCGACAGTTGGCCCCTGGGTCTTCGCCTTCTTGCCCTGCTGGGCGGCCGCGGCCACCGGCGCCACCAGGAAGGCGCCAATGGCAGCGCCCAACACAACAGCGTTACGAAGCATGAAGAGCCTCTCTGGCCCCTGGCAGTCCCAGTCCCTCTTGCATGGCGACCGCATCCCCGTTGGCTCCGGCTCCCTTGGCGTTCTTCGACGGAGACGTCCAGCCGTTCCCCTGTTGGCGCTGACCGGTCATCCGCAGCGTCCCGTTGACCGCACCGCCATCCTCAACGCTGATCCGAGGCGTAGTGATGTCCCCGTAGACGGTGCTGCCCGTCTTCAACTCCACCAACTCCTCGGCTACGATGTGGCCACGGACCTCGCCAGCAATGACGGCCAGCGCGGCCTCGACATCACCCTCCACCACACCACCGGCCGCGACGAGCACCTGCCCACCCTTCACACGCAGGTCACCGTTCACCTCCCCCTCCACGCGCACCACACCCGAGGTCTCCAGCGTGCCGGTGAGTCGCACACCGTGGGCCAGGATGGACAGCGGGACGGCCTGTCCGGTCGTATCGGGGAGAAAGGCGAACCGAGAGCCGTTCTTGCCGGGGCTGAAGACTGTCATGGCACGTGTCTCCACTGAGGCCTGCTGGGTCAAATGCGCTGGGGACTCGTGGCAAGGTAGGTGGGTCCGTGCGTGGAAGGGGTGATGTGGCTCACATCGCGTTCGGAGTGCCACCGCCGCCAGAGCCGTCACCGACGTTCGCGCCGAGGCCCTGCGACCTCCGCTACGGCGAGTAGGTGATCACCAATTGGCCGGCAACCGGCTTGCCGTCGATCGTTCGTGCCGGGTAGAAGGTCCATGACGAGACCCGATCGAGCAGCTTGCGTCGGAACGCTGGATCTTGGATCTCCGGCTCGATTTCGACCTTGTCGACGTGCCCGCGCGCGTCGACCCAGAACCGGATGCGGAACCGTTCACCACGGATCGAGACGGGCGGCGCCTCATACGGATAGAGGATGGCTCGCGGCTCGGGGGCGTACACGGCAGCACCGTCACCGCTGCCTGGACCGATGCCGCTCCCCACCCCGGTTCCGCGTCCGGTTCCCGTCCCTCCACCGATCCCGGCACCGGATCCAGGACCGACGCCCGTGCCCGACCCCGGGCCAAGTGTCAGAAGACTTGTCGTGCGCTCTGCGAACAGCGTTGCCGGATCTGCGTTCAGCACCACAATCTCCTCCGGCTGCTCCTCGGCCTCGGTCGTCGGTCGTGGCAGCTCGAGCTCCGCCGGTGGGGCCGGGACTGACGGTCGACGGACCGTGGGTGTGCCGGCCGTCGACGATGGCGGGAGTTGGACGTACTGGACGCTTCGCCCGCCGCCGCCACCACCACCGCCACCTGCCAAACCGGGCCTTTCCGTCCCGGCTTGGTAGGGGTCGGTCAGCGAGACGACCAGCGCGATCACGGCGATGACATGAAGGGCCGCCGCCAGCATCACGCCGGCCCCAAACCGACGATCTGACCGGGGGAATCGTGCCGTAGGGTAGCGCTTTACGCGTGCCAAGGTGTGCCTTCCGGCCGTGCCTACCTGCTCCGGATCTGATCGCGGAGACGCCGGTAGAGGGCAGGATCCAGAAAGTACACCCGCTCGAATGCCGCCACGGTGGTGCTTTCTTCGGCACCCACCGCGTCGAGGAAGGCCCGTCGATAGCGACCGACATGCGCCGGAGCGTAGAACTCCAGAAGTAGCGCCCCGCACCGAACCGCGGCCGTCCGCCGCAGGTCTTCCCGCTCGTCCACCGTGAGCGAGTCGGGATTGAGCTTCCGGTCGTCAACCAACAGGAAACACAGCTCCTTCAAGAAGGCGAACACGGCTGCGTCCGGCCCAGTGGCGAGCAGTGGCTCCTGCACCGCCACCACTTGATCACCCGGGTCCAGTTCCCGCACATCGACGATCCGACCTTCGGGCCCGAGTGCCGGCGACGGCATGACGATGCCACCGGTGAGCCGGCGCCGCTCCAGCAGCGGCTGCAGACCCGGAGCGAGGTCCCGCTCCCATATCTCCTGCATGGCCGTGGCGATGGAATCCTCATGGGTCCGCGAGTCCTCCCAGTACTGGCGGTAGAACAGGGTCCACTCGCGCTCGACCACCCCCGCCAGCCGCTCGAGGAGCCGCCGGGCCTTGCCGTCCTCGAACGCCTGCGCCATGACCGCCGCCCCGAAGCGGACGTCCTGCCCCGCCAGGGCCGAATCGTTGGTGCGGCGTTTGGCCACGGCCAGGAGCGCTCCGAACATCCGCTCGGGCGTGGCATCCGGGAAATAGAGCGGGACGAAATGCAGGGACTCGAGCGTTCGCCCGTCGCCAATCGCTGTGCGCAGGTCTGACGCGATGGAGTCGAGCGGCGTGGGGTACACGCCACGCTCCTGCTTTACCTCGCGCACGTGGCGAGCGTACTCGGCACTGTACAAACCGAGCGGTCCCGGCTGATCGGCGGCGATCACGGCCAGGGAATGGAACCAGAGGTTAGCCTGCGGAGATGCCCGAACCTGCCAGGTTCGGTTCGGAGACGGTTCCGGCGTTGGAGGACTCGGCATCTCCCCCCGCCGCCTCTCCCGTTCCTCCGGCGGAGGCTCTTGCGACGCGACGACTTGCGGGACGAGGCTCACCCCAAAGGTGAGCGCCACCGCGGCGACGGTCACTCGGTTGACGATACTGCGCCAGGCTTGGTTCACGTTCTTCCCGTGTTCGAGTCCGCTAAGTGAAACCCTCGGAGTGGAGGCGGAGTTCCACGAAGCCCCGAGGCAACGGCTATGTTCTGCGAATCCGGTGTCGGACTCCAGGGAGGTCCCATGTCGCCCCATATCGTAACGTCGTTGCTCGCGATCAGCGCATTGGCCTCACCATTCAGGCCGATTGTAGCGCAAGAATCGACGGTACTCATCCCGGACCGCGTATTCGACGGCACCGAACTGCATACACGTTGGGAGGTGGTCGTTGCCGACGGAACCATCACCGCTGCCGGTCCTCGGGGAACCGTCGACCGTCCGTCCGGAGCGCGGGTGATCGAGCTGACCGGCGCCACGTTGCTCCCAGGCCTCATCGAAGGTCATTCCCACCTGCTGCTCCATCCGTACGACGAGACGAGCTGGAATGACCAGGTGCTCAGCGAGCCACTCGCCCTGCGCGTTGCCCGAGCGGTGGTAGCCGCACGCGCTACGCTCATGGCCGGTGTGACCACTGCCCGCGATCTTGGCACCGAGGGCGCGGGATATGCCGACGTGGGGATCAGGCAAGCGATCGACGAAGGGATCACTCCGGGTCCTCGACTGCTCGTGAGCGGTCGGGCCATCGTGAGCACCGGAAGCTATGGACCGAAGGGCGCACCGGAATGGTCGCTCCCATTGGGCGCGGAAGAAGCCGATGGACGGGACGACCTGGTGCGCGTCGTACGGGACCAGATCGGTCGGGGTGCCGACTGGGTGAAGGTGTACGCCGATTATCGCTGGGGTCCCGACGGAACGGCCGCGCCGACGTTCACGCAGGAGGAGTTGCGGCTTGCGGTGGAGGTGGCCGGAAGCTCGGGCCGACCCGTAGCCGCCCACGCGAGTACGCCGGAAGGGATGCGGCGCGCGACGCTTGCCGGTGTGCTGACGATCGAGCACGGCGACGGTGGCACGCCGGAGGTGTTTCGCCTCATGGCGGACCGGGGCGTGGCGCTCTGCCCCACGCTCGCGGCGGGCGACGCCATCACGCAATACGCAGGCTGGCGCAAGGGCATCGATCCGGAGCCCGAGCGCATCGCAGCCAAGCGCCGCTCATTTCGTGCAGCACTCGCGGCTGGCGTGCCGATCTGTTTCGGCGGGGACGTCGGGGTCTACGCGCATGGGGACAACGGGCGTGAGTTGGAGCTGATGGTGGAATACGGGATGACGCCGAACGATGCGCTCGTCACCGCGACGTCGGGCAACGCGAGGGTCCTGCGGCTCGACGACCGCGGCCGCATTGTGCCGAGGCTGCTGGCCGACCTGGTGGCAGTGGATGGCGATCCCACCCGAAACATCGGTGCGCTCAGGAACGTCCGTTTCGTCATGAAAGGAGGGGTGGTGATCGTGGAGCAGTGAGCGCGGACGATAAGGGGGTCAAGCGCTGAGCGGGCAGAGCCGAGAACCGTTGTCCCTATCCCGAACGGGCCTTGCCGGCCGGGACTCGCCCCTACCCCTTTCCGGGGATATCTTTGCGCGCATGATCCGCGCCTCCCGGCAGGCACTCGATCTCTCGCTCCTGAGAACGCCGCTCACTGAGGCTCCATCTCTGGCGCCTCGACCAGCGACCGTGGGGAGCGCACGCGATTCCTTCCTTCCACATGCGTCAGAGCCTTTTTCCCCGCTCACGTACAGGTGTGCGGGGTTGTTCATACCCGACACTTCGTGAGGGAGCACCAATGACAAAGATCGGTCGAACGCTTTCGACAGCGCTGCTCGTGGCGGGCGCGCTGGCGTGGACCGCCGGGAGCCTCGACGCCCAAGGCGTCACGACGGCGGCCATGAGCGGGATCGTCACGGACACGCTTGGAAATCCGCTCCCCGAAGCCCTGGTAGTGGCGGTGCACGTTCCGACCAATACCCGTTACCAGGCCGTGGTCCGAACCGGTGGGGTGTACAACCTCCCAAACATGCGCGTGGGCGGGCCGTATACGGTGACGGTTCGGCTCATCGGCTATGCGCAACAGGAACAACAGAACGTCGTCGTGAGCCTGGGACAGAACCTCCGGCTGGACTTTCGCCTCGCGCCACAGGC
>JAOTVV010000072.1 GCA_029863245.1 Gemmatimonadota bacterium
CGCGTGCGGCTCACGTCCGCCAACTCGATCAACGTGGGGCGGCTCCTGCCGCAGGTGTTCTACTACTTCCACGGGTGGGGCCAGCTCCCGGACGACTCGGAGCCGATCGTGTCGGTACCATCGGGAAACTTCGGCAACCTCACCGCCGGCCTGATCGCGAAACGCCTCGGCCTCCCAATCACCCGGTTCGTCGCGGCCACGAACGCGAACGATGTGGTACCCGCCTACCTCAGGACCGGGCGCTACGAGCCCCGTCCGTCGGAGCGAACCATCTCGAGCGCGATGGATGTGGGAACGCCGGGCAACTTCGCGCGGATGATGGTGCTCTACGACGACGATCTCGAGCGGCTGCGCCGTGACGTCGCGGGGCACGCGCAGACCGACGCCGACACACGGGCGTGCATCACCCGGGTGTGGCAGGAGACCGGATACGTGCTCGATCCGCACTCCGCCGTCGCGTATCTCGGGCTCGAGGCCGAAATGGCGCATCGTGCGGATGCGGTCGGCATGCTCCTGGTGACGGCCCACCCGGCGAAGTTCGCCGACGTCGTGCAGCCTCTGATCGGCGACACCGTCCAGGTGCCGGATCGGCTCGCCGCTCTCGTGGCGCGCAACCCCGAGTACGAAATCATCGCTCCCTCGCTCGACTCGTTGATCCCAGTGCTCGTCGAGCCCCGCTGACCCACAGATTCGTGCGTCCTGAGAAGTCCGACCACGCCGTTCTCCGTTACGGCCGGGTCTCGAGGCCTGTCCCTAGAGTGCGGCAACGGTCGCACACTCTGACTTGAGGTGGACGATGCGAATGGTGAACGCAGTGGCGGTGGGGCTGCTGCTCGGGCTTCCCACGGTGGCGGCTGCCCAGCAGGGTCAGCAACAGCAACAGCAACAGCAACAGCAACAACAGCAGCAACAGCAACAGCAGCTTCAGGCGCAGCAGCAGCAACGACTCCAGGAGATGCAGCAGCAGTCGGAACAACTGATGGTGCGGGTCCGCCAGATGAACCAGCGGATGATGGAGCACCGTGTGCGGCAGGAGTTCCAACAGATGGGGCGGGAGATGGAGCAGGCCACGGCCCGCATCCAAGAGATGGTCCGCAACATGGAGCGGCTCCACCGCGACCCCAACCTCGATCGGACGCCTGCCCGAACGGCAAACATGGAGCGTTTGCAGGAGCGCGTGCGCAACATGCTGCGCGAGATGGAGCAGGTGCAGGAGGCGCTCAAAGCAGTCACGGTTCCGTGAGGGTGCTGGGTCGCCTCGTCGGCCTCCTGGGGGTGCTACCGCTCCCCCTCGCGGCGCAAAGCCTGCACTACGAAGGCAGCGCTTCGCTGGCGAGCGGGACCTACATTTTCGCCGAACGCACCAACAGCTGGATACTGTCTTCCGGCCTCGCCCTCACGGCGGGGCCGGTGACCGTCCGGGCCTCGGTGCCGGCGTATCTCCAGAACACAACGCTCATCGCCGGGACGACCGTCGGACCGATCCCCACCGGGGGCGCGTCGAGCGACGCCGTGCGGGACTCGTCGGCCGCGCGCCGCGGGCGGGATGCGTCGGGCGGGGGCATGGGGGCCGTGGCTCCGGACTTCTCCGTGGCAACCGCAGAGAGCGGGACGGCTGATGAGGTCGACGTCCCCGCGTCGGCAGTCACGGGACTACGCGCCACGGTCGGGGATCCCAACGTGGGTGTGAGCGCCAGCCTCCTCCGCACGAGCCGAATCAGCCTGATGTTGGGCGCCACGGCCAAGATCCCCGTCACCGATACCGCGAGCCTTGGGACCGGCGCGTGGGATGTGGGTGGGTCGTTGTCGGTGTCGTACGTGCTTGGCGGGAGCACGATGCTTTCCGCGAATCTCGGGTACTGGGTAATGGGGGATCTGCCCGAATTGGCGCTCAGGAATCCGATCCTCGGCTCCGTTGGACTGGCCCACCTCTTCCTTACGGGATGGGGGTTCTCGAGCGGGGTGTATGCGAGTCAGTCGATGATCGAGGGATTTGCCGATCCTGTGTCGCTCGGTGCCGGCGTCATGCGTGGCGCGAGTCTGGGAAGCGTCGGCGTCACCGTCAGCGTAGGCCTGACCGAAACCGCGCCGGACGTTTCGATCGCCGCGAGCTGGCGCTTCAACCTTCTCTCGAACCGCTAGCGTTCCTGCACGGCGGCTGATCGCGCTCCGTCGACCGCACCTTGCATCGCCGCTCCCTCGCAGGGAGATTCTTCATCCAACACGGCGAATCCTTCCTCTCGACGAGTTGGATCGATGCGACGAATTGGGGTGCTCACCAGCGGCGGCGACGCGCCGGGCATGAATGCTGCCATCCGAGCCGTGGTCCGCACGGGCATCGATCATGGCTTCGAGACGTTCGGCGCCCGGCACGGATTTGCCGGCTTGATTGCGGGTAGCCTCGTTCCTCTGGGTGCCCGCGACGTGAGCGGCATCATGCAGTACGGTGGAACGATGCTGGGCAGCGCTCGATCGGATGAGTTCAAGACCGTCAAAGGGCGGACCGAGGCGCTCCGTGTGCTGCATCAGCATGATATCGAAGCGCTGGTGGTGATCGGCGGGAACGGCTCGCAGCAGGGTGCGTATGCCCTGCACGCGGAGGGCTACCCGGTAGTCGGCGTCGCGTCGACGATCGACAACGACCTCTACGGCTCGGAGATCACCATCGGCGTCGACACCGCGCTGAACATCGCGCTCGAAGCAATCGATCGATTGAAGACCACGGCATCGTCACATCAGCGGGCGTTCCTGGTCGAGGTCATGGGTCGGGACTGCGGGTATCTGGCCCTGATGGTGGCGGTTGCGGGCGGCGCCGAGGCGGTCGTGATTCCCGAGATTCCCACCGATCCCGATGCCGTGGCTGCCGAGCTCCGGGAGGCATACAAACGGGGCAAGTCGCACGCGATCGTCGTCGTGGCGGAGGGCGATCAATTCAACGCCCAGGCGCTGGCGCGGCACTTCGCGGAGCACCGGGACGAGCTGGGGTTCCAGCTGCGAGTGACCACGCTCGGTCACGTGCAGCGCGGCGGGGCCCCGGGGGCATTCGACCGTCTCCTGGCAACGCGGCTGGGCGCGGCGGCCACCCAACAGCTCGCGGACGGCAGCGCCGGCGTGCTCGTAGGTCTCCGGAAAGGCGAGATCGCCACCACACCGCTCGCCGAAGTCGTGAAGCACAAGAAGCAGCTCGACACCGAACTCCTGGCGCTCGCGACTGTGCTGGCGCGGTAGCGGCGTCCCGCACGCCGGACTGTCGCGCCGCACCGAGCGGTGCGGGTGTTCTCCGCAGCGGATGGAACGCGTGACGAGTTGAGCCCAGTCAGCTACGAAATGGAGCCGTGATCAGCGGCCGGAACGGAGGAACACCGATGTCGTCGATCGAGAGACGGGACTTCATCAAGGGCGCCGCGGGAGCGGCGGTCGGACTCGCGGGCATGCCGGCCATCCTGCGGGGGACCGACGACCGGAAGGTGCGCCTCGGCATCATCGGCACCGGTGGGCGCGGCCGGAGCCTCCTCGGCCTGCTGCTCCGCCGCACCGATACGGCGGTGAACGCACTCTGCGATATCGACCCCGAGGCGCTGCAACAGGCTGTCTCGATGGTGCGCGAGGCGACCGGGAAGACTCCCAGGACCTTCGGGAACGGGGAGGACGATTTCCGGAACCTCGTGGCGCGCGACGATCTCGACGCGGTGATCGTCGCGACGCCGTGGCTGTGGCATACGCCCATGGCCGTGGCCGCCATGCGAGCGGGCAAGACGGTGGGCGTGGAGGTGCCGGCGGCCGTCACGGTGGAGGAGTGTTGGGACCTCGTCGATACATCGGACGCCACCGGTGTGCCCTGCATGCTGCTGGAAAACGTGTGCTACCGCCGCGACGTGATGGCCGTGCTCAACATCGTAGGACAGGGACTGCTCGGCGAAGTGCTGCACTGCCACTGCGGGTACCAGCACGA
>JAOTVV010000075.1 GCA_029863245.1 Gemmatimonadota bacterium
CGAACGGAAGAGGAGGGGGCATGTGTAGGATGCGGGGGACGACGTTGACCCTGGCGGCGTTGATGGTCGGTTGCGCAGGAGAGGAGCTGGACAAGAAGGTGCTGCTGATCGGTCTGGACGGCGTCAGGGTCGATATCTTGGCGGCGGCATCCACTCCGCACCTCGACGCATTGATGTCGCAGGGAACGTTCAGCGACCGGGCGCGAACGGGTGATCCTACGGTGAGCGGCCCGGGGTGGTCGAGCATGCTGACCGGCGTGTGGCCCGCCAAACATGGCGTGCTCGGCAACGACTTTGCCGGGAATCGGTATGAGCGGTACCCGGATTTCCTCACCCGCCTGGAGCAACTCGATCCCGCCTACGAGACCTTTGCCGTGGTGGATTGGCCCCCCCTCGGCACCACCGCCTCGAATGGTCCGCTGCTGAGCGGCGCGCTGGACCGCCTGGTCGTGATCGACGGTGACTCGCTGGGATACCGCATGGCGGATTCCCTGTCTGCGCTCGAGGCGACGGGCTATCTCCGGACGGCGGATCCCGACGCGGCCTTCGTCTATCTCGGTGACATCGACGTGGTGGGTCACGATACGGGATCCCTGTCCGAGGCCTACCGCGAAGCGATCGAACGCGCGGACCGCCAGGTCGGTATCCTGGTGGCGGCGCTGGCCGAACGGCCTCGGTACGACCGTGAGGACTGGCTGATCCTCGTGAGCACGGACCATGGCCGTACCGATGCCGGAGGCCACGGTGGGACCTCCCATGCGGAGCGAACCATCTTCTACCTGGCGTCGGGGCCGTCGGCCGCCACGGGTGTCCCGCCAACGGCGCCCCGGATCGTCGATGTCGCGGCCACGGCACTGACCCATCTCGATGTGACGATCGATCCGGCGTGGGAGCTGGATGGGATCGCCGTCGGGCTGCGCCGCCCCGAGTGAGCGATCTCGCGAACCGCTTCGCCACCCAGTTTGGCCCCCCTGGACCCGCGTACCTGATTTCGGCTCCGGGCCGTGTGAACCTGATCGGCGAGCACATCGACTACGCCGGGCTCCCGGTGTTGCCCGTGGCGGTGCAGCGCCAGGTACGAGTACTTGTACGCCCGCGCGCAGATCGGACGGTGCGCGTCGCCAATTGCGATCCCGCGTTCCCACCGCGGACATTCGCCATCACAAATGACATCGATCCGTTCCCCGTCGGCGATTGGGGCAACTACATCAAGGCGGCGGTGCAGCACGTCGAGCAGCGGTATGGGCCGATCGGCGGCTTCGACGCCCTCGTCGATTCGGCGCTCCCCGTAGCGGCGGGCCTCAGCTCGTCGTCCGCCCTTGTGATCGCGACGGGACTCACCGCGCTGGCGGTAAGCCGGCGTGATGCCCCCGCGCTGGAACTCGCCGAAGGTCTGGCGCTCGCGGAACAGTACGTAGGCACGCGGGGTGGGGGGATGGACCAGGCGATCAGTCTCGGGGCCAGGGAGGGGGCGGCCGCGAAGATCGAGTTCGCACCCCTGCATCTCACCTACGTGCCCGTGCCCCACGAGTGGCGATTCGTGGTGGCCTCGAGCCTCGTGGCGGCCGAGAAGTCCGGGGCGGTCCAAGAGGCCTACAACAACAGGCGGCGGGATGTCGAGTCGGCGCTTGCCCTGCTCGTCGGTGACGTGGTACGGTGGCCAGGCATCGAGTCGTATCGCGATGTCGTGTCACTTCCGGCAGTCGAGATCGACGCGGCGATTTCGTCCATCGCGGATGAGACACTGCGACGTCGGTTCCGGCACGTGGTGCGTGAGGGGGCCCGGGTGCTCGCAGCGGAGCAGGCGATGCGCCGGTCCGACTTGGAGGCGTTCGGTGAGCTGATGTGCGCCTCGCATGTCAGCCTGCGCGACGACTTTGAGGTGAGCCGAGCCGAGTTGAACGAGATGGTGGACATCGCGATGGAGGCCGGCGCCGCCGGCGCCCGCCTCACGGGAGCCGGATTCGGTGGTTGCATCGTGGCGCTGAGCGACCGCGGCACAGCCCCCGATGTCGTGACCGCGCTGCGCAAGCGGTACTATGCGTCGCGTTCCGTGCCCGACGATCTGGACAATCTTCTGTTCGTTACCGAGCCATCGGGCGGCGCCAGCGTGTCAGCGCTGTAGACAGCCGGCTCCCCAGCGGCTCATTGGAACCTGACGCGCGGAACGACCCGGATGAGGCCAATCGCCGCGATCACGACGGTAGCGGCGCAGAGCACGCCCGGAATCGTCCGCCCGTACAGCAAGAACCCCGTGCCGAACAGCGCCGAGTAGACGACGGTCATTCCCAGAAACCAGCTGAGGAATGCTGCCGGGAGGCTGTCGTCGCGGTCGTAGGCGTCTACCCTGACGGCAGCCCGCCACCCGCCGGGGAACGGCCGAATCTTGTCGTAGAACGACTGAAGCGTCTCTCGGCTCGCGGGCCGCGTGAGCCGGGTCACGAGCAGCCAACCGATAGTCGTGATCGCGACCCCGCTCAGCAACATCACGGATGGATGGATCGGCTCGAAACCCAGTCGCTGGTGCACGAACTGGAAGTACACGGCCACGACGAACGAGATCACCATTGCCGAGATCTCGCTCCAGGCGTTGATGCGCCACCAGAACCAGCGGAGCAGGAAGATGAGCCCCGTGCCCGC
>JAOTVV010000039.1 GCA_029863245.1 Gemmatimonadota bacterium
CGATCACGCCAGGTCCCGTCTTCGCATCGGTCGACAACTTCACGATCGAGATCACCGGTCGCGGTGGGCATGCGGCAGCACCGCACCAGACCGTCGACCCGATCGTCGTCGCGGCGGAGACCGTGACGGCGCTGCAGACGATCGTGTCCCGCCGACGCGACCCGGCGGATCCGGCGGTCGTCACCGTCACGGGAATCCATGCCGGGACCACGCACAACGTGATCCCCGAGACCGCCACGCTGGTCGGGACGGTACGGACGTACGGCACGGAGTTCCGCGATCGGGTCCCTCGGCTGATCGAGGAGATGGTGACCGGCATCGCCACCGCCTCCGGCGCGTCGGCCGCGGTCCGCTACGAGCGCCTGTATCCGGCGACCGTGAACGACGCGGCCGTCGCCGCACGGATGACCGAGGTCGCGGCCACGTTCCTCGGACGCGACTTGATTCGATCGGGCTATCGTACGATGGCGGCCGAAGACATGGCTTTCTTCCTGGAACGGGTTCCCGGGTGCTTTGCGTTCGTGGGGTGTGGCAATGCCGACAAGGGAACCGATCGACCGCATCACTCGCCTCGATTCGATCTGGACGAGGATGCCTTGCCGGTAGCGGTCGAGCTGCTGAGTCGCACGGCCGTGGCGCTCCTCAGCGCCGTTTGACCAGGACCGGCCCCGCACCCCCTCAGAGGACACCGATGCCCAATCGCCTCGCCGATCAGCAGTCCGCCTACCTCCGCTCCGCCAAGGATCAGCCGGTCGAGTGGCACCCATGGAACGACGAGGCATTCGAGCGGGCCCGGAACGAAGACAAGCCGATCCTACTCGATATCGGAGCGGTGTGGTGTCATTGGTGTCATGTGATGGATCATGAGTCGTACGAAGATCCCGCGGTCGCACGGGTGCTCAACAGCGACTGGATCTGCGTCAAGGTGGACCGGGACGAGCGGCCCGATGTCGATGTCCGTTACCAACGCGCGGTTCAGCTCATGACGGGTCAGGGTGGCTGGCCACTCACGGCGTTCCTGACACCGGATGGCTCGGTGTTCTACGGAGGCACCTATTTCCCTCCCGACGGTCGGCATGGACGTCCGGGGTTCCGGGCCCTTTTGACCAGTCTGGCGCGGCTCTACCGAGAGCGTCCGGAGGACGCTCGGCAGCAAGCGGCTGAGATCACGCGGCATCTCGCGCACCAGCCGGAGACCCTCCCGGGCACCGTCAGCCCCACGATCCTCTCGACGGCCGCCGACGGCATGGCGCGCCTCGCCGATGCGCGAAACGGCGGGTTCGGCTCGCAGCCCAAGTTTCCTCATCCAGCTGCATGCGATTTCCTCCTGGCCCGCTGGTTCGATACCCGCGAGCCCTCGCTCGCGACGATCGTGCTGGGAACGCTCGACGGGATGGCTCGAGGCGGTATGCGCGACCATCTCGGCGGCGGCTTCCATCGGTACTCCGTGGATGCAGAGTGGATCGTGCCGCACTTCGAGAAGATGCTGTACGACAACGCGGAACTGCTGAAGGCCTACGTGCACGCCGCCAACACGCCGACCATCGATCCCCGACATCCGCTCGCCGAACGGTATCGCGACGTGATCGAGGGCGTGGTCGGGTGGGTCATGGACACGATGGCCGACCCGTCGGGAGGCTATTACGCCTCGCAGGACGCTGATGTGGGCCTCGAGGACGACGGCGACTATTTCACCTGGACCATCGACGAAGCACGAGCCGTGCTCGACGCCGACGAGTTCGAGGTGCTGAGGCGCCACTACGACATCGAGGAGTCGGGTGAAATGCGCCACGATCCACGGCGCAATGTGCTGTGGGCCCCCCGGACCATCGAGGAGATCGCCGACGATCTCGCCAAGCCGGCAAGCGACACGCAACAGCTGCTGGACTCCGGGCGCCGGACGCTGCGGCGTGCGCGCGACGATCGGCCCACGCCGTTCGTCGACCGGACGGTCTACACGGCATGGAACGCCATGATGATCTCAGCCATGCTCGAGGCATCGGCCACTCTGAAGCGGCCCCAGCTGGAACGGCATGCGTTGACGACGCTCGAGCGGCTGTTCCGAGAAGCGCAGCACGGCGCTGGACCGGCACTGCTGCATGCGCTGGGAAGCGAGTTGGGCGGCATACTCGACGATCAGGTGCAGGCGGCCGCGGCGGCCATCGATGCCTTTGAGGTCACTGGAGAGCGCCGCTGGCTCACGCGGGCCGAGGACCTCATGACCCACGTGTGGGAAGCCTATCGCTCCGAATCGGGTGGGCTCTGCGATACACCGCGAGAGCGGACCGGCGAGGGATTCCTCGTGCAGGAGGTCCGGCCCATCCAGGACACGCCGACACCGTCGCCCAACGGGGTCGCCGGAATCGTCCTCGCACGGCTCCACGCACACACCGACGACGACGCCTGGCGCGCACGCCGCGACGAGCTGCTCGGCACCTTCGCGGGGTCAGCCGCCGAGCTGTCGATCTTTGGTGCCACCTTGCTCAGAGCGATCGACTGGGCGGTCATGCCCAGTACGCACGTGGTGGTGGTCGGTCCGGACGATCCGGAGACGCGCGAGTTGCTGCGCATGGCCCGCAGCAGCTATCGCCCGCGCATGGTGTTGCGCTGGTTCGCCCCGGACGGAGCCGAGGACAGCCTCCCCGTTCCGATCCAGGCCATGCTCGACGGGTCATTCCCCCGAGCCTACGTTTGTTCGGGGGTGCAGTGCGCGGCGCCTGCCGCCACGCCCGAAGAGCTGGCGACGGCGCTCCAGACGTTCGCCGTGGGCTGAGCACAAATCCCCGACCGACACGACGGTGACGTCGGTTGGAACGTGGGTGAGGAGGACGGGATGCAGATCGACCTCGCGACGGTGTGCGACTACGCCATCATCGACCAGTACGGCAAGCTCTCCATCCTGGGCATCTTCTCTCATATCTGGGTGGGCCAGTTCCCCGCGGTGCACCCGCGGCTGCACCTGGTGATGCACCTAAAGGGACGCCGCACCGAGATCGGGGAGCACCCCGTGCGCATCCGGTTGGTGGACGAGCAGGGCAACGAGATCCTCAACGGCGATGGCATGGTGACCTTCAACGAACCTCCGGCCGGCGTGGTCGATATCGCCGCGGGCACCGTGCTGGTGTTCGACGTGCCGTTTCCCCGCGCCGGGAAGTACCGCTTCGACATCCTGGTCGACAGCGATGTTCGGACGGAGATACCGATCACCGTGGCGCAGAGCCCCAACGCTCAGGTGTCGAAAGCACCGCCGTCGCCTTGAGCGTGCCTCCGGCTCACCGACTGTGGGGAGGCTGGATCCTCACCTCCAGCTTGGTGGTGCTCGCCGGATTCTTGTTTCAGATCGACGGCTACGCCTTGCTCGACCCGGACGAAGGTCGCAATGCCGAGGTCGCGCGCGAGATGACACTCACGCACGACTGGGCGCTCCCGCGACTGAATGGCATTCCCTACGTCGACAAGCCACCGTTGTTCTTCGTGGCCAACGCCGTCGCGATGACGATCTTGGGAGAAACCCCGCTCGCCGCCCGAATCCCAGCGCTGCTCTTCACGATCGCGACGCTGATCGTCGTGGCGTTATTCGCGAAGCGCCTCTACGACCGTGAGTGCGCGTGGATCGCCGCCGTTGCGACAGGAGCGATGCCACTCACACTGGCGTACGCTCGGACCGTCATTTTCGACAGCGCGCTCACCTTTTGGGTCGTGCTGGCCCTGTTCGGATTCCACCGCGCCGTCGAGTCAGCGAATCGCGAATCCGATGGCGGCCGTGAACGACCACCCTCATCCACCTGGTGGCCAACGCTCGCGTGGGGTGCCATCGGTCTCGGTATCCTCACCAAGGGGCCGATCGCGCTCGCCCTCCCGCTGATGATCGCCCTGCCGTACGCGGTGTGGCGTCGCGCGGTTCGCGCGGTGGTGGAACCGCTCGCGCTGCTACTCTGTGTGGCGCTGGTGCTCCCTTGGGCATTTCTCGTCTCGCGCGAAGTGCCGGGCTTCCTTCACTACGCGCTCGTGATCGAGACGGCGGGTCGACTGGCCACACCCGAACTTGGCCGAACCGGACCCATCTGGTACTTCCTCGTAATCCTGCCGGCGGCCGCGCTTCCGTGGATCGTGACCGCACTTGCGGGCTTGAGAGGAAAGGTGCGCACAGGTGTGGGCCCGCCCGATCCGCGCCTCGTGTTCCTCGGGCTTTGGATCGTGGTCCCACTCGTGTTCTTCACGCTCTCTCAGTCGAAGCGGCCGCAGTACGTCTTGCCGCTTCTCCCAGCCATCGGGATCCTCGTGGGCGCCGGATGGCACCGCGCCACCGGCCGACTCCCGGGCGTGCGCCCCACGGCGGTGGTGCTGTGCGCGATCGGTGCCGTGCTTCTCGCGACGAGCGGCACCATCGCCTCCTGGATACCGGCAGCCTCGGCACAGGTCGCTGCTCACATACCGCACACGGCCGTCGTACTCGGCGTCGTGTGCTGTGGAGCGGCGGGGCTCGCCTGGGTGGCCGCCGCCCACCGAGGTGCAGTGCTACTCGCCCTGAGCCTGCCTGTCGCTGCCATCCCGTTCGCCAGTACGGCATTGATGGGAGCGATCGGGGACGATCGCTCCGCCCGAGCGTTGGCATCTGCGATTGCGCGCGCCGGAGACGACGGGACCGAAGTCGTTGGCGTCGAGGCCTTCCCGCCGTCGCTGCCATTCTACCTCCGTCGCACCATCACGCTCGCCACACGCGATGGGTCGGAGCTCACGAGTAATTACGTGATCAGGCACCTCGAATCACTGCGGCGGATGCGTGGCACGACGCTGCGAGACGTCAACTGGTGGCGCGAAGCGCTCACCACGTGCACTCGCTCCAGGATCTTCGTGGTGCGGGCGGACGCCGCAGTCCGGTCACTGCTCACCGAGCAGCTGCCATTGATCGCCGAGACGCGCAAGTACGCGGCGTACGGACCATGTGGTGCCGAACTCCTCGCGAGTGAGCCTCATACCGTCGCCGCGGGCCGCGAGCCTCCGGTGCAGTCGACAATCCGCTAGGCTCTTCCTCATATGTGCGGCATCTACGGCATGGTGGCGTTGGGCGGCGCGCCGCTCGTCAACCCCGGGGCCATGGAAACCATGGGACACCTGCTGCGCCATCGCGGTCCCCATGACCACGGCCTCCAGCGCTCCGACCGAGCCGCCCTCGGTACCGAACGCCTGCGCATCACCGACCCCCGTCCGGAGGCCGCGCAACCCTTCACGGACCCCGAAGGAAAACTCTGGGTGAGCTGCAACGGCGCGATCTACAACGCAGCCGAGCTGCGCGCACGATTCGCCGATTACCCCTATCGCTCCCGCTCCGATGTCGAGCCGCTGGTTCCGCTCCTGCTCGCTCACGGCATCGACGCCATCGCCGAATTGGATGGCATGTTTGCGATCGCGATCTGGGACGACCGCCGCAACCAATTGACACTGGCCCGCGATCGGTCCGGCGAGAAGCCGCTCTTCTATGCTCGGGTGCAAAGCGAGTTGTGGTTTGCGTCGGAGCTTCGACCCTTGCTGACGACGCGAACCGAACGGCCCACCGTCGACCGCGAGGCTCTCCACGACTACATACGCCTGGGATACGCGTGCGCTCCGCGAACACTCATCGCGGGCATCACCTCACTCGAACCAGGTACGACCATGACTGTCGGCCGAGAGGGGTTGGCCGTTCGAAAATACTGGAACCCCGAGGCGGTGGTCACGATGCCGCTGTCCGTGGACGAAGCGGAACGCCGGCTGCAAGAACTGCTGGAATCCGCCGTGTGCCGCCAGGTATCGGCCGATGTTCCTGTCGGCGTGTTCACGAGCGGTGGCGTCGACTCGGCCCTGCTCGCAGCCCTCGCCGCACGCGCTACCCCCACACGGCAATTGCACTCTTTCACCGTCGGGTTTGCAGATGCGTCGTTCGACGAGCGCGCCCCCGCTGCAAACGTCGCTGCCCTCGTGCGGAGCCGGCATCACACCATCGTGGTGGACGAGGCGACGCTCGCCCGGGCATTCGACGCACTGATCGAGCGACTGGCGGAGCCGATCGCCGACCCGGCATTCCTCCCGACCTACCTCCTGGCCCGTGCCGCCCGCCAGCATGTCGGCGTCGTGCTCAGTGGGGAAGGCGCGGACGAGTTGTTCGGTGGATACCCGACCTACCTCGGCCACCGGTTCGCGGATCGCTACGCCGCGCTCCCGAGGCCGCTTCGCCGCCTCGCAACGTTCGCGGTGGACGCGCTCCCCACGTCGCCCCGCAAGGTCACGTTGGAATTCCTCCTCAAGCGGTTCGTCCATCATGCGGCCGCCGAACCGCACGACCGACACAGTGCATGGTTCGGCACCGGGCTCCCATCGGCGATCTTCCCGGGGGCGGACCGCGCCGATCGGCCGCCCGCATGGGATGCGGGGACGGACGTGCTCCGAGGGGTCATGCTCCGCGATTACCTGACGTATCTTCCGGACAATCTGCTGACGAAGGTCGATCGGGCGACCATGCAGTGGGGGCTGGAGGCGCGCTCACCCTACCTGGATCGTGATCTGGTGTGGTTCGCGCTCGGACTGTCCACGGAGTTGAAGGTGCGCGGCCTCGAGACCAAATGGCTCCTGAAGCGCGTGGCCGACCGGTTTCTCCCAACGAGCCTGGTCCGACGGCGGAAGCGGGGGCTCAGCGTGCCGATCGCCGGCTGGATCAACCGGGGGCTGCGCGTCGAGACGGATCGCGTGCTCCAGCGCGATCGACTCGAGGCCGCGGGATTGTTCGACGGGTCGTTGGTGGCACGTCTGTTGGCCGAGCATCGCACCGGACAGGCCGATCACGGGCGAGCGCTGTGGCCGCTGATCGTCTTCGAGCGCTGGCGAGAACGATGGCTGGGAGAGACATGATGAATCGCGACGAAGCTCTGGCACTGATGCACGAGTACACCGAGTCGGACGCCCTCCGGAAACACATGTACGCCGTCGAGGCCGCCCTGCGCGCCTATGCACGCAAGTTCGGGGAGGACGAAGAGACGTGGGGGATCGTGGGCATCCTTCACGACTTCGATTACGAACGGTACCCCAATGATGCGCACTCGCCCACCGAGGAGCATCCCTCGTTTGGTGTCGCGCTCCTGCGGGACCGGGGGATTCCCGAGCCGATGCTCGACGCCATCCTGGGCCATGCCTCGTATACCGGGGTGCCTCGGACTTCCCGCATGGCCAAGACGTTGTTCGCGGTAGACGAGCTGTGCGGCTTCCTCACGGCGTGCGCGCTGGTACGGCCGTCGAAGAGCCTCGGCGACCTCGAGGTGAAGAGCGTGAAGAAGAAGCTCAAAGACAAGGCCTTTGCACGAGGCGTGAACCGCGACGAGGTGCGGCAGGGAGCCGAGGAGCTGGGCGTGCCGTTTGAGGAGCACGTCCAGTTTGTGATCGAGGCCCTGCGGCCGATCGAGGATCGCCTTGGCCTCGGCGGGGGCTGAACCGGCCGTCCTGTGACGCTCAACGGGTGACCTGGGCCGCGCGTATGAATCATATGAGGGACGCCGAGCTGGCGGCGCTGGCCCACGCCGGCGATCGCCGGGCCTTCGGGGAGTTGGTGAGCCGCTACACGCCCCAAGCCCGACGCCTGGCTCGGACGATCCTGGGTGATCCGGACGACGCGGACGATGCCGCCCAGGACGGGTTTCTCGCCGCGCTGCGCCACCTGGGCCGGTACGACCCAACGCGACCGTTCGGGCCGTGGCTGCTGCGGATCGTGGCCAACGCGGCAAGTGACCGGAGGCGGCGACGCCGGGTCCGGACCGCCGAGCCGCTGCCGCCGAACCTGGCGACCGGAGGGGTCGGAGCGGACAAGGCAGCCGATCTGGGCCGGCTGAACGAGGCCATTCGGGCGGCGCTCTCGCAGCTGTCCGAGCGTCAACGGGTGGCGGTGGTGTTGTTCGACGTCGAGGGATACTCGCACCGCGAGATCGGCGAGGTCCTCAACGTCCCGGAAGGAACGGTCCGGTCGGACGTGTTTCACGGCCGGCGTGCGCTTCGGGAGCTGCTTGGATCGTGGAAGGACTGGAACAAGGAGAGCTGATGCCCCGCACATCGCCGTTCGATCACGAACCGGACACGGATCTGGGACGTGTGCTCCGTGACGCCCTCACGCTTGAGGACGACGCGGCGTTCTCCCGTCGCGTGGCGGCCGCCGCCGAGGCGGTGTATGGCGAGCGCAGCCCGGGTCAGTGGTGGACGGTGCTGACCGTCTGGGCTCGACCGGGCCTCGTGGCCGCCATGCTGATCATCGCGGCCGTGGCATTCTGGGCCGGCATCTGGGTAGGCCAAAGCGCAGGCTCCGCGAGCGCGGCCGCCGCGATGGATCCGCTGCGGACGGACAGCGAGCAGCTGGCTGTGCCATCGCTGCTCGCCGCGCGCCAGGCGCCCGACGTGGACGTGGTGCTGGCTGCAGCAATGGGACGATGACCCAAGGGCGATACAGAACTGCTATGCACGGAAGGAACCGAGCGAACGAACTATGCTGAACCGTTCCAAAAGCCTCGCCGTGAGCCTGCTGGCTGCCACGTTTCTCTTGGGGGTGGCAGTGGGCGGCGTCGCGCTGGCCGCATGGGGTGACCGAGGTGACGCACCCGAACGTCCTCCTCGCGAGCGTCAGAGCTACTCCGACATCCTCGAGCGTGAGTTGTCCTTGACGACCGCGCAGCGCGAGTCGGTCGACGTGATCCTCACCAGGCGGCAGCAGGCCATGACCGACATGTGGGCGGAGATCGGGCCGCGGTTCGACTCGTTGCGCGCCCAGATCCGCGTCGAGATCGCGCAGGTGCTCGATGAGGAACAACAGGGCAAATACCAAGACATGATCACCCGGAGCGAACGGTACCGGGGTGGGAGAGAACGAGGGAACCATGGTAAGTAAGACACTGGGTACCATCGCAACCATGCTGATCATGGCGTGGCCCGCAGCACCGCTCCGGGCGCAGGACCGGTCCGTCACCCTGAGCGAAGCGTTGGCGCTCGCGCTCCGGGTGAACCCGAACGTGGTGCAGGCCCGAGGGCAGGTCTCGATTGCCGATGCCGGCAAGCTCGAGGCCCTCGGCAATTGGCTGCCGTCCGTCTCGGCGAGTTCCGGGTACAGTGCCCAGCCCGGGCGCGAGATCCTCGACCCGACGACCAATACGCTGATCACGCCGACCAGCACGTCGTACTCAGGTGGTGTGAACGCCTCGCTCCAATTGTTCAACGGCTTCCGACGGTTCGCGCAAAACCGCTCGGCCAATGCCACGAAGGCGAGTGCTGAGGCTTCGTTGGTGAATCAGGAATTCCAGATTGCGTTGCAGACCAAGCAGGCGTTCTTCAGCGCGCTGGCGGCTGACGAGCTGGTCAGGGTCTCGGAACGGCGGATCGAGCGGGCGAGCGAGCAGCTCCGCATTTCACGCGACAAGCTGGCCGCGGGGAGCGCCATCCGCTCCGACACCCTCCAGGGCGTGGTCGAGCTGGGGAATGCACGCCTGCAGCTCCTACAGGCTGAGACCCAGCGCGCCACGGCAGAGGCCACACTGGCCCGGCTCATTGGGGTGGACGGCAGCGTGCGGGCCCAATCCGACTCAATGCTACTGCAGCCCGTCGTGCTCGATACGGTTCAGATCCGCATCGAGGCCGTGGCGCAGGCCCCGTCAGTCCTCCAGGCGGACGCCGCCATCCGCGTGGCGGAAGCGAACGTCGCCGTCGCGCGCGCCGCCTACTTCCCGTCCCTGAACGCGTCGTACTCGCACCGCCTGACCGGAGCCGAGTTGGGATCCCTGGAAGGCTCCTGGTCAGTGGGACTCAGCCTCAGCTGGCAGCTGTTCAACGGCTTCACCCGGGAGGCGAACGTCACGCGCAATGCCGTCGGTCGGGAGACCGCGATGGCCGAGGCGGACGATGCACGGCGAGCAGTCCAAGCCCAGCTCACGCAGTATGTCGCGGCGCTCGCGTCGGCCGAGCAGAGCCTCGTGATCGCCCAAGCGAGCCTGGCCGCCGCCGACGAGGGGTTGCGGGTGCAGCGGGAGCGGTACCGGCTTGGAATGGCCACGATCTTGGACGTGCTGACCTCACAGATCAGCCTCGATCAGGCGGACGTCGACATCGTGAACGCGCGGTTCGATTTCCTCGTCGCCAAGGCACAGATCGAGGCCATCATCGGGAGAGAGCTATGACCGGCAGTATCCGACACATGGATTTTGCGACCGGCGACATCCCGCAGCCGGACATCATCATCTTGACCCACAAGCTCAAGCGGGATTACGAGATGGGCTCGGAGGTGGTGCGCGCGCTCCAAGGCGTGGACCTCCAGGTGCAGCGCAACGAGTTCACGGCCATCATGGGCCCGTCGGGATCGGGAAAATCCACGCTCATGAACCTGATTGGCTGTCTCGACACGCCCACGTCCGGCGAATACTGGCTCAATCACCAGCAGGTGAGCGAGCTGGACGACGACGAACTGGCGCGGATCCGCAACAAGGAAATCGGGTTTGTGTTCCAGACCTTCAACTTGTTGCCGCGCGCTACGGCGCTCCACAACGTCGAGCTCCCGCTAATCTACGCGGGGCTGTCGTCGAAGAAGCGGCGCGAGCAGGCCAAGTACGCCCTCGAGCGCGTCGGCCTGGCCGATCGAATGGAGCACCGGCCCAACGAGCTGTCCGGCGGGCAGCGCCAGCGGGTGGCCATCGCCCGCGCACTCGTCAATACCCCGAGCATCCTGCTGGCCGACGAGCCGACGGGAAACCTCGACAGTCATACGAGCTCCGAGATCATGCAGGTGCTGGAAGAGCTGCACGACGAGGGGCAGACGATTCTCCTCATCACGCACGAGCATGACATCGCGGCGCATGCCAGCCGTCAGGTCCATCTCCTCGATGGCCTGATCGAGCGTGACGAGATCACCCAGAAAACAGCATGAACGAGAACGGAACGATGCGACCACATGCACTGATGTTTCTTGCCGCGGGATTGCTCTTCGTCGGCTGTAGCGAGGAGAAGCAGGCCCCGGTGTATCAGCTTGTCCCCGTGAGCACCCGCAACATTGTGGTGTCGGCGAGCGCCGCCGGGGTTATCGAACCGATCCTCACCGTCGACATCAAATCGAAGGCCTCGGGCGAGCTGCTCGAAATGCGGGTCGACGTCGGTGACGTCGTCGAACCGGGGCAGCTCCTCGTCAAGATCGATCCCAGGGTCCCGAGCAACGCACTGAGGCAGGCGCAGGCGGACCTCGACGTGGCAAAGGCCTCGCTCACCAATGCCCAGGCGCAGCTGCGACGTGCGGAAGAGCTGTTCAAGACTCAGTCGATCACCGAGACCGAGTACGAGCAGGCCAACCTGACGGCCGCGAACGCGCGGGCGCAGTTGATTCGCGCCGAGCGCAACGGCGAAGATGCGCAGATCTCCTTCGAGGACACCGACGTCCGGGCGCCGAGCCGCGGCGTGATCATCCAGAAGAACGTCGAGGTCGGCACCGTGATCTCATCGGCGGTATCCAACGTCGGCGGCGGCGCCGTCCTGCTCCAGATGGCAAACCTGGATACCATTCAGGTGCGGGCGCTCGTCGACGAAACCGATATCGGCAAGATCCAGCCCGGCATGGAGGTGACCGTCACGGTCGAGGCGTATCTGAATCGGCCGTTCCAGGGCCGGGTGCTCAAGATCGAGCCCCAGGCACTCGTCCAGCAGAACGTCACCATGTTCCCGGTCTTGGTGCGCATCGCCAACCAGAACGACATGCTGAAACCCGGCATGAACGCCGAAGTGGAGGTCCACATCGGCGAGCGGCAGAACGTGCTCGCCGTTCCAGTCGCGGCGCTTCGCACCGACCGAGACGTTGCCTCGGCGGCGGCGGTTCTGGGCTTGGAGCCCCAACGGGTGCAGGAACAGATCACGGAGGCTCGCCAGCTGGCTGCCCGCCCGAGTCAGGAAGGCACGCCTACGAGCGGCCAACCGACCAGCACCAATGGTTCCAAGGCCGAGACCGTGAGCTTCATGGGGCGTGAGGTTCCCGTTCCCGAGGGGTACACGGCGGAACAGGTGCGGGCAGTGTTTACGAAGATGCAGCAGGGTGGCGGGCCACAGTCCCTGAGCGGCGCCGACCGGGCCATCCTCGAGAAAATGCGCGGCAGCGGCGGTGGCCAGGGACGGCGCCAGCAGCAGTCCGACGACACTGCACTATTCGGGGGAAACTACATCGTGTTTGCTATGCGCAACGGTGAGGCGACTCCGGTGCCGATTAGCACCGGCCTCACCGACCTCGACTATTCCGAGGTGGTCCGCGGGCTCTCCGCCGCCGACACCGTGCTGATCATGCCGAGTGCCAGCCTCCTCGCCCAGCAACAAGAATTCCAGGAACGGGTCCAGCAGCGGGCGGGCGGACTCCCCGGCGTGTCCCGCAACTAGCCTCGCGACTCGAACTCAGGAAACGGAGTCACTATGCTCGTCGGTGAAACCATTCAGGTTGCGCTGAGCGCCATTCGGGCGAACAAGCTTCGCTCGTTTCTCACGGCCCTCGGCATCGTGATCGGCGTTGGCGCTGTGATCACGATGGTCGCCCTCGGGAGCGGCGCGCAGAAGTCCGTACAGGATCAGATCGAGGCGCTCGGCACCAACCTGCTGACGGTCTACGCCGGCCAGTCCATGCACCGCGGTGTCGCGAGCGCGGACCGGGTGAGCTTGACCACGCTCGATGCCAAGGCGCTGAAACGGGACGCCAAGTCGCTGAAGGCGGTCGTGCCCGAGATCCGGCGCGGCCAACAGGTCGAGTACGGGAATCAGAACATCAACGTCAACGTGAACGGAACCACTCCCGCTTACGTGCCGGTCAACAACTACAAGATCGAGTACGGTCGGATGTTCACCACGGGGGACGACGTCTCGCGCAAGCGCGTCGCGGTGCTGGCGAACGCCGTACCGGAAATGCTCGGTGCCAATGGTGCGGCGATGCTAGGGCAGCAAGTCCGCATCCGCGGCATCCAGTTCGACATCATCGGGATCCTGGCCAAGAAGGGGGCCAGCAGCGGCTGGAACAATCCGGACGAGCAAATCCTGATTCCCCTGTCGACCGCGCAATACCGAATCTTCGGAAGCGATCGGGTGAATTCCATCACCGTCCAGTTCAGTCATCCCGACTCGATGACCCTCGCGATGATCGAGATCGAGCAGATAATGCGGCGCGAGCATGGCATCCCGCCCGGACGAGACAACGACTTCCAGATCCGTGACTTCACCATGTTCCTCACCACGTTCGAGGAAACGACGAAGACGTTCACCTTCCTATTGGGTGGAATCGCCGCCGTGAGCCTCCTGGTCGGTGGCATCGGGATCATGAACATCATGCTCGTGTCGGTTACCGAGCGCACGCGTGAGATCGGCATCCGCAAGGCCCTCGGCGCTACGCGGGCCAACATCATGCTGCAGTTCCTGGTGGAAGCGCTGGTGCTCTGCTTCATGGGCGGCGTGGTTGGGATCGCTTTCGGAACCGGCGGCGCGGTGGCGCTTTCCAAGCTGGCCAACTGGAACACGTTCGTCTCACTGCCGGCCGTCGGGCTGGCGCTCGCCTTCAGTGCCGGGGTGGGGATCTTCTTCGGGATGTGGCCGGCAAGGCGTGCGGCCTCGCTCGACCCGATCGAGGCACTGCGGTACGAGTAGGCGCCCCGTCTCGCGAAGGGGAAGTCGGCAGCTCCTCGAGGGGCTGCCGACTTTCATTTTCCCTCTGATTGAGTCTGGTTCGCCGCGTTGGCTCCGGCCTGCCCCTTACAGCTCGCCGATCACGGGATATCTTGGGAGCAACGCTCTGGAGAGACCCTCATGATCGGTGTGCGTGTGCCTGCGTCAACGTCCAACCTCGGCGCGGGGTTCGACTGCCTCGGCCTGGCCCTCGAGCTGTGGCTGGAGGTGCGAATCGTCGAGGGAACGGGCGGCCCTCTCTATGAGGGAACGCTCGCCGAGCTCGACGTCCAGGCGGACATCCTGAACACCATCGTCGGGGGATCGATCCCAGAGCGCCATCGGCTCCTGGTCCGGTCGGAGATCCCGCTCGCCCGAGGCTTGGGCTCATCTGCGGCGGCGGCCGTGGCGGGTTTCGCCCTCCGTCAGGTCCTGGAAGACAACAGCGTGAACCGAGACGTGGTCTACCAGTCCGCGGTAGAGCTGGAAGGGCACCCCGACAACGCCGGCGCCGCAACGTTCGGAGGCTTCGTGCTGGCGGCACCGCGCCCCGCACGCCTCGCATTCAGCCGTGGTCTCGCCGTGGCGCTGGCGGTGCCCGCCACTCCGATCGACACCAAGGCCGCCCGCGCCATCCTTCCGACGGACCTACCGCGCAGTGCGACGATCCGCCAGGCATCCCGCGCTGCAGCCTTAGTGCTGGGTCTCATGAACGCCGAAGGCGACCTCATCGAGTACGGCATGGACGACCAGATCGCCGTGCCGCTGCGCAAGAAGCTCATTCCGGGGTTCGATCAGGGTGTGGCGGCGGGCAAGGAAGCCGGTGCCTATGGCGTGACGATCTCCGGGTCCGGGTCGGCCCTCGTGGCCGTGACCACTCCCGAGCGGGCCCTGGAGGTTGCGACGGCCATGGCACAGGCTCTCACGACCGCAGGCAACACGGCCGAACCGCTCACCCCGGCCGTCAGCGAGCGTGGCGTCACGGTGTTGGAATAGCGCCTAGCGCGACAGCCAACGGAGACGCCGCCCGATGTCCTGGCCGTAATGTCGGCAGTGGAGGTAGTGGAAGCGAACCCACTCGGGCACGTTGAGATCACCCAACACGGCATGGGTGATGAAGCGGGTGAGTTGCCGCTCCCTCGGCCACGTCTCGGTCAGTTCCCTCAGCTGTTCCACGCCCATTCGAAACTGCGCGACGATCAGGTCCGCGTCCGGACGGTCATCCGGTTTCGCGTCCGGCATCGCCCGGAGCGCTCCCGGGTATTGACCGAGCCCCAGCACGAGGTGCCGTAGCACACTCTGGTGCGGCTTGCTGATGCGCGAGGACTCAGACGCATCGGCCAGGTCGACGAAACCGCGCCCGACGGCATCGATCCCGATGGCCAGGTGTTGCACGATCTGCGCAATAGTCCACTTGCGTCTCGGCGCTCGATGCCAGCTGGCGTCATCGATGCCGTGTAACGGATGGAGCACTATTGGCTCGAGCCGAGCGAGGTGATGGGCGACTTTCATGGCGTGGCGAGAAAGATAACCAGAGTCCGGGGCGGAATGCCTGTCACGCCGTTCTTGGACGGGATCCTATTCAATGAGGGCCATGCACTCGATCTCCACCCGAGCGCCGAGCGCGAGCGCGCTGGCGGCCAGCGCCGACCGGGCGGGCGGGTCACGAGGGAAGAACTCCCGGTACACCTCGTTCATCGCCTGGTAGTCCGCCATGTCCAGCAGGAAGACCGTGCACTTCACCACACGGTCCATCGAGCTGCCCGCGTGGTCCAGGACCGCACGGATATTCTCCATCGTCTGGCGAGTTTCTGCGGCAGTGCCTCCCGGCGCGAGATCCCGGGTGCCCGGCAACACGCCGATCTGGCCCGAGAGATAGAGCATGTCGCCGACACGCACGGCGGACGAGAAGGGAAGGCCCTCGAGCGATCCGGGTAGCTGGATCGTCTGTTTCTCCTGGGTGCACGCTGTCGCGATCAGGGCGAACGTGATCACGCTCATGAGCGCGGCCCGCCGGGCGAGCATCGATGGCGGCAGTCTGCGACCGCGAGTCATCGCTGCATGGTTCCCGTCACCGCGATCTTCCATCCTTGCGACGTCTTGACCACCAGGCGCTCGGACCACCCGCGAGCGGTGTCGGAACCGGCGACCGCAGCGAACTCGAACGCTCCCCACACCACACCAGGGGCAATCCACACCAGCGTGGGTTCGCCGGCGGTGAGCGCATCCGGCCACTCCTCACTCGCGCGCCGTGCCTCGGCAAACAGGAAATACCCGCGGCGCAGCGAGTCCGCACCCGCGACGATCAGATCCGGAGAATCGAGATAGCCGGCGAGATAGGCCTCCACGTCACGGCGCTGGATGGCGGCGATGTTGAGGGCGATGGCATCGCCGGCCTGGGAGAGTTCGAGCGACCGAAGCCGCCGGACGCGCTCATCCATGCAGGATGTGAGACAGCACAGCAGAAGGAGCGCCGCCGCAGAGCGCATCATGGCGTCAGCGACCGTCCAGGTCCTCGATGCGACTGACCGACGGCGGACGCGTCTGCTGGAGCCGTACGGCGACCCGCTCCGCGTCGCGCATGATCCGTAGCACATTGAGTCCGATGACCTTCCGCACGTCCTCATCACTCCATCCACGGCGGATCAGTTCGGCAATGAGGTTGGGAAACTGTCCCACGTCCTCGAGCCCGTTCGGAGGCACACCGATACCGTCGAAATCCGATCCGATGCCAATGTGATCCACGCCGGCCACGGCACGCAGATGGTCCATATGGTCGGCCACCACCCCCACGTCGGGTACCGGCATGGGGTTGGCCTCGCGCCAGGATCGCAGCGAATCCCTCAACGCGTCCAAGGCGAGCCCCGCGCGTCGCAGCCGCTCGGTCACCGAGTCACTCAGCTCATAGTACTCGTAGGCTGGTTGTGAGATGAAGGGGAGCACGAAGGTCACCATGATCACGCCGCCGTTCTGGGCAACCGCCTGGGCGAGATCGTCGGGGATGTTGCGTGGGTGGGGGGTGAAATGGCGTGACGACGTGTGCGACAACACCACCGGCGCCTCGGTCACGCGCAGCACGTCCCACATGGTCGAGTCGGACGCATGAGACAGGTCCACCAGCATGCCGACCCGGTTCATCTCGCGGACAACCTCCTCACCGAAGGGGGTGAGGCCCCCATGCGCCAGCGTGTCGGTTGCCGCGTCGGCCCAATCGGTGTTTCGCGAGTGGGTGAGGGTCATGTACCGCACCCCCTCGCGGTAGAACGCTCGGAGGAGCGCCAGCGAGTTCTCGATCATGTGGCCGCCCTCGAGCCCAGCCATGGACGCGATCTCACCTGCTCGATGGATGCGCACGATATCGTCGGCCGTGCTCGCCCACTCGAACACGTCGGGATACCGCTCCACCATCCGGTGAACGAGATCCACCTGCTCCATTCCCGCACGGGCTGGCTGTTCGATATCGCTTGGCGTGTAGGTCGACCAGAACTGAGCGCCCACCTTTCCCGTGCGGAGGCGCGGGATATCCGTCATGACGGCCGACTGTGCCGTGGCGATGTCGAGCGAGTCGAAGGACGAGTGGAAGTTCGCCCTCAGCTCCCACGGCAGATCGTTATGCCCGTCAATGAGGGGTACGTCGCTCAAGAGCCGGAGGGCGCGGGCCTGAGCATCGCTCGGCATCGCCTCACCAGCACAGCCGGCCACGCCACAAGACGTCACGATCACGGCCACGGCCAACCCTTGGTTCCAACGGCTCATTCTTCACCTCCGCAGTCGGCCTCCTGCGAGGAGACCCGATACGCATGACATGCTAAGACCGGCAGACGAGGATACTTCGGCAGCCGAGCATCTGTCTCTGCGGCGCGGCACCGCCAAAATGCGGAGCCACGCCGAGGCGTGACGACGTGGGCGTGACTGCACGTGGCACACAGCCCGATCCGCCGGGTGGAGCGCTGCATGGGTGCGCGAAAGGTGCGGTCGCGCCCGTCACCATGCAAGGTTACATTCCCGTCATGAGTGACGTACCCTGCGTTCGTTGCGGACAGACTCGGCAGCGGATCGCTGCGCCACCTTTCCGCAACGTTTTGGGCGACCGGATCTACGACTCCATCTGCCAGACCTGCTGGGAAGAATGGCTGCAGCACCAGACTGCTGTCATCAATCACTACGCACTCGACCTTCGGGATCCACGGGCGCGGGACTTCCTCACCACGCAGACGGAGACGTTCCTTTTTGGCGAGCCGCCGGCCTGATCACCCCGCGACGGCGCAGATCCGCCTCGACCTGAACGGCGAGCAGACAACCGTCGCCTTCGCCCCCCATAAGACACTGCTCGAGGTGCTGCGCGAAGACCTGGGGCTCACCGGCACCAAGCACGGCTGTGAGCTGGGCGAGTGCGGCACATGCACCGTCCTGCTCGACGGGCGTCCGGTGCTGTCGTGTCTCGTCCTCGGCGTCGCCTGCGACGGTGCCGAGGTTCGAACCGTGGAGGGCATGGCGGACGGACCGCGATTGCATCCGCTCCAGGAGACGTTTGCGGATCTCGGAGCCGCACAGTGCGGGTATTGCACGCCCGGATTCCTGTTGGCTTCCAAGGCTCTACTCGCCGCCAACGCTCGTCCGTCTCGCGACGAGATCAAGGAGGCGTTGGCCGGCAACCTGTGCCGTTGTACCGGCTATCTGAAGATCTACGAGGCCGTGGAGCTCGCCGCGGCGAAGATGCGAGGTGACGAGGCGGAGCCGAGTGAGGAGACGCTGTATGGGCGGCCGTAAGGGGCGGCACCAGGTGGTGGGCACCCCGCGGCGTAAAGTCGATGCGGTTAGCAAGGTCACGGGCCGTACCCTGTTCGCCGACGACATCGCCCTGCCCCGCATGCTCTACGGCAGACTGCTCCGCAGCACCACACCTCACGCCCGTATCCTCCGCGTCGATACGTCCAAGGCCCGCGCGCTGGATGGCGTGCACGCGGTGCTCACCGGAGCGGATTTCCCCGTGCCGTTCGGCATCCTTCCGGTGAGTCAGGACGAACATGCGCTGTGTCCGGACCGCGTCCGGTTCATCGGGGATCCGGTGGCGGCGGTGGCGGCGGTGAGCGAGGACGTCGCCACGACTGCGCTGGACTTGATCGAGGTCACATACGAGCCCCTCGAGCCAATCGGCACCCCCGAACAGGCCCTCGACACCGAGGAGCCACGCATTCACGAGTACGGACCATCGGGCAACATCCACAAGCTGATCGATCTCGAGTTCGGCGATGTCGAAGACGCGTTGGCAACAGCGGACCACGTTCGTGAGGATCTCTTCTTTTACGGCGGCAACACGCACCTTGCCATGGAGCAGCATGCCGCGGTGGCGGACTGGTCTGCCGACGGCAAGCTCACGCTGTGGAGCTCGACCCAGACACCCCACTATGTCCACCGTGCCCTGGCTCGGGTCCTCGAGCTTGCGCCGTCGCGGATTCGCGTGATCGCGACACCCAACGGCGGCGGGTTCGGCGGGAAGAGCGATCCCTTCAGCCACGAGATCGTTGCAGCCAAGCTCGCCATGCTCACCGGGCGGCCGGTCAAGATCACCCTCACGCGCGAAGAGGTGTTCTACTGTCACCGCGGACGGCACCCCACCCTCATGTGGGTGAAGTCGGGCGTCGATCGGACCGGCCGCATCAAAGGCATGCATTTTCGAACGCTGCTGGACGGTGGGGCGTACGGCTCATACGGGGTGGCCAGCGCCTACTACACGGGCGCCCTTCAGACCGTGACCTACCAGGTGGAGCGTTACCGGTTTCAGGGTGCGCGCGTGTTCACCAACAAGCCTCCGTGTGGCCCGAAGCGCGGCCATGGCACGCCGCAGCCACGGTTTGCGCTCGAAGTGCACCTGGACAAGATCGCCGAGGACCTGGACCTCGATCCCGCTGAGCTCCGGCTCGCGCACCTTCAGCCACCCGAGTCGCTCACCGCGAACTACTTGCGCATCGGCTCGATGGGCCTTGGCGCCTGCATTCGCAAGGTCGTGGATGGCGCAGGATGGAAGGAGCGGTTCCGCAAGCTCCCCTACGGTAGGGGTATCGGCATTGCGTGCTCGAGCTACTTGAGTGGCGCCGGTCTGCCAATCTACTGGAACCACATGCCGCACTCCGGTGTGCAGCTGAAGCTCGATCGGGGAGGCGGGATCACCGTCTTCTGCGGCTCGACCGACATCGGGCAAGGCTCCGACTCCATCCTCGCCTACATCGTGGCCGAGGTCCTGGGTGTGGCGGTGGCAGACATTGCCGTGGTGACGGCCGATACCGCGCTCACCCCGGTCGATCTCGGCAGTTATTCGAGTCGCGTGACCCTCATGAGCGGGAACGCCGCACTCCAGGCCGCCGAGCGCGCTCGGGAAATCCTCGTGCGCCATGCCGCGGCGAAGCTCGACGTCCCCGCCGAACGTGTCGGCCTGGCGGACGGGCAGGTGTTCGATGTCGAGAACCCCGATGTCGGCATGACGTTCGCCGAGGCCGTCCAGGCCGCAGAGGCAGCCGAAGGAACGATCGGCACTGTCGGGTCGTACACTCCTCCCCGAAGCCCAGGCCGGTACCGCGGCGCGGGGGTGGGACCGTCGCCAGCCTACTCGTACAGCGCCGCGATTGCCGAAGTAGAGGTCGACCCGACGAGCGGTATCGTCGTCGTGCCGCGAATCTGGATCGCGCACGATGTCGGCACGAGCATCAATCCGGTGAATGTCCTGGGTCAGGTCGAGGGCAGCGTGTACATGGGCTTGGGTGAGGCGCTCATGGAAGAGATGGTGTACCGGGAGAACCGAAACCTGGTGCACAAGATCCCCAGCATGCTGGACTACAAGAGCCCGACGACGCTGGACATGTGCGACGTCGTGACCTACCTGATCGAGGACCCGGACCCCGAGGGACCGTTTGGGGCAAAGGAAGTCGGGCAGGGGCCCCTCCTCCCCGTCCCACCGGCCATCGCCAACGCGGTGTACGACGCAGTTGGCGTGCGCATTGACGAGGTACCGATCACGCCGGAAAAGGTCTTGAAGGCGATCAAGGACTGCGACAAGGGACGCGACGGACGGTTCGGGCCGATGCGCTTCCCCGATGTGCCATGGCCTGAGCCGACTCGCGTGCCACCCCCGTGGGAAGGGGGCGACGGTCGTGCAGCGGAGAGCGGCGCCGTCGGGGCCGGCGGCGTGCGGTCGTCGTCCGTGTCCGCCCCGCCAGTGCCCGCTCCCGAGGAGCGTCAGCACTGATGCTCCGCCTGCCGCCGTTCACCTACCTCCAGCCCAAGTCGCTGCGGCAAGCGCTGCGCATGAAGGCCGACGCCGGGCCGGACGGGGCGTACATCGCCGGTGGGACGGATCTCCTCCCGAACATGAAACGGCGGCATCAAGAGCCGAAGGTGCTGGTGTCGCTGTCCGGCATTCGCGCCTTGGGACGGATCACCGGCGGCACCGGTGGATCGGCGCTCTCAGTGGGCGCTGGGGTGACACTCACCGCACTCCACACCCACCGGCGCACGCGAAAGCGCTACGGCGCATTGGCCAGGGCGGCGGAGCTCGTCAGTTCGCCACTGCTCCGCAACATGGGCACCTTCGGCGGAAACCTGTGCCTCGATACGCGCTGCAACTACTACAACCAGACGTACGAATGGCGGAAGGCAATCGATTTCTGCATGAAGAAGGACGGGGTGATCTGCTGGGTCGCGCCGTCGAGTCCGCGGTGCTGGGCAGTGAGCTCGAGTGATACCGCGCCCGTCGCGGTCGCGCTCGGCGCGGAGTTCGTCCTGGTCGGGCCCGAGACGGAACGGGTGCTTCCAGCAGCGGAGTTCTTCAATGATGACGGTATCCGATATTTGACCAAGCACCCGGATGAGATCCTCACTGAGGTTCGGCTCCCGCCGGCCAACGGGTGGGACGCCACCTACTGGAAACTCCGGCGGAGAGGGACCATCGACTTTCCGGTTCTGGGAGTCGCCGTGTGGGTGCGGTGGGACAACGGCCTCGTGGCGGACGCGCGCATCGCTCTCGGGGGTGTCGCCAGCTATCCGAAGCTCGTCCCCGAAGCGGCTGCCGTCGTGGTCGGGACCGAGCTCGAAGACGACGCCATCCGCGAGGCGGCCGCGGCGGCGTACCGGCCGGCAAAACCGATGGACAACACCGATTTCGGCCTGGCCTGGCGCAAGGAGATGGTCCGAAACTACGTGACGGGCGCGCTGGAAGAACTCAAGGCGAGACGGGGATCGGGAACCACGAAGCGGGACGTGTAGCAGCCGTCGTCACCGGGATCGGCATAGAGACTCTACGGCCCGCACGAACGCCCCTCGACAGGAACATCCAGCCCCACTCGGTCGTTTGGCGCAATACACACCACCCGCGCACCGACCCAAGGAGTAGCTGATGGCAGCCAAGGCCTCCACCTCCGTCACCTGGCATCGGGTGTTGGGACTCGACGAACTCCCGGAAGACCGCGTCAAGTCCGTCGTGGCAGGGCATCGGCAAGTGGCCATGGCCCACTTTGAAGGTCGGTACTGTGCCCTGGACAACCGCTGCCCACACCAGGGTGGACCGCTCGGTGAAGGGTCGATCGAGAACGGGTGGCTGCGGTGCCCGTGGCATGGGTGGGACTACCATCCGTGCACGGGGAAGCCACCGGGTGGCTTTTCAGATGGCGTCGACACGTTCCCGGTGGACGTACGCGAGGATGGGATCTACGTAGGAATGGCGGCGTCGCGTCCCCACGTGCGTACCGTCGCGGACGTCATGGTGGAAACGATGGTCAACTGGGGCGTCACCCACGTCTTCGGAATGGTCGGCCACTCCAATCTCGGGCTTGCCGACGCGTTCCGGCGGCAGGAGGAACAGGGGAACCTCACCTACATCGGCATCCGTCACGAAGGGGCGGCATCGTTCGCGGCGTCGGCATATGCCAAGCTGACCGGGACGCCGGCAGCCTGTTTCTCGATCGCCGGACCCGGGGCGACAAACCTCCTCACGGGACTCTGGGATGCGAAGGTGGACCGGGCACCGATCCTCGCGCTTACCGGCCAGGTCGACACCCAGGTGCCCGGTCCCGGAGCGTTTCAGGAGGTGGATCTCTCGGCCGCGTTCGGCGCCGTGGCCGCGTGGAGCCAAACCGTACTGCACGACAGTCGGCACGCCGAACTCATGACCCTCGCGCTCAAGCATGCCACACTGCAGCGCGACGTCGCGCACCTGATCTTCCCCAATGAGGTGCAGACGCTTTCCGCGACGGAGGGCGCAAAGCCCTCTGGTCCGGAGGGACGCGTGCCGTCGCTCGAGATCTCTCCGCCCGATGCCGCGTTCGCGGAGGCAATGCAGCGGCTGCGCACTGCCAAGCGTCCCGTCATCATCGTGGGGCACGGTGCCCGATTTCACATGGGGGCCGTCACCGCCCTGGCCGAGTCGCTCACCGCTCCGGTGATCACGACGTTCAAGGGCAAGGGCCTGATCTCCGATCGCCACCCTCTTGGATGCGGCGTGCTGGGGCGGAGCGGGACGCCGATCGCCAGTTGGTTCATGAACGAGGCCGATCTCCTGGTCGTGTTCGGCGCCTCGTTCTCCAACCATACCGGTATCACGCCCGAGATCCCGACCATTCAGGTGGACTTCGATCCCATGGCGCTCGGCAAGTTCCACTCGGTGGCCGTTCCGGTCCTCGGTGACATCGGCGTCACCGCGCGGCGGATGCGGGAGGAGCTTGGCAAGACGGCCGCCACCGACCAACGGTCGGAAATCGCCGACCGCTGGAAGATCTGGCGTGCGGAGAAGGTTCGTCGACTCCACGACGATCTGGGGCGAGGCGTGAACTCCGCCGCCGTGTTCGCCGCTCTGACCGATCTGGTGCCGGAGAACGCCGTGATCGCCGTCGACGTCGGGAACAACACCTACTCGTTCGGGCGCTACTTCGAGTGCACGCAGCAGTCGGTGCTCATGTCGGGCTATCTCGGCTCCATCGGGTTTGGGTATCCGGCGGCGATGGGTGCCTGGGCGGCGGCGCCGGATCGGCCCATCGTCTGCGTCTCGGGAGACGGCGGGTTCGGTCAGTACATGGCCGAGCTGACGACGGCCGTGAAGTACGGAATGAACATCACGCACGTGTTGCTCAACAACGACGAGTTGGGCAAGATCTCGAAGGAGCAGCGGGCCGACGAGATGGAAGTGTGGCAGACCTCGCTCGTGAACCCCAACTTCGCCGAGTACGCGAATCTCTGTGGCGCCGTCGGAATCAGGGTCACTGACGCGCGAGATCTGCGCGCCGCGATTGGCCGCGCGCTCGCTCACGACGGGCCGGCACTCGTCGAAGTGGTCAGTGACCCCGAGCTGATCTAGAGCAGAGCACAACGGGCTACACATGGAGCACCAATGAACAAGGTTAAAGTTGGCGATTGGAGTGACCTCGAGGACCGCACGCCGGCGCACGCGTTGGTGGGCAACGTGGATCTCGTTGTGATCCGGCACGACGACGAGATCTCCGTCCTCTACGGACGCTGCCTGCACCGCGGGGCACTGCTCGCAGATGGGTCGATCCGCGGTGAGGATCTAGTCTGCGGCGTGCACCTGTGGGACTTCGGGTTTCGGACTGGGATCAGTTCCTACCACAACGCGGAGCGGTTGCAGAAGTTCTCGGCGTGGATCGAGGACGGCGGCGTGTGGGTGGACGTCGACGAGATCACCGCGTGGGAGCACGAGCATCCCCAGCCGTTCGATCGGGACGCCTACCAGGGTGCGTATCAGGATCCTCACGGGACGACCGAGGAGCCGCACACCAAAGCGATCCAGCAGCTTGCGGCGAAGGGCCTCGAAGGTGCGCACGGTCCGGTGGCCGCGATGGGTGTCCCCGGTCCTCAGCTCCCGGCGTGGAGTCAGATCCAGTTCGTCACCGCGCAGCTCGCCACACCGCCGCAGCTCGACGACGTGGCCGTCGGGACCAATCTCATCATCGGTCCGGCGGCGAAGCGACCGCTCGAGCTGACGATCCCGATTTTCGTGTCCGACATGAGTTTCGGGGCACTGTCCGAAGAGGCGAAGGTCGCTCTGGCACGCGGCGCGGAGATGGCGGGCACCGGGATCGCATCCGGCGAGGGTGGGATGCTCCCCGAAGAGCAGGCCGAAAACCAGCGTTACCTCTATGAAGTGGCGTCGGCGCGCTTCGGGTTCTCGATGGACAAGCTCGGACGGGTGCAGGCGATGCATTTCAAGGGCGGACAGGCGGCCAAGACCGGAACCGGCGGCCACCTTCCGGGCGAGAAGGTGATGGGCAAGATCGCCACAGTGCGCGGACTCCAAGAGGGAATGCCTGCGGTGTCGCCCGCTCGATTCCCCGACTGGACCACGCCGGCGCACTTCCGGGCCTTTGCCGACGAGGTCCGAGACCGCACCGCAGGGATTCCGATCGGGTTCAAGCTGTCGGCGCAGCACATCGAACGGGACATCGATGCCGCGCTCGACATCGGGGTGGACTACATCATCCTGGATGGTCGCGGAGGCGGCACGGGCGCCGCGCCGCTCATCTTCCGCGACAACATCTCGGTCCCGACGATTCCCGCGCTCGCGCGGGCGCGCCGGCATCTCGACTCCCGGGAGGCCCGCGACGTCACGTTGATCATCACTGGTGGGCTGCGCACGCCGGCCGACTTCGCAAAGGCGCTCGCGCTGGGCGCTAATGGCATCGCCGTCTCCAACGCCGCGATGCAGGCAATCGGCTGCATCGCCATGCGCGCGTGCCACACGAACAACTGCCCGGTGGGAGTGGCCACGCAGAAGCCGCATCTCCGCAGTCGGCTACCGGTGCAGGCGGCCGCCGAACGCCTCGCGAGATTCCTCGACGCGGCCGTTCACCTCATGTGCGTCCTCGCCCGGGCCTGTGGCCACACCCATCTGAACCAGTTCGAGCTGCGCGATCTCACGACCTGGGACCGCGAGATGGTCCACTTGGCGGGGATCGCGTACGGGGGCGTGGCCGCCCGATAGGAAGCGGTTACAGCACCGCCGTCACCGTACCGCTGGCGTTGCCTTGGCCGGCGCGGTTTACGGCGAGCACCCGGTAGGTCAGCTCCACGCATACCGCTTGGAACGCCCCGAGTGCGGGCTCGGCCTTTGCGGACATATCCGTATTACTTGGTGGCGCGGGGTTGGGCCCGTGGCGGGCTCAACGGTCGCGACCATGCCTGTGGGATCTGGCCGCCCGGATTGCGGGGTTGCATGTTAGACCGAGCGGCCCGCGCAGCCCATCGCGCACGCGGTTCGTGGGGAGGTCGGGTGAACCAGTGAGCTGTTGGGGAGATTCGCAGTCAGATGCCGAGGTGCGTGGTCGGCTACACTGCGGGCGAGGGGTTTGATAATGAGCTACACAGTTCAGTCGAATATGAGTTAGCCGGCAGCTCACAATTCCGGTATAATTCGGGAATCCCAGGGGGTGCCCTATGAAGTACAAAATCGCGCTATTCCCCTCCGAAGAAGGCTACGCGGCCTCCGTGCCAGGCCTCCCCGGTTGTTGGTCACAAGGCTCCACTGAGGCCGAGGCGCTTGCCAACATCCGCGACGCCATCCGCGAGTACCTCCAGGTGGTCGACGAACTCCTGGGAGGAGCCGAGGTCCGCGAGATCGACGTCGCCGTGTAGGTGCCCAAACTCCCCGGTATCAACCACCGCGACGCCGTGCGCGCACTGGAGAAGGCCGGCTTCCGCGTCGCCCGCGAAGGCAAACACATTGTCATGACGGACGGCAAACACATTCTGACGATTCCTCGGGCAAACCCTGTCAATGCCTTCACGATGGGCGGAATCGTTCGCGATGCTGGGCTCTCGATTGAGGAGTTCAAGAGGCTCCTCTAGGGCTGCCGGCTAACAAGCGCTTCGAGCTGCCGGGCGCTCGGGGAATCGGTATCCCGAAAAGGCTGGCGCCGCTGCCGAACAGAGGAAATGATGATCAGGTATGGCGGGCACAACGCCCGCAGCTCAAGCGCTGACCGTTAGGCCGCTGTACCGGAGGCACCAATGCGCCATGTCCCGTCGCTCATAACGGCGATCCTGCTCTCGGGCCTGGCCGGGCGTGCGGACGCGCAGAATCCAGCATATGAACCACTCAGACAACTC
>JAOTVV010000062.1 GCA_029863245.1 Gemmatimonadota bacterium
GGCCACGATGGCGTCGGCGGTGCGGCGGGTGAGGTGGCAACCGCCGGACATGATCTTCCAGAACGGCTCCACTCGGCGCTGCCATCGCAGACGGCGCGGACGGTTCTCGGCCGCCACGTGCTCGAGGAACACGAAGTGGCCTCCCGGTTTGAGGACGCGGTAGATCTCCGCGAGGGCGGTGCCGAGCCGAGGAACGGAGCAGAGTACCAGCGTCGCAACCGTCGCGTCGAAACTGTAGGTGGGGAAGGGGAGTCCATCGAGTGACGCATCGAGCACTTCGGCGCTGTCCCATTCGAGCGCGACGACGCGCTCGCCGAGCTTGCGACGCATGTGGGGATCGGGTTCGGACAGGACAAGTCGGCCCACGGTGCGCGGGTAGAAAGGGGCGTTGGCTCCCGTACCCGCACCGACCTCGAGCACGGCGCCCGTCAGGTCACGCAGCAGGTCGGCCCGCCACTGCCGGAGGCATGCGGCCTCGGATGGCTCGGTGAATCGATCGTAGAGTGCGGCGCCGAGTCGACCCATGGAATCGCCTCAACCCCCTCCAGCGGCGGTGTCACGGGGCGGTCGCGGCAGCCAGCGGTGCACCCGGCGGGTGTACGCCTCGTACGTGGTGCCGAACAGGCGGCGCAGCGTGGGCTCCTCATAGAACAACACGAACAGGTGCACCAGGACGCCCGCGGCCGCCGCGAGCAACAGCATCGCGGGTGAGCGGAGCCAGAGGGCGGCGCCTGCGAGGAGGGCGAGACCACCCACGTACATCGGATTCCGCACCCATCGGTACGGCCCCGTCGCCACGAACTCGCGCGGCGCGTCGAACGGGGCGGGGGTGCCGCGACCACGGGCCACGAAGTAGCCACCGCACACCAAGGCGAGCGCGGCGCCACCCACTGCCACGACGGCTCCCGCAACTTGCGGCCACGCTGGGAGCGGACCACCCAGTGCTGGGTCCCAGGGGCGCAGGGTCACGGCGAGCCAGCCCCACAGAAACACGAATCCGCTCATGTAGAGGGCGGCGCGCAAAGCGAGAAGCAGAGTGGTCACGGCAGCACCATGGTTGTTCGCGGTCGTGCGATCTGCCCCAAAGTGGGTCACTCGGCGCGGGTCGGCAAGGCGAGGGCGTCCTGTAAGCGAGTGCTCCGGACGTGGACTCGATTGTCGTGATGGTTAGGGCGACGGGACGCGGATCGTGCGCACGATGGCGAGGAGCAGGGCCTGGGTCTGTCGGTCGGATCCACCGCCCGTGAGAAGAACGGTTCGACCCGGCTCCATCGGTGTCAGAGCGAACACCTCGTACTTGTCCAAGCGTCTGCCACGCCGAAACGCGCCACCCTCCATCCGCCACGCCTGTACCAGGACCTGCCGCCCGGGAATCGAGTCGATGCACTCGCTCATCTCGTGCATCCCCGGCGACGGCGCTCGCCGGAGCGAGATCCAATAGTCTGGCGATTCGATGACGCCGATCTCCACCGACTGCTGGAAATCTCCCGCGAGGTCCCAGCGGCGCCACGACGGGCTGCTGGATGGTCGCTCGACGAACTCGGCAGGAAGGCGATAGCGAACACCAGTGGAATCGACGACGATCTGCCAGCCCCGCGTGTCGATCGATGGAGCGGGGCAGGCGGCTACCGCCTCCAAGATCTCTGGACTTGGGGCGGGTACTGAGGCCCGGTGACAGCCCGCGAACAGGACGGGGAGAATGATCAGACGAGCGAACTGTGGCAACGAAATCCTCTGACGAATCTGCATCAGTTGCGACCGTGTGTCCGCAAGGTTTCGCTACTGCTCACCGTCCTGCCAGCGCTTCGCGCCGACCACCCACAGCGGCAACATGAGGGGCAACAGCAGAAACGCGGACCACCAGCCCGTGATGCCCATCTGTCGAGCACTCCCGAGCGCCCAAACACCCCACGCCACCGCCCCGAAGAACAGGAGGTAGATCGGGATCAAGAGGCTGCGATAGCTCGCCTGCGGGTGGCGCCACGGCGCGAAGCCGACGATCGAGGCCACGGCGGCGGCGGCGATCGCGAGTCCCACCGCCGCATGCAGGGTCTTGCCCTGCACCCAGGCGACGATCGCGAGGATCACCACCCACACGAACCCTCCGCACCATCCCAGCGTCCAGCCGAGCTTTTCACCGCGTCGTGAATTCATCGGTCACCTGGGGATTGTCGTGGTGCCACACGTAAGGTCTCGGTGCCGCCTGGGTCATGTAGGCCCCTGGTTCCTACGCGTGGTAAACGCCAATGGCCCGACGGATGACCTCCACCGGGAATGGCTTGCCATGGGCAGGATAGATCGTGGTAGCGCCCTCCGCCAGCAACACCTTCCAGCTTTCGACGACGGTCGACAAATCCTCGGCGAAAATGGGAAGGCCGGGAGACAGCCGCAGCGGGAACTTGTTCATGGCGAGATCGCCGACGAATGCCTCACCACCATCCAGCAGAACGCTGACCGAGCCCGCGGAATGACCCGGCGTGTGAAGCACTCGACCCGGAATGCCAAATGCCGTGAGCGACAGGCCGTCGTTCCCGAGAACGTGCTCGACGTTGGTGGACGGAACCCGGATCAGCGGCATGAACAACTTGTGAATGGCGATGAAGACTTGTCCCCATCGGGTGACGCCGGGTGGAAGTGGCGTGAGAGACTGCTCCACACACGGGACGTCCAGTTCATGCATTGCGAGTTCGGCACCCGTCAGGGATTTGAGATCGCGCGCTGAGCCGATGTGATCCCAGTGGCCATGGGTGAGCACGATCAACTTCACTTCCTCGGGTTGGATCCCGGCCCGCTCGAGGCCGCGGACGAAGCTCTTTCCTTTGTGAGGCGCACCGGCATCGATGGCGATCACGCCGCCGGCTTTGAGGACGTAGCACGTGTCGAATCCGAGGGCGATGGGAATAATCTCTACTGTCGTCATATGGTCAGCCCTCCCCTGCAAGCTGCGCGGGCTTCAGTTGTGGGCGACGTGGCCCGCGACTCCATATGGGGGTCCTGTCCCCTCCCGCGCCAGCCCCGAGCTGAGAAGACCCGACCCGATTTGCCCCGGAACACGCCTCAGCCGCTGCCGTTCAGGCCACCGGCGTCCGGCCGAGGTATTCACCGCCGCTTGCCGTGCCATCCTTGGCACCGTTTTATATTCATACGAGTAGTGCCGGGCGGATCCGACGTGACCCTCCCCCGCTCACGAGAGGCGCCACAACATGCACACAGCGTCCACTCACCCGCAGATCATCCAGGGTGGCATGGGTGTCGCCGTTTCCGGCTGGCGACTCGCACGTGCCGTCGCCAAGTGCGGTCAGTTGGGCGTCGTCTCCGGCACGGGCATCGAGACTCTTTTCGTGCGGCGGCTTCAGGACGGGGATCCGGGTGGCCACGTGCGGCGGGCGATGGAGCACTTCCCGCTCCGACGCACGGTGGACACCGCGCTGCGACGCTTCTTCGTGCCCGGAGGGAAGGCACCCGACGAGCCGTACCGGCTGGTGCCGCTCCCCAGGCAAGTCGTGAGCGCCGTGCGGCACGAGCTCACGATGCTCGCCTCCTTCGTCGAGGTGTGGCTCGCCCGGGAGGGTCATGACGGCGCCGTCGGCATCAACCTGCTTACCAAGATCTTGATTCCCACGCTTCCCACGCTCTACGGCGCGATGCTGGCGGGCGTGAGCTGCGTGCTGATGGGAGCCGGGATCCCGCGAGAGATTCCCGGGGCGCTCGATCTCCTCGCCGACCACGAGCTGGCCAGCCTGCGCCTCGAGGTCGAGGGCGGCGCCGACGTCCCGGTCACGTTCGACCCCCGCGCGTACTGGGACGACGGGGCGGCGCCGACGCTCACCCGCCCGCAGTTCCTGCCGATCGTGTCGAGCAACTCGCTTGCAAAGCTCCTCGTGCGCAAGGCGACGGGGAGGGTAGATGGCCTCGTGATCGAGGGTCCGACCGCCGGTGGGCACAACGCGCCGCCGCGCGGTCCGCCGCAGTTCAACACCGAAGGCGAGCCGGCGTACGGCGACCGGGACAAGGTGGACCTCGCCACGATTGGCGAGCTGAACGTACCGTTCTGGATCGCCGGCGGTGCGGGACATCCCGAACGGCTGCGTGAGGCACGGGCGGCGGGCGCGGCGGGCGTGCAGGTCGGCACGCTCTTCGCCTACTGCGACGAATCCGGGTTCCCCGAGGACGTCAAGCGCTCGGTGTTGGCACACGCAGCGCGCGGAGAGGTGCAGGTGCGGACTGACCCGCGCGCATCTCCAACGGGCTATCCCTTCAAGGTGGTGGAGTGGCCAGCGCATCCTGCGCACGGCGTGCAGCGGCACCGCGTCTGTGACATCGGGCACCTGCGCATGGCGTATCGGACGAGCGACGGGCGAATCGGTTACCGGTGCGCCGCCGAGCCGGAGGAGCTGTACGTCAAGAAGGGTGGCCAGTTGGAGGACACCGTGGGACGGCAATGCCTCTGCAACGCACTGCTCGCCGCCACCGGGCATCCGCAGGCCCGCGCCGACGGCGCGGTCGAGCCACTGATCCTCACGAGCGGCGACGATCTAACCCAGATCGCTGAGTTCCTCGGCGGTCGCTCCCGGTACACTGCCGCCGAGGTCATCGATTATCTGCTGACCGGCACGAAGCCGGCAAGCGCGCCTGAGGATGACTCGGCACCCCTCGATCCAGGCGGTGCGCCGCACACCCGGCATGTCTGAGCCGGCTTGAGGGGAACGGCTCGGAAAGCCCCGACCTCAATTGCCTTCGCTTACAAGGCCCGGTCCCTCCGAGCGTGCATGGTACCACCTTCTCTCGGGTCTTCTCGGCGCGATCATCCACCAGCCGTCGGACATGGCGGCGGAAAGAGACCGAGCTGGCTGAGCATCGCCAGGTTGTCCCACTCGACCCACAGCTCGGCGATCTTCCCGTTTTCGAAGCGGAAAATGCTGAGGAACGTGCTTTCCGCGGCCTTCCCGGTTATGGGGAACTCGCCCATGGGGCCCGTCTGCGTGCCGGAATACGTCGCGAGGCCGGCCACCTTGTCTCCCTCGGCAATCATCATCTGGATCGTCACGCGCTGATCCGGCATGCCCGTCAAGAAGGATCGCTGCAATTCCTTGAACTCCTCGCGAGAGTTCACCTGAACTTCGCCGGTGGCTTGGCTGTGCCGGCGGAAATCCTCTGTCACCAGCTCATCGAGGGCGTCGAAATCCGCAGCATTGAGGACCTCGGTGAATTGCTCTACGATCGCTTTGTTCTCCTCGAGTTGCCGTTCGCTCGAGGGAGCACAGCCGGCGAAGGCGGCAGCCAGGGCGAGCGCGAGCACTCGGGTGGTTTGGCTGGTGGCGTTCTCCTAGTGGCGGAGAGTCATACTCGGGATCTGCTCAGACCGAGGCGCTGGACGGCGGAGACTTCATGTCCATGAACACGACCAGAATGAAGGTGGCGATCGGTCCCAGAAGCAGGGAAAGCAAGAACCAGATCAGCCGGCTGTGCCCCTTCGCCTGGGCGAGACCGGCATTGAGCAGGGCAAGGGTGCCCCACCCGACGGCATAACCACGATCGATGTCGAACATGTCGGACTCCGTGCGAGAGGCTCAATCACTCCGGTTGCCAGGACGCTACGGATCACTCGGCAGCTCCCGGCATTGGACCGTCATACTCAGCGTGTCACTCTGCACGAACTCCCCGTCGTCGTCGATATACGCCGGTTGCTCCCAGCGCACGACGCACTGCACCGAGTTCCGCTCGATACCGAAGATGCCCGAGCCCGGACCGTCGGCCCCGATGCCGTCGGTCATCCGCCACCCGAGCCGGTACATCTCGGAGCCTTCGAGGGCATCGAAGTCCGGAACCTGGTGTCCCGCCGTGAGGGAATCGTGCGCCACGAATCGGATCTCGCAGCCACGGTACGTCTTGCGGTCCCAGAGCGACTCGAACTCGCCCGCACGGCGCACCAACGAGTCGTGTGGCACGGCCTCCAGGGCTACGTAGAAGGACTCGCACGGATCCGAGGCACGGCCGTCTGCGCCGGCTCGCATGCATCCAAGCAGCCCGCCGAGCAGCGTGAGCGTGAGTACTCTCATTCGTTCACCTCCCACACCCGACCACCGCCTGGCCAGGCGCACCACCGGATTCCGCGCCGAGCGCTAGCTCTTGTTCAGGAACTTCCCGGCATGATCCAGCCGAGGGTGCGTCCCGGCGGAAGCCGGCGCCACGGCCACCAACTGCCGGTAGTAGTCAGTCGCGGTTTGCTTGTCCGCTGCAAGCTCCGCGGCGCGGCCGGCGCCGTAGAGACTGTTGAGTCGGTTGGGTGATCGCTCGAGCGCCGAACGGTACGCGGCGAGGGCTTCGTCGTATCGCTTCAGGTCGATCAGCATGTCGCCGAGCAGCTCGCCGGCCGGCAGCACCTCACCTGGGGTGACTGGGTTCTTCTGGGTCGTGGCCTCGAGGGCGGCGGCGTCCTTCATCAACTTGACCGCCTCGTCGGTGCGACCCTCGCCGTACGCGATCCAGGCCCGCGCCGCCACTTCCTGGATCTTCACCTGGATGCCCCAGTCGTAGGCGCCCGGCAGTGCGGCGGCCTGTGTCTGCAGCACGCCGAG
>JAOTVV010000063.1 GCA_029863245.1 Gemmatimonadota bacterium
CCTAGGCCCAGGGCACGAACGTCGCTCGAATTGACCTGGACCGCGATCGCGAGGCCAGACTCGGGGAAATAGGACATCTCGGCGAGGTATCCAGGAAAGAAGCCGCTATGTCCCCAACTCGGCCCCAGGGGAGTCTCCGACACGATCACCCCGAGCCCGTATCGCGTGTTTGGTCCCAACCGCGCGGGGACGGCGTCGAGCATCACCGGCACCAGCGACGCATCGAAGGCGCGTCCCTCGTAGAGCGCCTTCGTCCAGGTGGCGAGGTCCCCGGCGGTGGACGCGATTCCGCCGCCGGTCCACTCGAATTGTGGGTTGATCGCGAACGTGCCGTCCACGATGACGGCCTCCGGAAGGCCGAACGGGTTTTCCACGCCGGCGTAGCCCTGCACGAGACCCGGTATGCGCCGAGTGTTCGACGGCACGGTATTCTCGAGGTGCAGCGGGACCAGGATCCGCTGACGCAGCGCCTCGTAGTACGACGTTCCGGTCAGCCGCTCGATGATCATGCCAAGCAGGATGTAGTTCGTGTCCGAGTACTCCCATCCTTCCCCGGGCGCGAACGGGGCCTCGGTATCGAACAGGTACGCCAGCAACTCCTCCGGCCGCCATACCCTGTCCGGTGACGCCAGGAGGTCCGCGATAAACCGGTCGTCGAACTCGTAGCGCACGATGCCGCTCGTGTGGTTCATCAGCTGGCGGACCGTGACCTGGTGGCCGTTGGGCAGCCGCGCCAACCATGGCGCCGCGCCAAGGTACTCGGCCACCTTGGCATCGAGGTCCAGCGCGCCGGCGTGGACGAGTTGCATGGCGACGGCCGCGACGTACGTCTTGCCGACGCTGCCCTGTAAGAGCCGGCTGGCCGATGTCATGGGAATAGCACGAATCGTGTCGGCCATGCCCGCGGCGAGGCTGAGCGTGGTGCCATCATCCCACACGATGCCGACCGCGATACCGGGCGCGCGACTTTCCGTCAGCAGGTCGGCGAGCCGCGCCTCGAGCGCCGCGTGCCGGCTGGTCGTCGCCTCCGCAGGGCGCTGCGCGTGGAGCACGAGTGGCGACGCCGCGAGGGCGATCGCGGCGAGCATGGCGGTGGCGGACGGCCGGGTGGACTGGGCGATCATGACCGCACTCCTGGTGTGTCGCGCGGCGAGACCGGTCAGGGAGACGGGCCAAACAGAGGTGCGCGCTCCGCGTCAGGCGAGGGCGGCGCGACGAGCACGGCCTGAGCGCGATCTGCCTGAGCGATCTGACGCATGGAATCTCGGAACCTGTCGTAGGATTCGGCTGGGATGCTGACGTCGGTTACCTCCACCCACCGATAGTAGGCCAGCGTTCCTTCTGGCCCCACTTCTACCCTTGCGGCGTAGCGCAGGAACGGTGTCTCAACCTCGATCGGGTCCGGCACGGCCTCGACGGCGAAACCCGCCGGCACCTCGTACACGATCGTGTCCGCATGTGTAAAAGCGTAGGGGAAGATCTCGACGGCGTTGGTGCGACGCTCCTCAGCCGGCGGAACGTACGTCCAGCGGTGCAGCAGATTGAGCGGGAGGAAGAGCCGCTTCCCCGTCCGCGCGGCATAGCGTGGTAGCGTCAGCGTCAAGGACAGTGCCACCGACAGCGACCGCTTCTCAGCTGCAGAGAAGTCAGCGTCGACGATCTCGAAGCTGGGCAGGTCGATGTACTCGTACAGCCATCGTTCACGTTCGCGGCCGGAGCGGGTGGCAACGCGCTGGCGTATCTCATCCTGCTCATTCCCGGTGTGGTGCGTCTGTATCTCCGCCGCGGCATCCCCCGACGGGGTAAGGCGCACGCGAGCCTGCAGTACTCGCTGGTTCTGCGCGGCATGGCTCCGAGGCGTGCGGACCAGTTCGCCGCCTCCGGGCTTGGCCAGCAGTGCGTAGCGATCCTCGGTGAAAGCCCCGAGGTGCCCGAACGGGGCCGTCTGGTCGGTGCTCTCCAACCAGACGCCGTCGCCGTCGCCCAGATCGACGTAGAGGATGACGTGATTGAACTGGTTGCCGGGAAAGTCGGGGAGGACACGTGGGGCGCGGCTCCCTGCACGGATGAGCGCCGGGAAGGATGCGATACCGGCTTCGTCCAGGAGCGCCTGCATGTAGTTGGTGAGGGCTTTGCAGTCCCCGTACCCGCGTTCGTGGACGTAGGCCGCGTTGAAGGCCTGCCACCCACCAAGGCCGAGTTGGACGCTGACGTAGCGCGTTCGCTCTTGCATGTAGGTGTAGAGCCGCTGAACCTTCTCCCTCGCGCCGGAGGCGCCAGCCGTGAGCAGGAGTACGTCCCGCTTTGCTACCGCCGGGAGTGCGGCACGGCCTTCGTTCAATCGGTGGTACCATCGTCCAAAGCTCTGCCACGAACGCATGTCGCCCCGCGTTCCCTCTATTTCAAACGTCGCTGGGGCAGTGCGCACCGCAATGACCTGGTCCTGCCACGCCGGTCCGAACGGCTCTATGACGAGGGCCGGCTGCTCACTGACTTGCCAGCGCAGGGTCGTCTGCCTCTTGTCGTGCACGATCTCGGGCTCGAGTGGCGCGCCCTGGACGACGTAGCGGGCGTCGACGCCCAACGGTGTGGTCAGATCGAAGCGGGCGAAGACGACGGGCATCCCCTCTTCCTGCGGGTACCACGTGGGCCAGTTGATCAGCCCGTCGTGCTGAATCTCGTACGCAAACTCCACCGTGTAGGGGTAGGCGTCGTGATAGAGCCTGGCCAGGCGCACCCGCTCCTCCTCGTACAGTGTCGAGCCGGAGATGGCGCTACGATCCTCCTGGTCATCCTTCTCGAGCCTCCGAACCACCGTGCCCTCGGCATCGAAAATCCGACCGGTGAGCTTCTTCAGGCGCCGTAATCGACCGTAGGGGACGACGAGCTCACTCTGGTCGCGGCCCTCAGGACTCAGGACCGTCACCACGCGGCGGACGGTCTGCGTCGCTCGTCCCGGATCGTGCACATCGAAGCGGAGGAGATCCAGACGCACCACCGCGTCAGCCCCGTGCGACAGATCAGGGTCGAGCGAGGATACCGCAAACGTCTCGTCGAAACCCGCGGGGAAATCTTGGGCCGTTGCCGGGCTGGCAACCGCCAGGAGGAGCACCCAGGCGCCTGGTCCGCGGAAGCGTCGTTTCATCGGACCACCGGTCAGTCCATCCTATGGCTCAGGCTCGGTGACGCGTTTGAGCACCACTTGTTCCGCCTCGGTGGCAACGACCTGCTCGAAGAACTCGCGGATGAATCCGTAGTGTTCCGGCTCAAAGACTGTCTGGCTAATCACGATCTGGATCTGCGCCATCAGCAGGCGATCCTGCACGTCCAGCAATCGCTGGTACAGCGCCCCGTCGTCCGGTAACCGAATCCGGACATTCCGGGGTGCTTCCTGAAGGGCATAGCCTTCCGGCAACGTGAGCACAACCTTGTAGTGCAGGCGTCTGGGGTAGATCAGATCGACCGGGAACGCCCGCTCCGGCAGACGCAGCGGGTTCTCACCGAGACGCCCGAGCGGCGTCGGGTTGAAGTAGATGAAGTCGCCGGCGACCTGCGCGTAGCCGGGCGCCGAGAAGAAAGCTGTCAGACTGAACGTGTCGGTGCCCGCCGCTTCGTTCACAACCGTACACGAGTCGACCAGCGCCCCATCGACGTCATCGAGTAAGACTTGCTGGACGAATACTGCGGGGGTCTCCGCCTCTTCGAGCGCGCGGCGGCTCTCGAGTGCGCTGTAGCCGCCTTCGGTTACCCGGACCGTACCGGTCAACTGGCCCGCAGCGTCGAGTGTCCCATCGAGAGATCGCTCATGCCAGTAGTGTTCGGCTGGCGTGATCGTCACCCAGCCAGGGTCGGGATACCGAACCAGAAAGCCCACACCGTTGAGTGCCTCATCGGGCAGCAAGGTGTACGGACGCTTTGGATCCGTCGCGTCGAGCACGTAGTCCACGCTGTCGATCTGGACGAATGCCAGCACGTCATTGAACTGCGACAGCAACGGATAGACTGACAAGACCTGCCCGTGGCTGCGCGTGCTGATGATCACCGGGTGGGCCTCGAGCCCCGCCTCGCGCAGCATCGACACCAAGAGCAGAGCGATCTCGGGGCCGTTCCCGCTGCGCGCTCTCAAGGCCTCGTCGAGATCCCGGTCAAGCAAGACACCGCGCCGGCCGGTCCAGACCATCGTCGCGCGCACGTAGTCGTAGATGGCCTCCATCATTTGAAGCGGATCGTCCGTGTTCGCGACGACCACCCGCGCTTGATCCCGCACCGCGCGATGATCACCGATCTGCTTGCCGAAGTCCCGCGACTTCATCAACTCCTCGGCCAATTGCTCCCAACTCGTCATCACCCGCTTCACTGGCAACATCGTCGTCGGGACATTGACCGTACCGCTGGCGCTGGTGATCTGAACCGTCTGAGTCGACGGCCGGCCGAATTCGGCGAGCTCGAAACGGATCTTGGCCCGGAAATCCTCCGGGGTGGTCATGTAGGGTTCCCGACGCAGGGCCGGTACGTTCCGCATCACCCATCGGGATTTCACGCCGCGAACTTCGGTCGAGGCGCGGGCAATCCGTTGGGTACGATTGACACCGTGGATGTTCGGCAGCTCGACCGTCCAGCGCATCATCTTGGAGTACGGTTCCTGCTCGGCCACGTCCAGTTCGATCTGGCCCTGATAGGCCGAGACGTAGCGGAAGATATCCGGTATGTCGGTGCGGAACTCGCTCCACAGAACCGGTTCGCTCGTCTGAAACGCCCAATCCGGAATAAGCACTGGATTGGTCGACACGACCTTGTAGCGATACTCGATGACCGCGCCCGGTTGCAGTGCCGGCAGCGTGAACCGGATCTGCTTCCACTCGCCCTCGACATCTTCGTCAAAGATCGATTCCCCGTTCATCTTGTGGATCTCGACACCGTTGCCGTCGACCGCCCAGTACGTGTGCCCTTGGATGTCCGTCACCCGCTGTGTCCGGTCTTCGGCGTGGTAGGGGATGGTGACGGTGGCCCACTCGTAGCCGGCTTCCGTGAGAATCTTGACCCGGGTGTGCCGTTCGAAGACCATGTCGAGGTCGTCGTCGAAGGACACGCGACCGAAGTCCGCTAGGATCACGGCCGCCGCACTGCTGTCCGGGGCATACAGGTTCATCTCCAGATGCTCCGGCGGAATCTCTCCCCACGCTGGAGGTTCCCGGTCGAGCCGGCCCTGGGCATGGCTCGGACCGGCGGAGAAGACCGTCACAAACGAGAGCAAGAGCAATGGTGGTGTCTTCATGGGTTCCTCCACCTCTTCGCCTCGGGAGGAGAGACCGATCGCTGATTCCAGACGTTCGAATGCCAGTGCCGGAGAGTGTGGACTGCTGAAGCCCACAATGGGATTGGACACCCAGACCTACAAGGACAAATGTAGTCGGGATTCGGTTGAGACAGGCGGTTTTACGGTTAGGCGGTTTCACGGTTAGGCGGTTGAGCGGTTAGGCGGTTGAGCTAGGCGGTTAGGCGGTTAGGCGGTTGGGCGGTTAGGCACGCAAAGGCCCCGAACGCCGCGAGACGCTCGGGTTGTTGTGCTGCCGCACCTCGTCGGCGACTAGCCCTTCGCCCTCAGCCACCCTCCCCTCACCACTCCAGATCCATCACCCAGATGTCACTCTCGTACTCACCCACCGTGACATAGAGATGGTCGGGCCCTACAGATAAGAAATCCATGCCTTCGATCTCGGCATCGTCATACGCCACCACGAGATTTGGCTCCCCGCCCCGCGGTGGAACGGCCCAAATCCCTCCAGAACCGTCCTCATGGGTTCCATAGACATAGATCATCGAGCCGTCCCAGGAGAACTGAGGGCTGCTCAATCCCTGGAGCCCGGCTGTCGAGGGATCGTAGCGCCACAGGACGTCTCCATCCCGCGACACCAGCACCATCTCCTCACCCGCATCACACAACACACCGCTGCCGTCCGGTGCCCAATCGGCGGGAACGCATCCAAAGTCGGTCAACTGCGTCGCTTCGCCCCAGGAGCCGCCAATGGCCTCACGCGACACCAGCCAAACCTCGAGCCTTCCGGCCCGGCTCGAAGAGAACGCAATCTCCACCCCGCTCGGCGACCATTTGGGTCCGCCGTACATCCAAGGGCCACTCGCAAGCTGGACCGGGGCGCCCCCATCTGCTGGAACGACCATCACGGCGCCCTCTGAACGGCCGGGTTGATCCTTGACACTTTGTTCTAGGGTGATGCTTTACACTGGTGCCGGAAGAAGTGTCGGAACATCCGTCCTCGGTCGTCAACAATCCGTTTAAGCCGTTCA
>JAOTVV010000064.1 GCA_029863245.1 Gemmatimonadota bacterium
AACCGCACCGCCGTCACTTTGAACTCGAGACTGTACTCGCGGATCTTCCGTGGCCCGGCGCGTGCCATCTCGACACCTCCCCTGGTTAGGTGAAAGTGTCTACCAAAGTGAGGGAGGTTCCCCCGGCAGGTGCAACGCCATGTTAGGCGACATTTCCCCATAGCGTTGGAAAACTCGCACTCATTGCTTCGGCAACGTCGCCAGAAACTCTTCGAGCACTCGGTTGAACCGTTCGGGTTTGTCCACGAAGAGTGCGTGTCCGGTGTTCTCGAAAACCTCCACGCGTATTGCGGGCCAGCGTTCGCGGACCATTTCGGCCTCGGCGACGGCCCACGGCTGGGAGGAAGCTACGAACAGCACTGGCCGGTCCAGCTCGTCCACGACGGGGCGCAAGTCTCTCTCTTCCATCAGCAACAGGTTGGAGAGCAGCGTGACGGCTGTGTTCGTTGGCGTCGCCAACACTGCTTGGGTCATGGTATCGAAGTACTCGTCCGACTGCTCGCTGCGATAGAAGCCGCGCAACCACTCGCGGGTCCAGTTTCGCCGGTCTAGCTGCAAGCCAGCGATCCAGGGCCTCCATCCTGGCTCAGCCGGATGCGGTTCACCCAGCTCCTCGTCCACTCCAAGAAACATGTCCACGAGTACGACGCCACGGACCAGATCCGTCCCGAACTCCCGCGCATAGGTCAGGGTCTCAAACACGCCGAGCGACCAGCCCACGACCACGACGGGCGCCGCGCCCAGGTGCTCGATCAGCTCTCCGATGTCCTTCCCGCGACGGACGAGGTGGTGCCCTTCTGTCGTTTTCTCGGAGCGGCCCTGCGAGCGCGGGTCCAAGGCTATCACCCGATGGGTGGCCGCGAAGTGAGCCAGCTGCGGCTCCCAGATCTCGGCGGGCGCGGTAAAGCCAGGCACGAACACGATCGTTGGCCCCGATCCAGCTTCAAGGTAGTGCAGCTTGACGAAGTCACTCGTCAGGAAGTAGTCGCTCCGAAACTCCACTTGAGCCCATGTGGTCTCGGGGGCCAACATGCATACGAGGGCGAGCAATGTGGCGAGGATGACAGTACGCATTCTCATAACCCTGACCTCCGTTTCATAAATCTGTGCACGTTGAACACGTCATCTGGCTCCAGGGTCGGGTGTTGAAACGGATGTCGAGCACCATGATGTCGCCTAACTCATATTCGATGAAGTATGTAGCTCATTATCGGACCCGTCGCCCCGCAGTGTAGCCGCGCTCGGTCCACGGTAACCGACATCGAAACTCCCCAACAGCACTGGCTTGCCCGAGCTACCCAAGTACAAGGTGCGCGATGGGCTGCGGCGGGTCACGCAGCATAGTATGCGCGTTGAGGATTCCGGTGGCCAGACCCTCTTGCCGCCGGGTCAGAACAGATCGGCTGGGCTGCGGACGCCGAGGTCGGGTCTCTCGTCGCTCTCCGGTTCCCGGTACAGCCGATCCCGTAGCGCTGCGTTCGGTGGGCGACTCCGACCGGCTGGAACCCGACTTTCGGCCCATCCGCGAGGCGCTGGGCCGGCCATAAGTACCCTACGGAGGACTAGTTGCGGGACTTGTGGAACCGGAGCGCGGGCCGCGGGTACCGCTACTCCAAACGGTACTCCCTTGCGATCATGCTGCGGAGCCGTCAGAATCAATCGACATTCGTCTCAACCAGGAGCCCTCCCCATGCAGAAGCGCTTGTTGATCCCCACCCTCCTCGTGTTGGCGGCCCTGCCCGTCACGGCGATGGCCCAGGAGGAAATGCAGCACGACAAGATGGAGCACGCCGAGATGACCCATGAGCACGGCGTGGGCATGGCGTCCATCCAGCCGCTGTACGACCAGTTCAAGGGCTGGCTGATCGCCTCCGCCGACCAGATGCCCCAGGAGCACTATGGCTTCAAGCCGAGCGCCGACGTGCGGAGCTTCGGCCAGGTCCTCGGCCACGTGGCCAACGCGAGCTACATGTTCTGTTCGGCCGCGCTCGGCGAGGCCGCCCCCAGCATGCCCAACCTCGAGGAAGTGACCGCCAAGGCCGAGTTGGTCAAAGGCATCAAGGCGGCGTTTGCCTACTGCGACAAGGCGTATCAGATCCCCGAGGAGAATGCGATGGAGAGCGTCACGTTCTTCGGGCGCGAGGGGAGCAAGCTCTGGGTGCTCAACTTCAACGCGATGCACGACGCCGAGCACTACGGCAACCTGGTCACCTACATGCGCATGAAGGGCATGACGCCACCGTCGAGTCAGCGCGGAGAGATGTAACGGCGCCGCGACCGCAGGAAATGAAAGGGCGTCCCTTTGGGGGCGCCCTTTTATCGTTGTCGTCGTCTGGAATCCTCAGTCACGGGAGATAGTGCAGTGGATCTCCTTCACGCAGAGTCCCGCCGGGGACGGAACGGTCCCGTGACCTCGACGCGAACGGGATACCCGTCGAGTTGATCGGGAATGCGACTGCGCACGGTCTCGCTCGAGTCCGTCACGAACACGCGGATGCAGAGGTCGCCGTCGCATCGCCCGAGCGCGGTCCCGATCACGCCGGGCAACGCCATCAGCGAGTCGGCATGAGTGGCGAGCACTTCCTCGATCGTTCTGGACGGCACGGTGCGCTCCTCGTCCCGGGTGTGCGGTCCGGTGCAGCCCATCGCGGCCACGAGCAGGAGCACAAGAACCATGTGCGGCGCTCGGCGGCCCCGGAACGGGAGCTGGTTCGCGCTGTGCCCCGTGATCTCTGCAGTCGCTGACAAGCTCCGCTCCAGAAAGACGGCCCGCTGGCCCCAAGATGGACGCCGCGGCCTCGCCCGGCAAGACGCGCGAAGGGGCTCGACTCTCCGGCCGGACCTTACCATTTTTCCCGCCTACTGCCTCCAGATTCACCGACCGCGTGATCCAACTCGAGAGCCATGGTCACGAAGCGGATGCCGCTCTCGATCTGCTCCGGTTCCAGCGCCCTGAATCCGAACCGCGCGTAGATCTCGACCGCCCCTGGAGCAGCGTGGACCGTGACGCGAGTCAGGTCGGGAACGACCAGCCGGCAACGGGCAATCGCCCGCCGGAGCAGCTCTCTCCCCACACCGCGCCCCGGCTGCGTCACGAACAACATCGCCACATGCTCGGAGTGGCGCATCTCGATGAGCCCAACGAGCTCCCCGCGCTCTTCCGCCACCAGCACGAAATGGTCGGCCTGCAGTCGTTCTCGAACTCGATCGGCGGAGGAGTATCGGAGAAACTCCTGAACGCCCTCGTCGGCATAACCCGGGGCGACGGCTTGGTTGAACACCTGCGCGGCGAGATCCGCGACGGCCTCTTCCTCACCGGTCCGCATCGGCCGATACACGAACTCACTCATGGCACGAGCCCGTTCGCCGCTCGGCGTTCAACGGCTCAACACGCAATGATCCACCTTCAGTGCCGTACCACGAGGTCGACCACGACGGGCCGGTGATCCGAGGCGACCGGCTCGTCGATCACGCGCTGGTTCAATACCTCAAACCGATCGGCTGGTCGAAGCAGGACGAAGTCGATCTCGCGTTCCGGTGCGAACGAAGGGAAAGTGAAGCGGTTGTCGCCCTTCGCGACGACGCGCCACGACCTCGCCAGGTGAGTCATTACAGTTGAGCCGGGCAGCGAATTGAAGTCACCTGCCAAAATGGTGGGGATGCCTCCCCGGCCGAGGTGGGCCTCGAGGCTGGTGGCCTGGGCAAGCCGCTCCTCATCCGTCCGGTAGAAGTGAATGCCGACAAACCGAAGCCGCTGCCCGGTCGTGGGTGAAGTGACCGTAGCACTCAGGGCTGTCCGCGGCTCCGCCCCGTCGGGCAGTCGGAAGTTCGACGATTCGGAGATGGGCCATCGGGATAGCAACGCCATGCCGTATGCTCCACCCTGATACGCCATGAACGCGCCAAACACGTGTTCGAGGGCCGTGTGACGTCCCAACGCTGCCGCCTGATCGACGGCGTCGGTTCTCGTGGTCACGCTGTCGACTTCTTGGAGCGCCACGAGGTCGGGGTCGAGGTCGCGGATCAGCGCTGCAAGGCGCTGGAGGTCCACAACCTCGTCCATGCCCTCGCCGTGATGGATGTTGTAGGCGAGGACACGCACGGTGTCAGCCGAGGCCCCCGACGCGCGCGGTGCCCGAGTTCCGGTCGCACACCCCACAACGAGGGCCGCCACCGCGCCCACGACGATGGCTCTGGTCAGGTGCGGCATGTGGTCAACCGCTACTCTCTTGAATGAAACGAATGCTGTTACGGTCAGCGTCTTTGACATACATCTCGCGGTTGCCCCACGTCTGATCCACCGGCCCGGTATCGATCGGTACGCCCTTCGCGACCAGCTCCGCATGCAGGGCATCCACGTCTTCCACGGCCAGGTACACGACACTGCCCGGGACCCCATCGCCCGAATGTGACGACAGGTGCAGCCACACGCCATCGCGCGTGAGGCCCATGTAGCACGGGTCTGGTGTCGTCGCGGGACGGTACACGAATTGTCGCTGGAAGCCGAGTTGGCTGCAGTAGAACGCCTCGGCCTCGACTGAGTTGCTGATATGCAGGACGGGAATCGCAAACTTGAGCAGCTACACCTCCTGACCGTGGCTAGAAGGTCGGTATCACTGGTGCTAACTGGGACTCCCGCGCCGCGTCATGTGCCTGATGGACCCGCGAGATCGGTATCCTCGTCGGACGGGGGCGGTGGATCACCGGAGTCGTCCCGCTCCTCAACGTGTTGATACCTGACCTCAGAGAGTTGCTGGGCGCTGGGATGAACGATGGACTGCAGGGTCAGGGCGTGGAACGCCGCACCGCTCCGGCTCAGACCGCGTCGTCTATAGTTGATCCAGCCCCGCGATTCCAAACGGAGCAGCACACGGTCAAGCAGTGCGAGAACGGCAAGGCCAAGGAGCACCCAGAGCAGTGGTCGTACCACACCGGAGAGGCTCGCCAGCGGCCCCAGCCATGATGTGCCACTGATCGCGTCGGCCGTGGATCCGGAAGCAAGCCTCACGGTGTGGAGTGTCGCGATGATTGCCCGCCGTACCTGATCATCATTTCCTCTACGCCGGTCTTTGCTGGATACCGATTGCCCAGAGCGCCCGGCTGCTCCAAGCGCTTGTTGGGCAGACCGCGTCACCGCCGCCGGGCAAGCTCGCTGGCGTAGTGGACCCCGAGCGTCGCCCGGTGCTCGGCTACCCACCGAGTCAGCGCCGTCGCACCCGCAGGTGCTGCGTCCACGTAGAGCCGCCCTTCCATCAAGCCCTGGATCTCCTCGCGCGTGATGACGACGTCGCCCTTCAGTGCACCGAGGGCACGACCCACCCAGTAGCCGAGGCCCGGAGGAACCGATAGCACGGGCCGTGGACACCCGATGATCCTGCCAATGGTCTTGACCAACTTCCGATAGGTGAACGTCTCCGGCCCAATCGCTTCAATGGTCACGTTCGCAGGTCTTCCCCCGTGCGTGACCGCGAGTTCCGCCAGATCATCTACGTAGATCGGCTGCAGGCGGTACTGGCCATCGCCGAAGACGCCAAAGGCGGGGAAGTGGCGCAATATCCACGCGATGTTGTTGATGAGGATGTCCTCTTTTCCAAACAGCACCGTGGGCCGAAGGATCGCGTAGGAGAGGCCGGAGGACTTCAGTGCCGCTTCGAGTTCTGCCTTGCCGCTGAAATATGGGAGCTCGGACTCCGCTGACGGATTCGTGATGCTGACGTGGACCACCCGGCGGACCCCGGCGGCCTTGGCCGCCTGAAAGAGCGTCAACGTGTTAGCGACGGCCTCTCGATGGTTGAATGTCTTGTGGTTGAAGCGGACCCAGTAGGTGTTGTAAAGGACCGCCACGCCACGGAGGCTCTCGGTGAGGGCTTGAGGATCGTGAAACTGCAACGGGTACGCCGGCACCCGACCGCCGAACGGATCCGGCCGATGGGCGGAGTTTGTGAGCGTCGCGACGCGACGGCCCGCGTTCAGGAGGCGCTGGGCTATGTAGCGGCCGGAGTAGCCAAACGCGCCGGTCACTACGTGGACTTCGCCTGGGGATGGGTCTGCCATACCTCGAACATAAATCGGGCTGCCTAACGTGCTTGAGATGAGCCGCGGACGCCGTGAATCGGCTCGATCTCATTGTTAGCCATACATAGGGTACAACCCGGGGTGATCCTTTACAGTCTATTCTAGGTTGATCCTTTACACTCGCGCCAGGTTCACGGGCACCGGGAGGTGCCTATGCCATGGAGCGAGGTCACAGTGGTCAATCAACGCACGC
>JAOTVV010000065.1 GCA_029863245.1 Gemmatimonadota bacterium
CGTCGAACACCGTCGGTCCCACGAACTGTCCCTTGGGATACCGCGCGACCTTTGCCGCTCTCCCGTCCAGCAGGAGTCCCGCCCCCTCGGTCGCTCCCGCCTCGATGAAGGTCAACACCTTCTCCTTCGCGCGCGCTGATACGAGGGGACCCACGTCCACACCGTCATCGAGGCCGTAGCCGAGCTTGAGACTCTTCGCCGATGCCAGGAGCCGGTCCCGGAACGGCTCGTACGCCTCCGCCGTGGCCACCACCACGCTCCCGGCAAGGCATCGCTGGCCCGTGCACCCGAAGAGCGACTCGGTGATGTTGTCGGTGGCCTGGTCCAGGTTGGCATCAGGCATGACGATGATGTGGTTCTTGGCACCGCCGAGGGCCTGCACGCGCTTACCATGCTTCGAGGCTTCCTGGTACACGTACTTGGCCACCGGCGAGGATCCTACGAACGAGATCCCGGCAATGGCGGGATGCGCGAGCAACGCGTTGACCGCCTCCTTGCCGCCGTGGACCAGGTTCAAGACACCCGGAGGAAGTCCCGCCTCGTGCGCCAACTCCACAATACGGGTGGGCGAGAGCGGTACTTGTTCGCTCGGTTTCAGGATGAACGTGTTGCCCGTGGCGATGGCGTACGGCCAGAACCACAACGGCACCATCGCCGGAAAATTGAATGGAGTGATGCCTGCAAACACGCCCACCGGTTGACGGACGTACTCGCAGTCGATCCCCGCTGCCACGTCTTCAAGGGTCTTGCCCATCATCAGGGTGGGGATACCACAGGCGTGTTCGATATTCTCGATCCCGCGCCGGACCGAGCCGCGCGACTCGTGGAGGGTCTTGCCGTTTTCCTTGGTGACCGTCGCGGCGAGGTCGTCGAAGTGGTCCTCCATCAACGCCTTGAGCCTGAAGAGCACGCGAGCGCGAACAACTGGAGGAACCTCTCGCCAGGTGCGAAACGCGTGCTGCGCAGCGGCGACCGCCTGATGCACATCCGCCGCCGTGGAGAGCGGCACACTGCCAAGCCGCTCCGCCGTCGCCGGGTTCGTGACCTCCTGGAACTCGGTGGCGGATGATTCGACCCACTCGCCGCCAATGCAATTCCGCAGCGCATCTGCCATGGCACGCCATCCGGGAGAAGAGGACAGCCGGCCGACCGGCCGGCATGGGCTAACCTACGAACGGGCTTGGGCTTGTCAACGCCGTGCCGAGGACCTGACCGACGCAGCCGAGCAGGTGGGCACCCAGCCGGCACCTCGCGACGCCGGTTGCTCACAGCCCACCCGCGCATCGTGCCTATCGGTACGTGACCGCTATGCCAAAGTCGAAGACGCGATAGCGGCGGTTCTGAACGGCCACCAACACGTTGTCAACGTGGCCAAGGCTGCCCCGACTATAGTTGATGGCCGGCGTAAGCGAGAATCTCCTGCTAACAGACCAGTCGTAACCGACGGCGATTGTCTGTCCCCAACCGCTGCTTCCGAACTCATCCGGATCGTGGCTGGTGTAGATAGCGCGCCCCGCCCCGACTTTCAGGAAAACGCCGCGGGCGGACCAGGGATAGACCTGTGCGATCGCGAAGATCTGGCTTAGGCTCGCTCCCTTCGCAGGATCGTACAGGCCATAAGCCTCAACCAGCCAACCGTTGATCTGCGCACCGAGGCGAACGTGGCGATTCAGAGTGCCGCCCAGATTGAATGCCAGAGCGAAGGCGTCCTGCTGATTGTGCGGTTCCTGATCCGAGAACTTATCGAGCAACCCATACCCGAACTGCACGCTTGCCCAGAACCCTTTGCGTTCAGGTTTGCTCTGCGCCCAAGCTGGCGTACCTGCCATGAGGATAATGCTTAGGACAACCAGTACACGTCGGGCATGCATCGTCGGTTTGTGCTTCGCGGACTGTGCCGCCTTGGGCGCCTAACGGTCCGCGCTTACGCTGCGGGCGATCGGCCTGCGGCACAGCAGTATCATCGTTCCTCTATTCGGCATCGGTGCTCCCTCCGGGCTAGGAACCATACCCCCTGCGCGCCTGACAGCTTCAAGCGCTTGATGTTTCCGAGAAGTGCCCTCAAGGAGTAGCGTCTCAGAGATCGGCGAAGATCGTGATCCGTCACTCCAGGAGGGCACTCCCATGTGGTATTCCGGCATCGACCAACACAAGCGCGATTCCGTCATCACAACCCCTACGGACCAGACGGCCCGCTGGTCAAACAGGCACGCGTCCCGAACAGCGCCCTGCAGCTCGAACGCTACGTCACGCAGTTCCCCGGCCCGCATCGCGCGGTGGTGGAATCGACGGGGGCGTGGTACTGGCTCGCGGACACGCTCGCGGCCCTGGGCGTCGACCTGGTGCTCGCCCATCTCCTCGGCGTCCGTCTCAGGTGAAGGCATCACCTCGTAGGACATGACCGACGCAGCCGACCAGGTGGGGACCCAGCCGGCACCTCGCGGACCCTGAGCCACGGGGATCGAATCCCCGAAGTGTCGAGAAGACCGTGAAGCACCACCGCCAATCACCTCCTCCCTGACGTGGGCAGCAAGCGCCGGTCAGGCAGTTGCGCGGCCCGGATCGTGGCGATCGCCTCCGCGCCGAGTTGGCGCTCCATGCCCGGAGCCGTCCGTGTTCCGGTCGGCGCCCGGCGGTACTCATCGCTCGTGGCCCGTCGGTGTGCGGCCACCCGTGGCTCCCAGATTCTGGAACAGATTCAGGGTCACCGTCAGCAGGCTCGCCCCGCCGACATTCCGCACCATGGCGAAATGAGCTCCATCGGGTGCCACGTCGTATCCTGCGTGGGTGGGATCGGCCAGGTAGTCGGCGTTGGAGAAGAGCGGCGTGCGCCGCAGGACCTCAAAGGTCGTGCCCGCGCGGACCTGGGCCGCCAGCATGACCGGCCCGCTTCGGTAGAACAGCTCTCCTCCGCGGGGCGACCACATCGGTTCGGTGCCGCCATCGAGTGACACAGGATACCGCGCCCCCATGCCGGGGAACGGCCGAACATAGACTTCGTAGCGCCCCGATTCGTTCGACGCGTACGCGAGCCAACGGCCATCCGGAGAAAGGGCTGGCGCCACCTCATCGGCCGGGCTCTCGAGAAGCGGTGCAGGCTTGCGAGCGGCGTCCCGAGGGGAAAGCCACAGGTCCCGGCTGCCAGGACCGCCGACGGTTCGGACCACCATAGAGCGCTCGTCAGACGTGAAGAGCGTCTCCCACAGACTCCGATGGGGCCAGGCGAGCAGCGACTCGGCCGGGGCGCTCCCGTCTGCAGGCACCAGCCGTAGATCGACCTGCGCGCCGATCTGCCGCACGTACGCCACCCGGGTGCCGTCGGGGGTCCAAACGGGCCGACCGGCAAGGCTGTCAAACGACAGGCGAGTCAGCGCATTCTGGGCGGCGTCGAGGAGCCAGATCTCGCCCTCCAGGCTGACTGCAATCCGCCGACCGTCCGGCGAGAAGCGTGGATCGAGGAAGTTGCCGGACCGAGGGTAGAGGCGTTCGGCGCGGCCGCCCCGGTCCACCATCTCGAGCACGCGATCGGTGGTCGCCCGGCCCGCCGTGACGAGCAGCCCACCACGGGAGAGCGCCATCATGGCCCTCCCGGTCTGGCTGCGGGGAATCCCTTCGGCGACACTGAGCGGCTCCCCCCGGGCTTCGAGGCTGTTGGCATCGAAGTTCACGACCTGGGCCACGCCGTCGGGGCCGAGGTACACCAGGTGGCCAGTCGTGAGGTACACCGGATTCGTCCCGCGGATCTCCAGCGATTTCCCCGACCGCGTCCGCAGGTCGAGGACAGCCAGCTGCTCCACGCGGCCGCGCCGGACGCTGAACAGCACCCCGCGGTCGCCGGGCAGGCCGTGCGGTGTCAGGAACGTTTCCCCCGAATCGCTGGCGAGCAGGGTGGTGACCTCTCCTTTCATGGAGCACTGCCGCAGGCCGATGCCCGCGAGATCGGCAAAAACGATGACGTCGCTCTCGAGCCAGGTCATGTCGACGTAGCCGGGGACGTCGCAGACGAATTCCGGTGCCCCGCCAGCCACAGGCGCTCGATAGATTCCACGGCTACTCATGAATCCGACGGACTGTCCATCCGGCGAAAAGAAGGGCAGCGCTCCATACCTGCCCCCGGAGACCGGAATAGGGTCGAGTTGGTCCAGAGGTCGAAGGAACAGCTGCCGCTGAGTACTCGAGTCACGGCCGGTGTAGGCGAGCACGGTGCCGTCGGGGGAGACCGCCAGTCCGGAGCCTTCCTCCTCCACCCACGCTGCGTTCTCCGGCAGTCGAACGCTCAGCAGCTGGACCGCTGGGGGCGATGGCGCGGGCCTGGGCCGGAGCCGATCGAACGCGATGAAGCCCACGGCCGCAACGAGGAGGGCCCAGGGCAATCGTGCGGTCGCGCCAGGGCGCTGCCACGTGGCAGCGCCGGATACGGCGCCGCTGGAGACGAAGGACGGATTCCCCAGCGCCGCCGCGAAATCGGCCGCGCTGGTAAACCGGTCCGCCGGCAACTTCTCCAGCGCCTGGAGCACGGCCGCTTCGACATTCGGAGGAATCGACCTGCGCTCAGCGCGCGGTGGGGCCGGGTCGCCGGTCATCACCCTGGCGACGATCGCCTGTGCCGTGGGACCGGTAAATGGCGGCTCACCCACTAGCATCTCGTACAGCACGCAGCCGAGGGCGTAGACGTCGCTGCGCGCAGTGATCTCCCGCTCCCCCGTCGCCTGTTCTGGGCTCATGTACTGCGGTGTCCCGAGCGACATCCCGGTCTCGGTCATTCGGCTGCCGGCCTTGCTCGCTGCCAGCGCGATGCCAAAGTCGGCCACCAGCGCACTCCCGTCGTGCAGCAGGATGTTCTCGGGCTTGATGTCGCGGTGGATCACTTGCTGGTGGTGCGCGTAGTCGAGCGCGTCGGCCACCTCGGTCGTGATCTTTACCGCTTCATCGATCGAGAGTTGCGTTTCGCGGTTCAACTTCCCGCGCAACGTCTCGCCTTCTATGTAGGGCATCACGTAGTAGAGAAACCCGCCGGCCTCCCCGGAGTCGAACAACGGGAGGATGTTCGGGTGCTGCAGGTTGGCCGTCGTCTTGATCTCCTGGACGAACCGCTCGGCGCCGAGCACGGCGGCGAGCTCGGGGCGCAAGACCTTGATGGCGACCTTGCGCTCGTGCTTCACGTCCTGCGCCACGTACACGGTCGCCATCCCACCCTGCCCGAGCTGGCGCTCGAGCGTGTAGCGGTCGGCGAGGGCGGCCGTGAGGCGGTCCAGCAGGTCGGTCATGCCTACCTCACCACTCCAGATCCATCACCCAGATATCACTCTCGTATTCGATGATGTTGACATAGAGGTGCTCGGGACCCACGGCGGGGACGTATACGATCAGCGAGGGATCGTCGAGCACCACGACCATGGTCGCCTGCCCACCGTTGCTGCCGCCCCTGTCGCGCTGCCGCTGTCGTGCAGCGGCAGGATATGGGGGTGCTGGAGATTGGCCGTGACCTTGATCTCCTGCAGGAACCGCTCGGCCCCGATCACGGCCGCCAGCGAGTGGTTGTTGAACTCAGGCGAGGAGCGCGCTGACTCTCCTGATATGCCGCTATTACAATCCCGGGAATCCCACAGAACACGAAGCAGATTGCCCTCAGGAATGGACTCAAGAGCTCAGCGGCGAGGGCTTCGCCCTGTCGCTGTTCGGCCATCACCACCTCGGTGAAAGTCTCCAACTCGGCCGGATCTCTGGTGACCAAGATCTCGCGTACCACCTGCACGGCTTCCGGGCGATAGTCCTGGCTCTCCACCACAATGCGAAGGAGGTCCTCGGTGGACCAATCCCGGTGCTGGTTCCGCAGTTCATCCAGACTGCGCCCGCTCACTCTAACACCATCGAGATGAAGAAATGAACGCCATGTCGCCGCCTAACGGACAGGGTTTAAGCTGCGGCGCGGCCGTCATAGGTTCAAGGCTTCGCCAGGCCGGTGGGCCGCGCCGGGATCTTCCCTCGGTTTCGTAGACACCCATGTTCTACGCTGCGCATGACTCGTAGTCAACTGGCGACTGGTACCCCAGCGCGAAGTGCAGGCGCCGGTGGTTGTAGTAGCGCACGTAGCGTCCCAGCTCGTGCCGCAGCGCGGTCTCGGTCGCGAAGCGTGCGCCGTGGATGACTTCCGCCTTCAGCGAGTGGAAGAACGACTCGATGTG
>JAOTVV010000040.1 GCA_029863245.1 Gemmatimonadota bacterium
CAGCTAAGCGGCCCGATCCCGGCCGCACTCGGCAACCTCAGCAAGCTGAAGGCCCTCGTACTCCACGAAAACCAGCTGAGCGGTCCGATCCCGGCCGAACTCGGCAACGTCAGCAGCCTGGAACGACTGGATCTGCGCCTTAATCAGCTGAGCGGCCCAATCCCGGCCGAACTCGGCAACCTTGTCAACCTGTCGGTTCTGTGGCTCGGCTTCAACCAGCTGAGCGGGCTCGTTCCGATCGGCGTGGCAGCCTTGGGAGGATCCGCGCCTCTCGCGGGTGACTGTTGGTTCGTGCCTGGGAATCACGGACTCTACATGCCCGACATCGAGCCCTACCGCGCCTACGTAGACGACGATGGCCTGATTTGCGGACTGGGCCTCAGCAGCTTCGTCCCGGTAGCCATCGACATCAAGCCGGGCAGCGACCCGAACTCGATCGCCTGCAACACTCCGATGGAAGCGATCGCGGTCGGCATCCTGACAACCGACGCCTTCGACGCGACCACGGTTGATCACACGACGGTTACGTTCGAGGGAGCGAGCGAGATGCACACGACGCCTCAGGGTGTTCAACGCCACGAGAAGGACGTGGACCTTGACGGGGACCTGGATCTGGTGCTCCACTTCCGTCTTGGGGAAACGGTGCTCACCTGCGCCTCCACGGATGGGACCCTCAGTGGGGAGACATTCGACGGACAGACCATTGAGGGCACTGACGCAGTCCACATGATCGAGCAGAGTGGTCGAAGGCCGTGAGCAGCCAGCGCGGCTGACAACTGACGGAGGAGGAAGGGCAGGCGCTGATCGACGCCGCCTGCACGCACGGTGCGCTCAGCCCTGTACCCTTCCGGAGCCGAGTCTCGCGGGCTACGTTGTCCACCCCGCAATGAATGCCCCCGGCGGCGAGGTGCGATATGCGTCCACTCGAGAAACACGGGTTCACGCTGATGGAGCTGTTGGTCACGATGGCGATCCTCGGAGTGCTCGTGGCCGTTGCCATCCCGAAGTTCGCGTCGAGCAGGGAAAAGGCGCTCCTCACCGCGATGAAAGCCGATCTCAGGAACCTCGCCAACGCCGAAGAGGCATACGCGATCCAGCATTTTGCGTATACCACGAGTTTTCCCGCGACCGTGTACACGGTGACGGCAGGCGTGACTGGCCCAACGATCACCCTGACGGCGGACGGTTGGACGGCCTCCGTGGGTCACGGCGCGTCATCCGAGACGTGCGCGATCTTCGCCGGGACCACGCCGCTCGCTCCCGCCGTTGACGAGGGCGTGCCAAAGTGCACACAGGGACAGACAGGGAAGAGTGGCAAGTGTCGCGGAGGCCCGTGCTGAAACGCCGCAAGAATCGCTAGACGCTCGACCGCATCCCACTCTCTGCCGCCCGGCCTCGTGCCGGGCGGTGTTGGTTTGGCCCCGAACGTCACTCGGCGTTCGGGGCGTTCGGTATGCGCCTCCCTAAGCCAACAGCTAGTCGTTCCGTAACGTGGAGACGAATTCGGCGAATCGCTGCGTAGCCCTCAATGGCTCGCCATGTCCAAAACAAACCACCGCCGGCTCCAGCGCAGCGAGCTTCCGGGCCGATCTCCGGTTCATACCCGGATCAAATGTCGCAAACGCGAATGGCTCCCTGAGGCCGCTTCGCATGGTCATCGGGTTGCGATGAAACAACACATCTCCCACCACCAACACTCCGTCGCTCTCGCGCCAGAAGGCCAGGTGTCCCGGTGTATGTCCCGGCGTCTCGATCACAACAAAGCCACCAACCTCATCTCCTTCACGCAGTGAGCGCGCTACAGGATGACCTGGACCCGCCAGCCGTTGCGCCAGTCGTGCAAGCCATGAATCGCGCTTCGGCAACACCTGAGCTATATCACCGGTCTCAACTGCTGTCCGGTCTCCCTCACCGCACATGAATGGAATGTCCAAGTGCTCGCATACTGCGTGACTGGAACCCTGATGATCGAAGTGTGCGTGAGTGACGACATGCCCGCTAATCGCAGTCCTGGAAAGAGCCGACAGCAATCCTCTCCTAGCGAACTTGCCGCCCGAGTCCACGAGAATGTCCCCCAACACATACGCGTTCGCCGCATCTAAAGGCCAAAGTGATAGGCGCAACACATCGGTACTGATATGCTCGATCTTCATGCAGCTTTCCTAGATTAGACCGGCCACCTAACGGACCGGAGCATAAGCTGTGGGCATCTACTCACCAGCAGGTCTGAACTCTGTTCGTTCATTGATCTCACCACGCGCATAAACTACCGAATCCCGAGCGTCACGCGGCGGTCGGGTTGGATAGGAGAGGAACGATGAAGGAGCGACACCTGGAAGGCCGCCGTCGGGCAGGCTTCGAGCGCCGGTCGGGCAAAGAGCGACGCCGGGATAGACAGAGCGTTCTGGTCCCGCTTGCACCGGCTGACGGTATGTCCTACCTTGGCCAGTGCGTCAGGACGAGGCTCCGTAATAGCATCCATAAGGAGAGCCCCCGACGCAGCGGCCCCGCCTCGGTGACGGGGCCGCTTATTCTCCAACAATCCCACCACGAACCACTCCAGGTGCCCGCAATCCTGACAGCGTAGGGACCGCTAAGCCATCGACCGGGAACTTGCACATCTGGTCACAAGGAGGCCCTCATGCGCCGCCCGATCTTCGCCATTTCCGCGATTCTCCTCGCTGCCTGTAGCGCGATTGACGGGCAGCAAGCCACCACAACCCAAGTCGACGCCGAAGCGATCATGATGATGCTCGCGGAATACGACACCGCAGCCACCGCTGGAAACGTGGACGCCTACATGGCCTTGTATGCGGACGACGCGGTGTCCATGCCTCCCGACGCGCCCGCCCGAACCGGGAAGGAGGAGATACGAGCGGCATTCGTGGCGTTCCTTGAGGAGAACACGGTTCAACTCACGTCCCAGGTTGACGAGGTTCGAGTGTCCGGTGATCTGGCCTTCTTGCGGGTCGCGTACGACGAGACCGTGACACCCAAGGCCGGGGGCGAGCCGACTCAACTCCACGGCAAGTGGCTGGTGATCCTGGAGAGGCAGCCAGACGGCTCCTGGAAGTGGTGGCACGAAATGTGGAGCAACTACACCCCGCCTGAGATGTAACACCCCTGCGCAGGCTGCATCATGAGCGCCCGGCCCCGCGCCGGGCGCTGTTGTCCCGGCCCCGAGCGTCACGCGGCGTTCGGGGCATTCGGTTGGGACTCTCCCACCGTCATCGCCGACAACTCCTCCACCGTTTTTCGCGGGACACGAGGCGTAGGTTCTGCTTGACGCTGCCTTGACGGCCCGCCCGCACATTGGGCGCGTCCCGTATGGGAGGAAGCCATGCGCTCAGCCGTCCTTCCCGTCATTCTCGTCCTTGCCTCGTTCACCGACGCCGTTCCCCAAGAACTGCCCTTGCAGCCCGGCCAGCGGGTACGGGTCACTGCACCAGACCTCGGCATCAACAAGCTGCCTGCGCGTCTCCAGAGCATGGCCGAAATGCTAGTCTTTCTAGTCGGGTACTGCCTGGTGCCATCGAGGAGCGGCTACGCCTACTGAGCACCGCGACACTCCGGCCACGTTTTGCCCCGACGAGGCTCAGGAGATTTGCCGAATCCTAACCGCCACGAATGCGGAGTTCGTGTGTCCCCGCTGTGGCAGTGGCCTGGTGATCCGAGGCCCGGTTGGCGGCGGTGACTCGAGCCAAGCTGTCTGGGAGGTTCGCTGCCCACCCTGCTGTCGCAGCTTGTTCGTCAGGGACCTGCCGGAGAGTCACCGTCCGAGGGGTGGGTAATACGGTCTGTTCGCAAACCGTCGGGATCGGAAGTAGTCCAGCCCCGAGCGTCACGCGGCGTTCGGGGCTTGCGTTGTCGCCAATCCAAACTGGACAGTTCCCGTCCTTGGGCATCCGGGTGAACCACCCTATACTCAGACGCTGATTTCAGGCCTGCCGGTGGCCCTTCAACGGCCCTGCCGCCAGAGCGACGCCCTCCTCCCAGACGCCCACCGACGACGAGACCGCCAGACCAGCGACGGGAAACCACGCAACGTTTCCTGATTCGGAGGTGGTACCATGCGCACGTTACGCAGCACTGTGTTTGCCCCGCTCCCGCTCCTGCTCGTCCCGTGGATGCTCCTCTCGTGCGGTGGTGAGGCAGTCGGGCCTGACCTAGGGAACCCCGCAAGCTTCAGCGCCCAAGCTGCGGTGGCCTCCCCAGTGCGGTCCGCGGTGGATACTGTGATCACCAGCTGTACGGGGGAGGACGTTGCCTTGAGCGGCAGCGTCCACGTCAGGTTCAGATCGTTCGAGAGCTCGAATGGCGGCGTCCACCTGCAATTCCATGCTGACCAGGCGCTCAAAGGGGTGGGTCTCACGTCGGGGATCCGCTACTTGCACCACTCGGTCAGCAACTTCACGATGATGGACCAGACCTTTCCGTGGGAGCAAACGTCCGTGAGCACACTGGCTTTCGTCAGCCAGGGATCTGCTCCGAACCTCGTCGTGATGACATTGCAGCACATCACGGTTGACGCGTCAGGTCAACTGAGGGTGTGGCACGATAGATTCCGATCCGTGTGCCATTAGTCCCGTGACATGAGCCAACGCTGCCCGCCCGGCCAAGGTCGGGCGGTTGCGTTTCCAGCCCCGAGCATCACGCGGCGTTCGGGGCTTTCGGTCTTCACTTCAATCCAAACCGGACAATTCCCGTCCTTGGGCATCCGTGTGTAACGCCCTATGCTAGCACGTTGAGTTTCAAACCTGCCGGTGGCCCTTCAACGGCCCCGCCGCTAGAGCGACGCCCTCCATCTGGACGCCCACCGACGACGAGACCGCCAGACCAGCGACGGGAAGCGGTCTCGACTTTCTCTCGATGGAGGTGTCGCATGCGCAAGCTCTGCTTCATGCTGGTCCCGCTGCTGTTCGTCGCCTGCACGGATCAGACGCCGCTAGCACCGATTGACGAGGGTCCGGCATTCAACAACGCTGGCGGACTCGGCGCCGGGGTTGGGGGAGCGCTAGTCGCCAACTCAGGCGAAGGCAAGCCAGACGGATTCTGTTTCTTCAATGATTTCGACGGTTCCTACACGACGACGCACGTGACCACCGTGCGGTCGCCCAATGAAAAAGGTACCGCCACGCTGAGTTGCCAGTTCGAGGGCCTGCCGCCGATTCAGGAACCGCGGCGGCTCGAGGGCTGGACGTGCACCGTCGATCACGGTGGTTTCAGCGTGACCGACAACAGTCTGTGGGTGCGCATACCGTCCGGCCGCGCACACGTGACTTGTCAGTTCGATGGTGCGCCGGCCTTCGATGCGGCGGTTGAGTTTGACCGCAAAACACGACCGGCGATCGAAGGTGCGTTTACCCAACCCTTGACCGAGTTCCCCAGCGCACAGCTCACCGGGGAGGTCGTGGACATTGGTAGAGCCTGTGATGGCGACCTCCTGCTAGCTGACCCTGCGGGGAAGGTCGCGCTGATCGTGCGGGGAGAATGTTTCTTTGACGAAAAAATTGGCAACGCTATTACGGCTGGCGCCATGGCGGCGATCATTTACAACGACTCAGCCCGTGGAGATGCCCTGGTGAGGATGGGAGGGGAGCCGCGGCCCGTTCCCGGCGTCTTCGTGGGACACAGCACGGGGTTGGAGTTGGCCGATGCCGCCCCTGTTACCGCGACGCTCAAGAGCTGCGGAAATACAAGGGCTAACCTGAACGGCTGCAACTGACAGTCTTTGCCCAAAAGGGCAACCGCCCGGCCCCGCGCCGGGCGGTGTCGTCTTAGCCCCGAGCGTCACGCGGCGTTCGGGGCTTCGTTCTCGACATCACGAATCTGTGGTGCGCGAATAGTGTGCGAACTCAGCCAACCTCAGCCAGACTCAGGACAACGCAGCCAGAGGACCCGGTTCTCTGACTGCTTATGCCGCAAGACGTAGCCGCGCTCAGACGAACGCAACGAAACTCAGCGAAGGTCGCCCAGACCAAATGGGGCTGAGCGCAAGCGCCGATGCCGTCGCATCGACGCTCGCACTCGTTCTCGCCGTCGCTCACGCTGCGGCATGGCATTAGGAGCTGAAGGCTGACGGCTGGAAGCTGACAACTGATGACTGATGACTGACAACTGAAAACTCATCCATCCCCCTTCGAACTCCGACTATTCCGCTCGCGAAACAGAACTCTCTATCTGGCGTAGTGAGTATAGAGGCTGAGGACGGTCTTTCACGGGAGGGGCGGAATGACTTTCGATAGGCTGCTTCCCAAGCTCCGGCGCAGCTCGGCGCGCGGCACTCCCCGCCGTGGAACACTCCCGCGTGTCATCGGCACTTCGAGTGCCATGTTCGACTCCAGCGTTGAAGGCGTCGATCGGATGCGCCACGAGATCGCGTCGCCTTCCACCCCACTCGTGTGTCCCGTGTGTCGGGGCAAGCTCGCCGTTCGTGGGCCGGTCCGGGTTGCAGAAGAGCGGCAGCTGGCATGGATGGTTACGTGCCTGCAGTGTGAGCACAACGAGGTGCTGCGGGCGTCACGGCATCCGCCGGTTCAGAGGGAGCTGTTTGACCACCTGGTCGAGTCGCAGCGGCGAGGACGTCGCGACGTGCGCGGAGCGTGTGGTGGCCTGTTCGTCTCCGCGGCGTTCCAGGCGGCTGTCGTTCTCGCCGCGGTGTTGGGGACCATGGGGGTGGCCGTGCGGAGTGCGCCCGCTCTGGACACGATCATGCTTACCCTTACCGACGTGGCCCCCGATGCCGAGCCGGAGCCGGAAGAGCGCGACGCGTTACCACTCGTCACCGCGCTCGCCTCGCCGCCCGTGGGATTTCAAGTGCTCGAGGCGCCGCTCGACATCCCGACCGGGATTGCGCCGATCGACCTCGATCAGCGGTTCGATCCTCGCGACTACTCCGGCCGCGGTGTGGAAGGTGGAGTGTTTGCCGGCGTCCAGGGCGGGGTGGGACCCGTCGATCAGCCCGAAGTCTTCCTTCCAGTAGCGGTGGACGAGCTGCCACAGCAGATCTCTGCACCCCTGCCGAAATACCCTAGCATGTTGCGTCGGGCCGGAATCGAAGGATACGTGAACCTGCGCTACATCGTGCTCACCGACGGAACGGTGGATCCCACGAGCATCGTTGTCGTGGAGTCGTCCCACGCCCAGTTCGAACAGGCCGCGGTGCGGTCGGTTCGCGAAGCACGATTTCGCCCGGGCCGCATGCGCGGCACCCCGGTCCGTGTGCTGGTTGAGCAGCGCATCACGTTTACGCTGATATAGACTCGGGCAGCACCGGGAGGGCAGGTGGGATTGCTGACTGTGGGCATCGTCGCGATAGGAAATCTGGCCAATGACCATCTGGGCGCCAGGCCGGGTGACGCCGGTGGCGTTGCCGAGGGATCACGAGAGGAGGGCGTTGGTGCCAACGTCATCCTAGACTCTCGCCAACAAGCTCGCCGGCCCCTACCCGCAGGCTGTGCCGGGCGGACGCTCCACTTCCACCAGTTCCGCTCGCTGGTCAAGCCGCCGTTTCAGAATGAGGCGTACCAGCGGACGCGGGAAATCCGACCCAATGCAACCTTTCGTGCGTCCGCCGCATCGAACCGAGTATAGACGTGTCACCAAACCGTTACTCACGATCCGGGGTCACACGATGCCTGCTGGTGTTGGCCGCAGCGTAGCCCGTCTCGTTCCGTCACTCATGGTCCTCTTCACGGTGGCCGGGCCCGTGGTCGCCACGGTGCAGGGCCAGTCGAAGCCCAACGCATCAGCGGATTCGGTCGTTGGAGATTCGCTGGTCACCCCGACCGCCGGCACGCCCGAGCACGACCGGCTCGCACCGCGAACACGAGTCATGCTCCTCCAGGACGAGATCCGGCTCGACGGCCGGCTCGACGAGTCGATCTGGCAAACCGCGCCGGCCGTGACCGCCTTCACCCAGCGCGAGCCGAACGAAGGGGAGCCCGCGACCCAACGCACCGAGATCCGATTCGTGTACAACGACGCAAAGTTGTACGTCGGTGCACGGATGTACGACGAGCTTGGGGCCGAGGGGGTCGTGTCTCGCCTGGTGCGGCGCGATGCCCATACGCAGAGCGACCAGCTCACGGTCACGTTCGACACGTTCCATGACCACACCGGCCAGACCACGTTCTCGATCAATCCGGCCGGCGTCAGGGGCGATGCGTTCGGCCACGATGACTCCTGGGATCCGGTATGGCGCGCCCGAGCACAGGTCGACTCGCTGGGGTGGACGGCGGAACTCGAGATTCCCTTCTCCCAGCTCAGATTCCCAAGGAACTCGGATCAGGAGTGGGGGCTTCAAATCCAGCGGTTCGTGCAACGGTTGAATGAAGTCGCGGTCTGGTCGTTCTGGCGTCTCAACGAGTCAGGGGGTCCGTCCCGCTTCGGCCACCTCGACGGGTTGAGCCAGATCCAGGCGCGCACCAACCGGTTGGAGGTCCTCCCCTACGCGGTGAGCCAGCTCGATGTGAACGGCGGTACGGTGGATGCGGCGAACCCGTTCGCGGGCAAGACCCAGTCCGCCTACCGGATCGGTGCGGACCTCAAGTACCTGCTGACCTCGAACCTGACACTCAGTGCGACGATCAACCCGGACTTCGGGCAAGCTGAGGTTGACCCTGCGGTGGTCAACCTGAGCGCGTTCGAGACCTTCTTCCCCGAGAAGCGCGAGTTCTTCATCGAGGGCCGGGGAAACTTCGGCTTTGGCGATTTCTGGTGCCAATTCTGCAGCAATGTGTCGTCGCTGAGCATGTCGTTCACCCGCCGTATCGGGCGTCAGCCGCAGGGCGGATTCCTCGCGGGCGACGCGGGGGCGTTCTCCGACGTGCCCACCGCGAGCACCATCCTGGGCGCCGCGAAGATCACCGGCAAGACCGGCGCCGGCACGTCGGTCGGCATCCTCGGCGCGCTCACACAACGTGAGAAGGCTCGGGTGGCCGGGACGACCGGCGAGCGGTTCGAGCAGGAGGTCGAGCCGTTGACCAGCTACGTCATGGGCCGGGTGAAGCAGGACCTGTTCGACGGAAACCTGCAGATCGGCGCGATCGGGACATCGGTGTACCGCAACTTCGACGATCCGGCACTCGAGGAGTTCTTGACCGCGCACGCAGAGGGCTTCGGGGTGGATGGGGAGTACTGGTGGGGCGATCGCACCTACCACGTGTTATTCAGCTCGGCCTTCACCAACATCTCGGGCTCGACCGACGCGATTCTCCGGGCGCAGCAGGCGAGCTCGCGCTACTTCCAGCGACCTGATCGGCAGCACGGGAGCAACGGTCTGTTCAGCGATCGCCTCGACTCCACGCTTACCTCGATGCGCGGTTGGGGGCTCTACTCTCGGATCGCGAAAGACGCGGGAGATTGGGGGTGGGAGACCTCGCTCAACGTCCGGAGCCCCGGGTTCGAGAACAACGACATCGCGTTTCTCACCCGCACCGATTTCATCTGGATGAACGCCAACCTCACGCGCTCGTGGACCGTCCCGGGAACGTGGTACCGGCAGATTTTCACGACGCTGGGTGCGCAGCAACAGTACAACTTCGATGGTGACCTGACCGACAGGCAGTTCCACGGGTACTTCGGCTTCCAGGCCCCGTTCTACTGGAACTTCGACGCTTTCGGGATCCACCGTCCCTCCACGCTCGACGACCGTCTCACGCGCGGAGGACCCGTCGTCAAGCGGCCTGGGTTCAGCTTTGTGGCGGCCTTCGCGGCAACGGACAGCCGGAAACCCGTGATCGTCGGGTTCAACCCGTCACTCGGGTGGGATGCGGACGGAGGAAGGGTTTACGAACTTGGGTTCGATGTGACCTTCAAGCCGGCCTCGAACGTGAGCCTCACGCTGAGCCCATCCTTCAGCCAATCCAAGAACCCCGACCAGTACGTGACTGCGGTGGACGACCCGACCGCCGACGCGTTCTTCGGACGGCGGTATGTCTTCGCGGAGCTGAACCAGAAGTCGCTCTCGATCACCACACGACTCAACGTGACGTTCACACCGACGATGACACTCGAGTTGTTCATGCAGCCGCTGATTTCGGCCAATGACTTCTCGAACTTCAAGGAGTTCGATGAGCCGCGTCAGCTCGCGAAGAGCGTCTACGGTGTGGACCTGGGGACTATCCGAGAGGAGGGCGAGGGCTCTGCGTACAATCTCTTCATTGATCCCGACGGAAGTGGTCCCGCGGAAGAGTTCTCGGTCGCGAACCAGGACTTCAATTTCCGATCACTGCGAGCGAATCTCGTGTTCCGCTGGGAGTACACCCCCGGCTCCACGCTCTTTCTCGTCTGGACCCATGACCGGAATGCAACGGACCCGTTCGGCAACCTCGACTTGAGCCGCGACCTTGACGCTTTGAAGGGCGCCGTCTCCGACAACATCTTCCTCGTCAAACTGACCTATTGGCTGGGGATGTGACCCACACCGAAGGCGGGTGCGATCACGCTACCGGACGGTTCGAAGTGTTCGTGGGGCGGCCTTCCGCTTGTTTCCTAATCGCTGAGCAAGTCGGGACGTAGCGAGAGGATCAAGAAGCTTCTCCTGGGATCAGCAGCCCCGCGCCGTTCGGGGCTTTCGGTTGCGCGTATCTCCGACAACTCCCTTTCTGTTTCTCACGGGGCACGGCCTGTACGTTCCGTCATTTCCCATCTCTGGAGGCGCGCAATGCGTCACATCATATGTGCCGTCGTTGTCCTCGCTCTTGTGCTGTCGAGCCGCACATCCGCACAGATGCCAGCGGCACAGAAGTGGGAGAACGTCGAGTGGTACGTCGTGATGAGCTGGCAATTCGCGGGGGCGGACGCGGACTCCGCAACGACCGTCTTCTGGGATCACATCATGCCTGCGATGGGTGAGACGTGGCCCGAGACGACGTGCCTTCGCGTCATGACAGGTGAGACGGGCGTCATCTGCTTTGGCCCGATGGCCAATGGCCTGGAAGAAATGGAATGGGCGGTGTCCCCGAACGATGTTCGTTTCCTGTCGTTGTTCTTTGAACGAGAGGGTGACGCGGGGGTGGGGTTGTTTGAGACATTCATGAACGCAGCGACCGGCTTCACGTTCAACCTCGCACTGAAGCACAAGGGTGGCATGTAGCCTCTGGCCGCCTGGTGACCGAAGCACATCGTCCGGCCTCGCGCTGGGCGGTATCGTCTTAGCCCCGAGCGTCACGCGGCGTTCGGGGCTTTCGGTTGCTTCCACACCCACCGTCATCTCCGACAAGGCCTTCCCTATTTCTCACGAGACACGGGGCGTAGGTTGATGTGATTCCCCTCCCAAGGAGTGTCTATGCGCCACATGATTCTTCCGCTGATGCTGGTCGCTGTCGCCGCCTGCCAGCCAGGAGCTGGTCCGCTGACAGACGAGGATGTGGCAGCTTTACAGGACCTTGGACAGGCCTATGTCCGGGGATTCTCGGCAAATGACGCTGGTGCCGTAGCCGCAGTGTATGCGGAGCGGGCCACCGAGATGCCGCCCAACATGCCGGCCCGAGACGGGGTGGATGCCATCAGGGCAGCGTATGCTTCCTACTTCGATGCCGGCGCGGAAACCGTTGCATTCACGATGACGGCCGCCGAGATCGATGGGATCGGCGGGCTGGCGTTTGACCACGGCACCTGGTCGTGGACGGGTAGGGAGGGAGCCGGGACCGAGCCCGTCACGCAAACCGGCAAGTATCTCGCGATTGCGCGTCAGCAAGCGGACGGTTCCTGGCGATATACGGCAATGATCTGGAACTCGGACACGTCACTTCCTGAGCCCGAGTAGCGCCAGCAGTAGAAATCGGCCGTGCACGTCACTGGCTCCGCCGGTCCCCGCGCGGGCGGTATCGTCTTAGCCCCGATCGTCACGCGGCGTTCGGGGCGTTCGGTTGGGCTGCGGCCTAGTCAACACTGGACAATTCCGGCCGAGCGGTCCTATCGTGGCTTGCCACCGGCGGAACCGCACTCTTACCCCCACGTGCCCGCGGCCAACCGCCCTCGAATCCGCAGGGAGGGATGAACCATGAAGAAGCTCTTCCACGACCTCTTCTCGCGGGTTGAGGGGGTGCCGTTTAGCATCACCTACCCGGACCGGAGCACCGAAAAATACGGGCGCGCGGGGGAGCCGACGTTCAACCTGATCTTCCGGACCGAGAAGGCGATGCGCGCCATCCTGGTCAACGTCGAACTCGGCTTCGGCGAGGCCTACATGGTCGGGGACATCGACCTCGAAGGGAAGATGACCGACCTGATGACGCTGGTCATGACGATGGATCTGATCGGTGCCTTCAAGAAGGTCGTCTACAATCCGATCAACATCCTCCGCCATCTGCCGGGCCAGGTCCGCGTCTTCTGGCACTACCTGTACCAGCGGCACACCTACGAGAACGACAAGCGGTTCATCTCCGAGCCCTACGATCTCGGCAACGAGTTCTACGCCCTGTGGCTCGACAAGGACATGCAGTACACCTGCGGCTACTTCAAGACGCCGGAGGATTCCATCGACCTCGCTCAGGAGCAGAAGCGCGAGCACGTGTGCCGCAAGGCGCGTCTCCAGCCGGGTGAGACCCTCCTCGACATCGGCTGCGGCTGGGGAGGGATGCTGATCTATGCGGCGCAACACTACGGGATCAGCGGCGTGGGCGTGACGCTGTCAAAGGAGCAGGCCGAGGAGTCGAACCGGCGGATCGCGAAGGCCGGCCTCCAGGACCGGATCCACGTGGAGCACGCCGACTACCGCGATCTCCCCAAACAGGGCCGCGTGTTCGACAAGGTGGTCTCGGTCGGCTGCCTGGAGCACGTCGGCAAGGAGAACCACGACCTCTTCTTCAAGATTGCCTGCGAGTCGCTGAAGCCGGACGGTACCTTCGTGCTCCACGCCATCTCACGGATCAAGCCGGGCAGCCTGAACGCGTTCGGCAGAAAGCACGTGTTCCCGGGCGTGTACACCCCATCGCTCCCGGAAATCACTCAGTGCGTCGCCAACCTCGGCATGCGGATCCACGACGTGGAGAACCTGCGCCTGCACTACTCCTACACGGCGCAGCGGTGGCTCGATGCCTTCGAGGCGCACGTGGACCAGATCCGCGAAATGTACGACGAGCAGCTCGTGCGGCTGTTCCGCATCTACCTGTCCCACGGCGTCGCCGACATGCGGTGCGGGAAGAACAACGAGTTGTATCAGCTCATCATCACGCCCGGCATCGACAACGAGCGGCCGCTGACACGGGACTGGCTCTACGCGGCGGACGCGGATGCAGAGAGTCTGGGGCCCGCTGGTGGGAAGCCGGTCGGCGCACCGGCCCGAGCGGTACACGGCGTTCGGGGCTCTTCTTCTAGCTGAACCCGGCTCAGAATCCTACCTTAGACCAGTCCCAGCCGAGGTCCCTTTATGACCAACCTGCTGGACCGCCTCAAGACCGCCCTCTACTGCGCCTGCGTGGTCGCGGCCGCCCTCGCTCTTGGCTGCACGACGCCACAATCTGAGCACGCTGTCGGAGAAGAGGCCCAGTTTACGCCCAAGGAGCAACTCGGCAAGCTGCTCTTCGTCGACACGAACCTGTCCACGCCGCCAGGCCAGTCGTGCGCCACGTGCCACTCGCCTAGTGCGGGCTTCGGTGACCCGATCCAGCAACTCCCGGTCTCACGTGGAGCGCATCCTGATCGCTTCGGCAATCGCAACGATTTGACCGCGGCGTATGCGGCGTTCATCCCACCGCTCCGATTCGACGAGGACGAGGACAGGTGGGTGGGCGGCTTGTTCTGGGACGGGCGCGCGGCCGATCTGGCAGCACAGGCGAAGGGTCCTCCGCTGAATCCGCTCGAGATGGCCAACCCCGACGTCGAGACCATCACCGAGGCGCTCCGCGCCGCGGAGTACCGTGACCTGTTCGTCGAGGTGTTTGGCGATGCAGCGCTGGACGACGCGGCAAGAGCCTTCGATCTCATGGCCGATGCGATCGCCGCGTACGAGGCGACGAGTGAGCTGAGTCCCTTCGACTCCAAGTACGATCTGTTTCTTGCTGGTGAGGTGCAGCTCAGCGAGCAGGAGTTGCGCGGCATGGCAGCCTATGAGTCGGAAGCGAAGGGCAAGTGCGCTGCCTGTCACCCCAACCGGCCTGGCGCCGACGGTTCGCCACCGCTGTTCACGGATCACACGTACGACAACCTCGGGGTCCCGAAGAACCCGGAGAACCCGTTCTACTCGCTACCGCCCGAGTTCAATCCGGACGGAGACCGCTACGTCGATCTCGGTCTGGGCGCGATCGTGGACGATCCCGACATGTACGGCATGTTCCGGGTCCCCACACTGCGAAACGTCGCGCTCACTCAGCCGTACATGCACAACGGCGTGTTCAAGACGCTGTATCAGGCCGTGGCGTTCTACAACTCCCGCGATGCGGCGCCGTGGCCAACGCCGGAGTGGCCTGCGAACGTGAATCGCGATGAGTTGGGGAACTTGGGTCTCACCACTCAGGAGATCGAGGACATCGTCGCCTTTCTGCGCACCCTGTCAGACGGATACCGGTCGCGACGGGAGCAGTGAGGAGGACTCGGGACGCATGAACTCCTCCACGGTGATGATCCACAGTAGGCACCACTCAAATCCCGCCGTCCCGACAGCGCTACCCGCCGAAACGAAGGATCCCGAAACGCTGGAACTCGTGGAAGGTGCTGTCGACCGGGGCCCAGTTCCAGGCGGTGGGCGTTTCGCCGTCGTAATCGACACGGTAGAAGTTCGCGCGCCACATGGAGCCGGGCCGGGGAGGGACGCCCTGCAACGGCTCGAGCAGGGCCCACGGGATGAACACTTCCGCCCGCCACCCCGTAATGGTCGCCCCGGACTCGCGCGGCCCGCCAAGCGCAGCCGTGGCTCGGCGCGTGAGACGCTCCCCCCCGTAGTGCCAGGGCCGCCACCCCAGGAACTCCCCCTCGAAGTTCGGGATCAAGATGGGCAGCTCGTAGCCGAGCGGAGAGATCTCGTACTCGAAGTACACGGGGTAGGCCTCGTCGGTCCACAAGAACACCTCGAAAACGTCCTCGTGCCAGAGGTCGAGAAAGTCCTCGGTCATGGTGGCCGTGATCCGAGCGTCGGCGCCATGCATGAGGACGTAAAGGCCGGTCGCGGAGTAGAGGAGCTTGACACGGGTCTCGTACTCGAGCCCTGCGTCTCCTCGCCGGTGAAGCGGAACCCATTGGGCGCGCGCCCACGCCGGTGTCGACCCATCTCCGGTGAGGTCGAAGTCTTCCGTCGGAGCGACGGTCATCTCCGGGAGATCCCCCGATGCGTTGTTTTCCACCGTCTCGGGGGCTCGGCAGGCGGCCCCAGCCAGGACACCAGCGCACAAGCATACGGACGCGGCGCTCCGGAAGGTCACAGGCAGCACCATCGGACTCATCCCTCGTAGCCCTCGTTCCACCGCGGGATCAGTCGACTCCCCAGTGGATGTGCTTCTTGTGCATGATCGCGCTGTGCGCCATGAGCCGGAGCGCGTTGATCCGGATGAATCCCTGGGCGTCCTCCTGGTTGAATCCGCCTTCGATGTGCATGCTGGACAGTTCGCGATCGTACAGGGATGACGAGCAGTCCCGTGCGACGGCCATCACGTTGCCCTTGTACAGCTTCAGGAACACCGTGCCGTCGACCACCTCCTGACTCTTGTCGATCGCCGCCATCAGAAAGTCCATCTCCGGGCTGAACCAAAAACCATTGTAGATCAGCTCCGACAGCTTCGCGGTGAGCATGTTTCTGAGCTTCATGACCTCCCGATCCATCGCGATGCCCTCGATGTCCAGATGCGCGGCATGCAGGATCGTCCCGCCCGGCGTCTCGTAGATCCCGCGCGATTTGATGCCGACGAAGCGGTTCTCCACCATGTCCACGCGGCCGATCCCGTGCAGGCTGCCCAGCTCGTTCAGGTAGTGAAACAGCTCCAGCGGTAGCGTCCGCACCGTGCCGTCGTCGAGGTTCTCCACCCGCGTCGGGATGCCGTCCTTGAAGGTGATGGCAATCCGAGCGGGCGTCTCGGGAGCCCGCTCGGGCGGCGTGGTGCGAGAGTAGACGTCCTCCCCCGCCACGTGCTGCGGGTCTTCCAGCACACCGGCTTCGTGCGAGAGGTGGAGCAGGTTGTCGTCTTCACTGAACGGCTTCGCTGCTGTCGCGGTGACATCGATGCCGTGGTGCTGCGCGAATTCGAGGAGCTCGTGTCGACCCTTGAAGTGTGCGAGAAAGCCCGGGTCCTTCCACGGTGCCAGCACCTTGATCGTGGGGTGCAGCGCGTAGTATGCCAGCTCGAAGCGGACCTGGTCGTTGCCTTTCCCCGTGGCGCCGTGTGCCACATAGGGCGCACCCTCCTCGAGTGCGATCTGGATCTGTCGCTTCGCGATGAGCGGTCGCGCGAGCGCCGTGCCGAGGAGGTAACGGCCCTCGTACACGGCGTTCGCCTTGAAGGCGGGGAAGATGAAGTCCGTGACGAACTCTTCTCTCAGGTCCTCCACGCGCACCTTGCTAGCCCCCGACCGCAGCGCCTTCTGCCTCGCGGCGTCGAAGTCGTCGCGCTGCCCGACGTCCGCGATGTAGGCGATCACGTCGTATCCTCTGAGCGTCAGCCACTTCAGAATCACTGACGTGTCCAGGCCGCCGCTGTAGGCCAAGATGACTCGTTCGGGCATGGGGACACTCTCGGGCATCGGGGATTGATCAGGTCCTAGAGATATGCACTCGGCTGGACCCGGGGGGAAGCGGATCGGAGCGGGGCCCGGGGCAGGGCATGCCGGCGGGGTGGTCATCGGCCCGCCGACTTCATTCTCCGATCATTCCTTTCCTGTTGCTCACTCGATGCTGCCGACACATTGCGGTGTTGACCCTCGGCCGCGTGCGCATCCGGACGGCTCGCTGCAGCCGGAGAAGGAAACATGAAACGCCTTGCCGTTCTGCTCGCCGTCGCTATCCTGGTGCGTCACGCTCTCGGATGTGTAGCCCGAGCCGCCCGTCAAATAGCTAGTAGGCACTTGATCAGGAACGTGTTCTGCTGGTCGTCTCCCAAGATCTTGCCCTGGGGGCATGCGCTTCCCTCTGTCGTGTTGAGTGCCGCCTGTGTCCGCACCCGACCCTACGGATGCACCGTTCTCCTGGTTTTGGGTCCGTAAGGTCAAGGTACTGAGCCTGAGCGTCACTCGGCGCTCCGGGCTTGCGGTTGCGCCTGAACGCCAGCGTGCCGCACGCACGCGCGATGCGGTGCGCTCAGCCCCGTACCCTTTCGCAGCCGCGTATCGCAGGATACCTTCTCCAACCGCAATGAATGACCCAGGCGGTGAGGTGTATTATGCGGCCCCTCAAGAGACACGGGTTCACGCTGATCGAGCTGTTGGTCACGATGGCCATCCTCGGCGTGCTCGTGGCAATTGCCATCCCGAGGTTCGTGTCGAGCAGGGAAAAGGCGCTCGTCACCGCGATGAAAGCCGATCTCAGGAACCTCGCCACGGCGGAAGAGACGTACTCGATCCAGCATTTCGCGTATACGACGAGTCTTCCCGCCACCGTGTACACGGTGACGACAGGCGTGACTGGCCCAACGATCACCCTGACGACGGACGGCTGGACAGCCTCCGTGGGTCACACTGCGACATCCAGGACGTGCGCGCTCTTCGCCGGGACCACGCCGCTCGCTCCAGCCGTTGACGAGGGCGTGCCAAAGTGCACGCCGCGACAGACAGCGAAGCCGAAACCCCAAAAGAACCCATAGACGCTCACGGTCTCCCTCGCCCACGAACTCAAGCACGACCGCAAGGTTGCGTCGGTGCCCATGCCACGGCAGGGCCGAATGAAGCGGGTTCAGGGAATCGGACTGATCGGCGCTGTGGCGCTGGCAGGGCTCCAGGCCGGCTGCGAGCCGGCGGTGACCCGCGAGCAGCTCGCCCCCGTGGTGCAGCGCGACGCGGTGCCGTTCGATCTGCCGGTGATTCCCGAAGAAATCCTCGATCGCCTCGCGCCGTATCGTCTGGTCGTCGTGGGCGAGACCCACTTGCTCGAAGAGCACCGCACGTTCGTGGCGGCGCTCGTCCGTGAGCTCCATGCGCGCGGTTTCCGCCAACTCCTTGTGGAATGGCCGAGCTACGCGAACTGGGTCCTCGAGGACTTCATCATGGGCAGCCCACTGGAGCCGGGGTGGCAGCCGGGGCTCGGCCTGGGACTCAGGTTGTTCGAGGCGGTCCGCGATTTCAACGCGACGCTCGCCGAAGCGGAGCGCGTGCAGGTGCACGGTATCGACATGAATCTCACCGAGTACGGCGGCCCTGCGGACTTTCGGAATTCCCTGGCGGGACTCGTGACACACCTCCCCAGTGCAGGGCCGGTGGCGGAGTTCCTCCAGGGCGACTATGGGAGCCCGGAGACGCAGACGCCCCTCCTCGAGACGCTTCGCGCCGCCCTCGAGCGGGATGCGGCGCCGCTGCGCGTCTCGTGGGGCGAGCACTGGTATGCAACCGTCGTCGAGATGGTGGATGTCGAGATCGCGAGCGTCGACATCCGCGCCCGGAGGGAGTCGGACTACGATCGCTCGGTGCGGATGCGGGAGGACGTGATCAAAGACCTCGCCGACACGCGCATCGCGAAGACCCCGCACGGGACGATCATCAACATCGGAAGCACCCACGCCCAGAAGTCCCGCCTCTTCGGGACGGACATTGAGTGGCTCGGGGAATACCTCGTGCGCCGGAGCGCGGTGGTGGACGGCTCGGCGTTCGTGATCGGCGTGAGCGCGGCGTACATCCAGCCGGCCCCCGGAAGTACCCAGTCGCCCTACGATGTCCGGAACGCATCGCCGCCGAACGAACTGCACCGCGTGATGGTCGAGTCCTTCCCCAACCGGACGGCCTTCCTGCCGCTGGACGACCCCCTGTTCGCGACGGGTCGGGTCTTGCTCAATGTCGAAGAGATCATCTACAGTTGCGCACCGGCGGAGCAATTCGACGCCATCCTCCAATTCGCGCTGGCGCACCGGGAGCCGTTGCCGTAGAAGCGGGCCCTTCCGCCGTGCACGACGACATCGCGATCTCCCCTCGCGCCTGCTTCAGTCTATTGCGCGGAGGATGTAATTGTACAGCGCGAGGTGCGGGATGGAGTCCGGCTACAGATGGCGCAAAGGACAGAGGGTTCCCGCGTTGTGGACCAAATGATGGCGTGAACTGCGAGCGCTGTGCCCCAGCCCCGAGCGTCACGCGGCGCTCGGGGTAGCGGTCAAGTTCTAGGCGTCAGGAGACGGAAACGAGGTGTCCGCACGGTGAGCGTGCACTCGTCCGCGATCATCGCGGTGCTGCGGGAAGGTGGACGACGCCGGCCGGGTGCCCCTGCTACCAATCGAACCAGTGCGACACCTTCACCAGGAAGGTGTTGTCCGCGTGCAGACCGAACAGATCCTTGAACTCCCCAATGATCGAGCGGGTGCCGTACTCGGCGCGCGATTCGTCGCGGCCTTGTGACCAGACCAGATACAGCGTCGAGCCCGGCAGGTACTCCCACCGCAACACGACGTTCGAGCGGAACTGCTTGTAGTTGAATGCGCCCGGACTGTTCGTGACGGCAGTGTCGCCGTAGGTCTGGTAGCGGTCGTCATACGCCGGCGCCCGGGGGTCCGCGATCTCCCGGACGTCGCTGTACGTGCCCTTGGTGACGAACGGCTCGGCGTACACCTGGAGGGTGAGGTTCGGTGTCGCAGTGAAGTTCAGGCGAAGCTGCAGGCTCGCCGTCCGTTGCTCGAGGTGCGCAAAGGTGTAGTGGGTCGTGCCCGCGCCGTCCGTGTAGTTCCCATACCACTGCGTATGGTCGCGGTTGCGATACACGCGTACTCCCACCGACGTGGACCAGCGTGACGCGACGCGGAGGGAGAGCGTTGGGTTGACCTCCAGCCCAACGGTCTGCCCCTCATCGGTGCGGCTGTAATTGAACCATACGGCCGGAGCCAGTGCCCGCCGCTCGTCGCCTTCTATCCCTGCCCACGGTGAGATCCGTTGCGAGCGGCGCGTCGCCGGTCCGCCACGCGCACACCGGTCACAGTACGTCGCCCCGTACCCGCTGTACGTGGCGCCGAAGTGCACCCACCACTTGTTGACCAGTTCCGCGTGCACGTTGCTGTTGAGGTAGTGTCCCAGCGACAGCCCCGATGCTGTCCAGTCGTTCCACTGGTTCAAGTTCAATGAGATGGTGCGGTACCAGGAGGTCGGTTGCCGCCACCGCAATCCGACCCACGTACCTTGATTCTGCCAGTCGGCCCGTTGCAGGTAACCGAGATCGTTGATCTCGTAGCCGGCCGAAATGCGCTGATAGCTCGTCTCGAAGTTGACCATCCCGCCTCCGACCTTTGCGAACCTGATCTGCTCGGCGTGGCCGAACAGTGCCGTACGCGTCGTATCGTAGGCGAGCCCGGCGTCGGGTCGCTGATAGTAGTGCACCGACGAGCGCTGCGTGGCGGCCATCGCATTCTCGTTCCCGCTCACCCGGCTCGCAGTGATCGACGCCGAGATCTGATAGCGCTGCTCGAGGAATCGGTGCCGCACGTTGACACCTCCGACGAGCGCGCTCGACCGCAGATCGTCACGGGTCCACTGGTCGACATGACGGTGCACCGCCGTGCCGATGACTCCCACGCTCGTCTCACCACCGCGGAGGTCCTGCGACGCTCGCACCAGGGCATAGTTCGACGCGGGCTCGATGGTGCGGTCGAGTGTTCCCGACTCACCTCGGGTCACGGCATCGAGCACACCGATCGACAAACCGCTTGCCAAACGACCGGTGAGCTTGGCTGCACCGAAAATGGTGGTGGCAGTGGGAGAGCGGGCGTCACCGTACGCATCGGCGAGTTGCGGCGCACGACCGATGCGGCGGGAGTAGTACAGCCCTTCGCCACTACAGTTGATGTTATTGCAGTTGACGCTGAACCGGAGCAGACCGCCGCCCTCGATGAAGAAGGGGCGCCTCTCCTGATAGAAGGTCTCGAACGCGCTGAGATTGAGCACCGCGGGGTCCGCCTCGATCTGTCCAAAGTCGGGGTTGACCGTCGCGTCGAGCGTGAGATTCGATGCGAGGCCGTACTTGAGATCGGCGCCGCCGGTCAGGCGCTGCGGGTGATCGTACCCGACGGCCCCGTCCGAAACCGTCACGTTCTTGGTGACGAGATACGGCATGATCTCGAGGCGCCGCGGGGAAGTGATCCCGTCGATGCCCGACAGCTCGCCGAGTTGCGAGGCGATCCCTGCACGATTGCGATAGAATTGTGGCCAGCTCAGCCGCTCCTTGAATCGCGCGATGTCCCGCACGATGGCGAAACCGAAGGTATGGCTCGGCGCGTCGGCAAATCGGAGCTGCGAGAGTGGGATCCGGAATTCCGCGCACCACCCGAGCGAATCCACGACGGCAACGACCTCCCACACGCCGTCCCAGGCGGGGTCCTCGTCGCCGTCGTTGGCGATGGACGCGTCCATCTTTGCGCCGGCGGGGTTCACGCCAAACTCGAATCCCGAGCGGCGGTCGTGGTAGGAATCGATGATGACGACGACATGATCGCTCGGCGGCCAGTCGTCGCGACGGACCAGCAGGCGCTCGATGGTCTCGGGCTCCGGGTCGAACGCCCGCACGAACACGAAGAGGTTGTGGTTGTCGTAGGCGATCTTCGCCACCGTGGGATAGCGTGGCGCCTTTCCCTCTTCCGGATCGAACTCGATGAACTCAGTGATCGGCTGGGCGCGCTGCCACACGGGATCGGAATCGCGGCCGTCGATGGTGGGAGCCCGATCGGCGCGCAGCGCCGTAGCCTGGCCGGTGGGGTCGAGCGGTGATCGAAGACTGTCTGTGGCCCCTTGCGGGGTCGCGAGGAGTGCCACCAGCGAAGCAATTACGATCATGACGCCGTCCGGGCAGGGCTTGCTGACTGTACGAACGGAATTGCGCGGGAGTTTCGGGTGGTGGGGATGCCAGAGTGAGTTAGTCGGGTTGTACAGCGGCACGGCGGACGACCTTGAGTTGCGACTGCAAATCGGCAACCGCAGTGATATCCGGATAGCGATTCCCCCCGTCCCGTAGGCAACGAGCGACTTTCGAACAATGGAGACCACACGGAGCGTCCGGTCTCGGGAACTGGTCTGAAGCGGAAGGACCTCGCCGGGAACATCCGCGAGTGGGTTCGGTACTGGAATCGTGGAGGGAGAGTCTGACGACGTAGGAGACGCATGGCGGCTGTCACGATGCGGACCTGGATGCGCGTCCTTGGAATCCCCACGCCGCTCAGGCGGGTGGTGACTCGCGCGACTGTTGTGGCGCCGCTCCTCGTCGTTGGGGCCTGCAGCAACGCCGTGAGTCCCGCCGATCCGACCGATATCGGATCGTGGATGGAGCTCTACCAGGTACCGGGCGTGAGTGTCGCGGTGATACGGAATTTCGAGGTGGCCTACACCGAGGTCCACGGAGTCAAGAGCAAGTCCACCCAGGAACCGGTGACGGAGCGCACCCTGTTCCAGGCGGCGTCACTCAGCAAGGGAGTGTCCGCGGTGGGCGTGGTGCGCCTCGCGCAGGAAGGCGTCGTGTCGCTCGACAGGGACGTCAACGACTACCTCACCTCGTGGCAGGTTCCCGACAACGCGTTCCAGAACTCCGAACATGTCACGTTGCGGCGGCTGCTCAGTCACACGGCGGGGACCACGGTGCAGGGCTTCCGCGGCTACCGCTACACCGAACCCCTGCCGACCTTGGTGCAGATCCTGAATGGCGAGCCCCCCGCGAACTCGGCGCCGATCGTGGTGGACGTCGTGCCAGGCAGCCGCTTCCGCTACTCCGGAGGAGGCTACGAGGTCATGGACCAGGCGGTGCGGGACGTCACGGGAACCACGTTCCCCGCCTTCATCAGGGAGCGGGTGCTCGAGCCCATCGGGATGGCGAACAGCACGTTCGCGCAGCCGTTGCCCGCGTCATTGTTCGACTCGGCCGCCTCTGGGTACTATGCCGATGGCACGCCGGTGCCGGGGAGCCATCACATCTACCCCGAGATCGCCGCCGCGGCCTTGTGGACGACCCCCACCGACTTCGCGCACTTCCTCATCGAGCTGCAGTTGTCCCTGCGCGGGGAGTCCAACCGGGTGCTCACGCAAGCGAACACCGCACTGCTCGTGACCGAAGTCAGGGACGACTATGGCCTGGGATTCGCGCTGCGGTCGCTCCGGCGCCAGCCCTATTTCTGGCACGCCGGCGCCAATGACGGATTCCGGGGCGCCATGGTGGCGCACCGGACTGGTGGACACGGCGTGGTCATCATGACCAATAGTGACAATGGACTGGAGCTGTCCGAAGCCGTCATCGAGCTGATCGGCAAGCGGGAAGGTTGGCCTGGCTACTAGCTCTTGAAAACCACGTAGTGCTAGAGGGCCTTGGGACGTCAGGGAGTGGCCTGGCTCCGCCGCCTCAGGGTCGCACCGCGCCACATCCCGCCGTCCCGACGCAGCGGCCCCCCGCCCAACTCGGCTCGCGTGATCGCGGAAGCGCAGTTGCGCATTAGAGACCGGAGCGGGCTGTTCACGAACTCTTGATTGGCATTGGCCTACCTGGGACGGCGCGACGAAGCGATTCGCGCAGGCGAGCGCAGCATGGAGCTCCTCCCGATTGGCGGGCGGTCCGTAACCGCCGTGTAGGCGGAACATCCATTTGTGTGCATCTATTTGCTCCTGGTCGATCGGGAGAAGGCGCTGGAGCATTTGGAGTCGTTGCTCGCGCTTCCTACTAAGTCTCGCCCGGACGGCTGAGGGTCGATCCCACCTTCGCCCACTCCGGGACCACCCGCCGAACCGCCCCAGTTGGTTAGGTTTCCTGTATTCTGTCCCTCCACTGGAGGCGTGAGTACCATGCGACGCATCCTCTTTGTGATTCCCCTGGTGGCGCTGCTTGCCGTTCCGGTAGGTGCCGCCGCACAGCAACCGCCCCTGATTGACCGCGAGCTGTTCTTCGGCGATCCCGAGATTTCGGGTGCCCAGATCTCGCCGGACGGCCGGTTCATCTCCTTCCGCAAGCCGTACCGCACGGTCATGAACAT
>JAOTVV010000014.1 GCA_029863245.1 Gemmatimonadota bacterium
GAGCACGCGCGAGAGACGTTCGCGTGCCGTGGCCGTCAGCACCTCTTCCGGGTTTTGCAGCACTCCAGTGCCGCTCACGATCCATCCGGCCGGGACGTCGATCCGCACATCGAAGCGGCCGAAGTTGTTGAAGAATTCGGCGGGCCCGAGATAGTCGTTGATGTCCCACCCGCGCAGATCGTCGAACTTGGCGACCCGAGGGAACCACTGCGTGGGCTGGAACAGCGTGTCTGCCCACCGCTGGGTCATCCGGTGGCCTTCCCCGTCGGGACCACCCGGCAGTTTCGTGTGCCACGCCATCTCGAGCGTCGCCGACGATCGCGGCGCGATCGGCGCGGGCAGCGCGATTCGCGCATTCGTCAGGTTCCTCGGCGGCTCCGGGTTGACAGCTACGGACTCCCCGTTCATGGCCAGGCGGGTGACAACCATGCCCTGCGTGATCTCCGCCGGTACCGAGAAGCCCCGAGGCACGGTGGCCCGGAAGATGTTGTGATCCAGCCGGAGGACGATCTCCGACATCTCCAAGGGGCCGGCATTGTGAATCACGACCGTCCCTGCCCCGGTGATCGTCTGCGTTGCCGGATCGAGGCGTGCGTCGATCGTGTAATCGGTTTGGAGTTGCCAGTAATTGGGTCCGGGCCGCCCCGTGGAATCGCGCGTGCCACCTTCCATCGCCCGTCTGATCGCGTTCGTGAGCGGGATGTCTCGACGAATGGCGCGAGGGGGCGATGCGGTCTGTGCAGTGAGCATCGCCGGCTGAACCGCGACGGTACTCACCAAGCTCAGCATGAGAGCGGAACGCACGATCATGGACGCTTCCCCTTGTTGCGTTGCGGATTGGCTGCTGGAGGCAGGCGCGACTGGACGAGGGCGTATGATAGGACTCCGCGGGGGGTGAGGCAAGCGAGCCTGGCCTCCATCACGGCGCCGAGGATTCATCCGAGACGGACGCTACCCGCGTTGACGCGGCGGCATCCCGGGCCGTCGGCGAGGATGAAGACGATGTTGGGTGAGCGATCGGAGGCAGCACGGGGGGCGCATCCGGTCTCCGACGCCAGGGCCACCGACGCCGCGGCCGTGCTCATTGTCCGAAGGAACTCGCGCCGGTCGACTGGGCGGTCCATTGCCATCGGCTCGTGTGCACTCCTTTCGACCGGGTGGACCCACGCGGGAAGAGTGGGGCGCGTGGCCGCCGGTGGTCAAGACAGTGGCGTATCGCTGGAGCCATTCGCACACACCCGCGGTTCCCGTTGCGAGTGGTCGCTCCGGCTTGCCCCATGTTCACTTCCACACCAGGTTGATTGAGAGGGACGAAGCCGCGAAAGTCGAGCGCGCATGACGGGACGGGAGTCGGACGGGAGCTCAGCGATACGGACCGCCGCAGAATGGATGGTTCGCTCCCCGCTCCGAGCCTTCCTCATCGTCTTCATCCCGGCGTTCGCAATCCGCACGTACTTCCTGAGCCTGATTCCAATCGAGTACATCCTACCGCACACCCGGTGGGAAACTCTTGCCGTGGCGCACTCGCTGGCCACGTCCGGGCAGTTCGCGGATCCGTATGCCCTGCCGACCGGAGCCACGGCTCACCTCGCACCGATCTACCCGTTCCTGCTGAGCCTGATCTACCGCGTGTTTGGCATGACGCTGACCGCCGGATACATAACCTGGCTGCTCGCCGCAGCAAGCGATTCGGCCGTGTTTGCGTTGTTGCCCTGGCTTGCCGGCAAGCTTGGCGTGGGAAGACCGGCCGGGCTCCTGGGTGGTCTTGCGGGTGCGGTCGTTCCCCAGTGGCCCTCGTTCGTCGAGCCGCTCGCGGCCATCGTGCTCGGCCTCCTGTTGATCGGGTTTCACCGACGCTGGACTGTTGAGGACCCACCATCCACGCTCGGCACCTTCCTGTTCGGCATTGCGTGGGGCGTCGCGCTCCATCTGCACATGACATTGCTGCCCGTCATGCTGGGATGCATGACGTTTGAGCTGTGGTGGAGCAGCGACCGCAAAAAATGGCCGCAGTCGGCACTCCTCGTGCTCGGTGTGGTGCTTGCGTCCGTCCCGTGGGCCGTCAGGAACTACGTGGCCTTCGACGAGGTCGTCTTCATTCGCAGCAACTTCGGTCTGGAACTGCGGATGGGAAACCACGATGGCGCTGCGGCCGACATCGATGTGACCGCCGCACGCACCGTCGAGCGACACCCGCGTACCAACGAAGCCGATGCCCTCATGGTTCGTGAGTTCGGAGAATTGGAGTACATGCGTCAGGCGGGACGCGAGGCGATCGCGTGGATCCGAGCGAACCCGGGCGCGTTCCTCCGACTCACCGCATCACGGTTCCTGCACTACTGGTGCGGGCCGCTCGCCCGGCCAGCCGTAGCTGCCCTGTACACCAGCCTCACACTCCTTGCGGTGCTTGGCGCCTGGCGGATACTCCCGACGCTTGCGGTTCCAAACCGGGCCGCCCTCCTCATCCCACTCGCGACCTACCCGCTCATCTACTACATCGTGAGCTACATGCCGCGGTATCGCGTTCCGTTGGATTGGATGCTGCTGATGCTGGCCGGGGGGTGGGTGGTTAGGCGGTTGAGCGGTTAGGCGGTTGGATCGGGCGGTTCGCCCGTCTACTGGTTTGCCCCACGTCTCCATTCAGCGGAGCGTCGCTCGGCCTCGGCGATTTGTGCCGGCTGCATCTGCTGGGTGAGTTCTTCGAGCGTGCTGGCTGCGCTCGCTGACGCGTCACCGCTCTCAGCCCCGGCTGCCAGGTACAACCACTGGTACGCCTGCACGAGATCGTGCGGCACGCCCTCACCCAAGGCATACATCACGCCGAGGTTGTGCTGTGCCTCGACGAGCCCTTGGTCAGCCGCATCGCGGTACCATGTCGCCGCCAGCGCATCATGCCGTGGCACACCCCGCCCAATACGATACATGGCCCCGAGACAGAACTGCGCTCGAGCGTGGCCCTGCTGGGCCGCTTCGCGATACCACCGCACCGCTTCAGCTGGATCCGCCGCTACGCCCGCACCAGACGCGTAGGACATACCGAGGTCGTGCTGCGCATCGGCCAAGCCCTGCTCAGCCGCCATGCGGATCCATCGTGCCGCCTCGACGTCGTCTTGTTCCACACCCAACCCGACGGCATACATGGCGCCCAAGTGGTACTGCGCGCGTGCCACTCCCTGCTCGGCGGCACGCCGGAACCAGGCCACCGCCGCCACGTCATCCCGCGGCACGCCCAGCCCACCAGCGTACCTGAGCCCCAATTCATACGCCGCCTCGGACTCCCCGCGCTGGGCCGCCGCGCGGTACCTGTCCACGCCGTCCGCGTCGGTGGTCGAAACACGGTCACCGCCCATCCCAAGGTTGTCCGACGTCGCTGCACCAAACACCTCTTGGAGTGGACGTTCGGTCGCCGGCTCGTCCAGCAGTCGCGTCACGTAGCGAACCGGCGTCGCGAAGCCGATGTGCGGAGCCTCTTTGACGTACGCGGCGGCGACGGCTACGACGCACCCTTCACTGTCCAGAACCGGCCCGCCGCTCGAGCCCGGGCTGAGGGGTGCGGAAATCTGGAACACGCTCACTCCGTCCTCCAGCCGTGTCGCGCTCACGATTCCCACCGAGACCGTGCCGACGAATCCCAGCGGACTTCCAATCGCTACGATGGGCTCACCCACCTCGGGCTCGGTATCGCACGGCGTGAGCGTCGGCAGGCCGGATGCGGAGATCTTGAGCAGCGCGATATCCGCCAGCGAGTCACCGCTAAAGAAGCGCACCTGTTCGTACTGCTGTCCGTCCGGCAGCTCCACCACCGCAGCCACCGCCCCTTGCAGCACATGCCAGTTCGTCACCAACACCCCGAATGAGTCGAGCAGGAACCCGCTCCCCTGGCCAATCGTGTCTCCGTTGGCGTCGAACGTCATGACCGTCACGGTCGCCGGGACCGACCGGGACGCTATCTGAGCGGTTGACAGAGAAGTGGAAGGGGTCTGGGCAGACACCGTCTGGGGCATCAGCTGCAGTAGGAGCACCAACAGTCCCACAGACGCGACATGGCTGTCGCGCACTCTGCGTGCAGGATGACAGTGGCATCGGGCATCTGACCGCATGCGGAACCCCTTTCGGTGGCAGGTTTGTGGTTCCTGCCCCGCCGCAGGACCAACCTGCGGAGTCGGTTACCGATGGCCCGACCGTCCGTGAGGTTCCCTGCAGGTCAATCACTACGGGAAGGGGGTCCTATACGCGGTGCGCTGAGTCACAGTTGGCGTGAGGACCGACTGCACTCGGACAACAACAAGAGAGGGGCGGGCCGACTTCGGCCCGCCCCTGATGCCCTATGACACCGTTACTGAGACTACCGGGTGCCTGCCATGATGCCCAGCGACTTCAGGGTCTCCTGCGTGAGGCCGCCCTGGCTGAGTCCTTTTGCCTGCTGGTAAGCCTTTACGGCCGCGAGCGTGCGCCGGCCGATGACGCCGTCGATCGGACCCGGGTTGAAGCCAGCCCGACCCAGTGCCCGCTGAATGTCCGAGACAACCGTCGGCGTGGTGTTGGTCTCGCATAGAATCGACCGCCACTCCATCCGGCCTTCGGTGGCCAGCTCGGACTTGGTAACCGTCTGATACGAAGCCGGGGTAACGGTGCGCTTCTCCTGCGGCGGAGAGGCGAGCTGCCGCACACGGACCGTCTCGTACTCCGCGGGAATATCGATCGTCCGCGTGGTCGCCGGCGTCTTGACCTTCCGGCGCCTCACCGTCTCATACTCGGCGGGAATCGGCACTTCGCGCGTGGTGGCCGGGGTCTTGAGCACCCGACGCTCCACGGTCTTGTAGGTCGCGGGAACGTCCACCAGGCACATGATCTCGCCGGTGGCCTCGTTGATCTTCTCGATCGGTCCCCGGCCCGCCTTCCACACCTGATGGGCCGGCTGGTCGAGCACCTTCTCCGTGACGGTCTCATACACGGCCGGAGCCTGCTCGAGTCGCGTGCTGGCAGGCTGCACCATCACCCGCTCCTCGACCCACTCGTAGGTCGCGGGCACGACCTCGATCTGCTGCGACGCTTCGCGCACGAGCACCCGCTCTTGGCCCCACCGGTACTGTGCCGGGACGATTTGCAGGTTGACGACCGAATCATGCGCCAACATGCGCTCTGAAGACGTCTTGTAGGTGGGCGGGATGAACACCCGCGCGTAGCATTCACCGGGCTTGGCGTTCGGAGGCAGGAGCTCCGTGAAACCGCCGGCCGGCTTCACCGGCGTGGTCTGCTGAGCGGCGGCTGCGGCTTGCCGAGCTTTCTCCGCGGCCTTTCGCTCCTCCTCGACCTGCATCGAGCGCTGCTGCAATTCCTGCCGCATGGTCTTGACCGAATCCTCGAGCGACGTGATGCGCTCGGCCTGAGCCGCGACCGGGGCCTGCGAGGTTGCCACTGTCCCGGTCGACGCGCAGCCGGACGCGGTGACAGCCACGACGCCAAGTACAGCGCCAATCAGGTTACGATGAGCCTTGTTCATCCGTTCTACTCCTCTGCTTGGGACACAACGATCTGAACCGCCGTTGCCACCCCGCGGGGCAGCACACTCCGAACTCTGGACGGAACGCAACAAACCTTCGCACCTCCCAAAGGCAACGGCCGTGCCAGGGTGGACGGGCAGTGTAAGCTGTTGTAATGTTGGAAGTTACGGCGTTCGACGTCACAGGGGTCGGGCCAGTACTGGCCCGTTTCTCACACCGATTCGGTACTCCGAACCGGCGGGATGTGTCATAACGGGATGGAGCGGGCCGGCGGGCTAGCCTCCTCGAGTTGACGGGCGCGCGAGTGCTCAGCCCCGTCCAGACCCGAACCAGCGCTCCAGTCGCTCCGCCTCGAAGCGGTGCTTTTCCTCCGCGTGCTCCGCTGAGACATCCTTGAGCGCGACCCGCGGCTCCGGCGTGGCAAAGAAGTCACCCTCGATGAGTGTCGCTTTCGTCTTCCCCATTTCGATGAAGCAGTAGCCCCGGCCGTCGAACGACGCGGGCGGCGCTTCGCCACGCACGTCCGCCGCGATCGCCGCCGCCACGCGTTGGCCTTCGAGCTCCGCCATGACACCGGCTTTGGGGAGCGGGAGTCCATTGGCCAGCGTGATCTTCGTGACGTCGCCGATCGCGAACACGTTTTCGTAATCGGTCTCGAGGGTCGCGGGATCGACGGCAATCCACTCCCCGTCCCCGGTCAGCCCGCTTGCCTTGACCACCGCCGGCACGCGGTGTGGCGGCACGCCGATGATGAGATCGGCTACGAGATCACCATCTGTGAAAACCACGCGTCCCGGCTCCACGCGATCGACCGTACGCTTCACGTGAAACGCGATCCCGCGCGCCGAGAGTTGTTCCGCCAGCCATGCCGAGCCTTCCTTGCCCGCGTTGGGCAAGAGCATCGGTTGCATCGTCGCCACGGTGATCTCGGTCTTATCGCGCACCCCACGCTCCCTCAAGTGATCGTCCAGCAGCATGGCGCACTCGTAGGGCGCGGGTGGGCAGGTGTAGGGCACGCCGGCGATCACGATCGCAATGCGGCCTCCAGTGAAACGGGCGAGCGCGGTCGCGAGCCCCGGGACGGCGCGCTCGTCCCACACGTTATGGGCGTGTTGGGCGAGCCCGGGGACGAGATCGGGGCGCGGCTCCGCGCCGAGTGCTACCACGAGGTAGTCCGCCTCGAGCGTCTCACCATCGGTCGCGGCGCGGCGGTGCGCGGGATCGATGCTCGTGACCGGTCGCTGGAGGAACTGGACGCCATGGCGACCCAATCGCTCGCGCGGCCGCGATCCCTCTTCGTAGCTCCCCATCCCGACCAGCGCCCACAGCTTGCGGAGCCCCATGGCGAAGCGCTCGCGGCGATCCACGAGCACGATCTCGTGGTCGTCACCAAGGCGACGCCGAAGCTCCGTGGCCACCGTGATCCCGCCGAAGCCAGCGCCCAGGACAAGCGTTCGCGTCATGCTACCGTCCTCCCAACGCACATTCGTTCTTACCGACCTCCAACTCTTCCGCCTGGCGCCCATCGACGGGGAGCAGACCCACGTTCACCGCCTTGATCCGGCGATAGGCCTCCGGGAACGACACAGTCTTGCTTTCGACCCACCGCGCGAACGCGTCAGGGTCGGAGAACTGCATCGCTTCGTTCGCCTCGAGGATCTGCCCGAAGCACTCGCCCACGGCGCGATCAGCGCGCCGCTCCGCATCCGAGCCGTAATGCGCTGGGTATATCATCCGGTCGGGGGGCCACTCTCGCTTGGCACGCTCAAGGCTCTCCCACAGCTGGGCCGTCCACTCACGCACCTTCCCGGCCAGGTCCGGTCGCCCCACCGAACCGACGAAGATAAAGTCGCCCGTGAGTGCCACCGCGTCGTCGATCACGTAGGTCAGGCTCCCCTCGGTGTGTCCGGGCGTATGCACGACGTGCACGCTGGAGCGCCCGAATGGAATCGTGTCACCGTCCGCAAGCGGTTCGAACTGGAGCCGGCCCGGGGTCCCATCGTACGGATACACCGCATCGGCCGGATGCAGGTAGTAGGGTACGCCCAGCGTGGTCGCGATGGTCGACGCGCCACTGATGTAGTCGGCGTGGACGTGCGTGTCCGCCACTCCCACCACTCCAGCGCCGGCTTCTGCCGCGGCCTCAAGATAGGCTCGCGGATTCCGCGGCGGATCCACGATCAGCGCCTCACCCCCACTCACGAGTAGATAGCCCAGCGCGCCCTTCCCGATGCGATCGAACTGGATCAGGCGATCGAGCGACGGAGGCGTCGCCAATTCCCGAGGGAGCGCCAGCATCATCCACGCACTCATCCCGCCAGCGAGCGAGTTGGCGCGAAACCCGAGGCGATTCAAGTGATGCGCCAGCAGCTTGCTGTCGTTGCCGTGTCCGCACACCACGGTCACCGGCAGGCTCGGATCGATTGCCGTTCCCGCCACCCTCGTGACCTTCACGAGTTGAGACCCGACGATGTTGTGGAACCGACCGTCGGGCACGATGTCGATATGGCCCGCCGCTACCTGGGCCGGCGCGCGGACATCGACCACCTGGACCGGCTCGCCCGATTCGAGCGCCTGGGCGAGTTGGTGTGTGGATATCTCCGGAGCAGCAGAGGTATAGGCCATCGTGAAGTCGTCCCTGAGAGTTGCATGCCGAGCCAAGACTCACTTGATGGTGCTTCCTTCGCCCTGCCCCTTCTAACGTCCAACATCCAGAGCGGCCGTGCAACTTAGGGATACGTGGAAGGATGGACCAGTCGGATTGACGGACGGAAGGTGGCCGCGCGGCGCTGCGGCTAGCCGAGTTGCCCGGCAGTTCCCATATTGGCGGGAGGTAGTGGTTCTGTGACGCCGGGCGGTCTTCGCCACGAACGGCATTGCGCGTCGGTAACGGAACCCGTGATGCAGTGCACGGTGAGTGGGAAGGCACCCTCTGGCATTGGTTGGCCAGTTGGAGAGGTTGTTCGACACAGGGCGAGAACGGCTGCGGGTCGGACTGGTCGCGGACGCCATATGCCTCTGATGCCTATCGGGCTCCATTCTGGGAGGATACCATGTCGCTCCGCCACGCCGCATCCATCGACCGCCGCGGTTTTCTGAAGGGTGCTGCTGCAGGCCTCGTCCTTATCCCCCACATCGAGCTCGGTGCCCTAGGCTCCCGTCTCTTCGCTCCGAAGACCGCCGTGGCCCTCATCCGCACCAGCGACCGGAAGGACGGCGTGCGCCGCGCCATGGCTCTCTTGGACCCCGAGGGAATTGCCGGCAGGGCCGTGAACCTGAAGCCAAACTTCAACACCGCCGACCCGGCCCCCGCCGGTACCCATAACGACACCCTGGCCCAGATCGTCACGGAGCTGAAGGAGCGGGGCGCGCGGGATGTCATCGTCGGAGAGTCCTCCTTTCCGCCCACGAAGAACGTGATGGAGGCCAAGGGCGTCTTCGACCTCGCCAGCGACATGGGGTTCGGGATCGTGAACTACGACGAGATTCCGGACAACGAGTGGCTCCATTTCAAGCCCTCGGGCACCCACTGGCCCGACGGCTTCCACCTTCCCCGCCATGTGGTGGAGTCGGAGTACAACGTCAGCACCTGCTGCCTGAAGACACACGGCTCCGGAGGTGTCTTTACGATGTCCATGAAGCTCTCCGTGGGCCTCACGCCCAAGCGCATTCGCAGGGGGATGCACCGCTCTCCAGACATGCGGCGCATGATCGCCGAGCTGAATCAGGGCTACGCGCCCAAGCTCATCATCATGGACGGTGTGGAAGCCTTCACCGACGGTGGCCCCTCACGGGGTCAGCTGGCTCAGGCGAACGTCATGATTGCCGGCACGGACCGGGTGGCGGTGGACGCCGTGGGCCTGGCCGTTCTCAAGGAGCTGGGGGCCAACGAGGCGATCATGGGAACGCCGATCTTCCAACAGGAGCAGATGGCCCGGGCTGTGGAGGTGCGGCTGGGGATCCAGGGCCCCAACGAGATCGAGCTCGTCAGCGACGACGAGGCCGGCACCGCCTACGCCGCCAAGCTGGAGGGGATCCTGGCGCAGGGGTGATGAACACTGTCGGTCACCTGAACAGGCGGGACTTCCTCCTCGCGGGGCTGGCCGGAGGCGCACTGGCCTGGGCGGTTGGGGAATCGCGAACCTCTGTGGCACTGACAGCCTCGGTGCTCAGGGACGCCAGGAGTCGAGGACATCCAACCCGACGCTATACGTGAGGCGCACGAGAGCCGTGCCGTCCGCGTCCATCATGTAGATCTCGTCATCGCCGTCGCGGTCGCTCGTGAACCCGATCCGCTGTCCGTCGGGAGACCACACCGAATACCGATCCTCCGCTAGATCATGCGTGAGTTGCGTCTCGTTCGTGCCGTCCGCGTTGATCACATAGATGTCGTAGTTGCCATTGCGATCTGCGTCAAACGCGATCCTGGAGCCGTCTGGCGACCACGCCACACTACGCCCTTCCCAGACAAGGTTGTTCGTGAGCCGAGTGAGGTCCGTCCCGTCGGCCCGCATGACGTAGATTTCTCGGTTCCCGGCGCGCTCCGAAGCAAATGCGATTCTCGAACCGTCGGGCGACCAGGCAGCGCCGATGTCAGTTTCAGGGTTCCAGGTGAGTCGGGTCGGGTCGGTTCCGTCCGCACGCATGACGTACAGCTCGAGATTGCCGTCCCGATCGGACGTGAACAGCATCTGCGAGCAGTCCGGCGACCAGCGGGGAAAACCGTCACGCGCGGCATTGTTGGTGAGCTGCAGCAGCCGCCGCCTACCACCGGTGATCATGTCGAATACCTCGTAGTCGCCATCGCGGTCCGACATGAACGCGATCTTCCATCCATAGCCGTCGGGGTACCAATGGGCGCTCTGATCAACGGCAGGATGCCTGGTCAGGCGAATCGGAGCGGAGCCATCCTCCTCCATCATGAAGATGTTGAGATTCCCGTCCCTCCCTGACGTGAACAGGATGCGGCTGTCACCGGGCGAGAATGGCCCGTCGAACGGATCGCCGCTGCACGAGGTGGACAAGAGGAAGAGCCAAGAAGCGGCGAGGAGGCATCTCGTGAGCCGCATGATGCCACGTCCCATAGGCGGATGTGACCCCGCGAGGCACACGCCAGTGAGTTGTGCGAGAGCTTTCTTGAGCGCATACGTCGGATGCATGGTGCTTACGGCCTAGTCGATGTGACGGAAGCGACGGCGAGGATGCGCAGCAAAAAAGGGGGGCGCATGATAGACCTCACTGTGACGGCGAGGGGTGCCGGTTACCATCGGCTCTCGTCGTCGGTGGGCGTCCAGATGGAGGGCGTCGCTCTGGCGGCAGGGGCCGTTGAAGGCCACCGGCAGATTGGCATTCAGCGCCGCATAATGGAGCGATTCCCCTTCAAGTCCAAGGACGGGAATTGTCCGGTTTGGATTGGCCAGCTAGGCGCCCGTCCATTTGAGGACCGGTTCATCTACGGTCACAGGAGCCGAGGGCGTTGCGGGAGTGCACCTCCGGTCACTGCTTGCGACTCGTCGTGTCGGCTTTGGCGCTCTTGCGCCGCCTGCGTTCTTCCCTAACTTCGCGCACATCCCAACCGTTTCGGAGTGAGCCATGTCTCTCAACATCAAAGCCCTGACCATCGTTGGTGCCGTGATGCTCGGCGGGTGTTGCTTCCTCGTCGGGCTGACGAACCTCATCTGGGAGTCGTATGGCGCGGGGTTCTTGGATGTGGTTGCGTCACTCTACCCGGGTTACCACGGTCCCACAGGGTTCGGCTCGGTGATTGTCGTCACCCTCTACGGCGCTGTCGACGGTGCCGTGTGCGGCGCAATCGTCGGTTGGGTCTACAACGCCGTCGCCGGCGGAGGAAGCCGCGCCGCTGCTTGACCGTCGCGCCGTAGCACCGTAGCGAAGAATTCGCAGTCGGATTCCGCTGGACACTCCGACCGCTGCGGACCTGTATCGCCCGAACACGAGAGCCAGACTATGCCCGCCAAGGGGCAGTTCACCACCGAGGAGGCCCGTATCCTCGGTGATCGCATCCGCATCGACTGGACCTCCGTGCCGCTCGACGAGTTCCGCAGAGGGCTCAGCGTCGAACTCGAACATGGTGCCTGTGATCCCCAAACCAATGTCACCGACGACGATTTCCTCGCGACGGCCAAGATCGCGTTGGCACACCTCAAGGAGTTCCCCGACTACTACACGCGCCTAGCCAAGATGGAGGCCGAGGCCAAGGAGCACTGGTCCACACAGCGCGGGTCAACGGCCTGACAGGCGCGGGAAGGACATGGATGACCCTCTATCTGCGTCACCTCAAGTCCGAGGCATGCGCACCGAGGCAGGCGTCGCTGCAGCGTTTTCTCAATCTCGTGACGGTGCTGGCGGCCGTGCAGCTCACCGCGTGTAACGGCGAGACGTCGACCGACCCGCCGCCCCAGGCGACCTGTATCGCGTCAAGCAATCAGCAGGCAATCAATCAAGCCCTCACCCAGGTGGGGTCCGTGGCGGTCCTCTGTCAGAACGCCGTCTTCCCGCTCACCGCACCGGTCGTGTTCAGCCAAGACAGTCAGCAGATCTACACCGAGGGATTCCCGACCGACGACCGGCGGGCAGTGCTTGCGATCGCGTCCGCCTCCATGGTCACGGCGGTGGATATGGCCGACCGGTCCCACGTGGTGTTGCGGAACGTGGTGGTGGATGGGAGTCGACCGACTTTTGGGCACAGGGCCGGCGAAGCGCTCATCCGCGCGGGCGGGTCCGTGGCGGGACAGGTGGTGCGGGAGGTCAAGGCGTTCGAGCCTCGGAGCTGGTCCACTCTCCACCTGTTCGAGGGTGGCAACCCGTACTGCAGCGACGCGCTGGTGGAAAACAACGAGTTCGGTCCGGCCGGTCAGTCGGACGGGACCTGGGCAGACGGCATTTCGCTGGCGTGCTCGAACAGTGTCGTCCGCAACAACGTCATCGTGGACGCCACCGACGGGGCCATCGTGATCTTCGCCGCGCCCGGGTCGGTGATCGAGAACAACGTGATCCGGGCGGACACTCGGGTCCTCCTGGGCGGCATCAACATGGTGGACTATCCCGTCTATGGGGGAGACTACACGAACACGCGGGTGCGCAATAACGTCATCGACGCGGCCGGAGCCGTGATCCGCATCGGCATCGGCATGGGATGGCGAGTCTGGGTTTGCTTCGACCCGAACAGTCCCGAGGACCCCACGATCTTCGGCGGCGTGGTCACGAACAACACGCTCCAGGGCGACCACATGCAGTACGGATTCACCGTCGACGGTGTGCGCGACTGGACGGTGACCGGAAACGTCGATCTGGCCACGCACTCCGGCACCCCGACCATCGCGTGCAACGGACAGGTGGCGTCGCCGCCGGCCGGATTCCAATTCCACGGCGCTCGAGCGGATGGAGTGTTTCAACCCGAGTTCACCGAAGCGTTTGTCGAGTTGGCGCTCTGGGCTATCGACAGTCCTCGGCCGGCGTCGAGCACAGCCTTCTAGCCTGCCGAGCGCTCGTTGGGCCGAGGGCGCGAACGGCGCGCTGAGCCGCTACGCAGCCGGCATCTTTGCGGGTCTACCGGAACGGATGCGACTTCGTCCACATCACGATCACGCCACAGGCGGCTCTTGACCCGGTGAACTCGCCCGGGATCTCTCCGGGGCCGCGGTAGATCTCGATCCCGTAGATGTCGCGGATCGGGGTGTTCTCGTGGAAGGAGCGGACCTCCACCCCGTCGATCCACCAGTTTGGGTGGCATTGGGGGGAGCGCGCCATGACGGCGAAGCACTCGAATGTCTGCTGGTTGCATTCGATTCGGACCCCCCGCACGGTGCGTAGGGCATCCCCCACCGAGCTGTACGCCCCTTCGTTGAGTTCGTCCCATCGGAGGAAGGCGCCCAGCCCGCGCCGCCGTCGTCGTTCGAAGTCCGAGTAGCGCGGCATAAGCTGGTCGGCGCGGGCCGTCACGACCAGCTCTGGAAGCCGGTGTCCCGTGAAGTCGAGGGCGAAGACCCAGTCCACCTCGCCCGAAGGGGGAAGCCGAACCTTAGAGACACCGGTGGCGTACCCCAGCAACTGAATCGTGACCTCCGCATCTCCGGCGGGGAGCCCCCGGGCCTCGAACCGACCAAGGGTGTCCGTAGTGATGGGAGGCGGACCTGGCCGGATCCGGACGACGGCCTCCGGGAGCGGGTGGCCGGTTTCGCTGTCGATGACGCGGCCTCGGAGCGTCGCCTGGGCGGCACCCCTCTCCGGACCGATTGCGACCGCGAGCAGGGCCGCCAGCAGGGCTCCGGTCAGCATGCCGGCTCGGGCGGTGTGCTTCGGCAGGGCTCCGGGGATCACGGCAATCCCCTCTGGGACCGGGGGGGCTTCGAGGCTACTGCGGACGGAGCGGGTCTCCGGGCCCCCATCGCTCAAATAGCCCCTATTGCGCAAAAAGGGCTCCAAACGTATAAGGTATGTGGCATACAATCCATAATGAAATAAGACTAAACCCGATTCAGCGGTTAGTCGAGGTGTTGGTGGGGCGGGGAGGGCGATGGTCGGCCTCAGCTCGGCCGATCCTCGCAGGGATTCGCAGGTCGCTCTCCCTTCTTCCACAAAGGAGGCAGATGATGCGCGTTTCACGTCTTGGTCCGCTAGTGGTCGGCAGTGCCGTTGCGGCACTCGTGGCCCTCATCCCCAGTCCGCTCGTGGCGCAGCAGGACGCAGTCATTACTGGCCGCGTCATGTCGGATCGGGGCAGTCCGCTGGGCGGCGCCACTGTGACGGTGGGCGCCACCAACGCCAGCGCCGTCACTACGCGGGACGGCACTTATAGGATCACCATCGCCGCGGAGGCCGTGCGGGGCCAGCAAGCGGTGCTGACGGTGCGATTCATCGGCTATCGGCCCGCCACCCGCACCATGACCCTCGAGCCGGGCACCCAGGAACAGAACTTCGAGCTAACAGCCGACCCCTTCCGGCTCGATGAGCTCGTCGTCACCGGCGTGGCGGAGGCCATGTCCGCCAAGAAGTTGACCTTCACGGTCGGGAAGGTGACCGCGGAGCAATTGCAGGACGTTCCGGGGTCCAGCGCGCTTGTGTCGCTCCAAGGCAAGGTGGCTGGCGCCCGCATCATTCCGACCTCCGCGCAGCCCGGTGGCGAGGTGTCGATCCGGCTCCGCGGTGCCACGAGCATTTCAGGCACGCAGGAGCCGCTCTACATCGTGGACGGCGTGATCACGCGGTTCGGTCTCGCGGACATGGCGCCGGAGGACGTTGAGAGTATAGAGGTGATCAAGGGGGCGGCGGCCTCCTCGCTGTACGGCTCCGCCGCGGCCAACGGGGTCGTGCAGGTGTTCACGAAGCGGGGCCGGGCCCTGGCTGAAGGCGCGCTCCAGATAACGACGCGCTTCGAGGCGGGGGTCAACAGCATGCCCCGCCGACTCGAGTTCTCCAAGTCGCATGCCTGGCAGGTCGACGCGAACGGGGATTACATCCTCAATGCCACAGGCGGACGGCAAACCGAACCCGACCAGGTTGCCGACAATCCGTTCATGACCTACTACGACCACTGGGACGCCATGATTGATCCCGGCGTGTACTGGACCGGGTACGTCTCTTTCGGCCAGCGGCGCGGCACCACGAACTTCAGCGCCTCGTTTCAGAACACCGACAACAAGGGCGTGATCTTCGGGCTCGACGGGTACAAGCGGCAGAACTTCCGGCTCAACCTCGACCAGCGGCTGAACCCCGCCCTGGACGTCTCGTTCAGCACGTTCTATGGAACCTCGACCAACGGCCGGGCCGCCGAGGGGCAGACCGGGCCGTTCTTCGGTCTCATGTTCGTGCAGCCGGACGTCAACATCGAAGCGCCCTGTGAGGGCTCCAGCGAGCCGTATTGCCCGCTCGTCCCGCTCAGTGGCGACGTGGCCAACGACTTCAACCCGATGTACGAGCTGGCCAATCGGGAGATCCGACAGGATCGGAACCGGTTCACCGGCGCGGCCAGGTTGCGGTGGCGGATGCTCAGCTGGCTGTCGGCCGAAGGGAGCTTCGCCTACGACCAGGAGGCAGAGTCCTACTCGGACCTCCAGCCGTTTGGCTACCAGACCTCCTCGGGCACTAAACAGAATGGGGATCTCTTCCGGCGGGCGAACAACAATTACCAGCTCAATGCCGACGTCACACTCACGAGCATCCGGACCTTCGGCAGTATCACGAACACGACCAGGGTGGCGGCAATCCTGGAGAACCAGAAGAACCGCCTGCTCAGTGCCAACGCCCCCACCCTCCTCGTGGCCGAAGTGCCCCATTTCGCCGCGGCCGACCACCCTGCCTCGAGGGACGTTTCGCGTGAAGAGGACCTTCGGAACCGGAACTACCTCGCAATCACCACGTTCGATATCAAGGACCGGTACATCCTGGACGGGCTGGTGCGGCGAGACGGGTCATCGCTGTTCGGGCCTGACAGCCGCTGGTCCACGTATTACCGCGTCTCCGGGGCGTGGCGGGTCACCGAAGATCTGAGGATCCCCGGTGTCGACGAGCTGCGGCTTCGCGGCTCCTACGGCACCGCGGGTCTGCGACCCAACTTCGACGACCAGTATGAAATCCTCGCCGTGACCCCCGGCGGTTTCACCAAGCAGGTCCTGGGCAATCCGGATCTGAAGCCGGCCCGCTCGGCCGAGATGGAACTCGGTGCCAACCTCGAGTTCGGGACCGGCCGGCTTAGCGTCGAGTACTCCTACGCCCGCAAGGAAACCAAAGACCAGCTTCTCCTGGCCGACCTGCCGGCGGTGGCCGGCTTCCTGCAGCAATGGCAGAACACCGGGGCGCTCCTTTCGAAGACCCACGAGGTGAGCTTCGGGGCACGAATGATCGACGGCCGCAACACCAGCCTCACGCTGAACATCGTGGGAGACCGGACGCGGCAGGTCATCACGGAGTGGAGCCTGCCAGACCGTCTGTACGCCTTCCAGCAGATGCCCGCCACCTTCTTCCTGGCCGACGGTTCAGACCTGGGCGCGATGTTCGGGACCCGCTGGATCCGCAGCGTCGACGAGCTGTACGACGACCCGGCGAAGTTCGCGGAGTCCGGGCCTGGACAGACCTGGGACCGGGACAACGTGATGATCAATGAGGACGGCTACGTCGTCCGGAAGGACCAATACGGCACGCCGGACGAGCGGGCCATCAAGTACACGTTCTGCAAAAGCGAGGACCAATCGGGCACCTGTGTGGAGACCTCGCAGCTCGTCCAAATCGGCGACGCCAATCCCGACTTCAACTTGAGCTTCGGGCTCAGGTTCCAACACAAACGGCTCGTGGTGAGCGGGTTGCTCGACTGGTCGTACGGCGGCGACCTGTACAACGGGACCCGGCAGTGGGCGTTCCAGGCCACCCGCGACCGCGCGCAAGACCAGGCCGGTAAGCCCCAAAACGATGCACCGTGCGGCGTGGTCGCGGATCCAATGCCGGCCTGTCCCCAGAAGCCGCTGGGGTACTACGCCGTCGGGTTCTACAACGGTCTCGATCCGAGCGACTTCTTCGTCGAGAACGGGTCCTACGCCAAGCTCAAAGAGCTGTCGGTCCACTACACCTTCGTGAGCGACCAGCTCCGGTCAATCGGATTGGGAGGGATCGGTTCGATACGGCTCGGGTTCATCGCCCGCAATCTGTTCACGATCACCAACTACTCCGGGCTCGATCCGGAAGTCTCTGGCCTTTTCGGCGATCCGTTCCAGGTCAGGATGGACTGGTTCCAGTATCCGCAATTCCGGACCTACTCGACCGTCGTCGAGTTCACATTCTGAGGGGACGCCCGTCATGAAACCACAAACGAAGATTCCCATGCTGCGGGTGGTGGCCCGGACCTCCGCCGCACTGCTGATCCTGGTGGGCGGCGGGTGCGAGCTGGACGTCCAGAACCCGAATGCGCCCGACGCGCCGCGCGCCTTCAACGACCCGGCCGGGCTCGAACAGTTGCTCGGCGGCGCTTTCCGAGCCTGGGTCGAGACCCGCGCCAATTATTACATCATGGCCCTGAACATGCAGGCCGACAACTACACCGCCTCGTGGAACAACGCGGCCATCCGGTACTATAGCTCCGTGGGCTCAGACTGCCCGTTGCGCTGCGGCTGGAATAACAGCGTCACGGCGGCCGACGCCGGGCTGGCTGTGGAGAGTTCGTGGTACGGCTACAACACGGTGCTCTCCTCGGCGAACGATGTGCTCGTCGCCGTCGCCGGCGGTCTCTGCTTCGATGCCGATTGCTCCGCCGACAACACCCTGACGGCGCGCAACGTGGCGATCGCCAAGATGTTGCAGGGAATGGCTTTTTCCGGCATCGCCCTCCTGTACGACCAGGGCTTTATCGTCGACGAGACCACCGACCTGAGCGACCCCCTCGCCCTCTCCTTCAATACTAGGGAGGAGATGCGGGATGCCGCCCTGGCGAAGTTCGAGGCGGCGTGGACTGAGGCCGGTGCGCAGAGCTGGACGACGCCCAGCGAGTGGATGGGCGTCGGTGCCGGGACATCCTACTCCAACGAGCGGATCCGTCAGGTCATCCGGACCATGCAGGCCGAGCTGATCGCCCTGTGGCCGCGGAACGGCGCGGAGAATGCCCAGGCCGCGTGGAATCAGGTGGCGACGTTTGCGTCGCAGGGGATCAGCAGCCCCGCCGCGGGATTCGATTGGGAGTTCTACATCGACGAGGGTGCCAGCGAGTGCGGCGTAGACTGCGTCAAGACATGGGGCAACTCGATCGGCACCGTGCGGGTCGACACCCGGCTGGCCTCAATCCTTGCGACCAACCATGCGGATCCTTGGCCGGAGCCGGCCGGCAATCCGTGCCCGACGGTATCGGCGGATAAGCGCGTGGGCGACGGCTCGTGGGGGCCGGCAGACGACTTCAACGGTTATGCCACCACGGCGGCGACGGCCAACGCGGGCACTGACTTCGCCTGCTCCGGCGTCGTGATCTTTCCACCGGCGCGCGGCCAATACCACCAGAGCAACCTCGTGCACGTCCGCTACGAGCGCCTAGCCTACGTGGGTGAGAACCTGCCGACCTCTGACGCCACCGGGCAGGATCCGCTCTACACGGTTCAGATGAACGACCTGTTGTGGGCGGAGGGGCTGATCCGGAGCGGCGGTAGCAAGGCGCAGGCCGCTCAACTCATCAACAACAGCCGGGTGGGGCGGGGCGGGTTGCCGCCGCTCACCGGCGGCGAGAGCGACGCGGAGCTGCTCGCCGCGCTCCAATACGAGCAGGAGATCGAGTTCATGGGTCAGGGCACGACGCCGTTCTTCAACCGGCGCCGCATCGATGGGCTGATCCAAGACACGCCAAGGCACATGCCCGTGCCGGATAAGGAGCTGTCCGTGCTCGTGCGCGAGGTCTACACGTTCGGCGGGCCGAGCGCACCCGAAATGTCGGTCACGGCGAACGGCAAGGGGGCGGATGGCACGAGTCGTGGCCGCGTCCAATCGGTCCGGGAGATCTGGGAGCATTACCGAGCTCTGGCACGAGAAGCGGCCAGGAGACAGTACTAGGCCGCACCGTACCGCAGGGTGGAACAGAGAGAGGGGCGGGAGCAATCCCGCCCCTTCTTCATCTCCCCCGCTCGCGGCAGTGGTGCCTCCGCCGCGCGGCCACTCTTAGCGCTCGTCCGACAAGATTCCCACCGTGACCTCCGCTTGGCCGGGCGCCAGCGGGACCATCTGCTCGCGACCGCCGGGCCACCGGATCCACAACCCGGTGGGCTCACCGGCACGCCCCAAGACCTGCACGGCTCCGTTCTGCGACCAGTACCCCGAGCCCGCCTGCACCTCCCGGACCGGCCCGTCCAGGCCCCCGTAACGCAACCGGATCTGCGAGCCGATCCCGGTTGGGTTGCCCGCCGGCCCAACCAGTCGAACCCTAAGACCGGGGATGGCACTGGCGTTCCGGAACAGGCGCGTGGCAGCCCCATTCTGAGTGACGGCCAGATCGAGCCGCCCGTCACCGTCGAAGTCCGCGTACGCCGCCCCCCGCTGCTCGCCATAGACGATCAAGCCCGAGCGCTGCCCCGGCACGGGTGCGAGTCCCCCCGCACCGTCGCCGAGGAGCAGGAGGCTCCGCCCTGCATCGTGCCGCGGCGTGGCGACATCTGTGGCAAAGAAGTTCTGGCTCAGGAAGACGTCCTCGTTCCCGTCGCCGTCGAAGTCGGCGACGCCGGCGTAGAAGGCGGGCGCAAACTGAGCCTCGAGAGGCAGTGACCGCGCTTCAAACTGATCCCCACGGTTGAGGAAGATCATGTGGTCCATGTTCGTGGCGCCGAGCCTGATCGCCCCGCGGGCAAACGTGCCGAGGATCTGATCCATACTCGCATCCGCGTAGGCCCCGAAGGTTCGGAGCCGCTGGGCAGCGGCGGGAAACGCCAGGCCGACCCGCTCGAAGGAGCCCAGCGGTGCCACATTGCCGATCCGGGGGTCCTCCTGTGCGAGCACGCCGGTGGGACGGGCACGCTCGAAGAAGCCGGCGTAGAGGAGCAACGGCCGGCCGTCGGTCGCGCGGTAGCCGGTGTTTCGACCCCAGCTCGTCGCGACGATGTCGAGCCGGCCGTCGGCGTCCAAGTCGCCGGTGGCCAGCCCGTTCCACCGGCTGTACAGCCCGGCGAGGCCCGGCATCTCCGGCGCGGGGCGGAACCGGCCGCCGTCGTTCGAGAAAATGCGGACGGTTCCCCACTCGATGGCCACAATGAGCTCCGGCCAGCCGTCAGCGTCGAGGTCGGTGAACAGCGCTGCGGAGACCATCCCGACGCCTCGGAGCAGGCGATTGTTCGCGGAGTCGGGTACTAGTCGCCCGGCTTCGTTGCGGTACAGCCGGGACGACGGGGAGAGGGGGTACGCGCCCGGGAAGACCCTCCCGCCGACGAACACGTCCAGGTCGCCGTCCCCGTCGTAGTCTGCGAGGGCGAGCGGACCCGCGCTCGCCGTGTCGCCTGCGACCAGCTCGGTGGTTGCCCCGGTGGCTAGCGAATAGGCGACTACGCTGGGCACGGCCAACGCCTGGCTCGTCGTGGCCGTCTCGTAGTTCGACACCCCCGCGATCGCCATCCGCCCACCCCGGCCGTCGGGCCAGCCCAGCACGGTAGTGAGGTCCCCAGGGGCTGGGGGCAGACGCGCGGGGGCTCGGGTGAGACGGCCAGCCCTGTTGCGGAACCAGGCCAATGTGCTGCTCTGGCCGGCCCCGACGATCAGGTCTTCTTGACCGTCCCCATCCACGTCGTCCCAGGCGATTCCCGGCCCGAGCTGGCTGAGCGCATTGGGGAGGAGTAGCTGGCGGGCGTAGTCATCGAAGAAGGGCTCGGTGTGGCGGTGGCCGCCGAGCTGGCCGGAGACGTCCTCGAACAGCGTCGGGCCCGGCGCCGCTGGCCGATCCGATACCGGCTGCGCGGAGGTCTGGTCGACCTCGTAGAGTCGGCCAGGCGAAGCGCCGGTGATCACCGTGCGACCGCCGTCGCGCCAATCCACCTCGATCGTCAGCTCCGTTGCCGTCCCCGTCGCGAACGTGAGGAGGGCTTCCGAGCCCGAGAGATACAGACCGCCGGCAATGACCTCCCGCTGCTGGATGGGGACCGGGCCACCAAGTACCCTCACGCGGCTCCCGATGCCAAAGGTGTTCGGCGCCTTGCCGCGGAGCCGCACCGCGATCCGCGGCGCAGTGGCATCGTTCCGGAGAACCGCCGCTGGCGTGCCGAGCCGGTTGATCACGACGTCCAGGTCGCCGTCCCCATCCAGATCGCCAACCGCCATTCCGTGGGACACGTCCTCTCCCACGTCGAAGCGCCAGGCCCGGCTCGCATCCTCGAAGCTCAGGTCCCCGCGGTTCCGGAACGCCACGTTCGCCAGTGGCAGAGGCGGAAACTCGAACAGCATGCGCCGCCAGTCGATCTCGTCGATCCGGTCGCGCAGGCGGTACTGCGTATCACCATCCATCACGTCCCACAGGTGGCCCGTGCCGATGAGGATGTCCTCCCACCCGTCGAGGTCCACATCGAGGAAGAGGGTGGACCAGGACCATCCCGAGGCCCCCACGCCGGCGAGGCGCGCGATCTCCGCAACGGTGCCATCGCCGCGGTTCAGTTGCAGGGTGTTCCGCTGCATCTGGGGCCGGCCATCTCCCGGCCCGGGTCGCATCGGCGGGGCGGTGTGCGTCGGGATCTGGGTCTTGAGCCGGCGCGTGTCCTGGCTCAGCATGTCGACCTCGATGAGGTCGGGCTGGCCGTCCCGGTTCACGTCCCCCACGTCCACCGCCATCCCCGAGTTGCTGGTGGACCGGATGGCGTGCCGCGGCACCAGACGGAAGTTCCCGCGGCCGTCGTTGAGCCAGAACTGGTCGGGATCTTCGAAATCGTTGACCACGTACAGATCGGGCGCGCCGTCGCCGTTCAGGTCGGCAAGCATGGCGGCGAGACCGAAGTCCTCCGGCTCATCTGCCAGCATGCGGCCTCGCTCATCGACGAAGCGCGGGTTGCCGGCCATCGGCTCCTGGACGAACCGGCCGGCGCCGTCGTTCAGGTAGAAGAAATCGGGGTCGGCACGCTGCACCAGACTGATCCCCCCGAGCTCCTCGCGGTCCACCAGCCTGTACTCGGCACGGAACTGCTCCCGTACCTCGTAGCTACGGGGGCCCAGCAGCCGCGTGACGCGGTCGAACGCCAGCTCCTGCGGTGGGAACCGGTCGAGCGTGGTGTAGGTCTTATAGTTGGCGACGTAGAGGTCCAAGTGGCCGTCGCCATCCACGTCGGCCATGGCGATCGTCGCACTCCCGGCCGACGACGTCAGGCCTGCGGCTTCGGCTTGCTCCGCGAAGCGCCCACCGCCCTCGTTCAAGAAGAGCGCGTTCGGCCCTCCGAGAGCAACGAGGATCAGGTCCAGGTCGCGGTCTCCGTCGACATCGGCGAACGCGCAGCCGCTCGAGAACCGGTCGGGTGCCCCGACCCCGGCGGGTTGGGTTATCTCCTCGAAGCGCCACCCGCCGAGGTTGCGATAGAGAGAGTTTGGTCCTTCCGTCCGAGCGAGAAAGACATCCGGCAACTCGTCGCTGTCCACGTTCCCGAGGCACACGCCGGCACCCTGCGCCAGAATCCGGTTCCGGACTAGGAGGGACTCGCTCACCGTATTGGCGAACGTGATCCCCGTGCGAGCTGGGTCCAGCAGGGTGAAACCCGGCGTGCCGCGTCGCGACACGTCGAGCGTGCGCCAGCGGTATCCCTCTGCTTCCTGCCACGTGGTGTCGACATCGCGACCGCAGGCCAGCGCGAGGAGGGCGAGTACCAGAACCCGGCGCACGCTCATCGAGTCGGCCCAGCTCACGTGCGCCGTTCGAGCACCACCCGTCCGACACAGCTCCCGAACGCCGGGGTGGACACCGCGCTCAGGTCTTCGCTCAACTCGAACCCTCGGCGGACCGGTTCGCGTCGACGGTGCTCGCTTCGCGCTTCGGCGTCACGCATGGAGAGCAATGTAGGGCAACCGCCCGGACCGACGCCAGCATCGCGGTCCTGAGGCGGTCGAGCAGGGAGTTCCCGGTGGCCTGGTGTAGGGGGAATCAAATCGCCGAAGGAGAAGCCTGCCAGTTGGTGCTATCCATCCGGTTCGCGGCGCCTTCGGTGCGCGGGTCGAGCACAGCCTTCTAGCCTGCCGAGCGCTCGTTGGGCCGAGGGCGGCGCTATGCTACCCCTTCGGCCTCATCCATCTGGTCCCACGGGGGCCTCGTCGCCGGAATCAGCACGCTACACCAACACACGCCGCCATGGGCGGTCACCCTGGGCGTCGAGGCAGAAGGCAGCGGATAGGAGATTCGCTTTCGGTAGCTCATGAACCCGCCGCACTGGTGGCAATGAGTGTCGAGCATACGCCCGCCCCCTTCCTGCGAGAAGAATGAGAGGGGGGCGGATTTCGCCGCCCCCCTCCCCTGCAACCGACCGCCGGCTCCTCGCGAGCGAGCCCGAGCGGCCTTAGATGCGCGCCGCGATCTTGTGGAAGGTCGAGTTTGACACCTCCCACGTCTCCACGGTCGGCGTGCCCTCAACCACCTTGTTCAGGCTCTTCAGCACTGCCGGATAGGTATCGCGGCTATACGCGTCCGCGCTCTCTTTCCGATCCCACATGCTGATCGCCACGGCGTCGGTGCCGTTCGACCCGACGAACGCGAGCTCGTCCTTGAAACCGTTCTGCTTCCGAAGGACGGGCAGGACATCCGTCTCCAGCATCCGGGTAAACTCACCGGCCGAATTGGCCTTCAGGTGCAGCGTAACGTTGCGTGCGTACATGAACAACTCCTTGTGGTGACCAACATGAACCTCTGGACCTGCGGGTGCTTCTGAACCGGCTCAAAATATCTCACTTTACTAGTATTGTCAAGTGTGAAATCCTGCTATATATTGACTTCACCAAGATTAGTTAACCAGCCCCTGGAGGAGGCGGTCGTGGATGTCTCGTTGGCGATCCGGCAGCGGCTCGATGAGTTGGGCCTGGAGCAGAAGGGCCTCGCCCGGGCTGCCCGCGTCACGGAGTCCTACGTCTCTCAGCTCCTGACCCGGAAGAAGGCCCCCCCCGCACCGAACCGGACGGACATCTACGACAAGATGGATAAGTTCTTGAAACTCCCGACGGGGGACCTCGCGAGGGTCGCTGACGCCCAGCGAAAGCAGGAATTGAAGCGCGAGCTGGGTGACGAGCCCACCCCCCTGTTCCGGGAAGTCAGAGCCTTGATCCTGCGCAAATGCGCTCCCAAGAGCGCAGCGCACGTCCGCGCGATCTTCGAGAAGGAGCCCTTCGGGGAGCTCGAGCGCCTGGTGACCGAGAAGCTGCTCGACGTGGTGAAGCGCGTGAGCCAGGAGGAATTGGAGAACGATGACTGGCTTCGCAAGGTGGCGCGCCTGGGCGGCTGCAGCTACGAAGAGATGCGCGTCATCGTCCTCGAGTTTCTCGATACCGACGTCTTCCATGTGTCAGCCGAACAGTGCGTCTCGTTCCTGGATCCGCTGATCTCCTTCTGGGACGTGAACCTCGCAACGTTCGGGCTGGACATCGCCTTGAACCACCAGGTGGCCGTCGAGCATCTGAGAAGATTCGAGTTCGTCGAGAGAGGGCCTGAGGGGCCGCGCGAAGAACCGGGACTGCGGAAATTCCTGCAAGACCCTTCCCTGAGCGGCTCCGCCACCACGGAAGAACTGGAGTTCTTGAAAAAGCTGAGATTCGAGAACAAGCGGCCCACAGAGCTCTACTACTACCGCGAGCTACAGAGTCTCCGGGATCCATTGCACTTCCGCGCCGGGTAGAGCGCATCAGCCCACCTTCACTCGCGAGCTCGATCCCGATGAGAGGACGACGACAGCGCACGCGCTCCGGACGACCGCTGTCGATTCCACCACGCAAGCTCTCTTGCCTAGCTGGTCGAAGGCACCAACTGGCCATCGAGACGCCCAAGCATAGATCAGCAATGTTCTTGACACTGCCGCGCTGCAGTGCGGCTGGCCGAGTGGAGCCCATTTGCTCTCAGCGACTCTCTTTTGCGTGTGGCTGAGTTCGCACACCAATCGCACACCACAGATTGGTGATGTGGTGATCAGGGTTGAGAGCGCATGGCTCCGTCACGAGGTCACGCGCGATATTCCGTTGGCCGGCTAGCCGCGTGGTACCAGCAGCTCCACCGCAGCGCGCACACCGTCTTCGGCCCGAATGCGCTCGCCCAACGATTCCGCTCGCGCCCTCATGGCGTCGTCGCCAGTGGCGGTTTGGATCGCACGTGCCAGTCGCTCGGCGGTGATCCTCTTCTGCGGAACGGGCGGCGGGCCCACGCGCAGCGCTTCTATCCGGTGTGCCCAGAACGGTTGGTCCGCAAAGAACGGCGTGAGGATTGACGGCACGCCGGCCCGGAGTCCTGCCGCGGTGGTGCCGGCGCCGCCGTGATGCACGACCGCTGCCATCCGCGGAAACAGCCAGTCGTGGGGAATCGACTCGATCCCGAACACGTCGTCGGGGAGATCGGTGTGATCGGCCCCCATCCACCCAGTGGACAACACGCCCCGCTGCCCCGTTCGGTGGATCGCCTCGAGCGCCACGTCGAACAGCTCCGCCGGATCCTTGGCGATCATGCTGCCGAACCCGATGTACACTGGGGGTGGGCCGGCTCCCAGGAAATCCACGATGGCTGCCGGCGGTTGCCACTCGGCCGGACGATCCAGGAACCAGTACCCCGTGATGTGATGCCAGTCGGGCCAGTCACGCGGCTTGGGGACGACCGCGGCACTGAAGCCGTAAAGCTGAGGCACGCGTCTCGCGCGGAATTCCCTGAACGGCCGCATCATGGGCGTGGCGGGGAGGCCCAGCGTTTCCGTCCGCCAGCGATTCACTACCGGTCTGAGCGCCTGCCAAGTGACCTGTTCGTACAGCGTGTAGGTCAACCGGTTGTACGTCCCGCCCCACCGGCGCTTTCCAGCCAGTGGAAAGATCGGAAACTCGCGCGTCGGGGTCGCGGGTTGGAGCGACGCCTGGTAGCTGGGAACACCGAGCGCCTCCGCGATGTGGTAGCCGGCAAACGCCAACGGCGCGTAGACGATGGCCTCCGATCCGATGCAGGCCTGGGAGGTATCGGCCAGATTCTGTTCCAGGAGTGGCCGGAACAGCCGCAAGAAGCGGCTGATGAAGCGCACCAGGCTGTCACCGGACTCGAGCCACGCCTGACCCTGGCGGCCGGCGATCACCTGTTTCGGATCGGCACCGAGCGGGGCGAACTCGAGCCCATGGCTGGAGACGAACGACCGAAACGGCTCATGCGTTGCGAGCCGCACGTCGTGACCGGCGGCTCGGAGTCCGACACCGAGGGCGACGTACGGCTGCACGTCACCGTGAGACCCGACGGTTAGTATGGTAATGCGCATGCTGGATCGGTTCCTGTCGACCCAATTGACACGTTGGCAGAATATGTCGACATTCCGGCTGATTCTCTACAGATCACAAGGGGTCTAACCCGGCAGGTCTCAATTCAATGCCATAGAATGGGACAGTTCACCTGCAAGACCAACAAGGGAATATTCACTGTCGAGCGGCTACCTAGACGCTGGTCCATTTGAGGACCGTTTCGTCTGCGGCCGAGGGAGTCACCCCGTCTGAGCTCCTTTGCAGAGAGCCACCGTTCACGTCCGACCGGCCCTTCACCCCCTCAAGCCACGCTAGCGGCCCGAGCTATTGTCTCGTATTTTGAAACCCGCAGGCCGATGCCCCTGTGCACTCCTCCGACTGCCAAAGGAGAAGACGCGATGGACTACCAGGAGCCCCATGCCCAGCACCCGGGTGACCCCACACCGTCGCGGCGCCCCTGGGCGACGCCCCAACTTACCGAGCTCCCCCGTCTCACCGATCTCACGCTCCAGACGGGCTCCCCGATCGGCGGCGGCGGGGCGGGCGGCAGCACCGTCTTCTAAGCCAGGCCATCTCCATGCTGCTTGGGTTCGCGCTGACGGAGCACTGCAATCTCCGCTGTCCGCATTGCATTCGGGACGACGTCACGACCGTGCGGTCGCTCGACTCCGCCCTCGTCGCGTCGGTCGTGGCCCAGGCGATCGCGCTGTACGGCTCGGTCACCGTGAGCCTCACGGGCGGCGAGCCGCTGCTGCATCCGGAGTTCGATCGCCTAGTCGAGTTGTTCGCTAACCGTAGTGTCCCGTATCGCTTCGTCAGCAATGGCTGGCACATGAGGCGTGTCATGCCGTTGTTCGACCGTTGCCCACCGCAGGCCGTGCGCCTGAGCCTCTCCGGCGCGTCCGAACAGATCCACGACGATGAACGCGGGCGCGGAAGCTTCCGCCGTGTGCTCCTCGCTGTAGCCCTGATGACCAGCCGGCGGATTCCTGCCGCGCTCTCGATTGTGATCGATCGTCGCGACCGGTATCAGCTGCGCGAGGCGGCGGACCTGGCCGAGGCGTTGGGGTGCGCTCGGCTGCACGTGATCCTGCCCCAGCCGGTGCCGGGGAGCGTGGCGCGCGACAGCGATCTGCCGCCCGAGGAATGGCTGCCGGTGCGCCACGAGGTCGAGGCGATTGCAGCGGAACCCGGCCGCCGCACCGTCGTGGCGCTCGACTACGGCGCGCCGTTCGACGGGCCGGAGACGCCGTGCGAGACGTTCGGGCTCCAGCGCATGTACATCGACACGCGTGGCCGCGTTTGTACTTGCTGCCAGCTGTCGCAGTACGGCGCGAACGACGCCGAGATCGTGGCCGACCTCAACGTGGAATCGCTGGGCGCTGCGCACCAGAAGTACGTCACCCGCCTCCGCGAGCTGCGCGCCGCGCAGGCACCGCGGGCGGGAATCGCTGACGTGTTCGATACGCTTCCCTGTATCCGCTGCGCGCGGGCCTCGGGGAAGCTGCAATGGCTCACGGCACATTCGTCGAGCGCCTGGTCGGGGGCGGCAGCACCGCCCGCGCGGGCACTCGCCGTCATCTAACGATGGCAACCAATCACCACCTGAGGTGGATAATGCTTCGCACTTTCCGGCTGATCGACGCAGGGGCTTTGTCCGCCGTCGTGTTGTTGGTCGCGGCGTGCACCGAGTTCAGCGCTCCCACCGCTCCGACGGGCCAGTTCCGCACGGAGCTGATCACGTGCCAAGCCTCGGTGAGCGCGGGGACCCTTACCTGCGCCTCGTCGCAGCCGCAGGGCGCCCCGCACGTGCAGCCCGCCCGGGGGTTAAGCTTCGATCTGATCCTGGGCGGTCAGGGCGCGCTGGTGCGGCTGGCGTCGAGCGGGACCGCCTACAACGCCGGGACGTTCACGTCGGACGTCACCGTCGAGAATCTCATCGCGCAGCCGATGAACACAGCCGACGGGACCACGCCGGACGCCGGCGGCATCAAGGTGTTCTTCCATTCCGGTCCCACGGCGACCGGGGGGACGGGGACGGTCAGCGTGGCGAACGCCGACGGCACGGGGACGTTCACCGGGTCGAACCAGCCGTTTTTCCTGTACTCGAGCGGCGCGGTGCTGGCGTCGGGTGCCACAACCTCGACAAAGCCATGGGAGTTCACCGTGCCGACTACGGTGACGACGTTCATGTTCGAGGTTTTTGTGACGACGAGGCTCCCGGATGAAGCGTCCGCGATCGTCGCCCTGGGGCTGTCCCGCACGCCGTCGGCGCTCACGATCGCCCCGGGAGGGAGCGGCACCACAACCGTCCTCCTCACCCGCACCAACTTCACCGGCGCGGTGACGTTGAGTCTCGCCAGCCCGCCCGTCGGAGTCACCGGCTCGTTCAATCCGTCGGCACCCACGGGCGCGAGCTCCACGCTGACGCTGGACGTGGGCAGTGGGGTGACCCCCGGCGTCTACCCGCTAACCGTGGAGGGCACCGGGAGCGCCGGCACCCGCACGACGCCGCTCACACTCACCGTGGGCACGGGGGGCACGGGCAACGTCACGGTGGACTTCTCGAGCTGTCCGGTAGCGGAGCGACCGGTCTGGCTCGCCGCTCAGAACGGCACGAATCCCTGGGCCCGCGTCACGGGCGCGGGCGACATCTACACCTTCACCATCGGGAGCGGTGGCGGTGGCCTGGCGTACGTGCTGCTGGGCGCGGGCGACGTTTCGACGGTGACAGTGCAGTACATGGCCCAGGCGGAGCTCACCGCGGGCACGCTGGTGTTCTGTCCCCCGACCGCCGGCAAGACCATCAACGGCACCGTGGCGGGTGCCGACCTGACCGACATCTCGACGGTCTCGCTCGGCGGGAGGTCGGCCACGGTTTTGACGTTCCTGTCATCCAGCTTCCAGCTCACCGAGGTTCCCGACGGCGCCCAGGACCTGGTGGCGTATCGGCACAGTTTGGCGGGCGGGGCGGAGAGCGCGATCATCCGCCGGAATCAGAACATCGCCGACAACGGCTCCGTGGGCGCCTTGGATTTTGGCGGCGTTGAGGCGTTCACGCCGGCCACGGCCACGATCACGCTCAGCGGCCTGCTCGGGGGCGAGGAGGTCATTCAGGGGATGTTCTACCAGGTGGGCGCGAACTGCGCGACGGCCGCGCTCTACAGCCTCGGCCCGGGCGGGGCGACCTTCACGGCGTCGGGCATCCCGAGCGGCCAGCAGCTGGTGACCGACTTCCACGGCCTGAACGTGACCGCGTTAAGCAGTGATGAGACGGCGTTCCGGCTCATCACGCAGTACAACCACACCCTGGCCGCGCGCACCGTGACGCTGGGCGCGGCCATGCCGACGCCGACGGTCACCTCGCTCGGCGGGCTCTACAAGCGGTTGCAAGCGGAATACACGCTGCCGACGGACTACCAGGGCTCAACCGGGTTCGAGTACAACGACGCAGCCGGCAAGTCGGTCAGTATCTTCGCGACGTTCGGCTATCTCGGTGGGGCGACTACCACGCTCGCGCTCGCCGATTACTCCGGTCTGTCGGGATGGGACAACAACTGGGCGCCGGCCTCGTCGAGCACCGGTGACTGGACGGTGTTGGGTACGAGTCCCTTCCCCGGCTCGGCGTGCACGGAGGATGCCAGCTTCAAGACCGCGACGGTGAGCGGCACGTTCTAGATGAAGCGCAGGCTCACCCTGTCCGTGGTGGTGTTCCTGGGCTGCACGTCGGGCGAGGCGCCGCGGGTCGCCGCTGCGCCGGCCATCGTGTTCGACTGATTGCGCAACGGTAACCGGGACATCTACCGCGCGGCGCTCGACGGGAAAGACACGGTGCGTCTGACGTCCGACCCCGGCGACGACCAGCATCCCACCGAGCGCGCCGGCACCGTCGTGTTCACGAGCTACCGGGACGGCAACGGCGAGCTGTATGCGGTCCCGTCGATCGGGGGCGGCGAGCAGCGCCTCACGACCACCGCTCGCGCGAAGAACCGGGACGCGGAAATTCCTGCAAGACCCTTCCCTGAGCGGCTCCGCCACCACGGAAGAACTGGAGTTCTTGAAAAGGCTGAGATTCGAAAACAAGCGGCCCACAGAACTCTACTACTACCGCGAGCTGCAGAGTCTCCGGGATCCACTGCACTTCCGCGCCGGGTAGAACGTATCAACCCGCCTTCGCTCGCGAGCTCGATCCAAATGAGAGGACGACGACAGGCGCACGCGGGCCCCGGCGGGGACGCCGGATCCATCATCGTCGTGGGTTCGAAGAATCCTCACGGCTGCTGAGGGTGGGGACAAAAGCCCCGAACGCCGCGTGACGCTCGGGACCGAAAGAGCAACCGTCCGGCAGGGCCGGAGCGGCGCTAGCGGGTGCGGCGCACGAAGATCCGAGAGGCGCCAGGCTCCTCCACGGTACCCATGTACTCGTATCCCCGGCGGACAGCCCAGCTGCAGATGTCTATGCTCATGCTGGGATCATCCGACACCACTTCCATCACTTCGCCGAGGCCGACGGTGCAGGCGCATTGCTCGAGTTCTGCGAGCGCCCGTGCGTGGGCTTCACTTCTCAAGTCTACGACCACGTCCGAATACAGCGTCTCCAGTGTCCGCGGCGACATGACCCACCTCCTTTTGGGGTCGAGTTGCTGCACATGAAAGTTAATGCGCGTGGTGAAGAGGGTTCCAGTCGGGAATCGACCCTGGGGCGTGGTGAAAGCCCGGTCAAAAGGTGGCTACGAGTGAACTGACGACGAAGGGACAGGGGAACGTTCGAAGAGGACAAATCCGCCGAGCCGGTCACTTGTCCGTGATCGGCGCAAGGAAGCGTGATGGCTACACGTTGCGCCCGCAGCCCATCGGGCCAAACACCGGACACCCACCCGGGCTCGACGCCAACCGGTTCCTGAGCTGCGCCGGAGTCCACGCGACGCGCAAGTCCTCGAGCCGCTCGCCCACCAGCTCGATGCGCTCGCCGCGGATTTCGCCGAGTCCCATCTCGTAGCCCATCCGGAGCTGCGTCATCCGCGCCGGGTCATGGCTCATGATCCGGGCTGCCGTCGCATCGGCGGCGACGAGATCGGTGCTGGCAATCAGCAGCCAGGATCCCAAGCGCTCCTTCATGTCGACGCGGTGGCCCCCGTGCCCCAGGGTCGGGCCGTCGCCCTCGACGCCGATCGAGAAATCGACGATCGCGAGATCCGGCCGGATCCCTTTCACGATGTCGAGGTAGATGGCGGCGATCGCGGCGGTGCTGCTGTGGTCGAACTCTTTCCCCCGATCCCAGTAGCCGTTCACGAACTCGCCGTAGCGGGTGAACGGCGTGACACCGATGAAGTTCTTGAGCGCCAGCGTGAGCTGCGCCCACGAATGGGTCTTGGCCACAGGAATGGAGATCACGCGGTCGGCGTTGGCGACGAGACTCGAGACGGCGATCGTGCCGAGGTAGGTGCCGGAAGGCACCTCCACCCACGCGGGGGAGTCGACTTCGAGCGAGGCCACGCGCACCGGCCGGCCGTAGGCCGCCGTGAGGCGCACCGCTTCCTGGGCAAGGTTCGTGGAGCCATCCAGCGTAGTGGCAAGATCCCAGCGGAGCACCGGCTGGTGCGAGCCGTCGCCGATCACCACCTCGGCCGCGCCCGCCTTGAGGCATTCTTCCGCGACCGCGACCACGATCTCGGGCTTGGTGCACTCGCCGCTTGCGAACGGATTGCTCTGCACCGCCCCGGGAAGCGTCACCATGTTCGGCTTGATGAAGACCGTCTCGCCCTCACCCACGACGGTCCCGATGCCGCCCAGGCCGTCAAGCACATCCCGCGTCATCGTGGCGAGGTTGGCGCCGCGCACCGCCGCGACCCGAGCGGTCGGCTCACCCGGGGCCGTGGTGCCCAGACACGCTCCAGCCGCCAGGCTCCCGACCGCGCACGCCGATCCGACCGCAAACTCTCGGCGGGTGATGTTTCCCGTGACGTTCAGGCGCTCAGTTGGTCCACGCATCGTCGCCCCCTCCGTATCGACCACCTGCTCCATATGCTGCGGCTTTCGGGAGGATCGCCTGTGCTGTGCTACACACACGGCGGTGCGAACGGTCCGGGACTCTCTACGAACGGGTGGTGCCGAAGGTGCCAGCAGGGAACAGCATATCCTTCGAACCGCGAGGCGCATACTCGATAATGTCGCTGCCCATTGATCGACGGGCCTGGACGGCTTCCGGGACAGCGTCCTTGGGGGCCGGGTCTGCCACTGGCGATCGCAGGCTTCCATCTCACGAATGCGAGCCTGCCGACTGCAACTGCACGTCGATCTGATGAGCCTCTAAGCTGTTATTTTACAATGAGATATACCGACGCCCTCAAGCACATTCACAAGCCGTCGTCTGTAGTGGCGCTCCGTCGGTCCATCGGACCAGCGATCTTGCCACGCGCCCGTTACGGACGCCGATCTCCTACGAGCCGGGTCAGTGCCATCCGCGCTTCGTCGACCGGCGGCGCAAGCTCGGGGTCGCCATTGCCCCAGGCATCCACCACAATCGAGTACGCCCGAATGGCGGCCTCCCGGTTCCCCAGGCGTTCGTGCACTCGGCCGCGCTCCAGCTGGGCGACGATGGCGTCCGCGGGCGGTGACCACTGCCGGGCGAACGGCAGGTGATCGAGCAGGTCCGCAGCCTCACGGTCCCGCCCCAGCCGGGCCAGGAGCTGCCCCCGGGTGAGCCGCTCGTAGTAGCTGTAGTATCGGTTGGGCCAGACGGGGAGTGCCTCGAACTGCCGCAGCGCGGCGAGCGTATCGCGCCGAGCCAGAGCGAGGTAGGCCCGGCTGGCTCGCGCGATGTGCTCCAAGAAGGGCACGTTCTCCGGCGACATGGTCGCAGTAACCGAGTCCCAGTACGCGACGGCCTGCTCGAGCGACGTTGTGTCACCGTCCTCAGCCCACCACCGGTGTCCATGCAGGATCGCATAGCCGTCACGCTCCTCGAGCCAGGCACCGAACTGTGCGCGTGCCGCCTCGTGCGGCATTCCCCCGAGCAGTGCAAGCACCGCGAACAGCGCCGGCGCTCGTATCCCGATGAGCGCGTACGAGTCCTTCAGGTGCCCACGGTAGGCGAGCGCGAGTGCGAGCGATTGGCGGCCGGGCGCCGAGTCCATCGTCACCATCCACGCGCTGGCGACACGCCTGCTCGTCTCAGCCGAGTCGATCCACCACTTGAGGTCGTACCACGCCTGATAGAACCCTTCGGGCGACAACGCCTCGAGCGACCCTTGCGTGCCGGGGTCGCGGGCACGCTCGGGATCGAGCAGCGCGGCGATCACCAAAGCCGCGTCCCGAAACACGCTCGAGTCACTGCGGGCCGCGTACTGCTCCGTGACCCGCCGGGCGGCGTCTCTGTCGCGTAGCAGGAGCGTGAGCTCGACCAGGTGGCGGTATGCTGGCACGAACGCCGAGTCGAGCGCGACCGCGCGCGTGAACGCGTCGAACGCCTGCTGGTCAGTGATGCCGACGTACGGACCGTAATGGTACCGCGCCTCACCGAGCTCGTACCACACCTGCGGATCGGTTGGATACTGCCGAGCGCCGAACTCGAGCGTGGCGAACAACCGTCTCAACTGGGTCCAGCTGGTCGAGTCACCGGCGAACTGGGTCAAGGCGCCGCTGATCGAATCGGCCGCGATGAGGAGGCTCTCGCGACGCGCCAGCCCGTGATTGAGCTGGCCGGCCCGAAGCAGCGAGGGGACGAAGTCCGGGTCGAAATCGAGTGTCCACCCGCTGACCGTGGCTCGCCGACTGTACGCCAGCGCAAACGTACTGTCCAGCTCGAGTGCCCGGGTGTAGTACGATTCCGCCGAGTCCAGGCTGAAGCTCCGGTAGTGCCGCTCGCCCTGCAAAAAGGCCTTGAGGGCCCCAGGCGAGGACGAGCCGAGTGAGGCGAGCCGCCATCCGCTGAGGCCGCGGGTGCGGCTCAGATCACCCATCAGGTGCACCGCGAGCGAGTCGGCCAGTCGGTCGATGCGATCGGCACGGTCACGGAGATCGAACTCGGCAATCGTCCGGTTCTGGGCAACATCCAGCAGCGTGGCGAACGCGCGGGCCGAATCGACCCCGGCGCCGACCACCCGTCCGTACAACACGAGCCCCGCTCCGAGATCCGAACCCATTGACGCGGCGGAGACGACATCGGCTCGGCCCTCCCAATTCCTGACCACCGCCGACGGCGGGACGGCACGGAGGGGACCCGCTCCGTCGAGGGCTGCCGCGAGTAGGTCGACCAGCCCCTCGCTCCATGTCGCGAGCTCGGGATCCAGGACATCGAACGGCGCGATGGCGATGACGTTGGGATCGAGCTCCGGTCCCGAGCGTGATCGCGCCATGATGGTGGCGGCGACGGCGGCCGCGAGCACCGCCAGCGCGGCAATCGCGAAATACCTGCGGCGGTGCCGCCGAGCCGGCGCCGGGACCGCTGGGGCGGGTGCAGTGCCGGTCCCCCCCAAGGCCGCCAACAACTCGTCGGCGCTGGAGAATCGGCGCTCGCGTGACTGCGCCAACGCCGTGATGAGGATGCGCTCGACCCTATCGGGCAAGCCGTCCAGCCGCTCGCGATCCTCGGGCGCGGCATCCGCGATCCGACCCGTATCGAGCGTGCTCCCGTCGAGCCATCGCCCGGGCGGTTTGCCCAGCAGCATCTCGTGCAGCACGCACCCCAACCCGTAGATGTCGGAACGCCCGTCGAGGTCATCGCCGCCGGCAGCCTGCTCGGGACTCATGTACCCCAGGGTACCGAGCCCGAATCCGGATGTGGTCAGGCCCGCACCGCCAGCGGCACTGATGGCACGGGCGATACCGAAATCCGCGACCACCGCGACGCCACCGGAGAACAGGATATTCTCTGGCTTGATGTCGCGGTGGACGACACCCTGCTGGTGCGCGTAGCTCAACGCCGTTGCCACCTCGCGGCTGATGCGCAGCGCCTCGTCGAGCGTCGGGCGTCGCTCGTGGTTGAGCCGCCAGCGTAACGACTTGCCCTCGATAAACGGCATCGTGAAGTACACGAAGCCATCGGCCTGCCCCGAGTCGTAGACGGGAACGACGTGCGGGTGACTCAGCTTGGACGCGATGGAGATCTCGCGCAGGAAGCGTTCGACGCCGAGCTCCGCCGCGATCTCCGGACGCATCACTTTGATCGCCACCTGCCGGTCGTGCTTGAGGTCCTGGGCGAGGTAGACGGTGGCCATGCCACCGCTCCCGATCTCGTGTTGGATGCGGTACCGGTCGGCGAGTGCGGCTTCGAGACCATCTGAGTGCTTGAGCATCATCCCCATTCGGCGTCAAACTCCCCAATGAATAGGGACCGGGGAGAGTGCCGTCTAGGGAGCGGTTGAGCGGCTAGGCGGTTGAGCGGTTAGGCGGTTTGAACGGTGCACCTTGCACCTTGCACCCTACGCCCTCTCTCCTTCTGCGCTTTGCTAGCCCAGTGCCGGCTCTCCGACGACCGTAGCGGGAACGGCCTGCCGCCGGCTCACCCGCTTGCCGAGCCACGCCTGGAAGGAATCCAGATAGGTGTAGATCACGGGCGTCACGTACAGCGTCACGATCTGCGAGACGAACAACCCGCCTACGACGGCGATGCCCAGCGGGCGGCGCGCTTCGGCGCCCGCGCCCCACCCGATCGCGATCGGCAGGGTCGCCATCAGCGCGCATACCGTGGTCATCATGATCGGCCGAAACCGGATCAGGCTGGCCTCGGCGATCGCCTCCGCCGCCGACTTCCCGTCGGTGCGCTGCACGTCCAGCGCGAAGTCGATCATCATGATCCCGTTCTTCTTCACCAGTCCCACGAGCAGGATCAGGCCGACGTAGGAGTACAGGTTGAGGTCCGTGCGGAAGATCAACAGCGTGAGCAGCGCGCCGAAGACTGCGAACGGCAGGGCGGAGAGAATGGTCAACGGATGGATGAAGCTCTCGTACAACACGCCCAGCACCAGGTAGATGACCAGGATCGCCACGATCAGAAGGAAGAGCAGGCCGGACTGGGACTGCTGGAACGCCTGCGCCGTTCCCGAGAAGCCCGCCGTGATCGTGGACGGCAGCACCTGACCCGCCAGACGCCGGACCGACGCCACGCCATCCCCCAGCGAGACCCCCTCTGCCAGGTTGAACGACAGCGTGACCGACGGGAGCTGGCCTGAGTGGTTGACCGTCTGGGGCCCCAGGATCGGCGTCACGGTCGCCACCGCGCCGAGGGGCACCAATGCGCCGGTGCGCGATCGGACGTGGAGCAGATTGATGGCGGAGGGATCGCGCTGAAATTCGGGCAGCAGCTCGAGCACCACGGGATAGTCGTTGCTGGTGCCCAGGATGGTCGAGATCTGGCGCGACCCGAACGCGTTGTACAGCGCGTTCTGCACCTGGCTGATGTTGAGCCCGAGCGCCGCCGCTCGGTCCCGGTCCACGTCGATCCGCAGCTGCGGACTGCGCAACTGGAGGTCACTGGAGACATCACGGATCTGCGGGAGCTTGGTGCATCGCCACGATCGGAGGGCCGTCCCAATGCGTAGCGCACTCATAGCATCGATGCCCAGCCTGCTCGTCGCGATGTCTTGCGCCACGGTCGGGGGACTCCGCACCGAGCCGCTCGACCGAGGTGTCGCTCGTCGATATTCTGCCCCGTTCGATTCCGTGATGACCGTCGTGCCCGCCGCCGTGGTTTCCGCGGGCCTCGACCTCAAGGAGTCGCAATGCTACGGTGACTCCCTCTGTGTTGTGATCGGCACCGAAGGCATGACTGTCGGTCCATCGGGCAACATGGGGAGTATGGCGCGAGTCGTCGTGGAGGCAACAGGAGACGCCACCATCATCCGCGTGCTCAGTCGCCGCCGGATGGCGAACCAGGTGGCCGCAAAGGAAGACTACTCGCTCGAGATCCTCAGCCAGATCGAAGCGAGGCTTGGTCTGCCGCACCTGTAGGCGTGGACGGCGCCGCGCGCAGCAGCGCCGGTCGAGCGCTCACCCTCCTGGGTCCCGCCGGCTACTCCGGCCCCCCGGTGGCCACCACGTGACCGGTGAGCCGGTCCAGCAGCGCCCGAAGCTTCGCTCGGCGCGCCTTGGCGCTCCGGCGCAGAAAGAAGACGGCCCCTCCCCCGGCCAGGCCGAGCGCGGGCAGGATCACGGGCGGCGCCCCGGTGCTGCCTACGAACGTGGCGAGCACTCCGGCCATCACCAACCCGACCCCGACGGAGGCGGCGACGGTCATCGTGTGGTCCTCCGAAACCATGATCTTGGTCCGACCCGAGCGCGGGCTCACCTGCACCTTGGCCGAGCCGCCGGCCCGCTTTGCCTCGTCGCCGACGGCCGACGCCCACGAGAACACGCCCGGAAGCGCGGCCTGGATCACGCCCGACTGGCCCATGGTCTCCTGGACGATGTCGAGCAGCACCGGGAATTCGCGCTCGGGCACCACGCCCGCGACCGTACGGGACACCTGCCAGCCGGTTGGCACGCCCAGGATGCGTGACGTGGTTGCGGCCACCGGCTGCTCCAGCGCGTCCGCCGCCGCCATCACGTGCCGCGACGGGATGTCGACCTCGGCCGCCATGCGTTTGATGCCGGTGAGGGAGAAGTCCTCAGTCGCCGCGGGCTCGGCGGCTTCGAGCGAGGCCGCCCGCCGCAAGAGGTCCTTGGCCTCGGTGTCGCTGTACCGCCGGGCCGGCGGCGTGGGTGCCGTCAAGGCGTGGAACAGCTCGTTCGGCGTGCGGAACCGCTTCTCCGGATCGATCGCCATCGCGCTGACCAGCGCCCGCTCCACCGAATCGGGCAACTCGGCGAGGCGCGCGCGCTGCGCCGGCGGCGCGCGCAGGAACCGTCCCTGCTCCAGCTCCTCGTACGACAGCCAGCGCGACGGGACGCCGCCCGCCAACATCTCGTAGATCACGCACGCCAGGCTGTACACGTCGGTACGCTGGTTCACGTCGGTCCCACCCGCCGCCTGCTCGGGACTCATGTACCCCGGCGTGCCGATGGCCACCCCGGTCCGGGTGAGCGGCTCGTCACTCGCGCTGGAGACGGCCTTGGCGATCCCAAAGTCGGTGACCAGCGCGTGCCCTTCGGAGAGGAGCACGTTCTCGGGCTTCACGTCGCGATGCACCACACCCTGCCGGTGCCCGTAGCTCAGCGCGTCGGCCACGTCCTCCGCAATGGCCAGCGCCTCGCTGAGCGGGATCGTCCCCTCGCGGTTGAGCTTCGCCCGCAGCGACTCACCCACCACGAACGGCATCACGTAGTAGAGCAGCCCGTCGGCCACGCCCGAGTCGTAGAGCGGGAGGATGTGGGGATGCGACAGGTTGGCGGTGACGCGGATCTCGTGCAGGAACCGCTCCGCCCCCAGCACGGCGGCCAAGTCGGGCCGCACGACCTTGATGGCCACGTTGCGCTGGTGCCGCTGATCCGCCGCGAGGTACACGGTGGCCATGCCGCCACGACCGACCGCACGGTCAACGCGGTAGCGGCTCGCGAGGGCCTTCTGGAGACGTTCGAGCTCGGCTGTCATGGCGGGGAGAAAGATAGGCGGTTTGACGGTTAGGCGGTTAGGCGGGTAGGCGGTTGAGCGGTTGGGAGATTGGTCAGACCGTCAAGATTCGGGGGATGCAGAAGCCACCCCCGCGCGCTCTTTCGGTACTCGGCCAGCCGAGCGTATGATGTATGGTGGTGGCGCGCCACGAGGAGAGCGTCACCATGCCAGTCACGGCCCGACTCTCGCAGAAGTTTTATGAGCGACTCGGTGAGGACCTCGCCCAGGAGCTCGTGGATTGGTTCAATGCCGTGGACGCTACCTATCGGGCAGACTTGCGCGAGCTCAACGAGCTGAACTTCCAGCGGGTCGACGCCAAGGTGGAGCAGCGACTGGCCGAGCTGCGCGCGCATCTCGATTCTGGCTGGGAACGGCGGTTGGCGAAGTTGGACGTCAAGTGGGAGCAACGCATCGGCCGGCTCGAGACCACCTTCGAGCGCCGCATGGGCGCATCGACCACCAGTCTCATCAAGTGGATGTTCGGCTTCTGGGCTCTCACCCTCAGCGCGCTGGCCGGAATCCTTTTCTACCTGCGCTAGCCGTGCCGGTGCGGCGCCCCCGCCCGAGTCCCGCCCCGAAAGGGCGGGCATTGCCTACGCTTGCGTCCTCGCGACGGGCTACGACCCGACCGTGAACCTCGCGGTCGCCAGCACCGTCCCGGCCACGTCCCGAACCTCGACCCGCCACTCTCCAGCCCACTCGGGCGGGATCGACTTGGTGCTCCACGTCCGCCATGGCGACCCGCCGACGTTGAGACTCACCGGATACTCGTTCTCGCCTTGAATCCAGACGTGTTGGATGGTGGTGCCAGCGGCACCGGTGACCGCGGTCCAGCAGGCCACCTGACCGACGTCGGCCGGAAACGCCGATGCGGTGTCGACCGGCATTCGATCCACGACGGAACGGGCGACGGCGATGTCGACGGTGACGGGCTTCTCCTGTGCCCCCAAGGGTGAGGCGAGGCCGGTCGCGAAAACCAGGATGGGAACGAGAGCGCGGGACATCGTGGCACTCCGTGGAAGGGAATGCTGCAATCTAGCGTCGCGACCCGGTGGGTGTGCGGTTAGGCGACTAAGGGGTTAGAGAGTCTAACCGCCCAACCACCTAACCGCCTAACCGCCTAACCGCCTTACATCGCCGGACCGTGCGTCTGAGCCGGCTCCTGCTTTGCAGCAAACCGGAAATAGCCGAACCCGATCGCGAGCACCAGATAAATCGCGACCGTGGACCAGCCGAGCGCGTTCACGATGCCGCCGAGCTGGGCAATCAGGGCGATGACGAACCCCACGCCGTCCCCAACGAAGAGGGCGAGCAGGATCGCACGCCTGGCCTCGGAATCCGGTGCGTTCCGCGCGACCCATGTCAGGACGGCGAAGCCGAGAAGCGCGGCTCCAAACAGCTGCGCCACATACTCGAGAGTGGCTCCGACTTCGGGACTGTAAAACGACGTGACCTGGCCCGGGGCGAGAACGAACCCGAGTCCAAACACGACGGCGACGATCGCGTTCACGATCATCAGTGCGCTGAGCTGCATTGGGCGCCTCCTTGGCTCGACCGGGTGGATACCGATCTCATTAGATCGCTTCCCGGTCGCGTCGTCGGGCGGGCGTCAGACTGCGGCGTCTCCTGCGGCGGCGGAGGCCGGAAGGCCACCGACGGAATGCTGATGTCCGCCAAGCTATAGCCTGAGCAAAGCTGCGCAAGCCTCGAACCATCGAGCTGCATTCCTTCGTCGAAGCTCACGGGTCGCGGCTCGCTGCCCCCCGCTCTTGCGCCGTGACCCCGGCCGTCCGAGCATGCTCTCTGTGGGGGCGTATCAGGGTGCTGGAGGGAGCATGACCGAGCGAGAACGATTTCGACGCCTCATGCGAGGAGAAGCGGTCGATCGGCCTCCGCTCCTCGAAGAAGGCGTGCGGAAGACCGTGCTTCGACGGTGGCACGACGAGGGCCTGCCAACCGGCATGACCCATGTGACCCAGTTCGGCCTCACCCCGCACGAGAACCTCGGCCCCGACCTCACCTACGCCAATCGCTATTTCGGCCGCCTGTTCGACCTGCCGGCGCGCGACTACCACCGGGCATTCAGCGTCTCACGGCGGCGGTTCCCTCACGACTGGCGCCGCACCGCCAAGCGCATCGAAGAGCGCGAGCACATCGTCTGCATCTCGGCGTCCCGCGGGTTCTTTCAGGCGCTGGGCGTTGGCGACTGGCCGACCCTGGAGCAGGTCTTGCTCGCCACGCGCGAGCGTCCTGCGAGCGTGCGCGATCGCTTGGACATGTACGGCGACTTCTGCGCCAGGATGCTGGACTTGACCCTCGATGATGTCGATCCCGAGTTCATCTATCTGAGCGAACCCATCTCCGACAACGCGGGACCGCTGATCTCGCCCGCCATGTTCAGCGAGTTCATGCTCCCGGTATACGAGAAGATCATCGCCGTCGCTCACCGCCACGGATGCGACAACATCCTGGTCACCACGTACGGCAATTCGGCACGCCTATTCCCGGCCATGATCGAGGCGGGCGTCACGATGCTGTGGCTCGCCGAGGCGCCCGACGTGCCGGAGCTGGACTACCGCGCGCTGCGCCGCCAGTTCGGCCCCACGCTTGGGCTGATCGGCGGCATTCCGCTCGACATCTTGGGTGACGCGCCGATCGAGCGCATCGCGGACCGGCTCCAAGCGATCGTTCCGCCACTGCTCAGTGAGGGACGCTACATCCCCCTGGCCGGCGGAAGGGTGCGGGCGGGCGTGTCCTGGGCCGCGTACCGACGCTACCGGGAGGTGCTAGCGGAGATGTTAGGCGGTTAGGCGGTTAGGCGGTTGGGCGGTTAGACGGTTAGGCGGTTGGGGATCCCCCACTCGTCGGCAGCCTTGCCCCAATCCAACGATTCGTTAACCAGGGTAACCTCCAATCCCGACTCTGGCATTCGGGATTGCCCCTCACATATTGGATTCCCGTGATACCACCCACCGACCGGCGGTGAGCCCGGACCCTTGAGCCAGGAGGCCCGAAACACCTATGCGCAAACCACCCTTCTCCAGTCTCGCCGTCGGGGTTTTGGCGGCCGGCCTCGCGGCCTGCGCCGGCGAGCAGGTCGTACAAGGCGAGTGTGAGAATGTCTTTGGCGGGGACGTGTGCACCTGGGGCACGATGGTCGGTGACGACGTCACGGAGTTTGGGGCGACCGGGGCGCTGGCCAGCGTGGAAAACGCTCCGGCGCACGGCGCGAAATGGTCTTCCCCCCACCGTTCGTGGGAGTCGTCGCGCTGCCAGACGAGGTCGCAAAGGCAACCGGGTTCGACCACCTGGGCATGAAATGGGAGCCCCACGGTCATCCGCCCGCCCTCTTTCTCACGCCACACTTTGACTTCCACTTCTACGCGATCGACCCCGACCGAGTGGGGGCGATCGATTGCGCCGACCTGAGCAAGCCGGCAGCAGTCCCCGCAGCCTACACGCTACCGGACTTGGATATTCCAGGCCTTGGACCACTCGTAGGTCTCTGCGTTCCGAATATGGGCATGCACGCCATGGTGAAGGCCGAACTGGAGCGCACCGAGCTGTTCGGCGCGTCGATGATTCTGGGCTACTACCAGCAGAATCTCATCTTCCTCGAGCCCATGATCTCGCGAGCAAAGCTCTTGGAGGCGCAGAGCTTCACGATGGACGTTCCGGTGGTGCCGGGCTCAGGTGCGAAGCTGAAGTGGCCGACGAGCTTCGAAGCGCGGTACGACAAGACGGCACGCACGTACCGGTTCGTGTTCTCGAGGTTCCCGGCAGAGTGACCTAGCGCGGGATCGTCGGATCGGGGGATCGTTGGATCGCTGTACACTCGATCTGACGATCTATCGATCCGATGATCCAACCTGCCGAATCCCTGACACAGTCCGCATCAGCGACTCCGCGCACTGCACGGCCTCGCGCCGATGCCGCGGCAAGACCCGCACATCGTAGGCGTCGGTGATGAACGAGATCCGATCCAGCACGCGGCTCGCCGCCTCGCGATAACTCGGCCCGCGGCCGTCCACGCGGTCGAGCAGCCCACGACGGTTCCGCTCGAGCAGCCACGCCACGGGCAGCACGGCTGGATCGTCCTCGACGCCGCGCGCGATCGCCCCGAACTCGAGGAAATCACGCGCATACACGCTCCAGTCGCGGGCGAGCACGGATCCGCCGTTCTGGAGATACCGCACCCGACTTGCCGTGAGCCGTGCGCGCGCATAGCGCCGCGTCCGGGGGACGAGCGGATTGAGATCAAAAAGGCGCCGCGTCCCGTGACCCGCCCCGCGACGAAACCCCCAGCGCTCGCACAGCTCGTTCCACTCCACAACCCGAAACACCGATGGCTCCGCGCTGTCGAGTATCACGAACCGGTCACCCTCGCGCGCCGCGACCGCGATCCAATGCTGCCACTGGTCCACGCACGTGAGCACAGGATGCCCTTCCCGAACCTCGCGCGCGAGCGCGCGCCGCGCCGCGTCGGGGTCGGTCACGCGCAGCGTGGGCAACGCGTACCCCAACCGCCCGGCGGCCCGGGCGAGCTGCCGCTCGTCCGTCCCGTCAGTGGTGCTCCCGGCCAGCGCGGCAAGAAAACGCTCGTGCGCGAACACGCCCACCATGGAAAGCGCATGCTTCAGCGCGAACGGACCGCACTCGTACGAGTTGGGTTGCGGATAGAACGTCATACTACCCTGGAGGAGAGCTGGAAGCCGATGCCCTGGGCAACATATCCAGGCGGGCAAGTGCCGAGTTCGGCAGGCCGGCTGCCGAATAGGCGGTGGGGGCGTGGAAGTGACGCTGTGACAGGGAGTTTCGGGGGGTGCGGGTGTGTCGGACAGGCTGTTAGGCGGTTGAGCGGTCCGGCGAAATCGAGGATAGCCCCACGGCCCACGCGTCGTTGGGGAGTAGCTGTCTTTGGATCCCCCCCTGGCGCGTCACACTGCTGTACACCTTCTTTCTTTAGCAGCTACAGACGGTGGACGCCCTGTCGTCGGCGCACTCCAACACCGGACAGGCATAGCCGAACGGCGAAACCAGATCCGGAAGACCGGCGTAGTGTGGACAGCGCTCAGACGCGAGTGTGTGGGTGAAGACTGGCGCACCCTCTTCATCCAACTCGGCACCGCGGGGCTGGAAGGGTGCGATGTCGGCTCCTCCCATTGGCGGGCGATCGGCTCGCACGACCATGCCCGCCCGGAAAGGACAGGTTCTATGCGCAGCGTAGCAAGCATCGCCACAGGTGCAGCACTCGTGCTCCTCGGAGGCACGCCAGTGCTGGCCCAGGAGACCAAGCCGGTCGATGTCGCGGGAGCGTGGGAGATCAGCATGGAGATGCGGCAGGGCGGCCCGGCGGCACAGTCGAAGATCACGTTCGAGCAGGATGGTGCGAAGCTCACCGGCACCCTCGAGGGCCGGATGGGCACGACCGCCATCGAGGACGGATCGGTCAAGGGGAAGACCGTGACCTTCACGGTTCGCATCGAGCGGGCCGACCGCGTGGTTGTATCGACCTACACGGCGACCGTCGACGGCGACACGATGAGCGGATCGGTCAGTCGCGAAGGCGGTATGACGACCCCGTTCACGGCCAAGAAGCTCAAGAAGGAATAGCGCGGTCCGCGTCGCCGGCGTTGGGCGTGCGGCGGCAGCGCAGAGCCCGAATGCGATACGGGAGGGATCCCCCGAGGGGGCGTCCCCCTCGTGTGTTCCACGGTGCCCCCCGTCACGCGCACTCGACAGCCATCAAGGCGTTCCTGGAAAGTCGAGCGAGCCACTTCCGTTTATGGCTCCGTCAGGGTAAATAGGGCTATCGACGCATACAGGTACTGTTCTCGCTCCGCACCGTGGTGCTGCGCCTTCACCGTGCGGTCATCGACCAACCAACGGAGAGGTTTACATGATCGCGCTCCAATCCATACGACGGTCCGCGTACGTCGTGATCGCCGCCCTTATCCCCCTGGCCATCGGCTGTGGCGACGGGGTGGAGCCCCCACCGGGCCTCGTCGGCACGTGGGATGCCACATCGCTGGTCGTTGACGGCTTCGATCTGATGGACGACGGCATGACCCTGAGCTACACCCTTACCAGTGGCGGCAACTACTCCTACGTGGTCACCGGCGACCTCTCGGACTACTGCGACCCGGGCCCCGACTGTAGTGACAGCGGGGACTTCACAGCCACAGGAACGCAGCTCACGTTCGACGAGGGCACCGCCTTCGAGGAGACCTACTCTTACACGATCGTCGGCACCACGCTGACCATCTCGGCCACCTTCGGCCAATCGACGTACGCGTTCACGTTCGAGAAGAGATAGGGCGGGTAGGCGGTTAGGCAGTTGGGCGGTTGGACGGTTGGACGGTAGGGGGATCGGGGGATGGTTAGATCCTCCGATCCCCCTTTTTTCTGCGGTGAACCGCACGGCGAGCATCGGGATGTTCATCTGACCCGTCCCCGGCACCATCGAGACCGTGCGTCTTGTAGAGCTCCTCTTCGATCGAGCTACTGGTGCGTAGCACCAGTGCCTGTGTGGCTCGGTCCCCCCTGCGAGCGTCGCATCGCGACCCGGAGCACTCCTACCCCCTAACCGCCTAACCGCCTAACCGCCCAACCGCCTGCTTCTTGTGTACATTAGACGCCATGCGACCCCGCGTGACGTTCCTGGACCGCCCGCTGCTCGAGCGCATCGTGGCCGAGGCGCGCGAGATCCTGTGCCGACTCGGCGTGGAGATCCACAACCCCGGTGTCCTCTCGATGCTGGCGGATCACGGCGCTACGGTCGATGCCCAAGCTGGACGAGTGGTGCTCACTCAGGACATCATCGACTCGGCACTGCGCACAGCCGCACGCGGGTTCAAGCTGTACGACGTGATGGGCGAGGTTGCAGGCGACCTGTCCGGCCACACCGTGCACTTCACGCCCGGCTCCGCCGCCATCCAGTTCCTGGACCACGGCGCCCACGTGGCGCGACCGCCGACCGCCACAGACTATGTCCGCTACGCGAAGCTCGTGACTCGGCTGGGCCACATCGCGTTTCAGAGCACATCCCTGGTCCCGTCCGACGTGCACGAGAAGATCTCCGACAGCTACCGGCTGTACCTGAGCCTCATGTTCGGCGAGAAGCCGGTGGTGACCGGCGCGTTCACGATCGAGGCCTTTGAGGTCATGCGGGACCTGCAACTCGCCGTGCGTGGCTCGGCGGAGGCCCTGAAGGCGAAGCCCATCGCCATCTTCTCCTGTTGCCCCACGGCCCCGCTCAAGTGGAGCGACGTGACCTCGCAGAACGTCGTCGACTGCGCGACCCACTCCATCCCGGTCGAGTACGTGTCCATGCCGCTCACGGGCTTCGTGGCGCCGGTGACGATCGTGGGCACCCTGGTGCAGCACACCGCCGAAACGCTGAGCGGCATCGTGATCAGCCAGCTCACCAATCCCGGCACGCCGGCCCTGTACGGCGGATCGCCCGCCGTGTTCGACATTCGCTACGAGACGACCCCGATGGGCGCCGTGGAGACGATGATGGTCGAGTGCGCCTACAACGAGATCGGCAAGTACCTCGGCCTGCCGACCCAGGCGTACATGGGCCTGAGCGACGCCAAGCTGCTGGACGCCCAGAGCGGCCTCGAGACGTCGATGGGCGCGACGCTGGCCGCGCTTGCCGGCGTGAACAGCGTATCCGGTCCGGGGATGCTCGACTTCGAAAGCTGCATGAGTCTCGAGAAGCTCGTCGTGGACAATGAGATCTGCGGCATGGCCAAGCGACTGATCGCCGGCATCGAGGCTCGGGAGGACTTTCCGGCGATCGGCCGGTTCGAGGAACTGCTCAAGGATGGGCACCTGCTGATCTCCGATCACACGCGCAAGTACCTCAAGGACGAGATCTGGTTCCCCGGCCCCACGATCGACCGCGCGAACCGCGCGCGCTGGCACGAGGAAGGCGGCCGCACGCTCGGCGAGCGCGCGCACGCCGAGGTCGAGCGGCTCACTGAGCAGTACACACCGTCTCGCCTCTCCGAGGACGTGAAGACGGAGTTGACCCGCCGCATGGCCACCGAGGCACGGCGCCACGGAATGGATACCCTGCCGGCATGATTGGCCGCTCGTGATCCTCGAGCTGTCCGTCACCGATGTCGCCCCCGACCGGGACGCCGTGCTCACGAGCCTCGGCATCCCACCCGAACGAGCGGTGCCGGCACACATCGATGCCCTGTACACCGCCGCCACGAACCGCCTTGCGGAAACCGCGGCGCCCATCGGGATCGTCAGCTCGATCACCACTGCGGAGTTCGAGACGGTGTACGACGGAGAGGGACACAACGAGCCGGACTCAGTGGTGGCGGACGTCTACCCCCGCGCCCCGCACCTGGCCCTGTTCGCCGTGACGCTCGGTGCGGATACGAGCCGGGCGATCACCACCGGCTTCGCGTCGCATGACTTCGCCCTGGCATCGATGCTGGATGCGGTGGCATCAGACGTCGCCGACCGGGCCGCCGATGTCCTGGAACGGCGATTCGAGGCGGCACTCAAGGAAAACGGTCGCCTGGCGGATGACGGCGCAGCGTTGCGGTACAGTCCCGGGTACTGCGGCTGGCACGTGAGCGGCCAGAAACGGTTGTTCCGCCACCTCGAGCCGGAGCAGATCGGTATCACGCTCACGGACAGTTGCCTCATGCAGCCGCTCAAGTCCGTATCGGGAGTGATCGTCGCCGGACCCAAGGAGGTCCATCGCTTTTCCCCCAATTACTCCTTCTGCCGCCACTGCGAGACCCACAGCTGCCGAGAGCGGCTACGCGCGCTTTTCGGCCGACAATATCCCGACCAGCATGGAGATCCCTCATGACGGTTCTCGCCGAGCTTGCCCAGGCGGTCATCGACGGCAACCACGCGCGCGCCGGCGAACTCACCCAACAGGTGATCGCCCAGGACGTGCCGCCCAAGACCATCCTCGATGACGGGCTCATTGCGGGCATGGACGTGGTGGGCGAGCGGTTCCGGCTACACGAGATCTTTCTGCCCGACGTGTTGCTGGCGGCGAAGGCCATGTACGCCGGAATGGAGCATCTGCAACCGCTCCTCATTTCCGAGGGCATCCCGTTGATCGGCAAGGTCGTGATCGGCACCGTACGAGGCGACCTGCACGACATCGGCAAGAACCTGGTGGGCATCATGCTGCGGGGCGCGGGGTTCGAGGTGATCGACCTGGGACACGACGTGCCACCCGAGAAGATGGTGCAGTCGGCAAAGGACCACGGGGCAGCGGTGATCGGCATGTCTGCGCTCCTCACGACCACGATGCCCGCCATGGGTGAGGTGGTGCAGCGACTGCGGGACGAGAAGCTGCACACGAGCATCAAGACCGTCGTTGGCGGAGCACCATTGTCCCAGGCGTTCGCAGAAAAGATCGGCGCAACCGCCTATGGATTCGATGCGGCCAATGCCGTGGACGTGGTGAAACGGTTGAGCGGGTTGGCATGACGTGCGGCCGTTCGCCGAGCGGCTGCGGTCGGGGGACGTATTGGTCGGCGATGGCGCCACCGGAACCATGCTCCTGGAGCGCGTGGTGGAGGCTGGCCGCGCACCGGAAGCTGCCACCCTCTCACATCCTGAAGTCCTGGCGGACCTCGCGCGGCTGTACGTGGAGGCCGGTGCGCAAATCGTCGAGACCAACACGTTCGGGGGCTCGCCCCTCAAGCTCGCGCTCTCGGGACTCGAGGGTACGGTGGAAGAGGTCAACCGGATGGCGGTGCGCGCCGCCCGGGAGGGGGCCGGGGACCGAGCCTACGTGGCCGCCTCCTGCGGTCCGTGCGGCAAGCTGCTCGAGCCACACGGCGACACGGCCCAGACCGCCGTGTATGACAGCTTTCGCCAGCAGATGACGGTCCTGCTTGCGGCCGGCGTCGACTGCGTGTTCGTCGAGACCATGACCGATCTCGACGAGGCGACGCTCGCGATCCGCGCCGCGAAAGACACCGCACCCGACATCCCGGTGGCTGCCATGATGACGTTCGACCGCACGCCGCGCGGCTTCTACACCATCATGGGGGTCACCGTCGCCAGGGCGGCGGCGGGGCTCGCGGAGGCCGGCGCCGATGCCGTGGGATCGAACTGCGGGAACGGGATCGAGCACATGATCGAGATTGCCCAGGAGTTCCGCCGCCACACCGATCTTCCTCTTATCATCCAACCCAACGCTGGCCTGCCACAGGCCGTTGGGAGCAGTATCGTGTACGACGAAACACCGGCTTTTGTGGCCGGCAAGGCACGGGAACTCGTGGATCTGGGCGTGACCGTCATCGGCGGCTGCTGTGGCACCACCCCCTCCCACATCCGGGCTATCCGTACGATGGTCGACGAACCGAGGAGCTGAGCATGCCCATGGAGCTGAACGGTCTCGACTGGGCCGTCATCATCGCATACCTAGCCTTCGCCTTCGGCGTGGGCCTCCTGTTTCGCGCGCGGGCGGGACAGGGCCTCACCGAGTACTTCCTGTCGGGGCGCTCCCTGCCCTGGTGGATCGCCGGCACGTCCATGGTGGCCACCACGTTCGCGGCCGACACACCGCTGGCGGTGACGGGGCTCGTGGCGCGGCACGGCCTGGCCGGCAACTGGTTCTGGTGGGCGTTCGCGCTCGGGGGGATGATCACGGTGTTCGTGTACGCGCGCCTCTGGCGGCGCGCGGAGGTCGTGACCGACGTCGAGCTGATCGAGCTGCGGTACAGCGGAAAACCCGCCGCCTTTCTGCGTGGGTTTCGGGCGCTCTACATCGCGTTGCTGGTGAATGCGATCATCATCGGGTGGGTCACCGGTGCCATGATCACCGTGCTCCAGCAGACCGTGTTCGCCGGTCAAAGCGGTGGCGCGGCCAGGGAATGGCTCTTCATCGTGATCCTGCTCGGGATCGTGGGCGTGTACTCCACGATGGCGGGTCTGTGGGGTGTGGCCATCACGGATTTCGTGCAGTTCTTCCTGGCCATGGCCGGCTCGATCGCACTGGCGGTGCTCGCCGTGAACCACCTGGGCGGAATGGACCGCATGCGCGAGCAGGTGATCGCCGCCTTCCCCCAGGGCGAAGAGGCGTTTCGCTTCTTCCCCAACTTCTCGGTCGACGATCCCTGGATGCCGATTGGGATCTTCCTGGTCATGCTCTTCGTGCAGTGGTGGGCATCGTGGTACCCGGGCGCCGAGCCGGGCGGCGGCGGGTACGTGGTGCAGCGCATGGCGTCGGCCAAGGACGAGCGGCACTCGGTGCTCGCCACGCTGTGGTTCCAGATCGCCCACTACTGTGTGCGGCCATGGCCGTGGCTGCTGGTGGCGTTTGCGGCCCTGGCACTCTATCCCGACCTGCGGACGCTCGACGACCCGGGCGTCGGCTATCCGAGCGTGATCCGCGATCTCGCGCCGGCTGGCCTCCGCGGCCTCATACTGGTGGCTTTCTTCGCGGCCTTCATGTCCACCATCTCGACCCAGGTCAACTGGGGCGCGTCGTATCTGGTCAACGACTTCTACAAGCGGTTCCTCAGACCCGACGCCGACGACCGTCACCTCACGCGCGTCTCGCGCGCGGCCTCGTTGCTCGTGCTGGCGGTGGGGAGCGTGGCGGCCTGGATCATGCGCGACATCTCGGTGGACGAGGCGTGGAAGATCCTCGCCGCGTTGGGCGCGGGTACCGGAGCGGTATTCATGCTGCGCTGGTTCTGGTGGCGGATCAATGCGTGGACCGAGATCGTCGCCATGGTCGTGTCACTCGGCGCGTTCGTGGTCGTGAGTCGGTTCGTCGAGGCGAACGAATACCGGATGGCCATAGTAGCGGGTGTCACGATCGCGGCGTGGCTTGCCGTGACGTTTGTGACCGCGCCGGAACGCCGAGACACGCTGGAAGCCTTCTATCGCAAGGTCCGTCCCGCCGGTCCCGGGTGGGGACCCGTCGCCCGGGCGCTGCCGGACGTGCGGCCCGACCGCCATCTGGGCCTCTCCATCCTGGCCGCGCTCCTCGCCGCAGGGATCGTGTACTGCACGATTCCCGCGGTGGGATTGCTGCTCTTCGGCGAGTACGGAAAGGGCGCGCTGGCATTGGCCGGTGCGGTGGCGTGTGCGGGGGGCGTCGTGGTGGTGCTCAGGCGGATCGGCTGGGCACAGATCGTGAGCTGAAGCTGGAGCGCATGGCGAGGTGAGCCTGAACCGCCTAACCGCTCAACCGCCTAACCGCCTCTTTCACCCGGTTCGCCCACAGGCATTCCGGTTCGGCATTCTCGAACACCTGCATCGCCTTTCGCAGCTCGCGCACCGCGTCGTCCTGCTTGCCCTGGTCGCGCAGGACCAGCGCGTACTCGTACAGCGTGATGGGGTGATACGGCCTCTGGCGTAGGAGATCTTCAATCCGGCTCTTGGCACCATCGAGATCCCCGGTTGTCCGTTCGCACCTGGCGAGACCAAGTGACGCCTCGCGCAGCGTGGGCTGCAACTCGAGCGCCCGCCGATAGCGGGGCATGGCCCGATCGCACGCGCCCCGCAGCTCCAAGGCAAGCGCCACCGCGCGCTCCCGCCCCCCTCGGAACTCGCCCACCCCAAACCGCGCCATGAGGGTATCGACCTGGGTGAGCGCGGCCTCGATGCTATCCGCGTCTTCCAGCTCCTCCGCGATCGTCAATCGACCCAAGCCCAGCAGGGCATCGAACGGGGGCGAGAGCTGCACTTCCAGCGTGCGCAGCGTGTCCCGCGCGACAGCGACCCGACCAGCACGCACATACTGGCCCAGCCCATCCAACTTGAGTTGTAGCTGGTAGAATGGGATCGCTGCCGCACCCCCCTCGGACCAGCTTCTCTCCATGTAGTCGACGGCCTGTGACAGCTCGCCGCGACGATCGTGATACGACTGCAGTGCTCGGTACACGTCGGCCCGCTCAGCCGGCGTGCCCGCGGCGCCGAGCGCCTGGTCCAGCCGTGTCCGAGCGTCATCGAACCGTCCGATATCGAGCGATACTCGCGCGCTCCCGAGCAGTGCATCCACGGCTTCGGGATCGAGCAGCAGGGCGCGGTCGTACTGCTCCAGCGCCCGCTCGTGATCACCCAGCAGTGCCGACGCTCGTGCGATAGCCTCGTACGAGTCCGGGTCCTCGGGGAAACGCGTGGCGTAGCGGCGATAGTACTGGAGCGCGCGGTCGTTCCCGCCCTGCACGAGCGCCGTATTGCCGAGTTGCAGAAGCAATTCCGACCGCGTGGTATCGAGCGCGTACATGGTCTCGAGCTGCACTGTGGCGCTGTCGTACTGGCCCTCTTGCACCAACAGCGTGAACAAGACCTGACGGGCCTGGAAATCGTGGGGGTACAGCTCCGCATGCATCCGGGCCACTGCGAGTGCCCGTGCCGGATCCTGCCGTTGCAGCCGATAGTGGCTGGTCTTGGCCGCCAGTTGATAGATCTCTGGCAGCTTGTACGACAACCGGAGCGCCGTCTCGAGCGCCGCCCCGGCGGCCACCGTTTGATTCGCGTAGATGCGGGCTGCAAAGAGCTGAAGGTGCGCCAGCGCGAACAGCGAGTCCCGCGCCACCGCGCGCTCCAACGGCGCGACGGCCGCCTGGGGATCCGAGCGCCTCAGCGCCACCACGCCATCGACGAAATCGCGATAGGCGGCAAGCGACCCGGTCAGCGTCTCGGCGACGGGCAGATCGCGAGCCTCCTCGAGCTGGGCGGCGGGCACGTCGAGATCGCCCTTGAGCGTCTCGGTCAGGCGATCCACCAGCGCAAACACATCGCCACCCCCAAACTCGTGCTCGGCTATGAGTTGACCGCGCCGGGTCTCGTACACACGGGTCATTACGGTGAGATCGTCGCCTGAGCCCCTCACCGAGCCCGTGAGGAACCACTCGAAGTGATTGTCGTCGGCCAGTTGTCGCTGCAGCGTGAGCGGCACGTTTAACCCGTCCGCGAACCCCTCGCGCTCCAGTCGCTCGAGGACGTTCTCGGGAGTAGAGACGTAGAAGAACAGGTCCTGGAGCAGATCGTGCCCTGCCGCCATGGGGATGCCGTACTGCAACCACGTGAGCGACGTGTCGTTCTGCGGGTTGTCGAAGAAGAACAACATCACGTTCTTGCGGAATCCCTCCTTGGGGACGCGCCGCGTGATGACGTTGCCCTCTTCGTCGCGCATGGTCACTTCGGTCGTGGTGGCGCCCAAGTTCGTGTTGCCGAACAGCACGAACAGGACTGCCGCTGCCAGCACGGCGTTGGCCGGAACACCAAGCTTCTCGACCAGCGACCACCCGTCACCGCGACGACGGTGAGCGAGCAGTGCTACCGTCGGGAGGAAGAGCAGCAACGCGATGCCAACAAACGTCGTGAGGTGTGGAGACAGTGCCAGTTGCCCCACCAGCCACTTGGTGAGCGCCACGCCGAGCACGGCGGCTGCAACGTAGATCGCCACGACGCGTGCCCCGCGCCGGCCCATGAACGCCGTCCACCAAGGCCCGGAGCCCACGGCCTGGATGGCACTGTCGGACGAGGTGTCATCCAGGGCGTGCATGAGATCCTGGGCGGACTGGATGCGCTCCTGAGGCGCCTTCGCGAGCAGGTGCTCCACCACGGAGGCAACGCCGCGGGGAACGTCCTTCGCCGCGACCGCCAACGACGGCACGGGTTCCATGACCTGTCGCGCCAGCGTGCGCTGTGGCGTGTCACCACCGAACGGCGGCTTGCCCGAGAGCATCTCGTACAGCACACACCCGAGCGAGTAGAGGTCGCTGCGTCCATCGACCTTCGAGTCCCCGCTCGCCTGCTCCGGACTCATGTAGGCGGGCGTGCCCACAGCGAGCCCGATGGCCGTGAGTTGCTCGCCGCCGGCGGCTTCGGCCGCGCGTGCCACCCCGAAATCGGCCACCATCGCCGTGCCGCCGGCCAAGAGAATGTTCTCCGGCTTGATGTCGCGGTGGACCACGTTGCGCTCGTGCGCGAACTCGAGCGCCGTCGCCACCTGACGCGCGATCCGCACCGCGTCGGCCGGCGGAAGCTGCTGCTCGCGGGTGAGCCGCGCACGCAGGCTCTCGCCCTCGACGTACGGCATCACGTAGTAGAGGAGCCCGTCCGCCTCGCCCGAGTCGTACACGGCAACGATGTGGGGATGCTGCAGATTGGCCGTGAGCTGGACCTCCCGAAGGAACCGCTCGGTGCCCAAGTGGGCAGCCAACTCGGGCCTGAGCACCTTGATCGCGACCTGCCGGTCGTGTTTGAGGTCCCGGGCCAGATACACCGTCGCCATCCCGCCACGGCCGATCTCGCGGTCCACGGCGTACCGCTCCGCCAAGGCGCGCTCGATGCGCTGGATGTGTTCGGTCATCGCTCCAGACTCCGGCCGACCAGACCCCGTAATGTACCCATCACCATCACTACGGGCAGCCGGCGGAGATGGAGTCAGAATAGGCGGTTAGGCGGTTGGGCGGTTAGGCGGATGGATCGGGGATAGACCTTTCCCCTTTCCCTTTTCCCTTTTCCCCTTTCGCCTTTCCCTTGTTCTAAAGACCCCAACCTCGCCCTCCCGCAATGACGTGAATCACCCTCAAAATCCACTTCGTCTTTCGGGTTGCCGAGCGTCGCGCCGGACTCCATGTTGGAGATCCGCGTCTTTCCCCCCGGACCGGAGTTGGCCCATGCGTACGCTCCGCCCCTTGCGACGTGCTGCTATCACCGTCACCATCGTGCTCTCCGCCAGCATGTGGTATGGCTGCTCCGACAGCGCCCTGGATCCGCTTGCCGGGCCCGAGACCCTGAAGGTGGGCGCGGCCGACGTGCAGGGTCTGCAGAACGCGATCGCGGCACAGGAGCGTCACACGCAGGCACTGCTCCGCACCCCCGGGGTGGTCGGGACGGCCGTGGGGTTCCTGCCCAGCGGACGGATCGGCGTGCGGATCTTCGTGACCCATCCCGGCGTGCCCAACCTGCCAAGCGTGCTGGACGGCATCCCCACGGCACGTGAGGTGACCGGCATGCTGGTGGCGTTCAGCGACCCGACCACTCGGCAGCGTCCCGCACCGGTGGGCTTCTCGGTAGGCCACCCAGCCATCACGGCCGGCACGATCGGCGCCCGTGTGGTGGATGGCTCGGGGAACGTGTACATCCTCAGCAACAACCACGTGCTCGCCAACAGCAACGACGCCCTGATCGGCGACCCGGCATACCAGCCGGGACCGTTCGACGGTGGGACGGCCGGCGATCAGATCGCCACGCTGTTCGCCTTCCAAGCACTCGATTTCGCAGGCGGCCTCAACACCATCGACGCCGCCATTGCCAGCTCCAATACCACCGATCTGGGTAACGCCACTCCGAGTGACGACGGCTACGGAGCCCCGAGCTCGGCGATCTTCGGCGACGCGAACGGGGATGGCTTCTTCGACGACAAGACCGCCCTATTGGGCCTCGCGGTCCAGAAGTACGGCCGCACCACGGGACTTACGACGGGCCAGATCACCGGCATCAACGCTCAGCTCACCATCTGCTACGAGGTCCAGTTCATCTTCTGCGTGAAGCCGGCGACGTTCGTCGATCAGCTCATCATCGAGCCGGCCGGGTTCAGCGGCGGCGGGGATTCCGGCTCGCTGATCGTGACCTCCGACGGCAACAACAGCCCGGTGGGATTGCTGTTCGCCGGGAACGAGACCCAGACCATCGCCAATCGTATCGACCTGGTGCTGGACCACTTCGGGGTCGCGATCGACGGCACCCCGCCCGGCCCGCCCCTCACGGACGTAGCGGTCACCGGCGTCAGTGCCACCTCGGAAGTCGTGCAGGGTAACGTGGCCGGCGTAAACGTCACGGTCCGCAATGCGGGTAACCAGAACGTCACGTCGAGCTTCAACGTGGTTCTGGTGGACGACACTGACGGTGTCACCGTCGGGACGCAGAGCGTCAAGGGTCTCGCGCCGGGCGCCACCACCACGGTCAGCTTCGACTGGAACACGGCCGGCAGCTCCATCGGCACGCACACGCTCACCGCACATCATGAACTGGCGGATGACGAACCGTCGAACGATCAAAGCTCCACGACGATCATCGTGAACGATGTCCCAGTGCCGGTGCTCGACCTTGCGGTCACCAACGTGGCCGCGGTGCCGGAACTGGTCCAGGGCAACATCGCCGGCGTCAACGTCACGGTCCGTAATGTGGGCGACCTGAGCATGAGTAGCACCTTCAACGTGACCGTCATCGACGCCACCGACGGCGTAACCGTAGGCAGCAAGAGCATCGCGGGACTCGCCGTCGGCGCCCAGACCATGGTGACCATCAACTGGAACACGGCGCAAAGCTCGCTTGGCCTGCACACCCTGATTGGACGCCACGAGGTGCCCGACGCCAACGCGTCGAACGACGAGGGCTCGACGACCGTCCGGGTCAAGGACGCGAGCGGCAACTCACCCATTACCGACATCGCGGTGACCGGCGTGAGCGCTACATCGGTGCTCCAGGGTGATATCGCGCCCGTGACCGTCACGGTCGAGAACGTAGGGAACCAAGACGTGACCGCCACGTTCGCGGTGACCCTGGTGGACGACACCGACGGGGTCACGATCGGCACGCAGAGCGTGGCTGGCCTCGCGGCGGGTGCCACGACCACGGTCACGATCGACTGGAACACGGCAGCAAGCTCGATCGGGAGCCACAGCCTCACCGCGAGCCACGATCTCGCCGACGAAGACGCCGCCAACGATCAGGCCTCGACCATCGTGACGGTGAACGATCCCGGTGGGCCCACGCCGGTGACCGACATCGCTGTCACCAGCGTGACGGCCGTGCCGGAGCTGGTGCGGGGCAGCATTGCCGGTGTCAACGTCACCGTCCGCAACATGGGCAACCAAGCGGTCGGCGCCACGTTTACTGTGACCGTGGCAGACGCCACCGACGGCGTCACCGCTGGCAGCAAGACCGTGGCCGGACTTGCCGTGGGAGCCCAAACGACCGTGACCATCAACTGGAACACGACGGGGAGCTCCGTCGGCCCACACACCATCACCGGGACCCATGATTTCGCGGACGAAGGTTCGTCCAACGATCAGGGCTCGACCACCGTCACCGTCACCGATCCGGGTGGCACCCCCGGAACCGACCTCGCGGTCACCAACGTGGCCGCGCACCCGGAGCTGGTTCAGGGCAACATCGGCGGCGTCAACATCACGGTCCGGAACCTGGGCAGCCAGAACGTCGGCGCCACCTTCACCGTGACGCTTGTCGACGTGACCGACGGCGTGACCGTGGGATCCCAAAGCATCGCGGGCCTTGCCGTCGGCGCCCAGACGACCGTGACCATCAACTGGAACACGGCCACGAGTTCGCTCGGCCTGCATACGCTCACCGCCAACCACGACTTCCCCGATGACGACCCGTCGAACGACGCGGGCTCGACCACCGTCCGGGTCACCGATCCAAGCGGCGGCTCGCCGACCACCGACCTGGCTGTCACGAGTCTGAGCGCTGCCTCGGTCCTGCAAGGCGACGTCACGCCCGTGGCCGTGATGGTCGAGAACGTGGGGAACCAAGATGTCACGACGCCGTTCAATGTGATCGTGACCGATGCCACCGACGGTGTAACCGTTGGCAGTCAGAGTGTTGCCGGCCTCGCCGCGGGCGCCACCACCACCGTGGCCATCGACTGGAACACGGCCGCGAGCTCGATCGGCACGCACACACTCACCGCCACCCACGATCTCGCCGACGAGAACGCGGCCAACGATCAGGCGTCGATTATCGCGACGGTGAACGATCCGGGTGGACCTCCACCCTTCACCGATCTCGCGGTCACCAACGTGGCCGCCGTGCCGCAACTGGTGCAGGGGAACATCGCCGGCGTCAACGTCACGGTCCGCAACGTGGGTGACCAGGCCGTCGGCGCCACGTTCACCGTGACCGTCATCGATGCCACTGACGGGGTGACCGTGAGCAGCACGACCATCGCCGGGCTCGCCGTGGGCGCCCAGACGATGGTGACCATCAACTGGAACACCGCCACCAGTTCGCTCGGCCTCCACACGCTCACGGGGCACCACGAGTACCCGGACGACGATCCCACCAACGATCAGGGTTCGACCACCGTCCGGGTGACCGACCCGAGCGGCGGCTCACCCATTACCGATCTCGCCGTGACGGGCGTGAGCACGGGGTCGGTGACGCAGGGCGATGTCGCGCCCGTTACCGTGACCGTCGAGAACGTGGGGAACCAGGATGTCGCGACACCGTTTGTCGTAACGCTGGTGGACGACACTGACGCGATCACGATCGGGTCGCAGAGCGTGGCCGGGCTGACAGCCGGGGCGACCACTACCGTGACGATCGACTGGAACACCACGGGGAGCACGATCGGGAGCCACACGCTCGCCGCGAGCCACGATCTGGCGGACGAGAACGCCGCCAACGATCAGCAGTCGACGATCGTCACCGTCAACGAGCCCACCGGCCCCCCGGCCGTCACGGATCTCGCAGTCACGAACGTGGCCGCCGTGTCACAGCTCGTGCGGGGCAGCATTGCCGGCGTCAACGTCACCGTCGGCAACGTGGGCAATCAGAACGTGGGCGCGACGTTCACCGTGACAGTGGTGGATGCCACCGACGGTGTGACAGTGGGAAGCACGACCGTGGCCGGGCTCGGCGTGGGCGCCCAGACCACGGTAACCATCAACTGGAACACTGCGGGGAGCTCGATCGGCACCCACACCCTCACTGCGAGCCACGACTACGCGGACGACGACGCGTCCAACGATCAGGGCTCGACCACGGTCACGGTCACCGCGCCGGCGCCGCCCCCCGAGATCCATGTGGGGGATTTGGACGGCACCGGGATCAATAACGGCAGTAGGTGGTCTGGCACCGTCGAGATCACCGTACACGACCCGAACCACGGTGCCGTGACCGGTGCGCGGGTGGTCGGCTCGTGGAGCAGGAGCACGACCGCGACGACCGAATGCACGACCGGCGGCAGCGGCACCTGCACCGTTTCGTTCTCGGGACTCAGGAAGAGGGTGCAGTCCATCACCTTCACGGTGACTAGCGTGACGCTGGCGGGGCAGACCTACGTGGCCAGCCAGAACCACGACCCGGACGGGAGCAGCAACGGGACTGCCGTGTCGGTGAACAAGCCGTAGCAGTCATCGCCTCCAGCATGACGTGACGAGCGGGCTTCGGCCCGCTCGTTTCGTTTTGGGATCCTCACTTGACGCCTCCTTGACGTCAGTCGTGCACCGTGGACCCGTGGAAGAAAGGGAGGTCCACGTGTCCGACCGCATCGACCGCCTAACCGCTCCCCTGCCGCAGGGCGCCGTACCCGCGGCCGGGCGGGAGTCCTTCGCGGCGGGACCAGTGCACGTGATCCTGAACCCCACCGCGGCAGGGGGTCGGGCCAAAAGACTCGAGTCCCGGATTCTGGCGGGCCTCACCGATCGATTCGGCCCCGACTACACGCTGTGCGTCACTGAGCGCGCGGGTCACGCTTCAGCATCGGCGTCGGCGGCCGTCGCGGCTGGTACCGCGCTCGTGGTGGCCGTGGGCGGGGATGGCACCGTGCACGAGATCCTGAACGGCCTGCTTCGGGCCCAGCCGATTGTTGCTGCCCGTTGCGAGTTGGGGATCGTGAACTGCGGTACCGGGAGCGGCCTGGCGGACAGCCTGGGTCTTCCCGATGCGCTCGACGGTCAGCTCGATCTGCTCACACTGCCTTACAGTGTTGCCATCGACGTCGGACACGTCGCCTACCGCGACGCCTCCGGCCGAGCTGCCCAACGGTGGTTTGCGAGCGAGTGCCAGGTGGGAATCGGGAGCGTCGTGACGGCCTGCGTTCACCCGACATCCAAGCGCTTCGGTGGGCGCCTCGCGTTCGGCGCCGCGACGCTCCGTTCGGTGTTCCGCCATCGCGCTTCGGCTCTCAGCGTGTCGTACAACGGGACCGGGGCCACCACGCTGCCACTGCTCGGTCTCGCGATCGGGAACGGTCACATCTGCGCCGGTGGCATGCGCCTCACGCCGGGCGCCCGGCTGGATGACGGGGTCTTCGACGTGCTCACCATCCACGACATGGGTATCCCAACGCGGCTCGTGAACTTCCCGCGCATTTACGCCGGATCGCACGTCCAATCACCGCGCTTTGCCGTGCACCGGACCGGCCAGCTCACGATCGCAGCGGAGCCACCGGTGTCCGTTTCGGCCGACGGCGAGTGCCTGGGCTTCACGCCGTGCCGGATATCGCTCTTGCCCGCGGCGCTTCGGATCAGAAGCGGCCGGCCACACGGGAGCTGACGTCATGTCCAAGCTGACACTCAGGCTCCGGCGTCTCGAGTTCGAAGCCCGCATCTTCGTCTCGTTCGGCATCGTGATCGCCGTAGGCATTGTGGCGTTCCTGGTCTTCGCGTCGTCCCCGTCGCTGCTCGTGCTCATCGGCACGGCGCTTCATCTCGATCCGGCGGTGTCGTTGCGGGTGGGGTTCCTGGGCGTGGCTGGCGTGCTGGTGCTCGCGTGCGGCCTTCGCATGTGGGCCGGGAGCATGCTCACCTCCGGACGCATGATGGCGTTTCCGGTCCAGGCCGACGCGCTGACACTGGCCGGGCCGTACCGCCTGGTGCGAAATCCCATCTACTTGGCCGACCTCGTGGCGTTCTGCGGCTTTGCGCTGTGCCTGCCACCCATCGGGGCCGCCCTGCCGGTTCTATTGCTGCTGCACTACCTCCAGCTGATTCGCTACGAGGAGCGCGCGCTGGAGCGGCAGTTCGGCGACCGGTATCGCATCTACTCGGCGACGGTGCCCCCGCTCCTGCCGAACCTGAGCAGCGCGTCCCGGCTCGGTGCTGCCCTGGCCGACGCGGTCATCACGCGCGACGGCTTCCGCCACAACGCGCTCTACCTGCTCTTCATTCCCGGCTTCCTGCTTGCCGCGGTCACAGGATCGCTGGCCGTCGCCATCGTCGTCGGGCTGCCCGCGGTGCTGGATTGGGCGGTCGTGCATACCCGCAAGGGCATCGCCGCCCCACCGGCCGCCGACACGGTGCGTGACGACGCGACCGGAGCGCGCGCGAACGTGTTCGACGAAGTGCTGTACGCCCAGTGCTGGGAAGATCCCTCGATCGACCGCGAGGCCCTCAGGATCGGTCCGGAGGACGTCGTGTTCTCGATCACGTCCGGTGGGTGCAACGTGCTCGCGTTTCTGATCGACGACCCGCGCCGGATCATTGCGCTCGACGTCAATCCGCATCAGAACTATGTGCTCGACCTCAAGATGGCCGCCTTCGCCGCGTTGGATCATCACGAGGTGCTGGCGCTGCTCGGCGCCACGGACTCGACTCGGCGCCGGGCGCTCTACGGGGCGCTCCGATCTCGGCTCACGCCCGACAGCCGTCGCTATTGGGACACGCACCCGCGCATCATCGACGAGGGCCTCGTCCACACCGGCCGCTACGAGCGCTACCTGCGCCTCGTGCGACGGTGGTTCAGCCTGCTGATGGGTCCATCGCTCGCCCAAGACGTGATCGGCGCGTCGACCGCCGAGGCGCGTGCCACCCTTTTCCATCGGCGCTGGGACAATCGACGCTGGCGCCTGCTCACGGGTGTGCTGCTCAGCCGATGGGTGATGACCCGCATGTTCGATCCGGCGTTCTTCGCGCAGCTCGAGGATTCGTTCTCGTTCGGGCGGCGGTTTCGCGCGCGGGTGGAGCGAGCGGTCCTGGAGTTGCCGGTCGAGCGGAATCCGTTTCTGGCGTACGCCCTGCTGGGCCGGTTCCCGACGCCGCAGCATCTCCCGCTCTACCTGCAGCCGGAGTACTTCGAGACGATTCGCGACCGTGTGGATCGGATCGAGACCGTGACCGGGGCCTGCGAAGACCATTTCGCCACTCTCCCCGCAAACACGATCTCGAAGTTCAACTTCAGCAACGTCTTCGAGTGGATGCCGCCGCGCACGTTCGACGACCTGCTGCGCGAAACCGTGCGCGTGGGCCGGGATGGTGCCGTCCTCGCGTATCGCAACCTGCTAGTGCCGCGCGCGCGCCCGATCGGTCTGGCCCCGTGGATCGAGCCCGAGCGGGCCCTCTCGGCCACGCTCCACGCACGGGATCTGGCGTTCATCTACGGCGCGTACGTCGTCGAACGGATCGTCAAACAGGAGGACGCATGTCCTACCGTGTCGAGCTGGTGACCGACCGGCGCGGCTGGCGGGACTTCTTCGCGCTCCCGTTCGTCGTGTACCGGAATGACCCACTGTGGGTGCCGCCGCTCGAAGTGGACGAGCGCCGCACCCTGGACGTGAGCCGCAATCCGTACTTCCGCCATGCGTCGCTCCGGCTCTTCGTGTGCCGCCAGTGGGGTCAGCCAGTGGCCCGCATAGTCCTGATCGTCGACGAGCGACACCAATCCGAGGGCAGTCCGAAGACCGCCTTGTTTGGACTGTTCGAGTGCGTGCAGGACGACGAGGCAGCGGCAGGCGTGGTCGAGGCGATGCTGGCCGAATGCCGAGCACAGAACGTCGACGCCGTGGAAGGTCCGTTCAATCCCAATCATTACTCGCCGGTCGGCGTGCAGACCAACCGGTTCGATGTCGGTCCCGCCTTCTTCGAGACCTACAACCCGGCGTACTACCCGGCGCTGTTCGAGCGGCTCGGCTTCACGGTGTCGAAGGTGCTCCATACCTGGCGGAATGATGGGGTGGCGGACTACGTGCGGCAGCGCTACGGCACGGTCACGGTCGGCGGCAACGGGCACTTCTCGACCCGCCAGGTCGACCGTCGACACACGGCCGCGGAGCTCGAGCGCCTGCGCAGCATCTTCAACGACGCGTTTGCCAACAACTGGCGATTCGTTCCGGTGAGCCGGGAGGAGTACCGGTTCTCCGCGAAGGGCCTGTTCCACGTCACGCGACCGGAGCTGGTCACCTTCGTGGAGTATGACGGGGAGCCGGTGGGGGCGCTGCTCTGCGTCCTGGACGTGAATCCCCTGCTTCGCCAGCTGCGCGGCCACATCGGCCCGTTGAGCTACCTGCGATTCGTGCGCCTGCGCCGGCAGGTTCGCGACCTGGTCGTGTACGCCGTCGGCATCTCCCGCGCCTACCAAAGCACGCCCGCCTACGAGCTCCTCGTCCGGGCGATGTGCGCCACGGCCATGCACTGCCGATCCCTATCGACCTCGTGGATCTCGGACGACAACCGTCCGGCGATCGGCGCCGCCGAACGGCTGGGACTCGAGTCATACAAGGACTTTGCCGTCTACCGGAAACACGTGCCGGAGGTGTGTCATGCGTAGCCACGACCGCACCATGGTGCTTCCACCCGAGGCGTGGGGTCTGACGGTCGACCGCACGGACGCTCTGATGGTGGGCGGGTGCAGCACGCTCGACCTCGCACGGGAGTACGGAACCCCGCTGCACGTCGTGCATCGGGACCGGTTGCTCGCGACGGCGACGGCATTCACCCGCGCCTTCACGAGCCTGTACCCGGCCGCCGTGTCTGTGCACTACGCGTTCAAGTGCAACGCCGTCCCCGGAATCGTGCAGCTCCTGCGACAGGCTGGACTGCGTGCGGAGGTCTGCACGCCGTTCGAGCTCCTCCTCGCGCAGCGCCTGGGCTTTCCGGGTCCCGCGATCATCGTCAACGGTCCCGGCAAGACACCGGAGTTCCTGCGTCTCTCGATCCAGCACGACGTGCGGTTCGTGGTGGTCGATGCGCTGGACGAGCTGACCGCGCTCGATGCCCAGGTCCAAGCGCTCGGCGCCCACGTCGCTGTGCTGCTCAGGATCAATCCAGACTACGTGCCGCGCGGCATGAACCGCGGGTCCGCTACCGGGAGTCGCCGAGGCTGTGCCTTCGGTCTCGACCTCCGGAGTGGCGAGGTCGACCGCGCGCTCGACCTCCTGAAGGAGAAGGACCGTCTCCACTTCCACGGCTTCCACATGCATATCGGCACGGGGATCCGGGATGCCGCCGACTACCGCCGGGCACTGCACCACCTGGGTCCGCTGATCGAGCGCACGCGACGCCGTCGGCTTCCCATCCCCGTGATCGACGTCGGCGGCGGGTTCGGCGTGCCCACGACCCGTGAGATGACCACGCTCGAGATGCTCGCCTATCAAGGGTGGGGACGACTGCCGTCGCCCGCGCGTCCCAACGCCACGCTCACGTTCGATCATCTGGCGGAAGCCGTGACCGCCGGCCTGCACGAGCTGTTCCCCATGGATGAGATGCCGGAGCTGGTGGTGGAGCCCGGCCGGAGCATCGTCAGTGTCAATCAGTTCCTGCTGTTGACGGTGCATGGCGTGAAGCAGCGGCGTGGTGTCGGCACGTGGCTCGTGACCGACGGTGGATTGGGAACGGTGACTACGCCGACGTACTACGAGTACCACGAGGTGTTCGCGTGCAACGGGGTGCACCGCCCCCGCACGGAGCGCGTCCAGATCATCGGACCGGCGTGCTTCGCCGGTGACGTGGTGTACCGCAATAAGCCGATGCCGCCGGTCCGGACCGGCGACGTGCTGGCCGTGATGGATAGCGGGGCCTACTTCACCGCCATGGAGTCGTCATTCGGGTTCCCCAGGCCGGCGGTCGTGGCCGTGTCGGGCACCCGGCATGCGTTGCTCCGCCGTCGGGAGACGTTCGACGACACGATCGCGCGCGACACCGTCGGCGCGACGGCGTCCGACGGTCCTCCGGGCGACCCTGCCGGCACCAGGACGTTGCGGTTCGCGGTGTTGCGCACGGATGCCGATCCAATCCGAGATCGGATTGCCGACGAGATCGTCGCCCGCCTCGAGAGTCGCGGCCACACGCTCGCCACGCTGGACGACGACATCGATTGGGTGCTGAACCTCACCGATGCCGAGGCGCCTCGCGCCTTCAAGCGCCGCTCACGCACGATGTTCGTGGTCTCGCTCGTGGCGCTGCGAGAACCCGTGACCGACATGCGGTCGCTCACGTACTCGACGCTCATCCGCACGCTCTCCAACCTGCTGGTGTGCGCCGTGCCGGCGAACGGAACACGGGGGAACGGCACCGACCGCCAGCCCGAGCTCTATCTCACAACCCCCGAAGTCGGGTTCTATCACTATCCGTTCGATCCCGATCGGGCGTGCGAAAGCATCCTCCCCGTGGTCGGCTCCCGTATGTTGATCGCAAACCGACTGACTGCCGACCTGCCACCGCGATTCGGCACGACCTCGCTGGTCGTGGAGCAACTCAAGCACTACGGAAAGGAATTGGATCGACTAGGCGTGCTGCCGGCCCCGTTCCCGCTCCGAGACGTCCTCCGCCAAGAAGAGATCGACGACCTGTACCGGCTATTTCAGGTCAAGGGACTGAGTTACGGGAACCTGAGCGCGCGCGAAGACGTGCCCGAATTGGGTGACTGCACGTTCTGGATGACGGCCCGCGGCGTGAACAAAGCGGCACTCGCCGGCATCGGACGGGACGTGCTGCTCGTCACCGGGTACGACGAAGACGACGGCACCATGCTCGTGAGTGTCCCGCCAGCGCACGACCCGACGACACGGGTCTCGGTGGACGCCATCGAGCACCACCTCATCTACCGCTCGTTTCCCGAGGTCGGCGCGATCGTGCACGTGCACGCGTGGATGGACGACGTGCCCAGCACATGCCAGAACTACCCGTGCGGCACCATCGACCTCGCCGATGAGGTAGTGCGCCTGCTCGCGGATCAGCCGCATCCAGAGCGTACCGTCGTCGGCCTCAAGAACCACGGCCTGACCATCACCGGGCCGGACCTGGGTGACATCTTCGACCGCATCCGCGGACGGCTCCTCCCCCAGGTCCCCATGTTCGGGTGACGCGATGTACGCGCTTGCGACGATCCTCGACCGGCGGCTCCGCTTTGGCCTCACCGTGGGTGGCGTGGCCCTGTGCGTGATGCTCGCGCTGTTTCTCCAGTCCGTGTATCGCGGCGTGGCCGACGGCTCGGTGGAGTACGTCCGCGCGAGCGATGCCGACCTGTGGGTGTTGCAGAGCCACTCGACCAACATCCTGCGCAGCACCTCGTTGCTCACCACTCGGCACGGGCGGACGCTGGACACCATCCCCGGCGTGGCCAATGCCTCGCCGATCCTGTTTCTGTTGGCGGGCGTCCAGCTCCCCGGTGGTGCGGCCACAACCTACGTGACCGGGTTCGACCCGGAGTCCGGACGGGGAGGACCGCCGACGATCGTGCGGGGACGGACGGTCACTGGCGATGGCGAGATCGTGCTAGATCGGTCCTTCGCCGCCAAGTACCGGCTCTCGATCGGCGATCGGCTTCCGATCCGTAACGACACGCTCACAGTAGTCGGCCTGAGCGCCGGCACCAACATGTTCGTCATTCAGTACGCGTTCGTGACCCTCCGTACCGCGCACGACATCATCGGGTTTTCCTCCATCGTGTCGGCCTACCAGGTCACGGTGGCGCCCGACGCGGATGCCGCGGTCGTCGCCACGCGGATACGTGAGCGCATGACCGACGTGGCCGTGTACGACCGAGCGACGTTCCTGGCCAACAACATCCGGGAGATGGAGACGGGCCTGTTGCCGTTGCTGTTCGTCGTGGCGCTGATTGGCGCGGTGGTGCTGACCGCCATCCTGAGCCTGATTCTCTCGGTCAACGTGCTGGAGCGGCGTCACGAGTTCGCCGTCATGAAGGCCATCGGGGCACCAGACCGCTTCGTCGCTGGTCTGGTGGTGCAGCAGGCGCTGGCCCTCGCACTCGCCGGGATCGCCGCAGCCGTGATCTTCTTTTTCCCCTTGATCGCCGCGGTCCAGGCACTCGCTCCGGAGATCTCGCCGGTCTCGTCACCGGGGCAGATCGCGGTTGCGGCGGCCGGCGTCGTCGCGATCAGCCTGGCCAGCTCGGTGCTCCCCAACCGCTGGCTCAGACGCATCTATCCGCTCGAGGTGTTCCAATGAGACCCGTGAACGGCCGCCACTGCGTCGCGCGCCTCATCGAGGTAACGCGGGTCTACGGCGCCGCGGGCCGCGAGACGACGGCGCTCCGAAACGTGTCGCTCGCGGTGCATGCTGGGGAGACGGTCCTGCTGCTCGGGCCGAGCGGGAGCGGTAAGACCACACTGTTGACGCTGATGGGCGGCTTGCAGCATCCCACGTCGGGCACCGTCGAGATCTTTGGTCGGGCGGTGGAGGACTACACGTCGCGGGAGCTGCAGCGGCTTCGCGCTACACGCATCGGGTTCGTGTTTCAGACGTTCCGGCTGCTGGAACCGCTGACCGTGCTGGACAACGTGATGCTCGTAATGAAGTTCGCCGGCGTGCCGCGGGTCGAATCGCGCCGCCGCGCGCTCGCACTTCTGGAGGAGTTCGGCGTCGCCGGGCTGGCCGGCGCCTCACCGCGCACGCTGAGCCAGGGGCAGAAACAGCGGGTTGCCGTTGCCCGCGCCCTCGCCAACAACGCCGAGCTGATCATCGCGGACGAGCCGACGGGGAGCCTCGCCACCGCCCAGGGGTTGGACATCATCAGGTTTCTCACCGCCAAGGTGCGCCAGGGCAACCGCTCAGCCGTGATCGTAAGTCACGACGAGCGGATTGCCGAGTATGCGGACCGGGCGCTCCATCTGGAGGATGGTGTGCTCAGGGGGCCTGGCGGGCCAGGTAATACCCACGGCGCCCCGTGACTCCGGGCTGAGAACCAGCGGCCTGCCTGTCGAGCGACCACCTGCGACGGTGAGGCGTGCCTACTTCGCCCGCTTCTTCACCGCTCGCTTGGTGGTCTTCTTTTTCGTGGTCTTTTTGGCCGCCTTGGCAACGCTCACGGGAGAGGTCTGATGCTGTGCCGCCCCCGGCTCCGCCTTATCCTGCGCGACTTCCGACTCGGCCTTGAGCCAATGGTCCTGCTCCCGCCCGCTCGGACGACCCTCGAGTTCCCAGTTGTAGTACGCCTTCTCGCTAATTCGCTGCTTTCTACCGTCCATTCCCCAATCCTCGGCTGCGGGCTAGGTATGATCATGCTCACCACCGAAAGATAGTCTAACGAACCGCGTGCCCAGATGGCAGGGGCACGACGGGGCGGCGGGGGCGCCCGCGGAATTACAGACGGCGATCCCGGGTACCGCGCCGCTCCTCCGGTGAGTAATCCCGGTGCCCTAACTTGGCGTACGGAGCGCGGTGCGGGGCGGCTGGGCCGGAGCGAGGGACACCACCCCCGCATCACCGCCCCGCTCTCTGAACCGGCCTACGGCATCTCCGGCAGCGGCTGGTCGCTGTTCCACACGTCCTGCGCCAGCTTCCACGACCCGTCGGCCTGCCGGCGATAGATGTGGATCCCCTTGAGGGTCTCCGACATCGGTTCGCCACCCGTCGGCACCATCGTGACGGACCCCGCATAGCGCTCGATGGCCCAGTCGCCAGCAATGACGACGTCGGCGCTCGTGTAGTCGATGGCCTGGATCGTCGCCTGCTGACTGAGCTCCCGGGACCAGGCGCGAGCCGCGGTTTTCCCCACCACAGCCGGGCTGTTGGGCGGCATGAGGACGATGTCGTCGGCCACGTGAGCGATCACCGTGTCGCCAGTCGTGATCGATGCGACCTCCGCGGCGCGCACCGCGAGCACGGCGGCGACATCCTCTTCAGTCGACGCGGCTGGCTCGCTCTGGGGCAGGCACGCGCTCACCGCTAACGGGAGCAACAGCGCTACTGGAAGAAGCCTACGCATGGTGACCTCCTGGGGAGGGACCTTTGGCGGGACGCCCGCCCCGCCTGAACACCCAAGAACCTTCATCCGGGGAGGGCGCCGTCAAGGCCGGGCACCGGGACCGCCACCTTGCGCTCGAGCGGCTATCGCGGTTTCTTGGCGCCGGAGGTGAACCCATGCAGACATTCGGTCAGCGCCTGATCAACGCTGCCAAGCTCGACGTCGCCACCTACGAGGAAGTCGAAGCCGACAGCTCCGCCCTGCCCCAGGCCATGGTCGCCGTGGTGCTGGCCAGCATCGCCGCCGGCATCGGCACGACCAGCGGCTTCTCGGTGGTCGAACTGGTGGTCGACTCCCTCGGCGCACTCGTCGCCTGGTTCATCTGGGCGCTCCTCACCTACGCGATCGGCACCAAGCTGCTGGCCCAGCCGCAGACCAAGGCCGACCTCGGGCAGATGCTGCGCACCATCGGGTTCGCCTCCGCCCCGGGGATGCTCCGCGTGCTGGGCGTGGTCCCGGTGGTGGGCAATCTGCTGGTGCTCGCGGCCTCACTGTGGATGCTCGCCGCCATGGTGGTGGCGGTGCGCCAAGCGCTGGACTACACGAGCACGGGCCGCGCACTGGCCGTGTGTCTCGTGGGTTTCGTGGTGCTGGTCGTGACGTCGGCCGTGCTGGGGGGGCTCCTGCTCTTCACCTCGTAGCGACACCGACCCGCGCTAGGCCACCCGGCCGAAACCTCGCGATCAATCGGCCTGGCGGCTCATGGTCTGCGCCATCCAAGAGGGAGGAGACCGGTGCGACGACGCGGCCGCTGGTCGAGCGCCGCGACCTCGTCACCTACCGGTTTTGCCCCAAGGAACCACGCTTGCGCCCGACGTGTCCCACGCCATGTTAGTGATGTTCGAGCACCGCGGCACTGCACCGTAGATCGAGCGGCGGCGGCCGCTCCAGCCACCGTTGGGAGGGTCATGCCGGATTCGGCTCCTTCGTGCGGCAAATGCGGCTCTTTGCTCCCTGAGGGTGCGGGGTTCTGTCCGTCTTGCGGGACGCAGGCGGGGGCGGCATCCACGAACGCCGCTGGTACCACCGGGATTGTCCCCATGGACGCCCTTGCGGATCGCTACGAAATCCGCGCCGAACTGGGTCAGGGCGGCATGGCAGTCGTGTACCTCGCGCACGACCACAAACACGATCGTCCCGTCGCGCTCAAAGTGGTACGGCCCGAACTCAGGCTCTCGCTGGGGCCGGCGCGATTCCTACGCGAAATCCAGATTGCCGCGCGACTGACCCACCCGAATATCCTCCCCCTCTACGATTCGGGCGAAGTTGGCGGCACGCTGTTCTACGCGATGCCGTTCCTGGAGGGTGAGTCGCTGCGGGACCTGCTGAACCGTGAAGGGCAGCTCCCCGTGGCAGACGCCATCCGGATCGCCCGCCAAGTGGCAGACGCCCTGGCGTACGCGCACTCGATGGGCGTTGTGCATCGCGATATCAAGCCGGAGAACATCCTGTTCGAGGCGGGTCACGCCATCGTCGCGGACTTCGGTGTGGCTCGGGCCGTGAGCGAGTCGGGGGCCGATCAGCTCACCCAGACCGGTATGAGCGTCGGCACGCCCGCCTACATGAGCCCGGAACAGATTGCGGGCCAGGCGAACATCGATGGCAGAAGCGACATCTACAGCCTGGGCTGTGTCCTCTACGAGATGGTCGTCGGTCAAGTGCCGTTCACCGGCCCGACCGCGCAAGCCATCATGGCACGACACTCGATGGATGCCGTGCCGCCGCCGCATATCGTGCGGGAGAGCATTCCCGAGGAACTCGAGGACATCGTTCTCCAAGCGCTGGCAAAGACCCCCGCCGACAGGTTCCGCTCAGCCACAGACTTCATCGAAGCGCTCGATGGAGTGGGTTCCGGGGCGGCGCCCCACATCACCACGGCCACGAGGCGATTGCGCCGAGGTCGGCCGGCACGGTCGCCGATCCTGTGGTTGCTTGCCGGAAGCACGATCATAGCGGTCCTCACCGTGGCTGTCTTGCTCTGGCCGCGGATCGGTCAGAACTCAGGCACCCTCACGGAGCTCGACCCGCGGGGGGTTGCCGTCCTTTACTTCGATGACTTGAGCCCCGACGGCAATCTCACACCGGTTGCCGACGGCCTCACCGAGGACCTCATCGACCAGCTGTCACACGCGCGTGGCATCCACGTGATCTCGCGGAACGGCGTCGCGCCGTACCGCGGGCTTCTGACCCCCCCCGACAGCATTGCGCGGGCGCTGGATGTCGGTGTGCTCATCGCCGGCAGCGTGGAGCGGACCGGGAATGCACTTCGGCTCGGGATCCGTCTAATCGACGGCGAAAGCGGCGTCGACTTTAGGCGCGAGAGCTGGGAGATTCCGGCCACCGAGGTGCTCGGCGCCCAAGACTCCGTGGCCATCGAAGTCTCACAGTTGTTGCGCGAGCGGCTCGGTGATGAGGTCAGGCTCCGCGAGCGACGCGCGGAAACCCAAAACGTCGATGCCTGGCTCGCGGTGCAGCGCGCCGAGCGCCTTCGCAAGGAAGCCGAGGAGTCCCTGGAAGGGGAGAATGCCGAGTCGGGCTTCGCAGACTTGCGGCGAGCGGACTCGCTGTTGGTCGGCGCCGAGCTGCTGGACCCGCGTTGGGCGCAGCCAATCATCCAACGGGGGTGGATCGCGTACCGCCAGGCGCGGCTCGCGGGTGACCTGCCAACCGCGCTGGACCGCATCACCTTGGGCCTGGGGCACGCCGATCGCGCTCTGGCCATGGCCAGCACCGACCCTCACGCCCTGGAGCTACGCGGCACGCTGCGCTACTTCCATTGGATCCTTGGCGTGATCCCGAATCCCGATGAGCAGGCGGCGCTGCTGCATGCCGCCCAAAGCGATCTCGAAGCCGCGGTCAACACCGACCCCTCGCTCGCGAGCGCCCACAGCACGTTGAGCCATTTGTACTATCAGACGGAGAACGCAGTCTCGGCCTTGGTGGCAGCGCGGAGGGCCTACGAGGAGGACGCCTACCTCGCCGTCGCCCCAGAAGTGCTGTGGCGGCTGTTCCTGGGCAACTACGATCTCGAGCAGCTCACCCAGGCTCGCCGCTGGTGCGACGAGGGGGCGCGGCGCTTCCCTGAGGATTTCCGCTTCGCCGAGTGCCGCCTGTGGTCCATGACGATGCCCGGTGTGGAGCCGAACGTCGCCCGGGCGTGGCGCCTGTGGAACCGACTCGTCGAGCTGGTGCCGGCGCCCGTGCGCGCTTTCCAGTCGCAGCGTGCGCGGATGATCGTGGGCGGCATCCTGGCCCGCGCGGGACTCGCAGACAGTGCCCGCGCGGTCCTGGTACATGCCCGCGCCAGCGCCGACGTGGACCCCAACCTGGAACTGCAGTTTATCGAAGCATACATGCGCACGCTGACCGGCGACGACGACGAGGCGATCGCCTTGCTACGGCGCTTCTTCACCGCAAACCCGGTGGAGCAGGAAAGCGATGCCGGCTGGGACGCGCATTGGTGGTGGCGCGAGCTGCGCACGCATCCGGCTTTCACGCAGGTCACCGGCCGCAATTGAGAGCGGGAGGCTCGGCTATCCTCCCGTCCTTCCGCGTGTTGCGTACGCTCGACGGGCTCAGGATCCGATCCGTACCCCCCCGCGACACGTGTTGCGGGTGTTCGACTCTCGCGACCGTTCGACAGCGTGGGTAGCTTCGGGCAGCACCCTGTGCCGCTCGGCGTATCGCGCCGACGTCGAACATGATCAGCCCGCACCCCGCGGCAGGATTCCTGCGGTCGAAGGGGCAGAGATCGGCCGAGGAAGCCTCCGTCGCCAGGCCGATTTCGTCGAAGACTCATCGTTTATGTTGCAGCCGACTGCGTCGTTGTTGAGGGTCACCATGAACCGTCTTACTGCACTGTTCCTGCTCGCGGTCGTCGCCGCGTGCCAGTCCGACCGTGTGCCAACGACCGTCCCGGAGGGTCCCCTGGCGGCCATCTCAGACGGCGCGAACGGGGCTGGCAACCCCGACTTCTTCTTTCTGCCGCCGCTCGTCGACAATCCGGTGAACGACGGGAACTTCGAGCCGGGCGAGTTCAACGCCGGGCTCCGTCCGGTCGTCACGGTGTACCGGCTGCCGCCCCGCGACCCGCAGTCCACCATCGTGGGATGCGACGTCGGGGCAGCACCCGTGTTCGGACCCGTCGTGGCCCCAGTCGTCGAGGTGGACGAGCAGTACCACCTGAACTGGACCACGAGCGAAACCGGACCCTTGGCCGGGAGCGACTACCGGGTTTGCGTCTTCAGCTCCGCCCAAGGCGAGATGCTCGGCTTCGTGGACATCACGGCCACCGACAAAGGCGCGAAGAAGGCCCGAACCGGGGAGTACTTCGCGTTTCAGGACGGGCGTACGCTGCCGATCAAGTTCCGCATCGAGAATGGCGCATTGTGTGACCCGGGTGCTTTGAGCTGCACGGAATTCACGGTGCGCTCGGACGGTGGTGACTTCACGCTTCTCGACCCGGAAACCGGCCGCCCCATCGCGGGGCTGTCAGTCCCATTGGGCGCCATCGGCGAGGGAGACGAGGTCACCGTCGTGATTGAGGAGCAGGATCCTCCGCACCAAGGGGAATGTCTCCCGACCGGCCTCGCGCAGTCCGAAGGATGCTACCAGTTTCGCACCGAGCCCGAGTTGTATCCGTTCGGCGAGCTGGTGCGCCTCGAGGCGTGTGTGCTCCCCACCGGCCTCACGGTGGAACAGGAGGACCTGCTTCTCCTGCACAAGTACAACGCAACGCAGGGTCTGGTCGCGCTGCCGTGGGCAGACCCGCAGCTGATCGATTGTACCGACTTCACTCCGTTTGCGGCCGCCGAGTCGCAGAGCGGCCCGGTACGGTATGCGAGCTTGGCGTGGCAGCAACTCCGCCAAGCGTTCACGACCGCGTTTGCCCCCAGGCAGCTGGAAGCCGCCGTGTTAGGTACCGTCCCCAAGGGGCTTGGCGGCCTGGGAGGCTCGTTCAGTGACGTCGGTGGTGCGGTTCCGGATGTCCCGCCGGGCGTGGTCAGCTGGTGGCGGGCCAACGATGACGCGCTGGACCTCTACTACAACCGCAATGACGGCACCCTCTTTAACGGCACGACGTTCGCGCCGGGCATCTTCGGAAGCGCCTTCAGCTTCGACGGGCTCGACGACTATGTGGAGGCGCCGTCCGTCGGTCTCGATGTCCTACCGACCTTCTCGCTGGAAGCCTGGGTGGAGCTGGACCAGCTGTCAGGAGAAGACGAGGTGGGAACGTACCAGCGTTTCGTGACCCTGGAATGGGAGCGAGCCGTCATCCGCTACGACGGGGAAAACGGTCCACGCCAGCTGCACTTCTACGCGCGTATCGACGAAGGCCTCCGCCACATTCGCGTCAACAACGTGCTGCAGACGGGTTGCTTCCATCACGTAGTCGGCACCTACGACGGTAACGTGATGCGGGCCTATCTGGACGGCGTGCTGGTGGGCACCAACGCCGTGACGGGCGCGCTCGACAGCGAGGAGGCCGGCGCCGTCACGTTCAGCCACCCCTTCGATGGACCCATGGACGGATTGCTCGATGAGATCCGCATCTTCGATCGGGCGCTAACGGGAGAGGAGATCCAGGGCGTCTACGAGTCGGCGCCCACCGGCCTGAGGTGCGTGACCACGCCACCGGGAGAGATCGACGTGGATGGCGTCCTCTCAGAAGGTGAGTGGGACCTGGCGGACCAGTATGAGGGGACGATCACGCTGCCCGACGGCGAGTCGACCACCCTCGCCGATATCTTCATCACCAACGACGCCACCAATCTCTACGCCGCCGTGCGGTTCCATACGGACATCAGTGAGTGGGGCACGAACATCGGGCTTCGATTCGATGACGACAACAATGGCGCGTGGGACGGAGGGGCCGACGGGAACGGAAACGATGGGTTCGTCGCCCAGGATCGCGTCGAGCCCAGTGCGGACCAATTCATCGACGACTTCTTCTCCCTCGATGCAACGCCGCCCCAGGGGCAGGAGGATGACGCGTGGCAGGGGACGAACGATGGCGAGATGGCGGTCGGCAATGACGAGACGGGCACCGTCGTCGAGATGTCCCACCCGCTGCTGAGCGACGACCCACTGCGGGACTTCCAGCTGTCGTCCGGGAACCACGTCGGGTTCCTGGTGTTGATCAACCTCCCGCAGGATCCCGCTGCTCAGAACAGACAGTTCCATGTGTTCCCTGGCCAGGGCGGGTTCTGGACCTATGTCGTGAAGTAGCCCTGCGGTTGGAGGACGGGCGAGCCATCCCGGCTGCGTCCGACGCCTGATGGACGAAGGCCCCGAGCGTGACGCTCGGGGCCTTCCAGTTGCGGCGAGATGCGTCTGGCCAGCCCATGGCCGCCGGGCCGCGATTGACCAGGACTCCGGAGCGGGCGCAAGCCCCGGTGGTGCGCACCAACCGGCGCTGCTCAGCCGCCAGGCCGCGCCTCTCGCTCGACCCGTTCCAGGGCCTCCTGACACACGTCGACCGTTGCGTCGTGCCCGTCAATGGGGTTCCCGTGGTGCGCCCACAGCCTGCAGAACGGCAGCGGGAATTCGTAGTGCCACGGTCGCCGGAGCCGGATGAGCGGACGGGCCCGCACCACAAGCGGTACGAGCCACGCGTTCGTCGCCCGCGCGATCTCGGGCAGCCCGGGCTTGACCCGACCGTAGGGACCGCCGGAATCCGCGAACAGCCCGATGTTACACCCGCGCGTCTGCACCATCTCGATGATCTGATGCTTGGGCCGAATGGGTGACTTGCGGCGGTAGATCCAGAGCCGGAATCCGAACCAGGCCGACGCCTGCTGCAGCATGCGGGACAGCAGGCCGTCGTGGCCGATCCCGGTGGGCATCATCTCGGGAGGCACGTCCCGAAACGCGCACAGCGTGAGCGGCTCGTAGGCATGCCACGAGTAGAAGACCAGCGGCCGCCCGGTTCGTTCGGCACACTGCGCCAGCTCGTCGAGCGGTGGGATCCAGCGAATCCGCACCGTGCGCCAGCAGGGATAGATCCACGCCGCCATTGCCACATTCGAGAGAAACACCAGCGGCTGGTACAGGGGTCGGTACCAGGTGGTGTCGGACGGGACCGACGCGAACGAGATGCGCCCGCGACGGCGCGGGCGGTCACTCACGACGCGCCTGGCGATTGGTGATGACGTTCTCTTCCTGACACCGCGGGTGCGGCACGCGCCGCTCCGGCTGATACGCACCTCAAGGATAGGCTCAGACGCAGTGCCCGGCCAGTCCGCCGCCGGTCGCCAGACACGGGCTTGTCAACAAGGTGTGACGCGCCGTATCGTCGGCTATGGCCGTCCCGCTTCGCTCGCCCGCCCCCATCGACGTTGTCGGTCAGTCGGTTCCGCGACTGGACGGCCGCGCCAAGGTGACCGGCGCCGCCCGCTACACCGACGATCTCGTGTTTCCGGGTGCGTGGTACGGGAAGACGATCCGCTCCACCGTGCCCCGTGGCGTGTTGCGTTCGGTGACGGCGAACCCGGCATTCGATTGGGACCAGGCCGTTCTGGTCACTGCCGCCGACATCCCCGGCGACAACGTCGTGCAGCTCATCCGGGACGACCAGCCCGCCCTGGTCGAGCGGGAAATCCGGCATCGGGAAGAGCCGATCGCCCTGCTCGCCGCTCCCGATCGCGACACCCTGGAGGCGGCGGCCACCCACGTGCAGGTGGAGCAGGATCGGCTGGACCCCCTCCTCGATCTCGACGACGCCACCGACGTGCTGGCCGACCTGCTCATCGACAAGGGCGACGTTCGTCGCGCCCTCGCCGAGGCAGAGATCGTGGTGGAGCGCACGTTCCGGATGGGACACCAGGAGCAGCTGTACATCGAGCCGCAGGGTGCCATCGCCGTCCCGACGGACGACGGTGGTGTGACGATTTACGGATCGCTCCAGTGCCCGTACTACGTGCACCAGGCGGTGGTGCGCACGCTCGGAGTTTCGGAAGACAAGGTCGTGGTGATTCCCGCCGAAGTTGGCGGCGCGTTTGGCGGCAAGGAGGAATACCCGTCAATGGTGGCAATCCACGCGGCGCTACTGGCCGTGAAAGCCCGGCGTCCCGTGCGGGTGATTTACGATCGCCACGAAGACATTGCGGCCACCACCAAGCGCCACCCGGGCGTGATCCGCCACCGCACCGGGGTCCGTCGCGACGGTACCCTCGTGGCCCAGGACATCGAGATCGTCTTGGACGGCGGGGCGTACTGTACGCTGAGTCCGGTCGTGCTGTCGCGCAGTGCCATCCACGCTGCTGGCCCGTATGCCTGTCCCAACGTGCGGATCCGGGGACGCGCCATGGCGACCAACACGCCGCCAAACGGGGCGTTCCGAGGATTCGGCGCTCCCCAGTCGCAGTTCGCCGCCGAGTTGATGGTAGAGCACGTGGCCGCGGCGCTCGGCCGGTCGAGCATCGACGTGAGGCGCATGTGGATGCTGCGCGAGGGCGACACGACCGCCACCGGACAGACATTGCGAGAGAGCGTGGGTACCGAGTTGGTGCTCGACGCGGCGCTCAGGAACGCGCCGCCAGTCGCACTCCCGTCGAACCCGACACGGCTCCATGGCCGTGGCGTGTCCCTGGTGTTTCACGGATCCGGTTTCACCGGAAGCGGAGAGAAGAAGCTCGGCGCCCGAGTAGCGGTGGAGTGCACGGCCAAGGACGAGTTTCGGGTGCTCACCTCGCAAACCGAGATGGGACAGGGCACGACCACGATCCTGGCACAGATCGCCGCCGATACCCTCGGAGTCCCGCTCGAGCGGGTGACGATCCCGCCGCAGGACACCTCGGTAGTGCCGAACAGCGGGCCGACCGTGGCGTCGCGCACCGTGATGATCGTGGGCCAGCTCGTAGCACAGGCCGCCGGTGAGCTGCGGCAGCGACTCGAATCCGAACGGCCCCCGCTGCGCGTGGAGAAGGCCTACGTACAACCCTCGTGGATTCGCTGGAACGACGAACAGTACCGAGGCGACGCCTACCCGGCGTATGCGTTTGCCTGTGTCGTGGTGGACGTAGAGGTGGACACCGACACCGGAGAGATCCGGGTCACGGATCTCGTCGCCGCGCTCGACCCCGGCACAGCGATCCATCCGGTGATGGTGGAAGGGCAGATGGAGGGTGGAGTGCTGCAAGCCGTGGGGTACGCCACCATCGAGGAGATGAAGATGGCAGACGGCGGGTACGTGAACGACCGGCTCGCTACCTACATCATCCCGACCGCGTTGGATGCACCGAGGATCAAGACCGTCCTGGTCGAGAATCCGTACTCCGGTGGGCCGTTCGGTGCCAAGGGAATCGGCGAGATCCCGATGGACTGCCCCGCTCCCGCTGTGATCGCTGCAATCCACGACGCGACCGGAGTCTGGCTGAACGAGCTGCCGGCAACACCCGAGAAACTCCTTGCGGCGATGAGCGCATGACTGCCTTCACGGTGAACGGCACGGCCGTCACGGTCGACGTGCCTGGATCTCGGCGGCTTCTGGACGTGCTCCGAGAAGACCTCCGCATGACTGGTGCCAAGGAGGGATGCGGCGAAGGAGAATGCGGCGCCTGTTCCGTTCTGATCGATGGCGAGGTGGTGAACAGCTGTCTCGTAGCGGTCGGGCAGGTAGACGGGTGTGCCATCCTCACCGTTGAGGGCCTGGACCGACAAGGCATGCTGGCACCCCTGCAACAGGCGTTCATCGACCACGGCGCGGCGCAGTGCGGGATCTGCACCCCGGGTATGTTGATGGCGGCCCATGCGCTGCTCGAGCGCAATGCCACGCCGTCGCACGACGACGTCCGCGAGGCCATCGCCGGCAACTTGTGCCGCTGTACCGGCTACACAAAGATCATCGACGCAGTGCTCGCATGCCGTACCCACGGTTCCTGAGGCCACGCTCGCTGAGCGACGCGGTCGAGTTGCTCGGCGGGACGAGCGACTGCTGGCCCCTGGCCGGCGGCACGGACCTCATGGTGTCGCTCCACGCCCGCCAACTGCAGCCCGCGGCACTGCTGGACGTGTGGGGCCTCGAGGAGCTGAAGGGCGTCCGCGAGGTGGACGGTGCCATTCAGATCGGCGCCGCCGAGTCGTACACCGGCATCATCCGGTCACCACTGGTGGGACGCCACGCGCCTACCCTGGCCGAAGCGGCCCGCACGATCGGTGCGGCACAGATCCAGAATCGCGGGACGCTGGGCGGCAACCTCGGCACGGCGTCGCCGGCGGGCGACACGCTCCCCGTGATGCTCGCCGCCGACGCGACGGTGGTGACCGACCGGAGGACGATCCCGATTGCCGAGTATTTCGTCGGTTACCGCGAGACCGCTCTCGAGCCGGACGAGCTGATTGTCGGTGTGCGGTTCCCCCGGGACGGACGTCGCATCGGGTTCCGCAAAGTGGGCACGCGTCAGGCGCAGGCCATCTCGAAGGTGGTCATCGCGGTGTGCCTCGAGCCGGCGCGCATCGCGGTTGGCTCGGTGGCGGAGATCCCGCTCCGCGCACGCACTGCCGAGGCGGCGCTCGAGCGGGGCGATCGTGAAGCTGCGGTCGAGGCCATCGCGGATGACATCCGACCCATCGACGATGTTCGCTCGACCGCCGCCTATCGACGGCAGGTGACACAGAACGTGCTGCGCCGGATGCTGACCGACTAGGCTCCTCTATCGAGGCGCGCGGCGACCGCTGCGAGACTGGCTGGAATGGGTTCGGGCGTCTCGATGGCTTTGGCAGCGCTCGCGACGTCCTTGAGTCCGGAGCCAGTCACGAGCAGCACGATGCGCTCGCCCCGCTCCACCAATCCCTGCCCTAACGCCACCTCGAGCCCAGCCAGCACCGCCGCCGCGGCCGGCTCGGCGAACACTCCGGTCGAGCGCGCCAGTCGAGGGATGGCGTCGACGATCTGCCGGTCGGAGACCGTGACCGCGCTCCCACCCGAGGTGCGGATGTCACGCAAACATCGGATCGCGTTGCGCGGTGTCTCGACGGTCAAGCTGTCGGCGATGCTGTGAGCGCCGAGGACCGGTGTCACGGCATCGGCGCCGTCCTGAATGGCATGCGCGATCGCCGCTGAGCTGTCGGGTTGCACTGCAATGAGCCGTGGCGGGCCGACGATGAGTCCCGCCCTGGTGAGATCGGCGAATCCCTTGGCAACACCCGAGAGAATGACGCCATCGCCGGTCGGGACGAGGACGACATCGATGTGCTCCGAAACACACGCGGCCGAGATCTCGAGCGCCGCGGTCTTCTTCCCTTCGACCGTGAACGGATTGAGTCCGGTGTTGCGGTTGTACCAGCCGAATTCGCTGCACGCATCCAAGCACAGGTCGAAGGCATCGTCGTAGGTGCCGTCCACGCGGAACACGGTGGCCCCGTAGCTCAGGAGTTGGACCAGCTTGGCCTGCGGGGCGGAGGCTGGCACGAAGACGACCGCGCGGATGCCGGCAGCCGCACCGACCGCTGCCAACGCGGTGGCGGCGTTTCCGGTGGACGCCGTGGCCACGGTCTCGAGTCCGTACTCTCGGGCCTTGGCAACGACGAGCAACGATGCGCGGTCTTTGGTCGATCCGCTCGGGTTCCGCGTATCGTCCTTGACCCAGAGATGTGGAAGGCCCAGATGCTCGCGAAGCGCCGGGACGGTTAGGAGTGGGGTGTTGCCCACCGGCAGCGGGGGTAGAGCGGTCGCATCGGATACCGGCAGGAAGTCGGTCAAGAAGCGGTGGGAATCGGGTACGGCATCCGGCCAGGCGTCGGGCAGCCCATCCAGCACTACCTCCAGGGCGCCCCGGACGGGCCCACCGCGTTGCTGCGTCCCCGCACACACCGAGCACACGAGGCGCGCTGGATCTTCGCCATACTCGGCGTTGCACTCGGTGCATCGGAAACGGAAACTCGCCATGACAGCCCGTAGAGGAGGCGCCGACCGACCTGCGGACGGCTCCGTTACATGGTGAGCGCCATCAACGCCTTCTGCACGTGCAGGCGGTTTTCCGCCTCATCGTACACCACCGATTGCGGGCCGTCGATGACCTCGTTGGCGACTTCCCGGCCGCGATCGGCCGGCAAGGGATGCATGTAGATCATGGTGGACTTGCCGAGTGCCATGCGCTCGGGATCGCAGCGCCAGGTGGGGTACTTCTCGATGAGCCGCA
>JAOTVV010000066.1 GCA_029863245.1 Gemmatimonadota bacterium
ATGACCTCGTTGGCGACTTCCCGGCCGCGATCGGCCGGCAAGGGATGCATGTAGATCATGGTGGACTTGCCGAGTGCCATGCGCTCGGGATCGCAGCGCCAGGTGGGGTACTTCTCGATGAGCCGCAACCCCTCGTCCACGTTCTGCGTCGTCACTAAGGGCCCCCACGACTTCGGAACCACGGCGTCCGCATCGCGAAACGCGTCGTCGAAATCGTGGCTGATCTCGAACGTCGCACCCGAAGTCTTAGCGTTGGCCTTCGCCTGCTGCTCGATCTCGGGCATCAGCTTGAATTCCGGCGGATAGGCCAGGGTCACGTCGATGCCGAGCCGGGGCATGAGCAGGATCAGGCTCTGGGGCACCGACAGCGGGCGCACGTAGTTGGGCGCACACGTCCACGCCACGCCGAGCTTCAGGCCCTTCGTGTTCCCGAACCGCTCACGGATCGTCAGGTAGTCAGCGAGGATCTGGCACGGGTGGTACACGTCGCACTGCATGTTGAGCACCGGGATGTCGGCGTTGCGCGCCACCTCGTTCAGGTACGCGTTCCCTTCGCCGTAGGCGCAGTGCCGGATCGCAATGCCGTCACCGTAGCGCGAGAGCACCTTGGCCGTGTCGCGGGCGTTCTCACCGTGGCTGATCTGCATCTTGTCGGGCGACAGATAGATGGCGTGCCCCCCGAGCTGCGTCATGCCCGTCTCGAACGAGTTGCGAGTGCGGGTCGACGCATCGAAGAAGATCATGTACAGGGTCTTGGCCGTGAGGATGGGCGTGGGTCGGCCCTCCTTCTTGGCCACCTTGAGCTCGGTGGCCAGACTGAACAGCGCCTCGAGATCGTCTACCGACCAATCCTGCGTCGTGATCATGCTGCGGCCCTTGAGACCCTGCTCCATGGTCAGCTCCCGCGCGCCGCGGTCGAAGCGGTCAGCGCATCGCGTCGTGTGGCGAGCACCTCGGGGATCAGGCTGTACACCGCCGTGGCGCGTACCAGGTCCTCCACCGCGACCCACTCGGCAGTGGTGTGGGCCAGCTCCTCGAGGCCCGGCGCGAACCCCACGGTGGGAATACCGTGGCGACCCATGCTCGCGACGCCGTTGGTCGAGAACGACCACCGGGAGATCTTGGGCCGAGTGCCCAAGACCGTGGTGACCGTCTCTGCGACGCCCTGTACCAACGGGTGCTCCTCGGGCACCACCCACGTGGGATAGAACTTCTCCTGCTGGGCTCGCTCACCGCGCCAGCTCTTCACGTCGTAGTTCAGCACCTCGACGGTCGCGCTACCGATGTGCGGCAGCGCGCGCAGCTCGGCCAGGACCCCGTCAACTGTCTCACCGGTCGTCATGCGCCGGTCGACATAGATCCGAGCGCTGTCGGGGACGGCGTTGAGCGATGGGGTGGTGCACTCGATGGACGAGACGACGATGGAGCCCTTTCCGAGGAAATCGTCGGCGGGCAGACGCCCGTTCAGGGCCTCGATGTCGGCGATGATCGGCACCATCTTGTAGATCGCGTTCACGCCCCGCTCGGGGTGTGCGGCATGTGACGACACGCCTTTGGTGGTGACTGTAAGCTCCACCCGCCCCCGCTGGCCGCGATAGACGTTCAGGTCCGTAGGCTCGCCGAGCACCACGACGTCGGGCCGGATCCCCTCCTTCTCGATGAGGTGGAGCAGGCAGTACCCGTCGCAGTCCTCCTCCATGATGCTCGCGCTCAGGTACAGGGTCACGCCGTCCGGCACGCCACGCTCCTTGAGCATCTTGGCGGCATACGCCATGCACGCCACCGCTGGGAGCTCGTCCACGGCCCCTCGGCCGTACACCTTGCCGTCGTGATGCTTGCCCTGGAACGGGTCGTAGTCCCAGGCCGACGGGTCGCCCACCCCAACGCAGTCGATGTGACCGTCCATGAGTATCCGGAACGGACCGTCACCGACCCTGGCGATCACGTTACCCAGCCGGTCGATGAACACCTCGTCCAACCCGAGGCGCTCGTACTCCTGGCGCACCCGCTCGCAGCGTCGGCCCTCGGAGAGGCTCTCCGCTTGAATGGCGATCATGTCGCGCAAAAACGCGACGATGTCTTGCTCATGGCGGCGGGCTGCCGCGAGGACGTCCTGCCCCACCTTGCTCATGCCCCGTACGCTCCAGCCGTTGTCGATTGTCTACGCAGGGTGTGCGGCGGCTTCACGCTTCATCCGCTCCAGCACGCCCGTCTCCTTGTTGAACGCAGCGATCCGGCGGTCCCACTCGGGCAATTGCGCGGCCAGATCGGTCCAGAACGATGGGCTCCACAGCGCGTCCAGCTGCTCGGCCGTCTTCCCCTGTTGTTCCACCCAGGTGAAGTACTTGAGGTTGTGGATCGCCTCCCGATCGACGTGCCCAAGCTCCTTCACGTGATCGGTGGTGGTGGCGAGCAGATAGCGCTCGAGGTCGACGGTCGCTCTCGTCTCGTCATACCCTCCCTGCGCGGTCTCCAGCTCGGACAGTCGAGTGCGATACAGATCGACCGAGTCCGTCAGCGACGTGAACAGCACGTCGTGCTCGTCCAGTTCGAAGTACCGTGCCGTCTTGATGGCCGCCAGCAGGTTGCAGATGCTCGAAATGCCCAAGAGTGGCAGGTGACAGATCGTCTCGGGCGGTACCCCGTAACGCTCCAGCACGGCCGCGCCCGCAGGCTCGTTGAACACCCTGAGCAAGCGCATCGTGGCTTCGTCGTCGATGGCGGCGATGAAGTCCGTGTTGCGGACGTTGTGGATCCACGGCACGTGCTTGTCACCGATGCCCTCGATGCGGTGCGCTCCGAACCCGGCCCGAAGCAGCGTGGGACACTGGAGCGCCTCCGCCGCCGTGATGCGTGACCTCGGAAACCGCGCCTTCAAGTAATCGCCGGCTGCGAGCGTTCCCGCCGATCCCGTTGCGCCTACCCATCCGGCCAGCCGGTCGCCGGGTCGGACCATACGGGCGAACACCGATTCCGCGGCGGGGCCCGTCACGCCGTAGTGCCACAGGTAGTTCCCGAACTCGTCGAACTGATTGAAGATCACGCACTCGGGTCGCGTGCGGCGGATCTCCCAACACGCGTCGAATATCTCCTTGACGTTGCTCTCCGATCCAGGCGTGGGGATGATTTCCGCGCCGATCCCCTCGAGCCACTCGAACCGCTCCCGGCTCATCTCCTCGGGGAGAATGGCCACCGCCTGGCAGCCGAGCAGGGCGCTGTCGAACGCGCCACCGCGGCAGTAGTTGCCTGTCGACGGCCACACGGCCCGCTGAGTGGTGGGATCGAACTCGCCCGTCACCAGTCGCGGCACCAGGCACCCGAACGCCGCCCCCACCTTGTGCGCCCCGGTTGGGAAGTGCTTGCCCACCAGCCCGACGATGCGCGCCCGGACGCCCGTCAGCGCGCTCGGCAGCTCCAGCGCGTTGACCGGACCGAAGCCGCCGCTCGTGGGATCGTTGTGCCAGGTGATGCGGAACAGGTTGAGCGGATGAAGGGCCTGCATGTCCACGGGGCGCAACGCCGCGACGACCGTCGGATCGACGGTGCGCGGATCGCGCATCTCCGCAAACGTCGGGATCAGAACCCGCCGCTCACGGCACGTGTCCACCGCGCGCTCTCGGACCGCCTTCCGCGACCCACTCATACCGTCTGCCGTCGCATGCCGTCCTTTGCCGTGAGAGGGCCTTCAGGCCCCGAGAAACCTAGTGCCCCACGGGAGGGCGTGAAAGCGTCCCCACAACGGCGGCGTGAGCCGCCGGGCTTTCGCGGCGATCTCGGCAACGTCCACGGCGGTGTGCGCGAAGTCTTGGAGCAGCACCCGGCCGCGAGCCACGGTGTGCCGCACGGGGGCATCGCTCGCGCCGTACACGAGGTGCGCGAACGCGTTCCGCTCATCGAGCGGCGATGGCGGCGGCGCGTCGACCACGATGACGTCGGCGGGCGCCTCGGGGGCCAAGACGCCGAGGAGGGGCTCGTCGAAGAAGCGGCGCGCGACGCGAGCGTTCGCGGCCAATAGTCCTGGCACAGCGCTGAACCCCCCACTCGGGTCGCGCCGCTCGTGGCGCTGGAGCAGGAACGCCGCGCGCAGTGCCCGGAGCACGGACGACGACATCCCATCGGTGCCGAGTCCCACGAGGCAGCCGTACCTCCTGGCGCCGGCCACGTCGAGGTGCCCCACCCCGTTGTGCGCGTTCGACTCCGGATTGTGAACGATCACGGCGTCGTGCGCGGCGATGACCTCGTAGCTCGGCCTCTCAAGATGAATGCCGTGGGCCAGGAGGCTCGACTCGTCGAGCAAACCGAACGCCGTCAATCGATCCACCGGTCCCGTACCGAACTGCTCGTTCGACCAGATCACGTCGATCGGATCTTCGGCCACGTGGATGTGGCAGCCCGCGCCCTCGGGCCGATCCCGTGCCACGAGTTCCAGCGTCTGGTCGCGCAGGGTGAAGCTCGCGTGCAACCCGACGATGCCGCGGACGCGTGCGTGGTTCTTGTGCTCCGCCAGAAAGCGGAGGTTCTCCGCGAGTCCCGCGAGGGCGCCGTCGTGGCCGTTCCGGTCGGTCACCTCGTAGCACAAGGCTGCGGACAGTCCACAGCGCTCCACCTCCTCCGCAATGAGATCGAGGCTTCCGTCAATGCAGTTGGGCGAGGCGTGGTGGTCGAACACCGTCGTACACCCCTCACGAACGCACGCCGCCAGCGACAGTGCCGCCGAAAGGCGGACGGTGTCGGGGTCGAGCGCACGATCGAGGCGCCACCACAGGCGGTCGAGCACTTCACCGAAATTGCCGATCTCGATCCGGGGATCGAGTCCGCGGGCGAGTGCCGAGTAGAAGTGATGGTGGAGGTTCACGAGGCCCGGAAGGATCATTCCGCCGTGCGCATCGACATACCGCGCTTTCGGGTATTGGCGTCGGAGGTCCGGCTCCGCACCGACCGCCACGATCCGATCGTCCGTCCACACCACGGCCCCGTTCACGATCACCTCACCTTGAGGCGCGGCATCGCTCACGGCACCGGTCAGCACCACGCCATTCCCAAGCAGGGTGGTCTGTGTCACGCGCCTCCCTCCGGATTCACCGCGTTAGGCGCCTGTGACATGAAGATCGAGTCCCATGCCGTGGTCATGCGCCAGAGGAGCGCGGTGTCGAACGGCGCAGCGGACCCGCCGACCGATCCACCGATGACCTCTCCCGTGTCCGGCCGCACGCGAAGGTCAAACCCGCCGCCGGTGAGGCTCGCTCCATTGCCGGCGGTGTGCAGCTCCATGACGAACTCTGTCCCTCCCAACCGCGCGTGCAGCGCCGAGCCCTCTCGACAGAAGCCATCCACGTCGGCGCACCGCTCGAAATCGGCGCGCGTCAGGAACACCATTTCCTTCACCGCAAAGGGCGCGCCGTCTTCGGGGCAGTAGACCTCGCAGTTGGAGCACGCGTTGCATGCGCCTTCCAAGATCGCCAACTGGTGCGCCTCCCGAATGTGGAACCCGGCGCCCGACAACTGCTCGAATCGACCTCCCTTAGGGACCAGGCGCACGGTCGACACGTCGCGAGGCGTTGCCTCGTAGGCGAAGATGGCATCGTTGGGACACGCGGCAATGCAGAGATCGCAGTTGATGCAATCGTAGAGCGCGAGGGTGCTGTCGATCTGTCGCGGGG
>JAOTVV010000015.1 GCA_029863245.1 Gemmatimonadota bacterium
TGCAGCCCAGGAGGGATCCCCACAGCAGCGTGTTGAACGGATCCGCATTCCCGAGGATGTTGGAGATCGTGGCAGGCTGGCCCTCCGCCAGCGCACGCCGACCAGTGTAAACCAGTCCGAGCACGACCGTCACGACGACGGTCAGCACCGGCAGAGCGCCATTCCACCACCGCAGCGCCGTGCCGTGTGGGGCCTCGGCCAGATCCTCGCTCGTGTCGGAGGCCAGTTGCGCCCCCGCGCGAAACAGTCCTCCCCCGGACGCTGCGCGCCGCTCGGCACCAAGCATCGGACCGAAGTCACGGCCGGTCGCCAAGAGCACGCCCACCATGACGATCGCCAGGATCGGATAGAAGAGGTACGGGATCGTGTGTATGAACACCGCGAACGGCGACGCGTTGAGGAGTCCCGCCACCAGTTCCGGACGGCCGACACTCTGTTCCGCGGCGAGATGAAGGCCGTCACCGATGAGGCTGATCTCGAAGCCGACCCAGGTCGACACAAAGAAGATCGCCGTCACGGGTGCCGCCGTGGAGTCCACGATGTAGGCCAGCTTCTCCCGTGAGATCTTGAGCCGATCGGTGAGCGGCCGCATCGTGTTGCCCACGATGAGCGTGTTGGCGTAGTCGTCGAAGAAGATCGCGATTCCTGCGAGCCAGGTGGCCAGCTGTCCCCGCCGGCGGGAGGTGGCCAACGGCGTGACGGCCTCGACGATCGCTCGAGTGCCGCCCATGCGGCTCATCAGCCCGACCATGCCGCCCAGGAGCAGCGAGAAGATGGCGATCGCGGCATGGTCTGGGTTCGCCAGCGCGGGCTTTACGAACCGGTCAACCGTCATCAGGATCGCGGCAAACGGGTTGTAGCCGGCGAGGAAGACGCACCCCAACCACACACCCAGGAAGAGGCTGGAGACGACTTCGTGCGAGAGCAGGGCGAGCCCGATGGCCAGGAGCGGCGGCAGGATGCTGAACCATGCCGGGAGGAACGGACGCCTGATGGTCTCCCGGGCGACACCGACATCGAACTGGAGCGGGAGCTGGTCACTGCTCTCGAGGACGATATCTCGAAACACGTTCTGCCCGACCGGCGGCACGACCAGCTCGCCAAGCACCTCGCCCCGGGCGCTCCGCAACGTGGCAGGAAGGGAATCGAGACTCGTCGCTGCCTTCACTGTGGCCGAAAACGGGATCCCCTTGAGGATCGCGGCTGGCACCTCGATCTCGATCTCCTGCCCGCGCAGCGCTCCGGGGGTCGCCCCGAGGACGAGCAGCAGTAGGAGCCCGAGCACCCGGGACGTACGCCGCGTGGCGTGGAGCAGTGGTAACCCAGCTCGCACGGTGTCTCTCCCTTTGAGTGGTCGGGGATTTCTTGCTCGGTGACCTTCGATTATAACGTGATGGGGATGACGATGTGCCCATCGACGGGTTGGCCGTCGAGGGTGCGCGCCGGGCTGAACTGGAACTGGTACATCTGCTCGAGGAACTTCTTTCGGTAGTCGCCATCCTCGATCTGCGGATCGACTTCGACCTTGGTCACCCGGCCGCGGCGATCCACCCAGAAGTGCACGGCAAACTCTCGGCCGCGCACCGACCGTGGGCGGTCGGCCGGCACGATGATGAACCTCGGCTCCGGAGGCAGAACGGACCCTCCCTCTCCCCCACCGGTGCCGGGCCCTTTCCCGCTCCCGACCCCCGTTCCCTCGCCTGTGCCGACCCCGCCTCCCGTGCCAGTGCCCGCCCCCACGCCGGTGCCCGCGCCGGATCCCGCAATCGGCGCGAAGTCCGTCTGACCACGGGACTCCCGAAACTCCACGACGGGCTCCGTGACGGCCACTTGGGCCACCGTCGGCCGGGGTAGTTGGAGCTCCGGTCGTTGGGGTGGCGTCTGTTCGGGCTGGGCTGACGGCTGGTGGCCCGACCACTCGAGCGGGGGCAGGCTCACGTAGCGCACGGTCGACCCGCCACCCCCACCGCCCCCGCCGCGAGGGCCGGGCCCGCCGATGTTGCGCATGACGTCGTTGGTCCGGGCAGCGCCGATGATCATGGCGAGCACGACCCCGCCGTGGACGAGGGTGGACACCACCACCCCGCGTCCGAACCGCTCAGTCGAGCGCGGCCGGAAGAAGACATGCGGTGAAGACGAGCGTGCTCTCATCGTCGCATAATACACCACGGGCGCGGAAGCCTTCCGGTTTCGGCTCCCACGCCCGCGAGACACAACGCCTGGCCTACGGCCGGCGGATCAGTTGCCTTCGTCGCCCGTTTCGTCCGGCGGTGTGAAGCCGATGACTTGTACGCCCGTCCCACGGGCGATGTCCATTGCCTCGATCACCTCCTGGTACGTCCGATTCGGTGCGGACTTCACGAACAAGATCTTCTGCGGCCGGTTGTCATAGATCGCGTGGAACCGTTGGTCGAGCGTCTGTTTCGTAACGGGTTCCTTGTTGATCTCGTACGTCCCGTCGGCCTTGAGCTCCAACACGATGTTGTTGCTCGGCCCCTGGGATTGGGTGTCACCGCGCGAGGCGGGGGGCACCTGAGCGTCCATCACCTTCCGCGCCAACGGCACCTGCATCATGAAGATGATGAGCAGCACGAGGAGAATATCGATCATGGGAACGACATTCGGCTCGCTGGTCGGCTGGGTGCCCGGATCGGGGAGCTTGAGTCCCATGTCCGTTACCTCCCGACCCGGCCGAGGATGCCGGCCTTCTCACGCTGTTCCTCTGTCACCGCCGCCACCACGCGCACTCCGGCGGCACGGGCCGTCTCGATCGCCAACTGCACGCGACCGAACGGGAGGGTCCGGTCCGCTCGGAAGAACATGATCTTGTCCTTCGTGCGGTTCTCGAACACCTGACGCAGTACCTCCTCCAGACGGTCCTCCGGGACCAAGCCGATGGTGCCGGTGCCGGGGTCGAGATAGAACTTGCCCTCGTTATCCAAGCCGAGGACCACGTCGCCCGGATCATCGGGGCGCCCCTCGATGTTCTTCGCCATCGGCATCTCGGCCTGAAAGCCGGACGTGATCACCGGCGTCACGATCATGAAGATGATGAGCAGCACCAGCATGATGTCGATCATCGGTACCACGTTGGGTTCCGATTTCACACCACCTTCGGTACCGCCTACTTGCATGCCCATGTCAGGTTCTCCTGCTCAACAGGATTCGCGCGACCCGCCCTACTTTATCGGGCCGGGCGAGCCGGCCTGCTGGGCTTTGAACTCCTTCGTGAAGATCGACCGGCCGAACTCGCTGCCGACACTCTTGATGAGGAAGTCGACCAACTCCTTCGACGTGTACGTCATCTCGACCGTCAGGTTCTCGACCTTAGTCTGGAAGTAGTTGTACAGCCACACGGCCGGAATCGCGACCGCCAGACCGAAGGCCGTCGTGATCAGGGCCTCAGAGATACCCGCCGACACGGCGGCCAGACCGCCCGACCCGCTTTCGGCCATCCCGGTGAACGAGTTCACGATGCCCATCGTGGTGCCGAGCAGCCCGACGAAGGGCGCCGTGGAACCGACCGTGGCAAGAATGCTCAGGCCGCGCTTCAGCTCCGACAGCAGGATCAGCATCTGTCGCTCGATCGCCCGCTCCGCCGAGTTGATGTCGCCGCTCGTGATCGTGGCTCGATCTCGGAGCAACGGCTTCACCTCCGCCAGGGCCTCACCGAGCACGCGGGCCACGTGCGACGTCTTCTGCTTCTCGGCCACCGCAATGGCCTGGTCGAGCTGCTCTTCCTGCAGGAAGCGCGCGAATTCCGGCGCGAACTTCCGGGTTTCCCGCATGCTCTTGCGGAACCGCCACCACTTCTGGACGCCAACGCCGAGAGAGAAGATGGACATGATACCCAGAAGGAAGATGATCCCGCGGGCGAACCATCCGGCGTCGCCCCAGAGCTGTAAGAGTGAAACTTCCATGGTTTCGTCGGCCTCCGTTACGTGAAGACTCGGTGAGCTGGTCGAGGCGATCTGCCCCGGACTATCGCCTACCCTGCAAGTTGAAGATGATCGGCATCTGCACGAGGACCCGTACTGGGCTCGCTCTGACCCGACCGGGTCGGAACAGGCACTTGGCAATCATCTCCTCGGCGGGACCCTCGAAGGCTTTGTGCGAGGAGCTCAGCACGTCGATGTTGCCGCCCCGCACGTGGCCATCGGTCTCGACGATGAACTGCAGCAGCACCTGACCCTCGATGTTGGCCTGCTGCATCATGCGCGGATACTCCGGAATGGGACAGGAGATGCGTTCCGGTACCTCGTCCACCACGGCCTCGGCAAACACCTGCGCCAGATCGACCACAGGGCCGGTCCCACCCTCGAGACCGCTGAACACCCCGCCCTCGACCCCAACACCACTGTAGTCGCGCGGGTCGAAGCGTTCCTGGAGATTGACTGGTGGAATCTCGGTGGGGATGTCCACCGGTGCCGACAGGACCTGGAAGCCCTTGGGCGGCGGGTTCAACGAGGTAACGATTGGAGGAGGCTCGTCCTCGGGCTTTTCCTCCTCTGGCTTGGGCTCGTCCATCACCAGCATGATCGTATCGATGTCGACCGTCTGCGCCTCCTGAGTCACGCCCATCGTGGCGAACACCGCCCCGACCATAACGGCGCCTTGGAACAGGGTCGACGTGAACATGCCCAAGATCACGCCCTTGACGTCCCGCTGACCCCTTCGGTTGGATTCGACAAGCACGTCAAACACGCGCATCCCTCCGTTTAGATCATTGGCTGAGATATGATACCCCGTGGGTACGGGGTTGACTAGGGACAACCCGAGCAGCGACGTGACCTACAGATTACAGAACCATTACAATCGGATTACACGTCTCAGACGGGCCTATTGCACCCCTCCAGATGAGGGGTGGGTTCTCGACAACATCAGGAAAGACGGGGCTCAGCCGGGAGGTGCCGTGGGGAGCGTGACGGTGAAGGTGGTGCCCCGGCCCGGACGGCTCGTCACGGCAATGGTGCCACCGTGCGCCTCCGCGATCCACTTGGAGATGGCCAATCCAAGTCCCGCGCCCGGGCGCTCGCCCGAGCGGCTGCGGGCCGGGTCCGCTCGCCAGAACCGATCGAAGATCTGGGGCAGATCGCCGGGCGCGATACCGATCCCGGTGTCGGCTACGGTCAGGACCACGCGGCCGGGATGGCGGCTCGCCTCGATCGTGACCGAGCCCGCTGGAGCAGTGTACTTGATGGCATTGGTCAGGAGGTTCATCAGCAGCTGGCGCACGCGGCCGTAGTCCCCCCGCAGGGGAATGGGCTCCTGCGGAACCTCCACAGAAACCGTGACTTGGGCTTGCTCGCCGAGGATATTCGCCGTTTCCGCGACCTCGGCGAGGATTTCCCGGAAGTCCACGTCCTCGAGGTGAAACGGGGCCCGTCCCTCGTCGACTCGCGCCAGCGTGAGCAACGCGTCCACCAGTTCGGCCATCCGGTTCACCTCGAACAACGTCTCCTCCAGAGTGGCCAGGACGTCGTCGGGCGTGTCCGGGTGGGTGATCGAGCGCTCGATCCCGGCTCGCAGGACGGTGAGGGGCGTCTTGAGTTCGTGACTCGCGTCGGCCGTGAAGCGCCGCAGCATCGAGAAACTCCGCTCCAGACGGGCCAACATGCGGTTCAGCGTCGTGGTGAGGCGCGCCAGCTCGTCGCGACCGATGGGGGCGGCGAGCCGCCTATGCAGACTCCGACCGTCCGTGATTGCCTCGATCTCGTCGACAATGGCTTCGACCGGCTTGAGGTTTCGCCCCACCAGCGCGAAGGCCACGATTAGCGACGCCGCAATGACGAACGGTGCCGTCCACAGCATGGCCGTCAACAACGGGACGAAGCCCGAGGTGGGCACGCCGGACACGACCGCCGTGATATCGCCACCCGCCTCCGTGATGGGCCGCACGAAGTAGCGGATTCTTCCCACGTCGCCGCCGATGTCGGCGAGTGCGGGCCGGGCCGGCTGCTGCCCCTGCTCCGCCAAGTCGATCAGCGCTTGTGCCGTGGTGAACGGGAGGTCCCGCGCCTCCGCCGACACGAACAACACGTCGCCTTCCCGGCCCAACACGATGACGAGGCCCGGCACGCCCCCGAGCAACGAGGCCACCTCGGGCGTCAACCCGAGATCTCCGGACTGGGGGTCCGGCGCCACGACGCTCTCGCGTGCGCGGTACGCCTCGCCGAGGATACCGGCGATGAGATCCGATTCCAAACGCACGCGCACGTCGAGGTCGCCGAACGAGCCCGAGCCCTGAACTGCGTAGGTCACAGTGGCAAAGAGCAGGATCGTCGCGCCGAGCAGCGCGGCGTACCCGACCGCCAGACGCCACCGGATGGTCTGCATCAGATGCTCAGTCGGATTTCAGGACGTATCCCACGCCGCGGACGGTGTGGATGAGCTTGAGCGGGAACCCGTGATCGACCTTCTTGCGCAGGCGGGTAATCACCACGTCCACGATGTTCGTCCCGGGATCGAAATGGTAGTCCCACGCGTACTCGGTGATGAGCGTCCGAGGCATCACCCGACCCGCGTTGCGCGCGAGGTACTCGAGCACCGTGTACTCCTTCGGGGTGAGGTCCACAGACTTCCCAGCGCGCTCGACTTGGTGTTTCCCGGTATCGATCACCAGATCGGCGACCGTGATGACGGGCGGGGCTATGCCCTTGGGGCGGCGGGTCAGCACTTCGACCCGTGCCAGCAACTCTTCCATAGCAAACGGCTTGGTGACGTAGTCGTCCGCCCCGATCCGAAGCGCCTGCACCTTCGACTCCACCGCATCCTGCGCGGTGAGGACGAGCACCGGGGTCTCCACGCCGCGATCACGCAGGGTCCGCAAGACCTCGCCTCCGGACAACCCCGGCAGCCGCAGATCCAGCACGATCACGTCGTAGCTGCCCTGGGAGGCCCGCTCCAATCCCGTCTGCCCTTCAGCCACCAGATCCACCACGAAGCGGTGCTCCTCGAGGCCCCGCTGCACAAACTGACCGACGGTCCGATCGTCCTCGACGACGAGGACCTTCACGCCGTGGGCTCCGGCGATTTGACGGGGAGCACGACGTGGAACACGGATCCGCGACCCACCTGCGAGTCCACGAGCACGCGGCCACCATGTTCCTGCACGATGCCGTAGCAGATGGACAGCCCGAGGCCCGTGCCGCTCCCGGGCTGCTTGGTGGTGAAGAACGGCTCGAAAATCTTCGGCAGGTCGTCGCGACGGATCCCCATACCCGTATCGCCGATCGCAACGACGACCTCCGACTTTCGACCGAAGCGACCAGTGCGAACCGACAGCGTCCCCTTCCCTTCCATCGCGTCGATGGCGTTCAGCATGATCGACAGGAAGACCTGGATCAGCTGTTCGTGGTTCGCCTCGATGACCGGCAGGTCGTCTGCCAGATGCCGCTCCAGCGTGATGCCACGGAACCGATCGTGGTGTTTGACCAGGAACAGGGCATCTTCGACGACCTGGTTCAGCTCGGCTGGACGCTTTACGCGCGCCTTGGGCCGCGAGAAATCGAGCAGTCCGTCTACGATGGACTTGCATCGCTCGAGTTCCGACTCGATGATGCGCAGGTATTCCTCGAACCCCTGCGCCTCGATGAGGGTCAGACTTTCGGCCCGCATCGTCAACGCCTCGACGCACGCCCCGATCGTTGCCAACGGATTGTTGATTTCGTGCATAACGCCCGCGGCCAACTGCCCTACGGCCGAGAGCTTCTCTGATTGGAAGACATGATCCTGGACCCGCTTCCACTCGGTAATGTCCTCACCGATGGTGATGACGTGCGTCACGTCGTCATTGTCCAGGCGCATCGGCACCTTGGTGAGCCGATAGTACCGCGGATCTCCCAACGCGGACGACTCGACGTCGATTTGCGTCATCTCGCCGGTCGTGAAGGCGCGATCGAACTCCTGCTTGAGCATGTCCCGCGGTTGGCGATGCAGGACGTCGAACACTACACGCCCAATCACTTCCTCGCGATCGAGACCCTGGTTTCCCATTTCGCGTTTTCGATTCCACGCCTGAATCCGATACTCGTTGTCCACGACGTAGATACCAACTGGAAGCGAGTCGATGATCTTCGACGTGAACCGGCGTTGGGATTCGATCTCGCGCGTGCGCAGCGCAATCTCGGACGCCAAGTCCTCCGACAGCTCGAACGACCCGATGAGCGGAGCAAGCACGTTGGCAGTGATCGCCAAGATCTCGCGCAGCTGGCCGGCCTCCGCTCCGTCGCGGAAGTTGACCTCCAACACGCCGAGCCGCTCGCCGTCGGCGATGAGCGGGAGGCGCGCATGCCAGCGGCCGCCATCCAGGCGGAATGCCTCCGAAGCTCTGAACCACGGTTCGGACTCGTCCGACCGCACATCGGCAGGCTGCGGCGCACCTTCCGCTATGATGGCCCGAAAGTGGGAGCCGTCTGGAGTGCGCACCCACACTCGGCAGGACTCGGAGGAGAGGCCTCGGCCGAGCGCGCTCGCCACGGCGGCCAGCACTCCCTCCGAGCCGAGTCCCGCCGACAGGTATCCCGTGATTTCGGCAAGGAGTCGGAGGCTCCCCGCGCCCAGCGGCTCCCGCAGAGCCGTATCGAGCGATCGTGAGGGATCCGGATCGGCCATCGGGCTCAACGTACCGGGCTCGGTGCTCGTCGACAAGCACCGGTAACACCGCGGGACCCCCAGGTCCCCTGGCCCACCCATCGGCTCCGCCCGCCGTGCCAGGTCGATCTACTCACGCGAGCCTCGTAATCTCCACGAGGAGCTCCGGGAGCATGACATGGGGCGCGCGCCGCCCTACCCGTGGTAGACCTGCACTCATGGCACCTCCGCGTCCGGTTCGAGCAGTCCAGCGGGCCCTGGCGGGCCGCGCCGGCGATCCCTTGTGTCGAGTCGCGTCGTCGCTCTAATTACGTGGCACCGCCCACGCAGCTGATCGCGGTGAAATGTAGCCAATTCAGCATGGAGAGATATCACATCATGGCGCATCAACTTCCCAACCTCCCGTACAAGGTCGACGCCCTCGAGCCACATATCGATGCCAAAACCATGGAGATCCATCATGGCAAGCATCACGCGGGCTATGTGTCCAAGTTGAATGCTGCGCTCGAAAAGCATGCAGCACTGCAGAAGAAGTCGGTCGAGGATCTTCTGGGCGGTATCGCGACCGTGCCGGAAGCGATTCGGACGGCCGTGCGCAACAACGGCGGAGGACACGCAAACCACTCCCTCTTCTGGACGATCATGAGCCCAAAGGGAGGCGGCGACCCATCCGGACCGCTGGCCGCCGCCATCACCAAGGCATTCGGGGATCTGGCCACGTTCAAACAGCAGTTCTCCGACGCTGCCGGCACGCGCTTTGGCAGTGGTTGGGCCTGGCTGGTCGTCCACGGGAAGAAGCTCGCCGTCGAGAGCACCCCGAATCAGGACAGTCCGCTCATGGAGGGGAAAACGCCCATCCTGGGGCTCGACGTGTGGGAGCACGCCTACTACCTCAAATACCAGAACCGGCGCCCCGACTACGTCGCTGCCTGGTGGAACGTGGTGAACTGGGATGAGGTTGCGAAGCGGTTTGGCGCTGCTTCCAGGTAAACGCTTTCCGGTGCGGCGGTCTTTCATCGTTGCGGCCGGACTCCTGGTGGGGGCGGGCGGCCTTCGCCCGCTCCTCGCACAGGATCAGGCACTCGTCCTGTTTGTGAACGTCGGGCGCCATGCGCCTCTGGCCAACCTCACGGATGCCGGGGACGATCTCTCACCCGGCTTCTCCTACGGCGGTGGCCTGGCGCTCCAACTCAGTCCGAGTGTGGCGCTCCGCGCCAGCCTCGGCTATCACCGAGGGAGGTATCGCGGCGACGCCCTCGCAATGGCCGACTCCGGGTTTGCTCGGTTGGTGTGGGCCGGAGATCTCCAAGTGGGCTGGCCCGCAACCAGTTCGCTGGTCCCCTACGTGTACCTGGGCGGCGCCGTGGTCACGACGGATTTCGATGACGACGCGCTCATGAACGTGGCGGGTGGCGGGGGCCGTCTGGGGGTCGGGCTCAACCGGGTGGGGGGACTCGGCGCCTGGTTCTTCGAATTCGGCACCATCATTCACAAGTTCTCGGGCAACGGATTCGACCGCGTCCAGTTAGACCTGGAGGCTCGGGTAGGATTCGCGCTGGCATTGGGTCTCTAGCGGTCTGACACGAGGCCCGGGCTGACGCCGAGCGCCCTGCACTGGAGAGTCTCAGCCCAACCAGCTACCGCCCTGCCGCACTGCCCTCCTACCGCCTGTCATGGAGCGGATGGGATTCGAACCCATGACCCCCGGCTTGCAAAGCCGGTGCTCTCCCAACTGAGCTACCGCCCCGCTTCACAGGGATCTAAAGTAACAGCTCGTGGGCCGGCCACGTAGCGCAATTCCCGCCGCCGTTACCAGGCGATCCCGTAGTCCTCCCCGTAGTGGCTCGACCCGCCCCAGAACGTGCCGTGCTCCCAATCGAAGAAGATCGCGTTGATCGGGCCCGACGTGCGCGACTGGAAGTCCAACCGGTACCCCATACCCGCGAGGTCGCTGCGGACCCATGGCGGAACAGACTCGTTCAGTGTCAGGCGCCCCGGTTGCTTCTCGTGCTCACCAAACGAGTCGTGGAGCTGGTAGCTCGCAATATTCGGCGCCTCGGCGGCCTCCTGCACGTTCATGCCGAACTCGACGACATTCAGGAAGAACTGGAGGAGGTTCTGATCCTGCGTATCGCCTCCCTGGACCGCGAACGAGAGATAGGGACGCCCGTCCTTGAGCGCCATTCCGGGTGTGAGCGTCGCCCGCGGTCGCTTGCCGGGCTCGACTACGTTGAACGGGTTCTCCGCCGGGTCCAGCACGAAACTCTGCATGCGCTGGCTCAACCCGACACCCGTGCGACCGGCGATGACTGCTGGGACCCAACCGCCACTTGGCGTCACCGACACGACCCACCCTGCTTCGTCGGCAGCCTGGATGGACGTGGTGCCGAGGTAGAACGTCTCCATCCAGTCTTTCGACTCCAGGGCGGCTTCAGTGGTCGGCGTCGTGCGTTTCGGCGGCCAGCGTTCGAGGAGGTCGCGATACGGGTTCGCCCGGCCCATGACCGGGTAGGGATCTCCGGGCTTCACATCCGGGTCGTTCCGCTTCCAGTCGACCTGCTGGGCACGCAGCTTGGCGTATTCCTTTGAGAGCAGTCCCGCGATGGGCTCTTCCGGCGGGAAGTACGGATCACCGTAGTAGAAATCGCGATCGGCAAACGCCAGGTTCATCGCCTGGTATAGTGCGTGGATGTATCGCGTGCTGTTGTATCCCATCGCCTGGAGATCGAAGTTCTCCAGGATGTTGAGGGCCTGGAGCATTACCGGTCCCTGTACCCAATGCGTGAGCTTGTAGACCTCGATCCCCTTGTAGGTCGTCATGACGGGCTCCTCGATGCGCACCCGCCAGTTCGCGAGATCCTCCATGGTGATGAGGGCGCCTTCTTCCCGCGCACCCCGGACCAGCTCCCGGGCCACGTCTCCGCGATAGAACCGCTCGTACGCGGCGTAAATGGCCTCTTTCCGGTTCTTTCCGGACCGCAGCGCCTGCCGCTCGGCCTCGACCAGCTTCGTGAGTGTGGCGGCGAGATCGGGCTGCCGAAAGACCTCACCGGCCGCCGGCGCTTCCCGTTCCTCACCAGGATGGGTGAGATAGATTTCGCGCGAGTACTTCCACTCCTTGATCCGATCCTTGTCGCGCTCGATCGAGTTCGCGGTCTGCGCCTCGATCGGGTAGCCGTCCGCCATTTCGATCGCCGGCGCCAGTACCTCCGCAAGGCTCAGCGTTCCCCACTCGGCCAGCATCGTCATGAGCCCGCCAGGCGTTCCTGGCGTCACCGCAGCCAGTGGGCCGTACCGCGGCGGATAGTTCATGCCCTTGCTCTGGAAGAACTCCGGCGTGGCTCCCGTCGGCGCGACACCCAGAGCGTTCACCCCGATCACCTTCTTGGTGTTCGGGTTGTAGACGAGGGCCTGGGTCTCTCCGCCCCAACTCAGGACGTCCCACATGGTGGCAGTCGCGGCGAGCATCGCGCAGGCCGCATCCACGGCGTTGCCACCGCGCTGGAACATCATCGCGCCGGCTGTGGCGCCGAGCGGCTTGCCGGTGATGGCCACCCAGTGGCGGCCGTGCAGAACGGGTTTGACGGTCTGCTGTGCGGTGGCGGTCGGGGCACTCATGGCCAGGGTAAGTGCCGCACCGGCACACACGAGCGTGAGGCGAGATGCCGTGAACATGATTCCTCCGGGAGCGCGTCGGCTCCGCTCATGGGAAGATCCCTAGCTCGAGGTATGACACCGCGATCTTCTCGATGGAGCAGATCATCGCGGCCGTCCGAAGATCGACGTCGCCTCCCGCGTTGTGCCACGCGTCGCGCATGCTCTGATACCCCACCACCATCGTCTCCTCGAGCCCCGAGTCGACGAGATCGAGCTCCCCGGCACCACGAGACAGCCGCCGAATGGCCTCCGCTGGGAACTTGCGACCGGTGAGGTCCTCCATCGCGTGCAGCAGCCGCTCGTGCGCCCCGGCCTCGAAGCGACGCTGCATGCGGCCGAACCGGATGTGCGAGATGTTCTTGATCCACTCGAAGTACGAGACGGTGACCCCTCCGGCATTCAAGTACATGTCCGGAATGATCAACGCGCCCCGCTCACGGAGCATTGCGTCGGCCTCCGCCGTCGTCGGGCCATTGGCCGCCTCCGCGATGATCTTCGCCTTGACGTTGGGAGCGTTCTCGGCGGTGATCTGTCGCTCGAGCGCCGCCGGGACCAGGATGTCACAGTCCAACTCGAGGACACGCGCGGTCTCGGGAATGTCGGTGGCGCCGGGGAAGCCGAGGATCTTCCCCGTTTCCTCACGATGTGCCACCACCTTCTCCAGATCGAGGCCCTTGGGGTCGTGGACGGCCCCTTCGTACTCGGCCAAGCCGACCAACACCGCGCCCCCCTCCTGCAGGTACTTGGCGGCGTGATAGCCGACGTTCCCGAGGCCCTGCACAACGACCCGTTTCCCCTCGATGCCGGTGGTGAGCCCGAGGCGCTTCATGTCCTCGCCGGCGGAACACGCCTCGCGAATGCCGAAAAACACGCCCCGGCCGGTCGCCTCGGTGCGGCCGTGAATCCCCCCCTGACTCACCGGTTTCCCCGTGACGCACGCAATGCCGTTGAGATCTCCCGACTTGAGCGACATGTAGGTGTCGGCGATCCACGCCATCTCCCGCGCCCCGGTCCCGAAATCCGGCGCCGGCACGTCCACGCCCGGTCCGAGGAAGTCCTTCCGCACCAACTCGAACGCATACCGCCGCGTGATGCGCTCCAGCTCCGCGTCGGAGTAGTTGTGGCGGGCGATCTTGATCCCGCCCTTGGCACCACCGAAGGGCACGTCCACCAGCGCGCACTTGAACGTCATGAGCGCTGCGAGCGCCACGACCTCGTCCTCGTTCACCACCATCGAGTACCGGATGCCGCCCTTGGTAGGCTGCCGGTGGTGGCTGTGTTCCGCCCGCCACGCGTGCACCACCTCGATCTTCCCATCGTCCCGGTGGATCGGAAAGCTCACGTAGTACACGCTGTTGCATTCTCGGATCTGGGCCAGGAGGGTGGGGTCGTGGTCGGTGTGCGCGGCGGCACGGTCGAAGGCGTGATGGACTTGGGCCAGGAAGCCCCCGGTCTTGGTCATCGAGTTGCTCCGTGGTACGGGTGGGTGCGGCGCTGCTTGAGGTCCCGGTCTCGATCCATCAACAGTACACGCGCGACCGCGCCGGTGCGATCTCCGGCAGTCGACGCGCGTGGAAGGGGGACAGGCGGTGGAGGGACCCCCCTCCGGTGCAACCCGTGCACCGGAGGGGGCCGGTACTCAGGCTACCACTGGAACCACTCGAGCGGGAACTCGTCCTCATCGGCGCCGAGGCCGACGCGCTCCACCCGCAGCACGCGACTCAGCGTCTCACCGTCCACCGTGATGCTCACGCGGTAGTCGCCGGTGTTGACTGCGGGGGCGCCGCCGCCACCGCCGCCGCGGCCACCGAAGCCGGAGCCGCGCCCCATGGCGCGACGCACGGCCGTAAAGATCTCCCGCATGGTGTCCTGGTCGGGCATCATCCCGGGGCCCATGCCGGCACCCGGTCCGCCCGGACCCGCCTCGCCTTCCTGTGCGCCTTCCGGCGGTCCGGCCGGTCGGCGACCGGCGCCTCGAGCTTGGGACTCACCCGGTCGCTCTTGGAAGCCCCGCGCCGCTTGGCCACCACCGCCGAATCCGCCAAACGCGCGGAACAGCTCCTGAGTGTTGCCGCTCAGCATCCGCTCTTTGACGCGATCCAGCATTTGCTCATTCATCCCCTCGGCCTTGAGGGAATCGAACACCACGTCGAGCTTCCGCACGCCAATGATGCTGTCCCGCCGCTGCGCGGGAGAGAGCGGCGGAGAGGGCGGCCGTTGGCCCTGGAAGTTCCATGTCACCCGGTGGATCCCCGTGCCGCCCGTCCCCTGAATCGTCTGGACCGTGTCGCCCTGGACGTCCGTGATGACGATCTGCGGTCGCGATCGCCGGTCGCCGGATGCCAGGCGGTAGACGATCTCTGCTCCGTACTGCGGGCTGCGGGCCTCGAACCACTTGTGGCCGGTGGACTCACCACCTACCCGAGAGTCGCTGTACTGGTACGCCGTCTTGGGCTCGAACAAGAACGCGTTCAGCGCGAGCACCGAGTCATCGACCTGCTCCAGCGCTGCGATGTCCACGATCCAGATGGACCGGCCGTGCGTGGCCGCGATCAGCTCGCGATCGCGCGGATGGATCTGGAGGTCGTGCACGGGCACGGTCGGCAGACCCTCCATGAATCGATGCCACGACGTCCCCCGGTCGAGTGACGCGTATAGTCCCACGTCCGTCCCGACGAACAGCAGATTCGGGTTGTACGGGTCCTCGCGAATCACGTGGAGAAAATCGGGCCCGCCCGTTGGCAGATCGTTTGCGATCGAGCGGAACGTCTTGCCGAAGTCATTGGTCACGTAGAGGTACGGCGTGAGGTCATCGTCACGGTGCCGGTCGAACGCCACGTAGAACCGCATGCTGTCGTGGTGCGACGGTTCGATGCGCGCGACCCAGGTTTTCGGGGGCAGTCGTGGGAACCGACCCGTGAGGTTCTCCCAGGTCCCGCCGTCGTTCTTGGTGACCCACACGTTCCCGTCGTCCGTTCCCGCGTAGAGGACGCCGGGCCTGAACGGTGACTCTGCCAACGCGACGATCGTGCTGTGCGTCTCGGCCCCGGTGACGTCCGGCGTGATCCCGCCGGTGGTCGTCGTCGAGATCCGGATGCGCTCGGCATCATTCGTGGTCAGATCCGGGGAAATGGGATACAGGTCGTCACCCCGCTTGGCCGACTTGAGAACCCGGTTCGCGCCGGCGTAGAACGTGCGCGGGTTGTGCCGCGAGATGAAGAACGGCGTGTTCCAATTCCAGCGGAGATCCAGGGCCACGGAATCGGCTCGCTGACGGCGGCGAATGTCGTCGATGCGCCGCCGCACGGTCCCACGCGGCTGAACGGTCGTATCGGGCCAGTCGATGAGGATGGAGTCCTCGTACACGGTGAACCGCTGTCGCCAATCGGGTCTCTGCAGCGAGGATCGCTCGCCGGTCGCCAGGTTGATGCGGGCCATGCTGCCGCCCTGCGACTCGGCGAACACGATATTCGGGTCCTCGGGGTCCTGCTGCGTGTAGAACCCGTCTCCGCCGTTCACCGTGAACCACATGTGGTTCGTGATCGCCCCTTGCCTGCGGCGGCTCGGTCCACACCACGAACCGTTGTCCTGGAGACCGCCGCACACGCGATAGGGAATCTCCATGTTGTAGCTCACTTCATAGAACTGCCCCAGCGGGATGATATTGAGTACGTCGTAATTGCCGCCGCGATCCCAGGTCTGAGCGAAGCCCCCGTCGTTGCCGACGATGAAATGCTCGGGATCGTTCGGGTCGATCCACATGGCATGATGGTCGACGTGCACACCGACCGTCGCGTTTAGCGCATTCTTCCCGCCTTCGTCCGAGAACTTCACCGGCGTGGAGGACCAGTACACCCGATCCGGATTCGCGGGATCGACGCGGACCTGCGAGTAGTAGAACGGCCGCACGTTGTCGTGGGCCGTCTTCTCCCAGGTCGCGCCTCCGTCGGCCGACCGGTACAACCCCGACGGACGAGTCGTGTGGCCCTTTCCGGTGTCGGCTTCCACGATCGCATACATGATGTCCGGATTGCTCTTGGCGATCGCGATCCCGATCCGGCCCTTCATGGTCTCGGGGAATCCACCACCCTTCACCTCGGTCCATGTCTTCCCCGCATCCGTTGTCTTCCACAGGGCGCTCCCCGGTCCACCACTCTTGAGGAAATACGGCCCTCGCACCCGCTCCCAGCTGGCCGCGAACAGCACGTCGGGATTCTCGGGGTGCATCACCATGTCCACGAACCCGGCCATGTCACTGATGAACTTGATCAGCGTCCACGTGTCCCCACCGTCAGTCGTCTTATAGAGCCCACGCTCCTTGTTGGGGCCCCAGATATGACCCAGGGCCGCGACGTACACGATGTCTGGGTTGCTCGGGTGGATGACGATGCGCCCAATCACTTGGGTCGCGGTGAGACCCTTGAGTTCCCAGGTGAGACCGCCATCGGTGGACTTGTAGATGCCGCCGCCCGGGGAGATCGAGTTCCGGGAATCCTCCTCACCCGTGCCCGCCCACACGATCAGGGTGTCGGAAGGCGCGATCGCGATGTCCCCCATCGAAATCACGCGCCCCTCGTCGAACACGGGGCGGAACGTAGTACCCGCGTTCGTGGTCTTCCAGATTCCGCCCGCCGCCGCCGCCACGAAGAACGTCTTGGAGGGGCTGGGGATGCCCTCGATGTCGGTGACGCGGCCAGCCATGTTGGCTGGACCGATGGAGCGCCAGCGAAATGCCGACCAGAGCGTGGAGTCGGGCGTGGTCACCTGGGCCGCGAGCGGCCCGCAGAGCAGCATCCCGCCCGCCGCGATGGAAAGAAGGGTACGTGTGAACATGATCGTGCCGAAGCTCCTCCTCAGCGTTGACAGGGCGAGGGCCACGACGCCTCGGGGCGCCTCGCGACGGACGAGTTCGCATGCTCGGTGCGAGGGATCGGAAGTCGGATCAATCCAGAGGGGTGCACGCTCCGACTCAACCCCGTTGACACTACGCACAACCGGCCGGATTCGTTGGGACAGCGGACCGGGGCCGGCGATTCCGGATCGCCGCGCGAGGCCACCGTGCCAACGCCAAACCCCATCGGGAGGAGATGCCGGGGTTCCGGCTGCGCGTACGTTGCCGCATATCATATCTCGAACTCCACAATTTGGTCAGGTGCTACCATGCAGATCGCTTCCAACCGCGTCGCCGCAGCGGCTCTCTTCGTCGGTTCGATTACCGTCATCACCTTCGGCGTGCCCAACTTGGCCGCCCAGGCGACCGGAGACGCCAAGGCCGTGGACGCCCCTCCCCCGTATGCCGGCCTCGAATACCGCATGGTCGGGCCATCGCGAGGGGGACGCGTGACCGCGGTTGCGGGGCACGCGGCTCAGCCAGGCACCTTCTACATGGGAGCGACGGGCGGTGGGGTGTGGAAGACGACCGACTACGGGCACACCTGGCACAATATCTCGGATGGGTACCTCCAGACCGGGTCCATCGGGGCCATCCGAGTGGCCGACTCCGACCCGGACGTGGTCTACGTGGGAACCGGCTCCGACGGGATCCGGAGCAACGTGATCGCCGGCCGCGGCGTCTACAAGTCCACCGACGGCGGACGGACATGGTCCTTTGTCGGGCTGCGGACCGCGGGCCAGATCGGCGCCGTCGTGATCCATCCGACGAACCCCGATGTGGTGCTCGTCGCTGCCATCGGTCACGCCTTCGGGCCAAGCCGGGAGCGCGGCGTCTACCGCTCGACGGACGGGGGAGCGACCTGGCGCAACGTGCTCTTCGTGTCCGACTCGACGGGGGCCGTGGATCTCGAGTTCGCTCCCGACGATCCCATGACGGTCTACGCAGCCATGTGGCGGGCGGAACGCAAGCCGTGGACGATCATCAGTGGCGCGCACGAAGGGGGGATCTACCGATCGACCGACGGGGGCACCACCTGGTCGAAGCTGGACGGCGGCCTTCCGACGCGCCTGATCGGGAAGAGCGACCTCGCCGTGTCGATGGCCGATCCCAGCCGTCTCTACGTGCTGATGGAGGCCGATCCGGGCGGCGGGCTGTATCGGTCCGACGACCGCGGTGAGCGGTTCACGTTGGTGAGCACCCAGGCAGGACTCCTCAACAGGCCCTTCTACTACACGAATGTGGATGCCGATCCCAACGACGCTGACGTGGTGTACGTCAACAACGAGGGGTTCTACAAGTCCACAGACGGCGGGCGCAGTTTTCAGCGTCACTCGACGCCGCACGGCGACAACCACGACATGTGGATCGACCCCACCGACTCGCGAGTGTTCATCCAGTCCAACGACGGCGGCGCCAACGTGACGCGGGACGGCGGCGCCATCTGGTCCACCCAACACAATCAGCCTACGGCCGAGCTGTATCAGGTGGACGTGGATGACCAGTTCCCGTATTGGCTCTACGCGGGCCAGCAAGACAACTCGACCATCGCCGTGCCGAGCCTGCCACCGTACGGCGCCCCCGGTGGGACCACGGCGCACTGGCTCGCGATTGGCGGGTGTGAGACCGGTCCAGCCGTGCCGAAGCCCGGCAACTCCGACATCGTATACGCCAACTGCAAGGGTCGCTTTGGGCGATACAACAAGCGGACGGGTCAAGAGTGGCAATACTATGTCGGTGCGGCCAACATCTACGGTCACAACCCCAGCGACCTCACGTACCGGTTCCAACGGGTCTCCCCCATCGAGGTTTCCCCCCACGACCCCGACATCGTCTATCACGGCTCGCAATACGTTCACGCGACGCGAGACGGCGGCAAGACGTGGGAAACTATCTCGCCCGACCTCACGGCGTTCGAACCCGACAAGCAGGTCATTTCCGGCACCCCCATCACGCGGGACATCACCGGTGAGGAGACCTATTCCACGCTCTATGCCATCGAGGAGTCGCCGCTCGAGCCGGGCGTCATCTGGACGGGCGCGAACGACGGCCCGATCCATGTAACCCGCGACGGTGGCACGACGTGGACGGCGGTCACGCCTCGGGGGCTTCCCCCGGGCGGGCGGGTCCAAACCATCGAGCCCTCCCCACATCGCCCGGGCAAAGCCTACGTCGCCGTGTACCGATACCTCCTAGGCGACTGGCAGCCGTACATCTATCGCACCTCGGACTACGGTCGCTCATGGACACGGCTCACGTCCGGGAAGAACGGTATACCGGCCAACTACCCCACTCGCGTGGTGCGCGAGGATCCGGATCGGGAAGGCCTGCTCTACGCGGGAACCGAGTTCGGTATGTTCGTCTCGTTCGATGATGGTGGCCGGTGGCAGCCATTCCAACAGAACCTCCCGATCACTCCGATCACGGACATCAAGGTGCACCGGCAGGATCTCGTGCTGTCGACCATGGGCAGGTCATTTTGGATCCTGGACAACGTGACACCGCTCCACCAGATGACGGCAACCGTCGCCGGGGCACGCTATCACCTGTTCCAGCCGCGAACCGCCTACCGAATGCAGTACGGATCGTCCGGTCGCTCGCCAAGCGATCCCGAGTACCCGCCACCGGGGGTGATGATCGACTACGTCATCTCCGGCTCGGTCGGCGGCACGATGCGGCTCGAGATCCTCGATCGATCGGGGTCGGTGATCCGGACGTTCGTTCCCGACAGCGCGCGCCCAGCGGAAGGGGCCGGACAGGGAATGCGCGGGCCTTTCGGGGCGCGTCGCCCACCCGCCCGGCTGGAGCGTGCAGTCGGGATGCATCGTTTCGTGTGGGACATGCGGTATCCGGGGCCGCTCGGCCCCCGGACGGGCAACGCCGACCGCGGTGGGCCAGTGGCTGCTCCCGGGCAGTACCAGGCGCGCCTCACGATTGGTGACTGGAGCGCGGCTCGCACCTTCGAGATCGCGATCGATCCTCGCGTGGCCGCCGACGGCGTGTCGGAGCAGGACCTGGTGGAACAGTTACGAGTGGCGCTCGAGGTGCGCGACCTCATGAGCGAGGCGGCGGCAACGCTCTCCCGTGTTCGGACGGCACTGAGCGCCGCCGACGTTTCTGCCGGCACCCGGGAAACGCTTCGAGCCCTCGACGCAGAGCTCGCCACCGCCGCCGACATGGCCTATCCCCAACCAATGCTCGTGGATCAGATCCGATATCTGTCCGGCATGCTGTCGCGGGCAGACCAAGCGCCGGGCGGCGAGGCGTACCAACGTCTCGCGGAGCTCTCGGTGTGGCACGCACGCATCGTCACTCGGCTCGATGCTGCCCTGGGTGCGGCGGGAGAACGCTGAGACGGGTTGAACGGCTGAGCACCTGCCGCGGCGGGCTGCGGAAGTGGGGCGGAAGCATCGTGCGCGACCAGGGCCCACAGAACTCGAGCCTACTCGTTGGGCGGTCGCACCTCCCCGAACACCTGGACACGGAGCCCGTTGGGGCCGCGTTCTCCAAACACCCACACCCGGCGCCCCACGAGCGCGGTGAGCTCGCGCGGCAGCGCCGCGAGCCGTACGATCTCGGTGCGCGATAGCTCGATGAAGTGGGAGTCCTCGCGTTCCACCAGCTTGCCGACCACCGGTCGCTGGCCGTTGAGCTGGACCACCTCGTAGGCCGACACCTCCACCGCCCGCGACGGCGCGGGCGGGGCGTTGGCGACCGCCTTCCCCCAGACGCGCACCTCGGCGCCTACGACCCGGGCCAGCTCGTCTCGGTACGGTCCCACCAGTGCAACCTCTCCTGACGCCGTCTGCACCACGGTCTGCGTCAGCGGCATCGCCCCCACGGCTCGGACCACTCCGGTCACCGTCGTGTCGCCTGATCGCGGGTCTCGCGCCGGGGCCGCCGCGACCGCTGGAGCGGCGGCGGCCGGTGCGGACGGGGTCGTCGTATCGGGTGCGGCGGCCGTCACCGGGGGGAGCGTGTCCGACGCCTCGCCGGGTGGCGCCGCCTCCTGCCGGCGTTCTCCGCTGCACGAAACTACCACGCACACCGCTGCCACTACAACGCACAATTCACGCATGTCGCTGCCTCATTTGGTGCGAACGATCCAGATCTGCGGCCTGGTGGCGGTGCCGAGCGGTGCGTCGACCAGGTCCCGGACTCTGATGGCCAGCGCCGGACGGCTGGCTGCCGCGGCGAGCAAGGTGTACACGGTGCTGCCGGGCCGGACCTGCTCGGTGATCGCGAAGTTTCCAAAGGTCTGCTGCGCCGGCGCCAGTGGCGCCGCCGCGCTGCGTGAGCTCAGGACGTCGTGCACGTTCCAGCTCGCCATTTGGATGCTGGTATCGGATGCCACGCCGGGGCGACCATCCACGTAGTTCTGTGCCGCCCATCGCGCAAAGACCGAATCGAATTGCACCCCCAGAAGGGCCTCGACGTTCTGCACACCTGACAAGTCGCTCTTCGCAATCCAGTCCTTAGTGAGCGCCGTCTCACCACCCGGATAGCTCTGGCCGAACCGATCGGCCACGTACCGCTGGAACGCCCACGAGGCTCCGTAGAACCAGAAGGGTTCGCACGGCGTGCCGCTGTTGAGCGCCTGCGTGCCGAAGAGCGTGCACTCGTCCGGCGCGTTCGCGTTCCTCACCCCGCCGCCGGCCCACCCGAAGTACCAGGCCAGGCGGTCGAAGATGAACCGGTACCACGACGCCCCTGGACCCGAGAGCGCCACCGATGCCCCGTAATCCATGCCCGGCGTGTTGCCAAGAATACTGTGCCCGACCACCTCTTCGGCCAGGGTCGCCTGCCCCTCGGCCTCCCACGTCGACAACGATCTCGACCGTCCGAGGACAACGATGCGGCGGCTCTGTTGGATGTTGTGAGTGAACTCGTGCGCGATCAGTGACGGCATCTGGAACAGCACGTTGCTCTTTTGCCGCGCTCCCATGCCGGCGACGTTGCCGGGATCGGGGACATGGCCGTAGAACAGCTCTCCCTCATCGGAGGATGCGCAGCTCGCCGCGGAAAACAGGTCGCCCGCGAACACGAACCCGGCGATCTGCCCGCTCAGGAGCTTGTTCACCTCGATCGTGAGCACGACGAACACGCGTTGGTTGATGTCGAGGTCGCTGGGCGTGCCGAAATAGGTGGTGTCGGCGGCGTAGATGTGGAGGTCGAATGTGTCACTATGCGCCTGGATCTCCGCGTCCGTCAACGAGTCGGCGGCCGGGTTGTTGAGGTCGGTCACGAAGATCCCGGCCGACCCTACCGTCTTCACCACCGCGTCGATGCCGATCGAGTCACACGCGCCCGTAGTGTTCCCCGTCCCGCCCGTGTTGTCGATGTTCGGCACGTGGAGATGGAGCGTGTCGCCGACGTTCGGGACCGCCATGGTGGCCGCCGGGCTCCGGGCCGCCGCCGGACGCAGGGCGGCGTTCGTCGCCGGGTCCAGGAACTGCCGCTCGAATGCGCGGATCCGCTGTTCCGCCCGATCGTGGGCCACGCGGCGCTCGATCTCCTGGAGATTCACTGCCGAGGGCGCGGAGCGAACACTCCGAGGAGAGAACGCGGGAACCATCGCGACTGGCGCGGGGGCCGCCGCTCCCTGCACGGCGGTCATCGTGTACGAGAGGGTGAGCGTGGGGGATTCGGCGGCCGCTCCAACGCCGACCAGATACTCGTTTCCTCCCGTCGAGGACGGAGCGAACTGGAGACAGAAGCTCGTCGGGTCCTGGACCAGCATCATCTCGCCGGGCGCGAGAGCCAGCAGGCTGGCAGGACGCACCGGGTGGCTCACCGTGTTGCTGTTGGTCCCGCCGACCGTGACCTGCACATTGACGGTACGGACCGGCTGACATGCAAAGGTCGGGACTGTGATCCCAAGGGTCGTCGCCGTGGCCGACGTCACGGTCGCCTGCAGCCCACCGATCGTCACCGTGTTGTTGGCCGGCGTCGTGCTAAAGCCCGTGCCGGTGAGGGTGGCCGAAGCCCCTTCCACCATCGTGTCGGGGCTGACGGCCGCGACGGACAGGTTGCTACCCGTTGCGGTGAAGGTCACGGGATCGCCCTTGAGGCCGGCGGCGCTGGCCTCGACGGACTGCGAACCGAGCGTGGCCCCGATGGTCCAGGTCGTGGACGCCTCACCGTTCGCGCCGGTCTGAACGTTGGTCGGGTTCACCGACCCGCTGCCGGCGGCAGGCGTGAACACGACGTCCGCGCCCGCAACGCCGTTGGCGTACTGGTCGATGACCTTCACCACGAGGGGGGCGGGAAGCGCCGCACCCACGGTGCCAGTCTGCGCATTGCCGGACGCGGCGAAGACCGAGTCTGCGGCGGCCGCGGTGGCGGTGGCGCCAAACTGCGCGGTAGTGGTGCCACCGGCCGGCGTCGCGGTGACGGTATGCGCGCCCGCCGCCGTTCCAAAGGTCCACTGGGCGGCCACGCGTCCCCCTGCACCGGTGGCCGCGCTCCCCGGCGAGACACTCCCGCCAGAGGCCGACGCGGCGAAGGCCACGCTCACCCCTGCGATCGCGTTCCCCCGGCTGTCATTGACGATGAGCACCAGGGAATCGGCAAGGACGGTTACCACCGGCGCGGTCTGCGCATCGCCGGACAGCTTCTGTAGCTGGGCCGCCCGCTGGGCCACCGTGACGCTCGCCTGCCCGTTCGCCACTCCCGACGACGCCGTGACCGTCGCCGACCCGTTGGCGACGGCGGTAACGACGCCACTCGCGCTCACCGAGGCGACGGCCGGGCTCGACGAGGTCCAGGACACCGATGCGCCCGACATGATGTTGCCGTTCTGATCCCGGACGGTGGCCGATAAGGCATCGGTCGCGCCGAGCGCATCCAGGGCCACCGTGGCCTTGTTGAGCGTGAGCGTTGTCGGCACCGGATTGGGCCCGGTCCCGCCGCTCTCGGAACAGGCCAGCTGCACAGTCACGCTCAGCACGAGGCCGAGCACGGCGAGACGAAGCAGGGGGAATGAACGCGTCACGGGTCGAATACCTCGCTGTGGGGTCGCTGGGGCGCCTTCCTATGGTACGACGGCTGCCGCCGACAAACAACGCATGTTACCTGCTGCGGCGGGACCGGCTCCGTGACCCGGCGCACGCCGGACACACACTGATGCCCTCCCCTCCCCGGCACCGCATCATTAGTCTAGACACCTATGTCCCTTCGCTCGAAGGCCATTCGGAGCTGGCACCACCTGGCGCTCGGCGTCGGGATGCTGGCGGCGGCCGGGTGCGGCAACCGCCCGGCGTCCGAGGAGACCGCTCCGCGCGCTGCCGTCGACCTCAAGGGGTCGTGGGAGTTGGACGTCCAGCCGCCCGCCGACAACCCGACGTTCCGACCCTGGCTCACAGTAGCGATCGATTCCGTGAGCGACGGCATCCTCCACGGACGGCTGCAGCACTACCTCGTCGGCAACATGGGCATCGACACCAACGAGTTCACGCACTTCGACGGCCAACTGGGCCAAGGCGATACGGTGCGGATCGACATCCGCCATGCGGATCCCTCATTCTTGGGGCTCAGATTCGTCGGGCAGGTCGCGGGTGACACCATCCGCCTAGACACCCTGGCGGTGGGACCTCAGATCCTGGTCGGGAACGGCACGCAGTGGCTGCTGGTCCGCCGCCGCTGAGGACAGCCCTACTTCACCGGGAACGAGAGGCTCGACCCAAACAGCCCCATGAGTTCATAGGTCGGCAACGCGAGATCCATGAGCGTCACCGAGTACGCGTTCTGAGCATTACGGTCCGAGACCAGGACGCGGAGCAGCGGGCCCGCCGAAAACGTGCCGGTCACAACCCCTCGCAGTTCGCGCTCGGTCGTCTGGAGGGTGAACACGCTGCAGCCCGTGCACGCCTCCGTCACGGACTCGATCGAATACGGCTCGATCGCATTGACCCGGAACATCGCCGCCCCGAGGCTCGAGTGCGGGGTGGTGAGCTCGGCAACGATCTCGCCGGACTTGGGACCCGAGTCGCAGGAGCCGACGAGCACCGCGGCAACGAGGACCGCAGCCAGCCGACGCGTTCCACGGCGGTTCATGGCCGTTCTCCTCCTTCGCGCCCCAACTGGACCGCGAGCTCCGGCGCCACGCTCTGTCCTGTCGCATTCACCCAGGCCAGAAAATCTCCCACATCCGCCCGTCCATTGCGGTTCCCGAGCAGGTCGAGGTACGCAATATCGTCCGCGGTAAGGGGACGGGCGGACGTCACGAGGTGCGAGAGCACGTCCGCCATCGCAAGTGCCGGGGCACTCACCTCGAGCTGAACGTCGGCGGCTTGCGTTTGGGAGCCCGACACCACCGTCAAGGTGAGGGGGAACGTGCCGGTTTCCGCCGGCCGGCCCTGCAGCTCGCCGCTCTGGCCGAGAACCAGGCCCTGCGGGAGAGTCCCGGCAGTCACGCTCCACACGTGGGCTCCCGTGCCGCCCACTGCCTGGAGCTGGACGCGGTACACGGCGCCCATCACGGCGGCCGGAAGACTCGACGACGAAACGGTGAGCGGCGCCGCAAACGTCGCGGTCAGCTGAAACGGACGGGTCACGTCGAGTTGCAGCGTGTCCGCCATTGCACTGGTGTCGCCCGACCAGCCCTCGAAGACGTGCGCCGGACCGGTCGGCTCAGCAATCAGCGTGACGGCCGTCCCGGCGATCACGAACTCGCCCGCGGCGAGGTCCAATGTCGGCTGTGCCGTCACCACCCCGCTCCCGGTACCGCCAGCGGCCACGGCCACGCGATGCTCAGCCCGAACCGTGGCGATGATGGAGTCACCCGCCGCGGACGCCGTGAACGTGTGCGAGCGATCCTGCCCGTTCGACCACGACAACCAGGCGTAGCGGGTCTGTCCGGTCCCCGCCAGCTGGACCGAATCCATTTCGAGCGCATGCTGGGACCCGGCGGGGAGGCACGCCTTGAAGCTCGCGTATGACGTCCCGTCCACGCGGAGCACGGCGGCCGTGTCGCTCGCCTGCACCACCGATGGCCGATGGAGGCATAGGCGCGCTACCATTCCCAGCGACGCGGGCACCTGGTAGATCGAATCCACCATGATGTAGGTCGGTGTCCCGTCGTTGCGGGCGCTCGGCGGATTCGTGTTCAGCCCGAACACGCGCCTCAGCGTGCTGCCGGGGAACGGATCGCCGGAGTCTCCGCGATGGCTCGAGCCGTTCAACATGTCGTTGCGGCCGTCGGCCTGCTCCAGCGCGAGCGCATGCGGCAGCGAGGCGTTCACGTAGTTGCCTCGGGTGCGCATCAGCACGGAATCGACGTGCCAAATGAGCAGGCCCGGCGCGTGGAGGGCCGAGTCGGAGCCGAGTTGCTGGCGGTTCTCGAGCAGGAAATACTCGTTCGAGCTCGTGATCGGCACCACGTACACCGTGTCGGAGGCCTGCACCGGGGTGATTTGGAATGTCGTGTCGGCCGCGATCAGAACCTCAGACACCCAACCGAGCTGGGCGCGGGACCACGCCTCCATGTGGGCCGGTCGGTGGGCCCTGTTCCAGTTCCCCGACCCCATGAGCCCCCAGTGCCCGATGCCGGCAGAGTTCCCGAGCACGTCGTAGAGGTCGGGCAGGCCAAGGATGTGCCCCGTCTCGTGGGCGACTACGCCCATGGCCTGCGGCTCGCCACCCGTGCATCCTCCGTCGCCCCCCTGGCCCCCTTGGATGATGTAGTCACGGATCTTGACCATCCCGCCACCGACCGCATTGGATGGATCGCCGGTGGAGACATCGGGGCTCACCACATACTTGTGGGCCCAGATGTTGTTCTCCGAAGTCGGGGTGATGTTCTTGCAGGCTCCATCGACCTCCGGGTGCATGAGCACGATGGCATCGACAAAGCCGTCATCGTCCCCGGAGTTGGGGACGCCATCGGGGCCATCGTTGTCGAAGGTCCCGAAGTCAACGCTGTCGTCATGTGCCGCGACGAGTTCCTGCACCATCGACCGCAATTGGGATTGCGCGCACAGCCCGTTGCAGCCTGCCTCGTAGTACGTATCGGGTTGCGAGACCCGGGTCCAATCGAACACGCTGCCGGTCACGAGCAGCCTGTCGTTCGACAGCTCGCGGTAATAGGTGTGGATCGAGTACGGCGGGGCCGGACTGGTGCCGTACAGCCGGTCGGCGAGGGCCTGCCGCGGCACCACGCTTTGGAGCACGGCGGAGTCGGTGTTGGCGTACATCACGAGAAACACCGGCACCCGCAGCTCGCCGCCGTAGACTCCGCTGGGGTCGAAGCCGGCGAGCGGCGCCAAGCTCACCCCCGATGCTGCAGCCTGCGCCCGGAACGCGTTCCGCCGCCTGGCCACCTCGCGGCCCCGCCGGATCCAGCCGTTGTCCTCTGAGAACTGAAACGCCGTGGGATCCCGGCGCAGCATGTCGTAGTACGCAGCGGGTGGACGGGCCCCACCCAGCACGCGGCCAAGCTCCTCGACATCGGTCTGGGCGGCCGCCGGACCCGCCACGAGCAGGGCCACGACGAAGCCCGCCGCGGTCGGGCCGAGCCGCACGAGCCGGCGGCGGCCGAGCCATGGTCGATGAGCCGTTTGCATCGGATTCAGATCATACTCCTAGTCCGCCGTTAGTACCCACGTTCGCCCGCCTGGTGCCCCGAAGGCTACCATAGCTCAAAATCGGATGGTGTGGACAGCGAGGGCGACCCCCGTGCCGACGACCGCACCCACCACGACGTCCGACGGAAAGTGCTTGGCCGACGCGACCCGGAGTACGCTAATCCCTACTGCCGCAGCGACCGCCGCCAGCTTCGGTGCGAGCCCCCGTTCGGGGTTGTTGAGCCAATAGCTGGTGGCCGTGGCGAAGGCGATCGCCGCGTGACCCGACGGCATCGAGCGCTGATTGATCACCTGGTTGGCCACGTCCGGCGCGACCTCTGTGTAGAGCACGGGCCGGTTCCGCCCGATCAGCGACTTGCTCAACCCGACGACGCCCATCGTCCACGCCATGGTCTCCAACTCGGTCAGCACCCGCCGCTGGCCCCGCGGGCCGAACGCGGTGTGGATCAGAGTCCCGCTGGCCAGACCCAGTATGAGCAGGTCGCTCCCGGTGGCATAGGCACGGACCGGGGGCCGGATGATCCACCGATCGAAACCCGGCACCGACCCGGGGTCGCATGGCGCACACGGAGGGGGCCCCTGGTAGTGATCCAGCAGCAGCGAAACCCCGAACACCGCCACGGCACCGCCGAACGACAAGGCTTGGTCGGTGCTTACCCACGGGTCCCGGCCAACTTCTTGTGACGCAGCCGATTGCGCGCCACCCGCTACGAGAGTGGCTAACAGCAATAAGGAGGCGCACTTGTGCGACACTGTGGCGATCGGTACTATGCTACGATTCAGAACGCCCCCTCTGGGCACCAGGGTTCCCCTACCGTCTCTTTCACCGAGTCGAGGGCTCGTGGGTACGCAGACATTACAACAGGTCGCGCTGTTCGAGAAGTGCAAGAACTTTACCCGGGCGCGCGAGTTCCAGGCGGCGGGCCTCTATCCCTACTTCAAGCCGATCTCGAGGGCGGAGGACACGGTCGTCGTCATCGAGGGCAAGGAGCGGGTGATGATGGGCTCCAACAACTACCTGGGACTCACGCAGCATCCCAAGGTGTTGGAGGCCGCCCGGAACGCCCTGGAGCGGTATGGCTCCGGGTGCACCGGAAGCCGTTTCCTCAACGGGACGCTCGACCTGCACGAGCTCCTGGAGATCCGTCTCGCCGAGTTCTTCGGCAAGGAAGCGGCGCTCGTGTTCTCGACCGGGTATCAGGCCAACCTCGGCCTCATTTCGGGTTTGGTCGGCCGGGGTGAGGTCGTGCTGATCGACAAGCTCGACCATGCCTCGATCGTCGACGGCGCCCAGATGTCGTTCGGCAACACGCAACGGTTCGGGCACGGCGACCTGAAGCAGCTCGAGTTCTTGCTCCAGCGGTATCAGGATCGGGGCACCCTGGTCATCGTCGACGGCGTGTACTCGATGGAAGGGGACATCGCCGACGTGCCGTCGCTGCTCAAGTTGACGCAGCGGTACGGGGCGGCCCTGGCCGTGGACGACGCCCACTCGGTGGGTGTCCTGGGTCCGAAGGGCGACGGGACGGCGGCCCACTTCGGGCTCGCCCAGGAGGTCGAGCTGATCGTCGGGACGTTCTCGAAGTCGCTGGCGTCGATCGGTGGCTTCGTTGCCGGCTCCGAGTCGGTCATCCACTTCCTCAAGCACCATAGCCGTCCGTTGATCTTCACGGCGGCCCTGCCCCCGTCCAACACCGCGGGCGTCTTGGCGGCTCTGGAGATCCTGATTGAGGAGCCGGAGCGCCGCACCCGCCTCTGGGAGAACACTCGGCGGTTCCAGGACGGGTGTCGGAGCCTCGGCTTCGACATCGGGCACACGCAGACCCCCATCGTTCCCGTGTTGATTGGTTCGCTCGAAAGCACGTTCATGTTCTGGCGTCAGCTGTACGACGCGGGGGTCTTCACCAACCCGGTCGTGCCACCGGCCGTGCCACCCGACGAATGCCGCCTCCGGACGAGTCTCATGGCGACGCACACGACCGACCAGATCGACACCGCCCTGGAGATCTTCGGACGGTTGGGAAAGCAATCGGGGGTCATTTGAGCGATCCGGCGGTCGTGCGGCGCGTCGAGCGCGCCGCCGACCTCGACCGATTCATCGCCTTTCCATATCGCCTCCACCGGGGCGACCCGAAATGGGTCGCCCCGTTGCGAATAGACGTCCGCACGCTGCTCTCCCGCACGAAGAACCCGTTCTTCCAACGAGCCGAGGCGGACTACTTCCTCGCCGAGCGCGGTGGCAAAGTCGTGGGGCGGATCGCCGCGATCCACAACCGCGCCCACAACGAGTTCCACGAAGACCAAGTCGGCTTCTTCGGCTTCTTCGAATGCGGCGACGACCAGGCAGTGGCAAACACGCTGCTCGACCATGCGGCGGCCTGGCTCAAAGAGCGCGGGCTCGACACGATGCGCGGCCCGGCGTCGTTTTCGACCAATGACGAGTGCGGCCTGCTCGTCGAGGGCTTCGAGCACCCTCCCACCGTCCTCAATCCGCACAACCCCCCGTACTACCAGCAACTCGTCGAGGGGGCGGGGTTCCGGAAATCTAAAGATCTGATGCTGTATCAGAGCACGGGCACAGAGCTTCCGGAGCGGCTCGGGCGGGTGGCGGCGAGGGTCGCCCACCGCATGCAGATCACGCTGCGATGCCTCGACATGAAGCGGTTCTACGAGGAAGTGGAACGCATCAAGCCGCTGTACAACCAGGCCTGGGAGAAGAACTGGGGCTTCGTGCCCATGACCGATGCCGAGATCGACCATCTGGCCAAGCAGTTGAAACCGATCGTGGATCCCAATCTCGTCGTGTTCGCCGAGCGCAACGGGGAGCCGATCGGCTTTGCCGCCGCGATTCCGGACATGAACGTCGCGCTCAAGGCCAATCCGTCCGGTCGGCTCTTTCCCGGCATCCTCAAGGTGCTTTGGCGCGCACGTCGCATTTCACGGCTCCGCATCCTGCTCCTCGGGGTGATCAAGGAGTTTCGCGGCGCCGGGGCCGCCGAGTTGATGTACCATCACATCTGGACGACCGGCGTGGGGCGTGGGTACAACTGGGGTGAAGGCGGCTGGGTTCTCGAGGACAACACGCCTATGAACAAAGGACTCGAGTTCATGGGCTTCGAAGTGTACAAGCGACTCAGGATGTACGACCGCCCGTTGTGAGGGTCTTCGTCACCGGCGCCACGGGATTCGTCGGTTCCCACCTCGTCCACACCCTGCTCAACCGGGGCCATCACGTCTCCTGCCTGGTCCGGAGCCCGGAGAAGGCTGCCCGGACGTTCCGCCACGCCTCGCCCACCATCGTTCACGGGGACCTGGATCATCCGACCGCGCTCCACACCGGCGCGAAGGAAGCCGACCTCGTGTTCCACGTTGCCGGCCTGACGGCCGCACGAGACCTCGACGAATTCCTGACGGTGAACAATGGTGGCACGGAACGCGTCCTGGCAGCCGCTGCAGAGGTCGCACCGCATCTCCAGCGGTTCGTGTACGTGTCGTCACTGGCCGCCGTGGGTCCGACACAGCGCGGTTCGCCGGCAACCGAAGCCAGCGGCCCGCACCCTGTGAGCAACTACGGCATGAGCAAGCTCGCCGGCGAGGCAGCAACGCGCGTGAGCTCTCTCCCGTGGACCATCGTGCGACCACCCGCGGTTTACGGCCCCCGAGACGTCGAACTCCTGAGGGTGTTCAAGCTCGCTCGGTTCGGCTTCGCGCCCGTGTTCGGGGACGGGACGCAGGAACTCTCCTTCGTGCATGTCACCGACCTCGTGGACGCCCTGATCTTGGCAGCGACCGACACCGATCCCGGGAAGGTGTACTTCGCCTGTCATGGCGAGATCGTGACGGTGCGGGACTTCGTAGAGCAGGTGCACGAGGCGGTGCGCCATGTCACCTCCCCCCGCCACCGTCAGCCTCGCCCACCCCGTCGGATACGGATTCCGGTCTGGATCGCCAAGAGCGTGCTGACCGCCAACGGGACCCTCAGCAGAATGCTCGGGCGACGAACGCTGCTCTCGGCCGACAAGAGCCGGGAGCTTCTGGCCGACGCCTGGACCTGTGCGGCGGCTGCCTTGGAACGGGATACTGGTTGGACGGCACGCATCCCTCTTCACGAGGGACTGGCGACCACGGCCCAGTGGTACCGCGAGAACGGGTGGCTGTGAGACCGGTCGACTGGCTCCTCGGCGCGTATGTCGCCTTCGTCACCGGACTCATTGTCCTCCGGGGTGGGGTGGGCGCCGCCACCCCATGGATCCTGTCTGGACATCTCCTCTTCTTCGTACTGCTCGTCCTGTTTCAACGGCGACCCCCGCGGGGGCGACTGGGCGGCACGCTCCACGATCTCTACCCGCTCATCGTGCTGATGCCATTCTATACGGAGCTCGGCTTCCTCGGCATGGAGCAGGGTGCCGAACGCATCTTCGCCAATGATGCCGTCGTGCAGGGATGGGAACAGTGGCTGTTCGGAAGTCAGATATCGTACCAGTGGATTCGGCATGCTCCATCGGTGTTCTGGTCGGGATTCCTGCATGTCTCGTATCTCAGCTATTACCCGCTCGTCGTGGTGGGTCCTATCCTGCTGACGATTCGCGGCCAACGGCCCGAGGCGCAGCGAGTCTTGTTCACCACGATGATGGCGTACGTCACGTGTTACCTCGTCTTTCTGTTGTTTCCCGTCGCGGGGCCGAACTACGCCTTCCAGCACCCAACGGGCCCGGTGCGCGACGTGTGGAGCGCCGAGGCGGTGTATGCCTTTCTCGGAGGCGGGTCCTCGATCGGCACGGCGTTTCCCTCGTCCCACGTCGCTGCGACGCTGGCGGCGGTGTTTGCCCTCTGGGGGGAGTGGAAGTGGCTCGCCGCCGCGCTGACGGTACCCGCGGCGTTACTGGTGGTCGCGACCGTCTACTGTCAGATGCATTACGGCATCGACGCGCTCGCGGGCATCGCGGTCGCGGTTGGCGCCGCGATCGCAGGACATCGCATTCGTCGCCATTCGCGGGACTCTGCCACCAGTCTTGCCTTTTGAGTGCAATCGGAGAACTTGTCAGGCACCATGCGATGGATGTCCCTCGTCACCGCAGCTGTGTTTCTCCAAGCGTGCGTACCCGGCAGCCCGGTGTACTTCGGCCCGCCCGTGGTCACGCTGGAGGGTGACGTGGCCGTGTTCGAAACCGGACAGGCTCTACCGGAAACCGAAGTATGCGTGTTCGGGGCGGACACGCTGTGCCTGCCGGCCGACGCCAAGGGGCATTACTGGGCGCAGTTCCGCGAGCAGACGCTCCTCGAGAACGGCTCGGTGACGGTGCGGTTCCGCGCGCCGGGGCTCCCCGCGGCCGTCGCCGAGCTTCACGATCTGGTACTCGGGCAGAAAACCACCTTAGACTGCGCCATCAGCGACCGGGTGACGCTTGCCGGCGGTCCACTGGCGTGCCGCCCCATCCAGCGTTGAGCCGTATGGCCACTCCTCCACCCTGCACGGGCCTCGGTCCCCAATGCCGCGAACTCGCCGTCACGCTCCATATCGCCGACCTCGAAGAGGACAACCCGACGTTTCACGATGCGGCCGCCACGTGGCTGCTGGGGCATACGGAGCGCATCCACATGGGTCGCCCCTACGTGCTCGGTACCGATATGCTGGTCGACGCCGTCATTCGTATTCCCTGCAAGTACTTCTCGCAGCAAGAACCCGGCGTCAACGGCGGCAGGACCGCCGGCGCGACTGGCCGCTCGGCCCAATGCACAGCTCACGGCTTCACCGCTGCCCCACCTCGCCTACCCGCTCCGCACCCCAACGGGACCCAAGAACGTCAGCTGCGGAACGGCAAGTACGTCGTGGTGTTCAAGGGGCGGCAGCGAGCCTTACCCCTGCCCCTCAAGCGAGCCGCGCAACGCGCGCTGCCTGTGATGCAGGGAGACAACCCCTGCATCGGGGCCGCGTGCCGAACGGCCGACAATCGGCGGGGGGCAGCCTGCTGCCGGGACCTGACGCTGGACGTGGTGGTGCACGAGTCCGAGACCGCACTCGAGCTGCTGCTCCGGGCCCGGAAGCCGCCCTACTTGTGCAAGGTCAAGCGAACGGGACCCGATCTCGTCGAGTGCGAGGTGATCTCGGCGTGCGGCTATCTCGCGGAGGACGGCATCAGCTGCGCCCTGCACGACCGGACCCTCCCCAATGGTCGCCCGGCCAAACCGCCCATCTGCTCGGAGTGGCCGGACCTGGAACCGGACGACACCGGTCACCCGGGGTGCGTGTTGTTGAAGGATTGACGTCTCGACCCGGCCCTCCCTGAGAGGGGGTCAGCGGCGGCGTATCTCCCTGCGAAGCAGCGATAGCACCTCCGGGTCGAGCGGATAGGTCTGCTCAAACGCGGCAGCTGTTCCCTGTTCGGCCGACTCGTAGCCCACCGCCTCGAGGAACGCTCGACGGTAACCGGACAGATGCTCCGGCGCGAAGAACTCCAGGAGCATAGCACCGAACCGCACTGCGGCGCTGGCGCGAACGTCCTCGAGCTCGGACCGATCGTAGCGCTCCGGATCGACCAGCCGGTCCACAACAGTGAATCCCAGCTCCCGCACTGCTCCGTACAGCGGCGCGTCCACGCCTCCCTCGAGCGGCATCCAGACGGCTAGGAGCCGAGCCCGACCCTCGAATGGATCACCCTGGAACAGCCGGCCTTCCGGTCCAAGGGCCGGTGATGGGATCAGGACGCCAGACTCGAGTCCCACGCGTTCCAGGAAAGCCGCGAGATCGAGCGCGAGGCCATACGTCCAGCGACGTTCCAGATCCGCGAGCCGGTCGCGGTGTTCGGCGCGATGACGCTCCCGAAACTCGTGGAAGAAGACGCCGTACTCGTCCTCCATGGCCTCGACCAGCTTCCTCACCGCCCGTCGCTGACCTGCCGTCTGCAACATCTGCGTCATGGCGATGGCGCCGAACCGCACCCGCGGGCTGGCGACGGCGACGTCACCGGCGCGCCGGTCGGCTACGGCACCGAGCGCGTGGAGCATCTCCAGAGGATCAGCCGCGTGGAAATACAGCGGCGCGAAGTGCAGCAGGGAGAGCGCCTCGTCGCTCTCTATGGCCCGGCTGATCTCCTCGCCAATCTCATCGAGCTTGGTCGGATAGATCCCGAGCCGCTCCTTTTCCTCGCGAACCCTGCTGGCGTAGGCCGCGCTGTAGAGCGGCAGCATGCCCTGTTGGGCCACACCGATCACTGCCAGCCCATGGTACCAGAGATCGACTGTGGTATTCGGCTCGAGTTGCCACCCGCCCTGCCCCGGACGCGCGGGCTGCTGGACAGCGGAGCGCGCGCCGCGCCGCGGCGGAGGCTGAACCTGGGCATCCACGGCACGGGCACTGGCCGTGAGCGCCACGACCAGAATGCTCACGATCCGGCAAGGTGTTGTTCGGCCCAACAAGGGGAACCAGCGTCGCACGATCCTCATGGCATCGGAAGTATCGAGGGCCTGCGGCCGCCGGGCAAGCAACCTGGGATCCGGGGATGTGTGCAAGACGGCGGGCCTGCCTCGTCCTTCTGGGTAGACCATACAGCGAGGAACTCATGAAAGTCCTGCTCAGCACACTGGTTATGAGCCTGCTCGCCGCCCCGCTCCTGGCGCAAGGCTGGATCGAGCCACCGCCCGATCGCCGTCCCGAGTTTGGCGTGATGAAGGTCCGGACGGTGGTCTCCGTGCGGGTCACGGGCCGGGTGGCCGCGATCGAGGTCGAGGAGTGGTTCCGGAACAACGGCGGCGGTCTAGGGGAGGGCGACTACCTCTATCCGCTCCCGGGCGAGGCGGTGTTCTCCAACTTCTCGCTGTTCCAGGGCGACGAGGAGCTGCGCGGCGAGACCATGGATGCCGCTGAGGCGCGCGCGATCTATGAAGAGATCGTTCGTCGCAAGCGTGACCCCGCACTCATCGAGCTCGCCGGCCACGGGCTGATTCGAGCTCGGGTCTTTCCGATCGGGCCGGGCGAGACCCGCAAGATCACGCTGCGCTACACGCAGGTCCTGCGGCGGAGCGGAGACGGACTCCAGTTCCGCTATGCCACTGGCGGGCGCACGGGCAGTCGCACACCGGTCGAGGGCAGTGATGGTCTCCAGCCACAGCGCGGGGGCGCCGTTCCGTTGGCATTCACCCTCTGGACCGATAACGCCGACCAGTTCCGTGATCCCTTCTCCCCGACCCATCCCGTCGATGTGACACGCGATGACGGCACACTGCGCGTGCGACCTCGGGGCGAGCTCAGTGGAGATTTCTCCCTGTTCCTTCCGTTCGCTCGACCGGTGGTAGGCATCACGCTGGCCACACACCGTGCCTCGGGCGAGGATGGCTACTTCATGCTGACGCTGTCTCCAGGCCGGCCCGAGGGACGAACCGTGCCGAGGGACCTGACGATCGTGCTCGACGTCTCAGGATCGATGTCCGGCAGCAAGCTGGACCAGGCCAAGGCCGCACTCCATCAGCTGATCGGCTCACTCGACGGCACCGATCGATTCCGGCTCATCGCGTTCAGCAGTGGAGTGCGCACGTACGCCGCCGACTGGTCGAGTGGCGGATCGCGCGATCTGCGCGCTGCGCGTCGGTGGGTGGACGACCTGTCAGCCGACGGCGGCACGAACATCGCTGGCGCGCTCCAGGAGGCCTTCCGCTCAACCAGCCCGAGCGGGCGGCTCCCTCTCGTGGTGTTCCTCACCGACGGCCTCCCTTCGGTGGGCGAGCGTGATCCCGAGCGCATCGCCGCTCAGGCCGAAAGCGATCGCGGACGCGCTCGCGTGTTCGCCTTCGGCGTCGGCCATGACGTCAACACCTACCTGCTGGACCGGCTGTCCGCAGCGGGACGGGGGAGCACCCAGTACGTGCAACTGGGCGAGGACGTAGAGGCGGCTCTCGGCGTGCTCACCGCGAAGATCCGACACCCCGTACTTGCCGATCTGGAGATTGCCGACGCACCGGTGGAGCTGACCGAGGTCTATCCCTCGACGTTGCCCGACCTGTTCGCCGGTGAGGAGCTGGTCGTGTTCGGGCGCTACCGTGCAGGGAATCGAGAACGCCCTGGCACCATCTCGATCCGAGGCCGACGCAACGACCGGCCCGAGCGCTACGCGACCCAGGTGACGTTTCCCGGGCATCAACTCGATAATGATTTCATTCCGCGGCTCTGGGCGTCGCGAAAGATCGGCGTCCTGGCACAAGAAATCCGCCTCAGCGGTCCGAACGCCGAGCTCGAGGAAGAAATCCGTCGGACGGCGTTGCGCTACGGTTTGCTGAGCGAGTACACGTCGTATCTGGTGCAGGAGCCGGCCGACGTGGCAAACGTGCCGCGAGGCGGGCCCCGGCGGCAAGTTGCGGGCGTTCCGTCCAGCATGGTGGGTGCCGGGGCCGTGGCCGCCGCGGAGCAATCACGCGCGCGGCGCGAGGCCAAGTCGTCACTCGAACTGGAGGCCGCCGACGAGGTGTTACTCCGCCGCGGTCACGTCCCGCAGGCTCGGCATGTCGCCGGCCGCTTGTTCAAAGACCTCGACGGGGTCTGGACCGACCTTCAGCACGACACCGACAAGCGCGTCGTGCAGGTCGCCATGTTCAGTAAGGCGTATTTCGCCGTGCTCGACGCCCTACCGGAGCTCAAGCCGTACGTGACCGAGTTCGGGTCGGTGATCGTGTCTGGAGACCGTGTCGCGATCCAGATCGGCGATGTTGGCGCCGAACGACTGTCGACACAGGCCCTTCAGCGGCTAGTGCACGAGTTCCGCGGACGCTAAACTGGTCTACGTGAGTACCGATTGGGCCGGAGTATATCGAGAGACGTTTGCGGACCTGGTCCGCTTCCTCCACCGAAAGGTGTGGGACGCGGACCGGGCCCAGGACCTCGCGCAGGAGGTGTTCGTGCGGGCACTCGGGCAGGATCCGGACAATCCTCGCGCTTGGCTATTCACGGTCGCGGCCAACCTTGCGCGGGACGAGGCGCGAGCGGCGGTACGGCGACGCCGGCACCTCACGCTCATCCGCGGCGACGCGGAGCAGATGACCACGAGCGATCCGGCCGAGGAGTTCGAGCACGCGCAGCAGGTCGAGGCGGTGCGCCGCGCCCTCGGGCAATTGAACGAGCGAGATCGAGAAGTCCTGCTCCTGTGGGACGCAGGGTTCAACTACGAGGAGATCGCGGAGCAGACGGGATTGGCCGCAGGGGCCATCGGTACGACGCTCGCCCGTGCGCGGCGACGCCTGGTCGAAGCCCATGAAGCGTTGGAGAAGAGAGATGTCGCACGCTGACGAAGGCACGCTCCACGCCTACCTCGACCAGGGCCGCCAGCCCAGCGAGGACTGGCGCGAGGTCGAGGACCATCTTGCCGCCTGCGCGGAGTGCCGGCAGCGGCTCGAGGAGGCCCGAGCGCTCCGCGAGCGCGCCGCCACCATTCTCAGGGCGTCTGGACCCGCAGCTGTGCCTGTACCCCCGTTCGACGCGGTGCTGGCTCGGGCGGGCGGGAGGCGACCGCGGCGCGTGCTCAGCCTCAATCGGCTCACCGCGCTCGGGTGGGCGGCCTCGATCGCATTGGCGGTGGGGGTGGGGTGGATGGCACGGGGGACACTGAACCCGCTCCGGAGTCCCGATCAGCCGCTCACGCTGAGGACGTCGCAGACAGCGCCGGTCGATACGGTCACGCCGAGGTCGTCGGTCGACGCCCGACCCGGAACCGCGTCCGTCGCGAAGGATGCAGGGAGTACGGAGACAGCGGCCGAACGACTGCGAAGCGCGTATGAGGTGCCGGCCGACGAGGCCCCGGCCGGTCGGCGGGATGCGTTGCAGCAGAACGCCGCGGCTGAACCGGCCGCGCAGGGGGCTCCTGCCGCCGCAGCACCCCGGGCCAGGCTTGCCAGGGACATCGGGGCCGTCGCGGAACGACGTGAGCAGCCCACCAGGGAGCTCGCGGCCGAGCTCGAGGCCGACCGGACACCTGTGCAATGGGTCCAGTCCGATCGCGCAGACGCCGCCACTCGATTGGGAGAGACGCCTCACACGGTACCAGGCGTGCCCGTGGTAAGTATCGATCGGGACGCGCAAGGGGACGGCCGGGGCGTCCGGGTTCTTCAAGACCTCGACGGGGTCATGCTCGAGATCATCCAGCGACCCGTGAGCACCCTCGAAGGCCGGGTGGAGGATGCAGTAGCGGCGGACGCGCCAAGGATGGCCGATACGGCCGCCACGGCGATCACGGTAGTCCGTGGCAACGCGGTGCTCACCCTGCGGGCGAACATTCCACTGGATTCGCTGCGATCACTCGCGGCCCGGATTCCCTAGCCGCCGCACTCGGATCAGCTCAGCCACGACCGATACCGCGATTTCGGCCGGTGTGTCAGCACCGATCCGTTCCCCGATCGGCACGCGAACACGCTCCAGGGCCGCGCGGGGAACGCCCAGGCTCTCCAGTGCCTTCCAGATCACGGCTTTCTTGCGCGCACTCCCCAGCATGCCCACGTAGCGGGCACTCGACGCGGCCGTTGCCTCGACAATCTCCGCATCGAATTGGTGGCCGCGCGTCGTCGCCAGGACATAGTCGTCGGCGTCGAGCCGTACGCGGCCCAGCACAGTTCGAAGGTTCTCGACGATCACCTCGTCCACACCAGGAAGGCGGCTCGGGTCGGCGAATTCACGCCGATCGTCGATCACCACCACATAGAAACCCGCCCGCGCTGCGAGCCGCGCGATCTCGTTCCCGACATGCCCCGCCCCGAAGACGATCACGCGGGGGAGGCGCGGCACCGGCTCGACAAAGAGGCCCCGCTGCTCGTCGACCGTGGGCGTCAACGGCAGGTGTTCGACACCCGTGAGGATCCCGGGCACGTCTGTCCCTACCACGCGATCACCGACCCGTGCCGCCTTGGCCGGTCCGGCCGCCCAATCCAGCGCGGTCGACACGAGGGTCGGTATCCGCTCGGTGATCGCCCTGGCGACGGCGCGATACAGCCCGTCGAGCTCCGCCACGACCGGTTCGAGGAAGAACTCCGCGGTCCCGCCGCAGGACAGCCCGACATCACCCGCGAGGTCGGCGTTCAGCGTGTGACGGACGACAATCGGTGCGCCGCGTTTCGCGGCCTCCAGCGCCTGCGCCATCACATCCGCCTCAGTGCACCCGCCACCGATTGTCCCCCAGTACTCGCCGTGTTCGGCCACCACCAGCTTCGCGTCACGGGCCATGGGCAGCGACCCACGATGGCGGGACACCGTTGCCATGGCGCCCGGTGCACCCTTCGCAGCCAGCTCGGCGGCTGCCAACCACACGGCCGCTCGGTCGCTCACGCGCGCGGCAGCTCCTCGAGCGTCGCGACCGCGCGCCGAAGGTGGGGAATCACGATCGAGCCCCCGACCACGAGGCCCACGGCGAACACCTCAAAGATCTCGTCATTGGTCGCGCCCTCCTCCCGACACCGGACCAGATGGTAGGTGATGCAGTCATCGCATCGGAGCACCATCGACGCCGTCAGTCCCATGAGCTCCTTGGTCTTGGCATCGAGGACGCCCGCCTCATACGTGCGGGAATCGAGCGCGAAGAACCGATTGATCGTGAGATTGCCGGCGGCATTGATGGCCGCGTTCATCTTCTCGCGAAAATGGCGGAACGCCTCGAGGCTGTCGTCGGGTGGGTTGGGAGGCATGCAAACTCCGGAGGTGCGGGTCACCGATGCGAAATCTAATCGGCGGGGCAGACCGGCGTCTTGTGAACGGCGAGCGATTCCCAGCGGCTACCGAGGCGAGGCACGAAGGCACCGCCGCGGCCGGCTAGTGGTGACCCGTCAGCTCAGCCTTTGCCAGGAGCCGCGGGCTCACCATCGGGAACGTTCGAGCAAACAGCCCGTACGCCAGCAGGAACAGCCCCAGGAACCCGAGAGAGATGGCTATTTCAGGCGCGCCGAACATGGGCCCGGCCTCGGTGAGCGATGGCTGGACCAGCAGATAGCGTTCCAGCCACACACCGACGAAGCTGATGGCGAGAAACGTGGTGAAGGTCACGCGGTTGATCTTCGCCTTGACCCAGATGAGGCCCCAGAACGGGATGAGGAAGATCATGAGCCCGACCAGAATCGCAATCGGTCGCCAGTCGCCCCACAGCCGGAGAAACACGAACGACGTCTCTTCCCGCAGGTTGCCGTACCAAATCACGAGTAGCTGGCTGTACATGAGGTACGCCCAAAAGATTGAGAACGCGAATACCAGCTTGCCGAGATCGTGAAGCTGCTCACGCCCAATCACGGCGCCCATATCGAGCTTCCAGCGCCAGAACACACTCATCAAGCCGAGCATCGTGAGCCCGGTGAGGAAGGCACCCATGAAGAAGAACGCGCCGAACAGGTTGCTCATCCAGTACGGGGCGAGCGACATGATCAGATCGAACCCGAGCAGGGAGAAGAGGTACGCGTAGAGCAGGCACAAGAGGGGCGCGAGCCAGTTGATACGGCGCTCCACGGCTTGGAGCTGTTCGGGACTCCCCACGTAGTCGCCGGCGATGCGGTCGTACAGCGCGCGCTTCCAGCCCGTCACGTGATCGCGGAGCTCGGCCACGTCCGGCTTGAGGTCATGGTAGACGAATGCCACGCTCGTCACCATCAGGGCGAGCAATGCCGCCAGATCGCGCCAGAACACCCAGGGGACCGTGAGCCAGTTCCCTCGCAGGGGCGTGGGATGCTCGATCCAGGGGAACAGGTGGTGCTTCCCGAGGAACAGCACCAGGAAGCACACCACGGAAACCGGCAGGAACAAGGCTGCCGCTTCCGCAAAGCGGATAATCGGGCCGGCCCACACGCCTTTCGTGATCTTCTGTGTCGCCGCGAAGACGATGGCGCCCTGGGCGACACCCGTGAAGAACAGGAAGTTGATGAGAAACAGGCGCCAAGCGCGACCGGGATCGTCACCCATCGCGAGTGCCACGAACGTGCCTAGTCCGACGATAGCCAGCACGATGCCCGCCACGAATAGCGACGCCGTCGGAGCGTTGGCGCCGCGCCGGTGGATCTCGTGGTGGACCGTTGCCGGGCTCACCGTGCCGTTCCCCCCAACGTGCGCATGTAGTTCACGATGTGCCACTTGTCTGCCGGCGTGATCCGACCGCCGTATTCGGGCATCAAGGCACCGAAGCCGTTGGTGATCACACCGTAGACCCAACCGTCGGAGGACCGAACCACGCGATCGTCGGTGAGGTTCCGGACCGCATTTGCCAGCGACGGTGCCACGAGCCCATCACCAAGGCCCTCGGCGCCGTGACAGACCGAACAGTAGATCTCGTAGCGATCGCGCCCGCGCTCCAGCGACTCGGCGGTGACCTGCACCGGATTGACCAGTCTATCGAGTTGGGCCTGGTGCTGCGGCACGGCCGCCGGCACGACTTCTCGCCCAGTGATGGGCACCGCGCCCTCGACCGGCTGAAGGGGCATCTTGTACGGTTGGATCGCGATTCCTCGATGCATCACGGAAAACCACGGCACGGCCGCCACGAGGTCATCGGGACTCGGAAAGCGATGCCATTGCTCCCGGGTACAGCCGGCCACCACGGCCACCAGCACCAACACCGCTGCCGCGCGCCTAGGACTCAACCCGCACCTCCTCGGCGCCCGCGGCCCGCAAGAGCGCCTCGACCTCGGCCCGCCGCTCGGTCGGACATCGCACGAAGATCCCAATGTGGTCGTCGGTGAACCGCCCCTCGTATGCCCCCATCTGCCGGTTCCGCCAACTGTGGAAGATCAAGCCTAGAATGGTGGCGCCCGCCCCGAACAGGATCGTCAACTCGAACGCGATGACGACGTAGGGAATCACCGACCCGATCGGCTTGCCGCCGACCACGAGCGGCCAATCGAACGACATCCAGAGGGTGAGCGCGAATCCCGACGCACACCCGAGCAGCCCACCCAGGAGGGTCCAGAGACGCACGGGACTCACCCGGTGCCCCACGGCCTGCGCGATCTCGACGTTGGGCACCGGCGTGTACACCGTGAAATCACGGATACCCTCCGCCTTCAGCGTCCGGATCGCCCCAGAGGCTGCGTCGACGAAGCGATACGATGCGAGGACCCCACCAGTCATGGTGCTCATGAATGGGCCCGCTGCTTGCGCGGCATCGGAATGATCTCCTTCACCTCGGTGATCGACACCGTGGGGAAGTTCTTTGCGAACAACAGGAACCACATGAAGAACCAGGCGAAACTGCCCGCGAGAATCGCCCATTCGACCCACGACGGCGTGTAGTGGCCCATCGCGTACGGCTCGTACTCGAACGAGAGCGACACCACAATGATCACGAACCGCTCGAACCACATGCCGAGGTTCACGAAGAGCGACAGCACGAACAGCGCGGGGATGCTCTGCCGCACTTTCCGGAAGAACAGGATGAGCGGCAGCACCCCGTTGCAGAGAATCATGGTCCAAGTGGCCCACCAGTAGTCGCCGAATGCCCGGTTCCAGAACGCCGCTCGCTCGTACGGGCTCCCGCTGTACCACGCCATGAAATACTCCACGGCGTATGCGTAGCCCACGATCAGGCCGGTGAGGAGCAACAGCTTCGCCAGGTTCTCGAAATGCTCGACGGTGATGTAGCGTTGGACCCTGAACACCTTCCGCAGGGGGACGAGCAGGGTCACCACCATTGCGACACCGGAATAGATCGCGCCAGCTACGAAGTACGGCGCGAAGATGGTCGCGTGCCACCCCGGCACGATCGACATGGCGAAGTCCCACGACACGACGCTGTGGACGGACAGCACGAGGGGGGCGGCCAGTGCCGCCAAGTACAGATACGCACGTGTGTAGTGCCGCCACTGCTGGTCGGTGCCGCGCCAACCGAGGGACGTGATCTCGTAGAGCTTGCGTCGCCAGCCGGTTGCCTTCTCCCTCACGGCCGCAAGGTCTGGCACCAGGCCGACGATGAGGAACAGCGTGCTCACCGTGAAGTAGGTGGAGACCGCAAAGACGTCCCACAACAGGGGCGACTTGAAGTTCACCCACAGCTGCCGCTGGTTCGGGTACGGAAACAGCCAGTACGCGTACCAGAGACGTCCGACGTGGATTACGGGGAACAGCCCGGCGGTCATCACGGCGAAGACCGTCATCGCCTCGGCGGTTCGGTAGACCGATGTTCGCCATGCCGACCGGAAGAGATAGAGGATCGCTGAAATCAGCGTTCCGGAGTGTGCGATACCGACCCAGAAGACGAAGGTCGTGATGTACACGCCCCACATGACCGGCGGCGTGTAGCCGGCCACCCCGAGCCCGAACCTGATCTGGTAGAGGAGCGCGGCCGCGCCGATCGCGAGCACCACCAGCACGAAGCCGAGCAGGACGTAGTACCCGCGCGACGGCCGACCCAGCGTGGCCGTGATGTCGCGCGTGATCTCCTGATAGGTGGGCCGAGTGATCTGGTCCTCGCGCGCGATCGTCGCCATCTCGCCCTATCCCTCCACCAGGTTCCGGACCTTCTTCAGGTACGTCACCGCCGGTCTGGTGTTGAGTTCGCCAAGCGCGTGATAGCCGCGCGTCTCACGTGCGAGCGCGCTCACCCGAGAGTTCGGGTCGTTGAGATCCCCGAACACGATCGCGTCCGACGGGCACGTTTGCTGACACGCCGTCAGCACCTCGCCGTCGGCGAGCCGGTCCCGATCCTCTAATTTGGCCTGGTTCTGCTTGTCACGGATGCGCTGAACGCAGAAGGTACATTTTTCCATCACGCCCTTGGAGCGGACCGTTACATCGGGGTTCAACAGCCAGTGCAGCGGCTCCGGCCACGCAAAGGTCGGATCGGCCGGCTCCTGATAGTCGAACCAGTTGAAGTACCGCACCTTGTACGGGCAGTTGTTCGAGCAGTACCGCGTTCCCACGCACCGGTTGTAGATCTGCCCGTTCAGGCCGTCGGGAGTGTGATAGGCCGCGAACACGGGGCACACCGTTTCGCACGGCGCGCTGCCACACTGCTGGCAGAGCATGGGCAGGACCCGGGCCTCGAACGGTTCGCCGTTCTCCCCACCTTCGAAGTAACGCTCGATCCGAAGCCAGGACATCTCCCGCCCCCGCCGCACGCTCTCGGGACCCACCGTGGCAATGTTGTTCTCAGCGTAGCAGGCCGTCACGCAAGCGCTGCACCCGGTGCACCGCGAGAGATCGACCGCCATCCCCCAGCGTGGATGCTCGCCTTCGTAGGCGCCGTATTTCGTGGCCTCGTCCTGCCCTTCCTGCCAGTGATCGAGGATTTCCTCGATGCGCTCAGGGACTGGCGCGGCGTGAGCACCATGTTCCCCATGGCCCTCCCCGCGTGCCAGCTCCTCCAGCGTGACCATCTGGGCAATCCCGCGTCCCATCTGTCGCGGCTTCCCCTCGGTCTTCGGCAGCGGCGCGTGTTCGCCCGTGGCGCGAAGCGTCACACCGGTGTAGGTCGCGACGCCCCCGAACGCCGTCGGCTCCGCATCGAGCAGGTGCAACACGTTTGCACCGCGTCCCTCGGCGTAGCGCCCGAACGCCGTGTGACCCTGCCCCATCGGCACCGCCACCGTGTCGCGCCGCAACCCGGGATACAGGTAGGCCTGCGCCCGGATCGTCGCCATGTCCGACGCGATCTCCACGACGTCGCCCTCGGCGATCCCGAGCTCGGCACCCGTCTCGGGGTGGATCTCCACCCACGTCGTCCAGGTGGTCTTCGTGACCGGGTCTGGCAGCTCCTGCAGCCACGGGCGGTTCGCTCCGCGTCCGTCATAAAGCGCGGACGACGGGTAGGCGATCAAGGCGAGCCGGCCTTCGGGGAGCCGCCACGTCGATGATCCCTCCAAGGACCCGGCGCTCGCAGCAAGCGTGACTCGCTGCGTCGACGGCTCACGCCACACACCACCGCGTTGCAGGGCCTCGGTCCAGAAGGTCGCGAACGGACGGCGATCCCCGACTCTTGCCTGCAGCGCCGCCCAGGACCGCTGCAGGTAGTCCTTGAATGACGTCACCGTAAGCCGGGCGGAGGCCGGTCCGCCGACGCGGGCGGTCACTTGCAGCAGCACGTCGCCGGTGGCCCGCGTATCGAAGACGGGTTGCATGACCGGCTGTTGCAGCGCATGCACCCCCGGACGGGTCTCGAAGTCGTTCCACTGCTCGAGCGGATCATGATCCGGCAGCACGAGGTCGCATGCCTGCGCCGTCTCATCCATGAAGCGGGCAAAGCTCACTTTGAACGGCACCGCCTGCATCGCGTCTCGGAATCCGAGTCCCGGCGGCGTTCCGTGAACCGGATTCGCGCCGTGCATGAACAGGGCGCGAACCGCTCCACCTTTCATGTCGCTCGTCAGCTCCACGAGACGGCTGTAGGGAGCCGGGCGCCCCGTGGGCGTTCCCTCGAAGCGTACCGTGCGGCCCACGTTGCCAGCCACGTAATTCAGGAGGTTCACCGCCGCGGCGGTTACATGAGCGGCAGCGTGCTGTATTCCCATGCCGCCGGCCAGCGCAACACTCGGCCCAGCCGTGAACTCACGCGCCAATCGCGCGACGGTGTCCGCTGGCACGCCCGTTTCCGCCGCGACCGTCTCCGGCACGTGTCGATCGAGCAACGGGCGGACCCGGTGCACGTCGGCGGGGGTCGACGCGAGGCCATCGCGCACGATCACGTGGGCGACGCTCAGCGCCAGGAGACCTTCGGATCCCGGCCTGGGTGCGACCCACTCGTCCGCACTCATCGCCGTCATGCTGAGCCGCGGCTCGACATGGACGTAGCGCCCCATGTGTCCGTCGCGGTAGCCGTGTCGCGCCCCGAAACCGCGCGCGTGCTCGACGGGACTGAGCCAGGTATCGAGGAAGTCGGCCCCGAAGGAGAGCACGTAGTCGGCCGCCGCAAAATCGTGGCGCGCAAGGCCGTCAATGCCGAATACCGTTCGGTTGGCGTGCCGTAGCGCCTCGTAGCCAAGGGGCTCGAAAGCAACTCGCCCGCGGGACCCGAAGGCCGCGAGCCACTCGTCCACCAAGCGGTCGAAGCTGCCTGCTTCGTGCCCGGTGAGAAACCGGACCCCATCAGACGGCGATCCCCCGAGCCTCTCGGCCACCTGGGCGATTGCATCCTCCCAGGCAATGGGCTCGAACTTCCCATCGGCAGTCCGGGACAGCGGTTGTCGCACACGGTCGGGATTGTAGAGACCCTGGAGCGATGCCTGACCGCGCGCACAGAGGCGACCGGCGTTCACCGGGTGGTCGGGGTTGCCTTCCACCTTGACGGCCCGTCCCTCACGTACGCGCACGTGCAGCCCACACCCTGCCGGGCACTCCCTACATGTCGACGCGTACCAGGTGGCGACACCGGGAACCTGATTTTCGGGAGGAACGAGGTATGGGATGAGTTTCTCGACGGAGTCGCTCGAGCAGCCGGATAGCGCGGCTGCCCCACCGCCGGTCACGCCAAGGACCGTGAGGAACTTTCTCCGGTTCATGCCATTCGAGTTCTCAGCCATCCGTCCTCAGCTCCGCACCCCCATGATGCCGTCGACCACCGGACCTAGTAATGGCACACGGTGCAGTCGGTCGAGACGTCTTCCTTCTCGTGACACGTGATGCACCAGCCCATTTTCAGCGAAGCATGCTGGTACACCTGCGGCATGCGTCGAATCGGCCCATGACAGGTTTCGCACTTCTCGACGATCTCGAGATCCTTGAAGCTCCCCTCCTCCGATTGCACGTGACGGCTGTGCGGGAAGCGCACGAACGGGGACAGCACGTGGATCTCGGCCCACTCGATCGGCCTCCGCTCGTTCCAGTACTCCCGGAGCTTCTGCACCTCGGGATTGGCCGCCCCAGCGATGATGTGACAGCCCATGCACTGCGAGACGGTCGGCAGTCCGGCGCTCGAACTCACCTCGACCGCGAAGTGGCAGTACCGGCAGTCCATCTGATACTCGCCGGCGTGGACATCATGTCGGTAGAGAATGGGCTGCACCGGTCCGGGAAGTCCGGCGGTATCGACGTCCACGGGCGCTTTGTATGGCGCTTGGTCTTGTGCGGGGTCGGCCTGGGCACGAAGCGCGCTCTCCGGCCGGGTGGTCACGAACGCAACGACGGCGGCGAGCGCGGTGAGCGTGCCGACGGCAGCGAGGGCGCGCCTTGTCATGACCCAGCTGTGCGAGGCATGAACACGCTCCGTCCGTGTGTGATGCCGTGCCAACCGACCGATGTGACTCGTCCTGAGAAGCCGCACCGGACATCATGAACGAGGCGTGTGCGACCGAGGGTCCGGCGCGGCCGCAAGTAAGATAGCCGATGAAAGATCTAGCACAACCGGCGCGGACGGGCACTCCGTGACGCTCCAAAACTCGGGCAGCACTGACCCTGGGGGCGCCGGCTACCGACCCCCATCCCGCCGGCCCAGCCACCGCCCCAAGTGTCCGCCTCGAATGCCGGCCAGGGTGTCTGGCTCCAGATCGGACAGCTCCAGCTTGACCACCGTTGCGTCGGGAATCCGTAGCGGCGTCCCAGTCCCGAACACGAACCGTTCGGGACCTACGGTGCGGACGAGATGTTGCAGGTGATCGTCCGGCGGTCCCCAGAGCCACGAGATGTCCCAGACCACGCGATCGGCCTCCTCGGGAGTGAGACCGAAGTGCACCTCCTCGATAAACGTGCGATCGGCGTGCGTGACCACCAGCCGGAGTCCGTCCACCGCCCGAATCAGTGCCCGTACCTCGTGCGGCTCGAGTTCACCCGCCCGGTCGAGAGGATGCCGCTGTCGCAGATCCTCGAGCCGCACGCTCAGCACCACGGCCAATCCGGCCTTCACACACGACTCCGCAACCGCTCTGCTCTCCGGGCCCGCCGTGGCAACACCCTGGTACTGCGGAAACAGGCGGATCGCAGGCGCGCGCAGGAGCGCTGCCGCATTGACGTCTTCTTGCCACAGCGCCTGCTCCGGATTGATGGTCGGCACGGGCTCGAGACGGTCGCGCACCTGGGCCACCGCCTTCTCGAGCTCGCGATTCCCGGGAGCGGGGTCACTGTGGAGGATGGTCGGCAGGTATCCGACCCAGGCCACGTCGATGCCCAAACGATCCATCTGTGCGAGGAGCCACTCGGGGCTCGCGGCCGACCCGAGGTGCCGATACGGGTAAGCACCGAGAAACGCTCCGACGTCAGTGACCGGCATGGCCTACCTCCAACCGGAATAGCTCCAGGGCGTTGTCGGACCTGATCAGCTCGAGCCGATCGGCGGCAAGCCCGGCTGCCGTTTCGAGATAGCGGAGCTTGGCCCAGCCGGTACACATGGTGGCGTCGGTTCCCCAGACCAACCGGGTCGGGTGGACATCTCCGATCACCGCGTGCAGCATGTCGACATCCACCCCGCTTCCTGAGAGATCCACCCAGATGTTTGTCGTCTTCCGCACCACGCGCAGGGAATGGGACCAGTCGCCGCCGCCCCCGATGTGCGCCAGGATGAACTTCGTACGAGGGTGCCGCACAGCCAGCGCCGCCAATTCCGCGGCGTCAGACGCCTCCTGACCCGGCCAGTCGCGTCGTCGATGCTGCCAGACGTGGTGGAGAATAGGGACACCGTGCTTCGCAGCTGCCTCGGCGATGGGGTCGAGGAGTGGGTCGCTGGCACGTCGGCTGGCGGCGAGCTTGATGCCCACCATGCCTTCGCCGAGCCAGCGATCGATTTCCTCGAGTGCGTGCTTCCCGTAGTTGGGGTTGACGGTGCAGTACCCAAAGACCAGGCCCGGGTGCGCGCGCTGGACTTCGAGCATCGCGGCGTTCCCGAGCGTCACGTGGTCCGGCGCTGGGAAGTAGGTCGGTGAGAGCCGACCCCACGTGCCCAGGACAGACGCAATGTGAGCGGTGATCCCTAGCCGTCCACCAACCTCGAGACGCCGAGCGTCGCGCTCCCGCCAGTCCCAGCGTCCGGAGACCGCCGTGTAGAAATGCGCATGGACATCGATCAGCACGTGCGCTCTACCTCCGTCAGGGCCGCCTCCAGTCGCCGCACGACGTCGATGACGACGTCGTCGGTGTGCGCCAGTGACACGAAATTGTAGGCGTTGCGCTTGAAGAGCAGGCCGTGTCTGGCCGCTGCAACAGCAACCGCCGCGGACACTTCCTCCCTCGAGAAGGTGAGATAGCACATCTGCGGCATCCCCCGCACCCCCCGAACGGCTTTCGGGAATGCGGGCGCGAGTCGTTCAAGTCCGGCCAACAAGACGGTACCGGCCGCCTCGAGATGATCGCACACGCGCTCCCGCCGGTAGATGTCGAGCACAGCCAAGGCGGCGGCGAGGCTCACCCATTCGGTGGCCAGGGTGGAGGAGATCCACGTCCGCGTGGCCGTCTCCATCAGATCGCGATGTCCGCACACGGCCGCCAGTGGAAACCCGTTCGCCATCGCCTTACCAAGCACCATGAGATCGGGCTCGACCTCCCAGCGCTCCGCCGCGCCGCCGAGTGCAATGCGAAACGCGGTCTTGATCTCGTCGAGCACCAGCACCGCCCCGCATCGGGTGGCGACGTCGCGCACGGCGCGGAGCCACACCGGATCCGGCGCGACCTCTATGACTGGCTCGACGACGATGGCTGCCGGAAGTGAGTCCCCAGTCGCGATGCCGCGCAGGGCCGCTACGTCGTTGAATGGGATCTCGGTCCGGAGCGAACGGACCGCTGCCGGCACGCCGAGCCCGTGTTGACACCAGTCGTGCCAACCGTGATAACCGCAGGTCAGCACCCGCTCGCGACCCGTGTACGCTCTGGCGAGGCGAACGGCGGCTGCGACCGCTTCCGCTCCCGTCTTGAAGAACAGGACCCGCTCGGCTCCCGGCATGACGAAGCACAGCTCCTCGGCGAGCATCGCTTCCGCCACCGGGGCCAATGAACCGACCCCACCATCCCGCATCGCCCGCTCGGCAGCCTCCGTAACGGCCGGGTGCGCATACCCGAGCCCCACGGCACCGAGCGCCATCACGGTGTCGAGGTATTCCCGCCCCCCCTCGTCCCACAAGCGGCATCCGTCCGCACGCACCAGCCGCATCGGAACATCGCCCACCGATCCGAACAGCGCCTCGGGTCGCTTGCTGCGAGTCGAGGTGAAGCCCGGGATTCTCATGCCACGCCTTTCCGCTCGAGAAACCGCAGGACCTCGATGCACATGGCCTTGACCAGCTTCGCCTCCCGCGCGTCCAACGGCACCCGATGAGCCATCTCTCGAATCGTCCGCATGATCGGCTCTGGGTTGCGCGTTTTGAAGAACTCGATCGCGCTCAGGGTATCACGTGCAGCCCCGAACACCTCCTCGAGCTGCTCTGCCGACGCCTGCGGCGCCTCGCGTCTCGGCGTCTTGAAGACCGGGACTCCCTTGGCCATGAAGAGCTCGTACGCCATGACTGTGAACGCCTGCGCCAGGTTCAGCGACGAATGGCCTGGATTGGTCGGGATCACGATGCTGCGGTGGCAGCGATCGAGCTCGGCATTCGTGAGGCCGCGATCTTCCCGTCCCAAGACAATCGCAACGACCCCCGATTCGGCCGCAGCCAGCAGTTCGCCGACAGCCTCTCGCGGTCGGCGCACGTTGCGCTTCGCCGTCCGCTGCCGGGCAGTCAGGCCGACAACGAGTGCGCAATCCGCAATCGCACCGTCGAAGTCGTCGAAGAGCTTCACCCGCTTGAGTAGATCCCCCGTCTTGTGGGCAATGCCTTCGATCCGTCGAGGCTCGTACTCGACCGGATCGACCAACCTGAGGTCGCGGAGACCGAAGTTCTTCATCGAACGCACGACCCCCGCGATGTTCACGATGTCTCGCGTTCCCACCAGCACGACGACGATACTCACGTCACCTCCGCGTTGGCCGCACCCTGCCACGCCTCCCGATCGCCCCGGAGATATACCCATCCGCCACCACCCGACAGGGCCAGCTGTCCAGCACGCCGCTGACGATAGCTGTACATCTCGTTCACCACGAGGTTGACCCGAAACGTGTCGCCCTGGCGAAGCCGGTGGCCGATCTCGATAGCCACGACTACGGCATACCCCGTGGACGTCTTGGACCACGTGCCTCGCACCCGCGATGGCTGACCCACGGTTCCTGCCACGGCACGGACCCGCACGGTGTCGGACCGGGTATCGGGCACCACCAGGTAACCGGCCCACCCACCCACATCGTGAAAACACTCGATGCCGTCGGAGTGGATGTCGGGATGCTCGTTGTCCCACCGCGGGTCCGGGGCGTCGTGAGGTCGGAAACAACACTCGGCCTTCGAGACGTCGACAGCAAAGCAGAGCGACGTCCCGACCACGAACACGGCGCCGACCGCGTTGAATTCGCCCGGCCCATCTGCCTCCGACCGCCGGTACTGCGCCATCCCCAACGTATGAACCACGTCCGGCGGGAACATCGCCCGCCAGGTCAAGGGCTGCGGGAGACGCGGTAGTACTGGACAGCGGACAGGGGGAACCGAGCGTGTGCCCGGCGGCGACCGGAACCGGGGCCGAGGTCGCACGCCGCCGAGCGCGATGGCCTCGTGACCCGAGCGAGCGACGATCGCAGCTTCGGCAGACACCTGGAGGTCTACCGTCGTGCCATCGGTCATCTCAACCCGCAGCGGCCCGCCATCGTCGCGGGCCGACAGCACCTTCGTTCCACGATACACATAGACGTGGACCCATCGGCCGGGTCCCGCAGCGCGACGAACCAGGTACGGCAACGCCGATCCCGGAGCGAACTGTCGCGTCGGCGGGCCGCTGGCAGACGCGCCAAACAACTCCTCGCCGTGACGGTCGACCAGGATGAGCTCAGCCAAGCCGGCAGGGTGCATGCGAAACCGCCGCGGCAGATCATCGAATCTGACCGGCAAGGGACTCGTCACCTCCACCGGAAGACCTCCCAACGGATGGACCGGCAGATCGACGGAAACATGGGTCGGCACCTCGACCTCCAGGAGGTCCACGGCGAAGTCTGGCCCGGCCAGAATCGTCCGCGTCGCCTGCGTTCCATCGCCGAAGAGGTCCTCGGCCACGCCGCGGCACCACCACCACCCTCCTTTCCCGTCGAACGCCGCACACCAACCGTGCCGCACGAGCTGGTCACCGTCGGCGAGGGAGGGAGCATTGTGGGCGCGAGTCGATCGATACCAGGCCAGCGTCGCATCGACGTACGACCCGGTACCCGGATCACCAAGACAGAGCCCGTCGCTATACAGCGTGAGATGCAACAGATCCGGATGTCCATGCCCCCCGGGAGCGCCGCCGCATTCGAGACCCACGTACCGTCCCTCGCCGGGTTTGAGCACCACCAGTCCTGCGCCCGGGAGGCACCGCGAGCCGCCGTCCCACACCCCATCGTCATTCGGAGGGTCGGGTCGCATCCAGAGCAGCGCCTTCCACCCCAGTCGGTCGCGCCGGATGCGGCCCGGCTCCCGATTGATCTCTTGCTCGGCGATCTCCCGAAACCCCGGGTCCGCACGCTCCGGAAGGTCGTCCGCATACAGGCCTGTGAGCACGCGCTCGATCCTGGCCTCCCGAAAGCGGGCACGGGCGACCTCCCACAGTTCGGCAAATCGCTCCTGTCGGAGACTCACTCCGAAGGGTGAGTCACCGCGAGCCGGAAGTGTGAGATCGGGGAGCACTGTATCCAGGGGGGCGAGAAACATCGACCGTAGCTTCCGGCCGCTCCGAGGATCGTCATAGAGATCCAGCCCCACGGCGCGCACTACTTCCGCTCCCAGCAGAAATCCTCGCAGCGCAAAGAAGTGATAGTTCTCGCCCTCGAACCAGAGCCCGTCCTCGGTCACGCACTGGCGCAGTTGCAGCCTGAATCCATGTGGCCCGTCGACAGCACGGTGAACGAGATCGTCGTCGCCCAACCACAGTCCAGCGGAGGCGAGGGCGAGGTTGTTCCACACTTGCCGATTGGACCACCCTTCATCGAAGGAGCGAATCAGATCCGCTGAGGCACGTACCATGGGCGCCAGGTCCGCGCGAAGGCCCGCTTGTTCCTGCAGAAGCGATCCGGCCACAATGATCTGGGTGAGCCAGATGGACTCGAGATACGTGGAGAAGAACAGGCGCGTGGGACCGAGGACGTTGTCGAGGTTCGGCAGTGTGGGGTAGAGCTGAGTGTAGGCCTCGAGGATTTCCCCCGCGCGCGTGACCAGCTGAGCCTCCTCGGCGAAGAGGGAAAGGTGAATGGCCCGCTCCGAAAGCCAGAGGTGGTATCGCCAGATCCAGGCCCAGTCGTGACGCTCACCGTCGTAGGTGCGACCGCACTGTGGGCAGCGATGCCGTTTCGGGAACAGCGGATCGAACTCCAGGCGCGACGCATCCTCTGCACAGATCCCCCCATCCTGCGTGAGTGCCGGCTTGCGATCGGGGACAAAGAGGGGCCGATCGAGGAGCGGGTCGAGATGGCCGCGGAGCCGATCGCGAAGGCGGGACAACTCGGCGGCGGCGCGGATCTCCTGCTGTCTCGTGAGCAGGGCCTCACGCGTTAGGAGCGGCACCGGGCTCCTCCCAGACGCGAACACCCTCCGACGCAAATCCCACGTCGAGCACGTCCGCACCGGCTTCCTCTGCGGCGCTCACCACTGACCGCCGGGATGAAGGGCCACACAATGCGATCAAGCAGCCGCCAGCGCCGGCTCCTGTCGCCTTTACGCCCCACGCCCCCGCTCGCCGCATGGCGTGCTCGATACCGTGCATGCCTTCGGTGGCGATCGTCGGATCCAAGCGTTGCTGCGCACACCAGTTCGCATCCACGACCTCGGCCAAGCGGCGCCAGTCGGCCGCCTCGAGCGCGTCGGCGGCCGGGTCGGCCAGCTCCCGCATGGCCTGCAGCGCCTCCACGACGCTGGGATCCCGAGCCCGGAATGCACGCCAGACGCGCTCATGAGTCGCCGATGAAAAATGGGAGTGACCCGTATAGGCGACCACGAGATGCCTGGCGAGGTCCTCGGCGGTCGCGCCATCCACCGACAAGGGGCGCACGCCGACGGCCGACCTCCCGAACTCGTACAGATGGAAACCGCCCAGTGCCGCTGCGTATTGATCCTGTCGACCGCCCAGGAGCCCGAGCTCCCGCGCTTCGAGCTGGAAGCCGAGCTCAGCCAACTCCTCGGGCGTAAAGTGCTCTTCTCGGCAGTGGGCCAGGCCGGCCAGCAGGGCGACGTCGAGTGCACCGGACGCCCCGAGCCCCGAGCCGCCGGGCGCGTCAGACCGCGTCAGCACTTCGATGCCGCCCGTCACTGGCAGCATGTTGAGCGCAGCCTTATGCAGATCGAGGGTACCGTCGTAGGTGAGGTGCCGCGACGAAGGCAGCGTCACACGGTGACCCAGGTCCTCCGCGTGCAGCCGAATCCGGCTGTCGCCGAGCAGACACTCGACACGCACTCGTCGTTCGATCGCAGCGTTGACGACGGCGCCGCCTTGGTCATCGGCGTAGATCGGGACGTCCGTCCATCCACCCACGAAATCGACGCGCATCGGCGCCGTGGCACGCACTCTTATCGCCTTCTGGGCCCCTTCTCGATCTCCCACTCCGTCACTCCTGCCAGCTCGCCCCGCAGGTCGGGCGGCTCACTCCGGATCCGGTTGTTGGCGCCCTGCACGCCGCGCGCATGATACAACCAGGTCGTTGGGAACTCGCCGTCGAGAATCCGTTGTGCAGTTCGCCAGGCGGCCTCCAGCGCATCCTCCGTTTCGGCCCCTCGGACGGCTTCCATCGCCGCATCGAACTGCGCGCTTCGGTACCCCGGATAGGCGAGTGGCCCCGGCGTCACTCCGTCGAACATCGCTGCGACGTGACCCAGCGCAAGATCGCCGGGGATGCCCGTCACGAGTGCATCGAAGTTCCGCGCCTCGCCCTGCGCGGTGGCGAGAAAGCTCGTGAGCTCCAGTTGACGAATGGTCACGGCCGCGCCCACAGACCGCAATTGCGCCTGGATCATCTGCTCCAGGACATTGTCGCCGCTGCCGACCGTCAACAACTGGAATGCGAGCCGCCGGCCTCGCCGGCGACGTATCCCGTCAGATCCCGTCTCCCATCCTGCCGCCTCGAGCAGACTCCGCGCCGCCACCACACCGTGCCCTACCCCGGCCACCGGTTCGAACCACGGGTGCTCCGGCGGAACCGGGCCGTCGGCGGGTGTCCCGAACCCGTAGAGGGCTGCGGCGACGATCGCCTGTCGATCCAGCGCCATCGTGAGCGCCCGTCGCACCCTGACGTCGTCGAACGGCTCACGCCTCACGTTCCAGACGAGGGCGTACGAAAAGATCATCGGATAATCGAAGACCCGCAGCGCCGGATCGCGGCGCACGAACCCCGCGTGCGCCGCTGTGATCCCCGCAAAGTCCACTTCGCCGGACGTGAGGGCGGCAAGCTTCGTCGACGGCTCGTCCACCACTGCAATGACGAAACGCTCGATCGCCGGGCGCCCGAGCGAGACCGGGAAGTCCTCGAAGCGACGGAATACCCATCGTTGGTTCGGCCGGTACTCCACGAACGCGAATGGCCCGTTGCCTACCGGCGCCGTATTGAACGCCGCCCGTCGAATCTCTTGTGGCGGGACGCCTTCGAAGCGATGCGCCGGCAATATTGCCAGGTCAGTGAAGACGTCGGGGAACGTCGGCTGGACATGATCGAATCGCACGCGCACGGTGAGCGAGTCCACCAGAGCCATTTGCTCGACAGTGGCGAGGTCGCGCGCGCGGGGATAGGCAACCTCGGGATGCCGCGCCATCGTGAGCGTCCATACCACGTCGGCGGCCCGCGTCGGGACGCCGTCGTGCCACCGCACATCGGATCGTAAATGGAAGACGAGCGCCCTGCGGCCATCCTCCCATTCCCAGCTGGCGAGCCGCGGCACCGGCTGGAGCCGTACATCGTACGTCGCCAGGGTTTGAAACAGCAGGTGCTTTTGCACGGCCTTGGCCAGCGGATGGACCGCGACCAGCGGATTGATGCTCTGCAGATCGGCGCCCGAAGCATAGAAGACGGTGGCGTCACGCCCCGGGCCGGCGGGTGGGCTGCACGCCACGCCCCATGCGAGCCACAGGGTTGACGCCAACAGCTTCGGCGGGCGACTGTAGCGCATGCTTCGTCAGCTCGGCGGGCGGCTCGTGGCGGGAGCCGGCATCGTTTTGCTCGTGGTCACCCTCACGTTCTCCCTCATTAGCCTCGCACCCGGTGATCCCGCAAGGTTATGGGTGGGCCCGGGCGCTGGCGAGACCGAGCTCGCGGCGGCTCGGCGTGCGCTGGAACTGGACCGTCCTCTCGCCGTCCGGTATGTGTCCTGGCTCGTCGACTTCGCGCGTGGAGACTGGGGAGCGAGCCTCGCGCAGCAGCGGCCCGTTGCGCATGTCCTCTGGGACGCTCTTCCGCACACCCTCGTCCTGACCGGCGCGTCCCTGCTTCTCACGTATGTGGGGGGCGTCGTCCTTGGCCTGCTGCAGGCGATCACGCGTCGTTCGGCCCTCGACACCGGTCTCACCGTGACGAGTCTACTCGTATATGGCATGCCGGCCTACTGGCTCGCGATCATGCTGGTTCTCGTGTTCTCGTACGGAGCGGCCAGGTTCGGCTGGCCCGCGTGGCTCCACTTCCCGGCACTGGGCGTCGCCGGGTTGGACGCCGATTTCCTGTCACCGTGGGGCCGGGTGGTAGACCGCCTCCGCCATCTCGCGCTGCCGCTCGCCACGCTCGGTGCCATCGGCATTGCGGGCACCGCACGGTTCGTGCGCGGCGCCGTACTCGATGTGCGGGGTAGTGGCTTTGTTCGCACGGCCCGGGCCAAGGGCCTGTCGCCTCAGACGGTGGAAACCCGGCACGTCCTACGCAACGGGTTGCTCCCGGTCATCACCCTCCTCGGTCTGTCGCTCCCGGCCCTGGTCTCTGGAACCGTGTTCGTCGAGGTGGTCTTCGCCTGGCCCGGGATGGGGAGGGTGATGGTCGCCGCGGTGGGGGCGCGGGACTATCCGGTCGTCATGGCGGTGACCGCCCTCTTCGCGGTGCTCGTCGTGCTAGGCAACCTCCTGGCCGACCTTCTGTACGCGGTGGCGGACCCGAGGCTCCGCCGAGGACTCTCGTGACCAGCGTGCGCGCACTCCTGACCGACTCGCGGTCGGTGGTCGGCTTGGCACTTCTCGCCGGTTTCGCCCTGTTCGGCGTCTTCGCCCCATTGCTGTCGCCGATAGACCCCCTGGCCCAAACCGACGTGGTCACCACACGCTTCCTGCCGCCACTCACCGTCGGTCAGGATGGAATTCGCCGCCTCTTGGGAACCGACGCGCTCGGGCGAGATCTCTTCACGAGGCTGGCGTACGGGGCACGCATTTCTCTGGCAGTGGGTCTGCTGGCCGTGGCGGTCTCGTTGGCGGTCGGGGGGATGGTCGGCGTGACGGCGGCGATGATCGGAGGCCTCCCGGAGCGCGCCCTCATGGCCGTCACGGATGCGGCGCTAGCGATGCCGAGGATCGTGCTGCTGTTGGTACTAGTAACCCTCTGGCAACAGTCGCTCCTGTTGGTGGTGCTGGTCCTCGGGTTCACCGGATGGATGGGCGTCGCCCGCTTGGCGAGAGCCGAGGTGCGTGGGCTCCTTGGCAGACCGTTCGTCGAGGCTGCCCGCGCATCCGGTCAAGGCGCGGCTAGGCTCCTCATGCGCCACCTCCTCCCCAATGCGGCCACCCCCCTTATTGTGGCAGCCGCCCTCGGGGTGGGAAACGCGATCATGCTCGAGGCAGGCCTCTCGTTTCTCGGCCTCGGGATTCCCGCCCCGGCCCCGTCCTGGGGCAACATGATCGCGAACGGGCGTGACGCTCTGGTGAACGCACCGTGGGTGGCGACGCTTCCGGGTCTTGCCGTGGCTGTCACGGTCGTCGCGTGCAACCTCCTGGGAGACGGACTGCGTGACGCGCTCGACCCGCAGAGCCGATTGGCCTCGCGTGCTACTCCTCGTCGCCCAGCGGCAGGGTCGTCAGTCCCTCCCGCAAGGCCGGATGCAGCCGCAGCAGGTACCAGCCCATGACCACTGCCGCCGCGAGGCTCACCACACCGATCTGCCACCATGCCCCACCGGTGAGGAGCGACTGGCCGAACAGCAGCAGCGCGGCGTAGATATGCGCTCCGACGAAGATCAGCACGAACAGGACCGCATATCGGAAGACCGGGTAACGCTCGGCCTTCGCCACGAGCCACGATGCAACAAAGCCCAGCGCCAAGAACGCCAGCACGTGGACCATGTTGTACGCCAAGACCGGCCCCGGCGTGATCTCGAGCGCGCTCGGGTCGCTCAGTCCATAGAAGAGAACCCCTCCAAACATGGCGGGGGTGTAGAAGGGAGACTGACCCGCTAGCACGTTGATCAACGCAAACAGTACGACCACCGTCCCGTACCCCAACAGGCCGGCAAACAGACCGCCGTTGAGCACCAGCTTGGTCTCGGATCGCGTAGGCACCTCCCGTGCAATGGGACCCGGAGTTCGCGTCTCGTCGCCGCGAGCCGCGATCGATCCCCACATTAGGGAGTCAGGAAGGGCGATTCAAGAGCGGCTCCACCTGGACGGTCACTACCGCCCGAGGGGACGCGAGAAACTCGACTCGCCGCCCGCCCTCGATCGGCACGAGCGGCGCGACCGCCGACTCGTCCAGAGCCGTCAGCCGAGCCGCGGCGATCGGCTGGGCGAACACCCATGCGCCGCGCACCGGCCGGTCGGTCACGTTGACACATCGCAATACCACGCCACTGCCCGACTCGCTCGGCTTGGCGGCCTTGAACACCAGTCCGGACCCGTCGAGCAATGGACCCACCACCCGGCGCGGCGGGTCGATCGCCCAATTCAGCATGAGCCCGCCCAACGGTGCGTGGAACTCCTCGGCCAGGGTCTCGACGGTGAGTAGGTCGTCGTGCGAGGTCCCGGATCCTATCCGGCGGGGCGCCACAGCCATCTCGGTCCGGAACGGCCCGAGCTCCTGCGCATCGGGGATCGCGGCTGGCCATGCCGCGTGACCCGGCCTCGCCGCCAAATCGTCACGGGAGAGCTCGCCAACCGCCCGCAGTAGCGTGACCGCCACCTTCCCGTCCGGCGTGAGCTCGTACTCGTACGTCCCGCGGCCGAAGACTGTGAGCCCACCCGCCACGCTGACATAGCGATGCATCGGAGCCGTCGCCACCGGGTACTCCATCGGCGAGTGCTCTGCCGCATGACCAGCGACTCGGCGTTGGACGGGGCCGTACTGCATGTCGGCAAGCACCTCCGGCCCACCCGACCCCTGCGGAAGGGGGAAGAGCACGCGGAGCCGGTGATGACCGCTGTGATTCCAGCCCTCGATCACGAACCGCACCAACCGGGAGCGCGCATCGAGCCGCGCATACACCACACCATGCGCCCGACCCGGCACGTGAAAGTCCCGAGCCGCCGCCGCGACCAGCGGGCCTCCCCGCACAGTCCGGCACGGGCCGAACTCCGCCGTCAGCGGCGGTGTGGACCCGTCGAGCTGATGGGTGTACGCGTCACCAACGTCGCGCTCGCTCACGAGGGATCCCAGTCCGGTGAAGGTGCGACCGCTCTCATCATCCACGAGGGCAAAGCCCCCACCGGGATCGGGTGCGACGCTGCCCCACTCAGCGGCGAGCCTCCGGCCACTGAGCCACACGTGGGGTGTAGGCTCGACGCTGGATCGGCTCTCGACCACCCGCAGCTGCGAGAGCCCCAGGGGCGGCACCCCCTCGGCGAGACACGCCACGCGAAAGGCGGCGACCGACCACTGGACCGGGTAGTCATCCGGGGAGTCCAGACGCTCGTAGCCTCGATACTGCTCGAGCACCTGGAGCGGAAGGAGTCTGCCCTCTTCATCCATGAGCCCCGGTGCCCGCGGCCAGCCCGGAGATCGGCCTCTGCGGCGCGCCGGCGGAAACCCGACCGACAGCTGTTCCCTCGGCACGGTGATCGTGCATTCGCACACCCCACCTCGCGCGTAAGGAGACGGGTTCATGACCGCGACGACCGGCTCCCAGTCCGCGGGCTTCGCTCGCACGGCGGCCCGATCGATGCCGAGGCGATCGTGAATCGCGTCGACCAAGATCCCGTGCGCTTGGGTGATCACACCGGCGGCACGCCGGCCCACGTCGCGAGCCACCTGGTCCGTGGTGGTGCCAGCGAGGGAATCGTGGAATCCGTTCTCCAGATGGTCGCGCCACGCGGAGGCGAGGACCGGCATGCGAGTCGGCCCGCCACGAAGCGCCGCCAGAGCGGCGGCGGGCTCCGCCCAGCGAAGCAAGAGCCGCTCGCCCTCGGCAATACGCCGCTTGAGTCGAGAACGGGTGGCGTGCACACCTTGCAGTGTCCACGTGTAGCCGTAGGACTCGCGCAATTCCCCCCAGACCTCCGGCGGGGCTGCGTCGTCTGGGACAGCCTCGAAGTAGTGAACCGGAGAGGCCAGCTGGGCGTGCACCGTCGGGTCGATCGCGCCGAGCGCGTCCACGGCGTCGGGTAGGGTGGTTTGGTACCGGTGGTGATCGGCGCCGCTCAGGAGCAGCCACGGACCTTGAGATGCGCGCCGCGCGAATGCGGCCCGGAGTCGGGCCCAGCGTTCGCGGAGCGCGTGAGGATCGGTGGGCAGCTTGGCTCCCACCTCGTAGCCTTCCGGCGGGAGGTGATGCACCAGGACGAGCGATCCGTCCGGACCGCGCCAGCGAAAGAGATCCGGGTTCGAGTCCGACCCGCCGTAGCCACGCCACAGGATGGCGTGGCGAATGCCGAAGCCAGAGAGAACCGTAGGCAGAGCGGCGGGATGGCCAAACGCATCGGGGCTGTATCCGACAGGAAGCCAGCCACCCAGAGCCTGGCCGTCGGCCCGACCGAGCAGGAGATTGCGGACGAGCGTCTCGTCGGCCGGCAGCAACTCATCGGTCAGCACGTACCACGGGCCGACCAGCAATCGGCCTCCGCGAACCAGCGCCTCGACCCGGGATCGCTGGTCGGGCCGCACTTCGAGGTAGTCCCGTACGATCACTGTCTGCCCGTCCAGGAGAAACGGACCGGCACGCTCGGAGGTCTCGAGCGCCTCGATGGCCGCATCGAGCGTCTCCACGAGCCGCTGGCGAAACCGCACCTGGGGCTCGAACCACTCGCGGTCCCAGTGAACGTGGGGGACGACGAACAGCTCGACCGTGTGCGCCACGGGGCGCCCTACCGCGTCCCGGCGCCGAGCAGGGCCGGTCCAATCGGGACGGTGAGGCAGGCGGCGAGACGGACCCGGCAGCGGCGCATCGCGTGTTACGATCCTTCCCGGCGTGCGGCGTCCCACGACATCACGATCGATCCCACGCTACGGTTCGACTCCATGTACCGATGGGCCTCGGCGGCGTCCTCGATTCGAAAGATGCGATCGACGACGGGGCGGATGCGGCCCACCTCGAACAACGGGAGTACCACGCGTCTGAATGTGGCAACGAGCCGCCCCTTCTCCTCGACGCTGCGATGGCGCAGCGTCGTGCCGACCAATGTGAGCCGCTTCCGCAGCAGGAGCCCCATGTCGAGCTCGGCGGCCCGTCCACCGGTGAGCCCGATGACGATGATTCGGCCCTTCGGGGCAGCCGCCAGGAGATTCCCGGGCAGGTAGCCGCCGCCAACCAGATCGCAGATCACGTCGGCCCAGTTCGTCAACTCGCCGTTCGGGGAGAACGCCCCAGATACCGCGATCGGCCGATCGAGTCCCTCGCCGAGCATCCGCTCGAGCTTGGCAGGCGTGCGAGAGGTACCAGCGACGACCGCCCCTCGTGCGCGACAAAGGTGAACGAGCGCGACACCGACGCCGCTCGCGACCGCGTGCACTAACACGCGTTCTCGTTCACGAGTCCCAACTTGCTCGAGGGCATCGAACGCCGTGAGGTAGGCTTCCGGCACCGCCGCCGCCTGCTCGAACGTCCAGCCGCCCGGTATGGGAAGGAGCTGCGCGGCCGGCACTGAGGCCAATTCGGCGTACGCCCCACCCGCGAGCAGGGCCATGGCGCGGTCGCCCGATGTCCACTCGGCCACCTCGCCGCCAACAGCCTCGACCACGCCGGCCGCCTCGAGGCCCGGGATGTCAGCCGGAACGCCGGCCGGCGCTGGGTAGCGACCCAGCCGCTGGAGGATGTCCGCACGGTTCACCCCGACGGCGGCCACGCGGAGGAGCACCTCGTTCACCGACGGAGTCGGCTCGGGCACTGTGGTCACCCGCAGCGTGTCTGGTGCACCGGGAGACGAGATACGTACTGCACGCATGGCAGGAAGGTCGGCAGCGAGGCCGTGGTCCGCCAGAGGGAGTGTATCTTACGTGCCATGCCGCACCGTGCACCGCCACACCCCCCGCTGATCGCTCCCGAGGTGGACAGCGTGGCCCTGTTTGACGCGGTCCAGCAAGAGTTCGCGGGCACGTTCGAAACCCTCGAGCTCGTAGCTGCGTCGACCGCCCGTTGCCTGTTCATGGCCCGGGACGTGGTGCTGAAACGTCACGTCGGCCTCCGAGTTCACGTGCAGGCGGAGGCACCGAGCCGACGGTGGTTCGAGCGAGAGAATGAGCTCCTCGCCACACTGGACCATCCCGCGGTCCGCGCGGTGCTCGCAGCGGGGTATCGTAACGAGTGGGCGTATCGGATCGTGAAGTGGATCGAGGGTGAGAGCCTAGCCGATACCGTTGCCAGAGGTCCACTGACCATTCCCACCGTCCTGCGGCTCGCCCGCAACCTGGCCAGCGTGCTCGACTACGTGCACACCCTGGGCATCGTGATCCGCCGGCTGGCGCCGCCGACGATCATGATCGACAACAGCGAGCGCGCGCATGTCATCGATCTCCGGTATGCGAACGTGTTACTGGAGGTAGCGAGCCCCGAAACCGACCCCGGGCAGGAGCCTTTCATCGCTCCGGAGATCCGCGGCGGCGAACCGGGGGATCCGTCGTGCGACATGTATAGCGCTGCCGCCCTCCTGTATTTCGCGGTGACGGGCACAGCCCCGGATCTCGAACCGGAGCGTGTGACCGGCCCTCGCTCGATCCGCGAGGCCTGCCCGATGGCGCTGGAGCGGGTGATCATGCGCGGTCTCCGGCGGGATCCGACAGACCGTTTTCTCACCGCCATCGAGATGGTGGAAGACCTCCTGACTGATTTCGACGTGCAGTCACCGCTGGCCTCGGAGCGCGCCCCGCAGGTAGACGACCCTCGGGCCTGGGAGAAGCGCCTGCGCCGGGCGCTCGGTGACGAGTACGAGTTGCTGGAGGAACTCGGTGCGGGTGGGTTCGGCCGCGTGTACCGCGTCCGCGACCTGGCGCTGGAACGCCAAGTCGCGCTCAAGGTCCTGCATCCGCACCTCGTAATCGACCCGGATGTGGTGGAGCGGTTCCGGCGCGAAGCGCGCATGGCCGCGCAACTCGTGCATCCGTATATCGCCAACACCTACGATATCGGACAACGCGGCGGCCTGCTGTGGTACACCATGGAGTACGTGCGAGGGAGGAACCTGGCCAGGACCGTGCAAGCCGAGGGTGCGCTTCCGGCAGAGCGGGTGGTTCGGGTGCTGCGGGAGACCCTCTCCGCCCTCGACTACGCGCATGCCTTCGGGCTCGTCCATCGAGACCTCAAGCCCGAGAACATCCTGATCGACAAAGCCACCGGCAACGTGCGCATCGTCGACTTCGGGCTCGCGATCGGGCTACGGGGAAAGGACGGCTCGGGACCGACAGCCTCGCAGTCGGGAACGCCCGATTTCGCCGCGCCGGAGCAGCTCCTCGGCGAGCATGTGGATCATCGGAGCGACCTGTATTCGCTCTCGCTGGTCGGCCTGTACGCCCTCACAGGGCGGCTCCCGTTCGGCTCGGGCACAGTGGAGGCCACGCTGGCGCTGCGCGCTACCGGCGATCCTCCAGAGCTCGACGACGTGCGCAAGCGGCTGCCGGTTCCTTTGGCACGCGTGTTGGCGCGCGGAGTCGCCGCGCAACCCGCCGAGCGGTTTCAGTCTGCCGCCGAATACAGCCGCGCCCTGGCTGCCGCGACCCGTAAGAATGGGAGCGTGCTCAGCGGCCTCTGGCGGAAGATCACCAAGGGGAACTGAGCCGGATTGCGGATGCACATCGCCATGATCACCGCCACCCCTCGATCCGTGCGGCAAGGGAGCGGCACCTTCGTGGCGCTCGAAACGTTGGCCCCGGGCCTCGAGGCGCTCGGCCATCGGGTCGAAGTTGTGGCACCCGCGCGCGGACCAGGCATGCTGGGCTACACGCTGCACCGCTTCCGGTTCAATCGCTCCTTGCGGGCCGCGCAGGTCGCCTCGGCCGACCTGGTCGTGGGGTGGGACATGGATGGGTACCGACTGGCTGGCCAGCTCCCCTGCCCCTTCGTCACCTATGTGCACGGCCAGTTGGCCGATGAAGCACGGTTCGAGCGTGGGCTCGTCGCGCACTCGATGCGCCTACAGGCGAGGGCCGAGCGGCGGAGCGCCTGGCGGGCGGACCATGTCCTGACCGTCAGTCAATACGCGCGCCGGCGGCTCATTGAGTTATATGCGCTGTGGCCAGCACGGGTTTCCGTAGTGCCGCCGGCCTTCGACGTCGCGCGGTGGCGTGAGGCTCTCGACCGTCTCCCGTCGCCCGCGGCCCCGTCACGACCCACGGTGCTCAGTGTGGCCCGCATGTACCCGCGCAAGAACCTCCACGTCCTGGTGACGGCCGCAGGGCTGCTGCGCGCTCGGGTTCCCGACGTGCGCGTTCGCCTGATCGGGGACGGACCGGAGCGAGGCCGACTGGAGCGGCAGGTCCGCCGGCTGAAGCTGACGGGCTGCGTCGAGCTCGCGGGTCAGGTGACCTACGCGAGCTTGGTCGAGGCGTATGCCAGCTGCGACGTGTTCTGCCTGCCGAGCCGGCAAGAGGGCTTCGGAATCGTCTTCCTCGAGGCCATGGCCGCCGGGAAGCCGGTGGTGGCGTGTCGCGGGACCGCGGCGGAAGAGCTCGTCGACCCGGATCTGGGCATCCTCGTTCCCACCGACGACGCGCGGGCGCTTGCCGACGCGCTGCATCGGCTCCTGACCGATCCGGCCGAGCGGGCGCGCCTCGGGTCGCGGGGCCCGGCGCGCGCCGAGGCCTTTGCCCCACTCCCAACGGCGCGGCGGTTCATGGAGGCTGTGACAAGCGCTTCCACGCCCGCACCGCGCACTCCATGAGGTGCCCATGACCGTGCGTATCGCGCTCGCCCAGCGTGCAGCCACTGACAACCACGACCTCAACCTCCGCGGAGCGCTCAGGACGATGGAGGAGGCCGCGCAGCGCGGGGCGCAGTTCTTCTGCGTCCCGGAGCTCGCTCTCACACCGTTCTTTCCGCAGTACGCGCGGCACTCCCACGCGCAGGCCTACGCGGAGCCCATTCCGGGACCCACGACCGATCGGGTGGCTGCCAGAGCACGCGAGCTCGGTTTAGTGACCGTGTTCAACTTGTACGAGCAGGCGGGTGATCGGTATTTCGACAGCTCGCCCGTGATCGATGCGGACGGCACGATCCTCGGCGTCACGCGGATGGTTCACATCACGGATTACGCCTGCTTTCACGAGCGTGCCTACTATGCGGAGGGTGACCGCGGAGCCCCCGTCTACGATACGGCGGTCGGCCGTGTAGGCGTCGCCATCTGCTACGACCGCCACTACCCCGAGTACATGCGGGCCCTCGGCGTCGGCAGGGCCGAGCTCGTCGTCATTCCGCAGGCCGGGACACCGGACGAGTGGCCGGACGGCATGTACGAAGCGGAGGTGCGAACCGCGGCGTTCCAGAACGGCTACTTTGCCGCCCTGTGCAATCGGGTGGGGCACGAGGAGCGGCTGACGTTTGCCGGCGAGTCATTCGTGGTGAGCCCAACGGGCGAGGTCCTCGCCCGAGGCAAACGCCTCGACGAGGACCTCGTCATTGTCGACCTCGATCTCTCGGCCTGCGCCGCGTCGCCGGCACGAACGTTGTTCTGGAACGACCGTCGGCCCGAACTATACGGCGATTGGCTTCACCCCCGGTCGTGATTCCCCACCGACACCACGGTACACCCCCGAGCCTTTGACCGATTCCTCGACGACGGGTCGGGAGAAGGTCCGCTTCACAAAGTCGTCGAAATCGTCCAGGAGCGAGTACATGACCGGGACGAGCACCAGCGTCACTAACGTGGCGAATGTCAGCCCCGCGATCACCGCGATGGCCATCGGTCCCCACCAGGACGCCTGCTCACCGCCCCAGAAGAAGTCCGGCTGCAGCCGGCCGTAGAGACCCAGGAAGTCGATGTTCAGGCCGATGGCAAGCGGCACGAGCCCGAGCACCGTGGTCACGGCCGTGAGCATGACCGGCCGAAAACGGGTCATGCCCGCCCGCACGATCGCTTCCCGACGCTCCATCCCGTCGCGGACGCGCAAGATGTCGATGTAGTCGATCAGAATAATGGCGTTGTTCACGACGACCCCGGCCAGACTGATCACCCCGACGCCCGTCATGATGATCCCGAACGGCATGCGGAACAACATCAGCCCGATCAGTACGCCGATCGTCGACAGAATCACCGAACTCAGGATGATCAGCGGCTTTGTGATCGAATCGAACTGGGTGATGAGAATGAACCCCATGAGGAGGATGGCGAGCATAAATGCGCCACCCAGGAACGCCTGCGACTCCTGCTGCTCCTCTTGCTGTCCGGCGTACCGCAGGCGATAGCCACTCGGCAGGGTAGCGGCAAAGTCCGCCAGCTCGATCTGGACCTCCGCCAGCACCGCATTGGCGTTGTATCCTGACCGGACGTCCGACGAGACCGTCACCACGCGGTCGAGATCCTTCCGTCGCACGTCGCCGAGGCCAGTCCCGACGCGCCAGGTCGCGATCGACGACAGGGGAACCTGTCCGAAATCGCTCTGCACCGTCAGGTCCCCGAGAGAGGTGAGGTCGTCCCGGTAGGCCTTGGCGAGCCGCACGGTGATGTCGTACTCGTCCTTTCCATCCCGATACTTCGACGCTTCGGTCCCATTGATCGCGCTGCGGACGGTCGATCCCGCCTTGCGGGTGCTGAGTCCGTAGAAGGCCGCCTTCTCCCGGTCCACGTCGATCACGACTTCCGGGCGACCGCCCTCCATATCGCTCTCGAGTCCGTCGAGTTTCGCGAAGATATCCGAGTTCTGGAGCTGCTGGATTACCGCATCACCGAACTGCTTCAGCCCCACGGGATCCGGCCCGCTGATCTCGATAGCGATGGGGAGGCCGGTCGGGGGACCCATGTCCGGCGATTCAACCGAGATCTCCGCCCCTGCCACCCCGCGTCCCACCGTTCCTCGGATGCTATCGAGGGTCTGGAACGCGTCCGCCGCCCGATCCTCATAGTCGAGGAAGTTCACGGCGACGGTCGCCAGGTGAGTGCCGCTGCCACCCGAGAAACCCGCCGTGACTCTCGAGCCGACCGTCGACACCACCGACTCGACGTCGTTCTTGCCGGGGATCGACCCCAGCTGTCGCTCGAGCGCCCGTGCGATCCGGTCGGCCTCCTCGACTCGCGTGCCCAGGGGGGCCTCAGCCTGCACGTATACGGTGGACGGCGGAATGTCCTCCGGGAAGAACTCGATCCCCGCATTGAGGAACCCGAACACGATGATCACGAAGACCAGCGAGAAACCGGCAGCCGTGACCATGCGCCAGCGATGGTTCAGTGCCCAGCGGAGCAGCACCTCGTAGCGATCGATGACCCGCGGCAGCCCCGTGCTCATGAACCAATGCCCTGCGGGGTGTCCGACGTAATGATGGAAGCCGTAGACCGCAGCTCCCGTGAGGAGCAGCAGCACCGCCGTCAGCCAATTCACGACCAACACCGCCAGCACCGTCAGCACGGCCATGCCGATCAGCAGCTTCCGGAGTCCGGGAGCGAGGCCGACCGGGGCGTCTTCGGTGTCCAGCATCCGGGCAGCGAGGGTCGGCAGAATCACAATTGCCACGAACAACGAGGACGACAGGGTGATGATCAGCGTATACGGGAGATACTTCATGAACTCCCCGGTGATGCCGGGCCAGAACAGCAGCGGGAAGAACACCGCCAACGTCGTAGCCGTCGACGCGATGATCGGGACTGCCACCTCACCTGTCGCGTACTTCGCCGCCCGCACCCGGTCGAACCGCCGCTCGCGGAAACGGTAGATGTTCTCGATCACGACGATCGCGTTGTCGACGAGCATGCCCAAGGCCAGGATCAGGCTGAATAGCACGACCATGTTCATCGAGAACCCGGCCACCTGGATCACGCTGAACGAGATGAGCATGGAGAGGGGGATGGCGAGCCCGACGAACGGCGCCGTCCGGACACCGAGCACGAAGACCAGAATCGCGATCACCAAGATGAGCCCCGAGATGATGTTGTTCTCGAGCGAACTCACCATTTTCTCGATCTCCTCCGATTGATCGGAGGTGATCTTGACCACCGTGCCCGGCGGGAAGTTCGCCTCCGCGTCGGCGAGGACGCTCCTGACGGCACTGGCGGTCTCGATGATGTTCTTTCCGCTCCGCTTCACCACGGCGAGCGAGATCACCGAATTGCCGTCGAGACGTGCGAAGGAATCGCGATCCTTGAACCCGAAGTCGACGGTGGCCACGTCGCGCACATAGATCGGCCGGCCGCCCCGCGTGACGACGACGATGTCGGCGATGGGGTCGGTGCTCACAAACTCCCCGGGGACGCGAACGAGGTACTTGACGTCCCCCACGTCGATCGTCCCGCCGGGTACCGTCACGTTCTCGTTTTGGACGGCCTCGATGACGTCATCGAAGGCGAGATCATAGAACTTGAGTTTGGCCAGGTCGACGTCGACCTGGACTTCGCGCTCGAGTCCCCCGGACAGCCGCGCTTCGAGGATACTCGGGATCTGCTCCAGTCGGTCCTGCAGGTCCTCGGCGACATCGCGGAGCCGGACCAGGTTGTACGGTCCCGCGATGTTGACCTGCATGATCGGAAACTCGGAGAGATTGATCTCCAGGATCTGCGGCTCATCGGCGGCCGGCGGCAGGTCGGGCTTGGCGATGTCCACCTTCTCGCGGACGCGTTGCAGCGCCTCGTTCATGTCCATTCCGGCCTCGAACTCGATGTTGATACTCGAGTAACTCTCGGCCGACGTGGATGTGATGGTCTTCACGTCCGCGATCGTGTTGAGCTCGTCCTCCAGCGGTTCCGTGAGCAGCGTCTCGATGTCGCCCGGTGACACCCCCGGATAGATCGTGTTGACGATGATGTTGGGAATCACGAACTCGGGCATCGATTCCTTGGGAACCGAGATGTACGATGCGATGCCCATGATGATCAGGATCGCGGTCATCACGACGATGCTCGTCGGATGATCGATCGCGAACGACGTGATCCAGAATTCCTTGAAGCGTCGCTTATGGCGGGGATCGGTCGCGCTGCCCGTCGCAGCGCGGGTGGCCCCGCTTCCCGGGACGGAGGTGGGGGTGTGATACGAGCCGGAATCCCTCCGCTTGCCGGTCCCGCCGTCGCTGGTGGGCGCGTTCATCGCGTTCCCTCACTCGCGACGACCTCGACGAACGTGCCATCGTCCACGAGCCCGTGGCCCCGCACGATCAACAGGTCTCCGTCCGTGAGCCCCGAATCGATCACCACCCGATTCGCATAGGCCGGACCCACCTTGACCGCCCGAGCCTGCGCCACCGGGACACCGTCCCGCTCCCCTGCCACGAAGACCTGATAGCCGTCCTCGGTTCGGTACAACACTTCCTGCGGCACGACGATCACGCTGTCGAACCGGGCACGCTCAACCTGGACATTGGCCAGCATCCCCGGCTTGACGTGTCCCTCGGGGTTGTCGAGGACGATCTCGATGGGGATCGTGCGATTGTCCGGATCGACCGTGGTGCCGACGAAGCGAATGATCCCGACCAGCACGCGGCCGGGAAGCACATCGAAGCTCACCCGGGCACTGTCCCCCGGGGTGACGTCGAGGCTGAACCGCTCCGGCACCCCGCCCGAGATCTTGACTCGGCGGGTCGATACCACGCGGGCCACCCGCATGCCCGGCGAGACCATCTCCCCGATCTCCACGAACTTCTCGTCGAACACGCCGGCCACCGGCGCGCGGATCTCGGTCCTCGCCAGGCGCGTCTGGAGCGTCCGAAAGCGCGCGTCGGCGGCCTGGGCCGCGGCCTTGGACTGGAGGTACGCGATCTCGCTCCCGACCTGATCCTCCTCCCACAGCCGACGGCGCCGCTCGAACTCCTCACGGGCCAGATCGGCGGTCGCACGCGCCTCGTCGAGAGACGAACGGAGCACCGCATCGTCGATCTTCGCGATCGTCTGTCCCTCACCAACCCACGCCCCCTTCGGGCGAAGGAAGCGGACGATGGTGCCGGTCTCCTCCGCCGAGAGAGTCACGTCGTACTGCGCTTCCACCTCGCCGACGATACGGACGTAGTCCGTGAAGGCCGAGCTCGTCACGGTCGATACGCCCACGTTCACGACTCTGGCGCCGGTGGCGTTCACGCCTTCGGCCCGCACCGCCCCGCCGTCCGACGGGGTGCATCCCATCACCAGACTGGTGATGAATACGGCAGCCATGACGGCTGCGCCGATTCCCAACCGCTGATCCCTGAGCGACATCATCTCACACGCCCCTAACGATTCCGAGCGACGGGGAACGCCCCCGGCTCCTCGGGTACCAGGCCGATGGCCATCTCGAGTTGTGCCCGCGCCACCAAATAGTCATGGATGGCGATGGCGTAGTTGAAATCCGATACACGAAGCGCTTCTTCCGCGTCTGTCACCTGCAGCTGCGACCCGATTCCTTCCCGGTACTCCGCCGATGCGATCTCGAAGCCACGGCCCGCCTGCGCGACCGCACCACGCTGGCTCCGCGCGCGTTGCAGCGCTTCTTCGACTGCTTCGTACAGCGACCGGACCTGGTTCACCGCATCTTGCTCCGCGCGCGCCAACCTTGTCTCGTTTTGCCGCATGGCGGCCGTCCGCTGGCTCATCCTCGCCATGCGTTTGAAACCTTGGAAGATGGGAATCTCCACTTGAATGCCCGCGGCGGCCGCGCTTGTTCGCTGGAACTCGTTCTCGCCAAAGAAATTCGGACGGCCGTCTTCCTGCGCCAGCAACGAGTAGTTCGAGAACAGGCTGAGCCGAGGAAAGAACTCCGCCGCCTCCACCCGTCGCCGGGACTCCTCCAGGAGGACCGCCGACCGGAGCTGCCGCAGATCGGTTCGTCGTCGCTTGGCGGTCTCGAGCAACTGAGCAACAGAGTCCTCGAGCACACCAGGCACGCCAGCGAGCAGGAGTACCTCGACATTCGCGGCCGCGTTGGCCTCCAGGCTGTCCGGATCGATCGCCTCGAGCGCCCCCTCGAGCACGGCCGGGAGGTCGGCGGCGAGCCCCATCTCGACCAGGAGCGTGCGCCGCGTGGCTGTCACCGCATTGCGCGCGCGCTGAAGGTTGGCCGATATGTTGGCATACTCCACGTCGAGCCGGAGCACGTCGTAGTCGCTCGCGAGGCCGGCCCGATTGAGTGCGCGCGTTTCCTCGAGTGTCGCCAGCACACGGGCCACGCTCTGCTCCAGGAGCCGTAACTGGCTCTCCGCCAGCAGTGAGCTGAAATAGGCCTGACGCACCGTCGTGACCACCTGCTGCGTCGTCCCGCGGACGCGCTCCACCTCGAGCTCCCGGAACCGGCTCGCGGCCCCAATGCCAACGAAGACGCTGTACTCGAACAGCTTTTGACTGAGCGTCATCCCCAGCTGCCAGCTGTTGTCCGACCCGACCCGCACCGCCTGGACTTCACCGGGCTGGCCGCCAAAAAACTCCGCCGGCAGGAAGATCTCCTGCACCATGAGATTGCGGGAGTAAGACACGTCTCCGGAAATGCTTGGCAGAGCGCTCGCCCACGCCTCGCGCACCTGCTGCTCGGCGATCGTCAGACCGTACTCCGCATCGGCCACCGCCCGACTGTTGGCGAGCGCCACCTGGATCGCACGGCGCAGGGGATAGGACTCCTGCGCGCGGAGCGGCGGCGCGAACACACCCGTCACCACACCGCCAGCCACGACTGCCAAGATCCCAACCCCGAACTTCGTCGCTCTCCGCTTCACGCTGATCCCTCCCCGGTGTTCGCGGTTGCTCCCTCGTCGGACCGCTGAGCGAGACCGTCACGCACGAATGTTCCGAACGCTTTGAACAGATCGAGCGGCTGACGCCCGGTGATCCCGGGGCCCAGCTCCGGACACTCCTCGATCCGACATGCCATGGCGATGGTCAGCAATCCGTGCGTCATACTCCACAGGTACATCACCACCAGGTCCGGGTCCGCGCGGCGCATCGTGCCCGCCGCCATGGAACCCACCACGGCCGCGCGGAGAACCCCATATCCCCCTCCGTCCGGGAGATCACCGATCTTCTGCGGATGGCCCGGGCGAAGGCTGAACAAGACGCGGAAGTAGGCCTGGTTCTCCAGGGCAAAGTGCACGTAGGCCTCGCCCAGGGCGCGGACGCGCTCGAGAGACCCGTGGGGATGACGCTCTGCGGCTTCCTGCAAGTACTCCCCAAACCGTTGGAATCCGCTCTGGACGACCCGCTCCACGAGCGCATCCTTGTTCTCGAAGTAGTGGTAGAGCGCGGTCGCGCTCACGCCCACCCGATCGGCCACGGCACGCATCGACAGACCATCGAGGCCCCGCTGCGCCAACAAGTCGCGTGCGGCCGCGAGGATCGCCGCCTCCAGGTCCGAACTGCGCCGCGTAACCGTTGCCTTGACCGTCATTTACTAGCCTTCCACCGGCAGGGTCGCCCCCTGAACAGGTTAACAGTGTTAACTTAACGCCGTTAACCCTAGCCGCACCCTCTTACGGAGTCAACTGCGGTGCAGTTTCGGTCTGATCCGGCGACGCCCAAGGGTCCGCGCCACGGGGACCGTCCGGGTGCGGACACGACGGCCCTCGTGCTGGCCGGCATGACACTCAATTCAACGGTGATGCCGCCGCTCGATCTCGTCACGCTCGCGATCGACTTCAACGAGCTCGATGTGCGAGCGGCGTACCGTGATCAACCGGTTGGCTTCCGTCCATACATCGATCGCCTGGAAGCGACGTTGCGCACCGAGACGGCATGGCAACTGCCTCGCCGACTCGTGATCGGCCACAGCTTCGGAGGCATGCTCGCCCTCTCCTGGCTCCTCTCGGCGCGTGACTCGGAGCTCGCGCGTGTGGACGGGCTACTGCTGATCGGCACAACCGCCGGACCCATGTTCGATGCCGCCAGACTGCGGGTCGGAGGCGCGGGTGGCCGAGGGCGGCGGATCCCGATCAAGCCTATCCTGCCGCTGTGGAACCTGTCGTGGGTCACGCGAGCCACGCAGGCGATCGTGACGAGGGGACGGATCGAGGTTGGCCAGGTGGATTTCCGCACGCTTCCCAACCCAACCGACGTGGCGTTGGATCTCGCCGGATGGCGGAACACCGACTGGCGGGCGATGCAATCCTACCGGCTCGCTATGAACGGGTTCGATGTCCGGGAGCGACTCGCCTCCCTCCAGATTCCCGCCATCGTCCTTCACGGGACTGAGGATCTGCTCTTTCCGATCTCAGTCGCCGACGATCTCGCCCAGCGCTTGCCAAGGGGGGAGCTTCGGGTGGTAGACGGCGCGGGTCACGGGCTCCCACTCACGCACGGTGGTGAAGTGGTGCGGGCGGTTCAGGATCTCATGATGTCGCGCCAAGCGTCCTGAGCAACCCCCGCCGGAACCCCACGCGTCATTCCCACCGGAAGATCTTGAGCGCCACGCCAAACCCTACGCTCGCCCACAACAGGAGAATGGCCAGTAAGCCGGCTACTGCCACCAAAGGTGCGCCATCCAGCAACACGGCCCGCAGAGCGTCGTTGAGTGCCGTGAGCGGTAGGTAGCGGGCGAACATCTGGACTGCATCGGGGAAGTGCGAGTAGGCGAAGAACACCCCAGAGAAGATCCACATCGGGACCATCACGAGGTTCATGAGGCCGGAGACACCCTCGATGGTCTTGGATCGGCTGGCCACGAGGAGACCGAGGCCAGCGAAGGTCATGGCCCCCAGCACAACGATGATCGCCACCGAGAAGACCGAGCCGCGCAGCGGGACGCCGAACACGAGGTGCCCGAACAGGAGCACAGCGACGACTTCGAGTCCCAAGAACACGAGACGGGCCAGCACAAACGAGAGCAGGTATTGCGACCGCTGCATGGGCGAGGCCATGAACCGCTTGAGGAGTTTCTGCGAACGGTTCTTCACGATGCCGAATCCCACACCCCACATGCCGGTACCCATGATGTTGAGCCCGAGGAGGCCCGGAATGAGAAAGTCGATGTAGCGCGCCCCCGGTTCGGCCACGGTCTCGTGGGCAATGACCCGGGCCTCGCGGCGTCCGGCCGCGTCTTGGAGCGCGTCGCCCACGACCATCCTGGCCATCTCACTTTCGGCCCGGGTTGAGTCGTACCGAAGGAGGACCGGCTCTCCCGGACGAACCACGAGAGCGACTTTCCCCGTCCGGAGCCGATTGTGCGCCTCCGCGGAGTCGAGCACCAGCGGCTCGAGGCGCTCTGAGATTCTCAAAGCGGCGGCCGTGGCAGCTGCACCGTCCCCGTCCTCGACCGCAACGCGAATGACCTCCGGCCCCCGGCCTTTGAACGCCACCCCGAGGGCAAAGGCCAGGAGGATCGGAAACGCGAACACCCAGAACAGCGCCTCGGGCTCGCGCGTGAACTCGCGAACGCGCCAGAGAGTGAGATGGACAATCGGCCAGGAACGCATGCTACCCGTCACGCAGATGCCTCCCGGTCAATGACAGGAACACATCCTCCAAGGTCGCGTGGTGCGTGGTGAGCTGGTCCAAGGTCGCCCCCCGACGTTCGAGCACCCGCATGAGGTCGGGGATGACGAGATGGACGTGACTCGCCGTCAATCGCGTCTTCCCGTCGTCATGGGCCACGCCCTGGACCCCGGACAGATCGAGATACACCTCGTCGGGGACGAGCACGTCGTTGTCGATGGCGAACTCCACAACGTGCTCCGCACCGAGCGACTCGATGAGCTGGCGGGGCGTCCCGAGCGCGATCACTCGACCGTGATCGACAATCGCCACACGGTCGCAGAGGTGCTCCGCCTCTTCCATATAGTGGGTCGTGAGCAGCGTGGTGCCGCCGTGGGAACGGAATCGCTCGATGATGCCCCACATCTGCCGGCGGGACTGCGGATCTAGGCCGGTTGTCGGTTCGTCGAGGAAGAGCACGTCCGGTTCGCTCACGAGCGCACAGGCCACGGCGAGGCGCTGCCGCTGGCCCCCCGAGAGCCTGCTTACCCACGCCCCCCGCTTTTCGAGGAGCTGCACTTCCTCGAGCACCTGATCGACGCTCTTCCCCCGACGGTAGAAGCTGCGAAACAGCGCGACCACTTCTTCCACCGTGAGCTTGTCGGGCAGCTTTGTTTCTTGCAGCTGCGTCCCCATACGCTGCCGCAGCTCGCGCTCGTGCGTTCTCCAGGCATGCCCGAGGACTTCGACACGTCCGGCGTCCGGTTGCAGCAGGCCCTGGAGAATCTCGATCGTGGTGGTCTTCCCCGCCCCGTTGGGCCCCAGCATCCCAAAGCACTCGCCGGCATGCACCTCCAGGTCCAGCCCATCGAGGGCCGTGACGTCCGCGTAGCGCTTGACCAAACCGCGACAGAGCAAGGCGATGTCCAACATGCGCGCAATCAATTGGCGATCCGGGTCGGAGGCAAGCCGGCGCTGGCGGAGAGCCGGTCGCTCTCGCCACCTTGATCGCATGCTCGCCGCCGCCGCACTGGTGACCTTGTCTGCCGGCTGGGTACTGCTCGCCCTGGGAGTCGAGCCCGTGCCGACCTGGTTCTACGTCGTCACGTGGTACCCGATCCTCGTGCTCGCCGACGAGTTCGTGCATGCGGCCACTGGGCAGGGTCGCCTGCTCAGGGGCCCGCGGCGGGTGGCATCGTTGTTTGGCTGGTCCGCGACGATCTGGCTGGTCTTCGAAGTCGCCAACTTCCGCCTGCAGAATTGGTACTACGTCTTCCTCCCTGCCGCGGGTGTGGAGCGCTGGATCGGCATTCTGGTCTCCTTTGCGACCGTGGTCCCTGCGGTCGTCCTTGCCGAGCGGACCCTTGCCGCGGTCGGGGTAGGGCGCGCCTGGCGGACACGACCGCTTGCTTTCGACCCCCGGCATCGGCTCGGCGTGATGCTGCTCGGCGCCATCGGCCTCGGCCTGACCTTCGTGTGGCCGCGGGTCTTTTTCCCTCTCACCTGGGGCGCCGTATGGCTCATCGCCGATCCCGTGGTCCACCGTCGGCATCCCCAGTGGTCCCTCCTGGCCGATGCGGAGCGGGGGGACTGGGGCCGGATCGGCCGTCTCATGCTCGGCGGACTCGGCATCGGGGTGCTCTGGGAGGGCCTCAACTTCTTTGCGCGGGGCCAGTGGATCTACACCGTCCCGTGGCTCGAGTACGTGAAGGTGTTCGAGATGCCGCCACTCGGGTTCTTGGGGTTTCCGTTCTTTGCGTTGGAGGCGTGGGCTCTCTACCATCTGCTGTGTTC
>JAOTVV010000067.1 GCA_029863245.1 Gemmatimonadota bacterium
CCAGCCCGAACCCCCCAGCGACGCCCATCATGAGAAACCGTTGAGCACGGTGACTCACCGGCCGCTGCGGTACCGCCGCAGCGTCGAGAATGCTCACATCGGAGATTGAACTGACCTCCGCCAGACGCGATTCCTCGTATCGCTGCTGCAGAATGGTGAAGAGATTCTCTGCAATGGCAACGCCCCGCGCGAGACGGTCTTCCTCGATCCTTCTTGGCGGGATCTGCCGAAGCTCGTTCGTGGCGGAACCCAGGCGATCCTCAACAACTGTCTCCCTGGTCGTGAGATCCGCGATGAGCGTCCGCGCCAACCCCGGTATGACCCTCATCTTCACATCCTCGATTTCCCCTGCGAGGCGTCTCACTTGAGGATGTTCGACTGTGTACTGGGTCTGGAGGGCCCGCAGAGCCGAGCGTTTCTCCGTCAGTTGGCTGAGAGCGAGCTTGAGATCCGAGGAACCTTGCACCGATCCAACGAGCTCGAGTCCCATCGGGTCCCAGTCACCGCTCCCCCCAGACGCTATGAGGCGCTCGATCGCCTCACGATCGCGACGCAGTTGTTCCACCTCAATCCTCATGTTGAAGAAGGTCTGCATCGCGGGGTCCTGAGTCATCTCGAGTCCCGGGACAATCGGCATCGCGCGCTCGGCCGGCATCGCGATGGTCTGGACTTTGAAACGCTCGAGTCGCTCCTCGGCCTCCCGGAGATTCCCCGCGGCGTTCTGGAGCTGCTCTCGGAGGATGCCCACTTTTTCCGTCAGTTGAACCCGCTTCAGCTCCGCGGCGAGCTGCACGAACCGTGTTAGCACCTCGTTCACGGTGGCCGCGACCCGAACAGGGTTCTTCCCGATCAAGGAGACCTTGATAAAATTCCCTACCCGATCGGTTGCTTCGACGCGGAGATTGGTTCCGATCCCCCGAGCGACATCGCGCGGATTAGCCACCTCGAAAATCACCCGGGCGCCCGGTCGCAGAAGGCTGCCGGTCGGGGCCCACGAGAACCCGACGGGCCGGCCGATCGAATCTCCTACAGCCACCTCGTCAACGATGTCGCCGCCCCGCATGGAAAGCGCGACGCGATCGCCGCGCTCGGAAACCTCGAGCACGAACCGGCCTGGCGCAAAGCGGGGCTGCAGATCGAAGGCGGCAAACAGCGCCGAATCGGCGGGGTTCTCGTACTGCACAAAGAGCCGTAGATTCCGCACGGCGTGGTCGAGCACGGCGTAGGACTGCAACAGGTCGACCCAGGCAGACGCCTGCAACAACTGTCCTGACTGGATGGGGCTCGGCCCGACCGAACTGGATGCGGCCCAGACCGTGGCTTGTGCCTCGTAGTCGGGCGGCTGAAACCGAAGGGCCACCACCCCTCCCCCAGTCCCGATCAGGGTCGCGACAACAACAATCCACTTGTAGCGCACCACACCGGCCACGTAACGGCGCCAGTCTGTGCCCGACCCCTCGCCATCGGATCTGAACTGTCCATCGGCGTCAAACGGAATAGGGCTGCTCCGGACGGGAACCACCGCCGTGCCGGATCCGTCAGGAGGGCGCGAGAGATGCTCCGCCATCAGAAAACGCCCTTGCTGCTGACCATCCCGCAGTCCACCATCCTGGACCGAATCATCGTTGCCACCTCATGGCGCTCACCCGTAATCACTGCCACCAACCGCAATAGTAATACCGTGTCGGTTATGGGGCCCCCCGCACCACGTTCATTCCACCTTACCTAGCGCGACCCAGCCACCTCCTCCGGCGGTGGCAACTGGGTGTTGCGGACATGCTACACCCATCCGATATTCCCCTTGTGGTGCCGTATTCCCGCAACGATCAGTTGGTGTCCGAGAGCCGGGAGACTGCACCACCTCCCTGGATTAGAGCCTGAGGACGCAGCTGTGTGGCCCGATCCCTGCGCTTGAACCCAGCTGGCCGATACGGCGGTGCCATCGACCGGATGGGACCGGCATTCCAAAACCGTACACGGTGGGGATTTAATGAGTCTGACCGAAGATAGAAGCGCCCTGACCGCCGGTGCCAGAAAGTCGGTCTTGGAACCATCTGAACTCGGGGCCGACGCCAAGGCCGGCATCCGGGTGCTCGTAATCGACGACGAGCGCACGCTGCGGGAGAGCTGCCGGACGTTTCTCGAGAGCGAAGGCTACGCAGCTGAGGTCTGTGGCAAGGGCGACGAGGCCAAGACCATCCTCGGGCGCCGCGAGTTCGACATCGTGCTGATCGACCTCTATATGTCAGACGTGACGGGGCTCGAATTGCTGCGCACCTGTATCGAGCGACGACCCGACACGATCGTCATCATCATGACCGGGAACCCGAGCGTCCAGTCCAGTGTCGAGGCCCTTCGGGCCGGCGCGTGGGACTATCTCACCAAACCGTTCAACGCGACCCAACTCCAGATCCTCATCGGCCGGGCAACGCACGCCATCCTCGTGGCACGAGAGACTCAGGCACTCAACGCGGCGGTGGCCAGCGAGTATGGACACAGCGATCACGTCACCGTTCTTGGCTCCTCAGCGCCCTTCCGGCGCGCCATCGAGCTGGCCCGCAAGGTCGCCCGTACCGATGCGTCGGTATTCATCGATGGTGAGAGCGGCACGGGTAAGGAGTTGATCGCCCAGTTCATACACAACCAGAGCCGACGAAGCAGCCGGCAACTCGTGGCGATCAACTGTGCGGCGTTGCCCGAATCCCTGCTCGAGTCCGAAATGTTCGGACATCGCAAGGGAGCGTTCACAGGCGCGGTTCGGGACAAGCCGGGACTGCTCGAAGCGGCCAATGGCGGCACGATGTTCCTGGATGAGGTAACCGAGATGTCAAAGCCTATCCAGGCCAAGCTCCTGCGAGTGATCCAGGACGGCGTCGTACGACGCGTGGGCAGCGAGTCGGTGGACGCGATCGTCAACGTGCGGTTCATCGCGGCCACCAATCGCGATCCGGAAGAGGCCACGGATAACGGCGACCTCCGGGAAGACCTGTACTACCGCCTTCGCGTAGTGCCAATCACGGTGCCGCCACTCAGGGACCGGCAACCGGACATACCGATCCTGGCCAATCACTTCCTGCGCCACTACTGGACGCGTCATCGCGATCCGGGATTACCGATTCCCGAACTGTCTGACGCGGCGATCAGGGCCCTAACCAATTACCACTGGAAGGGCAACGTCCGGGAATTGCAGAACATCATCGAGCACACCGTCGTCCTCGTCGAGCCAGGAGCCAAGATCCAGCCCATTGACCTCCCGTTCATCGAAAACGATCCGCTTCCTCTGTTCGATCGGCCCCAATCGGCACCCGTCGACATGAGCGACCAGCCGTACCACCAGGCGCGCGAATCCGTGATCGCCGACTTCGAACTCGCATACCTCACCCAGCTGGTGAATCGGGCGAACGGGAATATGTCCAAGGCCGCTAGGATGGCAGGTGTGGATCGGACGACCCTGTATCGACTCATGGAAAAGCACGGGCTGCAACGCGGGACCATGATGGTTGAGAGCGACGCCTAGGAAGCCGAGTCACTTCACACAGGACAAGCCCCGCCTGGCAGCCACACCAGGCGGGGCTTTGAATTCTCACATAGAGAGGTAGATTACAGAACGATTTTCGCGTACATGAGCCATGGTCCAGCCGAGGTCGAGTCCCATCACCGAACCGCCTCTGTCAACGCCTCACGCCAAGTCTGGAGACGCCACGAGCCGCAAAGAGGATCGGGTCTCTTTGTCCAGCATCACCCATTCGGACCTTCGGGTCGCTGCCGAACGGGTTTTGTGGCGGCACGGCAGCGGCAAGCTGCAGGAGCGGCAGGCGGCGGAGCTTTTGTCGAGGCTGGCCGACTGCGTGACGCGACGGGCGCAGGGTGACCCTGTCAGGCCCGATGCTCGCCTCGACGGTGCACTAGGGCGACAACTGCTTGTCGAGCTTCGCATCGAGCTCGTGCAGCGCTGGACCGAATCACCGGTGGCGCCCTCCGCCGAGGCGGTGCTCACCGTCTGGCGCGCGTTCGAGGACGTGTTGGACGAGATCGGTCATGGGGCGCAACATGCGCCCGGGGTGGACTGGGACCGAGACTTCGCCGATCAGCTGAGCGAGCCACGGGGTCTAGAACTCATCGTGGAAGTGGCACACGACCTCCGCTCGCCGCTCACCTCGATCCTGTTCCTCGCCGAAACCCTGCAGCGGGGTCAAAGCGGGCCGGTGACGGATATCCAGCGACGCCAGCTGGGACTGATCTACTCGGCTGCCTTGGGTCTGAGCACGCTCGCCAGTAACGTCATGGAGCTGGCACGGGGCGGAAGCCGCCTGGCAGACGACCAACCCGGGCCGTTTTCGGTGACGGACGTGTTGGAGTCGGTCGCCGACATCGTGCGCCCCATGGCGGAGGAGAAGGGACTGACGGTTCGCCTCCTCCCTCCCTCGCCCGACCACCGACTCGGACCGGCCCAGGCACTGAGCCGCGTGCTGCTCAACCTCACAACCAACGCCATCAAGTTCACCGAAGAGGGCTTCGTCGAGATCGTGGCTAAGGGGCTGGACGACCGACGGGTGGAGTTTTCCGTACGGGATTCCGGCCCCGGGGTCAACCCCACCGCGGTCGAGACCCTGTTCCTGCCGTTCCGTCAGGGCCCGCACAATCATCAGATCAGGTTTTCCGGCACAGGCCTGGGACTCGCGCTCTGCCGCAAGCTCGTCGAGGCAATGGGGTCGGAGCTGCGGTACGAGACCGGTGCGGAGTGGGGCACCAGGTTCTTTTTCGAAATGAAACTCCCTGTCGCGCTGGCGCCGTAGCCACAGACCAGTCCTCCGAGCACATCACTCCCGTGTAGTGCCGAGCCCACATTAGCCGATGCTCCGCAGCGGCACCCCCGTGGGCACGCACCCAACGTAACAACCAACTCTCAGCTGCACAACAACTTACGCGTCTAGGCCGACAAGGTGCATTGTGCATGACAATTGCTGAAGGGATAATCAACTGTTCAGTCGGCGGCTGCTTCGAATCATGCTCGACGACTGGCCGCCTCCACCCACACAGGTGATGATGACGTCAATTCGGCCCGATAAAGCTGCGCCAATGAGGGACCCGCGCCCCAGCCCAGGAGCTGACGCGGTGGCCATGTTGGTGACGAACCGGGACCGCATTCGACGTGGCCTGAACGTGGCCGCGGCGGCTGTCGGGGTTCTATTCGCGTCACCCGTGATGCTCCTCATCGCGCTGGCAGTCAGGTTAACGTCGCGCGGCCCCATCTTGTTCAGCCAGACCAGGGTGGGGATGGACCGGCGCCAGAGTCGCGACGGCCCCGACAACTGGCGGCGACGAAGCGACGTGGGCGGCCGCCCTTTCACCATCGTCAAGTTCCGTACGATGTACGTGCAGGAGGACGAGCGTCAGCGGTGGGCGGCGCCTGAGGACCCCCGGGTGACACCTGTCGGGCGCTTTCTCCGCAAGTACCGTTTGGATGAGCTGCCGCAGCTGTTAAACGTGTTGCGAGGCGACATGAACCTCGTCGGCCCGCGGCCCGAGCAGCCGGAGATCTTCCAGGAACTCCGT
>JAOTVV010000002.1 GCA_029863245.1 Gemmatimonadota bacterium
TGCTAGCGGACGGGCCGCATTCGTTGACGGCGACGGCGACGGATGTGGGGGGGACGAGTCCGGCGTCGACACCGGCGGTGACGTTCACGGTGGATACGCAGGCGCCGGCGGCGCCGGTGATCACGGCGCCGACGAGTGGCAGCGTGACGAATGACAATACGCCGACGATCAGCGGGACGGCGCAGGCGAATGCGACGGTGGCGGTGTTTGACGGGGTGACGTCGTTGGGGACGACGGTGGCGACGGGAGGGGCGTGGGCGTTGACGCCGGCGGTGCTAGCGGACGGGCCGCATTCGTTGACGGCGACGGCGACGGATGTGGGGGGGACGAGTCCGGCGTCGACACCGGCGGTGACGTTCACGGTGGATACGCAGGCGCCGGCGGCGCCGGTGATCACGGCGCCGACCGAAGGGCAGACCGTCACGACCGCAACCCCCACGATTACCGGTACGGCGGAGGCGAACGCGTTGGTCGAGGTGTTTGACGGGGTGACGTCGTTGGGGACGACGGTGGCGACGGGAGGGGCGTGGTCGCTGACGCCGGCGGTGCTAGCGGACGGGCCGCATTCGTTGACGGCTGTGGCGACCGACGCAGCCGGTAACAGCAGCGCCGCGTCCACGACCATTAACTTCACGGTGTCTGTGTGATCCGAAGTGCGGTGGCAGTCAGGCCTTTATGGCACAATCATTTGGGGTGCTTCACCTCAGGTGTTAGATTAGAGTCATGATCTGCCCCCGCTGCTCCGTCGCGGAGATCCCCGAGGACACGCACGAGTGCCCACTGTGCGGGTTCACGCCGTCGACGAACGTGCTCGTCGAACAGGCCATCGTCGACGAGGCGCGCCAGGCGGTACAGCAGACGCTTGCCGATCGGTTCCGCATCGAGCGCGTCCACCGCCTCGGGCAGCGCTCGTTCGTCTATGTGGCCCGCGAGCTGGAGGCCGACCGCGACGTCGCGCTCAAGGTGATCCCCGTAACCCATTTGGTGGACCACGAGCTGGCCAAGCGCTTCGAGCGCCACGCCGGCATCGCGGCCTCACTCCGCCACGCCCATATCGCGCCGGTCCTCAGCTACGGCGTCGCACGGTCGTTCCTGTGGTACTCCATGGAGTTCTTCAGCGCGCGGTCCCTCGAAGAAATCTTGAGGGAAGCGGGGGCCATGGAGCTCGAGAGTTGTCTGCGGATCGCGGAACAAGTGGGGAGCGCGCTCGACTTCGCTCATCGGCGCGGAGCGGTGCACGGCAACCTCAAGCCCAGCAACATCCTCGTCGACGACCGGGGTTGGGTGCGGGTCATCGATTTCGGGATCAACGAGGTGTTTGGACGCCCACGGCCGGCCAGGGGCAGTGCCCCAGTGCTCCACCTGGCCGAGTACCTGGCGCCGGAGCAGTTCTACTCGCGCTCGGTCGGGGCGAGTGCCGACCAGTACGCGTTCGGCGTCGTCGTGTACCAGTGTCTCGCTGGGAGCGTCCCGTTCCTCGGGGACTCGTTCGAAGAGGTTGCCCGGCTCCATGCGACGGAACCGCCTCCGCGCCTCTCGGACGTTCGACGGGATCTTCCTGTGAGCGTCATGGAAGCCGTCGCACGAGCGCTCAGCAAGCTACCGGCAGGGCGGTTCCCGACGGTCCTCGACTTCACCGCGGCCCTCAGTGGGGCTCCACGGCGGACTGCGCCTCACGACACTGTGGCGCCGGCTCCGCCGCCGTCGGACACACCGGTCCTCGTCGTGGACGAACCCGCCAAACGGCTCACGCCCGCGCGGGTGACGCTCGGCAGCGTCCTGCTCGCGATCACAATCGCGGTCGCTCTGCTGCTGTGGAATCCCGAGTGGTTTGCCTGGACAGCGCCGCTCCTCGACCGGGCGCGAAGCATGGTGGCACCGGAGGCCGCACGGAACGCCACTCTGCAGGAGCCGCAGTGGGAGACGCTCGATCCGGTGTCGCAGTTCGGCAGGCCGGCGACGGTCCCGGCAGCGCCCGAAGAGACCGCCGACCCGGTGGAGCTGCCTCCGCGTGCAACGGTCCAGACTGCACCACGTGCCCAGACCGCAGCTCCGCCGCTGCAGCCCGGTCGGCTGTTCGTGAACGCGTCGCCCTGGGGGGAGCTGTATCTCGATGGCCAATTCATCGGTAACACCCCCAAGGCCAACCTCGACCTGAGCCCCGGCCGTCACACGATCCGGGTCGCGCGGGACGGATTCGAGCCGTTCGAGCGACAACTCGACGTCGCCTCGGGGCAGGTGATCCGACTGACCGATATCGTGCTCGTTCCGCGGGATCGATGATCCGGCCGCGCATCTGGCTGCTCGCTGTCTGCGGAGCCTTCCTCCTGGCGGAGCCGGCCGCCGGGCAAGGATCCGGGGAGCTCGTGCAGCGGGGTATCCAGGCCTATCGGGATCTCGAGCTTCCGACGGCCGTCGGGCTCATCCGCCGAGCGTTGGCGGCACAGGGTGACGACACACTCCCCGAACCCGCACGACTGGAGGCGCTGAGCTACCTGGGGGCGGCGGAGTTCGTGCGAGGCAGAAACGATTCGGCGGCAGCCGCCTTTCGTCGCATCGTCCAGCTGGACCCGCGATATCGCCTCGACCCTCTGGTCTTTCCACCGGAGCTAACGGCGCTCTTTGCGAGCGTGAGGCGTGACACGAAGGTGGTGGAGGCCGAGCTCCCCGCCGTAGCGACCATTGCCGCCGGATCCGGGGAGTTCGCGCCTCGGCTGTTTGCCAGCTCGTTTCACGAGGTCCGGGTGACCATCGAGCGAACCGACGGCGTGCCGGCGCGACAGGTCTACGAGGGGCTCATCTCCGACAGTCTCGAGCTGCGGTGGGACGGACTCGATGCAACCGGTGCGCCCCTGCAGAGTGGCCGCTACGTGCTGGCGATCGAATCACGACTCGCCTCGGGCCAGGTCGTGCGCATCCTGCGGGTGCCACTCGACATCGAGTCCAACCCAGCCGATACCGTGGATCATCCTCCACTACCACCGGATTCGTTGTTCCTCCCCGAACGGGTGACTCGCGGTCCGGGGCTCGAGGCTCTCGTCGGCGGATTGGTCGGTGGTGTGGGGATCGCGGTCCTCCCGCTTGTCGTGGCGCCCGATGCCGATCTGTCGGCCGGCAGGATCGCCGTGGCCGGCACCGTGGCGCTGACGGGTGTGATCGGCTTCTTCAAGCAGCGACCCGGCCGCCCCATCGCGGCGAACGTCCGAGCCAACGAACTGCTGCGGCAGGATTGGCGGGCGCGAGTCGGTGAGGTCGCGCAACTGAACGCCGGGCGGCGATCGATCGCGGAGATCGTGGTGCGTGCCGGGCCGCCCACCGTGATTGACGTGGCGCGCTGATGTGCCGTCTCCTGCAAAACGTCAGTGTGCTTGCCATGGTGGCGCACGCACTCGCGAGCCCAACCGCCGCGCAGGGATTCGGTGGTGAGGTCCGGGCTGTCGTAGGGTTTCCGACGGTGAATCGCGAGGCACTGGCGACGGTCGATCGTCTGACGGGGACCGCCTTCGGTCTCGATGCGGGAGTGCGATTCTGGCGTCTCGAGCTGACCGTACGGTATCTCCAGGGTCCCCTCGAGAGCAGCATCGATCAGACCAAATCCGATCTGGTACAAGGCACGGTGGCGCTCCAGGTGCGACCCATCGACTTCCTCACCGTCGGCATTGGCCCGCAGGCTCGAAGCTACATCTCGGAGGGCGGAACCGAGCGGTGGCTCGCGTGGGAGGGTCGGCTGGGTGTGGACACGTGGCTGCTCCGACCCGCCCTCAGGAGCGCGCTGGTGTTGTCGTACGCGCTGGGCGGCAGCGTGAATACCGGGTCGGCCTTTTCCAAGGGGGGCAGCATCGAGGGCAGGCTCGAGGCCCGAATCCCGCGCACTCCATTGTGGGCCGCCGTCGGCTACCGCGTCGAACACGGATCGTTGGGCGCGAACACCGGTACCGACACCCTCGAGGAATTCCTGCTGAGTGTGGCGGTCGGCCGCTGACGGTGAGGACGGACCCTCGCGCTAAGCCGAGACCATGCTCCGCACGACGAACCACAAGTTGGCCGGCCGCTCGGCCAGGCGCCGCATGTACCACGGGAACCACGCGCTGCCGTAGCTGACCAGCACCCGAACGGACTGCCCCTCGGCCGTGAGCCGGATCTGCTCGTTGCGCCGAATGCCATACAGCATCTGGACTTCGTATGCGTCCTTGGGAATCCCGGCACCCTCCGCGAAGTCACGAATGCGGTCGATGAGCTGCATGTCGTGCGTACCGAATCCCGCCCGCACCCCCAGGTCGCGTGCCTCCGCACTGAGCATGCGCTTGGCGAGACGCATGAAGTTCTCGTCCACGTCGCGCTTCCGCGGGAAGGCCAGATTGGGAGGCTCGCTGTACGCTCCTTTTACCAGGCGGATGGCCGGAGCGAGCGGCAGCAGCTGCTCCAAGTCTTCAGCCGTCCGGTACAGATAGGACTGGAGGCATACGCCCACGTTCGTCTGACGCGAGCGCAGATCCCGGAACAGCTCCAGCGTGGCGTCGACGTACGGTGTCGCTTCCATGTCGATCCAGAGGAAACTGCCGCTCGCGTCTGCTCGGGCAGCCAACGCCTGGAGCTGAGCGGCGCACACGTCCTTCCCCACATCCAGGCCCATTTGGCTGGGCTTGACCGAGATTTCGGTCGGGAGGCCCGGCCGCCGGATGCGCTCGTACGCGTCCAAGTAGTGGGTCGTCATGCGCTCGGCCTCGGCGCGATCGGTGATCGCCTCCCCGAGTAGGGTCACCACCGTGCTCATGCCCAACTCTCGGAGCTGTTCGGCAGTGGCGAGCGCCGCATCGAGCGTTTCGCCGGGCATGAACCGGCGTACCGCGCGTTGCACGAACTTGCGCTTCGGGACTCGTGTGCCCAGCCATTGGTTCTGCGATCCCTTGAGCAGCAACGTCCGCATGGCACCCACGACTCGTCTCCGGTCGGCAGTTGAGGTTTACGGTCCCGTACTCGGCTATTCTGGCGGATGACGTGGTTCAATGGTACGAATGGGTGACGGGTGGGGCAAAGGGCAGGAACGCGGGACCAGGCCGCCGGGTACCATGTTCATATACCGAATCGGTTGGGAGGAATCGATGAGGAAACTCGTGTCTGGTATCTCAGTTCTGTTCGTCGCGCTGTGGCTCGCGGCGCCGGCAGCCGCTCAGGTGGAGTCGAAACACCGGGGCTTCTGGATCAGTTTTGGCCTCGGGGGCGGCTGGAATGTGAGTCAGAACGTTGGTGTGGCGCAGGAGACCAAACCCGGAGGCGCCGGGTTCATCAGGCTGGGCGGTACGCTGACCCAGAGACTGCTGCTTGGCGGTGAGGCGATCGCCTGGGGAACGGAGGTCGACGGGGCCACGATCGGCCGCGGAAACGGGACCGTCACCGTCATGTTTTATCCGTCTGTGGAGACCGGGGTGTTTCTCAAGGGTGGCGTTGGCGGTTCGACGTTCACGACCAGTTTTACCTCGGGCAACACGACGACGACGACGACCGATAATGGATTCGGCGCGACCGCCGGCGTCGGGTGGGATGTGCGGCTCGGGCGGAACTTCTATCTGACGCCTACGGTCGACTTCCTGTACCAGCGGGTCACGGACGTCAGCAATGCGATCGTGCTGATCACCGTGGGCGCGACGTGGCACTGATCGACCGCTGAGGACCCGCACCGGTACCTGGAGAAAGCCGAATCCGGAAACGGTGCGGGGAGGCGCACAAGAGAACGGGCGACCGTGCCGGTCGCCCGTTTCGCGTTGGTGGATCCTAACGGCGACGGAGAGGGTGGGATTCGAACCCACGAGACCCTAACGGGCCCACCGGTTTTCGAGACCGGCTCCTTCAACCACTCGGACACCTCTCCAGAGCCCGTGCATTATAGAGGCATGGGTGCTTAGTTTCCACCCCGCACGCATGGCGCCTGCTGCGGGCCGCGACCCGCTCTGGCTGATCCGATTTGAGACACCTCATGGCCCACATTCTCATAGCCGCCGAGCTCCGCAACCTCCTCGATCCCGATCCGGTACCCGGGCACGGCGTGGAGTGGATTGCCGCATCCGAGGTTACGCCGACGGGGGACATCACGGCAGTCGTCCCGCTCCTGTCCCGCCGCTTTGGCGAGGCGGAGTTTGCCCAGCTTCCCACGCTTGCGATCGTCGCGAACTGCGCCGTGGGGTACGACAACATCGACGTCGAGGCCGCTCGGCGGCATGGGGTGATCGTCACCAACACGCCTGACGTGCTCACCGCCTCTACCGCGGATCTGACCATGCTCCTGATCCTCGCGGTGGCGCGGCGGCTCAAGGAAGGACTGGCGCTGATCGCCGACGGCACGTGGACCGGATGGCATCCGCAGCAGCTGCTCGGGCTCGAGCTCGACGGGGCGACGCTCGGCATTGTCGGGGCGGGCCACATAGGGCAGGCGGTAGGACGCCGAGCTGAGGGGTTTGGCATGCGCATCCGCTACTCGGACCGGTCGGCGCGACCGGAGTTCGAGCGCGCGACCGGCGCCCGCCGCGCGCCGCTGGAGGAGCTGCTCGCGGCGAGCGATGTGGTGACGGTGCACGTTCCGTCCTCGCCCGACACGCGGGGCATGGTGAACGGAAAGTGGTTCGCTCGCATGCGCGACGGTGCCCTGTTCGTCAACACGGCCAGGGGTGACGTGGTCGACCAGCCCGCGCTCCTCGAGGCCCTGGAGCGAGGCACGCTCGCCGGGGCAGGGTTGGACGTGTTCCCTCGCGAGCCCGACGTGCATCCGGCACTCGTCGCCCACCCCCGAGTGGTGACGCTGCCGCATCTAGGCAGCGCCACCACCGCCACTCGACGTGCGATGGCGAATTTGGCGGTGCGGAACGTCCGCGCCGTGCTCGCGGGCAAGCCGCCGGTCACGCTGGTTCCGGGCCCGCCTACCGAGTGACGCCAATGGCAAGGGCGGCGGCCGGTATCGCGCGGGGTCTCCCCGCGGGCGAGGGTGCGTTGACGCCCTCTCTCCGCCCGTCTAACTTGCCCCTCAACCATGACCCCACCCGAGCGAAAAGTCCTTCTCGACGCGAGCGGCGTCGCCAAAACGCTCGAGCGAATCTCCCGGGACATTGTCGGCTTGGCCGGAGGCACCAACAACCTCGTGCTGATCGGCATTCAGCGGCGGGGATCCGATCTCGCGCAGCGGCTTGCGCACATGATCGGTGAGAAGCGCGGACAGGATGTCCCACTGGGCGTCATGGACATCACGCTCTATCGCGACGATCTCCAGACCGTCGGGCCCCGGCCGGTCGTGGGCGAGACCCGGCTGCCGCAGGATCTCGACCACAAGTGGATCGTGATCGTCGATGACGTCCTCTACACCGGGCGGACCATCCGAGCGGCGCTCGACCAGCTGGCCGATTTCGGCAGGCCGGCTCGCATCGGCCTCGCGGTGCTGGTGGATCGCGGTGGGCGCGAACTCCCCATCCAGGCCGACGTGGTGGGTCTGGCCGTGAAGGCCACACCCGCCGACCGCGTGGACGTCCTGGTTCAGGAACAGGACGGCCGTGACGCCGTCGAGCTGGTGCGGGGGGGGGAGTCGTGACAGTTCCCTCGCTCGGCAAGGATCTCTTGGGCCTCGAGCCGCTCAGCCGAGAACAGATTCAGTTGATCCTCGACACCGCCGAGCCATTCAAGGAAGTCAGCGAACGCGCCATCAAGAAGGTTCCCGCCCTGCGTGGCAAGACGATCGTCAATCTCTTTTTCGAGGCGTCGACCCGCACCCGCATCTCGTTCGAATTCGCCGAGAAACGGTTGTCCGCCGACACGGTGAACGTCGCGGCACAGGGGTCGTCCGTGCAGAAGGGCGAGAACTTGGTCGATACCGCTCGGAACCTCGAGTCGATGCGGATCGACATGGTTGTCATTCGCCATCCGTCGTCAGGGGCCGCGCAGTTCCTTGCGGAGCGCATCCGCTCGAACGTGATCAACGGCGGCGACGGGATGCACGAGCATCCCACGCAGGCGCTGCTCGACATGCTGACCATTCGCGACCGGTTCAACCGCATCGAGGGTCTCCGAGTCTGTATTTGCGGCGACATCGCCCACAGTCGAGTGGCGCGATCTAACATCTGGGGTCTCACCAAGCTCGGTGCTGAAGTGGCGGTGTGCGGCCCTCAGAGCCTGATGCCCGGCGCCATCGAGGAGCTCGGCGTGACCGTCTTCCGGCGGATCGAAGAAGCGATCGAGTGGGCCGACGTGCTCAACGTCATGCGTCTCCAGCTCGAGCGGATGGAGGCAGGGTATATCCCCTCGCTTCGGGAGTACTACCGGGTCTTCGGCGTCACACTGGAGCGGCTCGAGCGCGCGCCGCGCGACGTCCTCATTCTCCATCCCGGCCCGATGAATCGCGGGGTCGAGATCGACTCTCGGGTCGCGGATGGACCGCACAGTGTGATCCTCGATCAGGTGACGAACGGCGTGGCCGTGCGCATGGCCGTGCTGTATCTGCTGGCGGGAGGGCGGCCGGAGTTGGCGGAGGCCGCTAAGGGCGATCGGGGAGGGGGCGCATGAAACCGATGCTGCTCAGGGGAGGCCGGGTCATCGATCCGTCGCAGCAGCAGGACGGCGAGGCCGATGTGCTGATCCTAGACGGAGAGATTGGGGGACTCGGGCCGAATCTGTCGGCTCCGGCGGGCGCCGACGTCGTCGACGTCTCCGGGAAAGTGGTTGCACCGGGGCTCGTCGACATCCACGTGCACTTGCGGGAGCCCGGCCAGGAAGACGCCGAGACTGTCACGAGTGGTGCCGTCGCAGCAGCGGCGGGCGGCTTCACGTCGATCTGCGCCATGCCCAACACTGACCCGGTGACCGACAACCAGGCGGCAGTGGGTTTCATCGTCAAGCAGGCGGCCGCGGCTCGTGCCGCGCGGGTCTATCCCATTGGGGCGATCTCCGTGGGACAGCGCGGTGAGCAGCTTGCCGAGTTTGGCGAGATGGTGGCCGCCGGCGCGGTGGCCGTGAGTGACGACGGGCATCCCGTGGTGTCCAGTCACCTCATGCGCACGGCGTTGGAGTACGCGCTGTCGTTCAATATCCCGGTTGCGGAACACTGCGAAGACCCAGCGCTCTCGAAGCACGGTGTGATGAATGCGGGGCGTGTCGCAACACGCCTCGGCCTGCGGGGGATCCCGGCGGCGGCCGAGGAGATCATGGTGGCGCGGAACATCCTGATGGGAGAGCTTACCGGGGGCCACATCCACTTGTGCCACATCTCGACCCGTGGGTCGGTCGACCTCATCCGATGGGGGAAGGCCCGCGGAGTGAACGTCACAGCCGAGGCAACGCCTCACCATTTCGCGATCACGCACGACGCCTGCGAAGGGTACGATACCAACGCGAAAATGAATCCCCCGTTACGGGCAGCGGCGGATGTCGAGGCGGTGGCGGTGGGGCTCGCCGACGGCACGCTCGACGTGATCGCCACCGACCATGCACCGCACCACTACGAGGCAAAGGAACGCGAGTTCGATGACGCGCCATTCGGCGTCGTCGGGCTCGAGACGGCCCTCGGGCTTGGGATGTCGCTGCTTGTGGACAAGGGACGGCTCAGCCTCCCCCAGCTGATCGATCGGATGAGTACGGCACCGGCCCGGATCTTCCATTTGCCGGCCGGCACCTTGAAGCAGGGGGTGGCGGCCGATGTGGTCGTCTTCGATCCCGCAGCCCGATGGGTGGTCGAGCCCGAGCAGTTCCGGTCGAAGAGCCGGAATACGCCGTTCCGAGGGTGGGAGCTCCTGGGCCGTGTGGAGCGTACCTTGGTGGGTGGGCGCACCGCCTATCTGCAGGGGCGGTGACCCCAATTGGGCGCTTCGGGGTCCTATCGGGACGGAATCCTTATATCTTAGGGCGGGAGGCGACGGCCGGTCGTGCTTCCGGAGGCTATGGGTCTAGGCGCTTGGAAGCCACGACCAGGACGATTGAGGATTAGATGGCCAAACAGTCAAAAACCTCCACGGTGGCGATTCAGAACCTGCTCGAGGAGAAGCGGCAGATCGAGCGGTGGCTTCGGCGTTTGGACATGGCGTCGGACAAGACCCCGTCACACGTCAAGACGAAGGTGCAGGGTGATTATGCCCGCCGGCGCGATGCGATCCTGGAGGAGCTCCAGGGCTATCGAGACGAACTCAATTCGGTGCTGCGAAGTCGCCGAGTCGTGCGGGACGATCTGGCTAAGAAGGAAGAAGACGCGACGGAGAGTCTCGCTGAGGCCGAACTGCGCCATACCGTGGGCGAGTATGACGCCGACAAGTGGTCCACCATCCGGGCCGAGATCCTGGAGTCACTCGTAAAGATTCGCGAGGAGCTCAAGGTCGAGCAGGCGGAGATCACGAACCTCGAGGAAGTGCTCGACGCCATCGATGGGTCAGGGGGGGCTGAAAGGGAAGGCGAGGTGGAAGAGGAACCCGAGCCGGCCAAAGTGGAGGCTCAGGCGACCCCGGAGGCCGTCCGGAACGAGAAGTCCGAAGGGGCCCGCGCGCCGGGCTCGAAGAGCCGCGGCACCGACGAGATGGCGTTCTTGCGCTCGGTGATCAGTGGGGCGCGCTCGGCAACAGGGCTCTCGGGAAAGCGCAAAGAGGAAGACAACCTGGCAGAGATCGCGGAGAAGGATCAGGCGGACCAGCTGGGGACCGCTGGCGTGAGTCCTGTGCACGAGACGCCGCCCCCAGCCAAGGGCTCCTCCACGAAATCCGTCAAGTGTACGGACTGCGGGACGCTCAACCTGCCGACGGAGTGGTACTGCGAGAAGTGTGGCGCCGAGCTGACGGCGCTGTGAGCCCCAGTCTCAGCTCTTCGACGGCAAGGACTTCACGAGGCGGCTCTTCTTTCGGGCCGCCTCGTTCTTGGCGATCAGGCCCTTGCGCGCCGCCCGGTCGAGCAGTCGCTCGGCCTGCCTCACGGCGTCTGCCGCCTCACCGCTGGTCCCAGCACTGCGCGCCCGCTTGACCGCTGAGCGGAGCGCCGCGCGCTGCACACGGTTCCGGGTGCGGCGGCGCGCACTCTGACGCATGCGTTTCTTCGAGGATCGGATGTTCGGCACAGCTGCTCCTCAGCTTGGACAAAACGGGGCCCAACGGCCCCGAAAACGACCGCGTATTCTATCCTGCAAGTGCCCACCAGTCAAGGCGGTACGCTTTTGACACTCCCCAGTGCCGCCGTTAGCTTACGGCCCCAGCTGATCGGTGGACCATCCCCACGTGCATGAATTCTTACTGGCGCTTCCCGTGCTGCTGTTTTCGATGGTGGCACACGAATACGCGCACGGTTACGCCGCGCTCCGGCAGGGCGATCCAACGGCGATGTCACTGGGCCGGCTCACCCTGAACCCGCTCAAGCACATTGACCCGCTCATGACGATCCTGATGCCCGTCGCGCTGTTTGTGGGCTCGGGTGGACAGGTGATCTTCGGTGGGGCCAAGCCGGTGCCGGTCAATCCGCGCAATTATCGGAACTACCGCCGCGGTGACGTAATCGTGTCGGCAGCGGGAATCGTGGCCAATCTCGGTCTGGTCGTCGTGGCGATGGTCCTGACCATCGCGCTCGGTATGGTGAGCCACGGCCTCGGCGTCCGGGGTGTCCTGGCACCGATCCAGCGGATGATCGCCTGGGGCATCTGGCTAAACCTGCTGCTCGCCTTCTTCAATCTCATTCCCATTCCGCCGTTGGATGGATCGCATCTGCTGTATCACGCTCTCCCACCGCGCCTCGGGCTCTGGTATCGGCAGATCGGTCGCTACGGCGTCGGCGTGCTGTTGGTTGTGGTCTTCGTCGCACCCCGTGCTCTCTTCACATTGCTGACGCCGGCGTTCGCGTTGCATGCCGCTGCATGCTCCGTCGTATCGCCTTTCGCGTTGACGCCGGTACCGGTATGTCCGTGAGTGTGAAAGGGGCCGCGGCGGACACGGCGTTCGTTGTCCAGGTGGAGGCCTTCTCGGGACCTCTGGACCTCCTGCTGCATCTGATTCGCGAGCAGGAGATCGATATCGCGGACATCCCGATCGCGTCGATCGCCGACCAGTTCCTTGCCGTGATCGATCGGCTCGGGTTGAACGATGCAGCGGACTACTTGGAGATGGCGGCGCAGCTGATTCGGATCAAGGTCCAAATGCTGCTGCCACAGCCCTTCGATGACGAGCAGTGGGAGGATCCGAGGGCGGAACTGGTCAGGCGACTTCTGGAATATGAGCAGTTCCGCGAGGTCGCGGATTGGCTCGTGTCGCAGGCCAACGAACACGGGAGTCGCTTTCCCCGCGGCTGGATTCCCGATCCGCCGGATCAGCCCCCTCGGCCCGTCCTGATGGAACTCGAGGACCTGCTCCTCTCTGTGGAGCGGGTCATCGAGGCCATGCCGGAGCCGATCCTCCATCGCGTGGTCCCCCGGCCGCTCGATGTCGAGGGAGCGACGACGCGCATTCGGTCGTTGTTCGAACATCGCGATGAGCTGGGCATGAGCGAGATCGTCGGCCCTGGTGCGGCGATCGTCGACCTACTCTCTTCGCTCCTGGCGCTCCTGGAGCTCGCGAGGATCGGTTTCGTGAGCCTGGCGCAGCGACAACCATTTGGCTCGGTGGTGATCCGCCGTGAATCGACTGACGCAGCTGCTTGAGGCGGCGCTGTTCTCAGCAGCGCACCCGCTCTCGGTGGACGACCTCCGCAGGGTGACCGACGATGCCTCACGCGAGGACGTGCGTCAGGCGCTCACCGTGTTGGGCACGCATTACGACGCGGACGGCCATGCGGTCGAGCTCATCGAAGTGGCCGAGGGATTCCAGATCGTGACCCGATCGGCGTTTGCCGAAGCGGTGGCCGAAGCGCAAATCGTGCGGCGGCCGCGCAAGCTCTCGCAAGCAGCGCTCGAGACGCTCGCGGTCGTGGCCTACCGGCAACCGGTGAGCCGTGCCGAGGTCGAAGAGATCCGCGGTGTGTCGGTGGAAAGCGTGCTGCGCTCGCTCCTGGAGCGTGGCCTGCTGGAGGTGATCGGGCGTGGAGACGGGCTCGGGCGACCGTTGCTCTACGGCACCACGCCGTTGTTCCTGGAGCTGCTCGGACTGCGGTCGCTCGATGAGCTGCCCCGGCTCGAGGAACTGTCGGTCGCGCTGCGGCCACCGAGCGAAAGGGGCGAGCCGACCGAGCCGTGACGCGCATGCGCCTCCAGCGAGCGCTGGCTCGGGCCGGCGTCGCGTCGCGCCGCCGCGCTGAAGAGCTCATCCGCCTCGGAAAGATCCGGGTCAACGGAGAGGTGGCCACGATCGGCAGTTCCGTCGATCCGGATCGCGACGTGATCACGGTGGGGGGTCGCCGGGTGCGACCGGCCGCCACCGCCTGGCTGGCGTTGCACAAGCCCATCGGCTATGTGGTGTCGCGCAGCGACCCACACGGCCGACCCACGGTGTTCGAGCTGATCCCTGAGATCGCCGGACTCGTTTACGTGGGTCGACTGGACGTGATGACGTCGGGGCTCTTGTTGTTCACGACCGACGGCGAGGCGGCGAATCGTCTGATGCACCCGCGGTATGCCGTCGAGCGACAGTATCGAGTACTGGTGCACGGCAGGTCCGAAGGCGACATTCGCAGGGAGTTACGTCGGTCGATCGTCATCGAGGGCCGACCGGTAAACATCATCGATTCCCGGGTTGTAGAGCGAGGGACGGCAATCGAAGTGCACCTGACGCTTGCCGAGGGGCGATACCGGATCGTGCGGCGCCTGTGCAAGACCCTTGGCCTCAAAGTGGAGCGCCTGGTCCGATTGAGTCACGGCCCGGTGCGGTTGGGGCGGTTGTCGCCGGGTCAGTGGCGACACCTCACAAAACAGGAACTCCAGGCGGTGCGGGCACTCCCCGTCCCCTGACAACGCGACGAGCCATGGAACTGCAAGGGAAGACGATTCTGATTTTGGGGGGGAGCGGCCTCGTGGGTCGCGCCATCGCTCGGCGTCTGCTCGATTTCAAGCCGAAGCGCATCGTGTTGGTTGCACTGTTCGAGGACGAGGTCGAGGAGGGAGCAGCGTGGCTGCGGCGGTCGGCCGGGTCGACGACAATCGATACCGCCTGGGGCGACGTGTTCCTTCCGGCGCACCTCGGTCAAATGGAGCGGAAGCGTCTGTTGACCGATGCGACGTCGCGCGAGCTCGTCCTGAACGACCTCTTGGGCGATCTGACACGAGAGGTCTTGGAACGCAGCTCGCTGTACCAGCTGTTCCATCGGTACGAGCCGGACGCGGTCGTGGACTGCATCAACACGGCCACGGCATTCGCCTATCGGGATGTGTTTCACAGCTCGCGCGAGCTGCTCGCAGCGGCCCGGGAGGGGCGCGTGAGCCGCGAACAGGTCGAGCAGCATATCTTGTCGATCCCCATGCCCCAGCTCATTCGACACGTCCAAATCATGCTGGAGTGTCTGCGGTCGTCGGGCACCGAGGCCTATGTGAAGATCGGGACGAGCGGCACGGGAGGCATGGGCCTCAATATCCCTTACACGCATTCCGAAGAGCGTCCGTCCCGCACGCTGTTGGCCAAATCGGCGGTTGCCGGTGCGCATTCGCTGCTGCTCTTTCTCGTCGCGCGTACCCCTGGGGCGCCGGCGACAATCGAGATCAAGCCCACCACGGCGATCGCCTGGCGAGAGATCGCCTTCGGTCCGATTCGCCAGCGGGGCCAGCCCGTTCCCAAAGTGGACTGTCCGAAGCCGCTGGACCTCTCGAGCGCAATCGGTCCCAAGGCCTCCGGATGGCATGAGGAAGGCGTGATTCTCGAGAGCGTCTACGCCGATCTCGGTGAGAACGGGCAGTTTGCGCGGGACGAGTTCGAAACGGTCACCTCGGTCCGGCAGATGGAGTTCATCACGCCCGAGGAGGTGGCTGCCTACGTCATTGCCGAGATGCAGGGGCGCCCGACCGGCAGGGATGTGATCGCGGCACTCGACGCGTCGACAGCGGGGCCAACGTATCAGGCTGGGGTCCTCCGTGCAGAGGCCATCGAGCGGCTCCGCGCCCTCGAGACCGAGCACGGCGTTCGCTCAGTGGCGTTCGAGATGCTCGGACCGCCGCGGCTCACCAAACTGTTGTACGAAGCATTCATTCTCTCACAGCTGCGGACCTCGGTGCGCGCGCTCGCCGACAGCGATCCCGAGAAGCTCTCTGCCGAGGCCGTGGAGCTGGTGGCACGCGACGCCGAGCTGCGCTCGACCATCGTCTCCGTCGGTCTCCCGATCATCATCTCCGGCACGAAGGTCTACCGGGGCGCCTCCGTGATGATCAAGCCGGTCGATGGCAACGTCGAGCAGGCGGTCGCTCGGGGATGGGTGGACCTTCGTGCTTTCAACGCGGGTGTCTGGGTCGATCGCGCACGCCAGATGGTCGACCAGGCCGGGCAGAGGGCAGGCGGATCGGACAGTGGAGTGGACTGGTGGGCGCTAAGTCCCGAAGACGCCATTGCGCCGCCCCGGTTCGCCACGTGGATCTTTCGCCATGAGGATGGAGGGGAACGGATCAAGCGATGAAGGTTGAATCATGACTACCCGCCCAGCGCGCACGGTCGACGCCTCCTTCACGGCGGAAATCGTCACGGAGGTCGGCAAACGAGTGGTCGGGCAGGAGGCCATGGTGGAGCGACTCCTGGTCGGCCTGCTCACCGGTGGGCACGTCCTGCTAGAGGGGGTGCCGGGGCTCGCGAAGACCCTGGCGGTCCGCACACTCGCCGAAACGGTCAGCGTGGCGTTCCAGCGCATTCAGTTCACGCCCGACCTGCTGCCTGCGGACATCATTGGCACGATGGTCTTCGACCAGCGGACCGGGGAGTTCCATCCCAAGCGCGGCCCGCTGTTCGCGAACATCATCCTGGCCGACGAGATCAACCGCGCACCGGCAAAGGTGCAGGCGGCGTTGCTGGAGGCGATGCAGGAGAAGCAGGTCACGCTCGGCAACGAGACGTATCGCCTCGACGAGCCGTTTCTCGTACTCGCCACGCAAAACCCCATCGAACACGAGGGGACGTATGCGCTCCCGGAGGCGCAGCTTGACCGTTTCATGTTGAAGGTATTCGTGGGATACCCCTCGCGGGACGAGGAGAAGGAGATCCTCTGGCGAATGGCGGGTGGAGAGACCATTCCGGTCTCGCGGGTCGCCGGACCCGAAGAGATCCTGACCCTCCGACGCTCCATCGCGGAGTTGTACGTCGATCAGAAGATCGTCGACTATATCGTGGATGTAGTGCGGGCTACACGGGAGCCGCAGTCCGTCGGGCTTCCGGAGGTCCGCCCGCTGATCGCGTACGGTGCCAGCCCCAGAGCGTCGATCTACTTGGCGCAGGCGGCTCGCGCGCACGCCTTCCTGCGGGGACGACCGTACGTCGTTCCCGAGGACGTGAAGGCGATGGCGCACGACGTGCTGCGGCATCGAGTGCTGCTCACCTTCGAGGCCGAGGCCGAGGACGTCGGGTCCGACGGAGTCATCTCGAAGATCTTGGAGGCCGTGGACGTTCCATGACGCCGCCGTCCGCCCTCGTCGGGGCCGACGTACTGCGTCAGGTCAAACAGATCGAACTTCGCACGCGCCGGCTGGTCAACACCCTCTTTTCTGGCGAATACCGATCCGTGTTCCGGGGCCAGGGCATGGAGTTCGCCGAAGTGCGCGCCTACGAGCCCGGCGACGACTACCGGTCGATCGACTGGAACGTGTCCGCACGCATGGGCTCACCCTACGTCAAGACGTTCGTCGAGGAGAGAGAGCTCACGGTGCTGCTGATCGTGGACCGCTCGGGATCCGAGGACTTCGGTGAGCCCACCACCAAAGGCGATCGCGGGGTCGAGGTGGCTGCGGTGCTGGCCCTGGCCGCCGCGAGGCAGAACGATCGTATCGGCGCCCTGCTGTTCTCTCAGGGTGTGGACCACGTCGTGCGGCCGCGCAAAGGACGATTGCATGCACTCAGGATCATTCGCGATCTCCTGGCCTTCCGCGCGCCCGACCGCCGGACGAACATCGCGTCGGCGTTGGTCTACGCCACCCGTCTCTTGCATCATCGCTCCATCATCGTCGTGCTCTCCGATTTCCGCGCACCCGGATGGGAGGAACCGCTTGCCCGACTGACCGGCAAACACGAGGTGGTGGCGATCACCGTTGACGACCCGCGTGAATCCCACCTCCCCATGGCAGGATGGGTGGACCTCGAGGACGCCGAAACCGGGGCGACCGCCCTGGTCGAGACATCGCATGCCCCGACCCGCCTGGCGCTGGCAATCGCCGCCGAGGAGATCCGTCTCAACCGCGCCCGCGCTTTCAAGCGTGCGCGCGTCGACCATATCGCGCTTGGCACCGATCGCCCGTATGCCGAAGCACTCCACAAGGCATTTGCGGAGCGGGCCCGCCGCCTGCGACGGTGATGCTTCCGGTCCTGCTCCTGGTGATCCAGGCGTCGGCCTGGACGGTGATGCCCACCCAGCCCACCGTGGGCGATACCGTGGTCATCAGCCGACGCGTGAGCGTGGCGGCAGGCACCGGCGCCCAGGTCCCGCCGCTGGAATCGAGCGCGCTCCTCACTCCGCTCGCTCCGCCGCGCTGGTCGGTCTCGGAAGGCAGCCTCGAGGTCGCGTACACGGTGGCACTGTTCGAATCCGGTCGGCACACCATCAGCATGCCCGATGTGGTCCTCGTGGATGCGGCCGGCCGGCGGCAGGTCCTCGGTAGCGGGACGGTCGTCGTCGACGTGGCGTCCGTGCTCGTGGAACCCGAGACAGCCGAGCCCAGGCCGTCGCTCGGACCCCTCGCACACACCCGCGTGACGCTGATCCCGCTGATCGCATCGGTGCTCATCGTGCTTGCGGCTCTCATCATGTGGGGAGGTGTACGCCGCAGAACCAACGCGCGGCCGTTGCCGTTCGGCGTGGAAGGCGAGGCGGTAGCCCCAGCCATCGACGCTTGGGTGGCCGCGGGTGAGTCGCGGGCGGTCGCTGCGGTCGTGGCCAACCGGCTGCGGGACGCACTCGCCCGGCTGATCCCCGAGGCGGGTCGGCATCTTCATGCGGGAGAGTGCATTCGCGTCGTGGAGGAGCGAAGCCTCGGCGAGGTCGGGCGTGAGTTGGCCGACGTGATCCGTGCCCTGGAGCGCGCGCGGTTCTCTCCGGCTGCACCGGCCGACGTACTCGAAGTGGTGGACGATGCCGAGCGCGTGCTGCGGGCGCTGCAATCGGCAGTGGCGCCGAGGTCGTGATGTTCGCCAGGCCCCTCCTCCTCCTGCTGCTTGCGGCGATTCCCGTGTGGTGGTGGCTCCGCAGCAGGCGGCGTCAGCCAAGCGTGCCGTACAGTGACGTGACCCAGGTGACACAGATCGGATCACGGCGACGCTGGCTGGCGGAGCTGCCGGTGGGCCTCCGTTCGCTGGCTCTCGGGGCGTGGATCATCGCGGCCGCAGGGCCGCGAGCCGGTGATGCCGCCGACGAAACGACCAGCGCGGGGATCGACATCGTGATGGCGGTGGACATCTCGAGCAGCATGTTGGCGGAGGACTTCCTGCCATCGAATCGTCTCGATGTGGCCAAGGAGCAATCTGTGGCCTTCATCGACGGCCGGACGTTCGATCAGATCGGGCTGGTCGTCTTCGCCGGCGAGGCGCTCACCCGCGTGCCGATCACTGTCGACTACGACGTGCTGCGGGCCGCCGTGCGGAGCGTCGGTGTCGGGGAACTGGAAGACGGGACGGCGATCGGGACGGCCATCGCGACTGCCGCCAACCGACTCAGGCGCTCACCTGGAGCGTCCAAGGTCATGGTCCTCCTGACAGACGGGGAGAACACCCGTGGGGTCCTGGATCCACGGACGGCCGCCGAAGCAGCGGCCGCATTCGGGATTCGGATCTACACCATCGGCGTCGGCACCGAGGGTGAGGCCCGCATGCCGATCGGACGGGGAGTCCAAGGCCAGCTCCGCTATCAGACCCTGCCGGTGCGACTCGATGAGCCGCTGCTCCGAGATATCGCGCAGCTCACGGGAGGACGGTACTTCCGGGCGACCGATCCGGAGGCGTTGAGCCGCATCTTTGGGCAGATCGACCGTCTCGAGAAGACACCGGTGGTCGTGACCCGCTACGCCCACTTCGAGGAGGGCTTCCGGTTGCCCCTCCTCGTCGGGCTCGGAGCGCTGACGCTCGAGCTGCTCGTGGCCGCCACGGTCGTCGTGAGAGTACCGTGATTCGCTTTGACGACGCGCTGATCCTGTGGCTGGCCCCGCTGGGTGCCGTATTGGTCCTCGGGCTCGCGATCTGGGCGCGAGCGGTCCGCGTTCGCCACGCTCGACGTTGGTCTCGAACGCTGTGGCGCCGGTCCGCCCGCGTGGGGCGGTACGGAGCCGTGCTGCTCGCGCTCGCCGCGGGAACGGTGGTGATCGGTGTGGCCGGACCGCGCTGGGGAACCCGGATCGTCACGACGGAGTCGAAGGCGCTCAACGTTGTGCTGGCGGTCGACGTGTCCCGCTCGATGCTTGCCGAAGACATGAGTCCGTCCCGAATGGAGCGCGCGAAGGAACAGGCTCGCCGCCTCGTGTACCAACTTCGCGGGGATCGGATTGGTCTGGTCGCGTTCGCCGGTCAGAGCTTTATTCTCTCCCCGCTCACGGTCGACGCCGGAGCGCTCAATCTGCTGATCGATGCGCTCGATCCCGATCTCACGAGTGCAGGCGGTACCGACCTCGGCCGCGTCCTGGTACAAGGCCGCGACCTGCTCTTTCCTGGCGAGCCGGTGGCGGATCGCGTGCTCATTGTCTTCACCGACGGAGAGGCACACGATTCCCTGCCAGCCGTCCGCTCGGCGGCCCAACGTCTGCGGCGGGACGGCGTGCGACTGGTGCTCGTGGCTCAGGGTGGCGAAGAGCCCGTGACCATCCCCGTGAGAGATGCGGACGGTACGCTGGTCGGTCCGCAGCGAGATCCGGCTGGCGAGATCGTTCGGACCTCACGCCGGAGCGATCTATTGGACGCAATCGCCGATGAGGCGCACGGCGTCGTCGTTCCCGCCGAACTCGGAGATCAGGCCGGCGCCGTCCGAGACTTGATCGAGGGCTACAAGCGGTCACCGCAGGCGACATCCACGGCGGATCAAGACATCTCCCGCGCGTGGATCCTGGCGCTCGTTGCCGCGGTCTTGCTCTTCGGGCACACGGTCACCAGACGCTCGATGGCCTTGGCCGCCCTGCTACTCAGCGTGGGCGGGGGGCGCCAGCTCGTGGCTCAGGGGCCCGTCAATGCGGCCGACCAAGCGTGGAGCGACGGGGACGCCAGGCGCGCGGCCGAGTTATACCTGGAGCAGGTACGGTCGGGCGAAGGTGGTGAGCGGGCGTGGTTCAATCTCGGGACGGCGGCGATGGCGCTCGGCGACACCGCGACGGCGAATCAGGCGCTCGATCGGGTTGCACGGTCCTTGGATCCCGATCTCCGCTTCCGGGCGCTGTACAATCTGGGACTGCTCGCACTGCGCTCGGGACTTCGCGATCCGGCCGCCAGAGAGGAACAGATGGCCATCGCACGGCAGCGATACCGGGAGGCGCTGCTGCTCAGGCCCCATGACCGGGATGCGAAGTGGAATCTCGAACTGGCTGTGCGGATGACCCCCCCACCCTCCGCCGGCGGTGGATCGGGACCGACCAGCGGGGGGGGTGGTGGTGGGGAGGCGGACGAGACGCCGGCGGCGCTCTCTCCCGGTCAAGCGGAACAGATCCTCAATTCGATGGCCGAGGAAGAACGGCGCACGATCCTCGATCGCAATCGGCGACGGCAGCAGGGACGCGAGGTGCGTGGATGGCGGGACTGGTAGGCGCCGTCCTGCTTGCGGTTCTGGCGCAAGCCCAGCTCCCCACGGTTTCGGTTGCTGTGGACCGTCTCACGCTCGACGTCGGCGAGACCCTTGTGGTCATGATCACGGCCGCCGGGGTGGCGGGCGCACCATTGGAGATCGCCGAAGCTGGGCTGGACGGATTCTCGGTGGTGAATCGCCGGGACCGGACGCGGGTGACGACCGAGCAGGGCATCGCGGTGCGCACGACCGTCCGGGAGTTGACGCTGCGCGCAGAGCGGTCTGGCTCTCACCCCCTCGGTCCATTCCGTGTGTCGCAGCTCGGCGACAGTGCCGCCACGGATCCGTTGGTGATCCAGGTTGCCGGTCCCGCAGCCCCTTCGACTGCCTCGTTGTCACAGCGTGTACGCTCGCTGGTCGACCGCGTGCCGCCGCCGGCGCTGTCCGATTCGGAGGACGTCGGCCTCACCGTGACCGTCGTTCCAGATTCGGCACAGGTGGGACAGCAGATCGACGTCCTGATCGTTGCCTGGTTCCCGAGATCGATTCGGAATCGCTTACGGTCTCCCCCGATCCTGCGTGCCCCGAACGTTCGCGGCTCCTGGACGTATCCCGAAACCGACCCGGCAGCCGTCGTCGCTGGTCGCCGCGTCGGGCGGGCGATCTACGATCTGTTCGTGGTGCACCAAGTGGTATTCCCGCTCACACCGGGCGCACTGCTGGTGGAACCGGCCGTGGGTGCCTATTCGCTGCCAATATCGGGCTCGTTCCTAGCTCGTGAGCTTCGTCAGGAGGAGCGGACCGAGGCCGTGACCGTGCCTGTGGCCCCGCTGCCGTCGCCACCGGCGGGAGTGACGTTTACGGGCGCCGTGGGTCGAGACCTCACGGTCCGCGCAACCGCATCGAGCAGAGAGGTCCGGCTCGGTGATGCAGCGACGGTGATCGTGGAGGTGGAGGGGATTGGAAACGTGTCGCTGTGGCCGGAGCCGGAGCTTCGATGGCCCGCGGGCGTCCAGGCCTACCAACAACGCGTCACGATCGAGCCTCGTTCAACGGACGGCATCATCGGCGGGACCAAGCGCTATGACTACCTGATCGTTCCCGACTCCGCCGGCGTACACCGTCTTCAGGCTCCCAGCCTGACCTACTGGGATAGTGCCCAACGACGTTTCCGCACGGTCACGGCAGAGGCTATTGAGTTTGTGGTGCCGGGTGGTGCAGGACGGGTGGCGCCGGTCCGCGTGGTCCCAGCTCTCATGCGGCCACCGCGCGTGCCCTCGGTCGACAGGCTTGTCCGCGCGGTACCGTGGTGGGCATGGGGTGTCCTCATGGTGCTCCCACCGCTGCTCCTGCTCGGGCGGCTTCGCGCCGCGCGCGAGAAGGCCCGGAGTCTGTGGCCGCGGCGAACCCGGGAGCCATCTGCCGGTAGCCTCGTGACGCTCGAAGCCGATCTGCGGTCGGCCCTGGCAACGCTGGTTCCCGACGCTCATCTGCGAGGGGGAGACGACCTGGCCGCGGCCTTGCGTGCCGCGGGCACGGAGGACTCCCTCGCGGCGCATGCGGCTCGGCTCCGGGACCGACTGCGGCTCGCGCTGTACGGCCCGGACGGGACGCCCGACGCGGACGAGCTCCAGGCCGAAGCACACGAGGTTGTTCGAGCCCTTGCCGGGGAATCACGGGCTCCCCGCGCCGTGCTGATTGGCATCGGTGTCATGCTCCTGCTGCTCGCGGCCCCGGCACCGCCGCTCGCCGCCCAGGCGCCAGAGCAGCTGTGGGAAACGGGAGCGGTGCGAGTCGTCGTCGACAGCTTTGCTGGGCGAACCCGCACGGAGCCCGGTGTGGCGGCGCACTGGTTCAATCTCGGCACGGCATGGGGCCGTCTCGGGGAAGAGGCGCGCGCCCGCGCGGCCTGGCACCGGGCCGCGCGGTTGGCACCGCGCAACGACCGCATCCAGGAAGCCCTCGCCTCGTTGCCGCCGACCGACTCCTACACACGGGCGTATCTCTGGACGTCGATCGTGACGCCGGCCGAAGCGCTGGTGGTGGCTGGTACCTGCTGGCTACTCGCGTGGCTCCTGTTGGCTGTGCGGGGCCGACGCCGCTACGGGATCGTGCTTTTGGCGATCGCGGCACTGGCAGCAGGGTATGGGCTGTATGCCGAGACCAGGTACCGGGAGCCGGTGGCGTTTGTCCTTCAGGAGACACCGCTGCGCGCCGCTCCCTACGGGCCCGCAGCAGCCAACATGGAGCTGCTGCCGGGGCTCGCGGTACGGGTTTGGCGATCACGCGGCGCATGGCAGCTTGTGGAGCACGGGGGCGCGCGCGGATGGGTGCTGCGCTGGGAGGTGGTGAGGCTCTGATGGGACGGATCCTCGTTCTTCCCAGCACCGTGACCGATCAAATCGCCGCCGGCGAGGTCGTGGAACGACCGGCCTCGGTCGTAAAGGAACTGGTCGAGAACGCCTTGGACGCCGGCGCGACGACCATAACGGTCGAGCTCGAAGACGGCGGTAAGGAACTCATCCGGGTAAGCGATGACGGGATCGGCATGGATCGGGAGGACGCGCTGCTGGCGGTAGAGCGGCACGCCACCAGCAAGATCCGGTCGACGACGGACCTGATCGGCGTTCCGACATACGGATTCCGCGGCGAGGCGCTCTCCTCGGTCGCCTCCGTGAGCCGGTTCGAAATGGAAACGGCGCCGGAGGGAGGCACACCCGAGGGGAGCGGGGAGGGAACGAGAGTCCGTGTGCGGGCAGGGCGCTTGGAAGGCTCGGAGACCATCTCGCGAACAGGCGGAACGACCGTGACGGTGCGGCGGCTGTTCGCCAACGTTCCTGCCAGGCGGAAGTTCTTACGAGCGGCGCGGAGCGAGACCCGAGCCGTAACCGAAGCGATCGGCCTCTTGGCTTTGGCCAAGCTCGATGTGGCGTTCACCGTCATGAGCGACGGGCGCACATTGCTCGACGCGCCGCGGGTTGCCAATCCCGGCCAACGCATCGCCGACCTATTCGGTCGGGCCCTCGCCGCACAGCTCGTCCCGGTCGAGTTCCACGAGGGCTACATCACCGTCCGCGGGTTCGTGCAACGGCCGGCCGAAGCGCGCGCTGCCGGACGGCGCGCGTGCCTGTTTGTGAACGGACGCCCGTTTCGGGATCCGTTTCTGGTGCGTGCTGCGGAGGGAGGGTTCCGCGCAACAATCGCTCCGGGCATGCGGCCGTCGATGATTCTCTCTATTCTGGTTCCTGGCGATCGGGTCGATGTCAACGCGCACCCGACCAAGCTGGAAGTCCGGTTTCGCGACAAGATGCTCGTGGAGAGGGCGGTGGAGGAGGCCGTGCGTGCCAGCCTCGGCTCGCTCACCGCAGCCGCGACGGTGCAGGGTCCCGGTGACTCGTCGGCCGGTGATTGGCAGGGAGATGGCGGGTCGACGAGCGGGGGGGCGGCACCCGATCGAGCCGGTGACGGGGCGATGGCCCTGACCGGTTCGTTGTTCCAGAGTGAGGCGGGTGGCTCACTGGACGTGGCCAACGGGACTCGCGCCATCCTTCAGGTGTTCGACACCTTTATCGTATTCGAGACACCGGCCGGGCTCACCATCGTCGATCAGCATTCGGCCCACGAGCGCATTCTGTACGAGCAGGCCATGGCACACCTCGAGGGGCGAGGGGCCGCCGGCCAACGTTTGCTCCTACCCCTGACGCTCGATCTGGCCAGGGAGGAGCTGGATGCGGTGGAACAGCACGGGGCGCTACTCTCTGCCGTGGGGTTCGAAGTCGAGCCGTTCGGCGGGGCCTCGGTGGTGGTGCACGCGGTGCCGAACCCCCATCCCAGGTTCGATGCCCGACGCTGCTTCGAAGAGCTCGTGGCGGATTTGGCCCGAGACAGGTCGAGCGGTCTCCCGAATCGGATGGAGCGGTTCGCCGCGAACTACGGGTGTCGCGCCGCGGTCAAGGCCGGACATCGGCTCGAGCCAGTGGAGATGCGCGATCTTCTGCGACGGCTCTTCGCGTGTAAACTCCCGCCCCACGACGTTCACGGTCGGCCCACCATCGTACAGCTCCCCAAGAGCGAACTGGAACGGCGCTTTGGCCGTGCCTAAGCCTCTCGTGCCCGTGATTGTCGGATCGACGGCCGTCGGCAAGACGGCGTTGGCCATGGCGCTCCGACATCATTGGTCGCTGGTAGTCATTTCTGCGGACTCGCGGCAGGTCTACCGCCGGCTCAACATCGGTACCGCCAAGCCCAGCGATGAGGAGCGCCGGCTCGTGCCGCATCTCGGTCTCGACATCATCGAACCAGGAGAGCGATACAGTGCTGGGCGTTTCGCGCGGGACGCTGCGGCCTGGCTCGGCGAGGTGCCAGCGGAACACCAGCCGGTCGTAGTGGGGGGAACCGGATTCTATATCCGCGCGTTGGCCGACGGGCTCTTCCGCGAGCCCCCCATCGACGGTGCACGCCGTGACCGGTTGCGGCAGTGGGCGCGGTCTGCCTCCGAGCTCGGCGTGTGGGCGGCGCGGCTCGATCCCGGATACCGGGGAGGTGGGAGGCAGCGAGCAGCGCGTGCGGTTGAGGTTGGGTTGCTCACCGGACGACCGCTCTCGTGGTGGCAGGCCCAGGCAAAGGCACAAGGGATCATGCGCCCGTGGTACGTGCGCCTGACGCTCCCGCGGGCCGTCTTGCGGCGTCGCATCGACGGGAGAGTGAAGCGCATGCTCCGCGAAGGCCTGATCGAGGAGGTACGGGGACTGCTCGCCGATGGAGTGCCTTCTGACGCCCCGGGCTTGGACGGTGTGGGGTACCGCGAGGTGGTGCAGCACCTTCGGGGCGACCTCAGTCGTGAGGCGCTGCCAGATGCGATCGCGACTGCCACACGCCGCTACGCCAAGCGCCAGGAGACGTGGTTCCGACACCAACTCATCGGGCACGCCGTAATTACTTTGGATGCTACCGACGATTCAGAGCTCCTCGCATCGCGCGTGGCCGAGCTCTGGGAGGAGCGACGAACCTAGATGCGGATTGGCATCACGTGTTATCCGACCTACGGCGGCTCGGGCGCCGTGGCGACCGAGCTCGGCCTGGAGCTAGCACGTCGCGGCCATGAGATCCACCTCATCTCCTACGCGTCGCCCTTCCGTCTGCGAGGCTTTGCCGAGAATGTGTACTTCCATGAGGTCGATCTGAGTGGAACCTATCCGCTGCTCGAGTACTTCCCGTACTCCCTCGCGCTGGCGGTGAAACAGGAAGAGGTCGCGCTCCGAGAACGGCTCGACATCCTTCACGTCCACTACGCCATTCCACACGCGACGGCGGCCTTCTTGGCGAGGGAGATGCTGCGGGGGCGGCATGACCTCAAGGTCGTGACCACGCTCCATGGCACCGACATCACCCTCGTCGGCCAGGAACGCTCGTTCTATACCGTGGCGAAGTTCTCCATCGAGCGTTCCGACGCCGTGACGGCCGTCTCGGAATACCTACGGGAGGAGACCCAAAGGGCGTTTCTCTGCGAAGGATGTCGCATTGACGTCATCCCCAACTTCATCAACCCGAAGGAATACTACCCGTCGGCGGAGGCGCGCTGCCGCTCCTCGCTGGCGCCGGAAGGCGCCAGAGTGCTCATGCACATTTCGAACTTCCGGCCCGTCAAGCGGGTCCCCGACGTTGTACGAGTATTCGCCGAGGTTCGCAAGCGGGTGCCGTCAGTGCTCGTGTTGGTCGGCGACGGGCCGGAGCGTCCCCAAACCGAAGCTGAGATTGAACGGCTTGGGATCGCCGAGCACGTTCGCTTCCTCGGAAAGGTGGACGCCGTGGCCGATCTCCTCCGTGCCGCCGATCTGTTTCTCCTCCCGAGTGAGTCCGAGTCGTTCGGTCTCGGTGCGCTCGAGGCCATGGCATGCGGTGTTCCCGTGGTGGCAAGCCGCGTGGGTGGCATTCCGGAGGTGGTTGTGGACGGCGAAACAGGAATACTGCTCCCGGTGGGCGATGTCGACGCCATGGCCGAGGCAGCGGTGGAACTCCTCGAGCCGAAGCGCTGGCAACTCGCCTCCGAGGCAGCGGTCCGTCATTCCCGGACCTTCGACGAAGCGAAGATCGTGCCGCTCTACGAAGAGCTGTACCGTCAAGTCCTCGACCTGTGACCTACTGGGAAGGGCTCCTTCTTGGGATCGTCCAGGGTTTCACGGAGTTCTTGCCGATCTCGAGTTCCGGGCACCTGGTGGTCGCGCAGGCAGCGGTCGGCCTCTCGGCACCTGGCGTGGTGGTGGAAGTCATTCTGCACGTCGCGACGCTCCTGGCCGTCGTGATCGTATACCGAGCGCGTCTGTGGAGCGTCGGGGGGGGTTGCCTTCACGGTGACCGGAGCGCGTGGCGGTTCGTGGGCTTGCTGACCGTCGCGACGATCCCAGCGGCCGTGGCAGGTCTGGTGTGGTCGGATGTCTTCGAGCGCGCCTTCGAGTCGTTGCTCGTGGTGGGAATCGATTTTCTCATCACCGGTGCCGTGCTGTGGAGCACGCGGCCTGTGATCGGTCGGGCGGATCGAGCCGAGCCGTCAGTCGTCGCGGCCGGCGGGATCGGCATCGCGCAGGCGTTGGCCATCTTTCCCGGGATTTCCCGATCGGGCACGACCGTGGCGGCGGCACTGTGGTGGCGGGTCGAGCCCGAGAGGGCCGCCGAGTTCTCGTTCTTGCTCGCGATCCCCGCCATTGTCGGGGCGGCGATCCTGCAGCTTCCGGCACTCGCATCGGGATCGGTTTCGGTAGACCTGGGTCCTTTGCTCGGGAGCTTCGCCGCCGCACTGCTCTCAGGCGTGCTGGCGATTCGGCTTCTCGTCGCCCTGTTGCGGCGCAAGGCGTTTCATCGCTTCGCACCGTATTGTTGGGCGATCGGGTCGGTGACCATCGCGTGGGCCCTGCTGCCGTGACGACGTATGACGGACAGACTGAGGCGGTGCTCGCGCGTCGGTGGGACCTCCCACGGGTCATCGTGCGGGACCGGGTTTCCAGCACGCTGGACGTCATTCACGAAGTTGCCCAGCACGCTGGCGATGACGGCACGCTGGTCCTCGCCGACGAGCAAACCGCCGGCCGGGGGCGACAAGGGCGGCGTTGGCACAGTGCTCCCGGGCAGGGCATCTGGCTCGGTTACCTCAGGCGGTCCCTCGATGGCCCGGCGGGCGGCGTTCTCGCCCTCCGGGTCGGGCTGGCGGTAGCAGCGGGAATGGATGACCTTGGGCTGTCGGTGCGACTCAAGTGGCCGAACGATCTCATCGTCCTAGACCGGAAGCTCGGCGGGATCCTGTGCGAAGCACGTTGGAAAGGGGATCAATTTGGGTGGGTGGCTATCGGTCTGGGCCTCAACATCACTGGCCCCATGCCCATCGATCTTGCCGCCCAGGCGATTGCGGCCGAAGACGTGATTCCGGGGATCACACGTATGACGGTGCTGGATCGCATCGTGCCGGCGTTATGCGGGCTGACCCCGGCGCCGGAGCTCGGTCCGGAGGAACTACGACGCTATGCGGAGCGCGACTGGTTGCGTGGACGGTGTCTCGAGGCACCTATCGCGGGCATTGTGCGAGGGGTCGACGGTGACGGCGCACTGTTGGTCGAGAGCGCCGGGGGAACCAAGCGGGTGGTAGGGGGCAGCGTTGTCGCCGTCTGATCTCCCCCTGTGGGCGCGAGGGTTTGCCGGCGTACTGCTGGCGGTTGCCTCGTGGTGGTTGCTTCATGCCGATCCGATCCGATCCGTGGTGGGTCCGTCCGTTGCATTGATCGGCCTGGCGGTCGTTGCGGTCTCTCTGCTCAGGGGCATGCACCTACCGCTCGGAGTGTGGCCCAACGGACCGTGGCGGGAACGGTTCTCCGGTGGCATCATCGCCGGGGTCGGCTTGGTGCTTGCCGCGCTCATCGTGATCTCCGACCCGGTGGCTCCCGAGGTCATCGACCGCATCGATCCCGGCATGTTCGCTATCGTGATCGTCGGCACGGTGGTGTGGGGACTGTCTTGGGCACTGGTGTCCCAGCGGGCGTACCTGGGGTGGTACGGCCTCGCCACGATGTTTGCCGTCCTGCCCCTCCTCGTGGGCGTGATGGAGGTGACGGTGACGATGGGGAACGCCGAGCTCTGCATGCTCCCCTCGAGCACCACGGGGAATGCGGAGTGTCCGGTCTCGGCTTTCCGCGCATTTGGCTTCATGTTGCCGGTGTACGTGACGGTACTCCTGGTGACGGTCGAGCTAACATTTCGCCGGCTGCTAATCGGTCACCCGAGCCGCGCCGGCCTGGGACTCGTGGTCCTAGCCGCCCTGGTGTACGGGGCGTGGGTCGCTGTGATCGCGGGGGAGGTGCAGACCATTTCCCACTCATGGTGGATGGGAACCATCGGCGCGGTCGGCGCGGGGAGCCTCTACGTGCTCTCCGAGTCCTTGCTCGTGTCGTGCTGGTACACCGCATTGCTATTGGCTGGACAGGATGGGCTGAGCGCCGCGCTTCCCCGGGGGACCGAAGGGGCCGAGCCCGCCATCCTCCTGGCTTATGTGGTGGTCCAGGCTGCGGTCGTGCTGTTGCTCGCGGTCCTAGTCGTGCGCCGCCACGGCGTCACGGCTGGTTTGCGGAGGTAGGATCGCCCATGCTCCTTGCCATCGACGTTGGAAACACCGAGATCACCCTGGGCCTCTTTGTCGGCGAGCGTCTCAGCAGTCATTGGCGGGTCACCACCGTCACCGCTCGCACGCCGGACGAATGGGGAGCGTTGCTCACCTCCTTCCTCACACACGCCGGCCACTCGACCCACGAGGTTCGGGCTGCCGTAGAGGCGTCGGTCGCCCCCGCCGTCACCGAAGTGCTGGCCCAGGGGATCACCAAGGCGATGGGGATCACCCCCATTCAAGTGGGACCTGAATCGCCGTTGCCCATCGTGCTGGAGGTCGACGAGCCGCACAGCGTCGGCGCTGACCGTGTGGTGAACACGCTGGCAGCCGCCGAGCTGTACCGGCGGGACACGATCATCGTGGACTTCGGGACCGCGACCACGTTCGACTGCATCACGAAGGACGGAAAGTTCCTCGGAGGAGTGATCGCCCCTGGAATCCGGACATCGGCGATATCGTTGAGCCGGTTGGCGGCCAAGCTCCCCGATACCGAATTGCTCGCGCCTTCACGCGTGATCGGCAAGCGAACCGAGGAGTGCATTCGGGCCGGCGTCGTGTTCGGAACGGCCGATGCCGTGGATGGCATTGTGAGACGCATCAAGAGCGAGTGGCCCGGTACCATGGTGCCGCACGTCGTCGCCACGGGTGGACTGGCCGCCACTGTGGCGCCACACTGCACGGAGATCGAAGCCGTGGAGCCGAACCTCACGCTCGTCGGGCTTCGGATCGCGGCCCGACACCTGGGCCTCCAATGGTGACGCGCAGCACAGTAGTTTCCCTCGACTGGATCGAGTGAGTATTGGCCCGCTTCTACAGGGGCAGAATCGGAGGCAGGGTCGATGACGTCAGCGGTTGAGCCGATCAGCGAGCGCACCGACGTTCGCACCATCGTGGGGAGTGGCATCCTCCTGGGGGTGTTGACTGCCATTGGTGTCGCGACCTTCTCTTTGCTCTCCCGGGTCCTCTCCGGCGCCACCGAGACCATCGTGCAGGTGGGTATCGTGCTCGTCGGCGCCGCTGTCGCCAGCTATCTCCCCGCCGCCAGGGTGCGGCCCCAGAACGTCGATAGCATTGCCTGGGCGGCCCTCGTCGGGTTGCTCGGCGCCTTGGTATTCACGGTGGCCGATGCAGCGGTGCTCCGCCCGCTCAAGCTCTACCACTGGCGCTGGGACGCGATCGGCGGAGGAAGCGGCTTCTGGTACATCCCCGTGTGGTGGATGGGATCGGCCGTCCTGGCCTGGCTTGGCTCCTGGGTCGCGGCGGTCGTAGGGCGCGCCAAGGGCACCACCGGTGTGGTGCCCACCGCCGGGGTGAGTTCGGGCTTGGCCCTGGTGATCTTGGTGGTGGCCGTCCTTGCCGGCGTCGTGCCGTTCACCGCCGCGACCATGGCGCTGGCGTTCGCCGTGGCGCTCGTCGTGCACGTCGCGCTCGCCTCGATCCTCTTCCGTACCTGACGCAGTGGGTTCTGGCCGACTGATCCGGATCGTCGGCTGGCTGCTCACACCCGCCGTGGTGTGGGCAGCTTCATTTTTGGGTGGGTGGATCGGCGCAAGTATCGGAGCGCGCGTGTCGGCACCGGAGCGAGGAATCTATTGGCTCGTGGGCGGCAGCGTCATCGCGGGGTCGGCCGGATTGCTCATCTGGGTGCTGCGACTCCGTCATCGAACGGCTGAAGTATCGGAGCATGGGCGATCCGACAACGCGGCTGCGAGCGGCGACCACCGATTGACCTGAGATGGCAGGACTGCCAGCGGCTACGCTTCCGGCGCGCGCGTGAAATCGCTGGCGGTTCCGGTCCGGAGGGCGTGACCGGCCCCGAGGGCCACGCGGTGCAGGAACGCCGCTGCTACGGCTAGCGCCTGCTCGTCGAACTCGAACCTGCCCGAGTGGGCAGGGGCGGGTGCGGTGCCGAACCGGCGGGCACCGAATCGCACGAAGGCTCCGGGAGCATGCTCCCCGTAGAATCCGAAGTCCTCTCCGCCCATGTTGGCCAGCGGCGTTCTTACGACGTGCTCCACGCCGACGACGTGCACTGCGGCCGCGCGGGCGAGCGTTGTCGCGGCAGGGTGGTTGACCACTGGTGGGGTACCATCGTGCAGCGTAACGGTAGCTGCCGCCCCGTGGGCAGCAGCCGTTGCCGTGGCCACCTCGCGCACCGCCGCACGCAACAGTGCTCTCGTCTCCGCGTCTCGGGCCCGGAGCGTACCCTCGAGAACGGCCGACGAGGCCAGGATGTTGACTGCCGTCCCGGCATGGAAACGGCCGATCGTGATCACTGCGCCCCGATCCGGCGGTACCCGGCGCGACACCACGGTTTGCAGTGACGACACCACGTGACTTGCCACGACGATCGGGTCGATGCTCTCGTGCGGTCGTGCGGCGTGCCCACCAGGGCCACGGATCTCGATCGTGAATTCGTCCGTCGACGCGTTGACGGTCCCATCTGCTACCACGATCGTCCCGGTGGGGAATCCCACGTCCACATGGCCGGCGAAGACAAACGCGACGCCGTCCAGCACGCCAGCCGCAATCAGGGCCGCCGCCCCTTCGCCAATCTCTTCTGCCGGCTGAAACACGAGCCTGACCGGCGCCGGCAGCGCGGATTCCCGGGTGAGCAGCGCAGCGGCCCCCACGAGAGCGCTCGTGTGACCGTCATGCCCGCAGGCGTGCATCAACCCGGGTCGGTCCGACGCATACGGAAGTCCGGTCTCCTCCTGCACGGGGAGGGCATCCATATCGGCCCGCAGCGCGACGACGGGCACGCCGTCCGGTCCAGGGAGATCGGCGACGAGTCCCGTTCCCGCCACCGCACGGGTTCTGATTCCCAGGTCGGCGAGCGCGTCGCGCACGAGCCCGGCGGTCCGATGCTCCTCCCAGCTGCGCTCGGGAAACCGATGCATCCTGCGGCGCAGTCCGACGATGTGCTCGAACAGGGCGTCACTCACCGCGGGCTGGGGTCGATCCACTCCCATTCGTCAGCCTCCGATCGTCTCGGCGCGGGTGGTCAGATCGTCGACGTAGTCGTGGTCGATGTCCACCCCGATCCCGCTGTGCTCCCTGGGGACACGAAGGGTACCGTCCTCCATGGTCCACGGTGGTGTGACGATGTCGCGGACCCAGTATCGCGCGCTCGGGCTCAGGTCGCCGGGCAACTCGAACTGGGGTAGAGAGGCGAGGGCGACGTTGTGCGCCCGCCCCACGCCGGTTTCGAGCATGCCGCCGCACCAGACAGGGATTCGGTGCCTCCCGGCGTGATCGTGAATCGTCCGCGCCTCCGTCAGCCCACCCACTCTCCCAGGCTTCAGATTGACGATGCGTCCGGCGTCGAGTGTCACCATGTCTTCGAGCCGCGCCGTCGACGTGATGGACTCGTCCAGACAGATGGGCGTGCGCAGCACTCGCTGCAACGCTGCGTGCCGCACCAGGTCGTCGCCGTCGAACGGCTGCTCGAGCATCGTGAGGTCGAGTCCGTCCAGCGCCTTCAGGCGGTCGATATCGGCCAGTGAGTAGGCGGCGTTGGCGTCCACACTGAGGGGAACGGATTCGCCGAGCGCTTCCCGGACGGCGGACACGAAGGAAATGTCCCGATCCGGAGCGATCTTGAGCTTGATGCGCCGATAGCCGGCATCCCTGGCAAGGATGGCCTTGCGCACCAGCGTGGCTGGATCCGGCTGAAGGCCAAGCGAGATCCCCGTGGCCACGCGATCCCGCACGCCCCCGAGCAAGACCGACAGGGCCACGGACTCACGCCGCGCCGCCAGGTCCCACACGGCCATTTCTGCGGCTGCCCGCGCCATGCGATGCCCGCGGATCGCGGCGTCGAGCCGCTCATGGCATTCCTCCGGACGCGACAGGGGAATGCCCACGACCCGCGGTGCGACCCAATCGCGGATCGCGAGCCATGCGGTGTCGACCGTTTCTGAGGAGTAGTGGGGCGTTTCTCCGGCGACGCACTCGCCCCATCCCTCGACACCGTCCCGGTCCTCGAGCCGAACCAACACCACGCGGCGCACATCGGTGGACCCGCTCGAGATGTGGAACGGCTCCCGGAGTTGGAGGGAGATTTCCCGGAGCGACAGCTCAGCGATCTCGATCATCGCGCTCGAGAACGTATGCGCCACCGAGTGTTCCGGGCACGGATGCGAAGCCGCGTACCTCGTAGCCACGAGCGAAGTAGTGCGTGAACCATTCCCGCGTCACGGCGCGCCAGCGTCTAGCGTCGTTCGGATGGCGTTGCTTGAGATCCTGGATGTCCGGTGGAATGCCAATGAGGACCATGGGACCCGTCGGTGGGGTTCGTGTCGTCCCGTCGGGAGAGAGAACCAGTAGCGGCGCGTCGTCTGCTTTGGGGGGCGAGGTGGTGACGGGTGGCGCGGCGATGGGCCAGTTCACGACCAATCGATCGCTTCCGATGATGCTGTCGGTGCGACTCATGGGGCTTTCGCCATACATATCCTCCACGTATTCGATGACGCGGGTGCCGAGTAGCGTCACGTTGAAGTGCGCGTTCCGTGCCACGAGCGGATCGAAGGACCACTGTACCCGCCGGACGCCGAGGGCCGCGACGCGGTTTCGCTGGGCGAGCTTCAGCGTCCGCCCCATGCCCTCGTCTCTGCGGTCCTCCCGCACCGCCAGCATGTGGGACCAGTGGATCAGCTCACCCTGGTGGATGCCGGTCAGCCCAAAGACGAACCCGGATAACGACCCATCGGACGCGAAGCCCCCGATGGCAACCCCGCCCATCTTCTGAGCGATCATCAGCATGGCAGGGGGCACGAGCTCACGGAAATCGTCACCCCAGGTTGCCCGCTGCAGTGCCACGCACTGTCCGAAATCGTCGTGGGTCGACAAATCACGAACCGTGACGCCGGGCGCCGATTGCGTCTCGCTCTTGCGGTGTTCCCGACGGTGCGATTGCATTCCTAGGCATCCTCGGCAGTCGAGCCCACCCCGATACTACTACGACCGTCCCGGTGGCGGTATCACGCAGGGAGTGGCCGCATTGCTCATGAACCTCGTGCCTGGTATCGTCGGTCTCCAGGCCACCGACCGGCCATCACCGTTCGCTAGTTCATTCTCCCGGGGGTGTCATGATCCATTCAGGCCGATTCGGTGCGTGTTTGCTTGCCGCCCTCACCATCGCCGCGACGGCTGGCGCCGTGGCCCAGGAGCAGCGACCGAGAACCGTGGAGCCGGCGCCCGATCGGCGGGCGGACGAAGGGGACGGGCCGCATGAAAGGCTGATCCTGCGCGGCGTGACCGTGATCGATGGGACGGGTGCTCCGCCGAGAGGGCCCGTCGACATCGTGATCGAGCGGAATCGCATCGCCGAGGTGCGGAGTGTCGGAGCACCGGGTACCCCCATCGAGGAACGACGACGACCGGGGAACGCGACGCGTGAGATGGACCTGACCGGGATGTACGTGCTACCGGGATTCGTGGACGTTCACGCGCACATCGGGGGGACGGGGCAGGGCACCCCGGCCCAGTATGTGTACAAGCTCTGGATGGCCCACGGTGTCACGACGATCCGCGACCCCGGCTCGGGGAACGGGGTGGACTGGACGCTGTCGGAGCGCCGACGCAGCGCGAGGAACGAGATCGTGGCGCCGCGGATCTTCGTGTACGCTCGGCCTGGCGCAGGGTGGGAGCGTGGTCCCATCAACTCGGCCGAGCGCGCCCGGGAATGGGTCCGCTGGGGGGCCGAGAAGGGCATCGACGGTCTCAAGCTGGACGCGCACGAGCCGGAGATCATGGCCGCGCTCATCGACGAGGCGGGTCGGCACAAGCTGGGAACCCAAGCCCATCTCAGTCAGATGGGGGTGGCGCGGATGAATGCGCTCGATGCCGCCCGGCTCGGATTGGGTTCCCTGGAGCACTGGTACGGCCTGCCCGAGGCGCTCTTCGCCGACCGCACCGTGCAGGATTTTCCCGCCGACTACAACTACAACGACGAATACCACCGGTTTGGCCAAGCGGGGAGGCTGTGGGCCCAAGCGGCGGCTCCGGGAAGTGAGCGCTGGAATACGGTCCTCACCGAACTCCGCGATCTCGGCTTCCAACTCAACCCGACGCTCACGATCTACGAGGCCAACAGAGACGTCATGCGGGCGCGGGATGCAGCATGGCACGACGAGTACACCCTGCCGTCCCTATGGCAGTTCTACCAGCCCTCACGGGAGAGTCACGGTTCCTACTGGTTCGATTGGACGACCGGCGACGAGGTCGCGTGGAGGCGGAACTACCAGAAGTGGATGACCTTCCTCGAGGCGTACAAGAACCAGGGCGGGAAGGTGTGTACGGGCTCGGATGCCGGGTTCATCTACAAGCTCTATGGCTTCGCGTTCATCAGGGAGCTGGAGCTGTTACAGGAAGCGGGCTTCCATCCTCTGGAGGTAGTGCGAGCGGCCACGCTGTGCGGGGCAGAACAACTCCACGCTCCCAAGGACCAGGCCATCGCGTTCGGCCTCATCAAGCCCGGTCTGCTCGCCGACCTCGTGGTTCTCGAGGAGAACCCTCTCGAAAACCTCAAGGTGCTTTACGGAACGGGCACCGTCAGGCTGGACGAGGACACCGGTGAGGTGGTTCGGGTTGGCGGCGTCCGCTACACGATCAAGGACGGGATCGTTTACGACGCCGAGCAGATGCTAGCGGACGTCCGTCGGATCGTGCAGGAGGCCAAGGCACTCGAGGCACGCTGACCCGGGCCAGGCGGCGAGCGCGCCCCTGCTACGGCGCGAGTGGTCGGATCAGCACCCGGTTCGCCGCAAAGAGCGGAATCAGCAGACGCTTGCGCTTACGGTCGATGCCGATGTCCGCTGGGGTCTCCACGTTGGTCACGGCGGTGACGTAGAGTCCGCCGCCCTGCATGCGGTACACCGCGCTCCCTTCCCAGCTCGACATGAGGTAGCTGCCGTCGGCGTCGACGGCAATGCCGTCCAGTTGGCCACGCTCGGGGGCGGGGAGTCCGCTGATCTGTCCCGTTTTCGCATCGATCAGGATCACCCGGCCGGTGCGGTAGGTGACCACGACGATCCGCTCTTTGTCGACGACGATGCCGTTCGGTCCCCCCAGAGCGGTGCCGCTCACCAGGGGCTCCGGCGTTCCGGACGCATCGAACCGATACACCGCGTCCGTGCCGCTCGATTCAAGCCCGGCGGCCCCAGCCCGGAGACCCGTGTCGGTGACGTAGACCGTGCCGTCGGAGGTGAGAGCGATGTCGTTGAGAAACGTGGCGCCCGGCACACGCCAGCTCCCGACCGCCGCCCCGGTCACGCGATCGAACAGGCGGACGGCGTCGATGTCCGCGACGAACAGCGTGTCGCCGCGGATGGCCATGCCTTTCGGAGCGTGCAGTGTCACGTCTGGGGTGGTGCCATCGATCCACTTCAGCGCCTCGAGGCTACCGTCCGGGGCCAGGCGCGAGACGAAACCGTTCCCGTCCTTGGCGAGCGACGAACCGTTGACGTTCGTGACCAGATACCGATCGGCAACCTGGTCGTGGAGCACCGACTCGGGCGAACGCAATCCGACGTCGGCAACCGTGATGAGCTGCTCGGCCGGCTGCTCGGCCTGGCGGTCGCGGGAACAGCCGCCGGCTAGACCGAGCAGCGCTGCCGCGAGCAACAGCTTTCGGAGCAGACCCGTCACGGCGACCATCCTGGCCGATTCCTTTCGTCCCTAACCAGCGAGCCCGCCCGCCGCAGCGGATAAACCTGCCAAAGCCAGGTTGGCGACCACCCACAACGCGCCCACGATGAGCAGCGGCCCGCGAAGGCTCTTGGCACCGATGCGAATCTGATTGCCAAGGGCCAGCAGGCAGGCGTTCCAGGCGCCGAAGGGGGTGAACTGCACGCCGAGGTGATGCAGGAAGCCTTCGTCGAAGAGGAAGCCCAGGGAGAGCTGGAGATCGGTGAAGCCGGCAAAGCGCTGCAGCACGAAGATGAGCACGAGCCCAATGAGCTGGGGCACGTAGGCGTGCGCGGCGATGGCGAATTCGTCTTTGAACTTGAGCGGCGCGCTGCCGTAGGCATTGAACACCAACAGGAGCACCACAGCCACGAGGGCGAGCGAGAACAGACTGACGACCGTCCCGCCTCCAGCAATCAGGGCCCGGTTCCTCACGCTGCCGGCCCCCTCCAGTATCTCAAGACGTCGTTCTTCGGTGAGCCGATCGGGGGCGCGCTGATCCAGCACACGAACCTGTTCCTGGGCCCGTTCCCGCAGGATCGAGTCAGGGGTCCCGAATCCCACGATCCCGAAGGTCACCACGATGAGGAGAAGGGGAATCAGAGCCCGAGGACGCTGTGCCAGTTGCTTGAAGACCTCGACGGGCTCGTCGATGACCCGCACCGCGAGCCACCAGGGGTTTCGTGCTTCGGATTGGGGTGCTCGATTCGTTTCCATGGGTCTCGCCACTGGTGGGTTCTCGTCCCGGTCCGTCAGAAGCAGATCGCGCTTCCAAAGGGTCCGGCGACTCCGCGGTCGACCACGCGGATCTGGGTTGCCACCCATTCGGGCTCGACGTCGCTGCCCTTCCCGAGCACGGCGTAGCGCTCGTCGCCCTTGAGGAGCAAGCCAACGGTCTGCGGTCGAAGATCGATCTCCGCGTCGAAGCAGCCGTTGGGAGGACGCACCTCGACCCGGAGCAGGCGACGGGGTCGGCTGTCCAGCGACTGGTACACGCGATATCCCGAGACCTCCAGCGGAGGCGGAGCCGAGGCAGCCTCGTCCTGTCTGACGACCCCGAGCAACGCCAATGTGCCGGTGACGGTGCGCTCGGGGGCCCCCACGCTCAGGCCACGCCATGTCCGGTTGGCTACGCCCACGGTGATCGCGTAGACGCGATCGTTGATGGCGTCGATGTAGAGGTCCGTTCCATAGGAATAGCGCGCCAGGCGCGCCGCGCCAGGGACGCTCCGCGGCGCCTGCGTACCCAGCAATGCGAACACGGTGGAGATCGGTTGACCTGGCTCGATCGGGAGCGGCCGCACACTGCTCTCGAAGGGGGGCGGATCGATGGCAGGGACGAAGCGCGGCCCGCTGGTGGCGATCGCCACGACAAGGAGAACGGGCAGCAGCGCCACGGCGATGCCAAGCGCGCGCCGCTCGCGCAACGTGTCGAGCAGCCGGGTCAGGGGCCCCCGAGAGTCGGCTGCCTCCTTGGGCTGAGGCGTGATGGTCCACGCCAGCTGCGGCTGATCCTTGAGCGGCTCCGGGAGGGCTTTCTGGTCGTTACCACGCGCCGAGCGCGACACACGAGCCAGTTCCCTCATGACGTCCGACTGATCCGCGCCCCCCTTTTCGCGGGCACATGCAGGGCAGCCGCGAGGGTTCTCATCGTTGTAGGGGATCTTGTGAGTCGGACACCGAACCAACGCCATGGGAGGCCCCGTCAGATCCGTGGCAGCGTGACGCCACGCTGTGCCTGGTACTTGCCGCTCCGATCCGCGTACGACACTTCACAGACGTCGTCCGCTTCGAAAAACAGAACTTGCGCGATGCCCTCCTCCGCGTAGATCCTGGCGGGCAACGGAGTCGTGTTCGAGATCTCGAGTGTCACGTGGCCTTCCCACTCGGGCTCGAAGGGCGTGACGTTCGTGATGATCCCGCATCGGGCATAGGTGCTCTTCCCGACGCAAAGCGTAAGCACGTTTCGGGGGATGCGGAAATATTCCACCGACCGCGCGAGCGCGAACGAATTGGGAGGGATGATGCAGACGTCGCCCTCGAACTCCACAAACGAGCGCTGGTCGAAGGCCTTCGGGTCGACGATGGCCGACAGCACGTTCGTGAAGATCCGGAATTCTCGTGCCACCCGCATGTCGTATCCATAAGAGGAGACGCCATAGCTGATCACGCCCTCGCCGACCTGCGAATCACCGAACGGCTCGATCATCTGCGCGGTCCGCGCCATGTGACGAATCCAGCGATCCGACTTGATGGCCATGCACACCCTCGTCGTGCATCGAGGTTTGGGTCCGAGCACCGTGCGGCATCTCCCGCCCGGGGGTAAGCCACAGAAAGATACGTAAGCAGTGCTCGTTTGCCAGCTTAGCTTGCTTGACACCCGTTTGGAGCGCTAGGTAACTTCCCTCCGCCACAACACCGGAAATTCAAGGGGGAGCACGGCGAAGTGCTGCAGGAATACATACCGCTCGCGATGCTCATCGGCCTGGTCGTCTTCACGGCCGTAGCCATCATCGGCCTGTCACACATCACCCTTCCCGAACGCGCGACCCCGACGAAGAAGACGCCATACGAGTCGGGCATGCCCCCGCTCGGCGGGACCCGGGGGCGGTTCAGCGTGAAGTTCTACCTGATCGCGGTGCTGTTCATCGTATTCGATATTGAGACCGTCTTCATGATTCCGTGGGGAGTGTCCTTCCGCCAACTCGGGTTGTTCGGTTTGCTGGAAATGCTGGTGTTTGTGGTCATTCTGCTCGTCGGGTTCATCTATGTGTGGAAGCGGGGGGCGCTGGAATGGAATTGACGCCGTCGCCAGGCGCGGTCCCGCCCGCCGCGGGGAGGCCCGATCGGACGATCGTCGGTCAGGTCTCGCCCAACTGGGTGACGACCCGACTCGACTTCTTGGTCAACTGGGCGCGGTCGAACAGCATGTGGCCCATGCCGTTCGGCACGGCGTGCTGCGCCATCGAGTTCATGGCCACCGCCGCTAGCCGGTTTGACATTTCGCGGTTCGGGATGGAGCGGTTGGGATACACCCCTCGACAGGCGGACGTGTTGCTGTGTGCGGGCCGCTTGCCGTTCAAGCTCGCGCCGGTCATCCGCCGCATTTACGAGCAGATGCCCCAGCCCAAGTGGGTGATCTCCATGGGCGCGTGTGCGTCCTCCGGGGGGATCTTTGACACCTACGCGATGGTGCAGGGAATCGATACCGTGGTGCCGGTGGACGTGTACGTACCTGGGTGCCCACCGCGTCCGGAGGGACTTCTGTACGGCATTCTCCTCCTGCACAAGAAGGTGCGAGGTGAGACCATTGCCGATCCGGCCCTCCGACGGGAACGCGTCTTCAAGCAGGGCGATCTCCAGATTCCCGCGCGCCTAATCGACGAGTTGTCGGAGCCGTTCGGTAACTCCATTCACCAAACCCGCTCGGCCTAGAGACCGTGAACCCCACCGTCGACTCCCTGCGGCGCGCGTTCGGAACGACAATCGGGCGCGCGTTCGTGTCATGTGGGCAGACGGTCGTGTACGTCGACGCCACGGAGCTGCGAACGGTTCTTCGCTGGCTGAAGGAAAGCCCGGACGAGCACTACGAGTACCTGGTCGACCTCACGGCAGTCGAGTATCGCGATGCCGAGAGACCGCTCGAGGTGGTGTACCAGCTCCGATCGTTGTGGCGAGGGGCTGAGTTGCGGGTGAAAATGGAGCTGCTGAATGACGAGCCGCTCGAGGTCGATTCCGTGGTACCGATCTGGCGCGCGGCTGACTGGCTCGAGCGTGAGGTCTACGACATGTTCGGGATCACGTTCCGCGAGCATCCCGACCTGCGGCGCCTGCTGATGTGGGAGACGTACAAGGAGGGCTACCCGCTCCGAAAGGACTTTCCTTTGCGGGGCCGGTTCTCACGGGCCGAACAGGTGCGGCAGGCGCTCGCGGCAAACCCGGAGGCCCATTACTCGCTGGAAGAGCTGTCCGCCGCCCAGCTGCAGGATGACTTGCCGGGCGACATGCGGGAGCGGCTCGAGCGGGGCGAGCGCGGGCTGATCGCCGAGCCGGGTGAGAGCGACGATGGCTGACAAGCGGACTGTCGCCCTTGACCTCGCCACTCCGGGCATGGATGCCGAGGGGCGCCCGATCCGGGTCCCGATCGGTGTCGCCGAGGGCCCGGGCCCGGAGCCGGACTTCTCGTCCGAGCGGCTGCTGCTCAACGTGGGACCGCAGCATCCCGCTACGCATGGCGTGCTTCGCCTCGTCGTGGAGCTGGATGGTGAGGTGGTCACCCGCGTGGTCCCGCACATCGGGTACCTTCACTCCGGGTTCGAGAAACTCGGGGAGTATCGGCACTACAACCAGATCATCCCGCTGACCGATCGCACCGACTATCTGGCCCCCATGGCGAACAACGTCGCCCTGGCCATGGCGGCCGAGCAGCTCATGGGCATCGAGGTCACCGAGCGGTGCCAAGTGCTCCGGGTCATCGCGTGCGAGTTGAGCCGAATCATCTCACATCTCGTGTGGCTCGGTACCACGGCGGTCGACATCGGCGCCTTTACGCCGTTTCTCTGGACCTTCCAGGAGCGGGAGAAGGTCTATGACCTGCAGGAAGCGTGGACCGGTGCCCGGCTCACGACCAGCGTCGCGCGCGTCGGCGGTATGATGGCCGATCTGCCCGATGGCTTCGAGCCGAAGCTCCGGGAGTTCTGCCAGGCCTTTCCGGGCGTGCTGGACGAGGTCGACCGTCTCCTCACGAGGAACGGCATTTGGATTGCCCGCTTGCAGGGCATCGGCATCATGACCGGAGAGGAGGCGATCAACTACGGCCTTTCCGGCCCCATGCTCCGCGCCAGCGGCGTCCCGTACGACGTTCGCAAGGACCGGCCGTACCTCGATTACGAGACCTACGACTTCGAGGTGCCCATCGGCGAGCACGGCGATGTCTACGATCGGTATCTCGTTCGGATGGAAGAAATGCGGCAGTCCGTCCGGATCTTGGAGCAGGCGTTGGACCGGCTTCCGGACGGTGCGCTGAATGTCGATGACCCCCGCGTCATCTTGCCGCCGAAAAGCACCGCGATGTCGGACATGGAGGCCATGATCTTCCATTTCAAGCAGGTCATGGAAGGCGTGCCGGCCCCGGTCGGTGAGGTGTACACGGCGATCGAGAACGGGAAGGGAGAGCTTGGCTACTATTTCGTTTCTGACGGGACGGCCAAGCCGGTGCGGTGGCGGATTCGCCCGCCTTCGTTCCTCAACATCGCCGCGCTGCCGAAGATGGCCGAGGGGCATCTGTTTGCCGACCTCATCGCCATCAACGCCAGCGTGGACATCGTGATGGGAGAGATCGACCGCTGAGGCGGTCGGGGGCTGCGAGGAGTCGACGCACTGACCATGCATGATGCGAGCACTCACGAGTCCGTCTTTGACGGAAAGCGGCGGGCGCGTCTCGACGAGATCATGAAGCGGTATCCAACCAAACAGGCCGCACTGTTGCCGGCCCTCTGGATGGTGCAAGAGGCGCACGGATGGGTGTCCGATCAGGCGATGGCCGAGGTAGCGGACGTGTTGGAACTCACACCGGCGTACGTCAAGGGCGTGGTGACATTCTACACGATGTACCACCAGCACCCGGTCGGGAAATACTTCATTCAGGTGTGCACGACGACCCCCTGCAACATCTGCGGTGCGGAGGGTGTTGTCGAGGCGTTCCTTCAACACACGGGATGCGGTGAGCTCGGGGCCACCTCCAAGGACGGGAGGTACACGGTGGTCGAAGTGGAGTGTCTGGGTGCATGCGGGTTCGCCACGCCTGTCCTGGTCAACGACGATTTCATCGAGAATGTGACATCCGAGACGGTGCCGGACCTTCTGGAGCGCTACCGGTGACGCCGACGCGATCGAGCCGACCGGCTGTGGGTGCAGCCCATCCGCGGTGGGGTGCGTCGTTGGAGGGACGGGCCTAATGGGCTACCCGCATAAGCCACATCCAAGGGAAACACTCGTTCTCAGCGAGCATTTTGGCGATTCAGACGCGCGGACGTATGACGGCTGGGTCAAACGGGGCGGCTACCGGGCTCTGGAGCAGGCGCTGGGAATGGAACCTCAGGCGGTGATCGACGAGGTCAAGGCGTCCGGGCTGCGCGGGCGGGGTGGGGCCGGCTTCCCTGCCGGGGTGAAGTGGGACTTCATGCCGAAGCAGAAGAGCAAGCGTCATTACCTATGCTGTAACGCCGACGAGTCGGAACCCGGAACTTTCAAGGACCGCGAGATCATGCGCTGGACGCCCCACGCGCTGATCGAAGGGTGCGCCATCGCCGCGCACGCCATACGAGCCGAGGTGGTCTACGTCTACATTCGCGGCGAGTTCACCGAGGCAATCGCGGTCATGCAGCAAGCGCTGGACGAGGCCTATGCCAAGGGCGTGCTGGGTCGGAAGGCCTTGGGCTCGGGCACGTCCATCGACATGTACATCCATCGCGGGGCAGGTGCGTACATCTGCGGCGAGGAAACCGCGCTGATGAACTCAATCGAGGGCAAGCGCGGGAACCCCCGAATCCGACCGCCGTTCCCGGCGGCTGTCGGAGTCTTCGGGATGCCCACGACGATCAACAACGTCGAGACGCTCGGCTCGGTGCCTCACATAATGACGCGCGGGGCGGAGTGGTATAAGTCGCTGAGCCTCTCGAGCCCCAAGAGCACGGGGACGAAGCTGATGAGTGTCTGTGGTCACGTCGCGAGACCCGGGAATTTCGAGATCACGATGGGCTTCCCCATGAAGGATCTGATCTACGATCTCTGCGGCGGCATGAGTCCAGGCCGGACCCTCAAGGCGGTCATTCCCGGTGGATCGTCCGTGCCGGTGCTGGATCGCGAAGAGGCCGAGAACTGTGTCCTCGACTACGAGGGCTGCGTTGCCGCGGGCACCATGCTTGGCTCGGGCGGCATGATCGTGTTCGACGATACGGCTGACATGGTCTATCAAATGATGCGCATCGCGAAGTTCTATGCGCATGAGTCCTGTGCGCAGTGCACGCAATGCCGGGAGGGCACGGCGTGGACGGTTCGGATTCTCCAGAAGATCCTGTCGGGGCGAGGCGAGATGCAGGATCTCGATCTCCTGCTGGACGTGGGCGAGATGATGACGGGGAAGACGATCTGCGTCCTGAGCGACTCCTGCGCTGCGCCGGTGGGGAGCGCCGTGCAGAAGTTCCGCGGCGAGTTCGAAGCGTATATCAAGGGCGCGCGGCAGCCTGCCGTCGCGCTCGTGTGAGGTGGGGATGGCCGATCAGGAACGGGTGACACTGGCCATCGACGGGATGGAGATCACGGTCCCCAAAGGGACCACCATCCTCGAGGCGGCGAAACAGGCCGGCGTCTTGATTCCCCATTACTGCTATCACCCAGGACTGCCGGTGGCCGGCGTTTGCCGAATGTGTCTCGTCGAGATCGAGGGGGTGCCGAAGCTGCAGATCGGCTGTGCAACCCCCGCGGCCGAAGGTCAGACGGTGCGGGTCAACGAGTCCGAGCAGGCCAAGCACGCCAGGCAGGGTGTGCTGGAGTTCTTGCTCATCAATCATCCGCTCGACTGTCCGATTTGCGATCAAGCGGGCGAGTGCGAGCTACAGAACTATGTGTTCCAGGAGGGCCGAGCCCGCACACGGTACTCTCCGACATATCCGAAGCGCTTCAATCCGGTGGAAGATTTCGGCGGGGACGTGCTGTACGTTCCCAACCGGTGCATCCTCTGCACGCGCTGCGTTCGGTTCATGGACCACGTGGCCGGCGAGCACGTGCTCAACGTGAGTGAGCGAGGAGACCGCGCCTACATCGGGATCCATCCGCAACGGCAGCTCGACCATCCGTGGGCGGGGAACGTGGTGGACCTGTGTCCCGTGGGGTCGCTGCTGTCGAAGGACTTCCTGCACAAGGCGCGCGCGTGGGAGCTGGATCACACGCCGAGTGTGTGCACGGGGTGCTCTCAGGGCTGCAACGTGAACCTCGACACGCGGGCCCATTCGGTGGTCCGGGTCCGTCCGCGGCCCAATGCCGAGGTCAACAAGTACTTCATGTGCGACCACGGGCGGCAGACCTATCGAGCCATGAATCGGGGGGACCGGATCGAAGCCCCGCTCGTGGCCGAAGGTGGCGCACTCGTGGCGGCCGACTGGGATCACACGCTGGCGCGGGCCGCCCAGATTCTAAAGGGATCGAGCGGCACGGCCGTGGCGCTCGTGTCGCCTTCGGCGTCGACCGAGGCGCTGTACCTCCTCAAGGCGGTCCTCGACGGATTCACGATGACCGCGGCGTTCCGTGTGGAACGGGCGGATGGCGAGCAGCCGTTAGCGGGGATCGCGGGGCTGTCGCTTCGGAGCGAGCGCGCCCCAAACGTCGCCGGTGCGACGTTGCTCGGATACGAGGAATCGTTCGATCGCGCCCTCGAGGCTGCCAGGCAGGCCGCGGTGGTCGTTGTGTTGGACGAGGATCTGGATGGGGTCACGAGTGACATGCTCAAGGGCAGCGGCAATTTGATCTACCTGGGTAGGGCCCTACCGGACGTGGCGCGCTCGGCTCGCGTTGTGCTCCCGGTGACCAACGTCGCCGAAGAGGATGGATCCTTTGTCAACCGGGACGGTCGGGTACAGCGGTATCTCCAGGCCAAGTCGGGTCCCGGGATGGCGCGACCGGCGTGGTGGATCTTGAGCGAGTTGCTGGCGGAGCTCGGTCGCGGTGAACCGCTTGGGAGCGCGGCCGAGGCGTTCGAGATCTTGGCTGCCAAGGAACGCGCCTTCGACGGGATGTCCTACGGAAGCTTGGGTCTCAAGGGGGTCCGGGTGGGGAACGGGACCGCGGCGGAGGTGACTGCATGACCCCAGAGCTGAAGGGGTTCCTGTTGGTCAGCGGCATCAAGGTCTCAGTGGCCTTCGGGACGCTGTTTCTGATCATCGCCTTCGTCACCTGGCTGGAGCGGCGGGTGGCGGCCTGGATCCAGAATCGCATCGGACCGAACCGCGTGGGGCCGTTCGGGCTGTTCCAGCCCATCGCCGACGGCATCAAGAACTTCGTCAAGGAAGAGCTGCTGCCAGGCCAGGCCGATCGCACCCTCTTCATCTTGGCGCCAGCGATGGCATTCGTACCGTCGCTGCTCCTGTTCGCTGTCATCCCGTTTGCCGCACCGCTGCCGGTGTCCTTCGACTTCACGCTCCCTGTGCTCGGTCGATTCGTCCACGTGGGACCGGTCTCGATGGTGATCGCGGATCTGCCCATCGGATTCCTCTTCATTCTCGCGATTTCCAGCCTCGCCGTATATGGCATCGTGTTCGCAGGCTGGTCGTCGGGAAACAAGTACTCGTTGCTCGGCGGGCTGCGTTCCAGCGCGCAGATGGTAAGCTACGAGATCGCCATGGGGATGAGTCTGGTGCCCGTGCTGCTCGTCGGTGGGAACGTCAAGTTGACGGAGCTGGTCCGGCTGCAACAGGACTCCCTCTGGTTCATCCTCGCCTTGACGGTGGGCTTCGTGCTGTTCGCGATCTCGGCGCTCGCTGAAAACAACCGGTTGCCGTTCGATCTCCCGGAGGCCGAGGGCGAGCTCGTAGGCGGGTACCATACGGAGTACAGCTCCATGCGTTTCGCCACCTTCTTCCTTGCGGAGTACGGGGCCCTGGTCACCATGTCGGCGCTCATGGCCACGCTGTTCTTCGGTGGGTGGGACATCCCGGGATCCTGGGACGAGGGGGAACCGTCGGTGATCGTGTCGCTGGCTACGCTCGCGATGTTCCTGGCCAAGACGTTCTTCTTCATTCTGTGCTACATCTGGATTCGGTGGACGCTCCCGCGCTTCCGTTTCGATCAACTGATGGCGCTGGGATGGAAGGTCATGCTGCCGCTGGTGCTGACGTACATCATGATCTTGGCAACGGCCGTCTGGGCCTTCGACACGGCGGGCCTGGCATTCGGTCGGACCTACGTGGTGGCTCTGTTCGGCGTGAACGTGGTGCTCCTGCTCGCCATCCTGTGGGGGCTCGATCGAAACCGTATCATTTGGGGGCAGCGCCTGACCCGCGAAGGGAGCGTGTGATGGCGATACGCGTCGTGGTGGTCAAGCGGCCGGAGCGGGAGATCAGCTACCTGCGGGCTGCGCTCAAGGGCATGGCGATGACGTTCCGCCATCTGTTGCAGAAGAAATTCACGATGCAGTACCCCGAGCAACGGTCCACGGACGACTGGTCGCTGTCACCGCGGTGGCGAGGCACACACCGCATGCTCACGGACGAGCAGGGTCGGGCGAAGTGTGTGGCCTGCGGGCTCTGCCCACAGATCTGCCCGGCGAACTGCATCAAGCTGGTCCCGGGCGAAGACGAGGTGGGCCATCGATATCCGCTGATCTACGAGATCGACGAATTCCGGTGTGTCTTCTGCGGCTATTGTCAGGAGGTGTGTCCGGAAGAAGCGATTCACGTCGGCGTGCACTACGAGAACGCGGAATACGAGCGGGAGCGCTTCGTATACGACCTGGAGCGACTCTGTGCGCAGACGCATCCCGTGTCGACACTCTGGGATCCCTCGGATCCCAAAGGTGAGTGACCGTGACACACGTCGAAATCGTGTTCTGGATCACCGCGGTGGTCGCCATCGCCTCGGCGTTCCTCTGCATCACCAGACGGAGTCCCGTTGCGAGCGCCCTCTGGCTCGTGAGCACCATGTTCGCCCTTGCCGTCATGTTCCTGCTTCTGGACGCGCACTTCATTGCCGCGATGCAGGTGCTGGTCTACGCGGGCGCCATCATGGTGCTGTTTCTGTTCGTAATCATGCTGCTGAATGTGGGACGAGCGAGTTCGAGCGATATGGTGGGCTGGGTGGGACGCCTCGTGATGGCGGCAATTGCCGTGGTTCTCGCAGCCGAGCTCTGGGTGCTGAGCCGGGCGGGTCCATCAGCCGACGTGCGGCTCGGCGCCGAATCGGTATCCCAGCTCGCCGCGGAGCAGGGAGCGGTGGGAATGATCGGCGAATCCTTGTTCAGGGTGTTCCTGGTGCCCTTTGAGATTACGTCGGTGCTGCTGCTCGCGGCGATTGTCGGGGCGGTGGTACTGGCCAAGAGGCGGCTCTGATGCTACTCGGACCCTCCCTCACGGTCTCGCTGATTCTGTTCAGCATTGGCGTGGCGGGCGTGTTGATCCGCCGGAACGCGATCATCGTCTTTATGTGCATCGAGCTCATGCTCAACGCGGTGAACCTCTCATTCATCGCGCTCGCGCAGCAGCTCGGCCGAGAGGGACAGGTGATCGTTTTCTTCGTGATGGCTGTCGCGGCGGCGGAGGCGACGGTCGGGCTCGCCATCATGATTGCGATCTATCGACATAAGAATTCGCTCAATGTCACTGAGCTCAACCTGCTGAGGGGCTGATGCCGGCGTCCGTGGGGTGGGTGTGGCTGGTCATCGTCTTGCCGTTCCTCGGCTTCCTGGTGAACGGCACGCTGAGCTTCGTGCGGCCCGACGCGAAGCGGGTTGTGAGTGCCGTCGGAGTCGGTGTACTCGCACTGTCGTTCGTCGTCGCGCTGGTGGTGACCGGCGGGGTGGTCGCACACCCGCCGCACGGGCATCCCTACGTGCTGACCCTATGGTCCTGGATGCCGGCGGGGAGCCTGCAGATCGACGCGGCGCTGCAGGTCGACCAACTGTCAACGGTGATGATGTTGGTGGTGACGGGCATCAGCACCTTGATCCACATCTTCAGCATCGGCTATATGCGCGAAGACCCGGGCTACCCCCGGTACTTCGCGTATCTGAATCTCTTCGTCTTCTTCATGCTGATCCTGGTGCTCGGCGCCAGCTTCCCGGTGATGTTCGTTGGATGGGAAGGTGTTGGCCTGTGCAGCTATCTCCTGATCGGCTTCTGGTACGAGAACAAGCCATTCGCCGATGCGGGCAAGAAGGCCTTCATCATGAACCGTATCGGGGACTTTGGATTCCTCGTGGCGATGTTCATGATCTTCCACGCGACCGGCAGCCTGTCGTTCGTCACGGTGTTCGAAGAGGCGCCACAGTTGTTTGCCGTGGGCGGGACCACGATCACGCTCATCACGTTGGCGCTGTTCATGGGATGCACGGGGAAGTCAGCCCAGATCCCGTTGTTCACGTGGCTCCCGGACGCCATGGCCGGCCCGACACCCGTTTCCGCGCTGATCCATGCCGCCACCATGGTAACGGCGGGTGTGTATCTGGTGGCCCGGGCGAACGTGCTGTTTGCCATGGCCCCGGTCTCCAGTTTGGTGGTGGCGGCCACGGGTGCCGCGACCGCGCTGTTTGCCGCGACCATTGCCGTCAAGCAGTGGGATATCAAGAAGGTGCTGGCGTATTCGACCATCTCTCAGCTCGGGTACATGTTCATGGGCGTGGGGGTCGGCGCGTACGCAGCAGGCATTTTCCATTTGACAACCCATGCGTTCTTCAAGGCGCTTCTGTTCCTGGGCTCGGGCAGCGTGATCCACGCGCTGCACCACGCGTTCCATGCGACTCACCGGCACGACGACGCGCAGGACATGCGTAACATGGGCGGCCTACGGCGCTACATGCCGTGGACGGCGGCGCTGATGTGGATCGCCACGCTCGCCATCGCCGGGGTGCCCGGCTTCTCGGGGTTCTTCTCCAAGGACGAGATCCTCGCCATGACCTTCGCCCGAGGTCAGGAGGCCGGCGTTTTCTATGTGCTGTGGATCGTCGGGGCGGTGGCTGCGCTGCTCACCGCGTTTTACATGACGCGGATGATGCTGTACACGTTCCACGGTCCGACGCGTACCGGCGAGGAGGAGGAACGGCACCTTCACGAGGCCCCGTGGGTCATGACAGGACCATTGCTCTTTCTCGGCATCGGGAGCGTCGTGGCCGGAGTGTTGAACCTCCCCGCCGTCCTTCCCGGGAGCGGGTGGTTGCACCACTTCCTGGAGCCGGTGACCGAGGGGAGCACCGCCTATCTCCCGGAGTTCCATCTCGCGAGCGCGACGGAATGGGCGCTCCTGGGACTCGCGACCCTGATCGCCGCGGCTGGTATCCTCGGGGCGTGGAATTTCCTCAAGCCGGCACTGCTCCAACCGGCGAGCCTCGCAACGCCGGAGTCCGGGCTGCAGAGGATTCTGCTGCGGAAGTGGTATGTGGATGAGATCTACGATGCCCTCGTGATACGACCGATCATGTGGCTCTCCGAGCGCACCTTCTGGAAGGTCGTGGACGTCGGGGTCATCGATGGTGTGCTCGTGAACGGCTCGGCGAAGACGGCACGTGCCGTCGGGTGGATCGGAAGTCGACTCCAGTCCGGTCGAGTCGCGACCTACGTGTTCTTCTTCGTGTTGGGCTCGATCCTCGTGCTCCGCGCCCTGCTACGGTGAAGTGATGATATACGGCGAGTGGATCCTGGACCTGCTGCTGGCGTTCCCGGTTCTCGCGGCGCTGGCCGTGCTGTTGAGTCCGGAGGCGGCGGCGAAGCGCGTGGCGCTGGTCGGGACCCTGGTAGAATTCCTGCTCTCCGTGCCGCTCTGGTGGATGTTCGATCCGGGGACGGCGGCCATGCAGTTCCAAGTGACGCATCCCTGGATCCCAGGGTGGGGGATCATGTTCAGCCTCGGGCTCGACGGGATCTCGCTGTTCATGGTGCTGCTCACGACGTTCACGATGCCGCTCGCAGTGCTTGGAAGCTGGAACTACATCAAGGAGAAGCAGCGAGCGTACTACGCCCTCCTGCTGGTGCTCACGACCGGAATGCTCGGCGTCTTCGTGGCGCTCGATCTGTTCGTCTTCTACGTGTTCTGGGAAATCATGCTCATCCCGATGTACTTCCTCATCGGGGTGTGGGGCGGGCCGCGCCGGCTGTATGCGGCCATCAAGTTCTTCCTGTTCACCTTCGTCGGATCGCTGCTCATGCTTGTGGCGATCCTGGTGATGTACTCCGTCGTGGGGCGGGCAACCGGAGAGTATTCATTCGCGTACAGTCACCTCCTGGACAACGTGGGCAGTGTGGAGCGATGGGCGTTCTGGCTCTTTGGGGCGTTCTTCCTGGCGTTCGCCATCAAGGTGCCGATGTTCCCGTTCCACACGTGGTTGCCGGATGCCCACGTGGAGGCACCCACCGCTGGCTCAGTCATCCTGGCCGGTATCCTCCTGAAGATGGGGACATACGGCTTCCTCCGGTTCGCCGTGCCGTTCTTCCCTGGGGTGGCGTTCCATCCAACCGTGCAGACCGTGGTCGTCGTGCTCGCGGTGACCGGCATCATCTACGGCGCGCTTGTCGCCATGGTCCAACCCGATTTCAAGAAGTTGGTGGCGTACTCCTCCATCAGCCATCTGGGCTTCGTCATGCTCGGGATCTGGGCGCTCTCGCTCCAGAGTGTCGAGGGCGCGATCATCATCATGATCAGCCACGGGATTTCGACGGGTGCACTGTTCTTCCTCGCCGGGATGTTGTACGAGCGCGCCCACACTCGGGAAATCGCGGCGTTTGGCGGGATTGCCCGGGTCGTACCGGCACTGGCGGCCACGTTGACGATCGTCTCACTCTCGTCGATCGGACTGCCTGGCACGAACGGCTTCATCGGTGAATTCCTCGTCCTGGTGGGGTCCTTTGGGACGTTCCCGTGGGCGACGGTGGTTGCGGCGACGGGAGTGATTTTCGCCGCCGCCTACCTCCTGCGTGCGCTTCAACGTCTCATCTACAACAAGCTCGACAATCCGGAGCATGAGCGCATGCGAGACCTCTCGGCGCGGGAGCTGCTGGTCCTCGTTCCGCTCATCGTGTGCATCCTGTGGATCGGTCTCTATCCGGCGCCGTTCCTCAGACGGGTGGAGGCGTCGGCGCAAGCCTTGGTGGAGCAGATCAGGGGGCCCGAGGCCACGACCACCCCCGCGCGCGCTGCCGAGGTGGTTCGATGATCCCTGCCTACGTCGATCTGAGCGAAGCGTCGGGATTGCTCGTGGCCCTGCTGCCCGAAGTGTTTCTCACGGGCTGGGTGCTGCTGCTCCTCCTGGTGGTGGCGTGGCAACACCGGAGTGCCGAAGATCAACAACTCGTCGGACGGCTCTCGCTCGCCGGTCTGGTCGTGACCCTCGCGCTGGTCATTTTGTATTGGCTCCGCGGACCGGAGCCCGAGGGACTGGAGCTCATGATCGCCCTGGACGGATTTCGGTACGCGACGGCGGCCGTGTTCCTGATCGGGGCGATTCTCGCTGTGGCCATCTCGATGCACTACCTGCGGCGAGAGAGCATCCTCGTGCCGGAATACTATTTGCTCATTCTCCTCGCCACCATCGGGATGATGTTCATGGGGGGCGGGGCAGATCTCGTGGTGATCTTCCTCGGTCTCGAGCTCATGTCGGTGGCGGTCTACGTCCTTGCTGGCATCAATCGCAGGAGCATCTTCGCCGCGGAGGCGGCGCTCAAGTACTTCCTCCTCGGGGCCTTTGCGTCCGCGTTTCTCCTGTATGGCATCGCGCTCATCTACGGCGCAACGGGAACGACCAACCTCACGCTCGTCTACGTTCAGATCTCGGCAATGGGCCTGCAGACTGACGTCATGCTCATTGCCGGGATCGCGATGCTGTTGGTGGGGTTCGGGTTCAAGGTCGCCGCTGTGCCATTTCACATGTGGACGCCGGACGTGTATGACGGGGCGCCGACACCGGTCACGGCGTTCATGGCTGCGGCCGTGAAGGCGGCGGCGTTTGCGGCGCTGATGCGCATCCTCGTCCAGGCGCTGGCTCCGATGGATTCGGTGTGGACTGAGGCCGTGTGGTGGCTGGCGGCGATCACCATGGTCGTCGGCAACGTCATCGCCCTCGCCCAGCGGCGACTCAAGAGGATGCTCGCGTACAGCTCGATCGGTCACGCCGGGTATCTGCTTGTTGCGGTCACCAGCGGCACGGATCTGGGCACGGCGGCCCTGCTGTATTACGTCCTGGTCTACACGCTGATGACGGTCGGTGCGTTCGCCATTCTTACAGTGGTGGGACGGGGTGGGGAGCGGGACACGCGCATCGACGACTTCAACGGGCTCGGATCGCGCAGACCATGGCTCGCTTTCGCGATGACGGTCTTCATGCTGTCATTACTCGGCTTCCCCGGCACGGCTGGCTTCATCGGGAAGTGGTACATCCTCTCCGCTGCCGTGCAGGCGGATCAGTTCAAGCTGGCCGTCGTGCTCGTCGGCGCCAGCATCCTGTCGGCGGGCTACTATTTGCCGGTGATCATGGCGATGTACATGAAGGACCCGGTCTCCGACACCGCGCACGTGGAGACCCGAGCAGTCGGGGCGGTGCGATGGGTCATCGGGGTCACCGCCATGCTGCTGCTCCTGTTCGGTGTCTGGCCCAACGCGGTGCTAGACCTGGCTAAAGAGGAGGGCCGGCAGCTTCGTCCGGCAGTGCTGGTCACGGTTTCCCGCTGAATGTCGAGTGGGCTCGCTAGCCCGCACGAGCCCTTCCTGAGGTATCCATGGACATACCGAGCGTAATCTTTCGGCAGTACGACATTCGAGGTGTCGTTGGCGACCAGCTGACGGCCCCGCTGGCCCACGCCGTCGGCCGATCGGTGGCCACCGTGACACGCGGCCGCATCGGGAGGGCTCCTCGCCTTGCCGTGGGCCGCGACAACCGCCCGTCGGGCACGATGCTGGCCAGCGCCGTGCGAGATGGCATCGCGCGGGCAGGTGGCACGGCGGTCGATGTCGGGGTTCTCCCGACGCCCGCCCTGTACCTCGCGCTCCACGAGCTTTCGGTCGATGGTGGAATCCAGGTGACGGGATCCCACAACCCGCCCGAGTTCAACGGGTTCAAGATGGTTTCGGCCGGCGCGACGCTCCACGGCGAGGATATCCAGGAGTTGCACCGACTGATCTCGGACGATGCGCTGGACACAGGGGACGGGGCGCTGGAAGCCGACGCATCCGTTCTCGGTCGTTACAGCGATGCCATCGTGAGCCGGAACGGGCCGATCGCGCGGCCCGTGAAGGTCGTGGTGGACTGCGGCAACGGCGTGGCGAGCCTCGTCGCGGAGACGGTGCTGCACCGACTCGGGGCCGACGTCGTGCCGCTGTTCTGTGAGTCGGACGGGACGTTCCCGAACCATCATCCGGATCCCACCGTCCCGGAGTACCTCACGGATCTCCAGGACACCGTGCGACGCACAGGGGCCGAGTTGGGCATTGCCTTCGACGGCGACGGCGATCGGATCGGCGCGGTGGACGAGAACGGCACCATTGTCTACGGGGACCAACTCCTCGTACTCCTGGGGCGGGAGCTCGCCGATCGGCGGGGTGGGGGACACCCGGTGATCTTCGACGTGAAGTGCTCCGACGTGCTGGCCGGCGCCCTGACTCAAGCGGGACTCGAGCCGGTGATCTGGAAGACCGGACATTCGCTGATCAAGGCCAAGATGAAGGAAACGGGAGCACCGCTGGCCGGGGAGATGAGCGGCCACATGTTCTTCGCCGACGACTACTATGGCTTCGATGATGCCCTGTTCGCCGCGGCGCGGTTACTCAACTACGTGGCGCGACGAGGAGGACCCCTGTCCGTTCTGTTGGCCGACCTACCGAAGACGTATGCGACCCCGGAACTCCGCGTTGCCTGTCCGGACGAACGGAAATTCGATGTCGTGGAGAAGGCTGCCCAGCACTTCGCTGCCCGCCACAAGGTGCTGACACTCGACGGCGCCCGAATCTCTTTCCCCCACGGGTGGGGGCTCGTGCGTGCCTCCAACACCCAACCGGTGCTGGTCATGCGCTTCGAGGCCACCGAGGAGGCGGCGCTCCAGGAATACCGCGCCACCGTGGAGGGGTGGCTGAGGAAGCAGGGAATCTCGGTGTAGTGCGGTGACAGCACGGCGCTGGATTCAGGCGGCGGCGTTGCTCGCGCTGGTCGTACTGGTCCTGGGGCGGTGGCAGGCCGTGGCGACCGGTAATGCCTGGTGGGCGGCGACGCTCGAGATCGGGGCCACCCATGCCTTCCTGTCGCGGATCCGGGCGACGCTGCGGGTGTCGGCGCTCTTGGTCGCCACCGTCTGGTGCGTGGGAAATCTGTTGCTGGTATATCGATCGATTCGATCGGTGCACGTCCCGCGACGGCTGGGCGATCTCGAGATCCTCGAAGCCGTTCCACGCCGCCTCCTGCTGGTGGGTGCCGTGGCTGCAGGTGTCCTGTTGGCGGTGGCGCTGAGCCACGGGGCCGGGGAGTGGTGGTACGCCCGCACGCTGGGAGGATTCCATGCTCCCCTGGGCGTTCGCGACCCCGTGCTCGGGCACGATCTGTCCTACTATCTCTTCCGTCTCCCGTGGCAACGCACGCTGCACTCGTTCGTCACGCTTCTCACCGGCGTCTTGCTCGCGACAACGGCAGTGCTGTACGCAGCGGTCGGCGCGATCCGCTGGTCGCGGCGACGGCTTCGCGTGAACGAGCTAGCCCGATGGCACCTGGCTTTCCTTGCCGCCGCGTTTGCGCTGGCGCTCCTGTGGGGCTACCGGCTCGAGCCCGCCGAGTATGTCGCCGGGGTGCACGACCTTCCGGTCGACCAGGTGCTGACTGCCGTCCGCATCCCGGTGGCGCGCATGCTGAGCGTCCTCGCACTCGTCGCGCTCGGCGGGAGCCTCATGTGGCTGTGGACTGGACGCTTGGTTCTGCTCGGCGTGCCCTGGGCACTGCTGGCCCTCGGCTCGTTTGCGGGCCACTACGTGGTTCCGTCTTTTGCCGGCGCCGTCAGAAGCAGTGCCGAGCTGGTCCTGCCCGACATCGAAGCCAGAAGGCCTCAATTCGAAAGCATCGCGTACGGGGCGGTGACGAGCGAGCGCCCGCTCGATGTCGTTGGTGCGCGAACGCGTGCCACCGGGGAACGCGGAACGGAACTCGATGGTGGGGTGCAGTGGGACGGCTTTGCCGTGACCGTTTTGCTCAATCGCGTCGCGGCCCCCGAGCTCGAGCACGCGTTTACGGAGGCATCGCTGGGGATGTACCGCACGACCGACGGGACTTCCGTTCCTGTCTATGTCGCAGCCCGGGTGACGGACCCCGCCGCGGCACGCGCGGCTGGTCAGGAGGTGACGTGGGACGAGGTTCATCTGGGGCGGTATGCGACCGCCCGAGGAGCGATTGCGGTCCGGGCCGACGCGGTGGCCGAGAGCGGGCTCCCGCTCTACGTCCCAAACACGCGCACCCCTGAGGTCTCGTCGGCTCGAGTCGTCGAGACGGCCCTGGGCGACTCGACGATCCTGGTGGGCCCCGGCCTGACGGATTTCGCCATTCTCCCCGCTACGGGAGCTCGGCGAGGTGTTCCGCTGGGTGGGTTCTGGCGCCGGCTGACGCTGGCCTGGCTACTCCAGAGCCCTCGACTGGTTACGTCGGATGCCGTGGGCGACTCGACGATCGTCGTCTGGCATCGGGACGTCGTCACCCGGCTCGAGCGGTTCGCTCCGTTCGCGCGGTTCGGCCAGGCGCGGGCCGTCGTGATCGACGGGCGGTTGTTCTGGGTGGCCAATGGCTACGTCAGCGCACGAGGCTTCCCGTTGAGTCCACCCGTCAGATGGCGCGATCAGACGGTGCGCTATCTCCGGTCGAGCCTCGTCGGCGTTGTCGATGCGGCGTCGGGTGAGACGGTGGTCTATCTGACCCGCGAGGCCGATCCGGTGACCCTCGCGTGGGCTCAACTGGCTCCGCAGGTGCTGCGGCCAGCCGCGGAGCTGCCCCGCTCTATCCTCCCGAACGTGCCGTATCCTGAGGAGTCCCTCACAGCACAGATCGCGATCCTGCAACGATCGACCCCTGGGTCCGCTGCGCTCGAGCAACCGGTGCTTGGACCGTCGGTGAGCGGTTCCCTGGTGGGGCAGGAGCCTTACTGGTGGGTCGGACCCACGATGGGCGACACGGTCCCGCGACTGCGCTTGCTGGTCCCGCTCGAGGGGTACGAATCCGGACGGCTGGCAGGTCTCCTCGACGGTACGGTTCGGCAATCGGCACTCGTGCTCGAGCTGTACCGCGCCGACCGCTCCGACGAACCGTTGGGACCCGGCCAGATCGCCAGGCAGTTTGCGCGCCTGCGCGGAGAGGCGGTCGGGATCGCGGGGGTGGTGCGCATGCTGCCACTCGCAGGCGGGTTGGCAGCCGTGCAGTCGTCCTATGCCTCGCCCGGCGATGGCGGCGCGCCGCCTCAATTGGTCGATGTTGCAGTGAGCCTGGGTGGCGGAGTCGGCAGCGGACCTTCGCTGCGGGTGGCGTTGGAGCGCCTCCGAGCCGATGCCTCGCCTCCCGAAGGCGACCGACGCGAGTGGACCCGGGCCAGGCAGTGGTTCGACCGTATGGACGCGGCCCGGCGGACCGGTGACTGGGCTGCGTTCGGCCGCGCATACGACGAGCTTCGCCGACTGCTGCTGCCACGCGGGGACTCCATACGGTGAACTCTCCTTGCTGCCGTTCCTGCCCGCGGCTAGCTTGCACGCCGCTGTGACAACCGTGCCGCGGAAGATCGTGATTGCGCTGGGAGGACACGCCCTGTCGCCCCTTGGGGAGCGTGCTGACATTCACACCCAGTTCCGGCATACTCGCGACTCGCTCGGTGCCGTCGTCGAGTTTGCCAGGGAGGGGTGGGGGATCGTGATCGTTCATGGGAATGGTCCTCAAGTTGGCGATGCGTTGGACCGCAACGAAATGGCGCACGATCGAGTCGCGCCCTTGCCCCTAGGCGTGCTGGTGGCGGCGACTGCCGGGTGGATCGGGTACATGATCCAGCAGTCGCTGCAGAACGAGCTTCACCATGCCGGAGTCGAGCGGGACGTGCTGACGGTCATCACGCAGACGGTCGTGGATCGGGCCGACCCCGCGCTGTTGCACCCCACCAAACCGATCGGGCACGAGTTGCCACCGGAGTTCGTGGAGCGACTGCAGCAGCGAGGTGCAGTTGTGGGCCAGGACGGCCGAGGACGCTGGCGGCGGCTGGCGCCGAGCCCGACGCCGACGGATGTCATCGAAGCCGACGCCGTGCGGCAGTTGGTGGGAGAGGGAAAGATCGTTGTAGCGGCCGGAGGGGGAGGTCCGCCGGTGTACGCGGACGAGCGTGGATACTGGGAAGGCGTGGATGCTGTCGTTGACAAGGATCGAACCGCCGCCGTTCTCGGGGCCCGGGTAGATGCCGATACGTTGCTCATTCTGACGGATGTGGACGCGGTCTATCGTGGCTGGGGAACGTCGGATGCCACACCGCTCCGGCGGTTGCGGGTGAAAGAGGCCGAGGGGTTGCTTGCCGGTGACGTTTTGGGGGTCGGGAGTATGCGGCCGAAGGTCGAGGCGGCAGTCACCTTTCTGAAGCGAGGGGGGCGACATGCCTTCATTGCCCACCTCGCGGCTGGATTGGCCGCCACCCGCGGTGAGACTGGAACGATGATCACAGGAGTCGAAACGTGAATCTGCACGAATATCAGGCACGCGCGCTGCTGAAGGCCGCCGGGATCCCGGTGCCGGATGGGGAGGTGGCGACCACACCGGACGAAGCCGAGGCGGTCGCCGCCCGGTTGGGATCCGCCGTGGTCGTCAAGGCGCAGGTGCATGCGGGAGGTCGGGGGAAGGCCGGCGGAGTGAAGCTTGCCGCGAACGCCACGGAAGCGCGAGGACACGCCCAGCAGATCCTGGGCATGCGTATCAAGGGCCTCGTCGTCGAGCGCGTGCTCGTGGTTCCCGCAGCTAAGATCGCTTCCGAGAGCTATCTAGGGGTCATTGTCGATCGGGCGTCGCAGCGACCGGTCATCATGGTCAGTCCCGCCGGAGGTGTCGACATCGAAGAGGTGGCGGCGAAGACCCCCGAGAAGCTGTTTCGCGTTGCCATCGATCCGCGGTTCGGTCTGCTGCCGCACCAGGCCATGGCGCTCGCATTCGAGTTGTACGACGACCTGGGACAGGTGCGGCAGGCTGCCACGATCATGCAGCAGTTGTATCGCGTGTTCCTCGATGCCGGTGGATCACTGGCTGAGATCAATCCGCTGATCACGACGCCCGAGGGGGAAGTCCTGGCCTTGGATGCTAAGATCGTCGTGGATGACAACGAGCTGGCGCGGCGATCGTCGATCGCCGCACTGCGGGACGTAACGGCTGAGGACTCCTCAGAGGTGGAAGCTCGCAACGCCGGACTCTCCTACGTAAACCTCGACGGGAACGTGGGCTGCTGCGTGAACGGGGCCGGCCTGGCCATGGCCACCATGGACCTCGTGAAATACTACGGTGGCGAGCCTGCCAACTTCTTGGACATTGGCGGCAGCAGCAGCCCCGAGAAGGTCGTCGCCGCGCTCCGGATCATCACCCGCGACCGAAACGTAAAGAGCATCCTGTTCAACATTTTCGGCGGTATCACGCGATGCGACGACGTTGCCAACGGCATCGTCCAAGCGACTGGGCAGATGAAGCTGGACCGGCCGATCGTCATCCGGCTGACGGGCACCAACGAGGATCTCGCGATCGAGATTCTCCGTAAGGCAGGATTCGAAGCGCTGACCGACATGGACGAGGCGGTGCAGCAGGCGGTCAAATTGGCGCAGGAGGCGGCGTGAGCGTTTTCATCGACAAGACAACGAAGCTCGTCGTCCAGGGCATCACCGGGCGCGACGGATCGTTCCATACGGAGCAGATGCGGGAATACGGCACGAACGTGGTGGCGGGCGTGACGCCCGGGAAGGGTGGGCAGCGGTTCGCCAACGCCGTACCGATCTACGACACGGTCGCGGAGGCGGTGTCAGACACCGGGGCAAACACGGCCGTGATCTACGTGCCGGCCCGGTTTGCCGTCGATGCGATCTACGAGGCGGCAGATACGGGCGTCCACCTCGTGGTGTGCATCACGGAGGGCGTTCCGGTGCTCGACATGACGCGTGCGTTACTGTTCCTCGCCGAGCGTGGCACGCGGCTGATTGGACCGAACTGCCCGGGACTGATCTCGCCGGGCAAGGCCAAGGTCGGCATTATCCCGGGCCAGATCTGTCGCGAGGGCCGCATCGGGGTCGTGTCGCGAAGCGGAACCCTCACGTACGAGATCATTCATCAGCTGTCGAGTCATGGGTACGGGCAGTCCACGTGCATCGGGATCGGTGGCGATCCTCTCATCGGCACGAACTTCATCGATTGCCTCGAGGCCTTCGAGGCCGACCCGGAAACCGAGGCGATCGTGATGATCGGGGAGATCGGTGGCACCGACGAGCAGCAGGCCGCCGAGTACGTCGCCACGCATGTGTCGAAGCCCGTAGTAGGTTTCATTGCGGGGCAGACCGCACCGCCGGGTCGCCGTATGGGCCATGCCGGCGCTATCATCTCGGGGTCGTCGGGCACCGCGAAGGAGAAGATCGCCGCGTTCGAGCGAGCGGGAATTGAGGTCATGAAGCGGCCTGCAGATGTGGTCGCCCTGCTCGAGAAACGGAGCTGAAGGCGGACGCCACAGGGGCGGGCTGGCGGTGGCCGCCAACCCACCCGAGGGGGACACCTCATGAAACTCATTGAGCTCCTCGACCCAGAGCGCATCGTGGTGCCGCTGAAGTCAAAGTCTCTGCAAGAGGCGGCAACGAGGCTGACGGAGGCGATGGTGGGGTCCGGCGTCGTGACCGATCCCGAGCGGTTCCGTACTCAGGTCAAGGGGGTCATCCCCCGCGAGGTAGTCACTGTCGGGGCGGCGTTCCTGCTCCATTTTCGTACCGACGCCGTCCGACGGTTGAGCGCCGCATTAGGGGTAGCCCCGAAGCCGATCAGCCGGCGACCGGATTCCGACCAGGAGGCCCGGATCGCCATCCTGCTGGCCGCGCCACCCAAGGACAGCTCGGCGCATCTGCGAGCGTTGAGCGCCTTCGCCAGGGCCATGAGCCGTCGAGAGATCGTGGCGGCCCTTGAGTCGGCGACCTCGGCAGAGGATATCCTTGCCACGGTGCCGCTGGCCGACCTGGAACTAACGGGTTACTTGACCGTGCGAGACGTCATGGTGCAGGCGCGCCTCTCGGTTCAACCGGACATGACGCTGGGTGAGGCGGCAAAGCTGATGGTGGCGCACCAACTGGGTGCGCTCCCGGTGGTCTCGGATTCCGATGAGGTCCTCGGCCTCGTGTCCTATCAGGAACTCCTACGTCATCTGCTCCCAGCCTACGTCAAACGGGAGTCCACTGGCGAGTTCAGGGCGGCGCGGAGGGCGAGCGGCCCGGCGGATCCGCACCAACTTCCCGTGCGGGAGGTCATGGACCGGAGCGTGCTCTGTGTCTCGGAGGACCAGATTCTGGCCGACGTCGCAAGCATGATGGTGTCCCGCAACATCGAACGATTCCCGGTGGTGCGAGATGGCGCCTTCGTGGGATTCCTGACCCGTGGGGACATCGTGCGCCGTCTCTTCGGCCGCTGACCAGACCTCCAGACATCTGACCGAAACGGATACGATCAACGATGCTGACCCTCGCCATCATCAAGCCGGATGCCGTCTCCCGCGCCAAGATGGGAGCCGTTCTCGCTCATTTGGAGCGGGACGGGTTCGTCGTACGGGCTGCTCGGCTCGTACGCCTGACTCGACCGGAGGCCGAAGCGTTCTACGCGGTACACCGGGAGCGCCCGTTCTTCAAATCGCTCGTCGCGTTCATGACCTCCGGGCCATGTCTTCCCCTGGTCTTGGAGCGGGAACAGGCCGTCAGCCGGCTGCGGGAGGTGATCGGCGCTACCGAACCGGCTGAGGCGGCACCCGGCACGGTTCGCAAGCTCTACGCCGAGTCAAAGGAGCGGAATGCGATCCACGCGTCCGACTCGCCGGAGAACGCGCAGCGCGAGGTCGGGTTCTTCTTTCCGAAGGCGGAACTCGAAGGGCTGTGGGGCTAATGCGGTGCGTTGACGCAAGTTGCAGTCAAGACTAACTTTGCAGGTTATGTTGCTGGTTGATTTGCGCGCGGTTGCCACGGGGCCGTTCGAGACCAAGGCCGAGATCGCGATTGACGATCCGATTCTCGAGGGGCTCGAACTCGCCTTGCAGGAGCCGCTCAGAGTCGAGGGACGGCTCACGTCGAGCGGGCCCAGCCAGTACTACTGGCAGGGCAGCCTCGCAACGCGGCTGGCCTCAGCCTGCCGACGCTGTCTCGAGCCCATGACCGTAGACGTCGACGCGTCGGTGAGCGCCTTGTTCACCGAGGAAGAGGGAGCGGACGATGCCTCGACGTACGTCATCCAGCGTGACGGCACCGAACTCGACCTCGGACCCATGGTTCGGGAGGAGCTGGCACTGGCCGCGCCGAAGTATGTCACGTGCCGCGACTCCTGTAAGGGGCTGTGCGCGCACTGCGGTAAGGATTTGAACCAAGGTCCGTGTTCCTGTGAGCCCGAGCCCGACCCACGGTGGGCGGTGCTCCGCGCGCTTCGGACCGACGGACCCGATACGGAGAGGTAGGTAGGGCATGGCTGTTCCCAAGCGTCGAACTTCGAAGGCGCGAAAGCGCAAGCGTCGGACGCACCTGAAAGCATCGGCGGCGGCGCTTCAGGCGTGTCCCCGCTGCGGCGACCCCAGGCGACCCCACCGGGTGTGTCCCACGTGCGGTTACTATGGCGGCAAGCAGCGGGTCGCGGTCGGGGAAGAGTAGGGTGATCCGGATCGCGCTGGACGCGATGGGAGGGGACTTCGCCCCGGCTGTGCCGGTGACGGGTGCCATCGAGGCTCTGAGTGAGCTCCCAGCGTCCTGCCAGATCCAACTGATCGGCCGCGAGGCCGACGTTCGAGCCGAGCTCGACAAGCACGACGTGTCGCAAGATCGTCTTCTCGTCATCGACGCAGGGGAAGTGATCGAGATGAACGAGAAGCCGTTGGCGGCGATTCGCGGCAAGCGTCGCTCGTCGATCCGTGTCGGCTTGGAGCTGCAGAAGGCCGGGGAGTCCGATGCCTTCATCTCGGCGGGCAACACCGGCGCCGTGATGGCGGCGAGCACCCTGTTTCTGGGACTGCACCCGGGGGTCGATCGTCCGGCGATTGCCGCCCTCTTCCCCACGGCGGGAAAGCCTGCCCTCGTGCTGGATGCTGGGGCCAACGTCGATTGCTCGCCGCGCGAGCTTCGGGGGTTCGCCCACATTGGATCCGTGTACGCCCGAGACGTCCTTGGCCGGAGCGATCCAAGCGTGGGATTGCTGAACATTGGTGAGGAGGAGGAGAAGGGCAACGAGGCCGTTCGGAACACTTACGAGCTCCTGGCCAACGATCCGGGGATCAGATTCGTGGGCAATGTGGAGGGACGGGACATCCTGAGCGGTGCCTGCGATGTGACGGTATGTGACGGCTTCGTGGGAAACGTGTTGCTCAAGTTCTACGAGACGGTGGCGCACCTGTTTCGCGGACTGCTGGAGCGAGAGATGGAGCAGTCGGTGCTCCGAGGAGATGGCATGCGTCGCGTGTTCAAGGTGCTCGACTACTCGGAGTACGGTGGCGCACCGCTCCTGGGGGTGCGCGGCGTCTCGATCATTTGCCATGGACGATCGCCGTCGCGGGCCATCAAGAATGCCATCGGCGTCGCGCTCCAGTCGGTCGAGAGCAAGCTGAATCAGCACATCGCCGCTGAATTTGCCAGTAGGGAGAGCGTTACATGAAGCAACCCGTGGCTCGGCTCGTCGGCACGGGGCGGTATACACCGTCGAAGATCATGACCAATGCCGATTTCGAGCGGATGCTCGACACATCCGACGAGTGGATCCGCGAGCGAACCGGCATCCGCGAGCGGCGCATTGCGGAGGCCCACGAAACGGTGGCCTTCATGGCGAAGGTGGCCTGCGAGCAGGTGCTCGAGGCCGCCGGCGTGAGCGTAGAGGACGTGGACACGCTCATTCTGGGAACGGCGACGCCCGATCGTCCACTCCCCGCCACCGCCTGCGACCTGCAGGCCCAGCTTGGCGCCAGCAACGCAGCCGCGTTCGACTTGGGCGCGGCATGCAGTGGGTTCCTCTTCGGGTTGACTGTTGCCGAGGCCATGGTGGGGAACGGCTCTGCCCGCAACGTGCTCGTCGTGGGAGGCGAGCGCCTGACGACGATTACGGACTACCAGGACCGGGCAACCGCCATCCTCTTCGGAGACGGTGCAGGTGCAACGCTGGTTCAGCCGGCGGCGGGTGACGGCCGCGGTATCCTGGCTACCTACCTGAGGTCCGATGGCCGGCTGGCGGATCTGCTCTATCGGCCGGGTGGTGGCGGCAACCACCCGCCCGATCAGGGGCTGCTGGAGGACCGCAGCTACTACATGAAGATGGCGGGTCGGGAGGTCTTCAAGTCGGCGGTGTTGTCCATGGCTGATGCATGCGACCAGGCGCTCCAGCGCGCGGGCATCGCTGGCCAGGATGTCGACATCTTGATTCCGCACCAGGCCAACATCCGGATCATCGAGGCCACCGCGAAGCACGCTGGCATTCCGATGGACAAGGTGTACGTGAATGTGGACCGGTACGGCAACACGTCCGCGGCGTCGATCCCGATCGCGCTCGACGAGTGCGTGCGCGCCGGACGCATCACCGCAGGGTCGCTCGTGCTACTCGTGGCGTTTGGCGGAGGGTTTACCTGGGGAAGCGTCGCCGTCCGGTGGTAAAGGCGGTGCTGCTGTGCCCCGGACAGGGGGCACAGAAGGTGGGGATGGGCCAGGATCTCGCTCTGGCGTTCGTGGAGGCGCGCGACGTCTTTGAGGTGGTGGATCAAGCGCTCGGCGTTCCCCTGACGAGGATCATGTGGAATGGGCCGGACGCCGAGCTCACCCTCACGCACAACGCGCAGCCGGCCATCCTCGCCCATTCGATTGCTGCGTTCGCCGTCCTACGCTCGGCTATCGATCCGGTTCTGGGGGCCGGACATTCGCTCGGCGAGTACAGCGCCTACGTGGCGGCCGGATCCCTCGACTTGGCCGACGCTGCCCGTTTGGTCCGGCGCAGGGGCGAGCTGATGCTCGCGGCGGGTCGTGCCCGTCCGGGGACGATGGCGGCGGTGCTGGGTCTGGAAACCGGCTCCGTCATCGCGGGGTGTGCGGAGGCAAGCAGCCCGGGTGAGGTGGTCGTCGCCGCCAACGTCAACGCCCCGGATCAGACCGTGATCTCCGGTGATCCGGCGGCGGTCGAGCGAGCGACCCGGATTCTCAAGGAGGCGGGAGCAAAGCGGGTGCTCCCGCTGAACGTGAGCGGTGCGTTTCACTCGCCACTGATGGAGCCGGCGCAGCACGAACTCATCGAGGAGTTGGCTCGTGTCACGATCCGCGATCCGGCGTTTCCGGTGATCGCAAACGCGACGGCGGAGCCGGTGCGTGGCGGGGAGGACGCCCGAGCCGGCCTCGGAGCCCAACTCACCGCGCCCGTGCGGTGGGTGGCCTCGATGGAGCGGGCGGTTGCGGAGGTGGGAACGGATGCGAACTTCGTCGAGATCGGACCTGGCACCGTACTCAGCGGTCTACTGCGTCGCGTCGACCGCGACGCGTGCGCCGTTGCCGTCGGGACAGTCGAGCAGGTGAATTCCTTCCTGGAGCAACACGGATGAGGATAGACCTCAGCGGCAGAGTCGCATTGGTCACGGGAGGCGCCCGCGGGATTGGGTCTGCGATTGCCAACCACCTCTACGAGGCCGGCGCCCACGTCGGTATCACGGATCTCAAGGGCGCCTCCGAGGCGGCCGCGCAGCTCACGGGTAAGGCAAAGGCGTACGGCGCGGCGGCGGACGTGGCAGACATGGCCCAGTTGGAGGAGGCTGCCAAATCCGTGGAGGTCGCTCTGGGACCGATCGATATCTTGGTGAACAACGCTGGTATCACGCGTGACACCCTACTCATGCGCATGAGCGAAGACGATTGGGACCTCGTCTTGCGCGTGAACCTCAAGGGGACGTTCCTGGCGACGAAGATCCTGTCGCGGGGCATGATGAAGCGCCGATGGGGGCGCATCATCAACATTGCGAGCGTCGTCGGCATCCGTGGGAACGCAGGGCAGGCCAACTACTCGGCATCGAAGGCGGGCGTGATCGGATTCACCAAGACCATGGCCCGCGAACTGGCGTCGCGCAATGTGTTGGTCAACGCTATCGCTCCGGGCTTCATCGATACCGAGATGACCAAGGGGCTGTCCGAGGGTGTCCGAGAAGAACTGATGCGGCAGATCCCGCTGGCGCGGCTCGGGAGCCCGGACGACGTCGCCAGAGCCGCGCTCTTCCTCGCATCTGACCTTGCCGACTACATTACTGGCCAAGTTGTAGTCGTCGACGGTGGGATGGTCATGTAACCCACGCTCCCGAATTGTGAGAGGACCAACGATGACCGACATGAAAGAACTCGAAGAGAAGGTCAAGGACATCATTGTCGAAGAACTCGGTGTCGAGCGCGACAAACTGGCTGAAGGCGCCAGCTTCATGGAGGACCTCGGTGCCGACAGCCTAGACACCGTCGAGCTCGTGATGGCGTTCGAGAAGGAGTTCGACATCGACATTCCCGACGAGGAAGCCGAGAAGCTGCGCACGGTAGGTGACGCGCTGAAGTATCTGCACGAGAAGATGGGCGGGAACTGACGCGTTGAAACGCCGTGTCGTCGTAACGGGTCTCGGCCTGGTTTCGCCTCTGGGGCTGACCGCCGCTGAGACCTGGACTGGCCTCGTTGCCGGTCAGTCAGGTGCGGGCGCCATTCGGCGCTTCGATCCCGCCCAGATGGACGTGCGCTTTGCCTGCGAGGTCAAAGGATTCGACCCCTTGCGGTACATGGACCGCAAGGAGGCGAAGCGACTGGATCTGTTCGCTCAGTACGCGATGGCCGCGACCACCCAGGCGATCGCCGATGCCGGGTTCGGAGAAGCGCTCCCGAATCCCGACCGCAGCGGCGTCATCATCGGCAGTGGCATCGGCGGGATCTCGACCTTCGAAGAGCAATGCAAGTTGTATCTCGAGAAGGGACCGTCCCGCGTCTCGCCTTTCTTCGTTCCCATGTTCATACCGGACATCGCGTCGGGTCTCGTCTCCATTCGGTGGGGGGCGAAGGGACCCAACTACTGCACGGTCTCGGCGTGCGCGTCCTCGGCCCATGCCCTTGGCGAGGCGTTCCGGCTGGTTCAGTCGGGAGCGGCGGACCTCATGATTGCCGGCGGTGCGGAGGCCGCCGTCACGCCGCTGGCGATCGCGGGATTCGCCAACATGCGGGCGCTTTCCATCCGAAACGACGAGCCCGAGCGAGCATCGCGCCCGTTCGACAAGGATCGGGACGGCTTTGTGATGGGCGAGGGCGCCGGGGTGCTGATCCTGGAAGCCCTCGAAGACGCACTCGACCGGGGCGCCACGATCCGCGGCGAGCTACTCGGGTACGGGATGAGCGCCGATGCGTTTCACATGACGCAGCCCGCACCCGGTGGCGAAGGGGCCAAGCGGGCCATCCTCGCCTGCCTCGAGGATGGTGGCATCGATCACGCCGATGTGGGTTACATCAACTCGCACGGCACCTCCACGCCGCACGGGGACATCGCGGAAACCAGGGCGGTGAAGGGTGTCTTCGGTGAGGTGGCTCGCGATCTCGTCATGAACTCGACGAAATCGATGACCGGCCACGCGCTCGGGGCCGCCGGCGCCCTGGAGGCATCGATCACGCTCATGACCATGGAGGCCGGGGTCATTCCGCCCACGATCAATCTGGATGCGCCCGACCCTGAATGCGATCTCGACTACGCGCCAAACCAAAGCGTCGAGCGCCAAGTGGACGTGGCCCTGTCGAACTCGTTCGGGTTCGGGGGTCACAATGTCACTCTGGCCTTCGGGCGCTATCGGGAATGAGGTGGGCCACCAAGCCAGGTGGCTAGGCGTCACCGGAGAGTGCGGCGTGTGAGGGGACATGGCTAAGGACGTCTTGATCATGGCCGGCTCGGAAAGCGACCGAGAGCGGGTCAGCGCGGCGTTCGCCGTGCTGGACGACGCCGGGGTAGGGTACGATTTCGTTGTGTCGTCGGCCCATCGAAGTCCCGAGCAGACAGCAAACATCGCCAAGACTGCGAAGGCCAAGGGGTATCGGGTGGTCATCGCTGCGGCCGGCCTGGCGGCGGCGCTTCCGGGAGCCGTGGCAGCGCTCACCGACCTGCCGGTGGTGGGCCTCCCCCTCGATGTCGGGCCGCTCCGGGGTGTCGACGCACTCTACGCGATCGCCCAACTGCCGCCGGGGTGTCCCGTTGGCACGGTGGGAATCGGGAACGCCAAGAACGCCGCTCTCTTGGCGCTGCGCATCCTGGGGGGTTGAGGCGGCGAGCGCCACCCTACCGTCCGCTCACTCGAGTTCCTATCATCCCCCATGCGACAACGGTTCGGCATCGGCTTCGACTCCCACACCTTCGTCGAGAAGCGCCCACTGATTCTCGGCGGGGTCACGGTCGACTATCCCAAAGGGCTCAAAGGCCACTCGGACGGCGACGCGGTGGCCCATGCGATAATTGATGCCCTCCTGGGCGCGGCGGCCATGGGCGACGTGGGACGACTCTTTCCGGATACCGACAAGCGCTGGAAAGGTGCCGACTCCATGCTTCTCCTGGCCGAGGTGCGGCGGCGCGTGGTCGCAGCGAGCTACTCGATTGTCAACGTCGACGTCACCGTGATTGCCGAGCGCCCCAAGCTGGCACCCTACATCGACCAGATGCGAGAGAACATCGGGAAGGTTCTGGGGCTCCCTGCGAGCGCGGTGTCGGTCAAGGCCAAGACCAACGAGAAGATGGACGCCGTGGGACGAGGTAAGGGCATCCAGGTCTTCGCTGTGGCGTCGATCGGAGGTGCCTGACCTGCTCGACGCTCTCCTCGAGCGGTTGCTCGGTCTGCCAAGCTCCACTGTCTATATCTTGGTCGGAGCCCTGGCCGCGTTGGAGAACATCTTTCCTCCCGTCCCCGCCGATACCGCTGTCGGTATCGGAGCCTTCCTGTCGCATCGCGGCACGGTGGTGGCGACGACCGTGTTCGCCGTGACGTGGGCCAGCAACGTCACAGCCGCCAGTCTGGTCTACCTCGCCGGACGTACGCTCGGCCGGCAGTTCTTCACTGGTCGGCTGGGGAGTCGGCTCCTCAATCCAGCACGACTCGAGCGGATCGAGCAGCTGTATCGGCGCCACGGCGCGTGGGGCATATTCCTGTCCCGGTTCGTTCCGGGCGTGCGAGCGGTGGTGCCGCCTTTCGCGGGCGTCGCGCGGCTCGGCGTCGTGCAATCCCTCGTGCCCATGGCGGTGGCGTCGGGTATCTGGTACGGGCTCCTGACCGCCGTCATCGCCAAGTCGGCCGGGCGGATCGAAGATGTGGTGCGACTCGTGGGACGACTCAACTGGGTGACGTTGCTCGTGGCGCTTGGGGCAGGCGGGGCCATCGTGCTCGCGGTGCGCCGCCGGCGGGTTGGTGACCTATCGAAATGAACCGATGCGGCCGGTTCTGTCGGCTGGGAGCGCTGCTCCAGTGACGAAGCCAACGGGCGAGCGCGATCGCGCGTTTGCCGTCGGAGGATTTCGCGATTTCCTGGCCCTGGAAGCGGGACACAGCCGGCACACCGTCATCAGCTACATGCGAGATGTTCGGCGGTTGGCCGAGTACGTGTCCCAACGCGGCCTGGACGCCCCGGAGGCGATTGCCCCCAAGCACCTCCGGGAGTTTCTCTACCACCTAAAGGATCTGGGGCTCGCGCCATCGAGCATCCGGCGGCACATCTCCAGTATCAGGACGTACTACAGGTTTCTGGTTTCCGAGGGATTCGCGCCGACGGACCCGAGCGAGCGGATCGAGCTCCCGAAGGTGTGGCGGAAGCTGCCCGAGGTCTTGACGCATGACGAAGTCGAGGCCCTCCTGGGCGCACCCAGTCTCGACGAGGCGCTGGCGTGGCGGGACCGCGCTCTGTTGGAAGTCGCGTACGCCACCGGGGTCCGGGTGTCGGAGCTGATCGGTCTCGGCGTGAGCGACGTGTGGTACGATGACAGACTGGTGCGGGTGCTGGGCAAGGGCGCGAAGGAGCGTCTGGTGCCCATCGGCCGTCGGGCGCTCGGTGCAACCGCCCTGTATGTGCGGGAGATCCGGCCGAAGCTCGACCGCGGAAGAGCAGCGGGGAAGCTATTCCTCAATGCCCGCGGAGGCCCACTCTCACGGGTCGGGGCCTGGGGCATCATCAAGCGATGTGCGGCCCGGGCAGGTCTCGAGAAGCGGGTCTCGCCCCATACACTCCGGCACACGTTTGCCACACATCTGCTGGAGGGGGGTGCCGACCTCCGAGCTGTGCAGGAGATGTTGGGGCACGCCGACCTGTCGACCACGCAGCTGTACACGCACGTCGATCGGGACTACCTGCGTCAAGTCCATCGCACGTATCACCCCCGCTCGTGAGGCCCTGGCCTTAGTCTTTACCGGGCAACCGATTACGGCGTTCCGGTTGATGGCACGACTTTTGACAAGGAAGGCCGCCGAGTATTACCTTTGGCCGTGCAGATCCTCTGTGTGATTCCGGCCCGGCTCGGTGCTAACCGACTCCCCCGTAAGCCTCTTCGTCTCCTGTCCGGCGAGCCTCTCGTGCGTCATGTGGCCCGTCGCGCCCTCGAGTCAGCGATCGCGTGCCGAGTGGTCGTGGCGACGGATCACCCCAGCGTTGCTGAAGCTGTCACGCCTCTCCCGATCGACGTGATCTTCACCGATCCCGCGCATCGCTGCGGTACCGAGCGTGTTGCCGAAGTTGCTGCTCGGCCGGAGTTCAGCGGAGCTGAGATCGTGCTCAACATTCAGGGTGACGAGCCGTTCTTCCCGGTCGAGGCGGCGCGCGACGCTGTGCATGAGGTTGAGGCGGGACGCCACGTTGGGACGGTCGGCGCACAGTTGGAGCCGGCGGATTTGCTGGATCCGGATCGGGTCAAGGTGGTCGTTGGTGGCGATGGCGTGGCTCGGTGCTTTGCCCGCAGTTTGTCGGCCTCTGCAGCATGGCACGGCGAGGGGGACGTCAGACGCCATCTGGGGATCTACGCGTACTCCCGCAGTGCGCTGGCCCGGTGGGCGGCAGCGCCCCCTGGAGTGGAAGAGCGTGCCGAGGGCCTCGAGCAACTGCGACCATTACAGCTGGGCATGTCGGTCGGCGTCGTGCGGTACGACGCCCCGGCCCCGCCGGCCGTCGATACCATCGACGATCTTTCGGCGGCCGAGCGTTACATGACTCTCTCGATCCAGAGGGTGGGCTGATGAGCGGCACCAAGTACATCTTCGTCACCGGCGGCGTCGTTTCCTCTCTGGGGAAGGGCATCGCTGCGGCATCGCTCGGACGGCTCCTAGTGGAACGCGGACTCAAGGTCACGATCCAGAAGTTCGATCCGTACATCAATGTCGATCCGGGCACCATGTCGCCTTACCAGCACGGCGAGGTCTTCGTGACCGACGACGGTGCCGAGACGGACTTGGATCTGGGTCACTACGAGCGGTTCATCGAGCGCTCGCTCTCTCAGGTCAACAACGTCACGACCGGTCGGATCTATCTCTCGGTCATAACGAAAGAACGGCGCGGGGAGTTTCTCGGCGGGACCGTGCAGGTCATTCCCCACATCACCGACGAGATCAAGTCGGCCATCAGGCGCCTGGCGCCGGAACACGACGTGGTGATCACCGAGATCGGTGGGACGGTAGGTGACATCGAGTCGCTGCCGTTTCTCGAGGCCATTCGGCAGTTCCGCCAAGAGGTGGGGCGCGACAACGCCATCTTCATCCACCTCACGCTCGTTCCGTTCATCGCGGCAAGCGGCGAGCTGAAGACCAAGCCCACCCAGCACTCCGTTCGGGAGCTCATGGAGATCGGAATCCAACCCGACATCCTCATCTGCCGAGCCGATCGCTCGTTGTCGGACGCCATCAAACGCAAGATCGCGCTGTTCTGCAACGTCGATCACGATTGCGTGATCGAGAACCGGGACGCCGAATCGATCTACGAGGTTCCGTTGCGCTTCCGGGACCAGCACTTGGACCGCTTGGTCTGCGCTCGCCTCGGTTTGGAGGTCAAGGAGCCGGACCTGCGTCCGTGGGCCACCATGGTCGACCGGGCGGTCAACCCGCGCGAGCGCGTTCGCATCGCGGTGGTGGGCAAGTACACGGAACTCACCGACGCCTACACATCGATTCGCGAGGCGTTGGTGCATGGCGGGATTGCCAACCAAGTGGGTGTCGACCTCACCTGGATCGCGAGCGACCGGTTCGTCGAAGAGGCGAACGCGGGTCGGCTACTGAGTGGCGTCGACGGCTTGCTCGTGCCCGGTGGCTTCGGGGAGCGAGGGATCGAAGGAATGGTCGCGGTGGTACGCTGGGCCCGCGAGAACCACATGCCCTTCTTCGGGATCTGCTTGGGGCTCCAGGTCGCGATCATCGAGTTTGCCCGGCACGTGTGTAGCCTGCCCGAGACGAACTCGAGCGAGTTCGAGGCCGAGTGCGCCAACCCCGTGATCTCGTTGATGGAGTCGCAGCGAAGCGTCAAGGACATGGGAGGGACGATGCGCCTCGGGGCCTACCCGTGTCGACTGCGCCCCGGGACACGTGCGGCGCAGATCTACGGGGAAGAGGAGGTGAGTGAACGCCATCGGCACCGCTACGAGGTCAACAACGCTTATCGTGATGTCCTGGCGGAGCACGGATTGCGCTGTGCCGGTCTGTCGCCCGACGGATCGCTCGTGGAGCTGATCGAGCTGCCGGATCACCCCTGGTTCATTGGCTGCCAGTTCCATCCGGAACTCAAGTCCCGCCCGATGAAGCCGCATCCGCTGTTCGCGAGCTTCGTTGGTGCAGCGCGCGAGTTTCGTCGGAGCCGAGCGGCGAATCAGGCGGTCGCGGCGACCCGGGCCGGGTAGCCATGAACGGGTTGTGGTCGCCCAGGCCCCTGCTGATCGCGGGACCGTGCGTTCTCGAACGGGATGAGGTGAATCTGGCCATCGCATCGAGCCTTGCGGCCCTCTCGGCCCGACTCGGGGTGAGCGTCGTGTTCAAGGGGAGCTTCGACAAGGCCAACCGATCGACCGCCCAGGCTCCGCGCGGTCCTGGCATCGAGCGCGGGCTTTCGGCACTTCAGCGAGTGAGAGAGGCGACGGGTCTTCCGGTCGTCACGGATGTCCACGACGTGTCGCAGGTCGATGCAGCGGCGGCGGTGGTGGACGCCATCCAAATCCCGGCGTTTCTCTGCCGTCAGACCGATCTGTTGGAGGCTGCAGGGCGAACCCGAAAGCCGGTCAACATCAAGAAGGGCCAGTGGATGGCCCCCGAAGACATGCGAGGCGCCGTCGAGAAGGTGCGCCGGGGCGGCAGTGACGAGGTGGCCGTGACCGAGCGCGGTTCGTTCTTCGGTTATGGAGAGCTTGTCGTGGACATGCGGGGGTTGGGGCGGATGAAGACGGTTGCGGGCGCTACCGTGCTGTTCGATGCGACGCACGCGGTGCAGCGACCGGGCCGCGGGCCGGATGGGTCGAGTGGAGGAACGCGGGCCGATGTGCCGGCGCTCCTCCTGGCGGCGGCGGCGGCAGGCGCGGATGGATTCTTTCTCGAGACACATCCGGAGCCCATGACGGCGTCCAGCGATGCAGCCAGCATGTGGCCGCTCAACGAGCTCGAGTCGCTGATGGAGCGCACGCTCGCAGTCTGGCATGCGGCGCGAGAGACGGGAGCGGTTCGGTGGTCGACCCCGTAGTCGCGAAGCGGATTCGCGTGGTCGGTTTTGACGTCGACGGCGTCATGACCGACGCCGGGGTCTACATCGGGTCCGCCGACGAGCGCCCGGTGGAGCTCAAACGGTTCGATATTCAGGACAACGTCGGCCTCAAGCTCCTCAAGGGCGCCGGCATTCGGGTCGTGGTGGTGAGCGGTCGGTCATCGCCGGCAACGACCCTGCGGGCCGCGGAGCTGGAGATCGACGATCTGGTGCAGGACGACTCGGCGCGAAAGCTCGGACCGTTCCAGGACCTGCTCGCGAAGCACGGAGTCGGTATGGACGAGGCGGCGTTCGTCGGGGACGATCTGCCCGACCTACCGGTCCTGCGTCGTGTGGCGCTGCCGGTCGCGGTGGCCAATGCGGTGCCGGAGGTCGCGGCCGTGTGTCATTACACCACGCGCGCGCGCGGGGGGCACGGTGCCGTGCGCGAATTCTGTGAAGCACTGCTGAGGGCGCGGGGCGAGTGGGAAGCGATGGTGGAACGGTATCTGGTGGAGCGGGAAGGGGAGCCGAGCCATGCGGGCTAGGGTGATGCTCATCGTGGCAGTCATCGTGACCGTGGCGTGGGGGTGCGACGAGGGAGCCCCGCCGCCGACGTCGGCGGCGCTCCGAGATACAGCCGATCAGGTTCTCTACGGGGTGACGTATCTGATCACCATCGAAGGGATCAAGCGAATCCGGCTGTTCTCCGACACCGTGTATTTCTATCAGCCGACCCAAATCGCCGATCTCGTCGGTGTTCGCGTGGAGTTCTTCTCGGCGTTGGGAGCCCTGTCGTCCACCGTTACCGCTGAGGAGGGCCGGTACGAGTGGCGAACGGGGAGCATGGAGGCGCGCAGCAACGTTGTGGCGACGACGCCCGACGACCGCCGTCTCACCACGGAGATCCTTCGGTACGACCGCACCCAAGAGCGGATTTCCGGGCCCTCGGCGTTCGTGTTCGACTCGCCCGACCGCCATCTCGAGGGGGACGGGTTCACGGCAGACCCCGACTTCCGCCAGGTCGAGGCCCTGCGGCCGCGGCAGGGTCGGATTACCGAGCGACCGGAGCGGCGGTAGCCGGCATGCGAACCGTCGCGTGGGTCGCCCTGGCAATCGTCTTGGTCGGCGGAGGTCCGGGGCCGGCCGCTGCGCAGTTCTCACGAACGTGTAACCCGGTCCTCCAGTCCGCGGGTGAGGGCAGGCACTACGATATGGGGGACGGTCGGGTTCACCAATTCCTGCGAGGTGGTGTCATTATCCGCTGCGCGGGACAGAATACCGTCATTCGATCCGATAGCCTCGCATGGTATCCGGAGCTCGACCGGCTCGAGTTCGTCGGATCGGTGCGGTTCCAAGATTCGGTCACCGTGCTCGACGCAACTTCTGCACGCTATTTCCCCAGCAACGAGCGGCTCGAGGCGTTGGGTGACGTGCGACTCGAAGACACTCGGTCCGGTTCGATTTTGACGGGACCGCAGCTGACCTACTACCGCGAGGCCGCCGGCCTGCGCGACACTGCGGAACTGTTTGCCACTCGGCGACCGCGTGTCGAGTATCGCAGCCGAACCCGTCCGTCAGAAGTTGCGTACGTGATTCGCGGGGAGCGGGTCCGACTCCGTGGGGCGGACCAGGCATGGGCCGGTGGGGACGTGACGATCGACCGAGACGATTTCGCGGCCCACGCTGACAGCGCAGCACTGGATCTCGGTGGCGCCGGGGGCGTGTTGGTGGGCAAGGCGGAGGCGAGCGGCACCGACTCAGCCGGTTACACGATCCGCGGGCGGCGGATCGCGTTCGGGCTGGTAGACGACGCGCTCACGTGGGTGCAGGCGCAGGGCGAAGCAGAGGCCACGAGTGCGGACTGGCACGCCATTGGCGACACCATCACGTTCGACATCGACAACGACAAGATCCAGGGTGGTGCCCTGTGGGGATCGGCGACGCGGGCCCAAGCGATGTCGGCCGAGCAGACCATCCAGGGCGATTCGCTTGCACTGGACGCGCCGGATCAGGTGCTGACGGAGGTCCGCGCGTTCGGTCGCACACGGGCCACTACGATGGTCGATTCTGTCGCGGATATCGAGGACTGGCTCGAAGGAGACTCCCTGGTGGCGCGTTTCGACGAGTTCGAAACGGGCGAGCGGGGATTGGTGCAACTTCGCGCGCGCGGCAACGCCCGATCGCTCTACCACGTGTACCCCGATGGCGTCGACGACCCACCGGCCATCAACTACTCTCGCGGGCGGCAGATCACGGCCTACTTCACGGCGGGCACGCTGGAACGGGTCGATATCGTGGACAAGGCCGACGGGGTATACCTCGAGCCCATCGTCCGGAGGCGGCCGTGATCGATCGTCTCGAGGGACTGCTCGGATCGGGGGACACGTCCTTGCCGCTGGCCGTGGCGGCGATGCTCCAGGCGGCCGACGAGCGCGGTATGGTGGCGTTCAACGATCTCTCGTTGGCCTATCGCGAGCGGTTTCTCGAGTTGCAGCGGATCGAGTGGGGCGAAGCCGCGCAGCAGAGGGGGACCCTCTCGGTGGACGAGGCTCGGCGCCACCTGCGCAATTCGGTGCTGCCTCGCCTTGCCAGCGCCGGGATCGTCGAGCCCCTTCCGGAACGGACGGAAGAGATCCCGCACGTCTTGCTTGCGCCTGCTCTGTGGCAGGAGCTGGAAGCGAAGCGCGATGTAGTGCAGGCGGCGTTGCTGGAACGGGCGCTCGCGTCCGTCCGGGCGGCGGAGGCGCCGGGCGAGCCGGTCTTGGCGCGGGGCAGCGCGCTCACCGCGCAAGGGCTGGTGAAGTCGTATCGCCGCCGGCGAGTGGTGAACGAGGTGAGCCTCGAGGTGCACGAGGGCGAGATCGTCGGGCTCCTGGGCCCCAACGGAGCGGGGAAGACCACGACATTCTACATGATCGTCGGACTGGTCCGGCCGGAGTCCGGGTGCATCATGCTGGACGACACCGACATCTCGTCACTTCCGATGTACCGAAGGGCACGCCGCGGCATCGGGTATCTCGCCCAGGAGCCCTCGGTCTTTCGGAAGCTGACCGTGGCGGAGAACGTGCGCGCCATTCTCGAGACCCTGCCCATCTCGGAAGCGGAACGTGAGCAGCGGCTGGAATCCTTGCTCAACGATCTCACCATCGCACACTTGCGCGATGTCCGCGCCTACAAGCTCTCCGGCGGCGAGCGGCGGCGGCTCGAAATCACGAGGGCCTTGGTCACGAGCCCGAAGTTCTTACTATTGGACGAGCCGTTTACCGGTGTGGATCCCATCGCCGTGAGCGACATTCAGTCCATCGTCGCGGGACTGCGTCGGCGAGGCATCGGCGTACTCATCACCGATCACAACGTGGAGCAGACGCTGGATATCGTCGACCGGGCGTACATCATGTTCGAGGGTCGGGTGCAGGTGTCCGGCACGGTGCGTGAATTGGTGTTCAACGAACAGGTGGCGGATCTCTACCTTGGTCCGACGCTCACCAGCAGGCTGCGGGAGCGTCTGGGAGCGGTCGCGTGAAGCAGTCATTGCAGCAGAGCGTCGTGCTCAGGCAGGAGCTGCGGATGAACCCTCGCCTGTACCAGGCGATGGATCTGCTGTACATGCCGCTCCTGGATCTCCAGCAGCATCTCAAGCAGGAATTCGAGACCAATCCGTTTCTCGAACTCGCCGATGCCGAAGACCCTGATGCCTCGACGGAGCAAGAGAAGGAAAAGGAGAAGGACGAGGAAAAGGACGAGATCGACTGGGAAGACATCTTGCTCGACGGGTTCTCGGTGGGCGGCGCGCGCCCGGAGTATGAGGAGCGGGAATACTACCAGCCGGTGGCCGTCGACTCCACCGATCTGGGCGACCACCTGCGCGACCAGCTGAAGCTTCTCGCTCTGGGCGAGCGACAGATCTTTCTGAGCGAGGAGTTCATCGGCAATATCGGCGACGACGGCTACCTACGGGCGTCTCTCGAGGAAATCATCGCAGGGGCTGAATGCCGTCGAGAGGATGCGCTGGCGCATTTCGCCGCGCAACGGCGCAAGCGCGATCCGGAGGACGGGGACGATCCGCTGGAGCCACCGTTCACCCTGGAAGAGGCAGAGTCTCTGTTACAGATCGTGCAGCGCCTCGATCCTCCCGGGGTAGGGGCCCGGGATCTCCGTGAGTGCCTGCTGATTCAGTTGAAAGAAGCCGGGCAAATGGACACGCTCACGTATCGTCTGGTGGACGATGCGTTCGACGATCTGATCGGACATCGGTGGACCGAGCTCGCCAAACGATACGGACTCACCCCAAAGGACGTCCAGAGCGCTGCTGACGAATTGGCGCACCTCGAGCCGAAGCCAGGTCTCCGCCATGCGGGCTCACGGGACGAATATGTCGTCCCCGATCTCGTAGTAGAGAAGATCGAAGCCGAGTACCGGGTGTATCTCAACGACGGCGGTATGCCGCGCCTGCGGATCTCGAAGGTGTACCGCGACATGGCGGGCGACAAGTCGCAGTTCAAGGGCGAGAACCGTGAGTTCATCACCCAGAAGCTGAATTCGGCCACCTGGCTCATTCAGGCGATCGAACAGCGGCGGCAGACCATGCTCCGGGTCATGTACTTCATCGTCGACCGGCAGCGGGAGTTCTTCGAGAAGGGCGTGGAACAGCTTCGGCCGCTCACCCTCCGAGAGGTTGCCGAAGTACTCGATCTGCACGAATCGACGGTGAGCCGGGTGACCAGTCGCAAGTACGTGCAAACGCCGCGAGGAGTGTTCCCGCTCAAGTTCTTCTTCTCGAGCAGTGTCAGCACCACCTCCGGAGAGGATGCGAGCTCCCGCGCGGTGAAAGCGCAGATAAGCAAGCTCGTGCAGGACGAAGCAGTCTCGAAGCCCCTGACCGATGCGGCCATCGTGACCGCTTTGAAGCGTAAGGGCATTCAGATCGCGCGTCGGACAGTTGCCAAGTATCGGGAGCAGCTGGGCATTCTCCCCGCGCGCATGCGCAAGCGCGTATGACCTTGGCGGCGGACGGGAAGGTCGATGTCAGCGTCCTCGTCCCGGCTGCAGACGAGGCCGACAACCTGCCGGAATTCGTGCGCCAGTGCGCCGACGCCTTTCGTACCGTGCCCTACGCCTGCGAAGTGGTGGTCGTGAACGACGGTAGCCTGGACGACTCGGCCACGGTGCTCGAGCGGCTGCAAGCGGAGCACCGGTTTCTGCGGGTGGCTCACCATCGGTCGCGTCGCGGAATCGCGGACGCTCTTCGCACTGCTGGGGAGCTGGCGCGCGGTGACATCTTCGTGTTCTACCCGGCCGATCTACAGTTTCTTCCCAAGGAGATCCCGGATCTCGTAGAGCCGATTCGCCTGGGGAAGGCCGACATCGTCACCGGAACGAAACAGGGTGACTACGAGAAGGCGTTCGTGTCTGGCGTCTACAATCGGCTCTGCCGACTGCTGTTTGGCGTGCGAGTGAGCGACCTCAATGCCGTGAAGGCGTATCGCCGGGAGGTCATGGGGGTCGTACCGGCCAGGCCGGATTGGCATCGCTTCATGGTGGTGATCGCCGCCGCCGACGGCTACAGCGTGGCCGAGCGGGCGGTCACGCTGCATCCGCGACGTGCTGGGACCTCGAAATTCGGCCTCGGCCGCATTCCGGTGGGCGTCATCGATTTGTTGTCGGTGTGGTTCCAGCTTCGCTTTGGGCGCAAGCCGCTGCTGTTCTTCGGTCTGTCCGGCGGGATCCTGTTCCTGCTCGGCTTTCTCGTCGGGATCGTCGCGCTCGTGCTGCGGTTCGGGTACGGAATCGGGTTCCGACCCCTGCTCGACCTGGTGATGGTCCTGGTGATCACTGGCGTGGCGCTGTTCGGTTTCGGCTTTTTGGGCGAGATGCTGGCCGGCGCCCGGGAAGATGTTCGCGCACTGGGACGATCGCTCGAGGAGCTGCTTGCGGAGTTAAAGCGGAAGCAATAGATAGGAGAACGCGGAAGAGAATAGCCGACGGCATCCTTCCTGCCGTCGGTCACGACCAGGGGACGACATGTCGAGACGCACGTCTCGTCGACACTTGTTCAGGTTGGGGGCGGCTGTGGCGGTGGCGGTCGCCTGTGGGGAAGGGACCGGACCAAGGGTCGCGACCTACCTCGCGGTATCGGACACGATGGCGCTCAACTCCGGCGAGAGCGCGCAGCTCTCCGTGACGGTTTTGGCGGCCGACAGCACGCCGATCGCCGGTCTCTCACCCAGCTTCCAGTCCCTCGACCCGACCACCATCACGGTCTCCGCAACCGGCCTGGTGACGTCTGTCGGAGCGGGGGGCAGCGCAGTCGTGCGGGTCTCGGTGGATGGCCTTACCGCCGACGTGACGGTCCTGGTCTTCACCCATCCCGCCGGGACGATTCAGGCCACCACTCCTGTCACTGCTCGGCCCTTCGGGATTGCCATCAGCAGGGCAGGCCACGTCTACGTGACGCGGGGGTCGGCCGGAACCGTGAGTTGGAGCGTGCTTCCGCAGACCGACCTGAGTGGAACGATCAACGTGGGCTCGGAGCCTTCATCGGTCGCGTTCGACCCGTCCGGCGAGCGCGCTTACGTGGCAAACCAATTCGGCAGCGCCGTTGGGGTCATTTTAGTCTCGGCGGCGCAGCAGACGCACCTGGTCCCACTGGTCGGTAATCCCTTCTACGTGCTCGCGTCGCAGGACGGGGCCAGCGTCTATGCGACGCTCAACACCAACGTCTTGTCGGTGATTGACGCGAACCTCGGTACCGAGGTCGCGTTGGTCCCCGTCGGCGACGCGCCAAATGGGCTCGCACTGCACCCGACGGAGTCGCGACTGTTCGTCACGGCATTCTTTGGCGGGACCATCACCGAGGTGAATACCAACACCCGCCAGGTGGTGCGGACGGTCACGCCAGGTGGCGCGCTGCAGGGAATCGTCGTGGCCCCAGAGGGCGACGTGCTGTACGTGGCCGACGAGGCTGGGGACCTCAAGGTCGTCGACCTTGCCACGGGCGGCGTCACCCAGGTCCCCGGCGCATCGGGAGGGTTCGGCCTGGCGATGAGTCCGGATGGGCGCCAGCTCTACATGGGGGTGCCGTCCGCAGGTGTCGTCCGCGTGATCGATCGGGCCAGCCGAACCGTGATCGGCACGATCACGACCGGTGGCGTTCCGCGCCGCATCGCGTTCGACTACTTTGGCAACTGGGCGGGCATCGCGAACGAGAGCGGCTGGGTCACCTTCGTTCGCTGATGGGGCAGGGCGCCGGCCCCTCGCCTTCACGTGGGGCGACGCACCGGCGGAGTCGCTTCACCCTCCCTCACCCCCCCCGCTACCTTTGGCCTCATGCGCCTTCTCGTGGTCACACACAATTACCCCAGGTTCGCCGGCGACCCCGCCGGGGTCTACGTCGCACGGTTGGCGTCGGCGGTCGCGGCGCGCGGCGTCAACGTGCGTGTCGTGGCGCCGAACGCTCCGGGGGTGACCGGCGGCACCGACGGCGTGCCGGTCACGCGGTTTCGGTATGCGCCACGCTCGTTGGAGCGCGTCGGGTATCGGGGCGACGTTCGGTGGCGACGGCTGTTGGCCCCGGGTATGGTGCTGTCCATTCCCCCATACTTGATGGCGTTCCAGCGCGCGGTGGCCCGCGCGATCCGCGAGTTCCGGCCCCAAGCGATTCACGCCCATTGGTGGCTTCCAGCCGGCTGGGTGAGCGTGCGGGCCAACGTGCCGGTGGTCGTCACCTGTCATGGAAGTGACGTGCGGCTCCTCGAGCGATCGCGTGTGCTGCGCCGGTTGGGTGCCCGTGTGCTGCGGCAGGCAGCAATGGTTACAACGGTCTCCGAGTTCCTGTCGCGAGACCTGCGTGATCTCGTCGGTGATCCGCGGCCCGCGGTCACCGTCACGCCGATGCCGCTCGACATCGATCTGTTTCGCCGAGGCGCGACTGTCGGGAAGACCGACCCTCCGACGATTCTCTACGCGGGCAACCTCGTGGCGGCGAAGGGTGTGGACGTGCTTATCGACGCCTTTGCGAAGGTACGGCGGGCTGGCCTCCCGTGTCGCCTTCGCATCCTGGGCGAAGGCCCGGATGCGGAGAGGCTCAACGCCGTGGCCGTCGCGGCCGGCGTCGGGGGCGCAGTCGAGTGGTCGCCGTTCATCCCGCAGACGTCGATGCCCGAGGAATACGGACGGGCCACGATTACCGTGCTCCCGAGCCGGGGTAAGGCGGAGGGACTGGGGTTGTCGCTCGTCGAGGCAGTGCTGGCCGGATCGGCGGTCGTGGGCACGCCGGCGGGCGGGATCCCCGAGGTTATCGAGGATGGCGTAACCGGACTACTCACGCGGGACGGTGACCCCGACGATCTGGCGGCGAAGCTGGAGTGCCTGCTCGGCGATCCCGATCTGCGCCAATCGCTGACTGACGCGGGTGCGGCTCGGGCCAGGGAAAAGCACGCTGCCGATTCGGTCGCCGACCAGTTTCTCGCGCTGTATGACAATGCCGCTCACAATCACGTCGTACGCTGAACCGCCGGCAGACTGGAACGCGCTCGCACGGGAGTGCGGCACGTTCTACCATGACGCGAGATGGATCGCGGGAATTGCCGACACGTTCGGGTATCGACTGCACTGTCTCGTCGCGCGAAATGGCGAGACGACAGTTGGAGCACTCGCGCTGGCCGAGGTGCCCACGCCGTGGGGTGGCCGACGCCTGGTGAGCTTCCCGTTCAGCTTCATCGCCGGGCCGATGGCGGACGATCCGAGCGTGGCCGGCGCGCTGTGCGAGCGTGCGCTGGAGGTGGCGGAGCAGGTGCGCGCGCGACGCCTCGAGATCAAGCAGTATCGCGCGCCGCCATCCGTACCAGGATTCCAGCGGTCGCAACGTTACACGACCTACCGTATCGACACGACCGGCGGGAAGGAGGCGGTCTGGTCGCGGTTTCATCAGACCAGCGTCAGACAGCGTATTCGCAAGGGTGAACGTGCCGGCGTCGTCGTCGAAGTGGGCGGCGGTCCCGACGAGTGGCTCGCGCTGGCCCGGCTGGTCGAGCGCGTTCAGCAGGGACACGGCGTACCCGCTCCGCCGCGCCGCTTCTTTCTCGAGCTGTGCGTCGGTCTGCAAGGCGCGGGACTGGTCGATCTGTACCTCGCTCGCGTCCCGGATGGTCGGGTGGCGGGCGGCTTCGTCATGTACAGGGGACCACGGGAGTGGGTATACGCTCTGAGTGCGGCCGACCCCTCGCTGGTTCGGGAGTTTCGACCGCCACACGTGCTGCTGTGGGACGGAATCAAGCGGGCAATCGCCGCCGGGGTGAGTGTCGATCTCGGACGGTCGGCGCCTGAACAAGCGTCGCTGGCCGATTTCAAACAGCGGTGGGGTGCCGAGGCAGTGCCGCTCGCGTATGATTACTGGCCGGACGCGGGGGGGCTCGGCGAGGCCCGTCGGGACAAGGGTGTCGCCGCGCTCGGTGCGTGGATGTGGCGCCGCCTGCCGGCACCTGTGGCCCGACTCGGGTCGGGCCTGTATCGCTACCTGGGGTGAGGCGCGTGCGATTTCTTTGGCGGCTGCGGAAGAAGGTATTGAAACGGTGGGCGCGCAACGCCTTCTTCCCGGGGTGGCGCGTTCAGCTGCTTCGTTGGTGCGGTTACCAGATCGGTCAGGATGTCTACATCGCGGACGACATCATCATTGCCGAGGAGCTGGAGGATCGAGACAACCTGATCATCGGCGACCGCGCGAGCTTTGCCCCGCGCGTGACGCTCGTGCTTTCCTCTCATCCCAATAACTCTCGCATTCGGCCCGTCGCTCCGGTGGTGCGCAAGCCCATCGTGATCGAGGAAGACGCGTGGATCGGTGCAAGCGTGACGGTCTTACCGGGGGTGCGGATTGGGCGCGGTGCCATCGTCGGTGCCAACACGGTGGTCACGAAGGACGTCGCGCCGCTGCACGTCGTCGCGGGACAACCCGCGCGCACTGTGCGCGTGTTGCCCACGCCGCCGGGTTGGACGTGATTCGGCTGAACCATCCGGAGCGTCTTCCTCCACTCGAGCAGTACGGGGTTACCGTGCTGCTCGATCTTTCTCGCCTCCTCGTCGTGGCCGACGAATACGCCGACGTCGTCACGGTGTCGGTGGTAGACGACGCGGCCGCTGGAGGAGGAGACCTGTCATCCCTCGAGACAGACCGATGGGGCATTCGGATCCGGCAGGGTGGAATCGATCTCCCCCGCGGACTCCTAGAGCTCACGAGGAATATCGTTGGGGCGGCCGTAGAGCAGCGCTCGCAGGCTCGCGACCGATTCGATCGGGTGCCGCCCGGAGAAAACCCGCTCGTGGCGGCCGGGCGTTGGGAGCGACCACTCGTCAATGCCATCGCCGCCGAGGTTCGGTCTGCGGTACGAGAAGCTGCCGGTCGGCGACCCCTCCGGATGGTGGCCCCGTGGCCAGAGGGTCGGGCGTGGGCAGCAGCCTTCACGCATGATGTCGATGTGGTGACCGGATGGCCGGCGTTTGCGTTGATGCGGGTGGGCGAACTCGTGCGACGGAGAGAGCTGAGTCGGGCGGCTGGGGTGATCGCCGCGGCCACCGCGCACGTCGGTCGGAACCCGGTACGGCTCGCCGTCGACGAGGTGCTTGCCGTGGAGCGAGAGGAGGGTGTCCGATCCACGTGGTTCTTCCTCACGGGCACGCCGTCCTTTGCGACGTGGCGTCGCGGGGACATCACGTACGCCATCGAGTCGAAAGCGGCTCGCGGCATAGTGGACGCGGTCCGCGAGGCCGACGGTGAGGTGGCGCTTCACGGCTCCTTCGACACGCTCACCGAGCCGGAATCCTTTGAGCGAGAACGGCGGCGCCTGGCGGCGGTCGGGGGCCGCGTAGAGGGCGCCCGTCAGCATTTCCTGCGCATGCGACCCGGCCGCACGCAGGCCGCCATGGCGACGGCAGGTCTCCTGTACGATGCGAGTTACGGGTTCTCGGATCGGAATGGATTCCGCCTAGGCGTCGCCGACGTGGTGCCCGCTTGGAACGACCACGAGGGGCGGGAGGATCATATCGAGCTGGTGCCGCTTGCGTGGATGGATCGCGTGCTGAGCAAGCACCAACGCGTGGAGTCTCCCGCTGCGCTCGCCGCGAGCGCGGTGGAGTCGGCCGAAGCGTGTCGGGCCGTCGAAGGTCTGTGGGTGGGTCTCTGGCATCCCAATATGACGGCTCCGCTCGGGTTCCCCGGGGCGGCGGACGCCTATCGGGAGATCGTGGAGCGCATCTGCCAGGCCGAACCGTATGTCGCGACGCTCGCCGAGATCGTCGAATGGTGCCGAGCGCGCCGAGCGCTCCGAGCCCGACGCGTCAACCCCGACGGTCGGGTCGAGCTCGATCAAACCGGACTGGGTGGTCACCGGTTCGTGCTCCGTGATGAGACCGGGAGAGCCGTGTGACGGCCCGTCGTCGGTGGTGGAGGCTGCTACAGGTCCTGCTCGGCGTCCTCGTCATTGGGTTGGCTGTTCGGTCGCTCGCACGGAACTGGGATCTGCTCACCGCCCAGCCCCTGCAGTGGGAGGTGGATCTCCGGCTGCTGGTCGCAAGTGCCGCGACCGTGTGGGCTGCCTACGCGGTCCTCGTCGAAGCGTGGCGTCGCGTCGTCGTGGGGATGCGGCAGCGGCTGGCGTACCTGGATGCAGCACGGATCTGCATGCTGGCCAACCTCGGTCGGTACGTTCCCGGCAAGGTCTGGTCGATTGCGGGCGCCGCGCTGTTGTCCCGGCAGGCCGGTGTGGATGCGTCGGCGGCGGTGGCAGCGGCGTTCGTGCTCCAGGCCCTGTCGCTCGCCAGCGGCGTGCTCGTGGTCGCAGCAGTCGCGCCCGCCACCCTGTCGGAGGTGAGTGGCACATTCGTGGCCGTCGTGGTCACCGCAGGCATCGTGGCAGCCGCGGGTGTGCTTCTGTTGACCTCCGAGCGGTGCCTTGCCACCATTCGGCGGATATTTCCGGTCGTGCCGGCCGGGATCACGGCGGTGCCGCTCGGAACCATGCTCGCCGCGTTTGCGGCCAACATCGTGGCCTGGGGTGCGTACGGACTCGCGTTTCTCTTGCTGGCGAAGGGACTCGCGCCAAACGCCGATCTGTCGTGGTTTCGGGCCACAGCGGTCTTCGCATCGTCGTACGTCGTTGGTCTGGTGGCCGTATTTGCGCCGGCGGGCATCGGACCGCGCGAGTCCATGTTCGTGTTGCTCCTGCAGGGCATCGTGGGGCCCAAGCTCGCTCTCGCGCTTGCTGTGGCGGCCAGAGTCCTGCTGACCATCACCGAGCTTGGCGCGGCATTGCCGTTCCTCGCGCGGTCGGCCGGCATGAGAGAGCAATGACGAGACCGCCGAGCACATCCGAAAGCACCTTCACGCCGCCCCGTCCGCACCTCGTGGCACTGGGTCTGCTGTCGGTGTGGGTGGTCCTCCTGTCCCTCCCCATGTGGACGGGTCGGTTCTTGGCCGGCCCGCACAGTGATCAGTTCGTGGCTGGATTTGCCATCCGGTTGTGGGGGGCGCTGCAGTGGCGGGCCACAGGATCCATTCCTCTGTGGAATCCCGAGATGATGGGCGGGGTGCCCGTATTCGCGGGATTCGGCGACCTCTTCTATCCGACGTCGCTGCTTCGCCTCGTCTTGCCCACCATCACCGCGATGAACGTGAGCTTCGTCGCGCATTACATTCTGGCGGGTTTCTTCACCTACCTGCTGCTCCGATTGCTGGGTTTCTCCTGGCTCGGCGCAGTGGTCGGTGGGACGGCGTACGAGATGAGCGGCGTCGTGTCGTCGCTCGTATCCCCGGGACACGACGGAAAGCTGTTCGTGAGCGCGCTGCTCCCACTCATGATGATCGGCCTGGTGCTCGTGTTCCGGCGGAAACGACTCGAGGGCCACGCCCTGCTGGCGCTCGCGGTGGGCTTGGCTGTGCTGTCCCCCCAATACCAGATGGCATACTACGCGCTCATTGCCACGGGGCTGTTTGCGCTGTACCTCGCATTCGGCGAATCGTCGGATCGGCCCCTCGCCGACCGAGCGGGCGCGCTAGCCCTGGCGTTTGCCGCCGTCCTGGTTGGGTTTGGGATCTCCATGATCCAGGTCCTGCCGTTCCTGCAATACCTCCCGTTCTCGCCGCGCGCCGAGGCGGGCGGGTTCGCCTGGAGCGTCTCGTACGATCTGCCGTGGGCGCACGTGCCGGAGTTCGTGATAGCGGGGTTCACCGGGGCCAAGGAAACCTACTGGGGACCCAACCCCCTCAAGCTGCACAGTGAGTATCTCGGCCTCTCGGTGGTAGGCCTTGCAGCGCTGGGTGTGACAACCGAGCGTCGCCGGCTCCTGTATTGGCTCGGTGGCATCGGTGCGCTGTTTCTCCTCGTGAGTCTGGGTGACGGAACGCCATTCTATCGTCTGTGGTGGGCGGTCATGCCCTACGTGAAGCAGACGCGCGCGCCCGGAATGGCGTTCTATGTGGTCGCATTCGTCTTGGCTGTCATGGCCGGCCTCGGCGCCGAGCGGGTCGAGAGAGGGGTAGGGAAGGTGGGCGCCCTCGTCGCCCTCGCGGTGGCAGCCGTCTTGGCCCTGCTGGCAGCGGCCGGAGTGATCGGCGATGTGGCGGGTGGGATCGCTCGGGCGGTGTCTCGCGATCGGATGGGCGCGCTGCCGGCGGGGGTTCGCGATGCCATCGCGATCGGCGCATTCGGCAGCGCCGCGATGCTGGGACTTGGAGCCGCACTGATCCTGGCGCGCCTTCGGAGTCGCCTCAAGCCGGCGGTGTTTGTAGTGGCGCTCCCGCTGGTCCTGGGAGCCGACTTGACCCTCGACGCGCGTCACTTTTGGCAGTGGAGCGAACCGACTGAGGTCTATGTCGATGATGCTATCGTGGATCGGTTGCGCGACGAGACCCGGCCCTATCGCGTCCTGGATCTGGGCGTGTACTCGGGAACGGCGCTCATGGCGCACAACGTCTCCCAGGTGCTAGGGTACCACGGGAACGAAATCCGGTTCTACGACGCGCTCCTCGGCGGGAAGAACGTGTGGCGTAACCTGCTGAGCAGCGACCGCCTCTGGGGTCTCCTGGCCGTTCGCTTCATGATCCTCCCGGATTCCACCTCCTTGCCGGGCTACGTGATGGAGATGGGACCGGTCACAACCGGGGAGGGGCGTATCGCCTACGTCTATCGTGCCGAGCAGCCTCCTCCATATGCCTGGGTGGTGGGTGGAGCGGTGCGAGCGGCGGACGACCAGGCAATCGGGGCGATCATGAACCGGTCGGTGCCGCTTGGGCGCGTCGTGTTCCTAGAGGAGGTTGCTCCGCTCCCACCACCCCTCGGTGCGGTGCCCGACTCCGTGCCGGTCAGGGCCCGCGTTACCGCGTGGCAGCCGGGTCACATGACCATAGACCTCGAGCCGGCCATGCCTCGCGACGGCTACCTCGTGGTGAGCGAGAACTGGTATCCGGATTGGAAGGCGACCGTCGATGGAGCCGATGCGGATGTGTGGCGAGGGAACGCCTCGCTGCTCACGGTTCCCGTTTCCGGTGGGGCGAGCCGCATCGAGCTTGTCATCGAGAGCGGCAGGTACCGGCTGGGACGCTCGATCACCGTCATCAGCCTCGTGCTCGTAGCCGTGGGGTTGGTGGCGCCAACGGTCGTTCGGCGGAGGCGCAGCCGTGTCTGACCGCGCACTCGTGATCATCCCGACCTATAACGAGGCAAAGAACCTGCCTCAGATCGTGCCGCTGATCCTGAAACAGGATCCCAGGATCGAGGTGCTGGTGGTCGACGACAACTCACCCGATGGCACCGGTCGTTTGGCGGATGAGCTGGCGGAGCGAGAGCCGCGCGTGCACGTCATGCATCGCGAGGGCAAGAAAGGACTGGGGACGGCGTACCGCGCGGGCTTCCGCTGGGCCCTGGAGCGGGACTACGAGTACGTCTTCGAGATGGATGCGGACTTCTCACACGATCCCAAGCATCTCCCGGAGTTTCTGCACGCCGCCAAAGAGGCCGACCTGGTGCTCGGGTCGCGCTACCTCGATGGCCGCGTGACCGTGGTCAACTGGCCGATCCCGCGGCTCATGCTCAGCTACGCGGCGAACGTTTACGCGCGGCTCATTACGGGCCTCAACGTGGCCGACGCCACGGGCGGCTTCAAGTGCTTCCGCCGGGGCGTCCTGGCGGGCATCGATCTAGACGCCGTGAAGTCGAATGGCTACTCGTTCCAAATCGAGATGAGTCTCCGAGCCGCCCGGAGGGGCTTTCGGATCAAGGAAATCCCAATCGTCTTCGTCGACCGGACCGAGGGACACAGCAAAATGTCCGGGGCCATCATCCGCGAGGCGGTATGGATGGTGTGGCGCCTCCGCCTGCAGGTGCTCTTCCGGCGGCTCTGAGTTACCCGGAAAGGGGGGATTGTGGGAATGAAGTCGCTGCCTGGGTGGATGGATGGTCTCGTGGCCTACAAGATGACGGGGTCGGGCAACGATTTTGTGCTAGTGGATGGTCGGATTGCACCCCCTGATCTGTGGGATACCGCTGCCATCCAGGCAGTCTGCGACCGTCACCTCGGCGTGGGAGCAGACGGGTTGGTGATCCTGGAGCCCGGCATGGATCGGGGGAAGGTCCGTTTCCACTTCTTCAACCAAGATGGTAGCCGCGGAGCCATGTGCGGCAACGCGGCGCTCTGCGCGACACGCCTCTCTGCATGGCTCGAATTGGCGCCTTCTACTGGCATGGTCCTCGACACTGACGCCGGGCCGGTACGCTCCAGGTGCCTCCACGGGGAGGAGCAGCGGGCGGAGCTGGAGCTGCCTCCGCCTTCAGCGATCGCGAGTCCACAGATCCCCCTGGAGACCGGGGAGCGGTCCATCCGGCTGGTGACGGTTGGGGTCCCGCACCTGGTGGTTCAGGTGGAAGCGCTTCGAGTCGCTAACCTCATGGATCGGGGCAGGGCATTACGGTCCCACCCCGAATGCGGTGCGGGTGGGGCCAACGTGAACTTCGTGGGTCCCGGGGCATCTGGTGGCTGGGGCATGCGGACCTTCGAGCGCGGGGTGGAAGGGGAGACACTGGCCTGCGGGACGGGGGCTGTCGCAGCCGCGGCAGTCCTCAGACTAACGTCCAAGGTAGATCTGCCACTGGACATCCAGACGGCCTCAGAAAGGACCCTCACCGTGTCCGCCCAGGTTACGCGCGACGGGATCCTCCAGCGGCCCCGGCTGGCTGGCGAGGGGCGGTTGGTGTTCCGGGCCATCCTTGGGGCCACCTCACAAACCACTTGAGGTCGATCGCTCCCACCCCGCGCCAAGGTACAACCTTCCCCCCATCGGTCCCCAGCTCATGCGCGAGCGCCCAGGCTCCTGTTTGGGGGGCCAATGTCCCGCCAGCCACCCCGATCCCCCCATGAGGGACAAGCCGCAGCCTCAGGGCCTCCTGAGCTTCCTAGTGACGCTCGCGGGGAGTCCTTCCGGCCCACGAGGCTAAGAACCACGATCAGAATGGCTTACCGAGCGCAGACGGGAAGCGCCTTTTGTGTTTTCCACACCGATGTGTGTGATTACTTAACATAACATATCTTATACGACATAGACACAAACGCCTGAGAGATCCCACGTTGGCCCAGAGAATCGATCTGTGAACCGGGCTCTATAGGTGGTCGAGCCTGAATTCTGGGCTTGCGGATCCGGTCAGCCGGCTGCCCCGGTACCCGCGCGGAGCTCGGCGAGCCTGACCTTGGCCTCCGTGACACCCTGAACGTCCGGGTAATCCCTCAGGAGTCGCTCGTAGGTCGCAATCGCACGGGCTGTGTCGCCGGCCAAGGCATAGGCGCGGCCGGCATCGTTCAGGTGTTGCGCTGCCATGTTGTCGTACCACGCCGCTGCGGCGGCATCCTCGTAAGCCTTCCCTGCGTCGGAGAGGTTGCCGAGGTTCTCGAGTGCCACACCGAGCAAGCTGTGGGCGCCGGAACGAAACTGGGGATCCAACCCCTTCTTGAGGGCCGATCGAAGCTCTTCGGCGGCCAGGCTGGCTTGATCCTGGATCAGCCGCACCTGAGCGAGCAAGATCACCGCTTCATCGCCAGCGCGGGTGCCGCCATAACTCCCAATCAGGCGCGAAAGATCGCTTGCCGCCAGAGCGAGATTGCCGGTCTGCGTCGCGAACCGCGCCTGTTCCAGTGCCTGCTCGGCAGCCGTCTCCTTTCGGCCCCGGTACTCGAGCACGAACCACACGCCCGATGCAAGGATGATCAGACCCGCGGCAATGCCGATCAGACTTCTCCGATTTCGCGTTAGCCACTCGAGGGCCTTCTCAGCAGGATCTTTCGAGACTTCTGATTGCTTGTCGTTCACTGGAGGCTCAATCGCCTTTCGTCGTTTGTCCGGGTGCGCCGCGCCCCGGCCACCCCACCACTGCCTGGGCCCTCGCGTAGGCTGCCCGACCACCGTCCCCGGGGATGCCCCTGGGGTGACTCGAACACCCGGCCAACGGTTTAGGAAACCGCTGCTCTATCCGCTGAGCTACAGGGGCGCCAAACAGAGTAAAGTAACGGCCCGGGGTCGTGCGACCAACTCCCGATCGGCGGCGCGCTGGCGGTCCTTCCGACCCGCTCACACAACCCCCGCAGGGTGGTCCAATACCTCACAGGCAATGCTCGCGCACTGCTCACCCGCCTACAACCGGTGTCCCACGCCAGCCAGGCTGCTCAAGCGGGTTCTGAGGCCCGGACTCGACGCAGCATCAGTACGCTAATCACCTAACTTCAAAGGAGTTATCGGCTACCACATCAACCGGTACATCGTACTTCTCCACATTGTCCACACGTGCGAGCCTGGGGCCGGCCGTCACAGCCGCCGTCAGGACCTCGACATCGGAGCGACTTCCCTTGACCGCAACCTCCACCCGCCCGTCCGCGAGATTGCGCACCCAGCCCGCCACCGGAAGGTCCCGGGCCCGCTTCATCACGAACCAGCGAAATCCGACACCCTGCACCCGCCCCGACAGGAGCAGCCGAACGGCGATGGGCGCCTGGTTCACTCGGGGCCAGCCCCGCCGGGCAGGTCAGGCCGCCGCCGCCGCTGCCACACGATGTACGCGGTGACAATGACCAGGAGAAATGGCACGATGATGAGAGCCGCCTGGCCGGCCTGCGCCCGCATTTCCGGGTTCTCAAGGAGCGAGTCGAGGCCTGCCACCACTTGGCTGTTCCGACCCACGTACCAGCCTATGTACGTCAGCACCGCACACCAAATCCCGGCACCAAGCCCCGTATAGAAGAGGAACCTGTCGAGGCGCATTCGCGAGAGGCCTGCTGGCAAAGAGATCAGCTGTCTGATGACCGGGATGAGTCTGCCGACGAACGTACTGATCTCGCCGTGACGCCGAAAGAACGCCTCGGCGCGATCGAGCGAAGACTCGCGCATGAGAAGAAAGCGGTGGTACTTGTGGAGGAGCGGCCGCCCCATCCAGACCGCCACGTAGTAATTGAAGGCGGCACCCATGAGACTTCCGAGCAATCCTGACCCAAGAGCCAGGAGCGGATGCATTCGTCCCTGGGCCGCGAGGTATCCCGCTGGCGGCATGACGACTTCGCTCGGGAACGGAAAGAAGGACGATTCCAACGCCATGAGGACGGTGATGCCCGGGTAGCCCAGGCGGAAGATGGTGTTGGTGAGCCAGTGTACGATTGCTTCCAGCACTATTCGTCCTCGCTGAATCCATGGCGGCCCAGGAGTGGTACGAAGTTGGCCGGGCCGATCACGTCCGTCGTGGGTCCCCCGGGGCCTTTACGAACGCGGACCAATTGCTGGCCCTCGCCCGTGTCGAGGGGAAGCACGAGCCGACCGCCCTCGGCCAGCTGCTCAACCAACGGTCCCGGGATATCGGGGCTCGCGGCGGCCACGAGGATGGCGTCGTAGGGTGCCTGTGGTCGCCAACCCAAGGTCCCGTCTGCCACGACGACAGAAACGTTTTTCACCCCTGCCCTACTCAGTGCCGCGCGGGCCTGGTCGGCCAGCACGCCAATCCGCTCAATCGAAACGACGGTGTCAACGAGAAACGAAAGTAGTGCTGTCTGGTAGCCCGACCCCGTACCGATCTCCAAGACCCGCTCGGGGCCCTGGAGCTGGAGGGCCTCGAGGTAGGCGGCCTGCGTGCTCGGTTGCGAGATGGTTTGTCCGTGCCCAATGGGGAGCGCCGAGTCGTCGTAGGCTCGGTTCCGGAACGCCTCGGGGACGAACAGATGCCGTGGGGTTTCCCCAACGGCACGCAGCACGGCCAAATCACGGATGCCCTGCTGACGGAGGGTTTCGACCAGACGGCTCCGATAGCCCCCCCACGTGTCCGTCACTCGCCGAGTTTCCAGGAACGCACATCTTCGAGCAGCGCGTAGTTGGTGAGATCGAGGTGCAGCGGTGTCACGGAGATGTAGCCGTCTTGGATGGCACGAAAGTCGGAGTCCTCGCGTCCCGACCACGAGATTTGTCCACCCCCGATCCAGTACCCGGGTCTGCCCCATGGGTCGGCCGTCCGGAGCAGCGAATCGGAGTAGACCCGGTTCCCGAGGGTCGTGACCCGGATGCCGTTGATGTGCTCGCCAGGAATCGGGGGGAGGTTGATGTTGAGAAGCGTGTCACGGGGGAACCCCTCCACTGCGGCGATGCTCTGCACCAGCCGCTCCAGCCAGGGGCGGTGGCTGTCGAGCATGTCCAGGCGATCTCCAGCCAACGAGAACGCGATTCCCGGTACGCCGAAAGGCATGCCCTCCATGGCGGCCGCCACCGTGCCAGAGTAGAGCACGTCTTCACCCATGTTGGGCCCGTGGTTGATGCCGGAAAACACGAAATCTGGTGTGTGGTCGAGGAGCTCGCCCAGCGCGAGCAGGACGCAATCGGTCGGCGTCCCGTCTACCTGAATCGAACCGTCGGGCCGCCGAGTGACGCGCAGCGGCCGCCCGAGCGTGAGCGAGTGACTGGATCCGCTCTGTTCCCGGTCGGGCGCCACAACCGTGACGCTCGCCACCGTCCGGCAGACGTCGGCGAGAACCTCCAATCCCCGAGCAAGGATGCCGTCGTCGTTACTCAGAAGGATCTTCAAGCAGGCTCTTGCCCTCGAGGATGTCGAGGATGGCTCGAAGCTCGCCCCGCAGGCTCTCGATGGTCTCGAGCTGGAGCGCGAACCGGGCTTCGGTCTTGAGCGAGCCGGTTCGGCGGTAGTGCTCGATGCACCGGCGGGCGCCCTCGATCGTGTACTTCTCCGTGTACAGCAGGTGCTTGACGAGCATGATCAGCTCGATCTCTCGCCGCTGATAGACCCGGTTTCCCGATCGGTTCTTGGCAGGATTGAGGAAGCGAAACTGGCTCTCCCAGTACCGCAGGACGTGTGGTTTGAGGTCCGTCAGTTGACACACGTCCCCAATCGAGAAGAACTCTTGCACGGGCTGAGAAGCTGTCATCGCCAGTGCTCCGGTTTCAGTTCCCGGTCCATGAGATCCCGGACGGCGCGGTCCGGGCGCTTGCCCTCGAATAGGATGTTGGCCACTTCGGCGGCAATGGGCAGCTCGACGCCGGACTGCTCGCTGAGCTGAACCGCCACCTTGGCCGTGCGCACACCCTCGGCAACGGTTCGGCGTCGGGCGAGGATCTCGTCCAGACCCCGCCCCTCGGCGAGCTCGATCCCCAGAGCACGATTGCGGCTGAGGGCACCCGTGGCCGTGAGCACGAGGTCGCCCATGCCGGTAAGCCCAGAGAAGGTCATGGGATCTGCCCCCATGGTTTGGCCCAGGCGCGTGAGCTCGGCGAGACCCCTCGTGACAAGCGCAGCCAGCGTGTTGTGCCCAAGGTGCAGACCGTGCAACAACCCGGCCGCGATTGCGATCACGTTTTTCAGCGCGCCGCCAAGTTGCACGCCCAGCGTGTCGGGGCTCGAGTAGACGCGGAAATACCCGGTCGAAAACACCCGTTGCACCAAGTGCGCCGCATCGGCGTCTTCCGAGGCTGCCACGACCGCCGTGGGATGGTGCGCGTAGACCTCCTGGGCAAAGCTAGGTCCGGAGAGCGCGACAACGGGCGCCCCGGGAAACGTCTCCCCGAGCACGTCCGTCATGGTCTTGAGACTGTCGATCTCCAGTCCCTTGGATACGCTCACGACCGCCTGGGGCGGCTGGCCGGCCATGTCGGCCGTGAGGTGCGACATCACGTCGCGCACGACGTGCGACGGCGTCGCGCTCACGAGCAACTCCGCTCGGTGGGCCGCCTCACCTAGCTCCGTATGGGCAACGAGCGTCTCCGCCAGCCGCGAGTCGGCAAGAAAGGTTTGGTTCACGTGGTCGCGGTTGATCGACTCGACGACCTCGGGCTCGTAGGCCCACACGTGGACCTCGTTGCCTTCGGCGGCGAGCAGGTTTGCCAGGGTCGTTCCCCAGCTCCCGGCACCGATCACCGCAATGCGCATCACGGTTCCTTTGGCCCGGCTTGGGCCCGACGCCCGAACCGGTTCTCGGTGCCCGACAGGAGCCGCACGATATTGGTGCGATGGGTGAAGATGATGAAGGCGGCGAGGGCCACGCCGACCCAGAAGACGTTGGTAGCGTCGGGCGCCAGGAACCGGACGGCCACCGGGAACGTCAGCGCCCCCGTGATCGATGCGAGCGACACGAATCCGGTACCGGTCAACACTGCGATCCACACGACAGCCGCGGCTGCGAGCGACGTCGGCGCGAGGCCAAGCACCGCCCCTGCTGCCGTGGCCACCCCTTTGCCGCCCCGGAACTTGAGGAAGACGGAAAACACGTGGCCAGCAACCGCCGCCCCCCCCACGATTACGGGAATCCATGAACCCTGTCTTGCCTGGGCCGACGCGAGCAGGACCGGCACTGCGCCCTTGGCCACATCCACCAGCCCGACCGGGACGGCATACTTCCATCCGAGCACCCGGTATACGTTCGTCGCGCCGAGGTTCTTGCTCCCGTGCTGGCGCAGGTCGATCCCTGCGACACGGCCGGCGAGATAGCTCGTCGGAAAGGACCCCGCGAAATACGCGGCGACCAGCCACAAGGGGATGCTCACCGCCTGCTCTTCTTCCGGCGCAGCTTGATTCGCAACTGCACCCCAATGAAGCCCCACGCTTCGCGAAATCCGTGCTCCAAGTACCGGCGGTACGACTCCGCGATGGCCTCCGGCTCGTTCGCCACGATCGCGAACGTCGGTGGCCGCACCCCGATCTGGGAGCCGTAGTACAGCCTGACCTCCTGGCCGCTCTGTTGCGGCGGCTGGTTCCGGGCGATGAGCGCTTCGAGCACTTTGTTCACCTCAGCGGTCCCCACGCGGTGAGACCGCCACCGGTCCACCTCGAGGATGGTGTCGAGCACCTTCCGCACGCGCTGCCCCGTCTTGGACGAGACGTAGAGGAACGGGACCCCCTCGAGAAACCGCGCCCGTTCCACCAACTGTCGCTCGCCACGCACCGCCGTGGTCGTGTCCTTGTCCTCGACCAGATCCCACTTGGTCACGGCGATGATGAGGCCAGATCCTCGCTCCCATGCCGACTGCGCAATCCGAAGATCCTGGCCCCGCATTCCCTCCGACGCATCGACAACCAATATGCAGACATCAGCGCGTTCAATTGCCCGCTCGGTCCGCAGGGTCGAGTAGAACTCGATCTCATCCTCTACTTTCGATCGCTTCCGTAACCCCGCGGTATCAATGAAGTTGAGCCCTTGACCGTGGTACCGCAAGGGGGAGTCCACCGCGTCACGGGTGGTCCCGGCCTCTGCAGACACGACGAACCGTTCCTGGCCCAGGAGCCGATTGACCAGGCTCGACTTCCCCACATTGGGTCTGCCAACGACGGCCACTTGGATTTCGTCCTCACTGGTGTCGTCCTCTTCGGCAGGCAGAAGTTCCACCATCCGGTCCAGCAGATCGCCGGTCCCCTTCCCGGTCGACGCCGACACCGGTTGCGGATCACCCAGGCCCAACTCGTGGAAGGCGTAGTGCGAGACCTCCGTGGCCAGGTCGTCCGCCTTGTTCGCGGCGACCACAACCTGTCCTCGACGGTCGCGCAGCAGACCGGCGACCTCGAGATCGCTGGGGTGCACGCCGGCCTGCGTGTCGACCATGAGCACGATGACGTCAGCTTCGGCGATCGCGATTCGGATCTGCTGGCGTATCTCGGACTGCAGGCCGTCGTCCTCGATCGAGCTCCAGCCGCCGGTGTCGACGAGCCAGAACCGATGCCCGGTCCACTCCGTGAGTGCGAAGTTGCGGTCGCGCGTCACGCCCGGTCGATCGTCGACGATTGCCCGCCGACCGCCCACGATGCGGTTGAACAGAGTCGACTTGCCCACGTTCGGTCGACCCACGATGACGATCGTCGCACGCCTCATGTCGCTGTGATCTCGCCGATCGCGTCCACGAAATCGTAGGAGAGGCGAAACGGCACCCGTGCCTGACGGCGAAGATCCTCGATCGTGAGGTCGTCGAGAAACGTGCCGTGATCGTTGACGGCCTCTGCCGGCAGCAGGACGAGGTCGAGGTCCGTCCGGTTGGTGATGCAGTCCACAAACGCCGCCCCGGGCAGGAGGCCGGCCGATGTGACGGTCGATCCGAACAGAGCGTTTTCGACGACGAGCAACTCGAGGTCCGCCCCGCTCGTTTCCCGGACCGCCGGGAGCACGAGCGGCATGAGGCGTCCCATCGCCGTTCCCGTGACCAAGCCCACACGCATCCCGGCCAGGGCGCCAAGCGCCCCTTGGTGCTGTCGCAGCCGCTGCTGCAGGAACCGCACGGCTCCCACCCCGTTCTCCACTTGCTCGAACCCATCGTAGGCCTCGGCAGGCGGCAGGTCCTCACCCGCCACGAGGTACAGATCGTCCGACCCGTACGCCCAGTGAACCCCCCGGTCGCGAACGGCCCGCCGCGAGACCTCCCGCACCGCGGCTATCGCGTCGCGACACTCCGCGGCGGTCGGCTCGCGCACCAGGTGGTGCTTGGAGAACTCGGTGAGGCCGACCGGCACAACGGACACCGACAACACCGCATTGCCGAGCCCGTAGAGATCCTCGAGACTCTGGATCAGCACCGAACCGTCGTTGACACCGGGCTGCAGCACGATCTGGGTATGAACGGTGATGCCGTGCTCGGCGAACCGCTCGAGTTGCGGGATGATGGCTGGTGCCCGGGGATGCCGCAGGATCCGGCGTCGCAGCACGGGGTCGGTCGCATGCACGGAGACGTAGAGGGGTGAAAGGCGGTACGCGAAAATGCGCGCTTCATCCCTCGGCTTCAGGTTCGTGAGCGTGGCGAAGTTGCCGTACCGAAACGAGAGGCGATAGTCGTCGTCGCGGATGTAGAGGTTCGACCGGAGCCCCTCGGGGAGTCCGTCGACGAAGCAGAAGTCGCAGCGGTTGGCGCAGCGACGGATGTGCGGCGGCTCCAGCTCCACGCCGAGCGGGAGGTCCTCGGGGCGCTCGATGTCGTACTCGATCAACTCGCCGTCGGGCGTGCGCGCCGTCAGCAGAAAGCGCTCGTCGGCCGCGTGGAACTCCCAATCGAGAAAGTCTTCGAGGTCGCAGCCGCCGATCGACAGGAGCACGGTTCCCGGTGTGAGGCCGAGCTCAGCCCCGAGGCTGTGGGGGGCGACCGATTGAACGCGAACCATTCGGGCGATCCGTCCGAGGGAGTGCTGAAGCGAACCATTGAAGATAACGCGCCAGGGTCGCTGAGGTCGGGCAGCGCGGTCGGTGGCCGTGTGAGGTCAGGTTGGGGTTGCCTGACTCGAGTTCGGTGTGTCGGCTACTGCCGGCGGTAGCGCCAGGCGGCGGCGCCCGACACCTCCGCCCGGACCGAGAAAGCGTGACGCCGGCGCGGCTCGAGGGCCGGGATTTCCGCCGAGCCCGATGCGACGACGCCGCCCGATGCGTCCAGGAACTCGAACAGGAGTGTGGTGGGGGCCAGCGATTGGGAGGTGATGTTGGCCACTGAGCCACTCACCACGGCCGCGGAGCCGGTGGGGAGGAACTGCGTCACCGTCACCCCCCACTGCAGTCCTTCGTTTGCAAGCGCGACGTAGGTCTGCACGGAATCCTGGTTCCCGGCGAGATCCCAAGACGCCGCCATCATGCGCACACTCTGGGGGTTGAGGGGATCGATCGCCAGCAACTGCTTCGCCGCCCGGGCGAGCCTCGGTCCGTCCCTCAACGCGTACGAGGCCCGGGCGAGCACGTACTGCGCTGCCTGGATGTAGGGGTTCTTGTTCACGGCGATCTCGAGCAGCTCAACGGCATACGCGGGGTACCCGTCGTTGTGGACTGCCGCTCCGACCTGAGCCAGCTCGTTGGGATCGACCTCTGGGAGCCGTGCGATACGCGCTGTTGTCGACTCGATGCCCCGCGTGTTGCCGAGGAGCGAGTAACGGCGGAGTAGCCGCAGCGTCACGTCCACATCGTCAGGATACATCTCGAGGTAGCGTTCGTACGCCGCAAAGGCGGGCGCGAAGGCGGCGCCTGCCGCCGTGCTGTCCTGCTGCAGTTTCGCCTTGGCGTCGAGAAGTGCCCCCCGTGCCGCGGCGATCCGATCTGCCAGGGTGGCCGAGTCACGGGAAACGGCTTGTTGTACGTCAGGGCGGAGCCGCTGACCGGCCCACTCGCCAATGAGCTTGGCGAGCTGCGTGGAATCCCGCTCGACGGCCACGAGGAGCGTGTCCCGCCGCATCCGGCTCTCGACGATGTTCGCCGTTGCCGGATCCTCGAACGCCACGCCTTCCCTACCCCGTAGAATGGCGAGCATGGCCTGTAGCTGGCGGTCGGCATGCGCCTCGTCACCCCCTGCCCGCTCGATGCCGATCTCGACGTATTTGGCCGCGGAATCGAACTGCTGCCGATCGGCGTACATCCGGGTCAGGAAGAAGGGGATCTCCGCGTCGTCCGGCATGAGGGACGCAGCCAGATGAAACAGTCCGACGGCCGAATCGATGGCGCCCTCCTGCCACGCAAGCAACGCCTCTCGCCGCACCACGGGTTGCAGCTGCTCCACGTAGCGCCTGGCTTCGGCCTCGCACTCGGGTGCCAACACCACGGCCCTCCGAAAAGCCGAGTCGGCCCCGTAGGCGTCGTTGCGGTAGACGTAGTAGCGGCCCAGCCAATACCAGGCGGCAGGGTTGTCGGCCTGGTTGTTCTGCTCGATTGCCCGGACCAGAACTTCTTGCGCACGCCTGAGCCGGTCTTCCGTTCGGTTCTCGTCGTCGGATTCCACGGCGATCTTGAGGTGCATCATCCCGCCGTTCACGAGATGGTGCCCCGCCTTCAATTTGCAGGGGTCCTCCGGTGCCTCCCACACGCCCTGGGCGAAGAGCGCGGGCGGGATCATGACCAGGGCGAAGGCGACGACGACGAGCGAACGGCAGAGCGGGCGCATGGGGGCCTCCTCGCCACTGGTTGAGGTGGCATGCGGGCCGGCTGTAGTGGACAATATCGTGCCGATCCGCACGCGGCAAATCCGCACTTCCAGCGTGCTGGGCCGTGGATCTCGGGAGCCGATCCCCAAAACGACAATCGCCCAGCGTGCGGCCGGGCGCATGGTATCGACCAGAGCGGGCGACCGGATTCGAACCGGCGACGTCCAGCTTGGGAAGCTGGCATTCTACCCCTGAATTACGCCCGCGAAGTGTAGTGCAATGTGGCCGGGTAAGGTGAGACCGTCAAGTCGATTACGCGGCCCTGCAGGGGTGACACGCCATCTTGCGCCCGGCGTGTTGTGGGTGCACGTTCTGCCCTATGTCCCAACTGGATGAACACCGATCCAGCCATTCCAGAGCGCTCTTCGTACCTCGTTGCGCCCGCTGCCTCAGGTCGCTGAGGTCGGAGTCGAAGTACTGCCGCTCATGCAGAGTCAGACTGGTTGGTATCAAGGTCATCACGGTGGTGGCAATCGCTGCCGTCCTCATCTGGTCGTACAACGCCCTCTCCGGCAACGAGCCCTCGGTCGTGCACTGGGTCTGGTGATGGTGCGGGAAGCACGGAGCTGAGGGCAGGACGCAAAGAGAGGGCGCAACAGAGCGCCCCCTGATGCTGCGGCAACCCCACGGGCACAATCGAATAGGGCCTGACCGCTCGCGTCGCCTACCTGCTCAAGGCGATGAGTGCTAGCGAGCTCGGAGCCGCGCGATGCGCTCCTCCAACGGCGGATGGGTGCTCAGGAGCTTGAGCATTCCTTTGCCGCGAATTCCGAAAGCGGCCAAATTGTCGGGCAACTGCGACGGTGCCTCCTTGAGGGCGCGGAGCCGATCCAGCGCTGCCGCCATGGCACCCGCGCTCTCGAACTCGGCACCGCCCGCGTCGGCACGGAACTCCCGGCGGCGTGAGAACCACGCCACGACGATGCTCGCCAGCACGCCGAACGCCATTTGCAGGGCGATGTAGACCAGCAGACGGCCGCGGCCGAACTGGCTCGCGATAACCCGCGCAATGAAGATCACAAACGTGTTGAGCACACCCTGGATGAGGGTGAGGGTCACCATGTCGCCGTTGACGATGTGAGCGACTTCGTGGCCCAACACCGCCTCGACCTCCTCCTTCTTCATGAGCTGGAGCAGCCCAGTGCTCACGGCGACGAGGGCCTTGTTGCGGAACATGCCCGTCGCGAATGCATTCGGGTCGGGCGAGTTGAAGACCGCCACCTCGGGCATCCCGATTCCCGCCTGCCGCGCCTGCCGCTGCACCGTGTCGACGAGCCAACGCTCGATGTCGCTTGTTGGCTTCTCGATCACCTGCGCGCCCGTGGCCCGTTTCGCCACCCATTTTGAAATGGCAAGCGAAAGGAACGAGCCGCCGAAACCGAACAGGGCACACCAGATCAGGAGCTGCACGTAGGGCGCATCCGGGGGGATGATGCCCAGGGCGGTCAACACCGCCATCGCAACGGCTGCCATCATCAGGACAGCCATGTTGGTTGCGAGGTACAACACGACTCTCAGCATGCACGTCCCCCTTTGTCGCCAGAGAAACTAGCTGCGCCGGAAGTTGGCGACAACGGCTCCAACGCGAGGCGGTTGGTGGACGCGACGAGGGGCGCCCCACGGACGCCCCTCACCTCACCGCCGTCTAGGTACGGGATGGCGCTCAGTCAGCCACCTACGGAATACCGCGCGGCTACGATGCCGTCACCGGTCGCCTGTACCGTGAACGGCTCTGAGATCCCGGCCGGCAAGGTCCTGCTCTCCACCGACCCAGTCGTCACGACGTTGCCCTGACTGTCGATGAACTCGAAGTTGAGCGGCGGCATGACGACGTCGGCACTCCCTGTGTTGGCGAGGCGCCCATGGACCGTGTAGCCACCCTCTTCGGTCTGTAGCTGGTCGAGGTACACGTCGAACGTGAGCGCCTCGATCCGCTCGAGGACTGCCAGCGTGGAGTCGTCCTTCCGCTGGAGCTGGTAGGCCGCTGCGAGCAACCGGAGCGACTCGCTGCTCTGCGGATCGATCCCGACGAGCTTCTTGCCGACGACTTCCATTGCCTGAGCCGCTTGGTCCCGCGCTTCCTGCGGCTCGTCGTCGTTGTTGCAGATGGCGAGATAGGTGTTGGCGAGGTTGTACAGGCCGGGCCGGAAGTGCGGAGTCTTCTCGAGTCCCAGACTGAAGGCCCTCGCCGCCTTGTGGTACTGCTCGGCGACGAACAGGGCCTCGCCGGTGCGGAAGAGATCCATCGCGTCCATCTTCGGGGCGCGCGCCAGCACACTGTCGTACAGCTGCAATGCCTGCTCACGCTGCCCGGATTTCTCGAGGGCCCGGGCCAGGCCGGTGAGGGCCTGGGAATCTTCCGCATTCACCTCCGTCCGGTACCGCTGGTACCACACGGCGGCCGAGTCCCACTGCTCCTGCATGCCGTAGATGAGGCCGACATTGAAGAGCGCCGTCTGGTAATTCTCCAGGCGGGACGAGTCGGCGTCACCGATGGCAACTGTGGACTTGAAGAAGTGAATCGCGCTGTCCAGTACCCCTTCGTTGCCGTAGATGCGACCCAGGTAGTACGGGGTGATGTTGTCTTCCTGATAGATGGCCCACGCCTGTAGCAGCGCATTCTTCGCCTGGTCGAAGGCCCCGTTGCGCATCGCCTCGATGGCCTGGTTGATCGTCGGCACCCAGATCCGCTGACGGTAGCTCACGATGTCGTCGTGGCAGTCGGGCGCCATCTGTTCGGCCTTGTCGAACGCCGAATCGGCGCCGACGGCATCGTTGCTCATCACGTAGTAGCGACCGAGGTAATACCAAACGGCGGGGTTCTCCTGCTGTCCCCGGTCCATCGCGTCCAACAGGTTGCGATGCGCGTCATTCATCAAACGCGTGCGCTTCACCTTGTCCGCTTCTTCGCTCGCGCTCTTGAGGTATACCACTCCACTGTTGACGAGGAAGTGCCCCGCCGAGAGCTCACACTCCGGGGGTTGATAGGCGCCCTGTGCCACTGCCTGTGGTGCCACAAGGCCGATACCAACCACCGCCGCGATCCCGACCACCGATTTCCGCATGCTTACCACTCCTTGCTCGCTGACTCATTCATGTCTTGGACAGCATGTGTTCCGCTCGCCGCTCCGCCTCACGCGCAATGTCGAGCGCCGAGCGATTGAGGGCCTTTGCCGCCAGCACGACGTCGTCGTATTCCGCCTTGACGCGCTGGCCATCTGGCCCGTCCCGCACCTTCACTCTTACCCTCGTAGCGCCTTCAAGCTCCACGGCAATCTCGCGGCGTGCCAGGGTCCATCGCCACGCCGGCCAGCGCCGGACCCCCGCTGTGGTCCCGTGCGCGAACAGGGCCGCGACCACCTGATCTGCTGCTGACACCGGAGCCAGCACCTCGATCCGAACGCTGCTCCGCCCCTTCTTGCCCTGGCTCGACCATGTCTGGCAGTCGACCGCGCCGGCGTCGAACACCGCCTGACGCAAGGGCTCGAGATACTCCGGCGTCATATCGTCGATGTCGGTGACGATCACCTCGACCGCGCCCGCCTCCGGGGCGGTCTCGGCAACGATCAGCCGGAGCGCGTTGGGCCACTGTGGGTCGTTCCTCGTGCCGGCGCCCCAGCCACTGCCAATGACCCGCCAGCGCTCCGGCGGGGGCCCGGACGAGAGCACCCGGAGCAGCACCGCCCCGGTCGGGGTCGTGGCTTCTCCCTCGATCGGCCCGCCGCTCGAAACCTCGATGCCCTGCAGCAGGTCCAGGGTGGCCGGGGCCGGTACCGGCAACTTCCCATGGGCGGCATCGACCCAGCCGCGCCCGACGGCAACGGGCCGGTTGTAGACGGCGTCGAAACCCAGCCGCTGGACACCCTCCACCGCACCGACAATGTCGAGCACGGCGTCGATCGCGCCGACCTCGTGGAGATGGACGGCGCTCGGCGCCACCCCGTGCACCCGCCCCTCCGCCTCGCCCAGCAACTCGAAGGCCCTCACGGCCTGGCCCCGCACCGTCTCGCTTACGTCGGCCCGGCGGACGACCTCGAGCAGATCGCCGACCGTGCGCCCGTGGCCACTGTGGCCAGGCCGGGCCGGGATGGCGAAGTCCACCTTGACGGCCTTGAGCGCTGCCCGGTCCACAGACTGGACGGTGACCCGGACGTCCGGGAACCCGACCCGCGCTGGGAGCCCCTCGAGCCAGGCCGAGTCGAGTCCCGCCCCGACCAGCGCGCCCAGCATCATGTCCCCGCTGATCCCGGCCGCGGGATCGAGTATCGCGATTCGCATTGGTCTCGAAAACGCCTCAAACCTCAAAATATCGATCGTTACGGCCGGTATAGCCACCCCGCCCCGGTGTTGAACAAGACGACCCGATCCCCGTGCCCGATGTCGCCATCTTCGAGCAGGATCTCGAGGGCCGCCAAGGTGGCACCGCCCTCAGGGCTGGCATCGATCGCCTCGCTCTCGGCCATGCGCCGTTCGGCGGCCTTCAACGCGTCGTCGCTCACGGCCACCGCGCGAGCGCCGGTCTCGTTGAGCGCCTTGAGGATGATCGCGCCGCCGAGCGGGGAAGGCACGCGTAATCCAGAGGCCACGGTCCATGGATCCTGCCACGGCTCGGTGCGGTCCGCTCCCCGCTCGAACGCCTCTACGACGGGCGCGCATCCCGTCGACTGGACGCTGAACAGCTTGGGCATGGTGCCGTCGACCCAGCCGGACTCGAGCAGCCTGCGGAACGCGATCCACATGCCGATGAGCCCGGTCCCTCCGCCCGTCGGATAGATCACGGCGTCGGGAAGCGTCCAGCCCAGCTGCTCCGCGACCTCCAACCCGAGGGTCTTCTTGCCTTCGATGCGGTACGGTTCCCTGAGCGTGGATACATCGAACGCCCCGTGCTCGGCGGCGTAGGCGCGCGCAGCCTTGCCGCAGTCGCCGATGTGGCCGTCCAGGAGTTCGAGATGCGCGCCAAATACCCGGATCTGTGCCAGGATGGTCGCGGGAGTGCTGGCCGGTGCGAACACGTGGACCGGGACGCCAGCCCGACGGCCATAGGCGCTGAGTGCCACACCCGCATTGCCCGCGGTGGGCACCGTAAACGCTTTCACACCCGCGAGCTTTGCGCGCGTGACCGCGGCCGAGAGGCCCCTGGCCTTGAACGACCCGGTGGGATTGACCGATTCGTCCTTGATCCAGAGATCGCGCATCGCGAGCTGGTGACCAAGCACGGGGGCCGGCAGCAACGGCGTTCCACCCTCTCCGAGGGTCACGGGGTCCTCACCGTCCTCGAGCGGCATCCATTCCCGGTAGCGCCACATGGTCCACGGACGCCGCGCGATCTCGTCCTTGAGCGCGGGAGCCGGTGCTGCGTCGTAGCGCACGAGCCAGGGGGCCCCGCAGTCAGGGCAGACGTCGGGCAAGCCATCGGCGTTGCGCGTGGCGGAACACGCCGAGCAGGTGAGGCTCCAAGGTCTCGTCATTCCTTTACACTCTCGAGAATACGGTCTGCGAGTTTGAGAGAGAACCCTGGTAACGCTGCGATCTCCTCCGGTGTCGCCGAGCGCACGCCGGCAAGGCTGCCAAAGCGTTGGAGCAGCAGACGGCGTCGCCTTTCCCCAACCCCTGGGATTCCGAGCAGCTCTGATGTCAGGGTACGGGCACCTCGGCGCGCACGGCTGTAGGTGACGGCCACACGGTGAGCTTCGTCGCGGACACGCTGGAGCAGGCGCAATGATGGGGCTCGCGGGGGAAGTCGGAGGCTTTTCCGCCTGCCCGGCAGGAAGATCTCTTCTTCCCGCTTGGCGAGACTCACCAGCGGTAGCTCCGCCAGTCCCGCCTCAGCGAGCGCGCTGGCAGCCGCGCTCAGCTGCCCCTTCCCCCCGTCGATCACGATCAGATCGGGCAGCGCCTTCTCCTCATCGATTCTCCTCCGCACGAATCGGCTCACTACTTCGCGGATCGCGGCGTAGTCGTCCTGCTGCCGGCGCTCTTGGCTGTCGGCTGGGCCCTGCCCGTCGTCCTGGGCGCCTCGGATGCGGAACCGGCGGTACTCGCTCTTCTTGGGCCGCCCGGCCTCGAACCATACAAGCGACCCCACCGTGTCGCGCCCCTGATTGGTCGAGATATCGATGCACACGAGGCTCCGAGGGACCACCGTGAGACCGAGGTCACGGCCCAACGCGTACACCGGATCCTCGACTCGCTCCTCGGTTTCGAAGGATTCGATCTTGAAGCTCTCCATGAGGTGGCGAGCATTCTGATCGGCGAACGCCACGAGGCGCTGATTGACACCGCGTTTGGGCACCAACCAGTCGGCATCCGATCCCAGCTCCCTCAGGGCCTCGAAGTCCATCGGCAGGAACGGCAATACCGCCCGCCGCGCCCTCGCGTCGGCTTTGAGATAGTACTGCACCAGGAACCGGCTCAGGATCTCCTCGTCGGGCGCGTCGGAGAGGTTTTGGAAGAACCGCTGCTCGCGTGCCACGACCTTACCCCCACGGACGCGCACGAGCACGCCCACGGCGTCGTCACCATCCCTGGCGTACCCAATTGCGTCCGCATCGCGCCCACCGACGATCTCGACGGTCTGCGGCTTTTCTACCTGTTCGAGCCAGGCCAGCCCGTCTCGAATCTCGGCGGCGCGCTCGAAGTCGAGTTGCCGGGACGCCCCGTCCATGCGTTCCCTGAGTCGCTGGCGCACTGCCACGGTCTTCCCTTCGAGGAAGGCCACCACGTCCCCGATCATCTCCCGGTACTCGGCCTGACTCTGGAGACCGACACACGGGGCGAGGCAGCGATGAATGTGGTAGTCGAGGCAGGCGCGGTCCGGCGCGTCGTCCGGGAGGTCGTAGTGGCACGAGCGAACGGTGAAGATACGGCGGATGATCCTCAGGGTGCGACGGAGCACGCCAACGTCGGTATACGGCCCGAAATACCGTGCCCCCTCCATATCGAGCCGGCGCACCACGAGCACCCGTGGGAACGGCTCGGACAGCGTCACGGCGATGCGCGGGTAACTCTTGTCGTCCCGGAGCTGAACGTTGAACCGGGGCCGGTATTCCTTGATGAGGTTGTTCTCGAGGAGAAGCGCCTGGCTCTCCGACGGGACGACGATCGTTTCGAGGTCGTGCACCAGTCGTAGCAGCATGCGCTGCATCGGTCCGGAGGGCGGTTCTCCCGAGAAGTAGTTGCGGACCCGCGTGCGGAGTCGCTTGGCCTTTCCGACGTACAGTACGCGCCCGTCGGCATCCTTCCACAGGTACACGCCGGGCTCGTCGGGAAGCGAGTTCAGCTTCGGTTCAACGAGCGTTGGCGCGGTGGTCATGACACGCACGAGATCGGGTCGCTGGTCAGATGCGGAGATTGGGTCCGGGCCACTCGCCCATCAGGAGGACCGCGGCCTGCGCACTCTGGCGAGCAATCCTCTGGCATCGGGATGGCCGAGCAGCACGGTGCACCCACCGTAAACTAACCCGAATGCAGCCAGGGAGAGCACGGCGGCGAGCCCAACTCGCCCGTCCACCGCACGCGAGGCCGCGACGCCGGCGATGGTTGCCGGCACCACCGACCCTGCCGCGACGGCGAGCCACCGCTGCATGACCCCCCCGGTGATGGAGCCGACCCGACGCGCCAGCGTTGCCAAATTGAGGCCCGCATTGAGATAGGCGGCAATCGCCGCGCCGAGAGCGATCCCGGCAGGGCCGAAGCGCTGCATCAGGAGATACGCCGACCCTGCCGATACCACCACCGAGACGGCGGCGATACGGACCGGCGTGCGCGTGTCGCCAAACGCATAATGGCCCGACGCAAAGAGCTTCACCGTGGCCTGGGCAGGGATGCCGATGGCATAGGCGGCGAGCACGCCCGCTGCGATGGCCGTCTGCGTTGCCCCGAACGCCCCGGTCTGAAACAAGCCACCCAAGATCTCCTTCGGGAGCGCGGCCAACGCCGCTGCAGACGGCAACACGAAGAACGCGACGCGCCTGAGTCCGAGCGCGAGTCGCGACCGCAACTCCTCCACATCGTTCCCAGCCACGTTCCGGCTGAGCTCTGGAAGGGCCACGGCGGCCACACTCACGCCGAAGAGAGAGACGGGGAGGAGCGCGACGAGCTGGGCGTAACCGAGGATCGCGACAGCCCCGGTCGGGAGCAGCGAGGCCAGCTGCTGATCGATCAAGCTGGAGATCTGGTACACCCCCGCCCCAAACACGACCGGGACCCATGCCCGAATCACGCGCCGCACGCCAGGTGTGCCGAGGCGCACGCTCCAGCGGATCCCGCCCGTATGCCCCAGCGTTGCCGGAAGCTGGATGACCACCTGAAGGATGCTCCCCACGAGCGCGCCCCAGGCGAGCGCCACGACGAGCCGGATCTCGAGCAGCATTCCGCCCAGCGCGAGGAGTGTGGCGATTTGGGCGATGTTCCAGACGGCGGGCGCGGCGTAGGAGAGGAAGAACCGACGGTAGGTGTTGAGCACGCCGAGACACCAGGCGGACAGAATCATCACCCCGGACATCGGGAACATGATCTCGACCAGTGTCACGGTGAGATCCCGCTTGGTCCCGGTGAATCCCGGAGCCGCGAAGTCCGTGATGATCGGCGCGAACACGATCCCCAGCAGCGCTGCGACGGCAGTGAGCAGCACCAACAGCGACGCGATCACTCCCGACAGGCGGCGGGCGTCGTCGATCTCTCCCCGCTCGATCATCCCTGCGTAGACGGGTATGAACGAGGCGGACAGGGTTCCCTCGCCGAGCAGGTTCCGGATGATGTTCGGAATGCGCAGGGCCGCACGGAACGCGTCGGCCGCGGCCCCGTCTCCGAAGTAGTGTGCAAAGACGCGTTCGCGGACGAAACCCAAGATCCGCGTCACCAGGATTCCGGCGCCCACGCGGGCCGCCAAACGTCCGGAACTCGGGGTGGCGGTCACCGTTTCCGGCTGCCGTGCCGTTCGGTCGGGTCCGGGGGGCGTCCGCTCTCCAGCACCTGCCGCACCACGTCGATCTCGTCGCGGAGATCCTGCAGTCCGCGGGCCACCGTCTCGACGTCATCCTCTAGGGAGAGGAGGCGCCGCGCGAGGAGGTCCACGCGATCATCCTGGGGTGGAAGTGGCGGGGTGCGGTCGGGGAGTCGGCCATGCCGACGGGGTGCGTCCAGGAGCACTGCCGCGAGCGGAATGAGCAGCGCGAGTAGCAGTACCAGCCCAAGCACCCAGATCATGGGGCCCCTACGGACCGAGGTCCGCGGCCTCCGCCTGACCAACGAAGCGTCGGGATCGGTCAAGCGCCTCGCGGAGGAACGCGGGGCCGTACCGGATCAGATACGGTGCAACCGTGAAGATCCGCTCCTGTGGCTGACCGTTTGGCAGGAGGTTGTGTCGGGCCTTGGCAAGCTGCTGCGCGACGATCTCGTTCTGTTTCTTCAGATGGGCCACGAGACGCTTCTCGATGCTCCGAACACCGGAGAGAGCACTGTTTCGCGCATGCTGAACGGGTTTCTCCATGGTCGGATCGATCTCGATCGCCGCCTTCTCGAGTCGACCATACTCCTCCTGCAGCGACTCGGTGATGGCAGAGAGCGCGGCAGTGGCCTCGGGCGGCATGTCCTCCCGCGCCAGCCTCGCCTCGACGTCGCCCCTCCCAAACGCTTCGAGCGTGATACCGTACTTATCCAACACTTTTTGCACGCGCTGCTCCACAATCGTCCCCGACCATCGTGGCACCGGCACCTGCGGAGCGACCCCCAGCCGATCGTATACCGGTCGACACTGCGGCAGATAGACGAGCTCACCCGGACCCGCGACGTACGCGAGCGTAGGCAGGATCGCGGCCTCGACCACCGGACGGAGCAGCACGTTGGGGGAGAGCCTCGTCGGTTCCGTCTCGGCGATGCGTCGGAGCTGGTCCAGGTCCCACGATTCACCAGAGCGCCTGGCAGTGAACCCCGAGCCGTCGATGACCAGGCGGTCCCGCCCGAGCCGTCCCTCGATCATCACGAGGGTGGCGCCGTCACCCACATGCACGGGCGCACGCTGTCCTGCACGCTCGATGTCCTGCGCCGCCTCGGCGAGTGCCGCGTCGAGGGCCGACGCGTGCTCGAGCGCGGACAGCAGGTAGGGCGCCATCACCCGCTTGGTCTCGGCATGCGTCGGTCGAAGCACCACGAGGCCAAGCGGTCCCAGCAGTTCCGCCACAGCGCCGGCAAACGCGGTGGCAAAATCACTCTCGGACCGATAGTGCCGCTCGAGCCATGCCAGGACTTCGGCCCGAAACTCTGTGTCCGGCGTGTGGGTCATGAGCGAGGCGATGACAGTGCTCACCTCGTGACCCAAGGGTTCCTGATAGAGCGGCCGGAGCGGATCGTTCCCATCCCGCACCCGCAGCTCCACGCGATCGATCTCGTTGTCGAGACCGAGAAGGTAGACGTGGTTCGCCTCAGCGAAGTCGTGGTCGTCGCCAGCGACCCAGAACACCGGCACAACCGGTCGTTTCACCCGCGCCTCGAGTGACTCGGCGAGTGCGATCGCGGTGAGGGCTTTGTAGATAGTGAACAGCGGGCCGGTGAACAGCCCGGGCTGCTGCCCCGTGGTGACGCAGAACGCCTGCCCGCTCAGGAGCAGGTCGAGGCGGTTTTGAGCCAAGCCGTCGGCCACGAACGCCGGTCGAAGAGCCGGATCCAGTTGAACAGCCCGCTCAGCGGCGAGTCCAACGGTGTCGAGCGTGGGAAACGAGCTGAGTGGGACAGAATGGAACGCCAGAGTCACAGAAGCTCCGCCGAGAATCTTCCCTGCTCCACCGCTATCGTCATCGATCTCGTCCCTTGTGGTAGGGTTCGTTACGGAGAATCGTGCAGGCGCGGTAGAGTTGCTCGAGGAGCACCAGGCGGGCAAGCTCGTGTGGCAACGTGAGCGACGAGAGACTCACCGACTCATCGGCATCCCGGAGGATGGCATCGTCCAGGCCGTGGGCACCTCCGATGGCCAGGATGGTCTCGCGCGCATCGGTCTGCCATTGGCGCACCCGCTCCGCGAGTTGTTCCGAGGTGAGGACGGTCCCACCGCGCGTGAGAGCGATCAGTCGGACATTCCCGGCTACGGCCTTGCGAATCGCGTCACCCTCGACGCGCCGGGCCTCGGCCGCCTCGGCATCCGGCCGCTTGGCGTCGCGGACTTCGGCGATGTCCAACCGGAGATATCGCCGAATCCGGTCGGCGTATTCCTGGCAAGCCTGGCGCAAGACAGGATCCTTGATCCGTCCCACCGCCACGAGGCGCAGGCGCATCAGGCATAGAGCCCGCGCAGCCGATGGACGGCCGCTACCCGTTCGATGGCCAGCATGTACGCTGCAATCCGCATGTTGACCGAATGGCGCTCCGCTACGGACATCACGTCGAGAAACGATCTCGTGATCACGCCTTCGAGCCGCTCGTTGATCATCGTCTCCTCCCAGAAGTACCCCATCCGGTCCTGCACCCACTCGAAGTAGCTGACCGTCACGCCACCCGCATTCGCGAGAATGTCGGGAATGACAAAAACGCCCTTCTCCTCCAGCACGCGATCTGCGCCAGGTGTCGTCGGACCGTTGGCCCCTTCGCAGATCACCTTGGCGCGCACGTCCTTGGCGTTCTTGCGCGTAATGGCGTTCTCGACTGCCGCAGGAAGCAGCACGTCGACGTCCATGGTGATGACTTGTTCGGCGGGGACCTCCTCCGCTCCCGGATATCCGGCGAGATACCGATGCTCACGCACCCAGGCGATCGCATCTTCCACGTAGATCCCATTCGGATTGTAGATCGCCCCTGAGATGTCGCTGGCGGCCACCACTGTGAGGCCTTCGCGTTCCAGAAGCGCTGCGGCGATCGAGCCGACGTTCCCGAATCCCTGCACCGCCGCCTTCGTTCCGCGTAATGGGAGACCGAGATACTTGAGCGCCTCTCTCGTGGCGATCATGCACCCGCGTCCCGTGGCTTCGCGCCGCCCCAACGACCCGCCCATCTCGATCGGCTTGCCGGTCACCACGGCCGTCACAGGATGTCCCTGATGCATGGAGTACGTGTCCATGATCCAGGCCATCACACGCTCATTGGTGTTGACGTCGGGCGCCGGGATGTCGGATTCCGGTCCGAGGACGTCCAGCAGCGCGGCCGTATACCGCCTGGTAATGCGCTCCAGTTCGCTGATCGAGAGGTTGGCCGGGTCGCAAATAACCCCACCTTTCGCACCACCGAACGGGATGTTGACGACGGCGCACTTCCACGTCATCCACGCGGCGAGGGCCTTTACCTCGTCGAGGGTCACGCGCATGTCGAACCGGATGCCACCTTTCCCCGGACCACGCGCCGTGTTGTGGACCACCCGGTACCCCGTGAAGACCTCGACTTCGGCATTGTCGAGTTGGATTGGCACCGCGACAATCATCTGCTTCTCGGGCATCCGCAGGACACGGTAGATCCCGGGATCGAGGTCAAGCAGCTCCGCCGCATGATCGAATCGGGCCATCATCGCCTCGAACGGGTTGTCCTCGTCGAGATGCGGGTCCTTGTCCGGACCGATGATGTCTTTGGCCGTGCGCGGTTTCTGCTTCACCTCTGTTGTTCCACTCATCGCAGGTCGGCGGTCGTGCCGCCCCCGCGGTTCGGGTCGGGGTTCCACAGACCAGTGAGCTCCCCGACCGCGGCATCCAAAGCGGTCTCGACCGTGGCCTCGCCGCGATCCCACTCGAGCCCGAGCTGGGCAACCAGCGGTTCAGGTGCGTCCGCCGGCCACCGCTGTCGGAGCTTCACTGCGTCCTTTTCGGTGACTACAACGTAATCAACCGCCTGCCTCCCGTGCAGGAGGCGGCGGATGTCGCGTTCGCCATAGCGATGGTGGTCGGAGAACGGCACCAAGTGTACATGGGCCCCGATCGCGCGACACTGGCGTGCGAAGGCATCGGGATCGGCGATCCCTGCACCGGCCACGACACGGGCGCCGTTCAAGGCTCCGAGCGTGACCGGCGTGTCACTGAGGAGCTTGCGAAAGCCGCTGAGGCCGAGATGGGCCACGGCGAACTTGGCGTGCGGTGCAACCTGGTGCGCGTGCTGCGCCGTGCCGAGAGCCGCGTCGAGCGATGCCCACTTGCGCGTCACCACCACGAGGTCCGCCCGCCGCAGCGCGGGCCAGCCCTCCCGCCACGGACCGGCCGGCAAGGTCCAGCGGACCGCGCGGCTCGATTCCGCACTCACGACGGCAATGTTGAGGTCGCGTCCTACGTCCAGTCGCTGGTAGGCGTCATCCATGACGATCACCTGGGCCCCGCGAGCCACCGCCGTGCGGGCTGCAGCGAGCCGGTCAGGATTCTCGACGACGATCACCTGCGGAAGGTGCCGTCGATGGACCTCGCCTTCGTCACCGCCGTATCCGCGCAGCACGATGGCGGAGCGCAATCCCCGATCGGCGTAGTAGCGGGCAATCCAGCTCGACAAGGGTGTCTTGCCAGACCCGCCAACCGTCAGGTTGCCAACGGCGATCGTGGGCACCGCGGGAATCGCGACCGGGAGGAGTCGCGAGCCGTAGGCCCGGGCACGCAGCGAGGCGACAAATCGATAAAGGACCGACGGCGGGAGTAGCGCGAGACGAGTCACTCGCGCGCTTGGCGCCCGCGAGGCCCACAACCACCGCGTCACGCGATGCATTGAGCCTCGATCTCGGCGTCTCCGATCGCGCGCTCCAGGCCATCGCGCGCCCCTCCCGGATCCCCTGTTCGCTGAACGGCGAGTGGAGCGCCGTACACCACCCGTACCCGCGCAAACGGTCGCGGGACCATGAACCCGTCCCAGGAGCGCGCCCGCCATGCCGACGTCGCGGCGGCCGCGACGGGAATGATGCTCGCCCCCGTACCGCGCGCTGCCGCGAGCACCCCCGCCTTCGCCATCCGCGCCGGTCCCCGGGGACCATCGGGCGTCACCGCTCCGTCGCCACCCGCTCGAAGCACGCGGACCAGCCGCCGCAGACCGGAGCTCCCGCCGCGGGTACTGGAGCCGTATGCGATCCCGTAGCCCCAGCGCTCGGCGGCCCGAGCCAGTAGCCTCCCGTCTCCATGGGCGCTTACGAGCAGCGTGATGGGTTGCCGCCGACGGTGCCAGAGAGGTACGAGCAGTTGCCCGTGCCACACGGCGAAGAGCACCGGAGATCCCGACGCTCGAGCGGCGTTGACGTGTTCCTCTCCGACGGCTTCGATACGCCACGTTCGGGCGAGTGCCCTGACGATGCCGTGACCGATCCACCCCAATGCACCGTTCATGCGGCGTACCGCAGGGTCAGCTCGGCAACCCGCCGAGCGGCCCCCGGCGTCCCGAGCGCGCGCCGGATGCCGCCGAATTCCTCTCGCTGCCGAGCCGCCACGGCTCCATCCTCGAGCAGGTCGGCGATGCGACGGCCGAGGACGGCCGGCCGGACCTGCCCCTGCAGGCACTCCGGAGCCACCTCGCGCTGAGCGAGCAGATTCACCAACCCGACGTGCGGCACCCGCACCACTCGGCGTGCCACGGCAAAGGTCAGTGGATGCATGCGGTAGGCAATCACCATCGGCACATCCGCGAGCGCCGCCTGGAGCGTGCTCGTTCCCGATTTGCAGAGCGCCACGTCGGCAGCCGCCAGCACCGTCTGTGCATCGTCGTGGAACGCGAACCGAGAGTCGGTGGGTGAGAGCTCCGATGCCCGACCCGCCACAACGACCCGCAAACCCGGGAGGTCGCTGCACACGCGCCGTGCCGTGTCGCGGAACGGCTCCCAGTGCCGTCGCTGCTCCACAGGCCTGCTCCCGGGGAACACGGCCAGGACCCGCTCGGAGGCCGTGATGCCGAGCAGGCGGCGCGCATCGGCCCGAGGGAGCGGCTGAGGATCGTCGAGGAGCGGATGACTTACGAAGGTGGTGGGGATACCGTGCTCGCGGAAGAACGACTCCTCGAACGGCAGGATGACGGCCAGGTGTCGCACGTAGTGCCGGAGGGTCCCGAACCGCGCGCGGCCCCACGCCCAGAGCTGCGGCGCGATGTAGTAGATGACCGGGACTCCCTGAGCGGTGAGTGCCCCCGCCAACCTGAGATGAAACCCGGGGTAGTCGACGAGGATCGCGGCGTCGTATCGGTGTGATGCGACGCGCCGCTCCACCGCGCGTAGGAGCCTCCAGTGTGCGGGAATCGTGCCCGCCGCTTCGGCCAGCCCCATCGCCGAGAGGCGTTCGCTCCGCTCCAGCAGTTCGACTCCGCTCTCCGCCAACCGCGGGCCACCGATGCCGTCGACGATGAGTTCTGGAATGACCGAGCGGAGCGCCGTGACCACCGCCGCGGCGTGCCGATCTCCGGACGGCTCGCCCGCCGAGACGAAGAGTCGGTTCACACCAGGACTCCGCGCTCCGAACGCGCGACGAAATCCACCAACCGCAGCACCTCGGGGCTCTGATTCGGATCGGCGCGGAGCATGCTGGCCGCTTCAGAAGGCGTCAGGTCGGAGTTGAACAGAAGCCGATACGCGTGCTTGAGCGCGAGGCGCACCTCTTGCGAGAATCCGGCACGCGTGAGGGCGATGGTATTGATCCCGAAGAGCTTCAGCGGATTGCCAACCGCCCGAGTGAACGGTGGCACGTCCTGCGGCACTCGCGAGCCTCCCCCCACGAACGCGTACGTCCCGATGCGGACGAACTGGTGGACGGGACAGAGGCCACTTACGAAAGCGTGCGACTCGATGTGCACATGGCCCGCAAGCTGGACCATGTTGGCGATCGTGACCCCGTCCTCGATGGTGCAGTCGTGCGCGACGTGCACGTACGTCATGAGGAAGCATCCCGCACCGATGCTGGTCACCCCCGTGGCTTCGGTAGCACGATGGAGGGTCGCGTATTCGCGGATGACGGTGTCGTCACCCACTTCGAGCCAGGTATCGGTTCCCTTGAACTTGCGATCCTGGGGGTCGGCGCCGAGGATGCTCCCGCCCCCGACGGAGCAGCGAGCCCCGAGCCGGGTGTTCCGCTCGATCACCGCGTGCGGTCCGACGCGAGTGCCCGTACCGATCCAGACGTCGGGACCGATGACGGCAAAGGGTCCGATCGAAACATCGTCGCCCAGGCGCGCCCCGGGATCGACCAGCGCCGTTGGATGGACGTCGTGACTCATCGGTCCACGATGGCCGCCATCATCTCCGCTTCCGCCACCGGCTGGCCGTCCACGTAGGCGATCCCCTTCATCGCGCACGTCCGCCCCCGGAACTTGACCATTTCGAGCTCGAACCGGAGTTGATCGCCAGGGACGACGGGCTTGCGGAACTTCACTCCGTCGATGGACATGAAGTACACCACCTTGTTGCCCGGATCGTCCACCTTGTCCAAGAGCAGCATGCCTCCGGTTTGCGCCATCCCTTCCACGATGAGCACGCCCGGCATGACGGGATGTCCCGGGAAATGGCCCGGGAAGAAGGGCTCGTTCATCGTCACGTTCTTGAGGCCGACGATCCGCTTCCCCCGTTCGAGCTCGACGATCCGGTCGACCAGCAAGAACGGGTAGCGGTGTGGCAACACGCCGAAAATCTCCTGGATGCCCATGACGGGAGGTCCATCGGGCGATGCGGTGCGTGCGATCGCTCGGGCGAGCGCCACGTTGCCACGGTGGCTCGGTCGAAACGCCACGATGTCAGCGGCCGGCCGGCCTCCGAGGAGCCCCAGGTCGCCGAGCAGGTCGACGGCCTTGTGCCGAACGAACTCATCCGGCCAACGCAACGTGGTACCCACGATGCCGTCCTTGGAGAGCACGATCGCGTTCTGTTGGGACGCGCCTTTACCCAGGCCCCGTTGTCGGAGATCCTTAGCCTCGCTCTCGAACCCGAAGGTCCGGGCCTGGGCGAGCTCAGTCTCGAAGACCTCCGGCGTGATCCGATACGAGCCGCTTTGCGCCCCGATGAGTGGATGGTCCCACTCGATATTCACCGTCAGTCGGAGACCGTCCGACGGAGCGACGAGGTACTGCGCGTCGCCTTCTTTGACCACGAATGGGGCGCGCACGGTTCGTGTGGTGGGTGTGCCCTCCTGGTCCCGCACGCCGGCCGATCGCAGTGCGGCGAAATAGGGAGCGGCGCTGCCGTCGCCAGCGGGGGCTTCTGGTCCGTCCAGCTCGACCAGCAGGTCGTCGACCCCGAGTGCCGTCACCGCCGCCAACAGGTGCTCGACGGTCGACACAGAGGCGTCACCGTCCCCGAGCATGATTCGACGGTCCGTCTCGCGGACCGCGTCGAGCCCGGCGGGGATCTCCGGGCTCCCGTCCAGGTCGCTGCGCCGAAACCGGACACCCGATCCCGAATCGCTCGGGTTGAACGTCACGGTTGCGGGTATACCGGTGTGCAGCCCGGTGCCCTGCACCTTGGCTGGCTTGGCAATGGATCGTCTGGCGTCACTCATCGCGTTCGAGGATCCTTTCCAACGCCGCCACGAGCGGCGTCAGGCGCCTGAGCGCTGCGGTCTGGCGCAGCACCGTTCGATGATCGCGGGCCGGGTAGCCCGACACGGTCGATCCCGGAGCGATGTCGCCGATGACCCCGCCTTGGGCCCCGACGACGGCTCCCCGACCAACCGTCAGATGATCGGCCAAGCCGGCCTGCCCCGCAAGCGTGACGGCGTCGTCGACTGTCGTGCTTCCGGCGATACCGACCTGCGCCATGATCATACAGTGAGCGCCGATCTGGACGTTGTGCGCGATTTGCACGAGGTTGTCGATCTTCGTGCCCGAGCCGATCACGGTATCGTCGAGGCTCCCCCGGTCCACGGTGGTATTCGCCCCGATCTCCACGTCATCCCCGATGAGACAGTTGCCGACCTGTGGGATGCGGGTGTACTTCCCGCCGTCGGTCACGAATCCGAACCCGGCGCCGCCCACCCGTGCGCCGGTTCGCACCATGACGCGGTCTCCGAGCCGCACGCCTCGGTGAATGGTGCAGTGCGCCCCGATACGGCATGCTGACCCCAACTCCACTTCGTCTTCGATGGTCGTGTGCTCACCAACCACGCACTCCGTGCCGAACGCGACGTTGCGGCCAATCCGCGCGTACGGCCCGAGGCGGATCCGGCCACTCCATCGCGATCCCCGACCGACCGACGCAGTCGGATGAACGCCCCAAGGATCGGCGGGGCGGCTGTGCTGGGCGCTGACGAGAACCCCCAGGGCGGCGAGCGGGTCCGCCACCACGATGCGGGTGGAGGTCCGTGGCGCCGTGGGTTCGGCGTCAGCGAGGATCAAGACGGCGCCCGCGCCGGTACGGCCCAGCTTCGCGTCGTAGCCGCGGCTCGCGGCAAAGGAGACATGGCGGGGACCGGCCCGCTCGAGCGGAGCCACCCCGTCGAGGACACGATTGGGGTCACCGAAAAGCCGACCGCCGACCAGATCGCTGATCTGGCCGGCGGTGGTCTCCGCGCGGAAGCGCACTTGGTGCTACTGACCGCCGCCCTGCAGCCGACGCACGACCGTGGTCGTGAGATCGAGCACGGGATCGGCGGACACGATGTTGTTGCCGGGTGCCGATACGTCGAAGATGACGCCCAGGTTCCGTTCGGCGCGCAGACCGTCGATCACGCGCTGAATCCGCTCCTCGATCGGCCCGACCAGCTCCGCCTGTCTGGTTTGTGCCCGACTCTGGAGGTCGCTGGTGCGCTGGCCAAGCGTTTCCTGGAGGCGGCGCAGCTCTTCCTGCCGCTCCTGCCTCGCCGTCGGCGACAGCACGATGGCCTGCTGGTTGAACGCGTTGATGGCCGAGTCCAGCTGGGTCTGCAACACTTGGACTTCCTGCCGCCAGCTGGCGAACTCCGTGTTGAAGGTCGACTCCGCCTGCGCGTACCCAGGCGTCTGCCTGAGGATCAGCTCCGACGCCACGAATCCCATCCGGGCGGTGGCTTGCTGCTGCGCCTGGTCAGGTGCTGGCGCGGGAAGTGCTGCCACGCCGACCACGGCGAGCGTGCCGACGGCAAGCAGGGAGAGGCGAGTAACGGTCGTACGAGTCATGTCCATGGTGATGACCTGCCTGTAAGAATCAGAAGAAATTCCCGAGCCGGAAGTGGAACTTCCAGCCGGGGTCCGGATTACCCACGAAGTCGACACGGTCGAACCCGTAGGCGTAGTCGATGCCGATCGGCCCGAGCGGTGTCACGAGGCTGATACCGATGCCCGCACCCCTGAACAGCCGCGACGGGTTGAATTTCGCCGGTGATTCCCAGACGTTACCGGCATCGATGAACGTGGAGAAATAGATCGCTTGACTCACCCTGAGGCCCACCTCACCCGTCAGCGCCATGTACGATCCGCCGAACGCATTGACCGTGCTCGCCTGCTGTCCGCTCGCAAACGGATCGAATCCCTGTGGGGTGATGGAGAACTCTTCGTAGCCGCGCAGTGGAATGCCGAACTGCACGCCGCCCATGGAGAAGAGCTGCCGGAAATGCGCTCCTGGATCGCCCCACAGGAAGCCGGCCTGGGCCCCGAAGCCGAGGACCAGCTTGAGAGGACTCGCCAGCGGGTCATCGGCTCCCAGCGCGGCCAGCGGGGCATACCAGCGACCCTCGAACGTGGCCCGGCGGAAGTTGCCGCTTCCCCCGAGCGGCCCCCCGCCCTGCGAGAGCGCAAAGCGATGGAGCACCCCCGCGGTAGGGAACGGCAGGTCGATCCGGTTGTCATGCACGAGCGTGAGCCCGAGGCTCGACAGAATGCAGTTATCGCAGAAGAACCGCGATGTCAGCGTCGGTGAGTCGTAGTCGCTCTGTTCGAACGTGTAGGACGCGAACAACCGCGTGTAGCGCGACCCACGGACCGGGAATCCCAACTGGAGGCTGCCACCTCGGGAGTTGATCCGGCCGAGGTCCGCGACGGTGTAGCGGAGGCGCGAGCTGTGCAGCGACACCGTCGCCGAGACCCAGGAGCCGCGCAGGGCCGGGTCGGTATAGCTGATGTTGAAGTTGTTGATGTTCCGACCGAACTGCCACTGGAGCGCGACCCGTTTGGCCTGACCGAACAGATTGGGCTCGTCGAGGCCGATGAATCCGCCGAGGCCGGTACCCTGGCCCACCGAGGCGCCGAAATTGATGTTGCCGGTGTGCCGTTCCTTGACGTTGAACACGACGTTCACGTCACCCTGCTGGTTGGCGGGCTCCGTGGTCGGAATCGGCAGTGGCTGCTCGAAGAAGTTCAAATTGGAGATGTTCTGATACGAACGAATGAGCGCGTCCTGCCGCATCACGTCGCCCGGTATCATGACGACGGCCCGCCGGATCACGTCCTCATGGGTCACGGTATTTCCGCGGACGATGACCTTGTCGATGATCGCGGGCTGCCGCTCCGCGATTTGCCACCGCAGATCGACCAGGTTGCGTCCGTCTTCGGCGGTGCGGCGTGATAGCGTCCCGCCGATCTGCGCATAGATGTAGCCGTTGTTCATGTACAGCGTGCGCACCTGCTGGGTGGCGTCGTCCCACTTCTCCTGATCGAAGGTGGCGGTCTGCGCCGTGGGTGCGGCTACACTCAGGAAACCGCCGGAGCGACCGAACGGGTAGTAGCGCTCCAGTTGAGTCGAGGGGAAATAGCGATTGCCCACGATCTCGAAGCTCCCGACCGCGTAGGCGGGGCCCTCCCGCACCGTGAGCTGCAGCGCCGCCTTCCCGGTCCGTTCGTCGACGATGAGGGTGTCGCTCAGGATCTGGAAATCGATGTAGCCACGGGAGGCGTAGAACCGCGGGATGCGGTCGCGGAGATCGAGCTCGAGCCTGTCTTCGTTGTACTCGCCGCTGCGGAACCACCAGAAGCCCTCGGGCTTGAGGGACATCTTGCCGACGACCTCCGCATCAGAGAACCGCTCGTTCCCCTCGATGCGTACCTCGCTGATCGTGACCCGCCGGCCCTCGTCGATCTCGAACACCGCACGGACGGTCCCGTCGGGCTGGGACAGCTCTCGTACCACCACGTTGGTCAGGAAATAGCCTTCATCCTTGTAGAGGGAATCGATGGACGCCCGCGACCGCGCCGCCTCGGCCCGGTCGAAGGGTCGGCCGGCCAGGAGCCGCACCTTTCCGCGGACCTTGCGCTCGGAGAGGCTTTCGACGCCCTGCACCGACCAGCCGGTCAGCAACGGCCGCTCCTCGACGACGATCCTCAGGATCACACGGTTCTCGATCCTGCCCTGCTCGAACCGGACGTTGTCGAACTGCTTGAGGCCGTACAACGCGCTCAGCGCTCGTTGTAGATCCCGGAAACTGACCGACTGACCCACGGGAATCCCAGCGGTCGCAAGGACCGTTTCCCGTGCCAGGCGCCTCGTACCCTCGACGCTGATGCTGTCGAACACGATCGGCTCGAGCTGCACCTCCTGCGCGCGCAGGCCGGACGCCAGTACCGCGCACAGGGCGCCGGTAAGCAGGAACGCTCGCACCGTCGCTACGCCTTGGACCCCGAGAACGCGCGAAATGTCAGTTTCTCGCCGTCGGGATCGACGTCGATCTCGATCTCGTCCCCCGCGGAGAACTCACCCTGCAGGATCTTGTCCGAGAGCGGATCCTCGACATACCGCTGGATGGCCCGCTTGAGCGGACGGGCGCCAAAGGCCTCCTCGTACCCGTGGTCCACGAGGAAACCGGTCGCCGCCTCGGTCAGGCGAAGAGTGTAGCCTTCCGGAGCGATCCGCTCCTGCACCTGCCGGAACAGGATGTCGACGATCTGCGTAATATGCGTCCGATCGAGCGGATGGAAGACGATCACCTCGTCCAGCCGATTCAGGAACTCCGGATTGAACGCCTTGTCCACCTCTTCCCGGACCTTCTGCTCGATGCGCTCGAATGAACTCTTGCTGTCCGGTTGGGTGAACCCCAACGTCGTTGTCTTGCTGATGTCCCTGGCGCCGAGGTTCGACGTCATGATGACGACGGTGTTCTTGAAGTCGATCTTGCGCCCGTAGTTGTCGGTGAGGTGGCCCTCATCGAGCACTTGGAGCAGGATGTTGAACACGTCTGGATGCGCCTTTTCGATCTCGTCGAGCAACACCACCGAGTATGGCTTGCGCCGCACCGCTTTGGTGAGCGCGCCCGAATCCTCGTAGCCGACATAGCCCGGCGGGGCACCAATCAGGCGGCTCACGCTGAACTTCTCCATGTACTCCGACATGTCGACCCGGATCAACGCCTGGTCGTCGGCGAACAGGAACCGCGCTAGCGCCCGGGCCAATTCGGTCTTCCCGACACCGGTGGGCCCACAGAACACGAAGGTCCCGATTGGCCGTCGCGGATCCTTGAGCCCAGCGCGGGAACGGCGGATCGCTCGGGCAATGGCCTCGATAGCCTGGTTCTGTCCCACAACCGAGCCATGCAGCTCCTCCTCCATGCGGAGGAGCCGGTGCGTTTCGGCCTCTTGCAGTCGGGTGACGGGAATACCCGTCCACCGGGATACGATGAAGGAAATCTCTTCTTCGCCGATCGTGGGCCGGTGCGCCTCTCGCTCCCGCTCCCATTCCTCCTGCCGCTTGCGGATGTCGGCCTGGAGGTCGCGTTCCTGGTCACGCAGCGCGGCGGCCCGCTCGAAGTTCTGGTCGCGGACGGCCTCTTCCTTGTCCCGGTTCAGGTCCTCGAGCCTCTCCTTGAGTTCGGCCACCTCCGGCGGCGGCACTTGCGCCGCCAGACGCGCGCGTGCGGCGGCCTCGTCGATGACGTCGATGGCCTTGTCGGGCAGGAACCGGTCGGTGATGTAGCGGTCCGACAACCGGGCCGCGTTGTCGAGCGCCTCGTCGGGGATCACCACCTTGTGGTGTTCCTCGTAGCGCTGGCGAAGTCCCTTGAGGATGTCGATCGTCTCGTCGACCGACGGCGGATCGACGATCACCGTCTGGAACCGTCGCTCGAGAGCGCCGTCCTTTTCGATGTACTTCCGATACTCGTTCAGCGTCGAGGCCCCGACGCATTGCAGCTCGCCACGGGCCAGGGCCGGCTTGAGCATGTTCGACGCGTCGATGGCGCCTTCGGCCGCGCCCGCGCCGACCAACGTGTGCAGCTCGTCGATGAACAGGACCACGTTCTTGTTCTGGGCGATCTCGTTCATCACGGCCTTGAGCCGCTCCTCGAACTGGCCCCGGTACTTGGTACCGGCGATAACAGCCGCCATGTCGAGTGCCAGGACGCGGTGCTGCTTGAGGGACTCGGGGCAGTTGCCCGCGGCGATGAGCTGTGCGAGCCCCTCGACGATGGCCGTTTTGCCGACTCCTGCCTCGCCGATGAGCACCGGGTTGTTCTTCTTCCGCCGGGACAGCACCTCGATGACCCGCTCGATCTCCTGCTGCCGGCCGATGGTCGGGTCGAGCTGCCCCTCGCCCGCCAAAACGGTCAGATCGCGGCAGAAGTGGTCCAACGCCGGGGTCTTGGACTTCTTCTCGGGGCGAGCGGCACCGGCCGCCGGGGGGCCTTTGGCGCCCGCCGGCATCTCGGATCCGAGCAACCGCAGCGTCTCCGCCCGCGCCTGCTCCAGACTGATGCCCGCATCGCCCAACACCTGGGCCGCGATTCCCTTCTCTTCCCGCAGCAGACCCAGGAGCAGGTGCTCTGTCCCCACGTACGAGTGGTTCAGCTCCCGAGCCTCGCTCATCGCCAGCTCGAGGACCTTCTTGGCCCGGGACGTATAGGGCAGATCGGGGCCCTCCGGGGCCGGCGCTTTGCCCTTCTTGACCGTCTCCTCGATCTTCTGCTGAATCTCGTCGAGGTCGACGCTCAGGTTGGTGAGGACGGCCGCGGCCACCCCCTCCCCTTCGCGGATCAGCCCGAGGAGAATGTGCTCCGTTCCCACGTACTCGTGGTGAAGACGGGCAGCCTCCTCTCGGGCCATCTGGAGGACCTTGCGGACACGATCGGTGAAGTTGTAGCCGTTCATCGACGATCACACTTTCGGTGTCAGGGTCGCTACGAGTCTCAGTCCGCACCCCCGCCCGGCCCGCGCCGCTCGGCATCCTCCTCCAGGAGGCGCCGAACGTAGGTCGCGCGGCTGATCGGCAGTTCCGGATCGGACAACGCCCGCCCCTCACGCTCGGCGATGTGCGCCGGCTGCGTGAAGATCAGCAACTTGTTCAACGTGTATACACTCACGTCACGGATCAGGTTCAGTCCAACCCCAAGCCGCACGCCGCTCAGCAGGTTCATCGCCTCCTCGAAGGAGAGGCTCCGGGCGTACCGCAACAACCCATAGGCCCGCCACACCTTGTCGGCGATGACGGTCGGTGCTTCCCGCTGCAACACCACGCGAGCCCGCTGCTCGTACTCGACCACCTGGCGCACCATCGTGGCCAGGTGATCCAGCAGGTCTTCCTCCGACTTCCCCAGCGTCGTCTGGTTGGACAGCTGGAAGAAATTTCCCACTACTTCGCTGCCTTCGCCGTACAGCCCTCGGAAGGTGAGGCCAACCTGCGACAGTCCCTGGAGCACCTTCGCGATCTCTTTGGTCAGCACGAGGCCCGGCAAGTGGATCAGCACCGACGCCCGCAATCCCGTTCCCGCGTTCGTCGGACACGCGGTAAGGTAGCCAAACTCGGGGTGGAAGGCGAAGGGAATCTGGCTCCCCATCTCGCTGTCCAGGCGCTCGAGTTGCCCGTAGGCACGCTCCAGATCGAACCCGGACCGGAGGCTCTGCAGCCGTAGATGATCCTCCTCGTTGATCATGACCGCAAGCTCGCCGTTGGTGAGCAGCGCGGCGCCCTGACGGACCGGCCGCGCTCGCTCCAAGCCCGCCAGCTCGCGCGAAATCATGTGACGCTCGTGGAGCACTTGCCGCTCGAGCAGGTCGAGCTCGTCCAACCGGAACATCGTGACGGGATGCAGGACGGCACTCTCATTGGTCACCGCAAGCACCTCGTCACGCGCGATCATGAGGTCTTCTGGAGCGGCGCGGACGGGAAAGGCGCGTCCCCGGAGGTTCCGAGCGAGCCGAATCCGGCTCGAGAGTACGATGTCGCTCTCGGGCCCACTCGCGTCGAGCCAGGACATGCCGCCGTCCGGAAGCAGGCTCAGATCCAGCGTCATTCCAGGGCCCTGATGCGGTCGCGCAATTCGGCCGCCAACTCGAAGTTCTCGGCCTCGATGGAGCGCTTGAGCCGATCGCGCAGCTCCACGAGGAGTTTCGGAACCTCGTCGGCTGCCGTGGTCTCACCATGCAGGTACAACTTCCCGACATGGTGGAAGGAGCCATGGATGCGGCGGAGCAACTCGCGCAGTTGCGGCTCGAATTGCGCATAGCAGTGGGCGCAGCCAAGCCGACCGGTGTCGCGGAAATCCTGCAACGTCGACCCGCAGGAATCGCACGCGCCGGCGTCCGCCCCTGCTGGAAGCGCGGCGGCGACCCCCGTCCCCGTCCCACCCAGGAAGCCGGCAAGCGGAAGCTTCGCCACGCTCGCGCTCGTATTGATGCCCTTCTCGGAGGCACACTCCTCGCAGAGGTGAGCGGTCGTGACCGAGTTGTCCACGATCTGCGTGAGGTGAATGGCGGCAGGCCGCTCGTGGCAGTTGTCGCACTGCATCAGTGCACCGCCTCCCGACCGATCTCGAGTAGCGCCCCCTTATCCAGTTGGAGCACGCGGTCGGCTCGCTCTGCCAGCGGCCGGTTATGCGTGACCAGGACCAATGACGTCTCGAGCTCGCGCACCAGGGCGAACAGGAGGTCGTGTAGCTGGTCGGAGTGAAACGCGTCGAGATTGCCGCTCGGCTCGTCGGCAAGGAGGACCGACGGAGTGTGCACCATGGCCCGCGCGACCGCACACCGTTGTTGCTCACCGCCCGAGAGCTGTGGAGGACGATGCGTCGCCCGTGCTCCGAGGTCGACAGCGCCAAGCAGCCGTGCGGCGCGGTCCCGAGCACTGCCCTCCGGACATCCGGCAATCAAGAGCGGCATCATCACGTTTTCCAGCGCCGTAAACTCCCGCAGCAGGTGGTGGAACTGAAACACGAACCCAACCCGACGATTGCGCAGCTCGTCACGTTCGTCGCCCGTCAGCGTCGCATAGGACACGCCATCGAGCAGGATGTCCCCGCCCGTGGGAGCGTCCAGGGCCCCGAGCAGGTGCAACAGAGTGCTCTTCCCTGCCCCCGAGGCCCCCACGATCGCCACGGCTTCGCCCCCCTCCACGGTGAGGTTCACGTCCGTCAGAACGGGCACAACACTGTTCCCGTCCCCCCGGAAGTTCTTCCGCACGCCCCGCGCTTCGAGCAGCACGCTCATTGGTACCGAATCGCGTCGACCGGGTGCAGCGTCGCTGCTTCCCGCGCGGGATACAGGGTTGCCAGGATCGCGACGGTGATACTCGCGACGACAATCACCGCGAGGTCGATCGGATCGACCCTCACCGGCAGATGATCGATGAAATATACGGCCGGGTTGAGATCGATGATGCGTCCCTGGTCCACCAGGTAGGCCAGCACCAGCCCGAGCACCGTGCCCAGCGCCGTTCCCACCAGGCCGATGGCCGCTCCCTGGAGAATGAAGACCCGACGCACGTGACGCACCGGGAACCCCATGGCCCTGAGGATGCCGATCTCGCGCGTCTTGTCGCGCACCAGCATCGTTTGCGTGCTGACGATGTTGAAGGCGGCGACGATGACGATCAGCAGGAGAATGGTCCCCATCGCCAGCTTCTCGAGCTGGAGCGCCGAAAACAGCGTCTGATTCTGGGTCTGCCAATCGAGGGTGCGGTATGGATACCCCAGCCGCTCCTCCAGGCGTCGTCCCACTTGCGGCGCCTGCCACGCATCCCGCACGCGCACCTCGAGTCCGGACACGGCGCTGTCGAGGCCCTGAAACCGCTGCGCGAGCGAGCGGGCCATCACCACATAGCCGTTATCGTACTCGTACATCCCGGTCTCGAAGTTCCCGATCACCTCCATCGTCCACCACTTGGGGATGAAGGCGCCGAGAGCCGCGTTGAACTTGCTCCCGGCCGGTGCGAGGAGCGTCACCCGATCGCCGGGAAACGCCGACAGCCGCTCGGCAAGCCGCCGTCCAAGGATCACCCCCCCGTCCACGTCGTCGGCCGTCGTCCGAAAATCGAGGTCACCGGACTGGAAGTGCTGTGGAAGTGCCGTGACAGAGCGCTGTCCCGTGTCGGGGTCGATGCCCAAGACGTTCACCCCCTCGGCGTAGTCCGCGCCCGCCGATACGAGGCCCTGAGCCAGCACGAACGGAGCTGCGGTCACCACGTCCGGGTCCTCAAGCACCTGCTCGCGCAGCGCCTGCCAGTCGTCGAGACGCAGCCCCCGGCCAAAGGTGAGGACGCGGAGATGGGGGCTGGCCACGAGGATCTTCTCGCGCAACTCGCTCTGGAGCCCGTTCATGACACCGACCACCACGATCAGCGCCATGACCCCCACGGTGACGCCCCCGGTCGCGATGAGCGTGATGAGCGACACGAGCCGTGACGATCGGCGGCTGCGCATGTAGCGCGAAGCGATCGTGACGTCGAGGCGGCTCATTCCCGGGGTGTCAACGTCGGGAACAAAATCACGTCCCTGATCGACGGGACGCCAGCGAACAGCATCACCAAGCGGTCGATGCCAATGCCGCAGCCGCCCGTGGGCGGCATGCCGTACTCGAGCGCGCACAGGTAGTCGTCGTCCACTTGGTGCGCTTCCTCGTCTCCGGCGTCCCCCGCCGCGCGCTGAGCCATCATCCGCGCCCGCTGGTCGTCGGGATCGTTGAGCTCACTGAAAGCATTGGCGACTTCGGTGCCGTTCACGGACAGCTCGAACCGCTCGGCAAGCGTCGAGTCACCGCGCTTGGGCTTGGCCAGCGGCGAGATCTCGAGGGGGAAGTCCACGACGAAGGTCGGTTGCACGAGGTTCGGCTCCACGTACTCCTTGAACACCTCATCCACGAGCTTCCACCGCGACAGCGGATCCAGGTCGGGAACGTCCCGACGCCGGAGGAGGTCGCGCAGTGCATCGTCGTCGGTGTGGTTCAGGTTGATGCCGGCGTGCGCCTCGATCAGGTCCAGGTATCCCACCCGGGGCCACGGCAAGGTGAAGTCGTACCGCGCTCCGAAACGCTCGAGCACCGGGTCCTCGAACCGCTCCACCACGAACCCGTGCACCATCGACTCGACCATCGTGAGGATGTCGTGATAGTCCACGTAGGCTTCGTAGAACTCCACCATGGTGAACTCGGGGTTGTGCAAACGGTCGATCCCCTCGTTCCGGAAGTCCTTCCCGATCTCGTAGACCTTCTCCAGCCCACCCACGATGCATCGCTTGAGATACAACTCGGTAGCGATCCGCAGGTAAAACGTGCTGTCGAGCGCGTTGTGATAGGTCGTGAAGGGTCGAGCGAGCGCGCCGCCGTAGACGGGCTGGAGCACCGGCGTTTCGACCTCGAGGTACCCGCGTGCGTCGAGAAAGGCGCGAAGGTATCGAATCAGGTCGGCCCGGATCTCGAACACCTCGCGGAGCTCGGGGTGAGCGATGAGATCGGCGTACCGCCGCCGATAGCGCAAGTCGGTGTCGGCGAGCGCGGAGTGCTGCTCGCCGCTCGCATCCTCCTTCCCGACCGGTGGGGGACGAAGAGCCTTGCTGAGGAGCGTCACCTCCTCGACGTGGACCGTGACCTCCCCCGTGCGGGTCGTGAACATGTATCCGGCCACCCCGATGACGTCCCCGAGATCCAGGAGCTCGACGAGACGATAGGCGTCCCCGAGCTCATCGCGCCGGAAGTACACCTGGACTTTTCCGGTCGGGTCGGCGACGTGCGCGAATGCCGTCTTGCCGTGCCCACGCCGGGACACGATGCGACCCGCGACGCGCACGCGCTCCTGCGCGTCGGTGCGAACGGCAGCGACGGCCTCCACCGCGGTATGCGTCCGCTCGTACCGATAGGCATACGCGGGGATGCCAAGCTCCTCCAACTGGCGACGCTTCTCGCGCCGAGCCTCTTCGACGAAGGAACGATCGATCTCACTCACGCCGCGCGATTCCCGAACTTCTTCAGGAAGGTCTCGATGAACAGATCCAGGTCCCCATCCATGACCGACTGCACGTCGGTGATCTTCAACTCGGTCCGGTGGTCGTTCACCATGGTGTACGGTTGAAACACGTACGACCGGATCTGGTTGCCCCAGCTGATGTCGGTCTTGGTGGCCTCGACCTCCGCCCTCTTCTTCTCGCGTTCCTCGATGGCCCGTTGGTAGAGTGCAGCCTTGAGCATCTTGAGCGCCGTCGCTCGGTTCTTGTGCTGGCTGCGTTCCTGCTGGCACGATACCGCAATCCCCGTCGGTAGATGTCGCAAGCGCACGGCCGACGACGTCTTGTTGACGTGCTGGCCGCCGGCCCCAGAGGCTCGAAACACCTCCATTTCGATGTCCTCTTCCCGGAGGTCGATTTCCACCGCGTCGTCCACCACGGGATAGACGAACACCGAGGCAAAGGACGTGTGCCGTCGCGATTGCGCGTCGAAGGGCGAGATGCGCACCAGGCGATGCACACCCTTTTCGGCTTTGAGATAGCCGTAGCCGTAGTCGCCCCGGACTTCCATGGCAACCGACTTGATGCCAGCTTCCTCGCCGGACACGAGATCGAGCAGGTGAACCTCGTAGCCGTGCCGCTCGGCCCAGCGCGTGTACATCCGCATGAGCATCTCGGCCCAGTCCTGCGACTCGGTGCCGCCCGCACCCGGATGGATCGTCAGCAAGGCATCCCGCCGGTCGTCCGGCCCCTGGAGCATGCCCTGGAGCTCGAGTTCCTCGACGCCTCGTACGAGCTTCGTGACCTCGTCGACAATGCCTCGCTCCAGCTCGGGATCGGGATCCTGCACGATGAGATCGGCAAGCTCTCTCGCGTCCGTGAGGCGGCGCGACAGCTCGGCAAATGGATCCGTCCAGCGCTTGAGCCGGCGGATTTCGTCGACCACGGATTTCGCGCGCTCGGGGTTGTCCCAAAATCCCGGCGTGGTCATCGAGGCCTCGAGGGCGCTCAGACGGGTGGTCTTGGTCTCGAGGTCAAAGATACCCTCGGAGTTCGGCCAGGCGGTTTTCGAGATCGGACAGGCGTTCGACGGCGTCTTCGAGCATCAGCGCTCCAACCGGGCAGTCTTGTCATACATCGAGCCGCCTCCCTCCCTCGGAGGGCGACGGCTCGTCGGCGCACGAAAGATAAGGCGGAACCGGCGTTTGCGCGACCGGCACCCACCCTAGAAGAGCTCCTGCCCCCCCGCCAGAATGTCGTTCAGGGCCTCGGTGAAATACGGGGTCGAGTTGGCAAGCTCCTCGCCGACCTGCTCGACGTATTCGTCCCAGCTCTTCTTGATCTCCTCGTCGAAGGCCTCTTTCAGGTTCCCGGCAGCGAGCGCCTGCTGCCGCTTCTCGGGCTGGTAGACGATCATGTCCGACACGAGGGCCCGAGCGAGACGGCGAGCTTTCTGTCGGGGATCCCGGGTGAGAAACGGGTTGATCGGGGCGCGCTTGGCCGGAGAAGCCGGCTTGGCTGGTGGGGCGGGTGCGACCGGCTTCGCCGTGGGGAACTCCAGCGGAGGCTCCGCAGGGGGTGCCGTCATTGGCTGGGCAGGCCCGGCGGGGGGCAACACCTCGTCGATGGCCGGGGGCACCGGTGGGGCCGCTAGGCGGCGCCCTCCGGAGGGCTTGAAGACCGGTGCCATGGGTCGCTCAGGAGCGGCGGCCGGGGCCCTGCCGGCGTCGAGCGTCGGCTTCTCCAGTGTGAACGGACGCGCCGGCTTTCGGGGTTCGGTCTCTGCCGGCGGCGGGGTCGTGATCGCTGCACCTGAGATGGGACGCGAGACCTTGATCTTGGGCGCCTTCGGGCCCGGCGGTGCCGGGGCCGCCGCACTCTGGGGAGCCGGCCGAGCTTCCGCTGTAGGTGCTGCCGCAGGGCGGAACACCGGTTCACTGGGCCGCGTGGGCACCGAAGCGGCCGGTGCGCGGGCGTCCGCAAGCGCTGTCCGGGCCGTCGGTCCTGGGGCCGGAACGTCGATGATCTCGGGGCACGTGGTACAGCGCGCCCGCACCCCACCCGACGGTACCTTTGTGGGGTCGATGCGATAGACGGTTTTGCAGGCGTGACAGCGTACGTTCATGCGTGCGACCTCCAACGACTACTACCCGGCATCCCGCCGCCGATCGACCACGAACACTGATCCGGGTAGTGTCTTGGCGTAGCTCTTCATTTCCGTCGCGAGCTCACTCACCTCAGCCGGGTGCGTGAACCGCCGCCGCTCGTTGGTGACGATCCCGATGGAGAGGGTCATCAACGGGACGCGATGCAGATGTCCCCTCCGATCCTTGCCGAAGAAATAGCCGGCCCGGCGATCTTGCGCACTGTACTGGAAGGGGATGAGCGTGTCGAACACAGAGATGATCTCGGCACAGATCTCCTGAACCACGCCGAGCGGCAGCACGATGATGAAATCGTCACCACCGATGTGCCCGACGAATCCGTTGTCCGGACTCAGTCCCTTCACCACGTCTCGGAGGATGCGCGACAGGATCAAGATAACGCGATCGCCGTCATAATAGCTGTAGCGATCGTTGAACTCTTTGAAATGATCGAGATCGGCGTAACAAACCGCAAAATGCTCGCCGGTGTCGAGCCGGACTCGGATGGCGCGCTCGATTTCCGTGGTCCCGGGAAGCCGGGTCGAGGGGTGCACCGCCACCATTCGCTCGCTTCGCGCGAGCAAGACACCAAGCCGGCTTCGCTGCTCCTCCGGTCCGACGACCGCGGTGAGCACCTCGTCCGCTCCCGCCTCGAACCAATCGCGTACACCCTCCGCGCTGTGTCGCCCGGACACCACGACGATCGGAACGATCGCCGTGTAGGGATCGCGCTTCAGCGCGTGGCACAGTCCTATGCCGTCGGCGCCGGCACCGTCGGCATCGATGACGATCAACGACGGCGGATTGCGTAGCGAGGCAATCTCGACGGCGCTCTGCTCCGAGAGATGGACGAGGGAATACTGGATCGCACCAGCCCAGGCCGTGATCAGGTCGGGGACTGGACGCTCGATGGGCGAGAAGTGAATTACTGTCGGACGCGTCCGCACCGTCCCTTGCGACCCCTAATTGTAGAATCCAGCAAAACTTAGGCGCCCTCTCCTCGCAAGTCAATTGAAGTCAGAACCTTACCAGCACTGCGGCGAGCGCGTGCCACCTGCCATCGGAGCGGGTCAGGACGGCTGCCTGGACATCGACCATCTGGTCGTTGTTCCTCAGTCGGCCCGTGATCAGCGCGTCGATCGCGCTGATCAAGTGATTGGCAAGAAGAAGGCCGAGTTGCTGGGTGGCCTGCCGGAATCCCTCGTCGCTGCGTCTGATGCTCTGGCGATACAGGTCCTGTTCGAGTCCTGCGTTCCGCCACGACCACTGGAAATTGGGCCCTACCGCGCGTTGCCGGTAGAACTCGAGCGCACGCTGGTACTCCTCCGAATCCACATCCGCGATGGAATCGGGGTCCGGCAAGAAGGTCCGCCTCGCAAGCGACCAGATGCTGCCATTGTAGGTACGTTCGTCCAAGGGGGGTACCAGCGCAGGCCCCGGATCGGTATCGAACGGTCCGCTTTCGAGGAACTTGCCGAGTTGCTCGAAGTACTCGAACAGCGTGTCGCGCGTCATGGGCTGAAACGTCGCCCTCGCGACGGTGAATGCCAGATCGTGATACTGCCGGCTCTCCCGCCGCCCTTCGGCGTGAAACGCAAAGAACCGAATCAGGAACAGACCCTCGACTGCGAGGTATACGGCGCCGCGGTTCTGCCCGTGGAGAAACTGGCCGATCCCCGGCAGGACGGCCGATGTGACTGGGGGGAGCCAGTGCGGAGGTCGGTCCGGGCGCTGGAGCGTGGCTGTGGGCGCGACGTGGGCTTCAACCGAAAGCCATGGCCCGCCCGAAACCTGAGCCGTGAGCGTTGGTGTCGAGCCCACGCAAAGGAGCGTGGCACCGAGACACCATCCCCGCCACACGCTACAGGCTCGCCCTGAGACTGATGTGGACCGGCTCGTCGAAGCTGGAGGAATCGTAGAAGATGCGAGCAAAATCGAGCTCGAGCCGCCCAAACCGGAGACCCACGCCGACCGAGGGGCCGGAGGTCTCCGAGTGGAGAATGGCGTACCCCGAGCGGAGGCGAACGATTTCCCCATACCCGAACTCGATACCGATGCGCGCGTCGGGGTTGTCGTACTGGCCCCAGGCGTCCTGCAAGTCGACGAGAATCCGAGCGTCGAAGCGCTCTTCCATGCCTCGGGGCTGCGATAGAGGCACCCGATAGGCCACGCCCACCTGTACCCTGGTGGGCAGCGGATCGGCCTGATCCCGGTTCTCCAGTTGCAGCGCGAATCCGGCGTTGCGGATAGCCATGCCGATCCGCAATTCGTCGTTGGCGCCAAAGGCGTACTGGATCCCGACGTCGATGCCGTGGGTCGTACCGACCAGCGACCGTGCCGTTGTGCAGTCGCCGGAGCAGTCCTGGCGAAATTGAATCAGCTTGTAGTTGACGCCGAAGGCGAGATCGTCGGTGAGTTCGGTGCCGTACGACGCGAGGAGTTCCAGGTTCTTGACCGACAGCCGTCCGATCGGCAGTCCCGGGCCCGGTACGACTTCCTGGCTGCCGAAATCAACCAGATAGAAGGCGAGCCCGACCACGCCTAGGCGGCCAATCGTTGCGTTCCCCGAGAGGGCGGTGTTGTCGGACGCGAACGTCGACGCGTAGTGCAACGCCACCTGACTCGAGCGGAGCGTCGCGAGTCCTGCCGGGTTCCAGAAGATGGCCTCTGGATTCCCCTCGTCGGCGATGGCGGCCTGTCCCAAGGCGGACGCCCGCGCGCCGACCGGGAGCAGGAGGAAGGTGGCGCCTCCCTCCTCGGGATTCGCCACGACCTGCCCCTGCGCAGGCTGCCCCAGCGCAAGCAGGATCAGGAACGCGATCGGCTCAGAACGCCGTAGCCTCATCGATCAGCATGATCGGGATGTCGTCTTCGACCGCATAGATCAAACGGCACGCCTGGCAGACCAGCTGTTCTGCCGGTTCCTGACGGTATTCGAGGTCCCCCTTGCACTTTGGGCAGACCAGGATCTCGAGCAAGTCGGGGGAGAGGCTCATGGGCTCCTCACGGTTGGCACACGAAATCCGAGCCGCCGGAGCAGCTCGGGCGATTTCCGCCATCGAGGCAAGACCTTGACCCAGAGATCGAGGTACACCTGCTGACCGAGCAGTGACTCGATCCGCTGCCGTGCCGCAGCACCGAGACGCTTGATGGTGCGGCCCCCGTCGCCGACCACCATGCCCTTCTGTGATGCTCGCTCGACGAAGACCGTGACCCGAATATATAGCGGATCCGAGCCCTCCCGAAACTCGTCGACGCGTGCGGCCACCGAATAGGGGATCTCCTGCTGCAGGAGGTCGAACGCTGCCTCGCGCACGAACTCCTCGACGAAGAACCGCACCGGTTGACTGCTCACGTCCTCCGGATCGTGGCGAAAGGGTGCCACGGGAACGTGAGCGGCACACCAGCTGACGAGATCCCCCAGTCCGTCGCCGGCCCGAGCATTCACGTAGAAGGTGGGGCTTTCCGACCGGGGCCTGTGTGGTTGCTCCACGAGATCGATGGCAGTCACGACCGTGGCCACGGGCCGCGGGCCAACGGCACCGCTCGGCAGGAGGGACGCGAGGGGTGGCCCGGGGGTCTCGTCGGCGCGCTCGAGGTGCAGAATGGCGTCGGCCTGGCGCACCACCTCGACCGCCTCGTCCACCATGGTCCGTTGGAGAAGATAGTGGGGTTCCAGGAGGCCGGGAGGATCGATCACCACCAGCTGGACGCTGCCCTCCGTGCGGATACCAACGACCGGCTGACGCGTGGACTGCGGTTTGGGACTTGTGATCGCCAGGTCGGTGCCCACAAGCGCGTTGAGGAGTGTCGATTTCCCGACATTCGGCCGGCCGGCGAGCACGATCGTGCCGCAGCGCGTTACGGGAGGGGGCTGCATCCCACAAGCTACACTGCCGGGGAGGGGTGAGGGAGGGCTCCCCGACCGCCTACCCCGCTAGGAAGGGAGGCTCATCAGGTGCGCGCGGATGTTGTGGGCAGCGCGCCGTGCCATGATAGCCGACCAGGCGCGGCGCAAGGGGGTCACGGTGCTATGAGGCGTCCCGTTTGGTGCGGCGACCGCCGTTTCCCGTCTTCCCATCATTCCCCGTCCCTTCCGATCGCCGCTGATGGAGGTGGAAGAAGCAGCTGCGGTTCTCGTTCCGCCGCAGAAGGCACCGGTCGCGGAAGTGAATCCCGCACCGGAAGCACACTTCTTCGGCTCCGTCGGCGCGCTCCACAATGCTCACCGAGAGTCGATCGAGGAGGTCGCCCGTCTGTTGGAGCTGCTCGCTCGACAGGTGCCCGAAGACCGCCTGAAGCGCTTTGGAGGATGCCCGCTGGTATTCGGCGAGCACGACCTGGCCCTTGGACGTGAGCGAGAGCCGGACCGCGCGTCGATCCTCTGCGGCCTCGGTGCGATTGATCAGCCCCCGGCGGACCAACCGTTCCACCGCGCGGCTTGCCGCGGCCGTGCTCACACCGAGGAACTGGGCCACGTTGCTCACCGTGTAGCCTGCGGTGAGCGACACCATTTTGAGCAGCTTGATCTGTGGGTAGGTGACGTCGTCGCCGATCGCTTCCTTCAGTTCCCCGACCATCAGGTCGTTCACGGCGGCCGTGAAAATCTGGGCGCTTCCCAGGAAGTCGTTGAGAACTTGTGTGTCGCGTTCGCTGGACATGCGATCAGCCTTGCATGGGCCTCAGTTGCGCCCGGAGCGCTACCGACCTTGCTCCGTGGATCGTAGGGGGGAAGCCGACGGATCGGCTCGGGATAGTTAACCCGGTTAAATATACTTGCGCGTGTCGAGGGCAACAAGCGTGTCTGCGCGCCGGCGTGCTGCGGGCGTCACACTGTGTCCGCAAGAATAGGCGAAAAAAACCACCCGCCCCGATCAGTTGGGGCGGGTGGCGAAGGAGAGGCTGGCAACGGCCTACTCTCCCATGCCCTCTCAAGCATAGTACCATCGGCGCTGACGGACTTAACTGCCGTGTTCGGAATGGGAACGGGTGTGGCCCCGTCGCGCTAGTCGCCAGCCAAAAAAAACGATGGCCACGTGGATGGAAGGGTATCGGGTCGCGATACAAAGAGGGAGAGATCAAGCTACACGGGCGATTAGTACGGCTCGGCTGAAGTGCTTGCACACCTTACACCTGCCGCCTATCAACGTGGTCGTCTACCACGGCCCTTTAGGGACCTTACGGTCCAGGAGTGTTCATCTTGGGGCGGGCTTCCCACTTAGATGCTTTCAGCGGTTATCCCTACCCGACATCGCTAACCGGCGCTGCCACTGGCGTGACAGCCGGGGCACGAGCGGTCAGTCCAACCCGGTCCTCTCGTACTAGGGTCGGGCCCCCTCAACACTCCAACGCCCACCACGGATACAGACCGAACTGTCTCACGACGTTCTGAACCCAGCTCATGTACCACTTTAACCGGCGAACAGCCGGACCCTTGGGACCTTCTCCAGCCCCAGGATGTGATAAGCCGACATCGAGGTGCCAAACCGCGCCGTCGATGTGAACTCTCGGGCGCGATAAGCCTGTTATCCCCGGCGTACCTTTTATCCGTTGAGCGATGGCCCGTCCACACGGGACCACCGGATCACTAAGGCCGACTTTCGTCCCAGCTCGAGGTGTCCCTCTCGCTGTCAGGCGCCCTTATGCCTTTGCGCTCTTCGTGCGATTACCGACCGCACTGAGGGCACCATTGCGCGCCTCCGCTACTCTTTAGGAGGCGACCGCCCCAGTCAAACTACCCATCTGCCACGGTCCTCGCCGGTGTGACCGGCCGAGTGAGGGCGTTAACAAAACAAGGGTGGTATTTCACTGTTGCCTCCCCCCCAGCCGAAACCGAGGGTTCATAGGCTCCCACCTATGCTACGCAGGTCATGCCGACGTCCAATGGCAGATTGTAGTAAAGGTGCACGGGGTCTTTTTGTCCTGTGGCGGGTAATCGGAATCCTCACCGATACTACAGTTTCGCCGAGCGTGTGGAGGAGACAGTGGCCAAGTCGTTACGCCATTCGTGCAGGTCGGAACTTACCCGACAAGGAATTTCGCTACCTTAGGACCGTTATAGTTACGGCCGCCGTTTACCGGGGCTTCGGATCAGAGCTTCGCCCACCGAAGCGGGCTAACCCCTCCCCTTAACCTTCCGGCACCGGGCAGGCGTCAGTGCCTATACGTCGGCTTGGATTACGCCTTAGCAGACACCTGTGTTTTTGCTAAACAGTCGCTTGGCCCGATTCTCTGCGGCCGGCTTCCGCTTGCGACGCGAAGTCACGCACGTAAAACCGGCACCCCTTCTCCCGAAGTTACGGAGTCATTTTGCCGAGTTCCTTCTCCACAGCTCACTCGAGCACCTTAGGCTTCTCGCCTCGCCTACCTGTGTCGGTTTGCGGTACGGTCGCTGACAGCCCTCATCTGCGAAGCTTTTCTCGGCAGCGTGCATCACGATCCCTTGGCGGGGTCCGAAGACCCCTTCGGCATCGGTTCTCGGCTACCCCGGGCGGATTTGCCTACCCGGGAACGCCTACCACCTTGCATCGGATATTCCACCATCCGACGGACCACTCGCTTCTGCGTCCCTCCTCAGATTCAAACGGACTGCCACCGGTACGGGAATATTGACCCGTTTCCCATCGGCTACGCCTTTCGGCCTCGCCTTAGGGACCGACTAACCCTGAGTTGATCGACATGGCTCAGGAACCCTTAGGCTTTCGGTGACAGGGGTTTTCACCCTGTTTATCGCGTACTCGTTCCGGCATCCTCACTTCCCGTCGCTCCACCGGAAGGCTTTCGCCCCAGCTTCGACGCTCCGGGAACGCTCCCCTACCACTCCATGCAGAGCATGAAGTCCGCTGCTTCGGCGAACAGCTTCAAGTCCCGACCATTTTCGGCGCGGCCACGCTGGACTGGTGAGCTATTACGCACTCTTTAAAGGAATGGCTGCTTCTAAGCCAACCTCCCAGTTGTCTCAGCATGTCCACATCCTTCGATACACTGAGCTGTTACTTGGGGGCCTTAGCAGGCGGTCTGGGTTCTTACCCTCTCGCCAGCCGACATTATCGCCGACCGACTGTCTCCCTGGCAGCATCCAACAGGCATTCGGAGTTTGGTTGGGGGAGGTACGGCTATGCGCCGCCCGAGCCCATCCAGTGCTCTACCTCCTGCGGACTCAATTCCAGAGGCCGTACCAAAATACGTTTCGGGGAGAACCAGCTATCTCCGAGCTTGTTTGGCCTTTCACCCCTACCCTCAGGTCATCCGAGCGGTTTTCAACCCACAACGGTTCGGTCCTCCACGACCTGTTACGGCCGCTTCAACCTGCCCAAGGGTAGATCGCCACGGCTTCGGGTCTGCCGCCAGCAACGTCATCGCCCTATTCAGACTCGCTTTCGCTACGGCTCCGGCCCTGAGGGCCTTAACCAGCTGCTGACGAGCAACTCGCCGGATCATAATGCAAAAGGCACGCCGTCAGGAGCCACGTACCCGAAGGTACGCACCCCCTCCGACCGCTTGTAGGCACACGGTTTCAGGTTCTATTTCACTCGCCACCAGGCGTTCTTTTCACCTTTCCCTCACGGTACTAGTGCACTATCGGTCACCGAGGAGTATTTAGCCTTGGAGGGTGGTCCCCCCAGCTTCCCGCAGGATTGCACGTGTCCCACGGTACTCGGGATACCGCTAGGGGTCGTAGACGTCTATCTACCGGGCTGTCACCGTCTGTGGCGGGCCGTTCCAGGCCACTTCGATCTGGTCTCGTACTCCCATGTCGCGGTCCCACAACCCCGCCAGAGCAAGCTCCGACGGTTTGGGCTGTTCCCCGTTCGCTCGCCGCTACTAGGGGAATCGCGGTTGCTTTCTCTTCCACCGGGTAATTAGATGTTTCAGTTCCCCGGGTTCGCTCCCGTCTTGCGACGGGTGATCCGCCTTACGGCGGACCGGGTTGCCCCATTCGGAGATCCTGGGATCACAGCTAGTGTGCAGCTCCCCCAGGCTTATCGCAGCTTACCACGTCCTTCATCGCCTCTCGGTGCCAAGGCATCCACCGTGCGCCCTTGATTGCTTGATCTCAAAAAACGTTGTGATCTTCAACCTCTATTTCGTACGCGCGATTCCAATACCCTGACTTTCCATCCACGTGTCCATCGATTGTCAAAGAGCCACCGCAGATCGAGCAGATCGACATGGATCGACGGTCTGCGGGCCTGCAGCACAAACGGTACGGGGTTGAGGAGTACGGGCGACTTCTGAGATCCTTTCGTCGCCGAACCGAAGTCCGGGCTACTCGGAAACTCCAGAAAGGAGGTGATCCAGCCGCAGGTTCCCCTACGGCTACCTTGTTACGACTTCGCCCCAGTCACTGAGTTGACCTTCGACGGCTGCCTCCTTGCGGTTAGCTCACCGGCTTCGGGTCCCCCCAGCTTCCATGGCGTGACGGGCGGTGTGTACAAGGCCCGGGAACGTATTCACCGCGGCGTGGCTGATCCGCGATTACTAGCGATTCCGGCTTCATGCAGTCGAGTTACAGACTACAATCCGAACTTAGACCGGCTTTTAGCGATTGGCTTGCCCTCGCGGGTTCGCAGCGCGCTGTACCGGCCATTGTAGCACGTGTGTCGCCCTGGGCGTAAGGGCCATGATGACTTGACGTCGTCCCCACCTTCCTCCGGTTTGACACCGGCAGTCCCCCTAGAGTCCCCGGCCGAACCGCTGGCAACTAGGAGCGAGGGTTGCGCTCGTTGCGGGACTTAACCCAACATCTCACGACACGAGCTGACGACAGCCATGCAGCACCTGTGCACGCGCTCCGAAGAGGGGCCGATGTTTCCACCGGCTTACACGTGCATGTCAAGCCCAGGTAAGGTTCTTCGCGTTGCATCGAATTAAACCACATGCTCCACCGCTTGTGCGGGCCCCCGTCAATTCCTTTGAGTTTCAGCCTTGCGGCCGTACTCCCCAGGCGGGGTACTTAGTGCGTTAGCTGCGGCACCGAAGGGGTCGCTCCCCCCGACGCCTAGTACCCATCGTTTACGGCGTGGACTACCAGGGTATCTAATCCTGTTTGCTCCCCACGCTTTCGCGCCTCAGCGTCAGCACCGGCCCAGCGAGCCGCCTTCGCCTCTGGTGTTCTTCCCGATATCTACGCATTCCACCGCTACACCGGGAATTCCACTCGCCTCTACCGAGCTCTAGCCATCCAGTCTCACCTGCAGCCCCGGAGTTGAGCCCCGGGATTTCACAAGTGACTTAAAAAGCCGCCTACGCGCGCTTTACGCCCAGTGATTCCGGACAACGCTTGCACCCTCCGTATTACCGCGGCTGCTGGCACGGAGTTAGCCGGTGCTTCCTTTGGGGGTACCGTCACCCTCGGTCCCCTATTCGAGGCCGAGTATTCGTCCCCCCCGACAGTGGTTTACGACCCGAAAGCCTTCATCCCACACGCGGCGTCGCTGCGTCAGCCTTGCGGCCATTGCGCAATATTCCCCACTGCTGCCTCCCGTAGGAGTCTGGGCCGTATCTCAGTCCCAATGTGGCTGACCATCCTCTCAGACCAGCTACCCGTCGTCGCCTTGGTGAGCCGTTACCTCACCAACAAGCTGATAGGCCGCGAGCCCCTCCTCCGGTGCGACCTTGCGGCCGCTTTCACCCCAGGCCCATGCGAGCCCGAGGTCGTACGCGGTATTACCCGGCCGTTAGACCGGCTATCCCCCGCCGAAGGGCAGGTTGCTCACGTGTTACGCACCCGTCCGCCACTAACGGTGAAAAGCAAGCTCTCCACCATTCGTACGACTTGCATGTGTTAGGCACGCCGCCAGCGTTCGTCCTGAGCCAGGATCAAACTCTCCAAAAGAAAAGTTCGACTTGTGCTCGTCCGAACGACAGTTGTCGTCGGAATCACAAAATTCGGAGTTTTACTCCCCTCGCGGACAAGCGTCCGACCGCCTGCCGCTGTATAATGGGGCCGCACTCCTCAAATCCCCGAACCGTCAGTTGTCAAAGAGCGAACTCGCCGAGGCATACCGATCTCGGCCAGCACAGAAGTGTAGACGCTGCACGGAGGTGAGTCAAGGGGCGAGAGCGCAGCAGCTTATGCCGCCACCTCGCCGCCCCGGGGATCCGATCAACCAGACTGGCTCACCACCGGGCATTGCGGGACGTGAACGGCTTTCCTCCGCCACTCTGTGCCGCCACCTTACACTGCATAATTCTACGCGTGGAGCAGCGCGATGTCGAGAGCCAGCAAGGCCGCAATCCGAGCGGTGCAATCCCTCTTTCTTCTCGGAGCACTCCTGTGGCTCGCGTCGTGCGCCACACTCCGCCGCTTCCGGTTCGTCGAGCCCACCGTGAGCCTCCAGACCGTGCAGGTGACGGGGCTCGGGCTCACCGGCGGATCGCTCCGGCTGTGGCTCGACGTGGAGAACCCCAATCCCTATGAACTCCGCGGCACCGAGTTCCGCGCCACGGTCGACCTGGAAGGGACGCCCTTCGGCGAAGTCCTCCGAACGGAGCCCCTCGCCATCGCGGCCGACACCACCACCACCGTCGACATCGACCTGCGCTTCACGTGGGAAGGTGTGGGGGCCGCCGCCCGGGCGGCGTTCCAGAAGGGCAGCATCGCCTACGTCATGCGTGGGCGGCTCAAGGTGGGCACCCCCGTGGACGAACGCTGGGTGGGTGTGGAACGCCGGGGCGAGGTGCCGCTCACCGCTGGCGGGCGGGACTAAGGGACAGGCTCGCCTTAGGGGCTCGTGTCCGGTGGGCTTCCGTTCGGCGAGTATGCCTCCACCCAGCGCCGGATGGTTGCTCGCTCCTCCTCCGAAAGCCGAGCGCCCCGATGGAGCAGCAGGTAGCTCTTGAGCGGCATCTTCCCTTCCCCGACCTCTTCCCCGATCTCCTCGATGTGGTCCGCGCGTTTCTCCGCGTCGTAGCGGTTCCACGTCGAGAAGTTCATGTGCTCGCGCGCCTCGTTCACATGCCGGGTCACGTACCATGACGCGGGCGCCACGCGAGCGTACCAGGGCCAGCGGGACTCGAACGAATGGCAGTCGTAGCAGGAACGCTCGAGGACACGTTGCACCTCCGCTGGCGCCACGATCTCCTCTTCGACCGGCGGGTTGACGCGGGTGACAGGAATGAACTGGACCAGGACGATGACGGCGACCGCCACGCCTGCAATGGTGGATTTCCTGGACACGTGGTCTCCGCTGATCGGTGGCTGGAACTGTGGGCGTCGAGTGCGCCCGGCAGGACTCGAACCTGCGACCCTCGGCTTAGAAGGCCGATGCTCTATCCAGCTGAGCTACGGGCGCCCCTGGAGCCAATCTAGTACCGGGCAGCCCAGGGTGAAACACGACACGCCCGGCGCCGGTGGGCACCGGGCGTGGTCCCCTGCCCGCCCAACAGCTCGACTCAGTCGTCCAAACCCAACACCACCCAGAGCCCGTGCAGATGCTCTTCGCACGGCAGACAAGGGGCGAGCTTCATCTCGAGTTCCTCCTGAGTGCACTCGATGCAGTCGGCGTCCCTGCCGGTGAGCTCCTTGATCGCCGTGCGCTGCTCATCGGTGAGGCGGATCATGACCTTCTTGTCGGCGGCCGGCATCGCTCCTCCTCGAAGCGGCATCGATCGCAGTATAGGAGGGCCAGCGTGAAGATTTCATGAACTCCGCCGGCCAGGCGGGAGTCAGTAGCGCACGCCGGCCCCGATGCCGATGAGCGCGGTGGAGACGAACCCGCCCGCGTAGCATACGACGAGGGGTACCCAGGTGCCGAGGGCGACGAGGGCGTACCAGGGGGTTGCAAGGAACGTGAGCGGACCGAGGAGGAACCCGCCGAGGACTCCCCAGGCGCCGGCCTGGATATAGAGGACGCGCAGACAGATGCCGAGCCCTCCGAAACCGCAGATACCCCACCCCACCCACCCTACGATGGTCAGAGCCGATCCGAGGAGTCGCCGTATCAAGGTGAGCCGTACCGTCTCCCTGTCCGTTCCCCATCAGGCCAGCAAGGAGCATGCACAGTGCAGCCGTGATCGTTCAAACGATTGTCACAAAACGTTTTATGGCAATCCCCCTGGGCGCACGACGGACCTCATCCAGTCTCTCAAGTGGAGGCCGCGCAGCAATAGTCAGCGGCTGCGTGCCCGAATGCCTGCGGAGCGTGTCTGCGTTCCGTAGTGGGAGCGCGGATCCTGCGCTAGCTTTCCGCCGTCTCTTTCCCAACGGCCTCGGACGATATGCTGCGTGAACGTCTCTCCTGGAAGGGCGTCCTGCTTCGGTTCCTCGGTGCGCTCGTCCTCGTGTACGTGTCGTACAACCCGGAAGGGTTCTCCCTCTATCACTGGATTGTCCGGCCGGTCGCCGACGGCGCTGGCCTGGCTGCGGCCTTCACACCGCTCAAGGTACTCGCGGCACTGCTCCTGGCCATCGGGTGGGCCGTGTTCGTCCAGGCCACCCGGCGCTCGCTGGGCACGCGCGGCGCGTTGTTGGTCATCGCGCTCCTGGCCGCCGTGGTGTGGCTTCTGAGCTACTGGGGTGTGCTGGCGCTCGACTCGTCCCGCGCCGTTTCCCACGTGGTGCTAGTGGCGATCGCGCTGCTCCTCGCCGTCGGCATGTCCTGGTCCCACGTGACACGGATGCTCACGGGTCAGGTGGACACCGACGAGGTGGCCTAGCTCTCGTTACACGAGTCGGGGCTGTGTTTGGGGTGGGTCGATTTGACGCCGACGCGTGAGCAGGCGCGACGTCGGGTCGTCACGACGGAGCCCCGCTGGTTGCCGGGCCTGCGGCGGCCAGGTTTGACGCTGACGCGCTCAAGCAGGCGCGAAGTCTGGTCGGCACGACAAAGCCGCACTGCATGGCGGGGCTGTAGTCGGGGCGGCCGGATTTGAACCGGCGACTTCCTGCTCCCAAAGCAGGCGCGCTACCGGGCTGCGCCACGCCCCGATGCTGGACCCGCCACAACCTAACTACGACCGTGTCGTGGACAAACCACGCGTCGTGCCGCCTAGCGCGCCTCGCTCCGTAGCCACTCGGCAAAGGCCCGAAACGCGCGCCCCCGATGGCTCACCGCGTGCTTGGCCTCGGGGGACGCCTCGCCGAAACTCATCTTGAGGTCGTCTGAGAAGAACAGCGGGTCGTAGCCGAAGCCGCCCGTCCCCTTGGGCTCCTCGAGGATCCGACCCGTGCAGGTACCCTCGAAGGAATGCGACGGAGCGTCGGGGCGCGGAATGAACGCGACGACGCAGCGGTAGCGGGCACGTCGGCGCTCGGCGGGGAGACCACCAAGCCGGCTCAGCAGCTCGCGGTTGTTGGCCTGGTCCTGAACTTCCGGGGGGCCATCCACCAGCGCGAAGCGCCGAGACCGTACACCGGGAAGCCCGCCGAGCGCGAGCACCTCGAGACCGGAATCGTCGGCCACCGTGGGCAATCCACTTTGGCGCGCGAAATACTCGGCCTTGTGCCGCGCGTTCCCATCAAAGGTTTCGGCCAGTTCCAACGCGACTTCAGCCCCGCTCTCGGTGATGCCGGTCTCGTGCAGAAAGATGAGGTCGTACGGCAGGTCACCGAGGATCGCGCGGATCTCGCGTGCCTTCCCCTGGTTGCGCGTGGCGACGAGGAGCTTGCCCTTCACTGCCCGAGCACCCTCCGCTGGTCGGCAAACAGCTGCCGGATCCCACCCTGGGCCAGGTCGAGCATGTGTTCCAGCTCGGCCCGGGCAAAGGGGCTGCCCTCGGAGCTGCCCTGAACCTCGACGAACTTGTCGGGCTCCCGCATGACGACGTTGGCGTCCACGTCGGCCGACCTGTCCTCCGCGTAGTCCAGGTCGAGGCAGGCCTGACCGCCCACCACACCCACCGAGACGGCGGCGACCAGGCCGGCGAAGGGGTTCGTGACCCCGGCACGCTCGGCCACCCACGCACACGCATCTGCTAGGGCCACGGCACCACCGGTGATGGCGGCGGTCCGCGTTCCGCCGTCGGCCTGGAGTACGTCACAGTCGACGGTGATGGTGCGTTGCCCGAAGTCGAACCCTCGGAGCGCCGACCGGAGACTGCGCCCGATAAGCCGTTGGATCTCTGCGGTGCGGCCGCCCGGCCCCCGCCGTTCGCGCTGGGATCGCTCGGTGGTGGCGCGTGGCAGCATGGCGTATTCGGCGGTCACCCAGCCCAGCCCACTCCCCCGCCGCCATCCGGGAACCCCGTCTTCAACGCTGGCCGTGCACAGCACCACGGTGCCGCCAAACCTCACGAGACAGGAGCCCTCGGCGTACGGGTTCACGCCGCGCTCGAGGGTGACGGGACGCATTGCATCGACGGTCCGGCCATCGGGACGCGGCCCCATCAGTCGTCGTCCGGAGGTTTCGGCCGAGGCGGCGGTCGCTCAACCTGGGGTGGCGACTCGCGTGTGCTTCCCGTCGAGTGCTTCACCCCCCAGCGGCTGAAGGACCACTTGAGGAGCGGCGGGGCAATGAACGTGGTGCCCATCAGCATGATGACCACGGCGCTGAACAGCTCAGTGTTCACCACGCCGGCCATGAGCCCCATGTTGGCAAAGATGAGTCCCACTTCACCCCGTGGGATCATCCCGATACCCACGCCGACGCGATTGAAGGGGATCCAGGGTGCCGCCCAGCCCGCGACGATCTTGCCAATGACCGCAATCACGAACAGCGCCCCGCCGATCAGCAGCACCGAGACATTCTCGGGGTTCGTCGGGTCGAGCAAGCTCACGTCGAATTTGGCCCCGATACTGAGGAAGAACACCGGAGTGAAGATGTCTGCCACCGGCTTGATGCGGCTGCTGATCACGTCGAACTGGTTGGTCCCCGACAGGATGAGGCCCGCGGCGAAGGCGCCGATGATCATGGCGAGCCCGACGCGATCGGCGGCCGCGGCCATGAGGAGGAGAAAGGCGAAGGCCGAGACCAGCAGCATGCCGCGCACCTGCATCTGGTCCAGCAACCCGAACACCCGAGGGGCAAGCAGCAGTCCGATCCCCACCGCAGCCACCAGGAAACCGATGGCTACGACCACCGACCGACTGACCGACAGGACGGAGATGGCGCTGCCGGCCACCAGCGACGACACCAGTCCGAGTAGCACGATACCCATGATGTCGTCGATCACCGCCGCGCCGATGATGAGGCGGGCCTCGACCGAGTGCATGAGACGCAAATCTTGGAGTACACGGGCCGTGATGCCGACCGAAGTTGCCGTGAGCGTGGCGCCCAGGAAGATGGCCGTCGTGGTGGGCGAGGCATGGTTGAGCGACGGATCGATGAACGGGGCCATCCAGAACAGAACTCCCCCGACCATCGGTACGAGCACCCCCACTGCGGCGATAGAGAAGGCGCCGCCGCCCACGCGAAACATCTGTTTGAGATCCGTCTCAAGGCCGATCTCGAACAGCAGCACGACGACGCCGATTTCGGCAAAGATCGTAACCACTTCGGTGACCGGATTGTCGGGCGACGTCGGGATGACGCCAAGCACGCTCGCGCCGAGAACGATCCCGGCGATCAGTTCGCCGAGCACGGCCGGCTGGCCGATGCGCTCGAACAGCTCACCGGAGAACTTCCCCGCCACCAGCATCACGGCAAAGACCACGAAGACGCTCACCAAGAGCCCGGCCCCGTGTCCACCGCCTTCCTGCGCCGCCCAGAGGGGCGACGCCGCCGCCAACTGGAGCACTACGGCGGCTCCCACACCGCGTCGAATGGTCATCGTGTCAGCGTACCGTGTCAGAGCTTGGCCCGGGCCTCGGGCCGGAAGGTGTATGTGTAGGTGGAGAAGGGAAGGTCGAGCATCACGTCATACGTGGTGGACACTCGAATCTCCCGAGGGCGAGCGGTCCGCCTGATGGTGAGCTTGCGGGCCGCGGGAGGGAGACCCAGCGCTTCGATCTTATTGAGCACGCGCCGTCGGATTTCCACGTCCTCGATCGTCGAAGCAAACTGAACCGTCGATTTCATCTCGTCGAGCAACTGAAGATAGCGGAACACGTGCCCGCCGATCGGGATCCCATAGTACAGCACCGCCGCAAGCACCACGATCCAGAGCAGACATCCCCGCTTGCTCGCGCCCCGGGCGGAACCCAGCGATCGCCTCACCACTGGGACTGGGCTCCGTCCACGATGTCGGCGACGAGCTTCTCGAGGGCAACCTTCCGCCCGTCGGCCTCCTGCGGCGGTTGATATTCCCCGTCCACCGAGAGTCCCGATCGCTGCCACAGCACTCGGCCCTCACGCTGGTCGAAGATCTCGATGTTGATCATGAGCCGTATGCGTCGTCGCGTGACCTGCACCGCCCCAGCGACGCCCGGCTGCTGGGACAGAAGCAGGTCCGGCTCGTACCGCACGATGGCGCCGCGCACGACGGCGTCGGCGCTGGCCTCCGACGCCTGCCGGAGACCGAGGCGGCGTTCCATTGCCTCCTGCACCGCGTCCGCGACTTCCTGGACGAGGATGGGTTCGGCGGTCTGGTTGTCGAAGGGGAGAATGGCGACGGTCTTAATGTTGCCGGGCAAGCCGCCGCCGGCGAACCCATAGAGGCACGCCGACACCGCAAGCGCCGTCACGCCCAGGAGCCCTATCAGCTCACGGCTCTTTCCAGATACTCGGCTCGACCTGGCGGACAGTTTCGATTGCCTCCACGGTGAAGTGCACGAAGCTCGCGGACCCCGGGAACACCATCCGCGCACTCAGCGGACGAAGGACGGAATCGGCGTACTCGACTTGCACCGTTCCGACCACCTCCCCCAGGCGTCGCATCTCCGCCCCGAGGCTCGCAGCGGGCTTCCCCTGCGTCAAGACGAACGTCAGCGTGTCGGTGCCGGACGCATAGCGCCACCGTCGCACGCTTCCCGCCTCGTCGCCGGACACCGATGCTTCTGGGTGCGGGCTAGGCACGATCCCGAGCGCCGTCCAGAAGAGGGGTGCCACCCTGATCAGCTGCTCGACGTCGTCCTGTGGCCGCGACCAGAGGATCTCGTCACCCACGATCACCGCGGCACCCGACCGCCCGAAGGGGGCGCGATAGTCGAACCGCACCGAATCGGGCGGCACGAAGACGACCGCCGCACGTCCTCGCGCCGACCCCTGCTGCGTCTGGTAGGTCCACCGCAGATCGTAGCGCAACGGCTCGACCGGCTGATGCGGGGCGAGCCACTCGGTCAGCAGCTCCTCCGAGACCGGCGGAAGACCGGCCGGCGCGAGCGGCGTGGTGCGAACACCGCACCCCCCGGCGACCATCATCAGCAGCAGGGCACCGGCATAATAGGGCACCCGTGTCGGGCGGTCAAGCGCAAGCCGTTGCTGCATCAGTAGTTAAATCCAAAGAAGAAATCGGTGAACCAGCGGTTCTCCTCGATCGGCGGCAGAGCATATCCAAAGGTGTCGCCGAAGGCAAACCGCCAGCCCATATCCAACCGCAGGACCACCGCGAATCCCAACGGCAGTCTGAGGCCGAAGCCGCCACTGCCGATCACACTGCGCCCAACCGAAGGCTCGTTCCACGCCCCGCCGGCGTCCAGGAAGAGCGCGCCCTGGACGCCCGGGAACCGCACGGCACCAAACGGGAATCCCAGCGTCAGGTAGTTGGTGATCGGGAAACGCAGCTCTTGGTTCAGCAAGAAGGCCCGCGAGCCTCCCACGTTCCCGATGCGGGGGTAGCCGCGGAGCCCCCACGGGCCGCCGATGGCCACGCGGCGTGGTCGGCTCCCGTCCGAGTAGAACCCGATCGCGCGCAGGGCGTACGCCGTTTGCAGACCGAGCCGGTGATACGTCCGGTAGTCCAGCGAGACCTGCCATGAGTCGAACCGGCCGTTGGTGAGATCGTTGGTGATGCCCGCCGACAGGTTGGTGCGAGTGCCATCGATCGGTCCGCTTGGCAGCCACAGCGAGTTGTCGTGGACGTAGCTCACGTAGTTCGACGCGAGCCATCCGACGCGCCGTTGGTCGCCTTCTACGAAGGAGGCGAAATCGAACCGATCCGAGTGCTCGAACCGAACCGCAGCCCCGATCCGCCTGAACCGCGACAGCGGCCAGCGGACGTCGGCAAACACCCCATACGACGTCTCTTCGTACAGGGCCGAGAAGTCCGCGCTGGTGAACAAGCCGCGCAGGCGGAACGCCCCGACCCCCCAGTTCAACCGACGCTTCCGATTCAGGTAGAGGGCAGACGCGTTGACGTTGTCGATGAGGTTCCCGAAATTCTGCGACTGGAACGTGGCAGCGGTCACGTACAGGAGATGGTCGCTCAAGAGATCGGAGAATTGAAACACCACACCCTGCACCGACCCGATGCCAGGGGCCACCAACGCGTCGCCGAAGGCGAAATCCAACCGAAGTCCCGGCTCGTACGGCAGCGGCTCCGCGGCCGCGTACGGCGACGTCGTCAACTCGGGCCAACGCCACGGAGCCGTGTCGATGCTGTCGGAAAGCGTGATCACGGCCCCATCGTCGAGTCCCACCCGTTCGGGAGGCGCACGATACACGCGGAGCGTGAGATCACCGAACGCGCTGAAGATGAGACTGCGCTCATCGGGGAGCCACTGCGGATCGAACACGCTGGTCAGTGTGTTGCTCTCGCGTCGCCCCGTCCCGGTCGAGTCCACTGAGTAGATGTCCGACACGCCGAGCCGGTCGGACGTGAAGTAGACCCGTCCGTTTGGGGCCCAGCGGGGCTGCTGGTCGCGCCACGCTCCGTAGGTGAGGTGCCGGATAGCCGCACGCTCCAGGTCCAACACGAAGAGGTTCAGGGCACCGTCTGGTCCGTACGACGTGCGATCGGAGCTGAACACCAGTGCGCGCCCTTCCGGATCGAACGACGGGTCGAGGTCTTGGTACCGATCGTCGGTGAGACGCTCGAGCCGCCCCCCGTCGATCCAGAGCCTGTAGAGATCGGAGTACCCCGCGTCGCTCAGTCCGCTGAACGCGATGCTCAGACCGTCCGGCGCCCACGCCGGCGACAGGATCGACACCAGATCCGGAAAGCGGTAGCGACCGGCCACGCGGCTCTCGGCGAGATCCCAGAAGAAGAGAGCATCGCGATCGAGGTATCGGGAGGAGAACACCACGACGCCATCCCGCACGTCCAGTCGTGACGCCAGACTGTGGAACGACTCGAACTGCGCGGATCGCTCGCCCCTCACCACCACGTCCCGCTCCCTCGGTTTGTCCCACGAGCCTCGGTAGATGTTCATGTAGCCCGTGGTTGGCGAGAGAAACAGGTACCGCAGGACGGAATCGGTATGTTGCCGGTAGGTGACCGGCTTGATGGCCAGGTCGGCTAGCACCTCGGCTCCGACGCTCAGCGGTCGCCGGTCGGTGATTTCCGGGTAGTAGGCCCGCTGGAAGTGGTAGCGCAGCTCGCTCTCCAACTCCTCGATCGACACGCCATACACCGCTTCCAGCGCGTCGTCGAACGTGGAGTACCGCCACAGATCCCGATAGAGGACCTGCACCCGCCAATCACCGTACAGCTCGGCCAGCCAGCGGTGGACAGCGCCGCCGATCGGATAGACCACGCCGCTCGTGACGAGCGAGAGACGCCGCAGGCTCGGCATGTTGCCGGCAATTGTGAGATCCCTGAGCAGGGTCTCGTCGAGCGCGTCCTCGCCCGCCGACCAGAACTCGGCGAGCCCTTCGGTCCACCACAAGGGGATCGGGGGAATACGGGAGCGCGGCGAGCGCACGCGCACCTCGGCGACCACACTGAGTTGGAATGCGTGGACCAGCTCATGCCGCAGCGTGTGTCTGAACTCGAAGTAGTTGCCGTTGAACGGGACGGCTATCCGTCGCTTCAAGAACTCCGTGACGCCGAGAATTCCCTCCGGTGGAATGAAGGGGAGGATGTTGGTCTGTTCGAAGTCGGCGTGCAGGGCGTAAATGATGACCGGGATCCGCCGCCGCGGCGTGTGCCCGAACTTCCGCTCGAGGACGTGAACGCTCTCTTCCGCATACGCGAGCGCCAGTGTCGCGAGCTCGTCTTCCTCAGGATAGTAGTAGAGGTCGACATGATCGCCGCGGAGCACCTGCCACTTGAAATCGCGGTATTGGACTTTGTTCTGTCCGAAGTAGCCGAGTTGGGCGTGGGTCGGCGCCGCACTCGCGAGCAGCACGAGCGTCGCGACGACTACCGCTCCCCTGCCCTTCACGTCACCGCCTCCGGACCGTGCGAATGCGGTCGCCCTGCGTGGTGCGTCGCAGCACCTCCATGCCTTCCTGCACGACGCCGAAGACGGTGTAGGTGCCGTCCAGATGGGGCTGGGACGCGAGTGCGATGAAGAACTGACTGCCGCCGGTATCCGGGCCCGACAGGGCCATACCCACAGTGCCCGTTTCGTACCGCCGTCGATTGACCTCGTCACGCTGCGCGAACCCGGGTCCACCCCAACCGTCGCCCCGCGGGTCGCCACCCTGCACCACGAAGTCTGGCACAACCCGATGCCAGGACGTCCCGTCGAAATACCCACGGTTCACGAGCTCGAGTAACGCATTGACCGTCATGGGCGCATCCGCAGCGTAGAGCGCGATGACGATGGCCCCGCGCTCCGTATCGAGGAGCAAACTCGGCAGGGTGCCGTTTCGCTCGGCCGGCAGCAGCAGCGAACGGGCGATGGCACGGTAATCGTCGATGTCCCTCCCAGTCGCGGTCGGGTAGGCCGGGCCCCAGCGCCGTGCCGCTACACTCAGGTGGCGCTCGGCGGAACGCCGAACCAGGTAGTCGTCACAGGTCGGGAATCGAGAAAGGAAGCGATCTTCGACCGTATACGCCGGTGTCGGACCAAGGGCGGCAACGGCTCCGAGCGCTTCGACGACCGCAATACGGGCATCGGGCACGGGGTCTCGCTGAGCGCGCGCGTACGCCTCGACGAGCGCGGCGATATCTGTCGGTGACGGTGCGTCACGCACGGCATTGGCCGCGAGCGCCCGGACCACTGGGTCCAGGTGAGATAGCAGCTCCGGCGCAAGCTCTCGTGCCCAACTGCTGTCGGCTCGGCTCAGCGCCGTGAGCGCTGCGGCCGCGACCCGTCCGTCCGCGTCGCCGAGCAGTCGCTCGAGCCATGCAATCGCCGTGTCGCCGCTGAGCACGCCGAGCGCCGCTGCCCCTGAAGCCCGTAGCTGCCAATCCGAGTCGGTGATCCACGCCGCCGCACGGCGGATGGCCGTGGCGCGGTCGAGTCGCGAGAGCCCCAAGAGCGCTTCGCGGCGAATCGCAAAGACCCGATCTCGCTCCGCCTCGAGCAGCCCGGCCCGCGCTCCATTGCCCCCCAGCCGGCCGAGCGCAGCCACTGCCTGGACGCGTGCGTTGACGTCCGGATCCCCGAGATGATCGAGCGCCGACCCGGTGAGCTCCGGATCGCCATATGTTGCCAGCGCACGCAGCGCCTGGATGCGGACTCCGGCATCCTCGTCGTCGGTGAGCCGGCTCACGACCTGCCCCACTGCGGCGCGTCCGAGGTTGGCCGAATCCGCAAAGGCCGCCGTGAGTGCCTGCACCGCAACGGCGCGGATCCGCCCATCGGTGTCGTTCGTGGCGTTGAGCAATACCCCGCCGGCGTCCGGGGCGCGGAGCCGCGCGAGGGAGTAGATGGCACGCCTGCGCACCTCGGGGGCTTCCAAAGCCGCGAGTCGCCGGAGGGTGGCTACGGGCGCGGCCGCACCCAGGCGCCATGCTTCCCCCACTGCTCGCACCGCAATAGCCGGAGCGGCACCCGACTCGAGCCCGCTCAACGATTGGGTGAGGAACTCGTCGAAGGCTCGGCTTGCCTCGGACCCTCCGATCATTGCGAGCGCCGTGGCGGCCTCCGTCCCGGCCGTCCCGGGGGACCGCAGCAGCGCGAGCGCTCGGTCGCGAAGCGGGGGCACCGCTTCCGGGTCGCCGAGCAGACCCAGGGCAAACGCCGCCTCTTCCTGAACCGTGCTGTCGACGTCGGCCAGCAACTCGACCAACAGCGGCGTGCCGGCGGTGGCCTCGATGCGACCGATGGCAAGCGCGGCGTGCCGGCGCACGACGGGGTCGGGGTACCGAGCCGCCGCGGCGAGTAACGCTTGGTCGAAACGACGTGCGTCTTCCGCCGCCAGAATGCCGGCGAGTTGATCGACGACTGCCTCGTCCTGGGCGAGGACGGGGGTCGCGAGCAGCAGGGAGATGAGAACGCTAGAGACGCACCGGATCGGGGATAGGCACCAGCTTGGCGCGGATCTCCGGAGGAATCGTCGTGAGCACATAATTCGAATCTACCGCCACCAACGACGTTTGTGCCGTCGCGAGCAGGACCCCGTCATCGCACCGCTCGATTGCGTAGCCGAAGGAAACGCGACGACTCGCCACGTCGCGGACCCAACATCGGACCCGAATGAGGTCGTCGAACCGCGAAGCTTGGCGGAAGCGAACCCGGGCATCGACGACAGGAAGCTTCAGGCCTTGCAGCTCTAGGTCTCGATAGCTTACCCCCCGACGCCGCATGTGATCCGTGCGCGCGGCCTCGCACCACACCAAATAATGGGAATGATGGGCCACGCCCATTTGATCGGTTTCGGCATACCGCACGCGCAACTCGTACTCTGTTATGTCCATGGTGTGCCCCGGCAGGAACGCTGTCAGGTGGCGAGCGCCACCTCGTCCACGACCCCCACGATGACGGCCCGCACGGCACCGGGATCGAGGCCCAGTATTTGCCGCGCCCCGTTGCCCTCGTCAAGGACGAGCACGGTGTCTCCGGGCCCGGCCTGCGCGACGTCCACCGCGATATCGTAAACCCCCGTCTCCGCGGCGTCGAGATCCAGCCGATCCACCAACAGGAGGCGACGACCCTTCAGGTGCGGGATCTTGACGGTCGCGACCACCGTCCCGACGACCTTGCCGATGTACACGGTCAGTCCGTGTCTCCGGCCGAACGGCGCCACACGGCCGTCGTGCCGCCCGGCCCGCGGTCGATGCCGACTTGATCGATGATCCCTGTGATCGCCAGGTCGACAGGCACGAACACGGTCGGCAGCGCCTGCGCGGCCTCGCGGCTCCCCACGATGAACACCAGGTGCCCGTGTCCGGCCTGTGCGGTCGCGTCCGCCGCCACCTGCGGGTCGCCGTGGGGATCGCGGTCCTCGTCGAGCGGCTGGACCACGAGGAGCTTGACCCCCTCGAGCCCTTCGTACTTGCTCGTGGCCACCACGGTCCCGATCACTCGTGCGAACTTCACAGCCGCTCCAGCACGCGCCCACTGAATCGCGTTGCATCGGAGACGTTTTCCCACATGTCACGGTGCAGCTGTGGGATCACCACCTTGCGAACCAAGAGCCCTGGGCGTACGAGCACGCCGGCGCCGATCTCCACCGCGGCCTCCACGTCCGCCACTCGTCCCGAGTACAGGACGATACCCTTCCCGCCGAGGCCGTCGGCCAGCCGCACCTCCACCAGGCGAACGTCGGCCCCCTTGATGCCCGCGTCGGCAGCATGGATCGCCGCGGCAACGGTCGACGTCTCCACGACCCCGAGCGCGTCGCTGGCATCGGGGACGCGTCCACCACCGATGGCGTCGACCACCTCGGGGTGAACGTGCGGCAGAAACACGTGGTCGATGACCGCCTCGCCGCCCACTTCCCGTCCGGCGGCCAGCGATTCCTGCACTTCGGCCACCGTGCCGCCGATCAGCACCAGATAGCGCCCCGGCTGAACCGTCCCGGCCTTGAGAATGTCGATTTCGGCCCGCTTGGCCATTGCATCGGCCGCCTCGATGCCCACGGCGACGCTGCTGAAGTCGACCAGTGCCAGAGCGGGCTCGATACTGCTGCGTGGCGTCCGCATAGTCGTCATCACACGATCCGGAAGGAGTCCTTCAGCACACAGCGCCGGATGCGACTGAAACTGACGGGGTTGGTGATTCCCTCCCCCGTGGGACTCGCAATGGTGAAGGAGCAAAACCCCTCGCCTCCGTAGCCCAGTCCGTCGAATGAGGCCCCATTCTTGACGAAGATGCTGCAGTCCATCTCCCGGGCCATGCGGCTCAGGTGATCGAGGTGCTTCGAGTGCATGACCGCCGTATGGCGAAACCCATGTTCGGCCGCCTTTGCGAGATCGATGCCCTCGTCGGCATCGCGCACCCGTACCACGGGGAGGACCGGCATCATCTGCTCGGAGAACACGAGCGGGTCGTCCCGGTCGACCTCGACCAGCACCAGCCGGATCTCGTCGCCTGCCTCGACACCGATTTGCTGCAGCAGCACACCGGCGTTCTTGCCGACAAACTCGGTGTTCATCGTTCCCGGCTTGCCCGCGCCCGGTGGCTTCGTAAAGATCACCCGACGCAACTGGTCCAGCTCTGCGGCGCCAATCTCCACCGCGCCGTGCCGCGCCATCACCTGCTTCAACTCGTCGGCGATCGACGCCACCGCGAACACTTCCTTCTCGTCGGTGCACACGATGTTGTTATCGAACGAAGCGCCGGCCACGATGTCTCGTCCGGCCTGCTCGAGATCGGCGGTCTCGTCCACGACCACTGGCGGGTTGCCGGGCCCGGCACAGATGGCCCGCTTCCCGCTCTTCATGGCGGCTCGGACGACGCCAATGCCACCGGTGACTGTGAGCAGGTTCACTTGCCGGTGTCCCATGATCTGCTGCGCCGTCTCGATGGTCGGTTCGGCGATCGCGCTCACGAGGTTGGCCGGCCCACCCGCCTCGACGATCGCGTCGTTGATCAGCTGGACCGCATGGTTGGAGCATTTCTTGGCGCCCGGGTGCGCGTTGAACACAACGGCATTCCCGGCCGCCACCATGCTCAGGCTGTTGCAGACCACCGTGGAGATGGGGTTGGTGCTGGGGGTGATGGAGCCGATCACTCCATAGGGCGCGAACTCGACCACCGTCAAGCCACCGTCCCCGCTCCACGCGCTGGTATCCAGGAACTCCGTGCCGGGAGCCTTGTTCGCGTTGAGCAGGACTTTCTCGATCTTGTCCTCGTACCGCCCCATCCCCGTTTCCTGCCACGCTTCGTACGCGAGCGGCTGCGCGTTCTCCCGGATCTTGCGTCGGATATGGGCGATGATGTGCTCGCGCACGGAGAGCGGAAGATCGTGCAGGGCGCGGAACGCACGAGCCGCTGCACCCGCGGCACCGTCTACGTCGGCAAAGAGGTTGTCCCCGTGGCGAACCGCCGCCGCCGCCGGGGGGGTCGGCTTGCTGGGACCGCCGTGGCGCGGTGAACGCGGGGACGGCGGGGTGCGCTCCGCATGGCGGAGCTCCGAGTTCACTCGCTCGATGACGGCCTGAATCTGTCGCTCGTCCATCGTCACCCGTCCTTCGCCTTGTCGTACGTCACCCGGCCATCGACTTCGACAGCATCGACGATGGCCATGACGACCCCATCCACGGGACGCCGGTCCGTCACCTTCGTCTGGCGAGCGGAACTCCCCGTTGCGTACAAGACGACTTCGCCAGGGCCCGCTCCGACGGCGTCGGCCGCGACAACGTAGCCGCCTTTGGCCTTCCCGTGGACGTCCAGTTGGTTGAGCACGAGCAGCTTGACGCCGTCCAGGGACGACTCTTTGCGCGTTGCCACCAGCGTCCCGACCACTCTTCCTAGCAGCATAGATGACTCCGTGTCCGCCGCGAACGACCCCGACCCCCTTGTCGGACGGGCGCGGTGCGGCGCCGGCTGGTGATCGGACCAGCCATCAGAAGTTCCTCAGCGTTTGCCACCACCTCACTTCTTGGCGGCCTTCGCTCCCTCGCTCTGACGACCCAGAGGCAGCGCACGGTCCACGTTCGCGTGGGGACGCGGGATGACGTGGATGGCAACGAGCTCGCCGACCTTCTTTGCTCCGGCCGCTCCGGCCTCGACCGCCGCCTTGACGGCAGCCACGTCGCCGCGCACCACGGCGGTCACGTGCCCTCCGCCGGTCTTCTCGTACGCAACCAGCTCGACCTTGGCCGCCTTCACCATGGCATCGGCTGCCTCGACCATCGCTGGGTAGCTGCGCGTCTCGATCATGCCCAGCGCTTCGATCGCTAGATAATCCTCGGCCATTCCTGCCTCCACGACATCGGTTGAAGTATCACGCTCCCACAATCAATCACGGCGCTTTGTGTCTACCGTGCGGCCACTGATCCCTTCGATGGCCGCGACCGCCGCGCCGTACCCTGCCATGATGTCCTGCTCCTCGCCGCCCAAGTACACGCGCCCGAAGCTCCCGAACGCGCGCACGTCGAGGATGCTGATGTTGGCTTCCTTTTCCGCTTCGTTCGCGGCGAGTGCCGCATACCCGGCGGGCTCCACCTCGAGCACGTACAGTGTCTGCCCCGCGAGGAGCATGTGCCCGAATCGCATGCGATTGACCAACTGCACCTGGTGGGCGTCCACGTGTCGGATGATCTGACTGGAAACCACCCGTGGCTTGATCCGGTCCGATTCACTCAGACCCAACGCCCCCAGGATGGCGGCGCCGGCCGCCCGGACCTCCGACTGCACTTCGTGATGGACTTCGAGCAGGCCGAACAGTCGTTCCACCACCTGCATCCCGGGCCGAACACGCGTGGACTTGAGCGCGACGTCGGTGATGCGGTTGACCTCAATCCCGGGAGAGATCTCCACCCACAGGGAGGTGTCTCCGGGGAGCGGCAGAAAGCCGCGGGCCACGGTCCCGAGGTAGGCCGCATGCTGCGGCTGCAGGCTGTCGAGGAACGCGTAGGTGCGGAGATCGATGGTCATGCGCAATCCCTCACGATTCGGCCTCCTGAATGATCCTCACGCTCGCGCTGGCGCCGATTCGAGTGGCGCCAGCGGCGATCATCTTCTGAGCATCAGCATAGGTGCGGATCCCCCCGGCGGCCTTGACGCCCATCTGCGGTCCGACCACGCGTCGCATCAGGGCGACGTCTTCGGCCGTCGCACCGCCCGGCCCGAAACCCGTGGACGTCTTCACGAACTCCGCGCCGGTGACCTTGGTGAGGTAGCTGGCAGCCACCTTTTCCTCGTCGGTCAGCAGCGCCGCCTCGATGATCACCTTGAGGATCGCGCCCCCGGCGTGGCTGGCCCTTGCCACGGCCGCGATGTCCCGTTCCACGAGTTCGTAGTCGCGTGACTTGAGCGCACCCACGTTGATCACCATGTCGACTTCCTTCGCGCCATCGCGGATCGCCTTCTGGGTCTCAAACACCTTTGCCTCCGTGGACGTGGCTCCCAACGGGAACCCGACTACGGTGCACACCAGCACGTCACTGCCTTTCAAGAGATCCGAGCAGAGCTTGACGTAGGAAGGATTGACGCACACCGAGGCGAAGGCGTACTTGCGGGCCTCGTAGCACAACTGCGCAATCTCTTCTTGGGTCGCGTCCGGTCTGAGCAGCGTGTGGTCGATCATGGGACTCAGGCTGCCGTCGGTCGGTGCAACGCCAAGCGTGGCCGCGATCCGGTCAGCTCCGGCTTCGATGACCGGCTGCACGCGATCGACGTACTCGTGCGGGGACGTGGCCAGCGCGTCGCTCCCGTTTCCCGAACCGGTGCTCGACGCCGCGCGCTCCCGCACCTGGACCAGCACCTGATGGGTGACCTGCTCAATGATCCGTTCGAGCGCGTCGTCGTCAAACTGCATGGCGCATTGTCCCTGGCGCGCGCGCCATGGCTGGGGCCTTCGTGGTCCCACCGGACGAGCGCCGCTCGATGTCCATGATCTTCCCAACCCGGCGCGCGTGCCGCCCCCCCTCGGCCGGGGTCTCCAGCCAAACGCCAACGATGGCCAACGCCGTGTCCCGGCTGATGATCGCGCTTCCGAGCGTCAAGACGTTGGCATCGTTGTGCGCGCGGCTGTTGATCGCGGTCGCCTGGTCGTAACAGGCCGCCGCCCGTACACCCGGCACCTTGTTCGCGACCATACAGGAGCCGACACCGGCTCCGTCGACGACGATGCCGCGCCACGCGTCCCCACCCGCGACCCGTCGTGCCACCGCCTCGGCCAGGTCGGGGTAATCGACCGGGGCCGAGCTGTTGGTCCCCAGATCGGTGACCGCGTACCCCCGGGCGCGGAGGTGTTCCGTGATGGCGTCCTTCAGCTCGAAACCGCCGTGGTCGGCCCCCACCGCGACCGTGCGATCGCGCGTTTCCTCGGGTACCGACTGGGGGCGCACCGGTGGCACCGCCGGCGTGCGTTCCACCAGGGAGACCCGTCGTTCCATCGCTGCTTGGCGAGCGAGGGGCGTGACAAGCGCCCCAGCCGGAATCACGAGTTCTCCACCGAGTGGCGCCGCCTCGACATCCTGGCCCGTCACCAGTGCCCGTCCGCCCACCGTGCCCGCCGTGAGTGGCCGGCCAATCGCCCGGTACACAATCTGGCGCACCAGGGCGCGGACTCGCTCTTCATCAGCCATCGTGCGTGTCCCAGCAACACGGTGCCATCGCGAGTGGCCACCCTGGCATGGTCCCAGAGTGTGGAGCGGGAGCGGTGGCCACTACCATGTGCGCCAGGCCGAGCCGTTGATGCCGCGCCTCGTGGGATCGGGGCGCCGCCCCTCGCCGCTCGGGGACTGGCCGGACTCCGTGCGCTCGCGGCGAGCGCGGGCCTCGAGCGATTCCAGATAGGACCGGAGCTGCCCCACCGCCGCGGCGAATGGCCTGAGCTCCCTGTGGGCTCGCGCCTGCATCACACCGCCTTCCATCACCGCGAGAACCGTCCTGGCGAGGGCCGGCCGATCCGCATCGGCAGGAAGCCGGCCGCCAGCCGCCTCGAGCCACCGCTGAACCTCGCCGCTCCACGTGTCGAAATACCGATCAATGGGGACGCGTGCTGTGGGGATCGTGTCTGCCACTTCGAGGGCCAAGTTCCCAACCAGGCACCCGAGAGTGAATCCGCTGCTCTCCAGATTCCTCATGTAAAGTTGAAGCAGGGCGAAGACCCGTTCCAGCGGGTCGTCTGTCGCCCTCTCCACCGGCTCGAACACCCGGATCCGCAGCAGGGCCAGGTGACGGGCCAAGACGCCGAGCAGCAGGGCCTCCTTGCCGCGGAAGAAGTGGTAGAGACTGCCACTCCTGACGCCGGCGGCGCGTAAAACCGTCGCGACCCCAGTGGCGCCATAACCCCGCTCGTGGAAGAGCTGCTCAGCAATTTCGAGAATCCGCTCTCGGGTAACACTCCCAGATCCCCGATTTGAGTGATCGATCAAGTGACATTCCGATTGCTAACAGTCGCGAGAGTGCATCTTTAGTTGATCAATCATTCAACATTTTCTCCAGATGTCAATACCTGCCCCCTCCGAGGCACGGGGATCCGACCCCCACGCCACATCTGGCCTTGGGGTCCAGCCGCTGAGCGAGGGGGGGACGGGTTGCGGGTGCGTTCGGAGGGTCTCTATACTCCGCCGGTGCCCACCAACACCACCATCGTGGTCTCCGACGCCCACTTGGGGCACGCCCCCGATGGGGTCACCGAGGCCTTTCGCCGGTTCCTCGAGGCCGTCCCCTCCATCGGGAACCATCTCGTCATTAACGGCGACCTGTTCGAGTTCTGGTTCGAGTACCGATCGGTTATCCCGCGCGAGGCTTTTCCGACCCTGGAGGCCCTGAGCGCCTTACGTCGCGCCGGCGTCCGGCTCACGCTGACCGGCGGCAACCACGATCGCTGGGGCGGGCCGTTCTGGATCGAGCAATTGGGCGCCGCATTTCACCCAGACGGGATCGAGTTGGAGTTGGCGGGTCTCCGGGCTTTGGTCGCCCATGGGGACGCGATTGGCGGCGAGCGCCGCGGGGCCCGGGTGCTCCATCGGTTGACGCGCCACCGAGCTGTCGTCGGCCTGTTCCGGGCGTTGCATCCAGACCTCGCATTCGCGCTGGTCCGGCGGATGTCACTCCATCTCTCCGCCGGGGCCCGCGACGAGGCGACGCGACAACGGGCATCGGAGCGGCAGTTGAGCCAAGCCCGGAGCATCCTCGACGAGCGCGACGATCTCAATCTCGTCGTCTACGGACACACGCATCTGCCCGCCCTTGTCCCGGCGCGCGATTGGCAGTGGTATCTGAACCCGGGCGCCTGGGCCGAAGGCTATCGCTTTGCCACGGTCACGGCGCAGGGCCCGACGCTGCGGCAATTCGAAGGATGAGGCTGGGTTCGAGTTACCAGTAGAACCTGACGCCCAGAGCCGGGTCGCCGCTCGGCAGACGGTCCACCTTGAGATCAACCGGGAAATCCCAGAGGTTCGCCGCCACGTAGGCCTCCGCGGCCGCCAGCAGGTGATTGAACGCCAGCAGGACGGCCCAATCCTGCACTTCGGAGCGCTTTCCTTCTAGGTCCTCCACGCCGGTGTCTTCCTGATAGTGCAGCTGATGCACCGACTTGATCGTCATGGTGAGGGTGAGCCCCTCCCAAAAGATGAAAATCGCTCCGGTCACGTGCCGATCGACGGCGGCCTGGCCCCACCCTGGCACCAGGAGGGAACGCATGGCCGCCCCCAGCGGAGACACGGGAGGCTCGACCCGGAATGGCGGGACCTTCACCGTGTCCTCCGGCTGCGGCTGTTGCTGCTGCCTGGGAGGAGCCGCGGGGACGATCTGGGCGTCGGCCACCCCGCTCGTCGCGGCGGCCAGCAATGCCAGCGTCGCTAGCGTGCGCACAGGACCTGGAGGTGACGGGGAAGGATGGTCACGTCGATCGTGTCGGTCTCGGGATACCGCAGCTCTCCGTCCAGTTGGACCGGGAGTGGACCGGAGAGGCCAGTGATTCGGATCCGTGTGGTGCGAAAGATCCGGACCTCGCGAAGATGGCCGTGACGCCCCAGGACCACGAACGGCATGTAGCGCAGGAACCTGATGAGCCCTACGCGCCGGATGAGACACACGTCGAACAACCCGTCATCAGGTGTGGCTCCCGGCGCCAGGCGGAACCCGCCACCCTGGGTCGGGCCGATCGACACGTTGAGCATCATCACCCGCGCGCGCTCGGTATGTTCGGGAGCCGTGACCTCCACGTCCGGTGGATCGAACGCACCGAAGCTCTTGTACACGGCCACCAGATACAAGGCGAAGCCGGTGAGGTGACTCATCCGCAGCGTTTGGCGCACGACTTCGGCGTCGAACCCCGCCCCCATGCCGTTCACGAAGTACTCGCCCAGCGCGCGGCCCACGTCCATGCGTCGCGGTACGCCGGCCAACACCTTGGGGAGCACTTTGGCCACCGACGCCTTCTTCACACCGATGGCGCGCGCATAGTCATTGCCGCTTCCGACCGGCACGTGTCCGAGGATCGTCGTGGTCGGGCCCTCGGCGAGCAAGCCGTTCACCACCCCGTGCACCGTGCCATCACCGCCGGCGGCCACCACGACCGGCCACCCTTCAGCTCGGGCCTCTGCGGCGAGCTCGACTTCCTCTCCCGCCCGCCGCGTGGTGCGAACCACCGCTTCCCACCCGGCCGCTCGCGCCGCGTCAGCCAACGGCTGTGCGAGCCCTTCGCCTTTGCCGCGACCGGCTCGCGGATTCAGAACGATGAATGCACGATTCACAGACGGCGCGGGATGTGGCGGGAGCGTGTGGGAATCGAACCCACCAGAGCCGCCTCAGGCGTCTCCCAACGGTTTTGAAGACCGCACGAGCCACCAGGCCCGATCCGCCCCCGTGGCACCCGCTACCCTCGCACGGCAATCGCGTCGATCTCGACGCGCACGTTCTTCGGCAGCCCCGCTGCCTGCACCGTCGAGCGTGCCGGCTTGTGCGACCCGAAGTGCTTGGCGTAGACCTCGTTCATGGCCGTGAACTCCGCCATGTCGGCCAGGTACACCGTGGTCTTCACGACCTTGGTCAGGCCAGACCCTGAGGCTTGGAGTACTGCAGCCAGGTTCCGCAGGACCCGGTCGGTCTGCGCCGCCACGTCACCCTTCACGATCTCCATCGTCGCGGGATCCAGGGCGATCTGGCCGGCCGTGAAGACCAACGTTCCCGACACGACCGCTTGACTGTACGGGCCGATAGCCGCCGGCGCCCTATCCGTATGCACGATCTCCATCGTCCATGCCTCCCCTTAGAACAGGCCCTCGATCGTTCCGTCTCGCGTGACCCGCATCTTCTCGGCGGCGGGTGTCTTCCCGAGACCGGGCATTGTCATGATGTCCCCCGTCATCGCAACGACGAACCCCGCGCCGGAGGAGGGATAGATATCCCGGACCGTGATCGTGAAACCGGTGGGTGCCCCCAGCAACGATGCGTCGTCACTGAACGAGTACTGCGTCTTGGCCATGCAGACCGGCGTGTTCCCGAGCCCGAACTTGGTCAGCCGGTCGGCTGCCTTCGACGCTTGTGGGGTGAGTACCACGCTGTTCGCCCCGTAGACCTCTTTCGCGATCCGCTCGATCTTGTCGACGATGGGGAGGTTCTCGTCATAAAGGGGTCTGAATGCCGCACCACCGGCCTCGAGCTTCTCGATCACGGCTTCCGCCACTGCCATGCCGCCTTCTCCGCCTTTTTCCCACACTTCGCACAGAGCGACGGTTACGCCCAGGGCCTCGCATCCCGCTCGTACCACGTCGAGCTCGGCATCGATATCGGCGGTGAATCTGTTGATCGCCACTACGGCCGGCACGCCAAACTTGGCGATGTTCTCGAGATGCCGCCGGAGGTTGGCGAAGCCGCGCTCGACGGCCTTCGGATTGGGCGAGGTGAGCTGGTCCTTTGCCACTCCCCCGTGGAGCTTGAGAGCGCGCACCGTTGCGACCGCCACAGCCACCTCAGGGTTGAGATCGCCGACGCGGCACTTGATGTCGAAAAACTTCTCTGCGCCGAGGTCGGCGCCGAATCCGGCTTCCGTCACAACGATGTCGGCGAGCCGAAGCCCGGCGTCGGTCGCGACGACCGAGTTACATCCGTGCGCGATGTTGCCGAACGGTCCACAGTGCACGATGGCTGGACCGCCTTCGAGGGTCTGCACCAGGTTCGGCGACAGGGCATCCTTGAGGAGCAGGGCCATGGCCCCGTGGGCTTTGAGATCCTTGGCACATACCGGTTGCTGGTCTCGGGTCATGCCGACCATGATGCGTCCCAAACGGTTCTCTAGGTCGTCGGCGTCCTTCGCCAGCGCCATGACGGCCATGATCTCCGAAGCCGGCGTGATCACGAAGCGGTCCTGGCGGGGCACACCGCCGAGCGGGCCGCCAAGCCCCACGACGATGTCGCGCAGCGCACGATCGTTCATATCGATGGTGCGGGGCCACGTGATGCGTCGCGGATCGATGTCGAGCGCGTTCCCCTGGTGCAGATGGTTGTCGAGCATCGCCGCGAGGAGGTTGTGGGCGCTGGAAATGGCGTGAAAGTCACCGGTGAAGTGGAGGTTGATGTCCTCCATCGGCACGACCTGCGCATACCCTCCGCCTGCGGCGCCACCTTTGATGCCGAACACGGGGCCGAGACTCGGCTCCCGCATGCACAGCACCGCCCGCTTCCCGAGCCGCCTGAGCGCCTGCGTGACGCCCACGGTCACCGTGGACTTGCCCTCGCCGGCGGCGGTCGGATTGATCGCCGTGACGAGCACCAAGCGACCGCGCCGCTTTCGCGCGGCAAGGCTGGACAGGCGGATCTTCGCCTTGTCGTCGCCGTACAGGATGAGGTCGTCGGGGCCGAGCCCGAGGTCGGCCGCCACGTCCGTGATCGGGCGGAGCGTTGCCCCCTGGGCAATGGCTATGTCGGTTGGAACCGTCGTCTTGGTCATGATTGAGTCGTCATTGGTTGGGCCACCCGGCTCCCGAAACACCGCCCAGCATTGGCCGTTGTCGTTGTGATCACTTCGTCGACCGACACGTCCCGCAGCTCGGCCACGCGCTCGGCGATCCCCCGCACGAACGCAGGCTCGTTGCGCCTGCCCCGGTGCGGGACCGGAGCGAGGTATGGCGCATCGGTCTCGAGCAACAGGCGGTCGGCCGGACAGGTCCTGACCACGTCAAGCAAGTTCCAGTTCTTGAACGTGACCATCCCGCTGAAGGAAAAGTAGGCCCCGATTGCCATACCCGCATCGACCACCGTGGGCCCGGAACTGAACGAATGTAGCACGATGGTGGCGGTCGGCGATCCCGACGCCTGGAGCATGGCCGCCAGATCCCGATCGGCCTCGCGTCCGTGCACGACCACCGGACGGTTCCGCTCGGACCCCAGCGCGAGCTGGGCCTCGAACGCGGCCCGCTGTGCGGGTCGGGGGGCGTAGTCGTAGTGATAGTCCAACCCAGTTTCGCCGACGGCGACGACCGCCGGGTGGTCGAGGCAGGCAGCGATACGCGCCGCGACGTCCTCGGTCCACGTCGACGCCGCATGCGGATGCACGCCCGCGGACGCCGACAGCCCGTAGCGGTCAGCCAGCGCGATGGCTTGCATGGTGGTCTCGATCGAGTCCGCGATGGTGACGATGTGGCCGACACCAACGTGCCGCGCGCGGTCGAGCACGGCGTCGCGGTCCGCGTCGAAGCGGCGGTCGCCGAGATGACAGTGGGTGTCGACCAACACGGCGGTCGGCTCGACGCCCGACGGTCAGGTCGTGGCGGGGACGGGCCTCTCCCCCGGTTTCATGACCTTGACCGCGTCGCTGGGCCAGCGGCGCTCCACCCCCAGGAGGATCGGAGAAGCAATGAAGATTGACGAGAACGTTCCCGTGAAGATGCCGAAGGCCATCACCCATGCGAACGGGCGGATCACGCTGCCACCGAGGATGAGCAACGCCAGGACCGCCCCAAATGTCGTTCCCGACGTGAGGATGGTTCGGGGCAACGTTTCGTTGATCGACCGGTTGAGGACATGGTAGAAGTACTCGCCACGCTTGGTCTTCTTGATGTTCTCACGCACGCGGTCGAACGTCACGATGGTATCGTTCAATGAATACCCGATGAGCGTCAGCAGCGCGGCCACGACCATGAGCGAGATCTCGAGATTGAGATACGAGACAAACGCGAGGGTCGTGACGATGTCGTGAATCGAGGCGACCACCGCGGCAAAACCGAACCGCCACTCGTAGCGGAACCAGAGCACCAAGAACGTGGCCCCGAACGCCAACAGCAGGGCCAAGGTGGCTCGCTCACGGAGCTCGCTCCCCACCTTGGGGCCAACGGCCTCGGTGCGGACGATCTCGAACGCCTCGGGTGAGAAGGCGGCGGAGAGCGCCTGGCGCACCGTCTGCTCGGTTTCTTGGGTGGTCTCCTCGCTCACGTCTGCGCGCGGATCGAGGCGGGCCCGGATTACAAACTCGTTCGGCGCACCGAACGTCTGGATCTCCGTGCCGGAGAGCCCCTGGGCGGCGAGCGCCGAGCGCAGGGTCCCGCTCTGTATCGACTCGTCGACCGCGTGCACTTGAATCAGGGTGCCGCCGGTGAACTCGATGCTGCTGTTCAGTCCCCGGAACGCGAACACGATCAGGCCAGGTATCAGAAATGCAGACGTGACGACCATGGCTGATTTCCAGTGGGCCATGACGTCGTAATGCGCATCATCGAAGAGCCTGAACATCAGATCGCCAGCTCCTTGGTCGCCCCACGACGCTGCAACCAGATCAGGAAGAAGGTCTTGGTCACGAATACCGCCGTGATCAGGGACGCGATGATACCCACCAGGAGCGTCACCGCGAAGCCCTTGACCGGACCGGTACCGAACTGGAAGAGGAACGCGGCGGAGATCACGGTGGTGACGTTGGCATCGATGATCGCCGGCATCGCGTTCTGGAAGCCAGCATCGACGGCGAGGCGTGGGGTCTTATTCTGCTTCACCTCTTCACGGATGCGCTCGAAGATCAGCACGTTCGCGTCCACGGCCATGCCGAGCGACAACACGAACCCCGCCAATCCCGGCAACGTGAGCGTCGCGCCGAAGCTCGCGAGTCCACCGACGGTGAACAGCGCAAAGAACCCGAGGGCAAACACGGAAAGCAGGCCAGCAAACCGGTAGTAGCCGACCATCACCAGGATGACGAGCAACCCGGCAACGACGCCGGCCTGCGCACCCTGACGGATGGAATCGCGCCCGAGGCTGGGTCCGACCGTGCGCTCCTCGACGATGACGAGCGGCGCGGGGAGCGCTCCGGCCCGGAGCACAAGCGCCAGGTCCTGCGCCTCTTGCAGGCTGGCATTCCCCAACTCGATCTGTCCGTTGCGACCGATCTCCGACCTCAGAACCGGCGGCTGTCTGAACACCCGGCCATCCAGCATGATGGCCATGTAATCCCCGACGTGCTGGCGGGTTTCCTGCCGGAACCGGCGGCCCCCCGCTCGTGTCAGCGTGAAGGTGGCGATCGACTGGTTGTTGGTCTGGTCGATCGTTGCCCGCGCATCCTGCAACTGCTCGCCCGTAAGGATCGAGCGCCGCTCCAATGAATACAGGGGGCGGTAGGAGCGCCCTCCCGCCGACCGCGGCTCACTGCCCCACACCAGCTCCCGACCACGAGGAATCAGCCGCTGCACTGCAGGGAGGCTGATGAGGCTGTCAGCCCGCGGGAAGTCCTCTTCGGGCACCAGGAACTCGCCCTCCATTTGCCCGGCGAAGAGGAGCGAACTCAGTGGACCGGGCCGGTCGAGCCCGGTCTGGGCAGTGTCCGGAGCGGCGCTGTCGGCACCCGCGGTGGTATCCGCCCCGAGCAGCTGCTCGAGGGTCGACGGCTGGGCAGCCGTGTCGCGAACACTCGGGCCGATCCGTACACCGGCCTCCGTGAGTGCCCGGTCGATCGCCGGCAGGGCGTCGCGGAACAGGTTGTCCATGTCCGTGAGGCGCCACTCCAAGAAGGCCGAGCGCTCCACGATCTGCTTGGCGCGCCCGGGATCGGTGATGCCGGCGAGCTCCACCACGATCCGGTCGTTCCCGACCTTCTGGATCAATGGCTCGGCCACGCCGAACTCGTCTACCCGCGAGCGGATCACGGTGAGGGCCCGTTCCAGCGCGTCCTCTGGGTTAGCGACCACACCCTTGCTCTGGTCGACTTCCAGAGCGAGGTGGATGCCGCCCATCAGATCCAGGCCTCGCTTCAACGGGACCCGCTTGATGGTCACGTCCCGCATGCGGCCGTCGGGGCTGCGTTCGCGAACGGTGACCTCGCGGGGAACGAGCGAAATGATGCTCGCCACTACGAGAACACCTATCAGGATGAGACGGCTACGAATCGTCGAGAACATGTCGTTATTGCCAGTGAGAAGGCGTTAATGACTAGTGGGGAGGCCCCACCGTGTCAACGCGGCGCGCGCGGCATCGAAGTCCTTGTCCAACTGCCGCTTAAGCGCCGAGGCCGACGGGAAGTGATTCACGTCTCGCAAGCGGGCGATCCACGAAACCTTGACCCGCTCGCCATAGAGGCGCACGTCGACGTCGAACACGTGCGCCTCGATGCTCCGGGTCGGGTCACCAAACGTCGGACGCGCCCCTTGGTGCATCATGCCGCCCGCTCGGCCGTCCGACCACTCCACCACCACCGCATATACCCCGTCGGGCGGAAGGAGCTTCCGCCGATCCGGGAGCGCTAGGTTGAGGGTACGGTAACCCAAATCCCTACCCCGCGTCGCCCCACGCATAACGGGGGCCGTGAGCGCGTAGGGTCGGCCCAGCTGCCGAGCAGCGGTCTCCAGATCTCCACCAGCCACGGCTCGCCGCACCAGTGTGGAGGAAACCGGCCGCCCATCGATGTACACCTCGTCGACGACGTCGACCCCGAAGCCCATCTGTTTCCCGAGCCGCTGCAAGAGGCCGACGTCACCGGCACGACCGCGCCCGAAACCGTGGTCGTGTCCGATCACGAGCTCACGCATATGGTAGCGGTCGTACAACAGCCGAACGAATGCCTCCGGGGGGCACTGCGAGAGTTCGCGGGTGAACGTCATCAGGACCACGACATCCACCTCGCACTGTGCCAGATACTCGTTGCGCTCCTCGCCCGGGGTCAGCAACGAAGGTGCCGCCGGCGGGTTCACCACCTCGAGCGGGTGCGGATCGAACGTGACGAGGAGACTGCGTCGGCCCGCGCGCCGAGCACGTCTCGCGATTTCCTGGAGCACCGACCGGTGCCCGAGGTGAACGCCGTCGAAGGTCCCCACGGTGACGACGGCCCCACGACCGTCGTTGGGCAGAGCGCTACCGTCAGGCATCGGGGAAGACCACTCGCGGCTTGAGGCGGTCGTGCTGCACCACGGCGATGGCGACGAGGCGGCCGGCAGCGACGAGTGCGACCGGCGAGGCCGTCACGGCACCAGCAGGCAGCGGTCGTCCGTGCACCACCGCGTCCCGTTCCGCCTGGTCGATGTCGAGCATCGGGAGATGACGCACTGCCTCGAGGGGTGGTTGGGGCTCCGCCTGACCGGCCGCGATCGCCTCCAGCGCCGTAGCCCCCTCGACGGAAAAGCCGCCCACCCCGATGCGGCGCAGGGTCTCGAGGTGCGCGCCGCACTCCAGGACCTCACCCAGATCCCGGGCAAGCGCCCGAACGTAGGTACCGCCTCCAACGTCCGCGACGAACCGGACCGCCGACCCCACACGGTCGACAAAGGCGAACCGCGTAACCTCGACTTCGGCCGGGGCCAGCTGAACCGGCCGCCCCCGCCGAGCGAGCCGGTAGGCCCGCTCCCCATCGGTCTTCTTGGCTGAGTAGACAGGTGGACGCTGTAGTCGTCGTCCGGTAAGTGTGGCCATCGCCGTGCCGATGTCCGCGTCACTCAGACCGTTCCACGAGTCGGAACTGACGAGCACCGCCCCGGTGCCATCGTCGGTGTCGGTTCGGACCCCAAGCCGGATCAGGCCTTGGTACGACTTGGGGAGTGCGGAGAGGTAGGGAGAGAGACGGGTGGCCCGCCCCAACAGCACGACGAGGAGGCCTGAGGCAAACGGATCCAGGGTTCCTGTGTGGCCAACTCGGCGCATGCCCAAGCCCCGTCGCACCACGTCGACCACGTCGTGCGACGTGGGACCCGAGGGCTTGTCGACGAGGAGGACCCCGTCGCTCAGGGGTCGCGATCTCCCGTCAGGCCGTCGAGCAGCCGATCGATGCGCTGAGCGTGCTCGAGACCGCGATCCAAGGAGAAATGCAGCTCTGGGGTGACTCGCAGCTTGAGTGCGCCGGCGAGGTGGGAGCGGAGGAATCCCTTGGCGCTGTTCAAACCATCCAGCGCACGCTCCTTCTCTTCCTCCGAGCCCATAACGCTCACCCGAATGCTGGCGTGCGTGATGTCGGGGGAAACGGTCACGCCAGTCACCGTGACGAAGCCGACCCGAGGGTCTTTGACCTGCCTGGCGATCGCCTCCGCCAAGCACTCCTGGACGAGTGCGCTTGCGCGTTCTGCGCGGTGCCGTCCCGGTGTCCTCATAGAAAATCCGTCGTGGAATCGATGATTCGGACCAGGCCACTCTCACTCACCAGGCGATCGGCCGAGCTCAGGACCTCCTGGGCGTGCCGTCGATCCGTGGAGACGACGGCGCAGGTCAACTCAGCTCGCTGCCAGAGGTCCTGATGCGCTGTTTCGGCAACCGACACATTGAACTTCTGGTGGAGCCGATCCTTGAGGCTCTTCAGGACGCGCCGCTTGTCCTTGAGAGACTGGCATCCCTGGACGTGCAGCTCCCAGGTCGCGAAACCGACGACCACGTCAGCGGTCTTTGACCGCGCCCGCGGGCTCCAGGGATCGAGCCACCTCTTCGATCGAGTAGGCCTCGAGCACGTCAGCCACCTTGACGTCGTTGAAGTTCGCCACGCCGATCCCGCACTCCAAGCCTTCCTTGACCTCCCGCACGTCGTCCTTGAAGCGCTTCAGGCTGCCGAGCGTGCCGTCGTACACTTCTACCGCGTCGCGGATCACTCGAATGCGTGCGTTGCGCTTGATCACGCCGTGCCGCACGTAGCACCCGGCAATCGAGCCGACGCCGGAGATCTTGAACACCTCCCGCACCTCGGCCTCGCCGAACACGGTCTCCTTTTCCTCCGGCGAGAGCATGCCTTCGAGCGCCGCGCGCACGTCCTCGACCGCCTCGTAGATGACGCGGTATGTGCGGATGTCCACCTTCTCCCGCTCGGCCACGCTGCGAGCGTTCGCGTCGGGTCGGACGTGGAACCCGACCACGATCGCATTCGACGCCTTGGCCAAGAGCACGTCGCTCTCGGTGATTGCCCCGACGCCGCGGTGAATCACTTCCACCCGCACCTCGTCCGTCGACTGGTTGGCGAACGCGTCGGCGAGGGCCTCGGCTGGGCCGCCCTGATCCGCCTTGATGATGATCCGCAGGGCCTGCACCTCGCCTTCCTCGATGCGCCTCGCGAGATCCTCGAGCGACATCCCGTGCTGGCTGCGGCGGTGCGAGGCCTCCCGCTCGAGGCGCTGTCGCTTCTGCGCGATATCCCTGGCGTCCGCCGTGTCCGGGACGCCCGTGAAGGTGTCGCCGGCCTGAGGGACACCGTCGAAACCCAGCACCTGAACTGGGATCGACGGGCCGGCCAACTCGACCCGCTGGCCCCGTTCGTCGATCAAAGCCCGTACACGACCCGCAAGCGCACCGCAGATGAAGTCGTTGCCGATGGAGAGCGTGCCGGTCTGTACGAGTACCGTCGCGAGCGGTCCCTTACCAGGGTCGAGCGAGCTCTCCACCACCGTTCCCCGCGCCAGCCGATTCGGATTGGCCTTCTTGTCCAACAGCTCAGCCTGGAGCAGGATCTTCTCTAGGAGCTCGTCGATGCCTTGCCCGCTCTTGGCGGAGATCGGCTGTGCCATGACGTCGCCGCCGTACTCGTCCAGCACCACACCGTGCTTGAGCAGTGACTGCTTGACTTTCTCCACGTCCGCCGTGGGTAGGTCGATCTTGTTGATCGCGACCAGGAGCGGGACGCCGGCGTTTCTCGCGTGGCTGATTGCTTCGACCGTCTGCGGCATGACCTGATCGTCCGCCGCCACCACCAGGACCACGAGGTCCGTGACCTGGGCACCGCGGGCGCGCATGGCCGTGAAGGCCTCGTGACCTGGCGTGTCGAGAAACGTGATGCCCTGCCCCCCAGGAAGCTTGACGTGGTACGCGCCAATGTGCTGCGTGATGCCGCCCGACTCGCCGGCGATGACGTTCGTCTTCCGGACGCGATCGAGCAGCGAGGTCTTTCCGTGATCGACGTGGCCCATGACCGTGACCACCGGGGGGCGCGGCCGAAGATCCTCCGGCCGCTCTTCCTCTTCCTCCACCACGCTTTCGGCGGGGACGTACTCCTCTTCGCGCTCCGCCTGGAATCCGAAGGCCCCGGCAATGAGATCGATCTGATCGAAATCGAGCCGCTGGTTCACCGTGACCATCATGCCGAGCTCTTTGAAACAGAACGTCACGACTTCGGTCGGCGAGACGCTGAGCACCGATGCCAACTCTGACACCGTGATGAACTCGTTCACGCGGACGAGCGTCTTCTCGCGTTCCCGTTCCTCGATGCGACGCTGCTCGGCCAGCTCCCGGGCACTCGGCTCCTCGTCGCGACGTCGGGACTTGCGCGGAGACGAGCCCTTGATGCTCGCCATGGTCCGGCTGATGTTTGCCTGCACGGCTTCCTTGTCGACAGACGAGCGTCGCCCGCCCTTGCGCCGGCGCTTCTTGTCACGCCGCCGCTCTTCAGCGATCTCGCCGGGCGCGGCCGAGGCCACCGGCCGTGGTCCGGCACTCGCCGCCGGACGGGTCGTCGGCTGCCGCGGTGGCCGCTCGACACGGAGCGGGCGCTGCACTTTGCGCGGGCGCGGTGCCGCCGTCGGCGGCTCCGGCGCCGCAACGTCTGGAGCCGAGACGTCCACGGAGGCTGGCGCCGCAGGAATTCCGGGTTGCACCTCGATGGGCGCCTCGGGTTCCGGCATCATGTCTTTGAACAGGGCTGCCGCGCGCTCCTCCATGGACAGCTTCTCCACCGCAGCCGTCTCTTCGACCATCGCAGCGGCTTCAGCTTCCCGCTCGGCTTCGGCCGCGACCCGGGCAACTTCCTCCTCGGCCTCCTTCGCCGCGACTTCCGCGGCCGTTCGACGACGCCTGACCGGCCGCTTGGGCTTCTCGGACTTCGCAGCGGGCGCCGCTGCCGCCTTCTTCCGCCGCGTACGCGTCTTGAGTGGCGCCCCGGCCTTCTTGCGCCTTTCCCGCTCCCATCGCGTGCGCACGCGTGCCGCCTGTCCTTCATCCAGCGCAGAAAGATGACTCCGCACATGGATATCGATGTCGGCCAGAAGCTTGATCAGCTGCCCACTGTCAATCCCGAATTCCGCCGCGAGATCGTGGATCCGCGTCTTGCCCACTACGTCCTCCTCGCTTCCGTCGACGACTCATCGCCGACGATACCGGCCGCCAACCGCGCGTCACGCACACCCACCGCCTGAACCGCGTCCCGACCAAGCCTGCGTCCCAACTCGCGTGCCTCGGGCCCCGAGAGCATCGGGATGCCTGTGGACTCCGCCAACCGCACCACCTTCTGCTCCGTTCGGGAACTCACGTCGGCCGCCAGGATCAGCAGCTTCACTTCCCCTCGCTGCAAGGCGGCCCTGACCCCGCCAGTCCCGACGATCACGCTCCCGGCGCGGAGCCCTAGTCCCAGCATGCCGAGCTGACGCGCAGACATCACGCCGTCGGTGTCGCCTCCCCCGTGCTTTCCAGCTCGGGCGTGGCGTCTCCTTCGGCGTTCTCTTCGGTCAGCTCACTCAGAAATGCCATCAGTGCATCGGCCTGCTCGGGCGTCATGCCCTCGATCTTCAACACGTCGTCCCGCTCGAGGTCGAGGATGTCCCGCAGCGTCTGCATGCCGGTCGCCGCGAGCGCCGCTACGAGCTCTGCCGGCAAGCCCTTGAGCTCGTTCAGCTCGACGTCGGCCACCAGCTCATCCTCGGGCGGCAGCGGTGCGAACAGTGGCCCCTCCCCACCGCGTTCCAGCCATTCGCGACTGGAATAGAGGTCGATCTTCCAGCCCGTCAGTTCGGAGGCGAGCCGCACGTTCTGCCCGTTGCGTCCGATGGCCAGCGAAAGCTGGTCCTCATCCACGATAGCCTGCACCGTCTTGCTTTCCGGGTCGGAAAACACCCGCGACACCCTGGCCGGCGCCAGCGCCAGCTTGGCGAACCGCTCGGGGTCCGGGGACCACGGCACTATGTCGATCCGCTCCCCACCCAACTCGTTCACCACGGCCTGGACCCGGCTGCCCTTCATGCCCACGCACGCACCGACCGGGTCGACGGCGTCATCGCGACTGGAGACTGCGATCTTCGTTCGGCTTCCGACCTCCCGCGCCGCCGCGCGAACGTCGATGATGCCCTGCTGGATCTCGGGCACCTCGAGCTTGAACAGCGCCTGCACGAAGAGGGGATCCGCGCGGGACAGAATCAGTCGCGGTCCCTTCGGCGTCTCCTCGAGTCGCTTCAGCACGGCTCGAATCGCGTCGCCCTGATGGAAGTGCTCCCGTGGGTTCTGTTCGCGATACGGGATCAGCGCTTCCGCCTCCCGGAACCGGTTGAGCATAATGACCAGACGTCCGCGCTCGATCTGCTGCACTTCACCGGAGATCAGGTCACCAACGCGGTGTCCGAACTCGTCTCGGATCCGGGTCCGCTCCCCTTCTCTCACCCCCTGGATGATCCGCTGCTTGGCAGCTTGCACGGCCAATCGCCCGAAGGCCTCGAACGGCACCTCCTCCTCCAACACGTCACCCACACTGAATGCGGGGTCCTCCCACTGTGCCTCCTCCAGTGAGACCTGCGTCCCGGCATCCTCCACTTCCTCCACCACGCTCTTCAAGACCACCGTGCGAATGGTGCCCTTGAGGTCGTCGATCTCGATCTCGGATCGCACCTCTGGGCCGTAGCGCTTCACCAGCGCCGCGTGAATGCCGTCGCGCAGCAGGTCCACCATTTCGGCACGGTCCAGCTGCTTCAGTTCGGCCAGTTCCCGCAGCGCCTTCAGCACCTCGGCGGGACTCGTCATCCGGACTCCTTGGTCGACTTTGTGCTCGTTCGTTCCGTTGCTGACCGCTCGAGAGCTTCCCAGTCGACGACCAGCGTGGCCTCCCTCACCCGCTCGAGCGGCACGTCCTCCGCATCACCACCATCGGTGGGCCGAAGCACGACGACGTCGGCGTCGGGACGCACGTCTTGGATCACGGCGCGCAACCGGCCCCGACCCTCGATCCGCACACTCACCTCGCGCCCACGATACCGCTCCCAGTGCTCACGCCATCGCACGGGCCGCTCGATGCCTGGCGACGACACCTCCAGCACGTAGCGCGGGCCCAACAGCTGGGCCTCGTCGAGCCACGATTGGAGCGCCCGGCTGACAGCCGCGCACTCGTCGACCGTGATTCCCTGACCCGGCTCCGCATTGACCCGATCCACCCGGATCTGGAGCCGCACACGGCTCCCGGCCCCCTGCCTCCGGAGGTCCACGACCTCGTAGCCGAGGTCTGCCACCCGCTGGCGGATCTCCGCCGTGAGCTCTGTCAGCGCCTGATCCATGACTGGCAAAAAAAAGCGCGGGCCCACCGCGCCCGCTCCGAAGACGTAATCTAGCCGGTCACGCCAGTGGGTTCAAGATGGAAGCCGCCCGACAAAGGCCACCATCCGGCCGGCGTGCCCCGCGGACCCCCGATGGGACTCGAACCGGTCACCATGATGGACGGTGCACCACTGGCTCACGGTGATCTCCCGAACCCCCGTGGCCCATGCTCGGTTGGCGATGGCCGACCGCAGGTCCAGCAATCCCTTGGCCGCCGCAGGACGGCCCAACACCGCGCCTAGGACCTCAGGTCCCACTTCATAACATGACCCGCAAATGCTTGTACCACAATGAATAACGATGTCCCGACTCGAACACTGCGCCACGTCGCACAGCGTCTCGATACCGTGTTCGATAATCCCTGCGGCAATGCCTTTCCACCCAGCGTGGAGCAAACCGATCGCCCTCGACCCACGGTCCACCAGGTAGATCGGCGCGCAGTCAGCCACGGTCACCGCGAGGAGCTGGCCCGGCACGCGCGTAACATGGCCGTCCCACCCGTCACCGATCAGGATCCCGGGCGGTAATGGGGCATACCGCGCGATCCTGGTCCCATGGATCTGCCGGCTCACGACGATTGACGGGAATTGGGGGAAGGCGTCGGTCTGGAGCCGCTGCCACCGCTCCAGGACCTCGCCCGTTGACCTCTGTGATGCGAGTCCGAGATCGAAGCCCCGTCCGGTGATCCCGGCCACGATCCCGAACTGGGTGTGCCAGGCCTCGAGCTCGTATCGCTCGATGCCGCGATCGGCCACGCGCTGCTCCGCGAGACTCGTGCTGTGCTCGCTGTTCACCCGCTGGTCCGGTTCGACACCCGCTCGATCTTGGCTCCGAGCGCACGCAACCGCTCGTCGATGCGCTCGTACCCGCGGTCGATCTGCCCGATGTTGTGAATGACGCTTTCCCCTTCGGCCGCAAGCGCGGCCAGCAAGATCGCCATCCCTGCCCTGATATCGGGGCTCTCGACCGTTCCGCCTCGGAGCTGACTCGGGCCGGCGACCACCACGCGGTGCGGATCGCACAGCAGCAGGCGCGCCCCGAGGGAGACCAGCTTGTCGACGAAGAACAGCCGGGACTCGAACATCTTCTCGAAGACCAGGATCATCCCTTCGCATTGCGTGGCAACCACCACCGCGATGGACGTGAGGTCTGCCGGGAAGGCGGGCCAGGGGCCGTCTTCGATCTTCGGGATGTGACCGCCCAAGTCGGGCCGGATGCGACGTTCCTGACTCGCCTCGACGACCAGGGTCCCGCCTTCGGAGCTCGGTCGCACGCCAAGGCGATCGAACGTGAGGAGGATGCTGCGAAGATCTTCGGGACGGGTGTCGGAGATGGAGAGCTCGCCGTCGGTCACGGCAGCCAGTCCAATGAAGCTCCCGATCTCGATGTGGTCCGGACCCACCGTGAGCGTCCCGCCGGACAAGCACCCGCTCCCTTCCACAGTGAGGATATTGGTCCCGATGCCCTCGATATGCGCCCCCATGGTCACGAGAGCGCGGGCCAGGTCCTGCACATGCGGCTCAGAGGCGGCGTTTTGCAGCACCGTGCGCCCGTCTGCCAGGGTGGCCGCCATCAAGGCGTTCTCCGTGGCGGTGACACTCGGCTCGTCGAGAAAGATGTCCGCGCCAACGAGCGCCTTGGCCTCCAGCTGGTAGTGGGCGCCTATCTCGACTTCGGCGCCGAGGCGCTCGAGCGCCAAGAAGTGCGTGTCCAGTCGTCGCCGCCCGATCACGTCCCCGCCCGGCGGCGGCAGTGTCACCGAACCGTGCCGGGCGAGCAAAGGTCCCGCGAGGAGCACCGAGGCTCGAATGCTCGCGCACAGATCCGGGTTGAGGGGTTTGACCTTGACGCCTGCCGGGTCGATCCGTACGTCGTGCTCCGCCGTCCACGTCACCTCGGCACCGAGGTCGGCGACCAGTGCGAGCATGGTCTCGACATCGCGGATGCGCGGGAGGTTCCGAATCTCGCTGGGGCCATCACCGAGGAGCGTGGCGGCGATCATCGGGAGTGCGGCGTTCTTGTTTCCCGACGGTGTCACGGTGCCGCGCAGCGGCACTCCCCCGGTCACGCGGAAGGACTCAGCCATGGTGCGGCGAACCATAGGGCCCACTGTACGGTCGCGCAAGCACCGCGCTTGACACCTGCGCCGGGTGCGAGGATTATCCCCCTCGACCCAACGCACCCCATCGCGCCGGCCGATTTTCACAGGAACCTGAGGCTATGGAGCTACTCGTCTGCGTGGTCAACCGTGAAGAGCATCTCGACCGGGTGTTGGCGGGACTCGTGAAGCTCGGCATCACCGGGGCGACGGTGCTCAACAGCCAAGGAATGGCCCAGCGGGTTGCGGGACAGCTGCCGGTGCTCGCCGGCCTGCAATCGGTGCGGGAGGGCATGCGTCCCCACAACGCGACGGTCTTCTCCGTGATTCGGGACCACCACAGGGTCGAAGCCGCGGTGCAGATGATCTCGGAAACGTGCGGAGACCTGGGCCGACCTGGGACCGGCGTCGTCTTCACGATCCCCGTGACCCTCGCCCAAGGGCTGGCTGAAGAGCCCACCGCCGAATCCTGACCGGTCGGCCAGTCTGCGGTCCGCGCGTGTTCTCCGCGACGATTCCGCATTACCTTGGTTGGAGGTCGTGGCCCCGCATGGACCTCGGATGCCGCGACCATGGTTCCCGCAGAGGAGGATGCCGATGGTGTGGGCGGAGGTCATTACCGCGATCTCGACGGCGATCATCGCCCTTGTCGTGCTGGCCGTGGGGGTGATGCTGTTGGCGCTGCAGCGCGAAGTGCGGGCGTTGATGCGCACGGTCGACCGGACGGTCGACCACTTGGACCGTGACGCGCGCCCCGCGCTCGATAGCGCGCGCAAGCTCGTGGACGACGCCTCGCTGCTCGTGTCGACGGTCCGATCCGAGACTGACGGGATCGTGCACTCGTCGAAGGACGTCCGGAAACGGCTTGAGCAATTGATCAACCGCACCGAGGATCGGTTGCACGACCTCGACGCTCTGATCGACGTGGTGCAGACGGAGGTCGAAGAGACGGCACTCGACGTGGCAGCCGCGCTCCGAACGACCCGCCGAGGGGCCTCGGTCTTCCGATCGATGAAGCGGGCCTTCTTGAAGCGGGGCCGCTAGCGGGTGCAGCTCCGGCACATCACCATCTCTGCCGCGCTGGCCCTCGCGGCCATCGTTCTCGGGCCGGCCGTCGCCCATGCCTGGACCCCAGGGAGCCACATCTTCCTCGGGGAGTCGGTGCTCGCCAACCTGTCCCAGCTCCCTGCGGCGGTAGCCGACCTGTTGCGGGCATATCCGTACGACTTCCTCTATGGCAACATCGCGGCCGACACGTCGATCGCGAAGAAGTACGCTCCGGTGGGTCGGCATTGTCATGCATGGCACGTTGGGCACGAGATCTACCGTCGCGCCGAAACCGATGCGCTCCGGGGATTCGCCCTGGGCTACCTGGCACATCTCGCCGCCGACTCGGTGGCACATAACTTCTTCGTGCCGCGTCAGCTCGTCGTCACGTCCTCCACCATCGCATTGGGACACTCATACTGGGAGAGCCGGTTCGAGACGCACCTGGGCGAGCACTACGCCCGCACGGCCATGGAGGTGATTCGGCTGGACCACACCAGTGCCGATGCGCTGCTCGATCGTGTCCTGGCCCCGACCATCTTCTCGGTCCGTACCAGCCGCCGCCTGTTTCGCGGCATGGTGGGGATCACCGAGACGCAGAGCTGGCAGCGCGTGTTCCAGGTCATGGCCGACAAGAGCCGGTGGGACCTCACTGAGCATACGGTCGAGAGTCACATGGGGGTTGCCTTCGAGCTCGTGATGGAAGTCCTGTCGGACCGGGATGGCTTGGCACACCGACTGGATCCGTCAGGCGACGCGTCGCTGGGCCTGGCCAAGAAGATGCGGCTCGATGTGATTCGGAATCGTCTTCCCAAGGACCCCACCCGACTCAGCGCCATCGCGAGCAAGCACTTTGGCCTCCCCAGCTACATCTTGGATTTCTGGGAAACGTCGGTCCACAGCCGGCCGTGGATGGTGGATGGGAACGGACATCCGCCCGTGGATACCTGAGAGGCCCAACGACCGGAGGCTACGGTGGGCTGCCACCTCCCGGCTCTCCCCATGTTGGCGACAACCGTCCGGCGATCATCCGTCGGGTAGCGACGGGGTCGGCACGCCCACCCGAGATCATCAGCACCCGTCCCACGACGAAGTCCATCGGTCGTTGCTCGCCCGCGCGCAGTCGGGCCACCTCGTGCGGATGCGCCTCGAAGACCGCGTCGATCCACGCAGACAAGGCCGTCGGGTCCATGGGTGGCGGAACGCTCACGCGCCCTCCATGGCGCGCTGGAGTCCTGCGTACGCGACGAGCAGGTGCTTTTCCCCTACCTCATCATCCTCGAAATCCACGATCACCCTGAGGTCACGCCCGCGACCCGACACCCCGCGGATCACGCCAGGACCGAACCGTCGGTGATGCACACGCTCCCCCTTGACGAAGCGGGGCAGGTCTTGGGATTCGAGCTCCGACTCCGATACTTCCTCGGTTCGTCGGACACGGTGCCGTGGTGCCGGACGGTACCACTCCCCTCCGAAGAGACCACTGGTGCGCCGCTCTTCCACCACGCCCGGCGGGAGCGACTCGATGAATCGCGATGCCGTTCCCGGCATAATCTGTCCGCCCCGGCGCCGTGCGCGGGCCCAGATGACGTACAGCCGGTCCTGGGCGCGCGTCACCGCGACGTAGGCGAGTCGTCGCTCCTCCTCCATGCCCTCGGGGCTCTCCATGGCGCGTGAGAGGGGGAAGAGGCCGTCCTCCAACCCGGCGATCGCGACGACCGGCCACTCGAGTCCCTTGGCCGTGTGGACCGTCATCAGTGTCACGCCGTTGGGATCGCCCGAGATCTTCTCTTCCGACGTGGTCAGGGCAGCAGACTGGAGGAATTGCTCGACCGGTGTGCCGACCTCCTCCGGGTCGAGCTCTTCCGACCAGTCGGCGGCGGCCGCGACCAGCTCCCGCACGTTCTCCTGGCGTTCAACACCTTCGACCCCTTCACCCTTGAGGTGGTCCTCATAATCGATTAGCTCGATGATCCGCTCCAGAAGGGCGGCGGGGGAAGCTTCGGCCGCTTCGGCGCGCAGCATACCGAACAACTCCGCGAAATCCTGCAAGGCCTGCTTCGCACCTGTCCGCATCCCCTGGATGCGGTCGGCAATTCCCGCGCTGTCCAGCAGCGGGCGCTTCCACGACGTTGCCGCATCGCGCAGGGTCCGGAGGCTGCCGATGCCGATGCCGCGCCGCGGAACCTGGACCGCCCGGACGAAGGCCTCGTCGTCTGCGGGGTTCGCGACGAGCCGCAAATACGCCAGCAGATCCTTCACTTCCCGCCGATCGTAGAAGCTCACGGCACCGACCACGCGGTGGGGGACGGCCGATCGCCGGAATGCCTCTTCGAATGCACGCGACTGGGCGTTGGTGCGATAGAGCACCGCAACATCCTCGTAACTGGTCACCCCGTCGGCGCAGAGGCTGCGGAGCTCGCGGGTGAGCCACTCGGCCTCGTCCCGTTCGTCGGCGGCCTGGACGACAACGACCGGCTCCCCCCCACCTCGCGATGTGAACAGCGTCTTTCCCATCCGCGTCGTGTTGTCGGCGATCACCCCGTTGGCGGCATCCAGAATTACCTGGGTCGAGCGGTAGTTCTCCTCGAGCCGCACGATGATCGACTCGGGGAAATCGGTTCGGAAGTCGAGCATGTTCCGGACGTCCGCTCCACGCCAGCTGTAGATGGACTGGTCGTCGTCACCAACCGCGCAGAGATCTCGGTGACGGCGTGCCAAGTGCCGGACCAGCAGGTACTGCGCGCGGTTGGTGTCCTGAAACTCGTCGACCAGCACTGCATCGAACCGACGCTGATAGAAGTCCAGCCGGTCTGGATGCTCCCTGAACAGGGTTAGCGGGTTCAGCAAGAGGTCGTCAAAGTCCATGGCATTGGCACGCGCCAGGGCCGTCCCCATGTCGTGGTAGATATCCGCTGCCACCCGGGTCACGCGGTCCTCGGCCGCCGCTCCGAGCTCTTCGGGCGAGAGCAGGCGATTCTTGGCGTTGGAGATCATCGATTGGATGAGCCGCGGTGGAAACGTCTTGGTCGACAGCTCGCGTGCCTCCATGAGCCGCTTGATCAGCGCGAGTCGGTCGTCCTCGTCGTAGATCGTGTACTGCGGTGTGAATCCGAGCCGGGCGGCCTCACGTCTCAGGAGGCGGGCGCACAACGCGTGAAAGGTTCCGATCCACAGCCCACCGGGGTCGCGTCCCAACAGAGCGGCGACCCGCCGTTTCATCTCGGCGGCGGCCTTGTTGGTGAACGTCACCGCGAGAATCCGTCCTGGAGAGATCCCGCGATCCGTGACGAGGTGCGCGATGCGGGCGGTGAGCACCCTCGTCTTGCCGGATCCCGCGCCCGCCAGCACGAGCAACGGTCCTCCCGCATACTCGACCGCGTCCCGTTGGGCCGCGTTGAGCCGGAGCGGCACCCTACCCGTCCCGGGTGAGCGGGATGCTGGCCTGGAACACCGTCCCTTCGGCCGATGGCTCTACGTCGAGCTCACCGTCGTGCGCGCCTTCGACGATACGTCGCGCCAGGGCCAAGCCGATGCCCCACCCACCGGTCTTGCTCGACACCCCGGGCTCGAAGATCTTTCTGCGGATATCCGGGGGGATTCCTGGACCGGTATCGCGCACCCGTAGCACGGCACAGTCGGCCTCGTCCGTGACGGCGATCTCGATCTCCCCACCGCCACCGCTCAGCGCATCCACGGCGTTACGCACCAAGGCCTCCACTGCCCACTCGATCAAGACCGCATCGCCCTTGACGAACGGGCCGGCCGATGGCGCGGTGACGCTGATCGTGATCGGCGTGGTGTGACGCGGGAGCCGCGGCTGGAAGTAGGTCGCCACACGCTCCGCCACGGCGCCCAGGGCGACGCGCTCTCGTTTGGCGGGGCGTCCGATTCGTTCGAACCGTTGGGCCACCCGCTGGAGACGGTCCAGGTCACCCCGGAGGTGCTTGGCAATCTCGGTGGGCGGCGTGGCACCTTCGCCGAGGCGATCCACCCATGCGCCCGCGCTCATGAGCGGCGTGCCGAGTTGGTGCGCGGACTCCCGGGCCATCGCGACCCACACGCGGTCTCGATCACGCGTCACCGCGGACCGGTACGCCCACACGCCCACCGCGATCGCGGCCAGCAGGACGGCGAGCTGAATACCCCCGAGACGGGTCAGCAGCCGTGCTTCGGGAAGCGCGCCGTAGTGGAGCTGCCCGATCCCCGGCAGGTCGATCGGGGGGTTGGTCCGGTCGATCTGCCGGATGTAGGCGAGGATCCGGGGGTCGTCGAGCTCTGCGCTCCTCAAGCGGAGATTGGCGGCCGCCGTGGGTCGGCCCGTGGGGTCGGTGATGATCAAGGGGATACCGCTGGCGCGGATGTCTGGGACGATCGCGATGAGCGCTTCGGTGCCCGCGTTGGGTGAAGGATCGGCCAAGGCGGCGGTGACCCGGCCGTAGAGTCGCGAGGTCTCGCGCGCCTGGTGGCGCAGATGACTGGCGACCACCCACCACTGCCACGCGGAGACGCCGGCAAACAGCACGACGAGGACGAGGACGGCAGTCGGGCCGAGCCGTCGAAGGCTCCCGGCCACCCTACGCGCGCGCACGGGCCGTCAGGTGCTCCTTGCCAAAATACGGGACCAGGGCCTCGGGGAGTCGCACGCTCCCGTCTGCCTGCTGGTTGTTCTCCAGGAGGGCGATCAGGGTCCGGGGCAGCGCCACGCCCGAGGCGTTGAGTGTATGCACGAAGTCTGGCTTGGCGTTGGGTCGCGGACGGTACCGAATGTTCGCCCGCCGGGCCTGAAAATCGGTGTACGTGGTGGCACTGGATGCCTCCAGCCACGTGCCTACCCCGGACGCCCACACCTCGAGATCGTAGGTCTTGGCCGATGCGAAGCCCAAGTCACCGGTGGCCAGCAGCACGACGCGATAGGGAATTCCCAAGAGACGCAAGACCGCTTCGGCGTGGCCAAGCAGCTTTTCGTGCTCGGCAGCCGAACTGTCGGCCGTGACGAAGCGTACCAGCTCGACCTTGTCGAACTGGTGAACCCGAATCAAGCCACGCGTGTCCTTGCCGGCCGCTCCGGCTTCGCGACGAAAACACGGCGTATAGGCCACATAGGCCCGCGGGAGGTCGCTCGCTGCCAGGACTTCGTCGCGGTGGAGATTGGTGACGGGTACCTCGGCGGTAGGGATGAGGTAGAGTCCGTCTCCCGTCACGTACATGTCGTCGGCCAGGGTCGGGAGTTGCCCCGTCCCGCGGGCAGTCTCCGCCGTCACGAGGTACGGTGGAGCCACCTCGAAATAGCCGTGCTCCTCGGTGTGCAGGTCGAGCATGAGGCTGATGAGCGCCCGGACCAGCTTCGCGCCGTCGCCCGTGAACAGGGGGAAACCACTGCCCGATACCCGTGCACCGCGTGCCAGGTCGAACAGGCCGAGGCGTTCGCCGATCTCCCAGTGCGGCACGGGCTGAAAGGCAAACTTCGGCACCTCACCCCACGTGCGAACGACCTCATTGGCGGATGCATCACCTTGTGGCACGTCGTCGAGCGGCAGGTTCGGAAGTCGGAGCAAGTGCTCTTCGAGCTCCGACTCGATGCCCCGAACCTCCTGGTCCAGCTCTTTGATCGCGTCACTCACACCCTTGAGCTCGGCGATCAGTTCGTTGGCATCCTCCCCTGCTCGCTTGAGCCGCGCTACTTCCTCGGATGCCTTGTTCCGGTCCGCTTTGAGCTTCTCGGTCTGCTTGAGCAGCGTCCGTCGGTTGTCGTCCAGTTGGAGAACGACGTCAACGGGGCCGTCGAATCCGGGTCCGCGGCGGGCGAGGGTCTGTCGCACCCGTTCGGGGGACTCCCGAAGCAGCCGGAGATCGATCACGCGCTACTGGTCTGGAAGACCCGGCATGAGATCGCGATAGCCGCAGTTGAGATTGGCCATGAGCTTGAGGGTCACCGTCCGTCCTACCCCATCGAGCTCGAGGACCTCGGCTTTTGCGTATCGCGGGAGCGAGCCGACGAACACGGAACACAGGAGCGAGGAGAAACGCGACCGCAGCATCAGCACCTTGCCGGCCGTCAGGGGCATGATCGTATCCACGACGAAGTTCTCGACCGGGGCGCGCGCAATGGAGTCGAACGGGACACTCGAGACCTGGAGGGCAGCGGATCCGCCGCGCCCGAGCCGCGACGCGGGATACAGCAGGGCTGTGCCGGTCGAGTCGATGTCGAAGGCGAAATCGAAGTCGTCCCCAAGCTCTGGTCGGCTGCCGGTACCGGTGACGAGATCGATTGCCGACGGCGGGCCAATAGGCGTGCCGTTCAGCGCTGACAGCACGAGGGTATCCACGGTGTTCGCAATCGTGGCCGCGGGCAAACCGATGTCGCCCCCGCATGCCACCGCCAGCGGCAGCAGTGTGAAGACGGTCAACCAAAGTCGGGACAAGGATATACGGCGCATGATGGCTCGCCGAACACTATGCACGCCCGGGGGACCGGTCAACCCGTCACGATCGCTTGACTTCACCATCCCCCAGTCCTAGCTTGGCGGCCATGCCGACCATTCGCGACGTGTTGCGCGCCTTGAGCGCCCGCGAAGGTGTGGACGCGGTGATCGTGCTCAGTCGTGACGGCCTCATCATCGACGCACACGTGGCCGACGGTCTCGATCCGGATGGCCTTGCGGCCCTCGTGCCCTCGGTGGTGGCTGCGTGCTCCCAACTGGGCGCGGCGTCGGAGCGTGGCGGCTTCGGCATGGGCTTGATCGAGTGCGCCGAGGGCATGATGCTCGTCGCCGAGATCAGTGGCGACGCGCTCCTCGCCATGTTCTTCGCCCCCGGGACGAATGTCGGAAGTCACTTGTACGAAGTTCAGCGACATCGTCCGGCCATCGCCGATCTCCTGTAGCGACTCCGCCTCCGTGGATTCTGGTCGAGGCACCCGGGGAACTTCCTTGTACCCGATGCCACTCCTGAGACCGTCATGAGCCGATGGGCTGCTGTTCTGGCCGGCGGATCCGGCACGCGGTTCTGGCCGCTTTCCACGCCGGCCCGCCCCAAGCAGTTCCTTCCTCTCGCCGGCGACGACGCACTACTCCGCCAGGCCGTTCAGCGCCTGGACGGTCTGGTGCCCGCAGAGCAGGTCATGGTGGTGACCGGGGCTGCCTACGCCGACCAGACCCGCGCCCTCCTGCCGGAACTTCCGCCCGACAACGTCCTGGGCGAGCCGCAGCCGGCAGGGACCGGACCCGCGCTCACCTGGGCCACGTACGTCGTCGGTGAGCGCGATGCTGGTGCCACCGTGCTCTCGCTTCACGCCGATTGGTTCATCGGCGACGGCGCGGCTTTCCGGCGCACAGCGAGTCAGGCGCTCGATGCCGCCGAGCACCACGACGTGCTCGTGACGGTCGGCATCGTGCCGACCCGACCGGAGATCGGCTACGGGTATATCGAGCCAGGCGACCCTCTGGACGACCAGACCCTCCGGGTCGCACGCTTCGTCGAGAAGCCGGACCGAGAGCGGGCCGCCGAGCTGATGGCCCGGGGCGCGCTCTGGAATAGTGGCCTGTTCGCCTGGACCGCAGCACGATTCTTCGCCGAAACCGCGGAGCACGCGTCGGAAATCGCCCCACACGTCGACACACTCGCACGCCGTGGCCCCGCCGCGTTCTTCGCGGCCGTCACGCCCGTCGTGATCGACATCTCCCATTTCGAGCGGAGTCGGCGAGTGGCAGTCGTCCCCGGTCGGTTCGACTGGGACGACGTCGGGACGTGGGCTTCGTTGCGTCGCGTGCGCCCGACCGACGCCAACGGGAACGTTCGAGTCGGACGCGCAGTGACCCACGACGCCGAACGGTGCGTGGTGTGGGCGGACGATGGCCCTGTCGTGCTCGATGGCGTGCATGATCTCGTCGTCGTCCGAGCCAATGGCATCACGCTGGTGACGACGCCGGAACGGGCTTCGCAACTCAAGACCCTGCTCGAACACCTCCCCGACGACCTGCGGGCACCCCAACCATGACCGATCTGTATCTCCTCCAGCCCGATCTGGCTAGCGACTGGTACCCGTTCGTCCAGTGCCGTCCGATCTCCGAACTGCGGGTCGGGGCTTGGCTTCTGCGGGAGCGGTGGGAGGCGATAGCCGCTGGCGAGACCCGCGCCGTGTTCGGCCCGCCCCACCTCCACGGGTTTGCGGACGACTCGACGCCGCCGGTAACGGCTGCGGAACCCGTGACGGGACCCGCCCTCATCGGCATGTCCACGTTCGCCCCATCCGGCGTGCATCCCGACCTTCCCAAGGGTCCTGCCCGTCTCGTCAACGATGGTGTCGTGGTGGGCTGGTGGGTTGCGCCGGGCACCACGTGGCAGCCGGGAACCGAATTTGGCGGCGACGAGGTGACCATCGAGGGGCTCGAGTTGCACGGGAGCTATGACCTCGTGACCGCACTCGAGTACTTCCTCGTGGCTGACACCACCGACTTCACGCACGAGGGCGGCGACGCCCTTCCCGACGGAAGCATTCTGATCGGCGATCCCGTCGACGTCGTCGTGCTCAGCGCAGCGGTGGAGCCGGGTGTCGTGTTCGATGTCCGGCACGGACCCGTGGTGATCGAGCAGCGCACCCACGTGAAGAGCGGGACGCGGCTGGAAGGCCCGCTGTACATCGGTCCCGGCTGCGAGGTGTTCGGCGGACAGATCTCGCACTGTTCCATCGGCCCTCGGTGCAAGATCCGCGGGGAGCTCGCTTTCACGGTCGCGGTCGGATACGCCAACAAGGCGCATGATGGGTTCGTCGGGCACTCGGTACTCGGCCGATGGGTGAACCTCGGGGCCGGTACCACGACGTCGAACCTGAAGAACACCTACGGAGGGATCCGTCTCCAGATCGGCGACCAGCGGATCGAGACCGGCCGACACAACCTCGGAACGCTTTTCGGCGACCACGCCAAAACGGCCATCGGGACCCAATTCGAGACGGGCACGGTGGTCGGTGTGGGCGCCAACGTGTTCGGCTGGACCCGCGCGCCGAAGTACGTCCCCCCGTTTGCGTGGGGCGACGGTGGCATCATGCGCCGGGATGGGTTTCTCGACACCGCTGCCCGCGTGATGCCGCGACGCGATGTGGCTGTCACCGAGCCGGTACGGCAGACCCTCGCCCGCATCTACGACCACGCCGTGTCCGCATGAGAATCACGGTCCTCGGCAGCGGCAGCCGGGGTAACGCCATCGCCCTGCAGTCAACGTCCACTACGATTCTGGTGGACGCGGGGTTCCCGTTGAAGGAACTGGAGCGGCGCGCCGCCGGCGCGGGCCTTTCCCTCACCGGCCTCGACGCTGTCGTCCTCACCCACGAGCACGGCGACCATGCCACCGGCGCGGCGGCGCTTGCCCGCGCAGCAGGGTGCCCCGTCGTCGCGACGTCGGGCACCCTGCGTGCGCTTGGACTGAACGACGCCGACATCGCGACGTGCGAATTGCCCCACGGGAGTGCGATCCGCAGAGGCACCCTCGATATCGCGGCGTGCCGCACCAGCCACGACGCGGCCGACCCGGTAGCGGTGGCGGTCTCCGATCCGGGGACTGGGGTGCGGATCGCGATCGCCTACGACGTGGGGCGCGTCACGGTGGGCCTCACGCGGTTCCTCCGCTCCGTCCACGGACTGATCCTCGAAGCAAATCACGACGATGACATGCTTCGCACAGGACCGTATCCGGCACGTGTGCGCGCCCGGATCGCCGGGCCGACGGGTCACCTCTCCAACCGCTCGGCGAGCGACCTGGCCGCCGCGGTGTGCCACGGCGACCTCCAGACGGTGGTCTTGGCACACCTGAGCGATCGGTGCAATCGACCCGAGCTGGCAATGGAGACGGTGCGGCAGGCGCTGCGGAGCAAGGGGTTTCGGGGTCGCCTGCTGGTGGCGATGCAGGATGAGCCTGTGGGACCCATCGAGGTGGGCAGCCGTCAGTACGCTCTGAACGTCTTCGGCTAGGCTTCGTCGCCGTCCTCGCGCCACTGCTGCACGTCGGCGGGCTCCCACTCAGCGATCATCGCGGTGAACGCGTTCGTCATTTCTCCGTCGAACTCACTCCCCGCCCGCTCCGACAGGTACGAGAGAACCCGTCCGTGGGGCCACGCGTCACGGTACGGCCGCTTCGTGCGGAGGGCGTCGTACACGTCGCACACGTGCACCAGCCGGCTCGCGAAGTGGCAGTCGCGTGGGTAGCTGAATGTCGGATACCCGCCGCCGTTCAACATGACGTGATGCTCGTAGGCCACCACCGCGGCAAGATCGAGCCCCGGCTCAGAAGAGAAGATGATCCGGGCACCTTCCGCGGGGTGCTGATTCATGAGCTCGCGCTCTTCGGGCTCGAGCTTTCCCGGCTTGGTCAGCACCTCGATTGGGATCCGTACTTTCCCGAGATCGTGAAGCAACCCGGCCACACCGAACGCGCGGACATCCTGGGATCCCAGGCCGATCCACTCGGACAGCGCCATTGCGAGCACACTGACGTTCAGGGAGTGCGTGGTAGTGTATTCGTCGAACTCGCGAAGTTGCAGCAACGGGAGCATGACGTTGTGGTCACCGTGCATCGCGATGGCCAGCGAGCGCACGACGGCCTCTGCTTCGGCGAGCGGCAGCTCCTTCCCCCGGGTGATTTCCTGGTGCAGCCACCGTACCGCCGAGGCCTCTTCCACCATCCCCATGCTGAGCGTTGTCGCCGCCACTCTCACGTGTCCATCGAGGTGCACATCATGAATCCCGATGGCCCCGTACCGGATCCCGCAGGGGCGCATCTGCCGGGCTTCGGTCGTGTCGACCGGCTTGCCTCCGAGCCTGGCGAGGACGAGATCGAGGAATTCCTCCAACTCGTCCTGCGTGACCGTGCCATCGAACTCGAGCTGCTGGATCCCGACCGAGGGAAGGCGCTCCGCCCACTCCCAATCCCGCAGCTCGCGCACCGGCTGCCCGTCGGCGAGCACCTCGCTCCCCAGAAACCCGAATGTGACCCGGGGACTGTCCTCCAGCATGCGCTGCAGCCCCGTATGGGCGCTGTCCACCGCCCGCTCGCGCGACGCATGGCCGGCCGGATAGAGCGACAGCACCGACAGCGCCTGCGCCAAGGCATGGAGAAACGCCACCCGCTCCTGCACGCCTAGAAGTCCTCTCGATCGATGCCCATGGCGGCATCTCGGATCTCGGGATCCTGCGACCGCGCGGCGACAGCCAGGGTTCTCGTCACTCGTGGCTCTTCCCAGTGGCGGTGGAGCGCGCGCAGGGCTGCGAGATACGAAAGCGATTTCGCCGGTGCTCGGCTCCGGAACAACCCGCGCTTCGGCGCAGCGAGCTCGAGGAGGGCGTCTACCGCCAGGGAATCGTCGAGGGTTCCGAGCGCCCGGATGGCAAGGACGGTGAAATCCTCATTCCGCCGCCCTCGGGCATGTGCCGTCACCTGGACGATCAGTGAGGAGGGGCACGACTCAGCAGCCGCCAACAGCCCCATCTCGGCGACCCGGGGATCCGGATCCTTCAGGGCCAATATCATGGCCTGCTCGCGGCGCTCAGGCGTACGGAGCAAGATGCGGATGGCCTCGATTCGAACGCGTGGATCGGAGCCGGCGACGTAGGACTCCGGCTCGAACCCCGGAGGCCAGACGCCGATGTCGGCAATGAGCCTCAGGAGATTGCGCTGCAGGTACCAGGGAGCACCCGGCAGTCTCTCGCCTGCCAACGGCGTCACCTCCGGTCCCAGGCGCGTGAGGCGATCGAGCAGGATGCGGCGGGTCTGGGACAATTCCGAAGTAGCCAGCGCATCGAGCATCGGCTCCGCTGCCGCTATCCCCATGCGAGTCACGAGCTGATCCAACACGACCGTATCGAGGGGAGAGGCACCGAGAACCCGATCGAAGATCTCCCTCCCGGCCAAGCGCTCCCAGATGTGTCGTGTCACATCGGAAGTCTCCTTCGCGGAGAGCGTGTCGAGAAGGTCTCGCACGCTGCCATCGTCGATCATGCGGTCGATGGCCGCGCTCAAGACTTTGCCCGTCTCACCCACCTCGATGGCCATCTGGACCACTCGCGTTGGCTCCGGACGGTGGCTCGCGTCGGCCATGGAGGCACGCGCGGACGACGTGGATGCCATCCCGGATAAGGCTGCCCCGTAGGCCGTGGGGTTGGGATCCTCGAGTGACCAGTCGTTCACCAACGCCCTGACCTGATCGCGCAGTGCCGACTCCGCTGCTCCTCGGCGAGACTCGCTCTCTCCCCCGGTATGCGCCGCGAGTTTCCGAAACATGCGCAGCAGCGATTCCGAGATCGCATGGCTCTCCGTCCGTCCACTCGCCCGAACGAGGGCGACGACGGCATCGACGCTCATGCCCTCCGCGGCGTTCAACAGAAAACGCCGCCGCTCCTCGGCCCCACCGGCCAGACGAAGGAGTTCGTCTAGTACCTCTGGGTCGAGGGTCGAGATCAGGGACGACACGCGATGCCGGAGCTCCTTCGCCTCTCGGGGTCCCCGCTTCCGGAGCTCGCCGGCGATCTTCTGCATGTAGTCAACGATCACCTTATCGTAGGCCGCGCCGCGCTTGCGCCGCTCGATCACCTCGGCCAGTTCGTTCGGTTCCAGCCCATGAGAACCGTCGTCCGTCTGGGTTGCGGCCTGCGCCAACGCTACCCACAGCTCGTTCACCTCGGAGATCTCGTCTGCCAGGTGGGCGTCACCCTCGGCCATGAGCTCCAGGCGGCCGTAGTCCTGCGAGTGCAGATGCACGGACTGCCATGCGTTGCGTCGTTCCGGAGGGGCGAGACCGAGCGGCTCCCCGGTTCGGTCGGCCTCGTGCGCGAGTGTCGCGAGGACATCCTGCAGCTCGGCCAAACTGGCGCCGCGCAGCAGGCTCATGCCTGCCAGGTGATGCCGGTGAAGACGACCCGCCAACTCGGCCAGAACCGGGTTCATCGGGTCGGTGGACACCCCATCGATCACGAGCCGGTCCCGCGCAATCCCCAGCCGCAGGGTTTCCCGAGTCGCATGCAAGGGCTCCAACCGCTCGTGCAGCCGCGCAGCGGCCGGTCCGAGCGACGGATGTCCTCCCGGGTAGATGGCGTGCTTGTTCAGCGCGATGGCAAGCTCGATGAGAAACGCCGAGAGCTCTGGGGAGAGCGCATCACGTTCCTCGCTCACAGGCGCGTCCGTCCCAATAGGTTACCCTCCGTCAGGCCGGGTCAGGATCCTGCGAGAACGCCTCCAGCGGCTGCAGGGGGTGTGCCAGGCACTGGAGGAACCGCAGTGCCTTCGGGTCGCGGCGTGGGCGGACCGATCCGCGCCAGCGCGATGGGCTCCTCCAGATCGCCCCCCGATAGCGTCAGGGTGCCGTTTCGGAGCGAGAAGTTATAGGCGAGCCATTCTCCCCCGATTGCCAGGTACACCGTATCTGACGCGATTCGCCAGCGCACGATCTCGTCACCGAAGCTCGCCGACGAATCGGGTCGGACGATGACCGTGATGGGGCCGTCCGGGGAGTCGGCTTGCCAGGTCCCCGACAGGTCGGGCAGCTTGGAGGCTGAAGGACCCTGGGCGGCAACGGGATAGGGCGTTGCCAACGCCAGAATCGCAGCGGCGACCAGCCAGGGAGCCTTCATCGAAACACCTTTCGCCACAGATGGTTACGCTCGACCCACACGCATGCGACCTAATATACACCCTGAGGAGGAGTTGGATGCGTCTCACCGTCGTCTTGACCGTCGCCCTCACCGCGCCGGCCCTCGCACAGGACTCGCCGGCCAGCCCCGTCCATACCTACTCCATCGTGGCCATGGATTCGGCGAGCGGCGAAATCGGCGTGGCGGTGCAGTCCCACTGGTTCTCGGTCGGCAGTGTGGTCCCGTGGGCCGAGCCCGGGGTCGGCGCCGTGGCGACCCAGTCGTTCGTGAATCCCTCCTATGGTCCGCGGGGCCTGTATTTGATGCGGACGGGTACGCCGGCGCCTGAGGCGCTGGCCGCCCTGCTCCGCGCCGATCCGGACAGTCAGGTCCGTCAGGTCGCGATGATCGATGCCGCCGGGCGCGTCGCGGCTCATACGGGATCGCGCGACATCCCTGCGGCCGGCCACTCCCAGGGTCGCCACTATTCGGTGCAGGCCAACCTCATGCGCAACGTGACGGTGTGGCCCGCAATGGCCCGCGCATTCGAGACGACCACGGGCGATCTGGCGGATCGCCTGTTGGCGGCGCTCGACGCGGGCGAGGCTGCCGGGGGCGACATCCGCGGCAAGCAGTCGGCGGCACTCATGGTGGTGAGCGGCGACCCGACCGACCCGCCCTGGGAGCGGATCTTCGATCTCCGCGTGGAGGACCATCCGGATCCCCTGGGCGAACTGCGGCGCCTGTTGCGCGTCGCGCGCGCGTACCGGGCCGCAACGGACGGCGATAACTTCGTGGCCGCCGGCCAGATCGACCAGGCTCTCGAGAGCTACCGCCTGGCGTCCACCATCCTCCCCGACTCGGCGACGAATGGCGAGCTGATCTACTGGGTGGCCGTGACCCTGGCCGATCTCGGCCGCGTGGACGAGGCCATCCCGCTGTTCCGTCGGTCCTTCCGCCAAGACGTCGGCTGGGCCGAGCTCCTGCCGCGCCTGCCAGGGGTTGGTCTGCTTCGGGCCGATCGGGCGACGATCGACCGGATCCTGCGCGAGGGTCGGCGCGAGTGAGGGCGGTGGTCCCTTCGCCGCGGCATCCGAACGGAAAAGCGCCCCGGGGAGTCCCCGGGGCGCCGTGTTCTTCCCGCCAGTGCGTCCTGACGGTGCGGCCTAGTACATCCCACCCATACCGCCGCCGCCCGGCATCGAAGGCATCTTCTCGTCCTCCTTCTTCTCGACGACGACGCACTCGGTGGTGAGCAACAGGCTCGCGACCGACGCCGCGTTCTGCAGCGCTGTCCGAGTCACCTTGGTGGGGTCGATGACGCCGGCCGCCACCAGATCTTCGTAGGAGTCAGTCTGCGCATTGTACCCGAAGTTCTTCTCTTTCGAGTTTCGGATCTTCTCGACGACGATGGAGCCTTCGACCCCGGCGTTCGACGCGATGATCCGCGTCGGCTCCTCGAGGGCCCGGCGCACGATGTCTATGCCGACCTGCTCCTCGCTATCGGTGACCTTCATCTTCTCGAGGACCTTCTGCGCACGGAGCAGCGCCACGCCACCGCCGGGCACGATCCCCTCCTCCACGGCAGCACGGGTCGCATGGAGCGCATCCTCGACCCGAGCCTTCTTTTCCTTCATCTCGGTCTCTGTAGCCGCGCCCACGTTGATCACGGCCACGCCGCCGGCGAGCTTCGCCAACCGCTCCTGCAGCTTCTCGCTGTCGTAGTCCGACGTGCTCTTGTCGATGGCCGCTTTGATCTCCTGAATCCGACCCTTGATCTGGTCCTCGGCGCCGGCGCCGTCGACGATGGTCGTGTTGTCCTTGTCGATGACGATCCGCTTGGCGCGACCGAGGTCGCTGACCACGGCGTTCTCCAGCTTGAAACCGAGCTCCTCGGAGATCACCTGGGGTGCACCGGCCAGAACGGCGACGTCCTGCAGCATGGCCTTGCGACGGTCACCAAAGCCCGGGGCTTTGACGGCGCAGATCTTGAGCGTCCCGCGCAGCTTGTTCACCACGAGCGTGGCGAGGGCCTCGCCCTCAACGTCCTCGGCGATGATGAGCATCGGCTTCCCGGTCTGCGCAACCTTCTCGAGAACGGGCAGGAGATCCTTCATCGAGGAGATCTTCTTGTCGTGGATCAGGATGTAGGCGTCCTCGAGGATGGCCTCCATCTTCTCGGGATCGGTGACGAAGTACGGAGACAGGTAGCCGCGGTCGAACTGCATGCCATCCACGGTCTCCAGAGTCGTCTCGAGACCCTTGGCCTCCTCGACGGTGATCACCCCATCCTTGCCGACCTTCTCCATCGCGTCGGCAATGAGGTCACCGATCTCGGCGTCGTTGTTGGCCGAGATGGCGCCGACCTGCGCGATCTCCTTCTTGCCGGCCGTTGGGACCGAGAGCTTCTTCAGATCATTGACCACGGCCTCGACGGCCTTGTCGATGCCGCGCTTGATGGCCATCGGGTTGACACCAGCGGTGACGCTCTTGAGGCCCTCGCGGAAGATCCCCTGCGCCAGCACGGTCGCCGTCGTGGTGCCGTCGCCGGCCACGTCGGACGTCTTGGTGGCAACTTCCTTCACCATCTGGGCGCCCATGTTCTCCACCGGATCCGCCAGCTCGACTTCCTTGGCGACGGTGACGCCGTCCTTGGTCACGGTCGGGCTACCGAACTTCTTGTCGATGAGCACGTTCCGGCCCTTCGGGCCAAGGGTCACCTTGACCGCATCGGCCAACTGATCGACGCCCGACTTGAGCGCCGACCGAGCGGCCACCTCGAAATGCAGCTCTTTTGACATGCGTGTTACCCCCTTAACGTCACTCGACTATGGCGAGGACGTCAGATTCCTTGATGATGAGATACTCGTCGTTGGCGATGCGCACTTCCGTGCCCGCATACTTGCTGTACAGCACCTTCTGACCGGTGTGGAGCTCCATGGGAACCCGCTGGCCCTTCTCGATTCGGCCCGGGCCGGCGGCCAGCACCTCGCCTTGGAGCGGCTTCTCCTTCGCCGTGTCGGGGATGTACAGCCCGCCACGCATGTCCTCTGTCTCCTCGAGGGGCCGGATCAGGACCCGGTCGCCAAGAGGCTTGATGTTGAGCTTGGCCTTGGATTTCGTCGCGGTGGCCATGTGCACGTGCCTCCGATTCGTAAACGGTTGAACTGTAATGCGTTGTTGGCTTGTAGCACTCACTACCGGAGAGTGCTAATGGCGGGAAAGATATGCACCGCGGCCGGGGTGTCAAGTGGCGGAGAGGGTTTCTTGTGGAGTGCAGGACGGTGCCGGCGGGCGTCCCCCCCCCGTTACGGGCCCTGCTGAGCGGTCACGCCGGCCGGCACGGCGGCGCTCTTCAGCCATAGCTTCATGGGGGGCCGAGTCCTCGCTTCAATCGCTCTCGAGCTCTACCTCGAGGCCGTGCGCCGTTCGGTTCGGGCACCAACGCGATCTACGGCATCAGGCGACTGGCCGGGTCGACGTCGCTGTGGCGACCCTCAGTGGAGAATCCTCCGCGCCGCCACCCAGCGGTCGCGCCACCATCGCGCCTCGGGGTCACTCGCGTCCAGGCCGGAGAGCCGGACCCCCCCCGACGAGCTATGGATGAACTGGCCGTCGCCGACATAGAGGCCCACATGGCTGACCCCGCCACCGCCCTCACTGAACGCGAGAATGTCTCCTAGGTTCAGTGCCGCCACCCTGCGCTCCACCTGGACCCCCTGGCGGGCCTGATCGCGGCTCATTCGCGGTAGGACGATGCCGTGCTCCCCATAGGCCCACTGGATCAGGCCAGAGCAGTCGTACCCAGTGGCATCGCTCCCTCCCCAGCGATACGGAGACCCCATCGCCTCGAGCGCCGTGCGGACCACGCTGGCCCCGACTCGAGCGACGTCGTCCGGCACGCTTCCGTCCTCGACCGGGCGCACCTCCGGAACCGGACGCGGGGACGGGGGTGGGGGCATCGGCACCCCCCCGCTGCTGCGGGGCGTCCGGGATCGGCGCAGGCGTCCACCCACGACGACGCGACCCGCCAACGAGAACCCCCGTCTATCCAGAGGATCCAGTCTCCAAAACCCGCTCACCCCGGAGTCCTCGACACGGTACCGGCCCTCGAGGCCGATGGCGAAGAACGGGAGGATGGGGAACGTGTAGCCAATGCCCGCGCTCCACGACGCATCCGCATTCCCGTCGTCGTGATCGATGCCCAGGCCGACACTGCCTAGCCCGTACCATCCGCGGCTCCGCTGCCCCACCGTGAGCACCAGCTCCGCACCGGTTTGCGTGCGGTCAATCGGGGCACCGCCGTCGTCGAGATAGAACCCGCCGAGACCGAATCCGAGAGGCCCGAACAGAGACCGATCGTAGGCAAACCCGTAGTGGACGCTCGTCTGGTCATGCCACCAGGCACCGTAGGAAAGGCTCACGCTTCTTCCCTGCGCGACGAGGGAGGAAGGCCACAGGAGGGCGAGCACGGGTGTCAGCGCGAGGAGGCCGACGAGGCGGTAGCTGGGCACGATGGCGTAACTTACATAGTAGCAACATCATAGGTGAAGGTCAACGACGCTCGTCACGCCCGTGCTTGACGACGCTTCCGAGCCCCGCTTAACTACCTCCCCATGCCAACTCTCACCGTCACGCGTCGGGTACACTTCAATGCGGCGCACCGGCTTCATAACCCGAAGCTCTCCGATGCTGACAATCGCCGGGTTTTCGGACCGTGCAACAACCCGAACTACCACGGCCACAACTACGAGTTGGACGTCTCGGTTGAAGGCGAGGTGGATCCTACGACGGGATACGTTGCGGATCTGGGCGAGGTGAAGCGGATCGTAGAGGAGCTGGTCCTCAGCCGCTTCGACCACAAGAACCTGAACCTCGACGTCTCGGAGTTTCGGGAACGCAATCCGACCACCGAGAACCTGGTAGTCGCGATCTGGGAGATACTCGAAGGGCGTCTCCCCGGGAGGCTCACGCGTCTGATCCTCTGGGAGACGCCCCGCAACTACGTGACGTACGAGGGCCGCTAACGCGAATCGGCTGCCGCTAGGCGGGCCAGAGCCAGCCGAACATCCCTCCGGTCAGGCCGGCGTACACGAGCGACTCGAACAGGAGTTTCCCGGTCGAGTTCCACGGCTTCCCAAACCAGATCGAATCGGGCACCGCCCCAAAGAAGTGCGCCGTCCATGCGGTCGCGCCGGCGACCCGGAACACCGCCAGGTAGGGCGCGCCCGGGTCCAGCGTCCGGCTCGCGAGGTAGGCGACCACCACACCGATCACCACGTAGTGGAGTAGCGAAAGCAGCATCGCCTTCCCCATCCCGGGTCGTCCGGGCGGGAGGATCCGCACGAATCCCACCGGCCCCTCCTCGGTTCTTCGCACAAACTCGGGATCTTTGGCAGCGGCAGCCCCTTTGGCAAAGGGCAGCTGGTACTCCCCCGGTGGGGCCTTGAGCGCTTTCCGTGCCGCCTCCTCGTCGGGCAGCTCCTTGAACTCGGAGCGGCGATGCGGCATCACCGTCCACACAATCGCGCTGGCGATCCAGACCGCCACCGCCGAGAGGAGGATCGGCAGCCAGAGGGAGGGTATCGAGATCATGGGGTGTCTCCGGGAGGTGGGAAGTCGTGCAGGAAAATACGGCCTGGCGCTTGGGGCGCCAGGCCGTATCGATCGGTCCGGGCGGGCGTCGCCTACAACTCGACCACGCTCATCGTCTCCCGCACCGCGTCGGCCGACTTGACGAGAGCAGCCTTCTCCTCGGCGCTGAGCTCGATCTCGACGATTCGCTCCACACCGCCCGCCCCGAGCAGGCATGGCACACCCACGAACACGTCTTTCATGCCGAACTCCCCTTCCAGCCATGCCGCACACGGCAGCAGCCGCTTCTTGTCTTTCACGATGGCCTCGACCATCTGCACGGCGCCTGACGACGGGGCGTAGTAGGCGGAGCCGGTCTTGAGTAGGCTCACGATCTCGCCCCCACCCTTGCGAGTGCGCTCCACGATCGGATCGAGCGCGCTCTGCTTGATGAACTGCGTGATGGGGATGCCGGACACCGTCGTGTACGAGATGAGCGGCACCATCGAGTCGCCGTGTCCACCGAGCACCATGGCCTGAATGTCGTCGACCGACACGCCGATCGCTTGCGCCAGGAACGTGCGGAACCGTGCCGTGTCGAGGATCCCGGCCATGCCCATGACACGCTCGCGCGGGAACCCGGTCACCTTCTTCGCCACGTAGCACATCACGTCGAGCGGGTTCGACACGACGATGATCATTGCCTTGGGCGCCACTTTCTTGATCTCGGCGGCAACTGATTGCACGATCCCTGCATTCGTCTTCACGAGGTCGTCGCGGCTCATGCCGGGTTTGCGCGGAATGCCCGCGGTCACGACGAAGAGGTCGCTGCCCTTGGCCGGACCGTAGTCGTTGGCACCAATGATCCGGGTGTCGAACCCCTCCACCGGACCCGACTGCCACTGGTCGAGCGCCTTTCCCTGCGGAGTCCCTTCCAGGATGTCGACGAGGACGATCTCACGCGCCAGTTCCTTCTCTGCCAGGCGCTGCGCCGTCGTTGCGCCGACGTGACCCGCTCCCACTACCGTGATCTTGTTCATGGTTCGTTCCCGTGTTGTGCACTGAGGTTGGCTGACGAATGGGGAGGGTCGGGACGCGCGCGGTCGATCGGAACGGCCATTTGTCGGATCGCTTCGTACAGCACGATCCCGGCGGCCGTCGCCAGATTGAGGCTGCGGACGGCCGGACCCATCGGAATGCGGAAGATCTCGTCGGGGTGTTTGTCCAGAATCCGCCGCGGCATCCCGTCCGTCTCACTGCCGAACACCAGGACGCTGTTCGGCGAAAAGGGAGCGTTCAAATACGATCGCGTCCCGTGCGAAGAGAAATATAGGCACCGCTCACGCGAGACGACATGACGGAACCCGCGCCAATGGGGGTGGACCCAGAGATCAACCTCATCCCAGTAGTCCAGGCCGGCGCGCCTGAGCTGCGCATCGTCGAGGCCGAAGCCCAGGGGCTCGATGAGGTGCAGCGCCGTATCGGTTGCGGCGCACATCCGGGCGATGTTGCCCGTGTTGGGGGGGATCCGCGGTTCGATCAACGCGATCGACAGTCCCATCACCACACCTCCAGCGGCCCGCTCCGTCGGCGTCGGTCAGGCGTCTCGCCACTGTGCGGTCCCGTCGTCGAACCGCTCGCGTTTCCACACCGGTAGCCGCCGCTTGGCTTCTTCGATCAGGAAGCGACCGGCCTCGAACGCCTGCGCTCGGTGTGGGGCAGCGGCCACGATCCCAATACTGGCTTCTCCCGTCGGCACCGCCCCGAGGCGGTGTCGAGCCGCAAAACCCGCCTCCGGCCACCTCGCGCGCGCTTCCTCGATGATACGATCGAACTCGGCGACGACCATCGCCTCGTAAGCCGTGTACTCGATGGCGGTCACGGGACCATCATCCGGCCCGCGGCGAACCGTCCCGAGAAATGCAACCGCGCCCCCACGCTCCGGCGCCGAGACCTCCGCAAGGAGGGCAGCCACGTCGATCGGCTCCCGGGTAAGGTAGTCCAGATCACCCCCCCGCCAGCGGTGGCAGCAGCGCCAGCTCGTCTCCGTCGCGAAGTTGTCGGTCCAATTGACTGTGCTCGAGATTGACGGCGGCGAGGGGGGCGGCCGGTAGCAGGTCGCCCTGCTCCAATCGACTGCGGAGGGTTGCGATCGCCTCTCCCACCGTTGCGGTTTCGGGAAGCGTCAACGTGAGCTGGTCCCGGCCCAGCAGCTCGGCATAGCGCGCAAACAAGCGGCACTCGATAGTGATCGACGCGCGCGGCGTTCGGGGGTCCGCAATGAGAGACATGGCTAAGCGGAATATAGCCCGTCCCCGATGCGTCGAGCAGGCCACCTTTCTTGGAGGCCGACGAATCTTGACACCGCTCGGCATCACAACGAGCTTCCCAGTCCTCGCGGACGCAAATACGCTTCGTCAACCCCATCAACAGAAGGACCGGAGATGCTGAGAGCACGCGCTCGCTTTTTCTACGCCGCGGCGGCCGTGACGGTTGGAACTCTTCTGGCTCCTCGAACCGTCATCGCCCAGTTCACCGAGCCTCCGCCAGCACCGGCCTACGCGCTGACCGGGGTCACCCTGATTCGCCCCGATGGCAGCCGCCTGGCCAGTCAAACGATCGTCGTCCGGAACGGGTTCATCCAGACAATGGGAGCAGACGTGGCGGTGCCGCCTGATGCCGAGCTACTGGCCGGCGATTCGCTGATGGTCTTCCCAGGGATGATCGATGCTCAAGGAGCAGCGAAGGTGGAGTTCCCCGAGGTGGAGATCAACCGTCAGGAAATCGAACCCTGGAATCCGCCCCGGGCCGTTCAGGGATTCATGCCGCATCGCCGGGTCGCGGATTTCCTCACGGCCACGGGGAAAGACCTCGAGAAGCAGCGCCTCGGGGGCGTCGTCGCGGGTGCCGTCCATCCCGACGGACCTGTGATGCCCGGTCGCGGCGCCGTGCTGGTCAACCGGAAGGGTGCCGACGTCCCGACTGGTCTGGTACTCAATCCAGAGCTGGGGCCCGTGTTTACGCTGCAGGGAGCGCGAGGGGCGTATCCGGGCACGCTGTTCGCGGTGGCGGCGTTCATTCGCCAGAGCCTCGAAGACGCCCGCCACCACGGGGCGCATGTGGCAGCCTACCGGCGCGATCCTCGCGGCGTGGCCGCACCGCCCTGGGATCCCGACTACGAAGTGCTTCGCACGGTGATGACCGGCCAAGTGCCGGTGTTCTTTGCCGCCGACAAGGCGGAGGACATTCGATTGGTGCTGCGGCTGGCCGAAGAGTACGGCTTTTCGCCCATCATCATGGGCGGAGACGAAGCATGGAAGGTTTCCGGCCCCCTGAAGCGGCGGAACGTCCCGGTGCTCGTATCCTTGGATTTCCCCGAGCCGAAGCAGTGGAAGCCCGAGAAGAAGAAGCCCGAGGCTGATCAGCCCGATTCGGTTGCCCCGCAGGCGCCGAAGCCGCTCGATGCCGCGGCCGAACGCGAGAAGCGGGATCTCGAGCAGCTGTACGCCAACCCGGGGAAACTCGCAGCGGCGGGGGTGCGGTTTGCGCTCACCAGCGGAGGCGGGAAGGCCGACCTGCGGGGAGGTGCGCGCAAAGCGATCGAGTACGGTCTGGGTGAGGCGGACGCGCTCCGCGCCCTCACCGTCACGCCGGCCGAACTCCTGGGTGCCCCATCCCTGACCCGGATCGAAAGCGGGCTACCGGCGACGTTCGTCGTGGCTGACGGTCCTCTCTTCGCCGAAGAGACCAAGATCGCGTACACATTCGTCGAAGGAGCACTGGATCGGGGCAAGCCGAGCGCCAAGCCGGGGAGCGGTGAGGCCCCCGCCGTCGACATGACGGGTACCTGGACGGTCGACATCGACGCGGGCGGCGAGGGCATGGGCGGCAGGATGACGCTCGAGCAGGACGGGGCCGAATTCAGCGGCACCCTGGTCATCGACATGGGGACCATGCAGATCCAGAGCGGCGCTGTCTCAGGCACGTCTTTCACGTGCACGTGGGTGCTGAGCGTAGGTGGCGAGACGATGGAGTTCGACGTCAAGGGGACCGTCGAGGGAGACGAGGCATCAGGAACCGGCGGCGGCCCAATGGGTGACTTCTCATGGAAGGCACGGCGTACCGGCACGCCCGAGAGGGGGAACGAATGAGCATCGCACGCACGCTCCTCACTGCCGCGCTCATGACGGCGGTCGTGACGCCGTCGGCGTCGGCGCAGTGGAAGGCGCAGATCGAGCCCGGCGCGGTGGCTGTGCCGCGCGGGGATCTGTTCGTTCGGAACCTCGACGCGGTGTGGACGGCAAATGACACGGTCCATCGCAACGTGTCGATCCTCATACGGGATGGAGCGATCCGCGCCATCGGGTCCGATCTCCCGGCCCCACGCGGTGTGCCTGTCGTCGATGGCAGCGGTCTGACGGCCATCCCCGGGCTGGTCGACGAGCATACGCACATCGGCATGCGCTCGACCAACGAGGGATCCGTGCCGATCTCGGCCGAGGTGCGCGTCATCGATGCGCTGGATCCGGAGGACTTCGGCATCTATCGTGCGCTGTCGGGCGGCGTCACTACCGCGCAGGTGCTGCATGGGAGCGCCAATCCCATCGGTGGCCAGAGCGCGATCATCAAGATGCGCTGGGGCATGGAGGACGGTCGCAAACTCCTGGTCGAGGGCGCGCCGCAGACGATCAAGTTCGCACTCGGCGAGAACGTCACCCGCAAGAACTTCGGAGGCCAGGGACAACAGCGCTTCCCCGCCAGCCGAGAGGGCGTCGAAGCGGTCTACGTCGGGGCCTTCTCCAGCGCGCAGGAGTACAAGAAGACCTGGGACGCATACCGGGCGAACCCCAGGGCATTCCGGGTGCCACCCCGGAGGGACCTGCGGTTGGAGGCGCTCGTCGATGTGATGGACGGCCGGATTCTCGTCACGGCACACTCGTATCGCTCAGATGAGATCGTGATGCTGCTGCGCGTGGCCGAGCGGTTCGGGTTCAAGATCAACTCCTTCACGCACGTGCTCGAGGGCTACAAGGTCGCCGACGAGATCGCGGCCCACGGCGCAGGAGCAGGCACGTTCAGCGATTGGTGGGCCTACAAGCTCGAGGCCTACGACGCAATCCCGTACAACGCGGCCATCATGTACGAGCACGGCGTGAAGACGGCAATCAATTCCGATGACACTGGGAGCAATTTGAGCTCGTTCATGGCCTACGAGTTCAACAAGGCGGTGAAGTACGGCGGCGTCCCGAAAGAAGACGCCCTGCGCATGCTCACACGGTACCCTGCCGAGATCCTCCGTATCGACGACAAAGTGGGTACCCTCCAGGTTGGGAAACAGGCCGACATGGTGCTGTTGTCGGGCGACCCGTTCGACGCCTACAGCCGCGTGGAGAAGACGATCGTCGACGGCATCGTGTATTACGATCGCCTGCGGGAGGCCGAGACTCGGGGGGATCCGGTCCGGCCACCGCCGCAGACACCGGTGGTTCCTGACGCCGTGTCGCCGTCCATCTCTCCGGCTCCCTCGCAGCCCGACGCGCTGACGACCGAGCGCGGCGCCGCCACGCGGGGACCGAGCGCTGGAATCGACCTGCTGGGTACACCCCGACAGCAGGGTCAGGTGACGGCTCTCGTGGGAGCTACGGTGCACCCCGCATCACGCCCTCCGATTGAGAGCGGCGTGGTGTTAGTGGCCAGCGGGAGGATCCAGGCCGTCGGGTCAGCGGGCGAGGTCACCATTCCGGACGGCGCCACCGTGATCAACCTGGCCGGAAAGCACCTGTACCCGGGCATGATCGATCCGATGACCCAGCTGGGGATGGTGGAGATCGGGCAGGTGGCGGCGAGTCGCGATGACCGGGAGGTCGGGCGCTACAACCCGCACATTCGCGCACTCACGGGTGTCCATCCGCACAGTGAAGCGATCCCGGTTGCCCGCGCCAACGGTATCCTGACCGTCCTCACGGCGCCCGCGAGTGGCGTCATCCGAGGCATGGGATCGGTGATTCAGCTCCACGGCGACACACCCGAACGGATGGCCATCCGGGACAGCGGTGCCCTAGTTGTGGCCTTCCCCAGTCCAAAGGGAGATCCGTGGGACGAGCCCAGCTTGGAGGGTGACAATCTCGAAGAGTTGGTTACCCTGTTCGAGCGGGCCGTTCTCTATGCCAAGGGTACGGCCACGCACGATGATCCCACGGCCCGCTTCGATCCGAACATCACGAATCGCCACCGCTTCCTGGTGGCATCCCTCGCGCCGGCCGTGACGGGCAGGATCCCGGTGCTCTTCATGGTGCGACGCGAGCGGGACATTCGATCGCTGCTGCTATTCCTCGACAAGTTCCCGGAGATCCAGGCCGTCGTCGTGGGTGGCGATCAAGCGTTCCGGGTTGCCGGTGAGCTTGCCTCTCGCTCGATTCCGGTGATCGTGGGCTCGGCGCTCTCGCCGACAATGGATCGCGACGATCCGCTTACCGCCGGGTGGGAAAACGCTGCCTTTCTGCACGCCGCCGGTGTGCGAGTAGCGTTCGCGACGGATGACGTGAGCAACGTCCGCAACCTCCCCTATCACGCTGCCAAAGCCGTGGCCTTCGGTCTGCCTCAAGACGAGGCGCTCCGTGCCGTCACACTGAACCCGGCCGAGATCCTCGGTCTCGGGAGCGAGATGGGCAGCATCGACGTCGGCAAACGGGCGGACCTCATCGTCACCGATGGCGATCCGCTCCAAATCGTGACGCAGGTGGAGCGGGCGTTCATTCAGGGGGTCGAGGTCTCGCTCGAGACCAAGCACACCCGGCTCTACGAGGCGTTCCGGAACCGGCACTGAACAAAACCCGGGGACTCGGACGGCAAGCGGGGCGGTCACCTGTCGGCGACCGCCCCGCGCTGTCGGCCCTGCTTGGGCCGGCGTTACCCCGACGTCCGTGCCCGATCAGCCCCCCACCACCGTCGGCTCCCCATCGTCCTCCGAAGAGGCGACCATGCCGCGCAACTCCTTGGATGGCTTGAACACTGGCACGGGCCGCGCAGCAACCTCCACCGGATCACCCGTCCTAGGATTCCGCGCCATCCGCGTCTTGCGCCGTCGAATCTTGAAGGTTCCGAACCCGCGGATCTCGATGTTGTTCTGATCCGAGAGCGAGAGCTTGATAGCCTCGAGGAACGCGTCGACGACCCGCGCGCAGTCCTTCTTGGAGATCATCGGCCCGGCCGTCCGGGCTATGGTGGCCGTGACCTTCTCGACGAGATCCGCCTTGGTCATTGGTCCTCTCTCGATGAGCCCCGGGTGGCGGCCGCCATGCCCCGTCGGAAGCACGGCGTTGGGCCGACATTAATATCGGCTTAACCGTTGACTGTCAAGAGCTTGGACGAATTCCCTGAAGTGCCCTTGGGCGTCATGAGGGCCCGGAGAGGCCTCCGGATGGTACTGCACACCGAACGCTGGCAGCTCGAGGTGTCTAACACCTTCCACCGTGTCATCATTGAGGTTACGGTGAGTCACCTCAAGTGCTTTGGTACCTGACACGACCTTACTTGTTCCCCTGACTGCAAATCCGTGATTCTGGCTGGTAATCAGAACTCGCTCAGTCTGGAAGTCGCGAACGGGATGGTTTCCACCCCGATGGCCATAGGGAAGCTTGTCGGTCTCGCCGCCGAAGGCCAGTGCGAGCAGTTGGTGACCGAGACAGATGCCGAACGTGGGCAGACCGGTGTCGGCGAGGTGCCTGATCTCCGGCAGCACGTACCGGACAGCAGCGGGGTCGCCGGGACCGTTGGAAAGAAAGACCCCATCGGGACCGAGCTCCTGCACGCGGGCGGCTGGCGTGGTCGCGGGGACCACCGTGACTCGGCATCCGAGTGACGTGAGGATTCGCAGGATGTTGCGCTTCATCCCGAAGTCGTACGCCACCACATGGAACCGGGCCGATCCGTCACCGACCTCCCGCTCGTCTGGGACGGTGGCTCGCGAGGCGAGGTCGAGACCTTCCATGCGGGGGCTCGCGTCCAGAGCGCGGCGCGCCTCGTCACTCGGTTGCTCACCCAGGGCGACGATGCCACGCATCGCGCCCGCCGACCGGATGTGCCGCGTGAGGCGCCGGGTATCGATTCCCTCGATGATCGGGATCCCACGTTCGGCGAGCCACGCGTCCAACGCGCCCGTGGCACGCCAACTGGAGTGTTGGCGCGCCAGCTCGCGAACGACCACGGCCGTGACCTGAGGCCTGCCAGACTCCATGTCCTCGTCGTTCGTCCCGTAGTTGCCGATCATCGTCGCCGTCATGACGACGATCTGTCCCAGGTACGAGGGATCGGTGAAGACCTCCTGGTACCCGGTCAGGTTGGTGGTGAAGACCACTTCCCCGGGCGTATGGGGAAACGAATGGCGCGCGGTTCCGGGGAACCACGCGCCATCTTCGAGCAGCACGTAGGCGGGCTGCGTCGTCGCCACTAGTTCTGGGGCTGCGGCGGTGTCGTCCCCGGGGATTGCTCGGGCTCCACGTTCAAGGGGAGCTGGGTCGGGGGAACGATCGGGGCCGGTGCAACCGGCTCACTGTCCAGCACCGACCGGGGCATCGAGGTCCTCGTGCTCATGCCGGCCAGCAGAAGTGACAGACCGAGAAAGATCCCTCCGAGCCACCACGTCGCCTTTGTGAGAATCGTCGTCGCTTGCCGGCCACCGAGAAACGAATCGCTGGATGCGCCGCCGCCCATAGCCGCAAGGCCCCCGCCCGTTCCAGCCTGGAGCAGGATGGCCGTCACCATGGCAACGGCGACGAGAATCAGGATGATCAAGAACAGTGTGAACATGCTTAGCTCGTATCGGGCCGCAAGATAGCCGGTTCAGCAGCCAAGTCAATCGAGCGGTGTCTGGACCATCGTGCCCCACGTCACCGGGTCCAGTGACGCTCCTCCGACCAAGACCCCGTCGATCTCCGACTCTCCAACGAGGTCCGCGATGTTGTCGGGCTTCACGCTCCCCCCATAGAGGATGCGCGTCTGACCCGGATCCGCCCCTTCCCTGCCCATGAAGTCCCGGATGAACGCATGCACCTCCACCGCATCGGCCGGGGTGGCCGTCTTGCCGGTTCCGATGGCCCACACCGGCTCGTACGCGATCACCACTTTCGCCAACGCCCGCGCGTCGAGGTCTTCCAGCACGCCCAGATGTCGACCCACCACGGAGAGGGTCACCCCTGCCTCGCGCTGCTCGAGCTTCTCGCCCACGCAGAGCACGGGCGTGAGACCGTGCGCCAGGAGCGACCGGACCTTGCGGCCGGTCTCGGCATCGGTCTCGCCGAACACATGGCGGCGCTCGGAATGGCCGACGAGCGCTGCCGTGGCGCCGGCATCGAGGATCATCGGGGCACTCACCTCACCGGTGAACGCCCCTTTTTCCTCCCAATGGACGTTTTGCGCCCCAACCGCGAGGTCGCCTCTGCCCCTGGCAGCCTCTGCCACAGCGTGGAGCGCGACCGCCGCCGGGAAGAACCACGCTTCTCGATCGTCGAGTAGCGGGACCCGAGCCAGAAACGTCTCCATGTAGCCGCGCGCGGCCTCGGGACCCAGGTGCATCTTCCAGTTTGCTGCGAAAATCAGTCGTTTCATGCGTCGTCCAACGCGGCTACCCCGGGGAGTTCTTTGCCTTCCAGCAGCTCGAGCGATGCGCCGCCCCCGGTCGAGACGTGCGTCATCTTGGACTCGAGCCCGGCCTGCTTGACGGCCGCCACCGAGTCACCGCCGCCAACGATCGTCGTGGCCCCCCGATCCGACGCGACGGCGAGGCCCCGGGCAACAGCGACCGTACCGGCGTCGAACGGCGGAGTCTCGAACACACCCATCGGGCCGTTCCAGACGACGGTTTTCGCCCTGCCGATCCGCTGCGTGTATTCCGCGGCGGCGTCCTCGTCGATGTCGTAGACGGCCCACCCGGGCTCGATGCGCTCACGGGGAACGTTTCTATGCGGCGCGCCGGGCTCCAGCGTCTGCGCCACCGTCACACCGCTCGGCAGCACGAGCTTGGGGCCGGCCCGCCCGAGGAGGTCCTTGGCCAGCGCGAATCGGTCGGGCTCCACCAACGACGTGCCCACTTCCAGCCCCATGGCTGCGAAGAACGTGTTGGCCATCGCTCCACCGATCAGGATCTCGTCCACTTTGGGGAGCAGCGCCTCGATGACGTCGATCTTGCCAGAGATCTTGGCCCCACCGAGCACGGCAACGAACGGCCGGGCCGGATCGGCAAGCGCCCCCTGCAGATACGCGAGCTCCTTCGCCATCAGGAAGCCCGCGACCGCCGGCTTGAGTCGACGCGCCACGCCTTCGGTCGATGCGTGGGCGCGGTGTGCAGACCCGAACGCATCGTTGACGTAGAGATCGCCAAGCTTCGCGAAGGCGTCCGCCAGGTCGGGGTCGTTTCGTTCTTCACCCGGGTAGAAACGCGTGTTCTCGAGCAGAAGCACGTCACCGCGCTTGAGGCGGCGTGTCGCCTGCTGCGCATCGGGGGACACCGCATCTTCGAGGAACGCTACCGGGATCCCGAGCTCCCGCTCGAGGACCGACACGACCGGTCGCAGCGAGAACTCTGCCTTCCGTTCTCCTTTGGGACGCCCAAGGTGGGACGCCAGAATCACCCGGCACCCTCGCTCCCTGAGCCACCGGATGGTGGGGAGCGACGCGACGATCCGCGTCGCATCGGCGACGGTCCCCTCCCGCAACGGAACGTTGAAGTCCACACGAACAAAGGCACGCTGGCCCTCGAGCGGTTGTCCCTCGAGGGCCGAGAGCGTCCGCTTCATGTCAGCCGCTGTCCGATGTACTGCAGCAGGTCCACACAGCGGGCGGAATACCCCATCTCGTTGTCGTACCAGGACGACACGTGGACCAGTGTCCCGTCCACCACGTTGGTGCTCAACGCATCGACGGTACTGGACGCGTGGTTGCCGATGTAGTCGCTGGATACGAGCGGTTCGTCACTCACGGCGAGGATGTTCTTGAGCGGCCCTGCGGCGGCAGCCCTGAACGCATCGTTGACTGCCTCGCCATTTGTCGACTTCTCGACCACGCACGTCACATCGACGAGGGACACGTTGGCGGTGGGTACCCGTAGCGCCACGCCGTCGATCTTGCCCTTGAGCGCAGGAATCACCAGACCCGTCGCCTTCGCCGCGCCGGTAGTCGTCGGGATGATGTTCAGGGCGGCCGCCCGAGCTCGCCGCAGGTCTTTGTGAGGCAGGTCCAGGATCCGCTGATCGTTGGTATAGCTGTGCACGGTGGTCATGAACCCCCGCACGAACCCGAAGCTGTCGAGGATCACCTTGACCACCGGGACCAGGCAATTGGTAGTGCACGAGGCGTTGGAGATGATGTGGTGGGCCGCCGGGTCGTACCGATCGTGGTTCACCCCCATCACGATCGTGATGTCCTCGTTCTTGCCGGGGGCGCTGATGATCACCTTCTTCGCGCCGGCCGTGAGATGGGCCCCGGCAGTCTCCTTGCTCCGGAAGATGCCGGTGGATTCGAGCACCACGTTCACCCCGAGCTTCTTCCACGGGAGCTTCGCGGGGTCCTTCTCGGACAGAACCTCGATGGTGCGACCGTCCACGACGATCGCGCTCTTCTTGGCCTCCACTTTGCCCTGGAACCGGCCATGCACCGAATCGTACTTGAGCAGGTGCGCGAGCGTTTCGGCATCGGTGATATCGTTGACGGCAACGATGTCCAGCTTGGCCTTGCTCCGCACCGCGGCCCGCAGGACATTACGGCCGATTCGTCCGAATCCGTTGATCCCCACTTTCATCGCCATCCTCACCTCCATAGCTATCAGAAGCTCTCTGGTCGCTCGCGCGACGGTGTAATTCTCTTGACCGCGACAATGGGCCGGCAGATCACGCCGCCACCGCTTTCGCTGAGTATGGGAGGGCGCGGGCAAAGGTCACCGCGCCGATCTCGGGCCATCCCCCCTCCAATAGTGCCTGGGCCGCAGCCGACATGGTTGCCCCGGTCGTGAGCACGTCGTCGACCAATATAACCGACGCTTGCTTCGCCCCTGAGCGCGATGCCGACCACCGGACATCCGGGGGGCACCGGGATGCCCGGAACGCCCCGGCGACGTTGGCTTCCCTCGCGGCGGCATCGAGTGAGGTCTGGGGTCCCGTTTCGCGAAGGCGACGGAGCACACCGGGAACGACGGGCACGTCCCATAATTCCCCCAGCGCCCGCGCGAGGATCTCGGCCTGGTTGTACCCACGCCGTTTCAGCCGCCGGTGTCCCAACGGAATCGGGATCAGGCACGCCGGGTATCGGGGTGTCACGTGTCGTGCAACGACCCGCGCGATGTCCGGCCCAAGCGCCACGTAGCCATCGTATTTGAGGTGATGCACGATCGCGCGCGCCTCTTCGCCCAACCAGACCGCGCTCCTGACCCACGCCATCGAGGCCGTCCACTCCGCACAGAAGCGACATGGACCCACCGGCGGCAGCGGTTGACGACACCGGTCGCACCCGCCGACCAACGGAGCCAATCGCGCGATGCAGACGGTACAGATCAGAGCGTCGGGGCGGCGCCGCTCCACCGCCTGCCCGCACGCGATACAGGCGTTTGGCAGGAGCAGGCGCTCGAGTGTGGAGAGCAACTTCCAGCTCATGGAACACGTCCCGAGACACCGGTAGATCCCATCGGGATCTCTCTGCCGCCCGCGCCGGACCTACCCAGTATGCTACGCTTCATTCCCCTCTCGCTCGAGGCGATCGACGGCAGCCGTGATCATATCTTCGAGTTGCTCATAGGTCTCGCGGTACACCTCGATATCACTGCCAAAAGGGTCGGCGACCTCGGCGCGATCGCCGCTCAGACCGACGTAGTCGCCCAGAAGGGTTGCTCGATTCCTCGCGCCGAGGTCTTCGGCACGGAGGCGATGGTGGCGGGCCATGGTGAGGATCAAGTCGGACTCCCCGACCCGCTCCCGCGTCAAGAGCCGCGCGCGGTGGCTCGACAGATCGAGATCGTGCTCGAGCCCCACCAGGTACGCGCCTTCGGAGGCGGGTGTTCCCTCCCACGCTCCCGTCCCGGCCGACGAGACGTCGATGCCGTCCAACCCGCGCCGATCCAACTCCCGTCTGAGAAGCGCTTCGGCGAGCGGGCTGCGGCAGATGTTGCCGGTGCACACGAAGAGGACGTGCATTACGGCGCGTAGCTCCCGGCGGCGCTCCGCAGCTCACGGAGCGGTATGGCACCTTCCCGGATGACGTGGGGGGTCCGCCCCGTGCAATCCAGGACCGTCGAAGGTGGGAGGTTGCCCAGGGTCCCGCCGTCCAGGACCACCAAGGTCCCGGCGCTCACCGCTTCGGCGAACGCCTCGACGATGGCCCCGGGTCCTGGTGCCGTCGCATGTCCGGGTCGGTTGGCCGAGGTCGAGGTGATCGGATATCCCAGCTCAGTGATCAGCCGCTGGAGGCCGGCGTGCGACGTCCACCGCACGGCGATCCCGCCCTCCGGCCCACGCAAGGCATCAGGGAGGTGACGCTCGCCGCCGGATAATACGAGCGTCAGCGGGCCGGGCCAATAGAGATCGGACAAGACGCGGGCTGCCTTCGTGAAGCGGAGCCCCTGCGCCTCTGCCATCGCTCGGCTGGACACCAACAGGAGGAAAGCCTTGCCGGCACGTCGGCCTTTGAGCTGCGATAGGGCGTTCACGTCCTCGCTCCTCGTTCGGGAGCCCAGGCCATAGACGGTCTCGGTGGGATAGGCGAGAAGTCCGCCCCGCTCGAGGTGCTCCCCCACGACGAGAACGGCCTCGCCGATCTGGGCCGCCGTGCGAAACGGCACGAGGCTCATGGCGCGACGAGGTACTCCGCAAGGAGAAAGTCCTCCTCGGTGGTGACCTTGAGGTTGCCAACCCGATCGGGGACGATCTCCACCCGTCCACCGGTGGACTCGATCAGCGCCGCTTCATCCGTGTATGCCGCGCGAGCCGCCGGCTTTACTGAGGCAAATGCCGATTCCAGGACGGTGCGTGGGAACCCCTGGGGTGTCTGCGCCCGCCAGAGATCCGAGCGATCGACCGTCTCGAGCACCCGCGCCGTTCCCGGCTTGACCCGCTTCAAGGTGTCCCCCACCCTGACAGCCGGGACCGCGGCCACTCCCGCCGCCGCGCGCTCGATCACGGCATCGATCGTCTCGACGGTGACGAACGGACGGGCAGCGTCGTGCACGAGCACGATCGCACACGCCGCGTCCAACACCGACATCGCGGCGTACACCGAATCCGCCCTGGTCCTACCGCCGGCAACGATCCTGAGACGCTCGCCGGCAACGTCGCGCAGCCAGGAAGGAGGCGCCGCAGCGGCGTCCTCCGGAAGTGCCACCACGATCTCCTTCACTCGCGGGTGCTGGGCAAAAGGCCGGACGGCGCGGAGCAGCATTGGCACACCCCGAATAGGACGAAACTGTTTGGGGATGCCGGGCCCCATTCGTTCCCCCATCCCGCCGGCAGCGATCAGCACGCCGGTATCAGGCGGCAATGCGCTTCCAGAGCTCGGACACATGGTTGATGGACACGAGGTCGAGCGCGGTGGACGGACGACTGCGGCCGGGGAGAAAAACCTGCCGGAAACCCAAGCGCTCCGCCTCCGCTATGCGGCGCTCCACACCTCCGACGGGCCGCACTTCGCCACCGAGACCCACCTCACCCACGAACATCGCGTCGGCCGGAAGCGCGATGTCGTGTAGCGTCGAACTCAACGCTGCCACCACCGCGAGGTCCGAGGCTGTCTCGATGAGGCGCACGCCACCAGTCACGTTGACGAACACGTCGAGGTCGCGGAACACGAGACCGGCGCGTCGCTCCAGCACGGCCAACAGCACCGCCAGTCGCCGGTGCTCCAGGCCGGTCGCCACTCGCTGAGGCGTGCCGAACCCGGTCTTGGACGCGAGCGCCTGAATCTCCACCAACACCGGCCGGGATCCCTCCATCAGGGCCGCCACCGCGGAGCCAGGGGTGTTTGTCTGACGACCCGACAGAAACGCCGCGGACGGGTTCTCCACGGGTCGGAGTCCGGCCCCCGTCATCTCGAAGACACCCACCTCGTCAACAGAGCCGAACCGGTTCTTCACCGCGCGAAGAATCCGGAAATCCGAGCCGCCGTCATCCTCGAAGTAGAGCACCGTGTCGACGATGTGCTCCAGCGTCTTCGGGCCCGCGATGATCCCCCCGCGCGTCACGTGGCCCACCAGCACGACCGCCGCTCCGCTCTCCTTGGCGAACCGCATCAGCCGCGCTGCACACTCGCGGACCTGGCCGACATTGCCCGGGGCACCCTCCAAGTCGTCGGTGTACATGGTCTGGATGGAGTCGACGAATACCACGCGGCTGTGGAGCGACGCGGCGCGACTCAGGATGGCGTCGACACGAACCTCCGGAAGGAGGTAAACCGCGCCGGCCTCTTCCCCGATTCGGTCAGCCCGCAGCCGCACCTGCTCTGGCGATTCCTCGCCGGAGACGTACAGCACGGGGACGCCACCCGCCACCAGGCGCGCCGCGCATTGGAGCAGGAGCGTGGACTTGCCAATTCCGGGCTCGCCACCGACGAGCACGAGCGAGCCGGGTACCAGACCGCCTCCGACCGCGAAGTCGAACTCGGCGAGGCCCGTCGGCCACCGATGCAGTCTCTCCGAGGCGATGCGGGACAACAAGACGGGTTCGGCACCCGCCCCAAGTCGGTCACCAGATTTCCGCGCGCGCCGAACCGGCTCTTCAACCAGCGTATTCCACTCGCCGCAGGAGTCACACCTCCCTGCCCACCTCGGATGCTCCGCACCGCACTCCGCGCAGCGATACACGGAGCGGTTACGCGGCATCGAATCCTTGGGGAGCGCGCTCGCTGTAGTCGGCGAACCGCGTGCACTCCTTGCGGAACGCGAGGGTGATCGTGCCCGTCGGACCGTTCCGGTGCTTGGCGAGAATGATCTCTGCCGTGCCCTCGCGGGCATCGGCCTCCTTCTCCATCACCGATCTGTACATCTCCGCCCGGTAGATGAAGATCACGAGATCGGCATCCTGCTCGATCGCCCCGGAATCGCGGAGATCGGACAACATGGGCCGTCGGTCTTTGCCACGTTGCTCGGGCGCCCGCGAGAGCTGCGAGAGTGCCACGATCGGCGTCCGCAATTCCCGGGCGAGCGCTTTCAGCGAGCGAGAGATGAAGCTGATTTCGGCCTGACGGTTTTCCGATTCTCTGGGAGCGTTCAGGAGCTGCATGTAGTCGATCACGAACATCCCGATGTCGTGTTCCGCCTTCAGACGGCGAGCCTTGGAGCGCAGCTCGAGCAGGTTCAAGGCGGGCGTGTCGTCGATCCAGATGGGCGCTTGCCCCAGGATGCCGACCGCGTAGGAGAGTTTGGAGAAATCCTCCTCGAGGAGCTTACCACGTCGGAACCGGTGCAGGTCCACCAGGCTCTCGGACGACAGCATTCGCTCCACCAGTTGATCCTTGGCCATCTCCAACGAGAACATCGCCACCGGGACCTTCGCTTCGATCGCGGCGTGCGTCGCCATGTTGAGGACCAGCGACGATTTCCCCATGGACGGACGTGCCGCCACGATGATGAGGTCGCTCGGCTGGAACCCGTTCGTGAGCACGTCCAAATCTTTGAACCCGCTGAGCACACCGTGTACCGATTCCTCTCCGTGATGGCGCGCTTCGATGCGCTCCATCGTGTCCCACACCAGCGTCTTGAGCCGTACCGCTTCGCGGATCGATCGCTGGAACGAGACATCGAACACGCGTTGTTCGGCCTGGTCGAGGAGGTCATCGACCTCATGCGGTCCCTCGTACGCCGCCTGTACGATGGAGGTCCCCGCCTCGATCAGCCGACGGCGCAACGCTCGGTCCCTGACGATGCGACAGTGGTACTCGACGTTGGCAGCGGTCGAGACGACGTCGAGGAGGTCAGCGATGTACTCGACACCACCGGCCGATTCGAGGTCGCCGCGGCGCTGGAGATGGTCGCGCAGGACGATGGGGTCGATGACATCGCCCTTTTCGAGCAACTGCATCATGGCGCGGAAGATCCGTCGGTGTGCATCTCGGTAGAACGCGGTGTCGCCCAGGAGTTGGGCCGCCTTGAGCGCGGCGTCCTGGTCTATGAGCATCGCCCCGAGGACGGCCTGTTCGGCCTCCTCACTCCAGGGGGTCTGCCGCGCGGCGTGAGCGTCAGCTGGACTGGGCGACGAGCTGGCGTGCGATACGGACGTCATCCCACGTGGGCTTCTTCCAATGGGGGTTGCGGAGCAGCGCCGCCGGATGGTAGGTGACCACCAGCGGGATACCTCGGAAGTCGTGCACCTTCTTGCGCATGGCGCCGAGCGGCTGTCGAATGCCGAGCAGCGTCTCCGCTGCCGTCCCTCCCATAGCAAGTATCACCGCTGGCCGCAGGAATTCAAGTTGGCGGTACAGGTAGGGAACACATGCCTCGATTTCGCTCGGATTCGGCTTGCGGTTGGCCGGCGGACGGCACTTGACCACGTTGCAGATGTACACCTGCTCCCGCGGAAGATCGATTGCGGACAAAATTTCCGTGAGCAGCTCGCCGGCCCGACCCACGAACGGCCGGCCGGTTTCGTCCTCGGTCGCCCCGGGGCCTTCGCCCACCACCGCGAGCCGCGCGTCCACCGGCCCCTCGCCCGGCACGGCATGGGTCCGGGACTCACACAGGGGGCAGAGTCGGCAGGTCCGGATGCGCTGCGCCAGTGCATCCAGGTCGAGTTGTGCCAGGGGATCGGCGTTGAACAGATCCCGTGGCGGGGCCGGCACCACCATTCCCCGCTGCGGGATCGGCGGGGCATCCCGCAGCCAACGCGGTGGTGGCTGGTCGCTGGGCAGTCCGGCCTGCACGGCACCCACTGGGGGTACGTCCGGCGCTGCCCCGTCGAAGAACAAGGGCGGATCGGCGAGCTCCATGCGCTGCCGCAGATATCGTGCGAAGAGCGACCGCGGGTCCGTCACAGCAACCGTTCGACCGCGTCGAGGATGCGATCTGCTACCTCGGGCTTGGGCAACAGTTCGAGCGGCGTCTCGCCGTGCTCCCCGATCAAGGTCACGCGGTTGGTGTCCACCTCGAAGCCGCTGCCCAACTCGTCGGCGCGATTGAGGACGATGAGATCCAGACCCTTCCGATCCCGCTTGCTCCGGGCTCGCTCCGTCGCGGTTCCGGTTTCCAGCGCGAAGCCCACGGTGACCGCCCCAGGCTTGCGCCGCGCCGTGGTCAGCTCCAGAACGTCGGGTGTGGGCACGAGATCCAGGTTGAAACCGCCGTCCGAGCGCGACGGCTTGCCGTCAGCCACGACGCGCGGGGCAAAATCCGCGGGCGCAGCCGCCATGATCAGCACGTCCGCATCCGGCAGCCGCTGTTCCACGGCTTGGAGCAACTCCGCGGTGGTCGTGATCCGAACCACCTCGGGTCCGTACGGTGGCGGCAGGGTGGTTGGCCCGGCTATGAGAATCACCTCGGCCCCGCGCGCAAAGGCTCTCGCCGCGAGGCTGTAGCCCATCTTTCCGCTTGACGGATTGGTGAGGACTCGGACCGCATCGAGCGGCTCTCTCGTCGGTCCCGCTGTGACCAGCACCCGCCGACCGCTGAGGCGGCTGTCGGCGCCGACGATCAGCCGTTCCACCTCGGCCAGGATGTCCTCCGGCTCCGCCATTCTGCCGGGACGCTCGCTCGGCCCCTCGGCGAGCGCACCGATCGCCGGCCCGACGACGGCCCAACCACGCTCGCGAACCATTGCCAGACTCCGCTGGGTCGCAGCGTTGGCGTACATCTCGTCGTTCATGCTGGGCGCCACGAGCACCGGGGCCCGCGTGGCGAGGAGCACGGCGGTCAGCAGATCGTCTGCAAGACCCTGCGCCGCCCGGGAAAGGAGATTGGCCGTCGCCGGTGCGACGACGATGACATCCGGTGTGCGGGCGAGATCGATGTGGGCGAGGGCTCGGTCCCGGTCCCAGAGAGAGGTATGGACCGGTCGTCGCGTGAGCGCTTCGAAGGTGAGCGGCCGCACAAACTCCGTCGCGGCCGCCGTGAGGATGACGTCAACCGCCGCGCCGCACTCCGTCAGCCGCCGGGCGAGGATGCATGACTTATAACAGGCGATCCCCCCCGACACGCCGAGGACGACGCGCCGGCCGGCGAGGCTCACGTCTCGTGACGACGGCGCCGAACCAGGCGGAAGTTGAGCGCTCCCGATACCAGGCTCTCGAGGGCTTGGGTGGTGAGTTTCTTCTCGTCGAGCGACCGATCCCGCGGGAAGTCGTTGACAAAACGTGCGAACTTCGCCGCAGCCAGCACCCCCAAGTACTTGGTGCCCGCGCGATCGGCCAAGTCTTCCGGCGTGAATACGTACATCTGCTCCTCTAGACCTGACGCGTTCCTGAGTTCGTGTTCTCTTGACGGTACCGGGCGAGGTCGCGCCGCAACGTCCGGACCCGTGCTTCGACGTCGGGCAGGCGTTGCGCCCGAACCCCACCCCCGTCAATGATCTCGGCTATCTCTTCGAGCGCTCGGTCCAACCGCTCGTTCACCACGACGTGATCGAAATTGGGTGCCGCCTGCAACTCCTCGTCGGCCCGAGCCAGCCGACGCTGCACCTCTTCGGGGGATTCCGAGCCCCGGCCCCTGAGCCGCGCGATCAGCACCTCGGCCGACGGCGGGAGCACGAAGATCGCCACCGCATCGCGACGGCTCGCGCGCACCTGCCAGGCACCCTGGATCTCGATGTCGAGGAGCACGTGGCGTCCTCGCCCCAGCTCCCGTTCGACTTCAGCGTTGAGCGTGCCGTACAGGTGACCGCTGTACTCCGCCCACTCGAGAAACTCGCCGGCATCACGCCGCCGGCAGAATTCCTCCCAGGTGTAGAAATAGTAATCTACACCGGGGCGCTCGTTTTCGCGCGGTGGGCGGGTGGTCGCCGACACGCTGAACCCGACATCCGTCCGCGACGTCACGAGACGCCTGGCGAGCGTCGTCTTACCCGCTCCCGACGGAGAGCAGAGAATGAGCAGGCTGGGCGTCACTCCAGATTCTCCACCTGCTCCCGCACCTTCTCGAGCTCGGCCTTGAGGTCAATGGCGGCAGCCGTGATGACGGCGTCGTTCGCCTTCGAGCCGATGGTATTCACCTCGCGAAGCATCTCCTGCCCGAGAAACGCCAGGCGCCGGCCCACCGCGCTCCGGGAGGCGAGAGCCTCCCGAAACGCGCCAACGTGGGTCCGCAACCGTACGATCTCTTCGGTGATGTCCATCTTGTCTGCCAAGAACGCGATCTCCTGAGCGAGCCGGTTTTCGTCCGCGGCACGCCCATCCAACAGCTCGGTGACGGCCTGCCGGAGTCGGTCCCGCTCCGCGACCAGGCGCTCGGGCGCTTGCGCTCCGATGTCGCCGAGGCGGGACTCGATGGTCGTCAGGCGTTCGTCGAGATCGGTGGCCAGTGACGACCCCTCGCGCTCCCGCGTCTCGACCACCTGAGACGCAACGGCGTCCAGGAGCGCTAGGAGCGGTGTGGCATCCGTTTCCGCGACCTCGGCCTCGGCGAAGGTGAGCACTTCGGGCTGACGCGCGATGAAGCCCAAGTCGACGTCACCCTGAAGCCCGAGCACCCGCTTGAGCTCCTCGAGCGCCGCCAACACGCTCCGAGCGCGATCCAGGTCCAACTGCACGCTCACCGGGCTAACCGGTGATGCCGTCCATCGAACCAACAGGGTGGCGTGGCCCCTCTCCATGTGCAGACGGAGACGCTCGCGCAGATCGGCCTCCAGCCGCTGCAGCTCTGACGGCAGCCGGCACTGCACGCTGAAGTGCCGGTGGTTGACCGTACGCAGCTCCACCATGACCCGTCCACCCGCGAACGGGCCCTCGGCCGTCCCGAATCCGGTCATCGATCTGGGCACGGATTCTCCCCTCTCGTCAGCGTGCGACGGGCACCGGCGTCCGGCGGCCCGTCACCGCAACGAAGCTGAGTCAATTTCCGAACGTCCATGACACCCCGAAATACTGTGCATTGACCGGATAGGCGAGGCCCGGGACGTATTCCGCGTCCGTGAGACGCGCATTCCTGAGGGCCCAGAACGCGGTGAAATCCACCAACTGGAACTCGATCTGGGTCTCCCAGAAGGTCGCTTCGGGGAGTGCGATCACGCTGCCGTCCGCGCGGGCGCCCGCTGTCCCAGCACCCCAGGTCTCGATCGCCACCTGCGCCTTGAGATCGAACGCGCCGGAGCGGAACGTCCTCCAGTATTTGGAGCGCCAGGTGAGGGCCGCGCGCACATGCTGCGGCGGTTGCAGCCCGGCCGGCGTCCCCGAGAGGGGATCGGAGTACCAACCCGAGAGCGTCAGCGCCTTCCAGGGCCGGAGCGTCGCCTCGACCCTCAGGTACGTCGTCTCGCCCGCCGCGCCCAGGGACGGGACGATCGGGAGGTCGGCGTAGGGACGCGGTTGAAACGCGTCCTGCCTGGCAAGCGTCACCGTTCCCGACAGCCAACGGGTGTCGAGACCGGCCCGGGCGGCGAGGTCGCGAGTCGGGATGACCGAATCGTCGACGAGCGCCGGCGCTTGCACCGCCTCTCGGAGGGTCGCTTCACCCGCAAGCGTGACCGGACCGAGGTACACCCCGACCGCCCCGCGAACCCACTGTGAGTGCCGGTCTCCACGATGCCGCCGATACCCACCATCGGCGGCAAGCACGATGCCGCGGACCGGCACCCAGCCGATCCGTCCCTCCACGCCGACCGGGGTCCGGGCGTCTGCCACTCGGCCCACTGCATCCACCGTCCAACTGGGACGCCGATACCGTACGCCCAGATGCGCCTGCCGGACACCGTGATCGCTCAGCACTGCACCGGAGTCGGCCGACCACACGCTCGAAGCCAGTCCCGTTTCCACTCTGAGGCCCAGACCGTCGGGGCGGGTCGCCGCTGAGAGGGTGATCAGCATGTCGGTGCGAGCACCGTTGCGCGTGGGTACGGACGTTCCAGCTCCGGAGGGAAGACCATCCCGGTCCACATCCTGGCGTCGGATCTGATAGCTCGCCCCCACGCGACCGTCCGGCATCCATGACACTCGAGCCCACACGTCGAATAGGTCCGCCCCGGCGGCACCGCCGGGGCCGTCGGTGCCGGCATAGTTGGCGGCCAAGTCGAGCTCGATCCCCGAGGCCGTGCGCTTCTGGAACAGCGCCGCATACTGGGCCGACTTGAATGCCCCCGATTGCACATGGATCTTCGAACGCACAACGGGCGTCTCGTGTCGCTCCGTCACGAGGTACGCTCGCAGCATCCCGGGAAGCACTTCGATGTCGACGCGACGAAAGTAGGTCAACGGGAAATCGCCGGGATCCACGAACACGGTGTCGCCCCCAAGCGGCTCCCAGCGCATGCCATCCCAGAACACCTCTAGCGCCGCGCCACCGCGCCCGCCGTACTGCACGTACTCCGGCTGTCCAATGAACCCGGCGCGGGCCACGTAGACGCCGGGGATCCGGGCCAGCAGATCGGCGAGGGTGAGTGCACCGGCCCAGAGGAGGGAATCGCGCGTGAACGTGTAGCGACTTCCGGGCGGCAGGGGCCCTGGTGGAACTTCCGGCTCGAACATTGGGAGCGTGCGCCCGTGCGCGAACGGGTCATGTGGGATCTGGGAGTCGGGTGCCGCTCCAGGAAGGCTGTCCGCGCGCACCCGTGTCGTGTCCTGCCCTGCCGCGGTCGGTGCCGCAACGAGCGTGATGACGGCGAGCGCCGCCGCGACCCGCCTGGCGGCGGTCACCCCCCTGCGCGCCCCAGCACCAGCTCGGTGAAGAGCCGAACACCCATCCCGGTGGGCCCTTTCGCCAAATCGGGTCGGTCGGTCTCGGTCCACGCGGTGCCGGCGATATCGAGATGCGCCCACGGGAACTGATCGACGAACTCGCGCAGGAACCATCCGGCCGTGATGGTGCCGGCCGCCCGACCGCCGACGTTCTTCACGTCAGCGAAGTCCGACTTGATCTGCTCCCGGTACTCGTCCCACAGCGGAAGCGGCCAACACCGCTCGCCCGCCAAGTCGCCCGCCTGCCGCACCTCGTCGACGAGCTGGTCGTCGTTTCCCATGAGGCCGGTTGCATGGTGCCCGAGCGCGATCACCACCGACCCGGTCAGCGTCGCCGCATCGACGACGCAGGCCGGTTTGAACTTCCGGGCGTACGACAACGCGTCACTCAGCAGGAGCCGGCCTTCCGCGTCGGTATTGACGATCTCGATGGTCTTACCGAGGTGGCCGCGCACGATGTCGCCGGGCTTGATGGCGGTCCCGGAGGGGAGATTCTCGGAGGCTGGAATGATGCCGACCACATTGATCTTCGGCTTGAGGTGACCCAGCGTCTCGAACATGCCGAGCACGGCGGCGGCGCCCGACATGTCGTACTTCATCTCCTCCATCTTTTCCGGGGGCTTGAGGGAGATCCCGCCGGAGTCAAAGGTGACCCCCTTCCCGACGAAGCAGAGCGGCGCACTCCGGGCACCGGCCCCGCGATATTCCAGCGTGATGAGCTGCGGGTCCTGCGCCGTGCCCTGCGCCACCGCAAGCAGCGCCCCCAACTCCCCCTGTGCTATGTCCTCCCTGCCCAGGACCGTGACCCGATAACCATAGGCCTTGCCAAGCTTGCGCGCGACGCCCGTGAGGTAGCGCGGGGTGCACACGTTCCCCGGGAGAGCCTGGAGATTGCGCGCCAGGACATGCCCGTCGGCGATGGCCGCCCCGATCCGTCGGCCCCGCTCCAGATCCGCCCGTTCCTCCCGGCCCGCTACGATCTCGAGACTGCCGAGCTTCGGCGTGTCGTCTTTCGCCTTGAACGCATCGAACCGCCACGCCCCCTGGGCGATGCCCTCGACGACGACTTGGCCCACGGTCTGCTGGGCCACGCCCCCACGCGCCTCGGGAATCACGTGGAACGCCATGGCCTCGGCGCGCAGGGCGAGTGCGCGCTTCGCCGCCACAGCCGCCGCGCGCCGGATGGCGCCCCGAGTGATTTCTCCGTGGGCGCCCATGCCCACCAACAGCACCCGCGTGGGCCGCTTGGCGGGATAGAGCGTCGCCACCTGGTCGCGCGTGCCGCTAAAGTCCCCAGTCGCCAAGAGACGGCCGATGGCCCCGCCAGTGTGCGAATCCAGGGACAAGAGGGAGGTCGGGACCTTACGCGATGTCAGCTCGTCGACGGCAATGGCGAGCAGTGGCAGACTCACGCGCTCGAGTGGAACGACTTTGACAGAGGAATTCACGTGCTGTACCGGAGTTGACGTGGATGCGGGTCGGAAACCGTGGATCGAGCGGCATCGATGCCGCAAGGTGGCCTGAAGGTTAGCCGAAGCCCGAAACGACGGCAAGTTGGGGCTCTTGGACGGCGGAGGCTCTCGAAGCGCAATCAGCTGACGAGCTGCTCACCGCTGGACATCGACTTGCTGAGTGCGGGCGCGGGAGTGCGGTAGGCCCCGCACTCGGTGACACCGCCGCAGGCGGTGCGACACGGTCAGAGATGCACGCGGCCCTTCGTCACCTCCCAGTTCTCCCAGAATCGGATGTAGTAGTAGCGCGACCGATCTTGCGGCACGCGCCACCATGGATGCTCTGCATCGTCGATCGGTCGCAGCACGGTCGCCTCGGCGACCGACGTGCGCTTACCGCAGAATGGGCAGAGTATCGACTCGACGTCGGGGGCGACCCACCAGATGTACGGTGCCTTGGCGGCCTCCACCCACGCGGCGCAGCCGTGCACCGTGGGGACGTGCTGGATTGGCGACCCGCCGACCATTTGGGTAAAACCGCAGAACCGGCACTGCCGATAGCGTCGTTCGGTCGGATCGATACGGGGCCCGTAGAATCCGGTCCGCTTGCAGTCCGGGCACGGCTGGGGGTCGCGCCCTTCCCCGAACGCCTCGAAGCACTCGTTGTCCCAGTCGTCCATCGTGTACGCCACCTGCCCCCCGGAATCCAGTTGCTCGGAGCTCGGTGGTTGCACGGGACGCTTGCCCTCCCGGGACCAGCTCGTTCTCGATCGTGTGGGACTCATGGCATCTATCGATCCGGCCTGTCGAGACCTGGAGCATATCGAGCCACCCCACCCGCTGCTGTGCCTTCCCGCACAAAATGTATTTCAAAACCGCGCTAGGGCCAGCCGGCGCCGTGGTGGCGCCCTGGACCGACCTGTTAGAATACGCGTCATCGACAACTTCCCACGCGGCAGCGAACCTCGAAGGCCTCGCAGCGCGTGTCCCGGATTTCGACGAGATGCAGTGAACGGACAAGATGCCGAAGAAGACCGGGCGCCTCATCGCCCTCGTGGTCGCCCTGGTGGTGCTCGGGGCCGCACTCATCCTGGGTAGCCGCGCCCTGGTGCAGACGGAGTGCGAGCTGTGTGTGACGTTCAGGGGGGTCACCACCTGCCGCCGCGGGTCCGGATCCGACCAGCGGGAGGCGATTCAGGCCGCCCAAAAGGCCGCGTGCGCCGTAATGGCCGGGGGCATGAACGAAAGCATCGCCTGCGGCAATACGCCCCCTGCCAACGTGCAGTGCACCGGCAACTGACGACGGAACGGGTCCTATGAGCGCCTTCCTGCAACGCGGGATCCTCGGCAACTCCGTCGAGTCGTGGACCGTCGCCGTAGCCATCGCCCTCGGCGTCTTCATCGTCCTCAAGATCGCCGTCCGGGGGATCCACCGGCGGGTTGCCTCTCTAGTAGCACAGACCACGTCCACGGTCGACGACGTACTGGCCGACGTGTTCGGCCGCACCAAGGGCTTCTTCCTGCTCGGCCTGGGGGCGTATCTCGGGGCACGCACGCTGGAGTTCCCCGACGAGGTGTGGTCCGCCTTCACCCAATTCATTGTGGTGATCGGGTTGATCCAGGGCGGCCTGTGGGCCGGTGCCGCGGTGTGGTCGCTACTGGAAACCTACCGCCGCGACCGGCTGGCCGACGACCCGGCGGCGGCGACCACCGTTGGCGCCATGAACTTCCTGCTGCGAGTCGTGGTCTGGGCCGTGGTGCTGGTGCTGGTGCTCGACAACCTCGGCGTCGACATCACGGCGCTGATCACGGGCCTTGGCATCGGCGGCATCGCCATCGCCTTGGCGGTGCAAAACGTCCTCGGCGACCTCTTTGCGTCGTTGTCGATCGTGCTGGACAAGCCGTTCGTCATCGGAGACACGCTGGGGATCGACGAGCACATCGGCAAAGTCGAGCACGTCGGGCTCAAGACGACGCGCATCCGCAGCCTCTCGGGCGAGCAGCTGATCATCTCGAACGGCGATCTCCTGAAGAGCCGTATCCGCAACTTCGGGCGGCTGTTCGAACGGAGGATGCTGTTCACGATCGGCGTGACGTATCAGACGCCGCGCCACAAGCTGGAAAGGATCCCCACCATCCTGCGCGAGATCATCGAGCGCCAGGAGCACATACGGTTCGACCGAGCCCACTTCAAGACCTACGGCGATTCCTCACTCAACTTCGAGACCGTCTTCTACGTCACGGTGCCGGACTTTCGGGTTGCCATGGATATCCAACAGGCCGTGAACTTCGAGATCTACCGGCGGTTCGAGGAGGAAGGGCTGGAGTTCGCGTACCCGACCCGCACCCTGTATGTGGTCGGCCAATCGACGCAGAGTCCACCTAACCGGCAGGACTGATGCCGGCCGATCGGCCTCGGGTGGGCCCGTGGCTCAGACGATATTCGGAGCGGGAGCAACCGAGTCGCAAGGAGCGGGTTCAGGAGATCGCGCTGGGGGCTGGGGTGGGGACCATCTTCCTCGTGCTTCTCGTCGCGGTGCTTCTCGTCTTCCTGCGCTCCCCGTTGCCCACGCTTGCCGGCCTCGTGGCGTTGTGGGCGATCGGATTCGTGACCCTCACGTTCAAACGGCGGCGCGCCGAGCGACGCGAGCGCGCTCTCCGCCGATCCATTGACGAGCACGTCGACCGCTGATCGCCGCCGCCCGTTCTAGCGCTCCCCAACGACGAGGCGCTCGACCCACTTCAGCAGCGCCAAGCTCAGGAGCGCGAATCCCAGCACCCCGGCAAATGGGATCACGACGATCGCGACGAATCCGGCCATCAGCTTCCGACCGACGGCGGTCGCGGGATCGAGCACGGCAGCGTTGTTCGACACGATCCAGAACGGCACCACCACCTGAAGCCAGGCAATGTTGATCACCAACCACACCCACACGTAGGGACGCGGCCAGATCGACTGGTGGCCTGATTCGGATCGACGAGGCATGCCTGACTCGTTTGGTGGCGCACGAAATGTAGTGGGGAATCGACCCTGCGGTTGTTCTGTGGTGCCGCGACCGTGCCCGTGATCGCCGCTTGTCGCGCATCGAGATACGAGGGAGGTGCCTTAGGGAGCGCGGGAGTGAGCGAGGCCGGCGGTGAGCTTGCGGAGCTTGGCCCCCTCGGCCTCTGCGCCGAGCCGCTCGTATCCCCTGATCGCCTCCGCCGCGATCTCAATGGCCTCGTCGATACGCCCGCTGTCTGCCAGTACCCGCGCGAGGTCACGGCGGGAATTCGCCGCCAGCAAGGGCCGGCCACGCTCCTCGGCGATCGCCGCAACTTCGCGAAGCGTCGTTTCGGCCTCGCTGGGGTTCCCTGCGGCTGCCAGGGTTCCAGCCCACACGCGACGGTCCTCGGCCTCCCCGACCACATCTCCGATCTTGCGGCGCAGTTCCATCACCTGCTCGATCTCCCGCCGCGCGACCGCCGCCTCTCCCGCTGCCAGCCTGATCTCGGCCCGCCCGCCCCGTGCCAGCGCCGTAAGCCGTCGGTCGCCGGAGGCCTGTGCCTCCTCGACCGCACGGTCAGCGCTCTCCAGTCCCTTGGCGAAATCCCCCTGATCGCGGTAGGTGATCGCGAGGTTGTGCAGCGCCTCTGCGGCACCTGCCTTGAGGCCGGCGCGCTGAAATGCCGCCAGCGCCGACGTGTACGACCCGATCGCCCGTCCGAAGTCCCCCTGCATGTTGGCAATGATGCCGAGGTTGTTGGAACACCGTCCGACCGTGGCGTGGTCACCGACCCGTTCCGCCTCGGCGAGGGCGAGGGCCACGAAACGCGCAGCGTCGTCCACCCGCCCGCGCTCCAGTGCCAACGCACCCGAGACATTGAGCGCACGCATCTCGGTTGCCCGGTCCCCTCGCGCCCGCGCCTCCCGCAACGCCACTTCGATCCAGCATTCCGCCGTCGCGTTCTCGCCCAGCCGTGCGTAGGCGATCCCCGACAGCAGCGCCAGGCTTGGCGAGCGCTCCGTCTCCTCCGCCGGCTGCGCGCCGAGCAAAGCCACGACCGCAGCATGCTGTCCAGTCGCCGCGAGCGACTGCGCTTTCCTCAACAACTGAAGTGAGTCACCGGCGCTCATGTCAATACGAAACGGCGTACCCGGAGTACGAGACGGCATATCCCGAGTAACTCGCCTCTCCGAACAGATCCACAATGAACCGCTTCTCCTCCACCGACTGCGTGTCATCGAGAGTCACCCACGGGTCGAACGGCTTCGGCCGCGTCCAGACGTGCAGGCCTTCTCGCTCGATCGTGTCGTCGAGTAGGTCGATGCGTCCATCCCGATTCAGGTCGGGATCAGCTCCCGAGTACCAGAGCGTGAGCAGAGCCGGGTCCCGGGGGTTGAAGATGAGTCCGCTGGGTCCGACGTGGACCCGGAGCTCGACCGTATCGACCCGCACCGTGATGAGGACCCGATCGCCCGACTCACCGTCCGGCCATGCGACCAGGGATGTCTCGTTCAGCGCGAGATCGAGGAACGGCAACCACGTGTCGTCGGTTGACCGATAGTTGATCCGCACCGAGGTCGCCGTGCCCTGGGTCGCCCAGAACGAGACTTCGGGACGATCGAGGGGCGGGACGGTGACCGGCGAGGGGAGAACCACGTCGTCGGGACCGGACACCGCCGTGAACTGCAGCGGCAGCGATGGGTCCCACCGGAGCATGTGAAACGTTGCTCTGTTGCCCCCCTGGTCCGCAGGATCAAAAGGCGGAGGGATGGGAGGGCCGGTCGAGTCGGCGCAGGCGAGGAGGATCGCGACTCCCGCGCTCAGCGCGACGAGAAGCTTCCGGGAACGCATGATGGCACCTCCGTTTCGTCCTGGGCTTCCAGACGGCGCACACCTTCCGTCTGGACGCAGGGGCCCGACCACGTCACGCCGCATACCACGTACCCGCGAGCCGATTCCTCTAACTTATTGTAATATAACATGTTAGCGGACGTGATTCCGGGTTCACCCCTGGGGCGGCCGGGACCACCTGGGTCGTTCCGCACCAGAGGCGTGGCTAGCCGTCCTGGCCCCCCATCGAGAGCAGTCGGCGAAGCCGCTTGCGCGAGATCCCGAGGCGGCGAGCCGCCTCGCTCCGGTTCCCGTCGCAGTACTTCAGGGTGGCGTCTGCTACCGCCGACTCGATGGCGTCCAGGGTGGCAGGAAACGGGAACCGGCCCTCGCCCACGACCACCGGTTTTCGCTCCGGGATCAGCTCATCGATCGCGAGCGTGCCCTCGGGCGACAATAGCAGTGCCCGCTCGACGGCGTTGCGAAGCTCGCGGACGTTGCCGGGCCACCCGTGCTCCCGCAGCGCCCGTCTCGCGACCTCGTCCAACGGGGGTTCCGGCAGCTCGTGCTGGAGGGCGGCCCGGCGAAGCAGTTCGTTGGCGATCAGAACCACGTCGTCCCCCCGCTCACGCAGTGGCGGAAGGCGCAGCACCACCACGCTCAGACGGAAATAGAGGTCTTCACGGAATTCCCCGGTGCGGACACGTTCTTCCAGCCGTTCATTGGTGGCGGCGAGGATCCGAACATTGGCGAAGCGCCACTTCGTGCCCCCAACCCGCCGCACCTGCTTGTCTTCGAAAACGCGCAGCAACTTGGCCTGTGCATCCACAGGGAGCGTTCCGATCTCGTCGAGGAACAGCGTTCCCCCCTCGGCGAGCTCGAACAACCCAGGCTTGGCCGCGTGTGCGTCGGTGAACGCCCCGCGCTCGTGCCCGAACAGCTCCGACTCCACGAGCCGCTCCGGAAGCGCGGCGCAGTTGACCGCCACGAACGGTGCCCGCCGGCGGGGCCCTCCCTCGTGGATGGCGCGCGCGAGCAGTTCCTTCCCTGTCCCCGTGTCACCTACGATGAGGGCGGTCGCCTCGCCGTGCGGTAGCAGTCGCCCCGCTCGGGTCAGCGTCGCCTTGAGGGCTGTGCTCTCCCCGACGATGGTGCTGAACGCCTCAGGCTTCACGTCGCCAACGCCGTTGTCCCGCTGGCGGCCAGCGCGATGCCGAGCTACCGCCTCGTCGGTGGCGTTGTGCAGGACTTCCAGATCCTCTGGGAGTGCGAAGTAGTCGGTGGCCCCGCGCCGGACCGTCGCCGCGGCTATCCGGCGGCCCGGGTCGGCGCCGACGGCAAGCACGGGAATTGGCGGCGGGACGGCATGGCGATCGAGCCAATCGAGCGCGGCCATTTCGTCCCCGCCTGCCGCGAGTACGACTGCGGCAACCTCGGGCGGAACAAGCCCGACATCGTCGGGACCCACCACCCGCAAGTCCACGCCCAGATCCCGGCTCAGCTGCCCCCAGAACTCCCCGAACGAAGTCGACAGCTGGACAACGAGCAGCGTGACCGACCCAACACGCGGAGTCAGGGGCTCGTACTGAACACGGTCTGGGGCGGATCGCCCCATTTGCGTGCGATCACTCACGCACGGCTCCAGGTTGGTGCCATTTGAACCAAGGAGTACGAAACGTACCACCTGACGTCGGCCCGTCAATACTCCGTAACGCTCTGCCGTAAAAATGTTTACACCGACGAATGTCAGGGGTCTCATGTTTGCGACATTACGGGTCGCAGCGCAGAAGCCACGAAGTGACGCCCAATCCCATCGGTCCCGGAGGACTCCATGGCGCTCGCCGTTTCGCCAGGCGCGAAATTGTCGACCCTGGCGAAAGCCGCCGGCCGCAGCAACGGCGCCATGCTGGCCCGACGGCGAGTGTATTGGGAAACGGGCCCGATCGAAGAGCGCCCGGGAGACGCGTTCGGTGACACCGCGCGGGCCATCGCCGAGGCCGTATCGGCCAAGGATGGGTACACACGCGCGCACTCGCGTCGCGTTGCCCGCTATGCCGCGGCATTGGCCAGCGAGCTGGGAGTGGGGAGTCGCAGCGTCAGGGAGATCGGGTTCTGTGGGCTCCTGCACGACGTGGGAAAGATCGGCATCCCAGACACTGTGCTGTGCAAGATGGGACCCTTGTGCGATCAGGAGCTGCGCCGAATCAGGCGACACCCCGTCATTGGCGAGCGCATCCTCGGGCCGCTGCTGCGCACCCATCCGCGGATCCTCGCGGCGGTTCGCTGGCACCATGAACGGTTTGACGGCAGTGGCTTTCCCGACGGCCTTGGCGGCGAGGAGATTCCACTCGAGGCGCGGATCGTGGCGGTCGCCGACGCATACGACGCCATGACGTCCGAACGGCCGTACCGCCCTGCGCTCCCCGTGCGGCGCGCCGTACTCGAGCTGCGTCGCTGCAGCGGCAGTCAGTTCGACCCGACGTGCGTGGCGGCGTTTTTGAGACTGCTCGAGAGGATTCGTCGTACCGGGTGTCAGGCACGGCGACGGGCTGCCCGTCGCTGGCGGGTCGTTGCCCGGCGCGGAGAACGGCCGGGGGCACGTCGACCGGCGGCAGGCACCACTGTACGCCGACACTCCCACCGGGTACGCGTCGCCGGCAAGGCAACCTCTCCGGAAATCGGCTCATCCTATCGACCGCCGGCAGCATCTGAGAGAAAGGTGCGCCCCCGAGCGCCTCCCCCGGGACGGAGGAATCAGCACGACCCTTCCATCAGCCAAGGGGACCGCCATGCGGGCCGTGTATGCGTGCGGGTGCATTTTCTCCGGCACCGATTGCGAGACCGGCGCCGTGGAAATCACCATGCAGTTCTGTCCGATCCACGAGGCGCACCAGACCTGCATCGCCCAGCGCCCAGACCCGGCACCGCACGTCCGTCGGTGCTGGTCGCCTACCGGAGGGCCCGGAATCAGTCCTCAACTCGCAGCGGCGGCGTCCGAAGCCCGAAGGTCGCCGGACCTCCAGCCAACGTCGTTCTGAGTTCAGACGACCTCTTAGATGTACTGGCTTATCGTATTATACAGCAAGGGTTTACAAAGACCACCTCAAGTATTGACTGGGCTCCGGAAGCTTGGCCGATGCCAGGGGTAGCCTGACCGGGTGCCTGGCCTGTGGCCCGCCCCACGGAGCATGCCGGCGCCTGCGGTATGAAAACGGAAGAGCCCTGCACGTCATCAGTGCAGGGCTCCTGAGTGCCCGAGGACGGAGTCGAACCGTCACCCCGTTGCCGGGACGGGATTTTGAGTCCCGCGCGTCTACCAGTTCCACCACTCGGGCTGTAGCGCAAATATAGCGGGACTGGGTCGTGGCTGCGGAAACCGGAACCTTACATCCCCGGCCCTCCCGGCCCCCGCCCTTGCCCTCCACGCACGCGCTCGATCTGCATCTGCAGCCGGCGCCACGCGAGGGTCAACTGCGCGCGCTGTACCGGACTGAGGAAACTGGCGAATTCGCGTTGCTCGGTTCGCGCGCGTTCCACGCGCTCGGTCTCCAAAGCGAGCAGGTCGTCGATCAGCTTGGCCACGCTGTCGGCATTGGCCGCCATACCGGGACGCATCTGCCCCTCGAGCGCAAACCACAGGTTCCGTTCACGGAGGGCCAGCGTGGTTCGGGCCTCGAACGATTGGCGCGTTATGTCCTCCAGCCGGCGATACTGCTCGTCGGTGAGGCCGGCCTGCGCCCGGTAGTTGGCCATGAACCGCTCCACGACTTGCTGCTGCAGCACCTGGCGCCGAACTTGGGGGTTCTGGGCCGCCAGCGGTCCGACCTGCACCGCGAGCAGCGTCGCCAATACGATCGCTCCGCGCATCATCCCTCCATGCTCTTCAACAACTGAGTCAGCTCGTTCTCGTCCAGGTCGTCCAGCCCAACGGGGACCAGATCCGACACCGGAGCATCCATCCGGAGCGAATCCAGCACCTCGCTCAACTCGGCCACCGCAAGTTCTTGGATCTCCACTGGAACGGCGCCAGCTTGCCTCCCGTCCGACGGCCGGGCGAGTTCCCGGATCCCGAACCCGACGGCGAGCACCACCGCGGCAGCCGCCGCAAGCTGCACCAGCCTCGCGCGCTGCCACCACTGGCGCCGCACCGGCCTGGCCCTGAGACGAGCCGTCACCGCCGCGGCAACGTGCTCGGCGTCGATGCGGTCGGCCGCCTCTGCCCCGAGTCGCGGGGCGAGCTGCTCCAGCATCTGCTCGCGTTCGTCCATCATCGTCGTCCTCCGGCTCACTCCAGGGCGACTTTCAGCCGCCTGACCGCGTGATGGTAGTGCACCCGCGCCGCTCCCACCGACGTCCCCAGCGCCGCAGCGATATCTGCGTACTCGGCACCGTGCTGCGCCCGCATGAGAAACACGTTCCGCTGCATCGTCGGAAGCTGGGATACCGCCTCGCCGAGCCGCTCCAGTAGCTCCCGACCCACAACCTGCTCATGCGGACCATGCCGTACATCCGGAACATCCCGGTCTTCGATCGACAACACCTTTGCACGTGTTCGCCGGCGGCCAAGATCCTTCAATGCGTTCGATCCGATAGCGAACAGCCACGTGCGGAAACTGGACTTCCCCCGAAAACTCTCGATTCGGTCAAACGCTCGAAAGAACGTCTCCTGCACGACATCATCCAGATCCTCTTCGGCGCCGGCTGCAGCAAGGAACCGGGCAAGCGGCCGGGTGTGGCGGGCGACCAGCGCTGCGGCCGCCGCTTGGTCTCCCCCTCGCCACGCCGCTACCAGGTCGGCGTCAGAATCACCTCGAGCATCCACGGCCGCCGTCACACCTCGTTTGACGAATCGGTGACGAGGAAGTTAATACGGGACGAGCAGCTCTCTCGTGTAGCTGAACCGTCGCCAACCGACACCGTTCGCGCGACAGCGGCGCGGGATTCGGCCAACAAGGAACTCTCAGCGTTGACAAACCCGAACCGCGCTCTAGGTTTTATCTCGAACGAACGTTCGAAAAGATGATGACCTACGACGAGCGCCTCGAGCACCTCTTGGCCACCGCGGCCAACATCTTCGCCGCCCATGGCTTCCATTCCACGACCATGCGAGACCTCTCGCGGGCCACCGGAATGAGCCTGGCCGGCATGTATTACTACGTGGAAGGCAAGGACGAGCTGCTGTTCCTCATCCAGGAACGGTGTTTCACAGAGGTCCTGACTGGCGCGCGGGCGGCGATCGCGGCGGAGACGGACCCGCTGGAGCGCTTGCGGCGGTTCATCCGCCACCATGTCGGGTTCTTTACGGCGCACATGGCGGAGATGAAAGTGCTGTCGCATGAGGCGGAGAGCTTGAGCGGTGAGCGGTGGGAGACAGTCAATCGGCTCAAGCGCACCTACGTCGACCTGCTGCTGTCGGTGTTGGACAGCGCCCGTCCCGAGGCCGACTCGTCGATCGATGCTCGCGTGGCCGCGTTTGCGCTGTTTGGCATGATGAACTGGATCTACACTTGGTACGATACGGAGGGACCGGTCCCTCCGGACCGGCTCGCCGATCAGTTGGCCGAGTTGTTCATGCTCGGGCTCGTGCCCTCGACCGTGCCGGCCGCCCAACAGGGATGACGGACATGACGGCGATGACCGCAAGGAGTGGAATGTGACCCCCAAGCCGCTCGACCCCGCGGAGCAGGCTCTCATCGCCCGGATCAACGACGGGCTCATGATCGAGACCGTAGCAGACATGACCCCGGGATACAAGAAGGCGCTCCTGACGCAGCTGACCGTTCAGGGCGATACGGAGCTGATGAGCGCCCCCGCCTACTACTTAGCGGCCAGGGATGCCCCCACCATCAACAGCCGGATCGCGGTCACGGCCATCGTGCATGATGAGTTGGGCCACGCGAACATCGCCTATCGCATCATGGAAGATCTGGGCGCCGACAAGCGTCAGCTCGTGTACGGTCGACAGCCCCACGAGTTCAAGCACCCGTACGGATTCGACCAACCACTGGAGAACTGGGCGGAGATGGTCGTAGCCAATGGCTTCTTCGACCGGGCGGGGATCACGCTCCTCTCCGACGTGCACCAAAACACGAGCTACGGCCCACTCAAACGCGCCCTCGTGAAGGTGGATCGTGAGGAGGTGCTGCACCTTCGCCACGGCGAGTCGTGGATGAAGAGGCTGGCCAAAGCCGGCGGCGAGGCACGAGACGCCCTGCAACGCACCGTGGATTGGATGTTCCCGATGACGCTCGAGTGGTTTGGCCTCCCCGACGATCTCAAGCGCCACAGCGGGCAGCTGGCGTATCGTCTCAAGGGTCTCACCAACGATCAGCTGCGGCAGACCTGGATGGCGGCCACGGTGCCATTGTGCGAGGGGATTGGTGTCGAGGTCCCGGCACACTTCGATGAGGCGACCGACGCGTACGTCATCGACTTCCCCTTCCCCTGCCAGTACGACCCGAACGCCAAGCGCTGGCTGTTCGACGAGCCGCTCACGTGGGATCAGGTGTTCGACCGCTGGAAGGCCCGTGGCCCGATGAACGAGCGCTATGTCGAGATGATCCAAGGCACCTTTGGGAGCGTCGTTGCCAACTGATCGACAGGTCTGGGATGCGCTCGGCGGAGTGACGGATCCGGAGTTCCCGCTGAGCATCGTCGATCTGGGCATGGTGTACGGGGTGCAGGTCGAGGCCACCCGGACCCGGGTGACCATGACCTTCACCTCGATCGGATGCCCGGCCATTGACATGCTGGTTGCCGATGTGCGAGAGGCCGTCGGAGCGCTGCCGGGCGTCGATGAGGTCGACGTAGAAATCGTCTGGGATCCACCGTGGACCCGAGACCGGATCAGCGACCGCGGGCGGCGGGTGCTGGCCATGTACGGCGTCGTCGGATGAGCGGAGGAGATGCATGAGCTCAGGAAGGGTGTATGAGGTGTTTGCGCGAAAGAACCACGATGAGGAGCTGAAGCACGTCGGGAGCGTCAACGCCACCGACGACGACCTCGCCAAAGCATACGCGTGGACCCTCTACGACGAGGAGCGCTGGGTCGAGATGTGTGTCGTGCCGCGAAGCGCCATCGTATCGATCACGAACGAGGGACCGCTCCCCGTATGGGGGAACTAGGGTGAACGACGGTCAGGCGACATCCCAGAGGCGAACGAGGATTCACGAGAGCACATGAGCATCGCGACGACACCCGCATTCGAGTCCACCGAGGGCATGAGCGAGCCCTGCGCGCGGGGTCTCCGCCAGATCCTGCTGGCCTGCGCCGACACCAAACTCCTGCTTGGCTACCACTACGGTGAGTGGACCTTCGGGACGCCCGAACTGGAAGCGGCCGTGGCCAGTTGCTCGCTGGCGCAAGGGGAATTGGGCCACGTGCGGTTGCTGCACGCCCTGTTGAGCAAGCATTTCGGCGACGATCCCGACGCGCTCATGGACAAACGAGCGGCCACGGACTTCGCCAACGTCGGCTTTCTGGATCGGACCGTGGTCGACTGGGCCGGGTTCGTGGCGATGAACTACGTGGTGGACCTCGCGGTCACGCGGGTGCTCCACTCTATGCAGGGCTCCACGTTCAAGCCGATCCACATGAGCGTCGACAAGATGCTCGACGAGGAGCGCTACCACCTGCATCATGGACGCGGCTGGTTCCGCACGCTGGCGACACGAGGTGGTGAGACGAAGACTGCCCTGGAGCGTCAGGCAGAACTGGCCCTACGGTCGGTCGCGGAGTGGCTCGGACCGGCCGACGACCACGACGATCGCGCCCTGGTGTCGGCGGGGGTGAAGCGCGCCGACAATCAGACCATCTACCGCGCGCTGTGTGACGACGTCGAGCGCCTGGCTGCGGCAGTGGGAACTCGGGTGCAGGCCCCTGCCCCGACCAATTTCTCGGGATGGACTTCGGCAAACCGGCGCATTGGCGGCGGCGGTCCGGACGAGGAGATTCTCTTCCACCTACGCGGCACCAAGAACGAGGTATTCAAGCTGAACTGATGGCCGAGCCCCTAGTGCCCTGCCCATTCTGCAGATCCACCGAGACCGAGAAGCGATCGGATTTCGGGACGTCCCTCATGGTACGGCTCCATTACTGCCGGGATTGCCACTCCCATTTCGAGGCCATCAAGTGGGGTGACCGTGCGGCGAAGCTCGATCTGCCGCAGTTCCTCGAGGAGCGGTGACGGCACCCACCCACTTGGCGGCCCCGAGACGAACCCTGCACCGTCAGCACCTTTCATTCACGGAGGACCGACACCGATGACCGATTGGGCAGCCCCGACCAAGAAGACGCTTGTGGAGTATCGAGTGGAGGACGGGATCGCCATCCTGACCCTCAACGATCCCCCAGCGAATACCTACACGTACAACATGATGCAGCAGCTGGACCGGGCCATTGTCACGGCGCGCATGGACGATGACGCCCACGTGATCGTCCTCCGCGGTCAGGGCGAGAAGTTCTTCTCCGCCGGGGCCAACATCCAGATGCTGAACGAGGTCACTCCCCGGTTCAAATACTTCTTCTGTCTCCACGCCAACGAGACACTCAATCGTTTGGAGCACACCCCGAAGCTGGTGATCGGGGCTCTCAACGGCCACACCGTGGGCGGTGGTCTCGAGATCGCCCTCGCGTGCGACATCCGCGTTGCCGCCAAAGATGCCGGAAAGATCGGCTTGCCCGAAGTGAACCTGGGCGTTTTGCCCGGGACCGGTGGCACCCAGCGTCTATCTCGCATCCTCGGCAAGTCGCAGTCGATTGAGATGATGGCGACGGGAACCCTCTTTTCGTTCGAAGAGGCCAAGCAGTGGGGCCTCGTGAACCGGATCTTTCCCAAAGCGACGTTCTGGGATGAGTTCATGAAGTACGCGCGCCAGTTCGTGCCGCCCAACAAGGCCGCGAAGGCCGTCGGCGCTATCAAGCGCGCGGTCTGCTCCGGGTGCGAGGTCCCCTTCGAGAGCGGTCTGGCCATCGAGCGCGAGTTGCAGCAGCAGCTCTTCCAGAGTCAGGACGCCAAAGAGGGGCTCGCCGCGTACGTCGAGAAGCGTACCCCCAACTTCACGGGCGCGTAGGTGCAGACGCGACTGTTCATCGGGAACGAATGGCGGGAGGCCACCTCGGGCGCGACGCTCGAGGTGGTCAATCCGGCCACCGAGGAGCTCCTCGCTACGGTCCACGCCGCCGGTGAAGCCGACGTGGATGCCGCGGTCACGGCGGCGCGCGCCTGCTTCGAGTCGGATCCTTGGCGAGCCTTCTCGGGCCGTAAACGCGGCGCCTTGCTCCACCGCGCAGCCCAGCTTCTTCACGAGCGCGGCGACGAGCTGGCCGAGATGGAGACACGGCAGAACGGCAAGCCGCTGTTCGAGTCAAAGATCGATGTGGCGTCCACGGTGGAGACACTGACCTACTACGCGGGGTGGGCCGACAAGCTGGCCGGTGACGTGCTGCCTGTCGATGGGCCGGACTTCGTCTTCACCCAGCGGGAGCCGATCGGCGTGGTCGGCGCGATCGTCCCGTGGAACTTCCCGCTCAACTTGGCGAGCTGGAAGGTCGCACCCGCGCTCGCCGTGGGGTGCACGGTGGTGCTCAAACCCGCACCCGAGACGCCGCTCACGGCGCTGGCACTCGCCGAGATTATGCTGGAAGCGGGGTTCCCCCCCGGGGCGATCAACGTGATCCCCGGGGATGGTCCCACCACCGGGGCAGCGCTGGTGCGCCATCCCGGCGTCGACAAGATCGCGTTCACGGGCTCCACCCCGGTGGGGCGGCAAGTCATGCGGGATGCTGCCGGCACGCTGAAGCGGGTGACCCTGGAGCTCGGTGGCAAGAGTCCGAACATCGTGTTTGCGGATGCCGACTTGAAGGCCGCCGTGCGCGGGGCGCAGACCGGCATCTTCTACGGCAAGGGCGAGGTGTGCGCTGCGGGGTCCCGCCTCTTGGTCGAGCGCTCGGTGCACGACCACGTCGTCGAGGAGCTCGTCGCGCGGGCAGCGAAGCTCGCCCCCGGCGACCCATTCGACAAGGACACGCGCATCGGTGCGCTGGCGTCGAGGCGGCAATTCGACAAAGTGATGTCGTACGTCGAGGCGGGGAAACGTGAGGCGAAGCTCGTGACCGGCGGGACGGCGACCAAGGTGAATGGCAAGGGTTATTTCGTCGAGGCGACCGTTTTCGACGACGCAGAGCCAGGAATGAAGATCGTGGAGGAAGAGATCTTCGGTCCGGTGCTCGCCGTGTTGACGTTCGACGACGTAGACGAGGCCGTGCAGCTCGCCAACAGGACGATCTACGGATTGGCGGCAGGCGTCTGGACGAAAGACATCAAAAAGGCCTTCACCGTGGCCCGCGCCGTGCGCGCCGGCACGGTTTGGGTCAACAGCTACAACCTGTACGACTCGGCCGCCCCGTTCGGCGGATTCAAGGGAAGTGGCTTTGGCCGCGACCTGGGCCGTGAGGCGCTGGACGGCTACACGGACGTCAAGACGGTGTGGGTCGGCCTGCGGTGACCGGCCGATCGACCGACGGGGGCGATCTCGAGAACGTCCTCGTCGAGGTGAAGAATGGCATCGGCACGATCACGCTCAATCGTCCCGAGAAGCTGAACGCGTTCGCTGGCCGCATGCGCGACGACGCTGCGTTGGCCGTGGAGCAGCTGGCCTCCGATCCCGCCGTGCGTGTCCTGGTGCTCACGGGCGCCGGGCGGGCCTTCTCGGCGGGTGCCGATGTCGCCTACATGCGCGACCTCCTCGCCAACGACGACACCGACGGCTTCACCGCCCTCGTGGAGTCCGGCAGAGCAGTCGTGACCCGGATCCGCGCCACGCCCAAACCCGTGATCGCCAGCGTCAACGGTCCCGCGGCAGGAGGAGGTGCAAACCTCGCTCTGGCCTGCGACATCCGGGTCGCCTCGGATCGAGCGTCCATCGGACAGACCTTCAATCGCATCGGCCTTCATCCCGATTGGGGCGGGACCTATTTCCTGCCGCGACTGGTAGGGCAATCCAAGGCATTGGAACTCATCTTCACGGGGGAGATGGTGGGGGCGACCGAGGCCTTGCGTATCGGACTGTTCGATCGTGTGGTCCCTCACGACGAGCTGGCGTCGGCCACGACGACTCTGGCCGCGTTGCTCGCGGCCAAGCCACCGCTGGCCCTGGCCCTGGCAAAACGCGCCATCTACCAGAGCCTCGATGGAACCATGGACGAAGTGTTGGACCGAGAACTCGCCCACCAGCTCGAATGCTTCTCGTCCGACGACACGCGCGAGGGTCTTCGCGCCTTCCTGGAGAAGCGCGAGCCCCGGTTTCGGGGAACGCAATGACCTTAGTCGTCGCCCATCGGGGTGCTTCGGCGTACGAAGTCGAGAACTCGCTGTCGGCCTTTCGGTTGGCCCACGCCATGGGCGCCGAAGGGATCGAGCTGGATGTGCACGTGACGGCCGACGGCGTCCCGATCGTTCACCACGATCCGGTGGTAGACGGTCATCCCATCTGGCACACACCCTGGCCCGCACTCGAGGAGCATACGCTCTCAAACGGGGAATCGATGCCCACCCTGGCCGAGGCGCTGGAAGCGATCGATCCGTCGCTCCAGGTGTTTGTCGAGGTGAAATCACTGTCGCCGCGGGATGACGTGAATCTCCTCTCGGTCATCGACCGTGGTCCGGCCCCATCCCAATACCAGGTGCACGCGTTCGATCACCGCATCGTCCGTCGGCTGCGCGCGCACCGGCCCACGCTCGAGGCTGGCGTGCTGTCCGCATCCTACCCCGTCAGGCCACTGGCCGCCGCACTGGAGGCGGGCGCCGCGGTGCTCTGGCAGGAAGAGACGCTGGTCGATGGAGACCTGATCGACCTCGCGCATGCAGAGCAGATCCAGGTCTTCGCCTGGACCGTGGACGACCGTGCCCGCATGCAGGTGCTCTCGAGCCTGGGGATCGACGCGCTCTGCACCAATCGCCCGGATGTGGCTCGGGAGGTGCTCGGGTGACCCGGGTGTGCGTGATCGGCGCCGGCACCATGGGCCACGGCATCGCACAGATGGCCGCACTCGCGGGCTACGACACGGCCCTCACCGACGCCCGCGCCGAGGCGCTGCCGCAGGCCAAAGAGCGTATCGACGCAAACCTCGAAGGGGGCATTGCACGCGGCAAGCTCTCCCGCGAGGCGGCGGATGCGGCCCGACAGCACCTGGCATTCAGCGAGCACTTGCGGGATGCCGCCGCGGGAGCCGACCTGGTCATCGAAGCCATCGTCGAAGACCTCGACGCCAAGCGGAGCCTGATCGGCGAGGTCGACACACTGGTGTCGCCGCAGTGTGTCCTTGCCACCAACACGTCGTCGCTGTCGGTCGCACGCATCGCTGCTGCGTCTTCCGCGCCCGAACGCGTGATCGGCATGCACTTCTTCAACCCCGTGCACATCATGAGACTGGTCGAGCTGGTAGTCCACGACGGCACCAGCGCGCCGACGGTGGCCATTGCGCGGACCGTCGCCGAACGTCTGGGCAAGGTGCCCATCGTGGCCAAGGATCGGCCCGGGTTTGCGTCATCACGGCTCGGTGTGGTGCTCGGGCTTGAGGCCATGCGCATGGTGGAAGAGGGGGTCGCATCACCGGAAGACATCGACACCGCCATGGAGCTTGGCTACGGACACCCGATGGGGCCGCTCAAGGTGAGTGATCTGGTGGGGCTCGACGTACGGCTCGCGATAGCGGATTATCTACACCGCGAACTCAAAGGTCCATGGTATGCTCCGCCCGACATCCTGCGACGGAAAGTCGCAGCGGGGGAGCTGGGGAAGAAATCAGGGAGGGGGTTCTACGAATGGCCGACCAAGTCGTCGTAGTCGACATCCAAGGGCGCGTCGCGACCGTCACCATCAATCGGCCCGACAAGCTCAACGCGCTGAACGCCCAGGTTCGTCATGACTTCGTGGCGGCCCTGGAAGACCTCGCGCGGAACGAAGCGGTCCGGGTGGTCATCGTCACGGGCTCCGGTGACAAGGCGTTCGTCGCCGGAGCGGACATCAAGGAATTCGCCGGTCGCACAGGCTACGATCAGTTCCGCGTCACCAAGAGCTTCGGGATCTTCGAAGCGCCGGAACGGTGTCCCAAGCCCGTGATCGCCGCGGTCAACGGTTTTGCACTCGGCGGCGGGTGCGAGCTGGCCATGGCGTGCGACGTCCGGATCGCGTCCCACACGGCGAAGCTCGGGCAGCCCGAGATCAACCTGGGCATTCTGCCGGGCGGTGGCGGCACGCAACGGCTTCCACGCCTGGTGGGTCTCGGCACGGCCTACAAGCTCCTCTACACTGGCGAGCTGGTGGGTGCTGAGGAGGCGCTCAGGATCGGTCTGGTGGACGAGGTTGTTCCGCACGAACGCCTCATGACGCGCGTGCAGGAGCTGGCCGGACAGATGGCTGAGAAGAGCCCTGCGGCGCTCCAGTTCATCAAAGAGGCTGTGCGGGCCAGCGTCCGGATGCCGCTCGACGAGGGCGTGCGGCTCGAGACTGCGCTGTTCGGCTTGGCGTTCTCCACCCACGACAAGGAAGAGGGCGTCCACGCCTTTCTCGAAAAGCGCAAAGCCGACTTCAAGGGCACGTGAGCGCGGAGGCCAATGCGGTGAGTGCCACGGCGCTCCCCGGGGTGACAGACTTGCACGTCCACATCCAGCCGTGGAGCCAGCTGAAGCCCGAGGTGGCCGCCGCGATGCGGCGCGGCAAGGAAGACCACTGGGAGCGCCTGCTCTCCTTGATGGAGGACCCCACGGCACTCCTCGAGGTCCTCGACACGAGCGGCATTTGGCGTGTCGGGCTCGTCAACTATCCCAGCCAAGACCTGATGGGATTTACCGACGACACAAACCTGTTTGCGGCGCAGTACGCATCGGCGGCACCCCAACGGCTCCTTCCCTACGGAGGCGTTCATCCGCGGTTCACGACCGACCCTGAAGGGCAGGTGGAGGAGTTGCTGCGGCTGGGGATCCGTTGCCTCAAGATCCACCCACCGCACCAAGTCTTCCCCGCCAACGCCTACACTATGGGACTCGAGGCACTGGGGAAGATCTATCGCCGGTGTGAGGAGCGGGGTCTTCCGGTCATGATCCACACCGGCACCAGCATCTTTCCCGGTGCGCGCAGCAAGTATGGCCGGCCCATGGAACTCGACGACGTCGCGATCGATTTCCCCGATCTCACCATCCTCATGGCCCACGGCGGACGGCCATTGTGGATGGACGAGGCCTTTTTCATTCTGCGGCGGCATCGGAACGTGTATCTGGAGCTGTCGGGCATTCCGCCAAAGAAGCTCCTGGAGTACTTCCCCCGTCTCGAAGAGATCGGCGATCGGGTCGTGTGGGGTACGGATTGGCCGAGTCCCGGGGTGAACGATCTCCGGCAGAACCTCGACCAGTTCAGGGCGTTGCCGCTGCCCGCTGCGCTCAAAGACAGCATCACGCGGACCACTCCCCTCCGGCTGTTCCCGTGAAGTCCATCCGCTGGCTGCCGCTGGTCATCGGTCCCGCGCTGTGTGTCGGTGCCGTGGTCGTCCCTGCCCCCACCGGCATCACCGAGCCGGCGTGGCGCGTCGCCGGCGCAGCGAGCTGGATGGCCGTGTGGTGGCTCACCGCCGTTGTGCCGCTCGAGGCGACGTCGTTGCTCCCGATCGTGCTCCTCCCCGTCTTGCGTATCTCACCCGTGGGAGACGTGACACCCGCATACGCCGACCCGATCATCTTCTTGTTCATGGGGGGCTTCTTCCTCGCAGCGACCCTGGAGCGGTGGGGACTGCACAAGCGGTTTGCGCTGGCCACGGTGCGCGCCATCGGGACCAGCGCCCCGAAGGTGGTGCTCGCGTTCATGATCGCGTCCGGCGTGGCGAGCATGTGGATCTCGAACACGGCCACCGCGGTCATGATGTTGCCGATTGCCATGGCGGTAGTCGGAGCGAAGGGACAGGACTCCCCGCACGACGGATTCCCCACGGCGCTCCTGCTCGGCATTGCATACGGCGCGTCAATCGGAGGCGTCGCTACGCTGATCGGCACACCGCCCAATGCGATTTTTGCCGGCGCGGCCCGCGAGCTCCTGGGCATCGACGTGGGCTTCGCGGAGTGGATGGCCATCGGTGTCCCCATCGCCATCCCGATGATGCTCGGGTGCTGGCTGCTGCTCGTGTGGATGTTCCAGGTGCGCGGCACGATTCCGGGGTTGGCAGCCGAAGTCGACCGCGAGCACGCCGACCTCGGTCCCATGCGAGGCGGCGAGCGCTTCGTGTTGTTCGTCTTCTTCTTCACGGCTGCCGCATGGATCCTGCGCTCGCCCAAGCTCATTGGCTCGGTACACATACCAGGCCTCGCCGACCTGGTCCCCGGGATCTCCGACGCCTCCATCGCGATCGGCGCAGCACTGGTGTTGTTCGTGGTGCCGCTCTGGCGCCAGCGGTTTGCCACCGCACTCGATTGGCAGACCGCGCGGCGCATCCCGTGGGGCGTGCTGCTGCTGTTCGGCGGCGGCCTCGCGCTCGCCCGGGCGTTCGAGGTATCGGGCCTCACGGAATGGCTCGGTGGCCAACTGGTCGGGCTGCGCGGTGTCCCCTTCCCAATTGTCATTGGCACCACGGCCCTGCTGTTCGTCTTTCTCACCGAGCTCACCAGCAACACGGCCACGGCGGCGATCGGCATGCCGCTCATGGCGGGGGTGGCCGAGGGACTCGGCGTGGCGGCGCTTCCGCTCTTGACCACGGCCGCCCTGGCGGCCTCCATGGCGTTCATGCTGCCGGTAGCGACACCGCCCAATGCGATCGTGTTTGGCTCGGGTGCCGTGTCGCCGCGCGAGATGGCGCGGGCTGGACTACGGCTCAACTTTCTCTCGGTGACTATTATTACCGTGGTCCTGTGGCTGCGACTGGCGTGACAGCCCTGAGCATGAACCGTGTGGAGCACCGGAGATGACAGCAGATCGCCTGTTGGTTGCGCTGGGAAGTGTGTCCGCGCTCTCGAGCGTGGCTGCCGGGGCGTTCGGTGCCCACGCGCTGCGGACCCGCCTCTCGGCCGATCTCCTCGAAGTTTTCGAAACGGCGGCGCGCTATCAGATGTATCACGCCCTGGCGATCTTCGTGGTGGTGTACGCCCACGGTCGGTGGGCCGGCGGCACGCTGGCAGCGGGGTGGCTCTTCGTCGCCGGAACGGTCATCTTCTCGGGGAGCCTGTATGCGTTGGCGTTGACCGGCACTCGGTGGCTCGGTGCCGTGACCCCGGTGGGCGGCGTGTGCTTCCTCGCCGGATGGACGGTGTTGGCGTGGTCGGTGCTCACTGCGCGACCCTGAATACCTGCGCTCCCCCCCAAATGCTACGGCCGTGTTGACGGTGACTGTGGAGGGGTGGGGTCACGACGGTCGAGGAGCCGGCCAACAGCTTCAGAGTGTTCAGCCTCGGCCTGGGTGTGGACGGGACACGCGGGATGTGACAGCATGCGTATGACGGTCTACTTGAACGGCGCCTACCTGCCCAAGGAAGAGGCGCACCTTTCCCCCGACGATCGCGGATTCCTGTTTGCGGACGGCATCTACGAGGTCGTGCGGAGCTACGGCGGGACCCTATTCGGCCTGGAACCGCACCTCGACCGGATGGCCGACGGCCTCGCGGCCCTGCGCATTACCGGGGTCGACGTCGCCGAGCTGGCCACGGTCTGCCATGAGTTGCTCAAGCGGAATGAGCTCGACCGCAGCGACGCGCTCGTCTATCTGCAGATTACGCGAGGGGCGGCACCGCGTACGCACTTCTTCCCCGATCCACCGACCTCGCCCACTGTATACGCCACCACGATGCGGTTTCAGCCCAAGGGGGACCCCGCGTTGGGCGTGAAGGTGATTACCGCACCGGACCAGCGGTGGACGCGCTGCGACATCAAGTCGGTCGCGCTCTTGCCCAACTGCCTCGCCGCACAGACAGCGCGAGAGGCCGGAGTCTCCGAGGCGCTCCTGGTCCGCGACGGCGTCGTCCTCGAGGGAACGCACACCAGCTTCCTTGCCGTGATCGACGGCGTGGTGAGAACGGCCCCACTCTCCAACTACATCTTGCCCAGCATTACGCGGCAAGCAGCGCTGGATCTGTGCGAGCGCCACGGCATTCCGGCACTTCCCGCTCCGGTGTTCCTGCACGACCTCGCGGCAGCAGACGAGCTGTTCCTCGCCGGAACCACCATGGAGATCATGCCCATCGTCGAGGTGGACGGCCACCCCGTTGGCAGCGGAAACCCAGGCCCCGTGGCGGCGCGCCTCCTCGCGTTGTTCAGGAAACTCACCGGGTGACTGGAACCCGTTTGCTCGTCGTGTCGTAGTGGCAACTGCATGAGTCGTCTCGAGCGCTGCGAACGCTGCGGTCATTCGCTCGACCTTCTTCGGAAGCCGCTCCGGCGCCTCCGGTGGAGCCGTTACTGGTGGGAAGGAGCGAAGAGCCTGCTCACCGGTCCGCTCTGGGTGTGTTCTCAGTGCGGCGCCATGTACTCCACTGAGGGCGACTTGGTTGCCGCTGGAGCCATCGAGACGGATGCCGAACGTCGACTCGACGTGTATCGCAAGGACATGGCCTACCTGCGGGACAGTTTCGGAGGGCTGATCATTGCCGCCGAGTTGGTCGCGCTCTGGCTGGGGCTGGGGCCGTCAGGGGCAGATATCCTGCAGGTGGTGATCGCGGGATCCGTGGGCGCCGTCTCGTTCGTGCCGTTCACCTACTTCGGACAGAAGGCCAGGACCGCCAAGCGGGATCTCAAGCGGCTCAGGCAGGCTCGGCGCTCGGGCGAGATCCTCCGCTCAGGAACGACGCCGTAGCCGGTCCCGTCACGAATTCGGTAGCTAGAGAAAGAGCGGCGGAATCGATCCGCCGCTCTTCGCGTATTGGAGAGGCACGTCGGAGCCCGACGCCTCAGGACGCGGCCGCCTCCAGTGGATACACGCTCACGCGCATACGCCGCTTGTCCTGGTGCTCGAACTTCACCACGCCATCGACCACGCTGAACAGGGTATCGTCCCTCCCGCGGCGCACGTTGCGACCCGGATGGACCTTGGTACCGCGCTGGCGGATCAGGATATTCCCTGCCCGCACGTGCTCGCCACCGAAGCGCTTCACGCCGAGGTACTTGGGCTGCGAGTCCCGGCCATTGCGGCTCGATCCGACGCCCTTCTTATGAGCCATGGTCGCTCACCCCTTCACATCCGTGATCCGAATCTCCGTGAAATCCTGCCGATGCCCGGTCTTCTTCCGGTAGTTCTTCCGCCGCTTGAACCGGAACACGATGATCTTCTTGTCTCGGGCATGGCGGACGATCTCGCCCACCACCTTGGCACCCTTCACGACGGGCGCGCCGGCCTTCACCGTATCGTCACGTGAGGAGAGCAGCACTTCGTCGAACGTGACCTTGTCTCCAGGTTCTCCCTGGAGCCGCGGCACCCGCAGCATCGCGCCCTTTTCGGCCCGAAACTGCTGGCCGGCAGCCTTGAAAATCGCGTAGGTCATAGACGACGAAGGTTATATGAGCGTTGAAGTTGGGTCAAGTGGCCCGCGACCCTCCCAAATCCTCCACATCCCGACCCCACCAGACCCTACACCCTGCACGCCGCACCGTGCTCGCTGCTCGCGCCGTTCAGGCCACCGCATAATGCTGCGTGACGTCCCGTCCCGCCGGCTGCGCCATCAACCGGAACTGGTCGACCTGGATGATCGGATCGTCCCGCAGCTCCAAATCCATGCCGGTTTCCTTGATCCGCTGCTTCAAGAACAAGGGCTCCACTTCCATCAGGTACAGCGCCACCTCCGGATGGACACGCACCGTGAGCCGCGTCTCCTTCCGCTCGGCCGCAACCCGCCGCAGCGCCCGTTCCAGCCGCCGCACGACCACGCCGGGGCGGAACACCCGCCCCACACCATCACACGCCGGGCACGGACCCGCCATCGTGTCAAACAGCGACGGCCGAACCCGCTGCCGCGTCATCTCCACCAGGCCAAGCTCCGACAGGTGAAAAGCCCTGGTCCGCGCCCGGTCGCGAGCGAGGTGCGATCGCAACTCGTGCATCACCTTGTCGCGGTTCTCCGCCACGTCCATGTCGATGAAGTCGATAACGATGATGCCGCCGAGGTCGCGGAGCCGGACCTGCCGCGCGATCTCGCGAGTCGCCTCCATGTTGGTGCGGAGAATCGTCTTCTCCGGGTCCTTCTGCCCCGTGTACCGCCCGGTGTTCACATCGATCGAGACCAGCGCCTCGGTGGGCTCGATGATCACGTACCCACCGGTCGGCAGGTCGACGCGCCGGTCGAACAGGCTCTGGATCTCGGTCTCGATATCGAACTCGTCGAACAGCGGCTCGGACCCCTTGGCCAAGCTCAGGCGATCGATCAGCTCCGGCTCCACATTCCGCAGATACCCCTTGATCTCCTTCAGGAGCTCCTTGGAATCCACGATCACCCGATCGACTTTGTCACTGAAGACGTCACGAATGATGCCGCTGGTGAGCGACGTTTCCCGATAGACGGGCGCGGGAGCTTTCAGCCGAACGAAGTGCGCTTTCCGCTTGATCTTCTTCCACTGATCCAACAGGGACTTCAGTTCGACCTTGACCTTCTTGTCCGTCAGGTCTTCGGCGACGGTGCGTACGATGACGCCGCCGGAGTCCTTCGGGAGCAGCCCACCGACCATCTCGCGCAGGCGCTGCCGCTCCTCCCGTGCACCGATCTTGCGGCTGACCCCGATCTTGGAGGCATACGGCATGTAGACCAGGAACCGGCCAGCCAGGGAGATCTGCCGGGTGACACGTGGGCCCTTGGTTCCGATGGGCTCCTTGGTCACCTGTACCAGCAGGGACTCGCCCCGCTTCATATGATCCTGGATGTTGGGGAGCCGGCGCCCGTTGCGGCGCGGGCGGCCGTTCTCGTCCTCGTCGTCCTCGTCCGGTTCGATCAGGTCGGAGGCATGGAGGAACGCGGACTTGCCCGTCCCGATGTCCACGAACGCCGCCTGCATTCCCGGCAGGACGGCCTCGACCTTCCCTAGATAGATGTTTCCGACCGTGCGCCGGATGTCCGGACGGTCATGAAGGACTTCGACGAGGCGATCGTCCTCCAGAATGGCCACGCGCGTTTCGCGCGGGCCGGCATTGATGAGAATTTCGCGTTTCAAATGTTCCTACCTCGACCCGCGTGCCGAGGCCGTCGCGCGTCGTTCGCGCGGCGGCCGCCGTCACCCCGGGCCAATCAACAGTGTGAAGCCGACCATGACACCGATTCGTGCCAGGTCGGTCTATGGCTGTACTCCGAAAAGGACGCGTCCAGTTGCGCGCGCGAACCACTGGGAGGCTCGACCCTCCGGTGGCACCCGTCGCCCCATTGGGCGCGTCATTCACCTGACAGAGGTGAAGCACGTTGCGAAGCATGTTCTGGAACTTTAAGCAATATAGAGAGTTACGTCAACTGGTCGAGGATGGGTCCGGCCGGGGTGTTGGCTAGCCAGAGCCACTAGGTCCCGGGCTTCGGGGCTGCATTCACGTACTGGATCCTGAGCTGGGTGAGCACCGATTCGAGCAGGTCCTGTTCCTCCTTCGAGAGGTTGCCCTTGGTCTTCCGCTCCAGCATGCCCAGAGTGTCGATCAGGTGTCGCGCGGTCTCCAGTCCCACCCGGCGGCGCTCCGCCAACTCGTCAGCGGAGACCGGCGCCTGTTCTCCCGCCCCACCGGACGGATCGGGGTTCTCACCTGGGTGCACTTGCGCCAGGGCCGTGGCGGCGCCGGCGGCGAGGCTCGCCACCAGGCTGCTGAAATCGGTGCTCGGCTTCATCGCTCCGCCCCTATCCCGTCACCGCCACCACATCGCCAAGCAACTCGCGCGCAATCACGATCCGCTGGATCTCGCTGGTCCCCTCGCCGATCTCCCCGACCTTGGCGTCGCGCATCATTCGCTCCACCGGATACTCGGTCGTGTATCCGTACCCCCCATGCAGCTGCACCGCCTTGATGGTGGCCCGCGTGGCCAGCTCCGACGCGAACAGCTTGGCCATGGCCGCCGCCTTCTTGTACGGCTTGCCGTTCTGCCGCAGCCATCCCGCGTAGTACACGAGGTGCCGCGCGGCCTCGATCTCGGTAGCCATGTCCGCCAGCGCGAAGTGCACCGCCTGAAACGATGCGATCGGTCGCCCGAATTGCTGCCGCTCGGCCGTGTACTTGAGGCACTCGTCCAGCGCCCCTTGGGCTAGCCCGAGCGAGAGTGCGCCCACCCCGATACGTCCGTCGTCCAGTGTCTTGAGGAAGTTCACGAATCCCATCCCCGGTTCTCCGAGGACGTTCTCTTTCGGAACGATCGCTTCTTGGAGGATCAGCTCGCGGGTGTCCGAGGCTCTCCATCCGAGCTTGTCCTCTTTCTTTGCGGCTTTCACCCCCGGCGTCTTCGGCAGGTCCGGTGCGTGACCGATACCCACCGCGGTGCACGTATCCACGTCCACCGTGTCCTTGGTGACGATGAACGATGTGATGCCTCTGCCACTCCGCGCCGATGTGGGATCCGTGCGGGCCGTGACCACAAAGATCTCTCCCACGCCGGCATGCGTGATGAAGATCTTCGAGCCGGTGAGCACGTAGTGGTCTCCCTTTTCGACGGCCACCGTCTGCGTCCCACCGGCGTCAGACCCGGCACCGGGCTCCGTCAACCCAAACCCGCCCAAGACGCGACCGCTGGCCAGCAGCGGCACGAACCGCTGCTTCTGCTCCTCCGTGCCGAAGTTCACGATCGGCGACGTTCCCAGCGTGGTGTGGGCCGACACGGTGATGGAGTGGCTGGCGTCGACCCGAGCGAGCTCCTCGACCACGATGACGTACGACAGGTAGTCCATGCCCGCCCCCTCCAGCTCGACCGGCCACGGCGCTCCCATGAACCCCAGCTCGCCCATCTGCTTCACGGTCGCCCAGGGGAACCGCGCTTCGCGATCGAGGTCACGCGCCACGGGGCGGATCTCACGTTCCGCAAAACCGCGGGCGATCTCTCGGACCTGGTGTTGCTGGTCGGTCAGATAGGGGATATCGATCATGCAATGTCAGCCGACCGGACCGGCCTACTCCATTCCCTTCGGCTGTGAGAAGATCGCGGTCCAGATCATGGCGTCGCGCGCCGTCTTGGGTGTGAGGCGGTACAGGTGTCGCGCCCGCCTCGCGGACGGGTCCGCGACCGGCACGTCGGGGTACCGCTCGTGGAATGTCTTGTGGCTCGCCTCACCCGTCGCTTCCAGCGTCTCGAGTGATGCTGCCTCTTCGGTGAACACCTCCGCTTCCGGAGCCCCGAACTCGTACGGCTCGGGTTCCGGTTCCGGGACTCGCGTGACATCGGGCAGTTCCCCCTTCAATACGTCTCGGAGGAGGTCGGCAAGCGTCTCGGGCTGCCGCTGCGCTGTCGGTGGCGGCCGTTGCGTCGGGACTCGGGATCGAGTCGTCGGCGCGCCTGCGGCCGCGGTCGGCCGCGGCTGCGCCCGGACCTGGGGACTCTTCTGCTGCGGACGCTGCTGCGGGCGCTGCGTCTTCTTCTTCTTCCCGGTCCCGAGCAGCCAAATCAGGATGAAGCCGACGAAGATGGCGAACTGGACGAGATCTTCCACGGACTAGTTCCCCGCCGGTTCCCCACCCTTGGTCTCACCCTTGGCGATACTGTTCCGCATCCCGGTGTCGCTCTCGATATTCTTGTACCGCACGAAGTCCATCACGCCCAGCTGTCCCTTGCGGAACGCCTCGGCGATGGCGAGCGGCACTTGGGCCTCGGCCTCGACAACGCGGGCCCGCATCTCCTGCACCTTGGCCGTCATTTCCTGCTCCAGCGCGACGGCCATCGCGCGGCGCTCCTCCGCCTTGGCCTGGGCGATCCGCTTGTCGGCTTCCGCCTGGTCGGTCTGCAGCTCGGCGCCGATGTTCTTGCCCACGTCCACGTCGGCGATGTCGATGGACAGGATCTCGAATGCCGTACCGCTGTCGAGTCCCTTCGCCAACACGGTCTTCGAGATGTTGTCGGGATTCTCCAGCACCGCCTTGTGGGAGGTCGACGAGCCGATGGTCGAGACGATACCCTCACCGACACGCGCGAGGATGGTCTCCTCCCCTGCGCCACCGACCAGCCGCTCGATGTTGGCCCGCACGGTGACCCGCGCCAATGCGATGAGCTGAATGCCGTCCTTGGCCATCGCGGCGACCCGCGGGGTCTGAATCACCTTCGGCGTCACTGACACCTGGACCGCTTCGAACACATCCCGTCCCGCGAGATCGATGGCGGCCGCGCGCTGGAACCCCAGGTCGATCCCGGCCTTGTCGGCCGAGATGAGCGCTTTGACGACCCGATCCACGTTGCCGCCGGCGAGGTAGTGCGCCTCGAGCGCGTCCACCTTGAGCACCAATCCCGCCATGGTGGCAGCGATGAGGGGCCGGACGACCGCCGCGGGATTCACCTTTCGGAGGCGCATACCCACCAGCGTGCCCAGTCCGATCCGCACGGTCGCCGCGGCCGCCTCGATCCACAGCCGGACGGGAATGAAATTGAGGAGGAGCATCAACAGCATCGCGCCGACGATGACGCTGATGATCACGATCCAAGAACCGAGCTGTGCAATTTCTGGCATGGTCTATTCCTATTCCGTTACGCGCCGGCGCCGCCGTCCAGCGGCTCGACGACGTGGCGATAGCTCTCGGTCCGAATGATGCGCACCGGCGTGCCCTTGGACACGAAGCCGACGTCAGAGACCACGTCGAGCCGCTCGGCCCCCACCCTGATGGTACCGGCCGGTCGCAGATCGGTGATGGCGACACCCTGGTGTCCCACGAGGTCCTCACGGAGGGAGCCGGCAATGTCGCCGGCCGCCCTCGACGTCGCCGCCTGGAGGAAGATCCCCCGGGTCCCGCGACGGGCCGGCAGCTGCCGCACGAGGAGATACACAGCAGCCACGATGATGAGCGCAGCGGCAAACAGCACCCCGCTGGCCCGCGTCACGTCGGCCCAGGTCGGCAGGTTCCCGATGAGGGCGAGGAACACCGACGACCCGATGCAGAGCATGGCGATCACGCCGGCAATCCCGAATCCCGGCACGACGAACACCTCGATGCCCAGGGCGATCAGTCCGGCGCCGAGCAGGATCAACTCCTCCCAGCCGGCGAGCCCGACGATCAGATGGCTGCCGAAAAACGCGGCGAGCGAAGCCACGCCCACCGCGCCGGCGATGCCGAACGACGGCGTCTTGATCTCGATCAAGATGCCCAACGTGCCGATAGAGAGCAGCAGCGGCGCCACGAACGGATTGGACAGGAAGCGCACCAGCTGCTCGGCCCAGTTGATCCCGACGGTGACCACCTCAGCTCCCGCGAGCCCGAGCCGATCCAGCAGTCCGTCGAGGTTCTCCACCTCGGCAGCAGCCAACCCCAGATCGACCGCCTCCAGTGCCGTGAGCGTGAGCAGTTTCCCTTCGGCGATAACGCCCGGGATGGCCACTTCTTCGTCCACCATCGCTTCCGCGATCCGAGGATCGAGTCCACGGCGCTCGGCGAGCGCACGCATCTCACTCCGCATCGCGCTCACAATCTTCTCCGGTGCCTTCTCGCCCGCCCCTGTGACGGGTGTCGCCGCCCCGATGGACGACGCCGGGACCATGTAGATGGAATCGGTGGCGAGCGCGATGATCGCCCCCGCGCTCCACGCATGCGTGTTCACCAACGTGTAGATGGGAACCGTGCTCTCCGTTGCGGACTTGACGATCTGCTGCGCCGCGTCGATCCGGCCGCCGGGCGTATCGATGTCGAGAATGACCGCCGCCGCCCCTGCTTCGGCCGCCTCCGCAATGCCGCGAGCCACGTACGGGGCCAGCCCCAACTCGATCACGCCCGTCACCGGTATTCGGTACACAACGCCCTGCGCACCGGCCACGGCCGGAGCGGCGACGAGCAACGCGAGCATTGCGATAGACCTGCGGTTCACGATGTCCCCCAGGGTGGGTCCACTCTTCAAGTTAGGAGACAGCGCAGGGTTGCGGTAGCTCGGCGTGATCGGGATGGCTGGTCGAGCGAGCTGATCGTGTGACGTCGACCGGAGGAGCGCAGTATTGAAAGGTAGAAAAGACGCTGCGGCTGCTGAGCCCGGGCTTGCGTGGTCCCGCTCGTCCCCTCCCGACGAGGTTCCTTGTCTGGCGACAAGACGCTCAGCAGACCGCAGTGTTTGCTACCCCTCCAAGTGAAAGTTGCGTGCCACCGTTTCAGCAGACCCAAGTTGTTATTTGACAACGACTTGAGTTGACATGACGATCCGCCACACGCCGCATTTTGCCCTGTGTCTGGTACGTCGAGTCTCCGGAAGAGGACAGATCAATGCACACCCTCGCCCGTGCCGGGTCTCGGGCCGCGAAGTGCCTGACCGCTCCCGCAGCGATCGCACCCGGTACAGCCGCGCACCGTCTCGCCGAGGTATCTGAGGAGCACGCGACGACGGCACCCGCGGGTGGTGAGGTACCGGCGCATGGCGGCAAGGCCGAGCCGCCTCGCCTCGCCCAGGCGCCTCGCGGCCGGCTCGCCGACGTCGAGGCCCGCCAGCTTCGATGCAAGGGTGAGGTCACCGTTCGTCCACAGCACCTCGCATCGGGACGGTAACCCGTCTCGGCCGGCGCGGCCCGCTTCCTGGAAATACGACTCTGGCCGAGGCGGCACGCCGAGGTGGAGCACCAGTCGCACGTCCGGCTTGTCGATCCCCATGCCGAACGCGCTCGTCGCCACCATGACCCGGCAGCGCCCATCCAGGAACCGCGCGAGCAGCTCGCGTCGAGCGCGGCCTGGGAGGCCGGCGTGATAGGGAAGCGCCGAAAGCCCCCATTGTCGCAGCACGGTGGCCACGCCGTCGGTCCGGTCGTGCGTGGGGACGTACACGATGGCCGTCCCGTTCACGTGGACGAGCAGCGACGCCGCCTCCCGCACCCGGTCCCGCTCGCGCCGGAACCGGCGTGCTGCCAGGAACAGATTCGGGCGATCGTGGGAACGGACCACGCGCACCGGCGTGCGGAGTCCGAGCACCCGTAGGATGTCTTGCCGGGTCGCGGGCGTCGCCGTTCCGGTCACGGCGATGGTGCGCGGTTCCCCGAGGAGGCGACGATACCGACCGATGGCCCGGTAGTGCGGCCTGAAGTCGTGGCCCCACTCGCTGATGCAGTGCGCCTCGTCCACCGCCAGGAGCGCGATCCGGAGCTGCGCCACGTCCGCGGACAGGGACGGCAGGCGCTCCGGCGCCACGTACAGGAGCCGCACTCTTCCCTCGATGACGGCGTCCCTCACGGCGTGCCGGCGTCGCGGCGTTTGCGTGCTGCTCAGGTAGGCAGCGGGTACGTCTCGCTGCCGCAACGCGCGCACTTGATCCTGCATGAGGGAGATCAGCGGCGACACTACCAGGGTGAGCCCCGGCAAGAGCAGGCCAGGCACCTGATAACAGATCGACTTCCCGCCCCCGGTAGGAAGCACCGCCAGGCAATCTCGGCCCTGGAGCGCGGCGAGCACCGCCTTCCGCTGGTAGTAGCGAAAATCGGCGTAGCCCCAATAGCGGCGGAGCACCTCGTGGGCGTCGGCGAGGGTCGGGATGCTCATCGCCGCCGCGGGACGCACAGGGAGCGCGGAATGCAGCGGAGGAGGAGCGGACACGCAAGATCAGCATGATCGGAGGTTGTGGAGGAGAATGGGGCGCCACCCCGGCGGAACGAGACTCTAAATCACTACGTGATTGGGCGAAAATGCGCCTCAGCCGTCGTCCGAGACTCCGCGCGCGCGTGTGACGGTGTAAGGAAACACGTCCTGCGCGTCGTCGCCGAGATTCGGGAAGAACAGATACCGTTCCAGCCGGCCCTTGGAGCGTGCCGCACGCCGCCAGGAGCGACGCGAACCTGACATGAAGCGCGCCACTCGACGCCTCGAGCGAGCCATTCGAAGCTTGAATCGCGCCATTCCGAGCTTCGAGTGAGGCGCTCGAACCCTGGCGCCCGTCGTCTGGAAGCTCGGATGAACCGTTCCAAGCTTCGATCGGTCCGTTCGAAGTCCCGGACCGCGCTTCGGAAGTTTCGCGTGAGCCGGACCACGCTTCGAGCGACGCGGTCGACGCTTGAAATGAGGCAGGCGAAGCTTGGAGCGGGTCGTTCGAAGCGTGAAATGCGGCATTCCAAGCTTCGAGTGAGGCGCTCGAAACGGGCCCTCGGGGGCCGAACCTCAGCGCCGGCTGGGACTTACGGCCGCGGCTACTCATGAATGGCCGCCGCGAGGAGGAAGCGCGCCCACACGCGCCCGCAAGAGTCGCTGCACCGCCGTAATCCGAGTCTTCTGTCAGGTTTGACACTGAGCGCAAAGGAGAAGCCCCGAACGCCGCGTGACGCTCGGGGCTGCTGAAGGTCGTGTTGAAGGATTGGCTGCTACCCAGCGCACCCAAAGTCAGCCATCACCGCTTGTGCAAGATCGATGAGTTGTGGTGGTGGTGCGAGGAGTGGGTTCGACCGTTTCAGGAGTACACGCGCATTGCGTTGTTCAACGTGACGGGATTACAGCCGCACAAATCGGAGCAGTGGCGCGTCCTACGCTGTCAGGATTGCGGGCACCTGGAGTGGTTCGTGGTGGGATTGTTGGAGAATAAGCGGCCCCGTCACACCGAGGCGGGGCCGCTGCGTCGGGGGCTCTCCTTATGGATGCTATTATGGAGCCTCGTCCTGACGCACTGGCCAAGGTAGGACATACCGTCAGCCGGTGCAAGCGGGACCAGAACGCTCTGTCTATCGCGGCGGTGCTCGCTACCCCGTGAACAACAACAACCCGGCGCGGGGCACGAGAAAACCCCGAACGCCGCGTGACGCTCGGGGCTGGCCAGGGCAGCCGGTTTGTCCGGCTAGACGCTTGGGCCGATCAGGGAGATCACCTCAGTATTGCCACCTCCAAGGGATACCGACCCGCTCCACGGGTGGCCGGCCGGTCGGGTCCTTCTCTGCCGTGGCGGTTAGAGTCTTCTGCGCCTTGGATGTGGCCTTGCCCGGTTGGTGCATGTGATAAGTGAACACGTCAGGCCATTCTTCGTCGATCGAGTGCGGATTCCGCTTTTCGGTTACAAAGACCTCGATGTCCGGTTCACGTGTAATTGCCTGTCCCGGGGTAAGGATGTTCTGTTGGTGCGTCAGCATTGCGAGCATGTACTTGGTGACGAGGCGATGTATCTCATACGAAGGGATGAGATCGGGTCCGCATATGAGGTCCAGGTAGAAGGCCACCAAGTCGTCATCGATGATCCCATGATCGCGCAACACCTGAACGCTCTCGCAGATGTTGGCGAAAGACAGATGGATGGACCTGTTCACGTCTACACGGTAGCTGGGATGTCCTAGAAACGCCGCATGTTGCCGAGCTTGCCAGCTCCCTGCCGTGCTCCATTCCTGCCCCATGCCCATCGCCGGAACCTTCACTCGGGCCAGCTCCTGGAAGTGAAGCAGTTGGTTCGAGCCGTCCAGCGGAATGATCATCTTGATGCGGGCGTCCGGGAAGCTCGGTGCACAGGTCCAGGATGGGATCGGCTCGAAAATTGGGTCAATGAGATCACACACCAAGTCGTCGCCAGCCGCCAGGACCATCGACGCGTACCCCCCGAGAGACCACCCGGAAGCGACGATCATGCTCTGGTCAATGACTCCGCTGAGTAGGTCCAGCGCGACCACTGCGTCCAGTGCTGCGGATACGTCCCTCGGACGGTTGAAGCTGGCGACCGCCAGATGATCGAATGGCTCGTTGGGGTTGGCAGTCGTGCCATCGCCAAAGTGAGTCACCACAGCAACGACGAACCCGTGCTGGGCAAGGCTCGTGCCCACATACGTGTGGTCGTAAGCCGCTGCTCCCCATCCGGGCGAGAACATCACCAGGGGGAACGCACCGTTCGAGGCCGGCGTAGGCTCTTGGTAGGCCCCGTAGAGGCCGTACAGCTCAAAGTCGCCGGATGTTGCGACCGGGAGATCCCCGAAGAACGGGTCCAGAGGATAGAGGGCCTTGGGTGTGGTCTCATCGATGCCTGCCGGGTCCGCCGGATACCACACGTAGATGGGAATGGGCCGATCGTCGCGGGTTGCGTCATGGATGACGAAGCTCGTGAAGCCGACTTCGTACGGGCCGTTGCTCCCTCCGGCCCCTTGTTTCTTGAAAAGCGGCGCATCACCCGGGTCGGTGAGTTGGGTGCCCGTTTCCGTGCACGTGACGAACAGCAGCGGGACCAGCATGAAGCCTAGTTTGCGCATGCGACACCTCCATCGAGAGAAAGTCGAGAGTCACTTCTCGTCGGTGGTCTGGCAGTCGCGTCGTCGGTGGGCGTCCAAGGGCAAGACGTCGCGCTGGCGGCGGGGCCGTCGTGGCCATCGGCAGATTTGAAATCAGGGGCCAACGATATGGGTGTTTAGTCAGATGCCCAAGGACGGGAATTGTTCAGTTTGGAATCAGTGGTTCACACGAAAGCCCCGAACGCCGCGTGACGCTCGGGGCTTTGCTGCGATGCGTCGGTCCCGGTTACGGGGTGGTTCACGCTCGTCGGGCGGGGCTCTTCAGTCACGCGTCAACGTTGAGTTCGGCGCTCTAGACGATACCTCTCTGGTCCGCCAGCAACCGTCGGTCGAGCCCCTTGCGCCTGTCAGGGCGGCGGCACCGACCAGCGTCGGGGCCACCCCAGCTC
>JAOTVV010000041.1 GCA_029863245.1 Gemmatimonadota bacterium
ATGCAGTTGCGGTCCATCATCTCCAGCGCGGCCGGCACGATGCCGGAGGCGATGATTGCCGACACGGCCTCGCCCGCGGTGGGCAGGCTCTCGAAATCGGCGAGCAACGTCTGCACGGCCCGCGGCAGCGGCGTGAGCCGGACGGTGATGCTGGTGGCGATCCCGAACATGCCCTCGCTCCCGACGAACACGCCGACGAGGTCCGGGCCCCACGGTTCTCCATTCGGTGAGCCCAGGGTGACGACACTCCCATCGGGCAGCACCACCTCGAGCGCGAGGATGTGGTTCGTCGTCACACCGTGCTTCAGGCAGTGAGGGCCACCGGCGTTTTCAGCCACGTTGCCCCCGATGGTGCAGACCGTCTGACTCGACGGGTCCGGGGCATAGTGCAGGCCGTACGGAGCCGCGGCAGCGGTCAGCCGATCGTTGACGACACCGGCCTCCACCACCGCACGCCTGTTCCGGGGATCGATGTCGAGAATGCGGCTCAGCCTGGTGAGCACGATCAGCACCGAGTCGGGCTGGGCGATGGCGCCACCCGAGAGCCCGGTCCCGGCGCCGCGGGCCACGAACGGAATCTGCTGGTTGGCGAGATGTCTCACCACGCGCGCAACCTCGTCGCGCGACCCGGGGATTACGACGGCTCCTGGTCTGCACCTCTTCGTCGGGAGAGCATCGGCCGCGTAGGTCTCGAGTGCCGCGGGTGTGGTCCGCACCCAGTTGGGGCCGACGATCGTCTCCAAGTGACGCACGACCGCCTTCGGGATCGTCACAGCGGATCCCCGTCCGGTGCGTGGTGCAGCGGTCCGCGTCCGTTCCGCTTGGCACGTTGGTGGTGCACCACGCGCCGAGTGACTTCCTCGTTGAGGGAGTCGAGGAGTCCACGCAGGCGGGTGAGGCGGTCGATCGTGGAACGGGACGTGAGCAGTGGCAGCGCGTCGGCGAAGTCCAGGTCGAGTGATCCGGCGACATGAAACGACGTGGCGGTTGGCTCGAGCGGTATCTCGACCGACTGCGGCGGCTGGTCGTTCAACACACCCATGGCCGTCACGAAGCGCTCGAAGGCCCGGCGTACCTCGCGCGCCAGTGCCTCGGCCTCCGCGTCGTCCGGCCAGGGCCCGTCGCCAAGTGGCTCCACGTCCGCTACGAGGTACAGGCGGTCGGTCTCCACATAGCGAGACAGGACGTAGCGATCACCGCCCGTCACGAGGATGTTCGAGCGTCCGTCCGGGAGGAACCAGACGCTGCGGATGATCACCGATGAGCCGACCGAGCCGAGCGCCGGCATGCCCTCGACCTCGTCTCCGGTGAGCGGTGAGATGCCGAACTCCCGGTCTCCGTGTTCGCAATCGGCGAGGAGCTGACGGTATCGGGGCTCGAAGACGTGGAGCGGCGTGGGCATGCCGGGGAAGACCACGAGTCGCAGGGGGAAGATCGGGAGTCGACGTGGCGCCATGGGTCAAAGATACGAGCCCGGTGTGAGGAACGAGAGTGGTGGGCTCTGGATCCGAAGGGTGCGAAAGCCAAAACGGCCGGCCCAAAGGCCGACCGTCCGTCATATGGCGCAGGACAGGAGACTAGGCCGCGACCCAGAAACCTTTCAGCGCTTCGCCGTGGGGGCTCTCGCGCAGTTTCTCGAACGCTCGCTCTCGAATCTGACGTATCCGTTCGCGGGTCACGCCCATGAGGTCCCCGATCTTTTCCAGGGTCATGCCTTCGGAGCCCTCTTCCAGCCCGTAGTACAAGTACAAGATCTTGCGTTCCCGGGCGGTGAGGTAGCGCTGGAGCACTTCGTCGATGAACTCGCGCATGAGGCGCCCGTCGGTGATGGTCTCGATCTCGCCGCCCTCAACGGCGGTGAAGCGCTCGCCGAGGGTGGCTGCGTCGCGATCGGTGCGGTCGACGGGGGCGTCCAGGGACATCTCCGCGGCCGTCATCCGGCGCGCGCTGCGGACGTTCTCGACCGTGTCGTTCAGCGCTCGGGCGATCTCGTCATCGGTAGGCTCGCGTCCCAGCTCTTGCGAGAGGTAGGTCTCGGTCCGAGACATCCGGATGAGATGGCTGTTCTGGTTGAGGGGGATTCGTACGCTGCGGGTCTGTTCGGCTAGCGCCTTCAACACCGCCTGCCGCACCCACCACACGGCGTAGGAGATGAACTTCACACCATGTTCCGGATCGAACTTCTTGACCGCCTTGAGGAGACCCTCGTTGCCGATGGCCACCAACTCCGACAGGTCGAGGCCGTGGCCTTGGTACTTCTTCACGTATGAGATCACGAACCGCAGGTTCGCCGTGACCAACCGCTCGGCCGCCTTCTGATCACCCCGCCGTGCCTGGCGGGCGAGCCGTCGTTCCTCCTCGACATTCGGAATGAGGGGGAGCTTTTGGATATCCTGCAGGTACTGGTCGAACGCGGACGACGCAGGCGAACGGAAAAAGCCTTTCGCCTTTCCACTGCGGAGTTGGGTCATACACGCCCCAAGGTCGTTTATGAAGGTCGGCTCTGGGAGGGCCAGATGACCGTGGCGAAAACCCGCCAAAATGACCGATACCAAGGCGGGCCGAATATAGGAAGCACCCTGCGAACAGTCAAGAAAAATGAGTTTTCCACATCACAAATCATTTGTTTCCAATTTGTTCGGCGCTTTGTCCACTTTTGGGCCGATTTAGACCGGTGTAGCGATGGTGTCGCGAAACCGTAAGTTGTTGCGGATAGGGAGCTTGTGGCGCCACCCCGTGTGGAAAACCTGTGGGAATCCCTGCCTACCAGGCGAGAGACCGAATCAGATCGCCGATCTCGGTGAGGGGTACCGGGTGACCGCTCATTGGACCCGGTCCCGAGGCCATCGCGCCGACCGCTCGCGGGAATGCAAAGCTGACAGTCCCATCTGTTGCGGTCCTCGTGCGCTGAAGTGCCTCGACGAGCTGGTCGGGGGCGACCGAGGACGGAGGTGTGTCTGGCAATCCGAACGCGACGAGGGCTTCCTCGATCCGGCCCGGCACGCCGCGATCGGTGACACCGAGCGCGACACCGAATTTCGCCTCCGCGAGCATGCCAACGGCCAGCGCTTCGCCGTGCAGGAGCTCGTATCCGAGCACCGCCTGCAACGCTTCTGCCATAAGCTGTCCGAAGTGCGACTCCACAGGCGCCCCGCCCCGATCGTCTCGCGCCGTCATGATCTCCCGTTTGATCTCCACACTTCGCCGCACCACCGACTCGAGCACGGCTGGTTGTTTCGCCACGATGCCCGCGCGCATCTCGAGCAGGCGCTCGAAATAGTCGACGTCGGCGATCACCCCATGTCGCAGCGGGTGCGCCATTCCCGCGGCCAACTGGACCGGTGGCAGCGTCGCCAACGTGGCAACGTCGCCTGCTACCAGCGCCGGCTGATGGACTGCCCCGACGAGATTCTTGCCAACCGGGGTGTCCACCCCCACCTGTCCGCCGATCGCGCAGTCCGCCATCGCCGAGAGCGTGGTTGGCAGCGAGACGTATCGGATGCCATGCAGGAGGGTAGCTGCCACAAACCCTACCAAGTCGCTGCATACACCGCCTCCGAGTCCGATCAGGGCCACGCGGGAATCGAGCGGGTTCGTCAACAGTTGGTCGGTGAGGGTCGCCCAGCTCTCCCGGGACTTGTTCCACTCGCCCGCCGGGAAGGTGAGCAGGATGGTGGGGGCGACGGTCTTGGCCGCAGCCACGGTGCGTTCGGCGTACAGGGGCGCAACGTGGGAATCGCTGATCACGGCGTACCGGGTAGCGCGACAGTGGGTGGCGAGTAGATCGCCGAGCGTCCCGAGCAGTCCCGTGCCCAGGATCACGTCATGCGACCCGGTTGGCGGGTCGTCGGCTGGCCGGCGCGGGGCTATAACGTCACCTCGCCTTCGATCACGGTGATGGCCTGCCCACCCACACGCACCTCGGCAATGTCACCGCCAGGTGCGACATCGACCTCGACGTCGATCCGGCTCGGTCGGCCGATTTCGAGCCCTTGTTCTACCACGATGCTTGCGGTGCGGTCCGTCGCAGTCACGAGGCGGTGCCGAACCATGTAGGCGCCGAGGGCTCCGGCGGCGCTCCCGGTAGCGGGATCCTCTGGCACTCCGAGTCCAGGCGCGAACATCCGGCAATGCACCTTGGCGTCCGGCGCCCGGGTTTCCCGCGTGAAGCACATCGCGCAGTCGGTGCCCAGGGTCCGGAGAAACGTTGCGAGGTCGCTCCCGCGCCCGCCGCTCGGCAAGGCGGCGAGCGCCTCGAGCGACCTGGCTGGGACCATGAGCTGGGGCAGGGCGGTCGAGACCACCTGCGGGGGCGGCTCGCCCGCGACGAGATCGGGTCCGCCACCGAGCATCGTGCCGAGGGTGCCGACATCGGCGACGGTCGGCCCGAACTGCGGCACGGCCTGGACCATGATGACGTTGGTCGGCTGCCCACCCGCGGTCCGGATGCTCACGGGCAGCACGCCGGCACCGGTTTCCTGCGTCACTTGAGTGACCCCGTCGCGCGGGAGGTCCACGTTGCCACGTTCGGCAAGCGTCCACCAGGTGCCGATCGTCGGATGACCGGCCAGTGGGATTTCCGCCGTCGGCGTGAAGAACCGCACGTGGCGCGTGGCGCGATCCGACGCGAAGACGAAGGTGGTCTCGGAGAGGTTCATCTCCCGCGCCAAGGCCTGCATGTCGGCGGCATCGAGGCCCGCGGCATCCGGAAAGACGGCGAGCGCGTTGCCGGCTAGACGGCGATTGGTGAAGACGTCGATCTGGTAGAACCGATAGCGGCGCATCTCACCATTTCACGTCCGGGACACCGGCGCGCCGGTTGGCCAAGCGAGCGAGCATGAACAGGAGATCCGACAGCCGGTTGAGATAGCGGAGGATCTCGGGATCGACCGACGACTCGCGCTGCAGGGTGACGACGGCCCGTTCGGCGCGTCGGCACACGGTGCGGGCCAGGTGGAGCTGCGCCGCCTTCGAGGTTCCGCCCGGGAGAATGAACTCGTGCAGCGGGTCGAGCTCGCTGTCAGCTTGGTCGATCGCGGCTTCGAGCTCCCCGATGCGACCTGCAGGGATCATGGCCTTTTGAAGTGCCTTGGCCACCAGTTCCGGAGCGGGGCTCGCGAGTCGCCCGCCGATGGCCAGGAGGTCGCTCTGGATGGACTCCAGGAGTGGGCGCTCGAAGGCCAGCGGCTCGGTCGCAAGCGCCATCCCGATCGCTGCGTTCGTCTCGTCCACGTCGCCATAGGCGACCACGCGGATCGCATCTTTGCGCACACGATCACCGCCAAGCAGCGACGTGTCGCCCTGGTCACCCGTCTTGGTATAGATCTTCACGCTGACCAAGGTAGAGGCTCGCCCGTCGAGTCGCTACTCTGACGCGCCTGGAATCGTCGACTTACCTGGAGGGCGACCAGCGGATATGATGCACGCCACCGAGTGGATCAGGGAGCGCGTCATGCAGGTGAGCAGGGCACGACCGTTGAGGGTGGCGATCGTCGGATCCGGACCCGCGGGGTTCTACACGGCCGAGCATCTGTTCAAGCGCGGGGGAGACCACGTTCACGTCGACATGTTCGAGCGGCTCCCCACGCCGTTCGGGCTCGTGCGGTTCGGGGTGGCTCCCGACCATCAGAAGATCAAGAAGGCCACCAAGAGCTTCGAGCGCATTGCGGCCAATCCCCGATTCCGCCTTTTCGGTAACGTGGAATACGGTGAGCACGTTCGACTCGAGGACCTCGCCAGCCACTACCACGCGATCTGCTTCGCCACGGGCGCGCAAACCGACCGCAGCATGAACATCCCCGGTGAGGACCTCGCGCGCAGCCATCCCGCGACCGACTTCGTAGCGTGGTACAACGGTCATCCCGCCTTTCGCGACCGGGAGTTCGATCTCTCGGTGGAGCGGGTAGCGGTCGTGGGGGTGGGGAATGTGGCGGTCGACGTGGCCCGGATTCTGTCGCGCACGCCAGAAGAGCTGGAACAGACCGACATCGCCGACTACGCGCTCGCGTCGCTGCGCGAGAGTCGTGTCAAAGAGATCTACGTCTTGGGTCGGCGCGGCCCGGCGCAAGCCGCGTTCACGAATCCCGAGATCAAGGAACTCGGAGAGCTCGCGGGGGCCGACTTCGTGATCCCGTTCGAGGACGTGACGTTGGATCCGCTGAGTGCTGCGGAGATGGCGAAGAGCGAGGACCGTGCCCTGCTGAAGAAGGTGGAGATTCTCCAGGACGCGGCCTGGCGCTCGCCCGCCGGCAAGCCCCGCCGGTTAACGCTTCGGTTTCTCGTATCGCCTGTGGAGCTCATGGGGGATACGGCAGGCCAGGTGGCGGGGATGCGCATTGTGCGCAACGAGCTGTATCGGTCGGACGACGGTACGCTTCGGCCACGGGCCACCGGCCTGACCGAAGATCTGGCGGTGGAGCTGGTATTCCGTTCGGTGGGGTATCGGGGCGTTCCGCTTCCCGGTGTGCCCTTCGACGACCGGCGTGGCGTGGTTCCCAATCAGGAAGGTCGGGTGATCGACCCCGCCACCGGCGAGCCCGTTCCCGGCCTCTACGTAAGTGGATGGATCAAGCGCGGGGCAACCGGCGTGATCGGGACCAACAAACCGGATGCGGGCGAGACGGTGGAACGCATGCTCGACGACGTCGAGCGGGGTGCGGTCCCGAACCCGGGCGATCCGGACCCAGCCGCCATCGAAGCGCTCGTCAGGGATCGCCAGCCGGCGTGCGTGTCGCTCGACGACTGGACACGGCTGGACGAGATCGAGGTCCGGCGCGGCGCGAAACTCGGGCGGCCTCGGCTCAAGTTCACATCGGCAGCCGAAGTCGCGAGGGCCCTGGGACGCTCCTGAGTCGTTACCGGCCCAACTCCAGAACCAGTGAGTCGATCTGCTGGAGCATGGCCGAGTACGGCACGGTGTGGTTGTTGGCGAAGATGGCAAACACGACGGTACGGCCGTCGGGCCGCTCTACGTAGCCCGCCAGCGAATTCACCCGTGCGATGCTCCCGGTCTTGGCCACGACACGGCCTTCGAGCGGAGTCCCGATGAACCGGTCACGGAGCGAACCGGGCTGCCCGGAGCGTGGCAGTCCGCGGAGAAACCCGCTTCCGCTCGGATGGGTGCGCATATAGGCCAGTATCTGCACGAGGGCGCGCGGGGTGAGCAGGTTCGTGGTTGCCAGTCCCGAGCCGTCGCTCAGGGCGATCGCGGTCGAGTCCACCCCGACCGAGTCAATGAGAAATCGCCGTTCGGCCGCCAGCCCGGCCTCCCACGATCCGGTCCCAGCCGTGTGCTGGCCGAGGTTCTTGAGGATCATCTCGGCAAACCAGTTCTGGCTGGAATTGAGGATCGGATAGATCAGATCGTCACGCGCTCGGGATGCTACCTCGGCGACCGGTGCCGTCGTGCGGAGTGACGCGTACAGCGCAGGATCGACGGTCGAGCGGGTCGGTCCGAGGACGCTCACGCCACGCCGGGCCAGCGCTTCGCGCAGCGCGGCGGCAAAGAACAGGTTGGGATCGGGGACCGCGAAGTACTCCGTACGGGGGCGGGCGCGTGCCGACACGCCACCCTCTGCCCAGACCCGGGTGGTGCCGGGCTCCCGGAAGAAATCGATGGTGCGCCGTTCCCCCGCGTCCAGAGTGCGGGTCCGGTTCTCGAACAGGAAGAGGCCGAGGTCCGGCCAGAACTGCACGTCGACCGGAGCGCCGACAGCCGGGCCCGGCCCGTACGTCACGTCGAGGCTGTTGTCGTTGAATCCCAACCCGGACACCGGTGCAGCGTACCACCAGTTCAAGTCGTAGCTTTCCCACCCGGGATGGGTCAGCTCGGGATCGAAGTGGCTCCCGTCGCCCACGACGGCGCCCGCCACCCGGCGGATGCCGCGGGCAACGAGCTGGTCGGCCAGCGTGTCGACCCGCGCCCACGCGGAGTCGCATGCCCCGGCAGCGAGAGTGTCGGTGCCGTAACACCGGGTGGAAAATGTGGGGTCGCCCCGACCGAAGATGATGAGGTCACCTTGGAGGACTCCATCCGTAATCGGTCCCGCCGCATACACGCTCGTGATGGCGCGGAACTCGGCGGGGAGCAGCGCGCTGGCTGCGGCGGCGACCACGAGCTTCGCGGTCGAGGCGGGAATGAAGAGCCGGTCGGCGTTGTGTTCGTACAGCGTGCGGCCCCGCTCGTCGATCGCCAGGATGCCCCAGTGAGCCCTGTCGAGCGGTGGGCGCGCGAGTCGTTGCTCGATGCGCCGCGCTGGGCTGCCCTGGGCATGGAGCGGCGGGACGGCACTGCCGACCAGGGCGGCGCTCGCTCCCAGGAACCACAGGTTGCGACGTAGGTTACAGTTCTTCATGGGTTACTCGGGGATCGCCGGTCGCGGGATGCGGCAAGCTATTGAGGTCCGCACATGAGGTCAATTGGTGTGGGGTGCCTTCTCGCCCTCCTCACCCTGGCCGCTCTGCCCCAGGGACTCACGGGTCAGGCTCGTGATGTCCGGGGTCCCGTCGTGCGAGGGCTCGCCTTCGACGGCAACAAGTCGATCGACGACAACATCCTCGCGATCTCCATCGCCACCTCGGTGTCGACCTTCTTCGCGCGATCGGCCCTGGTTCGCTGGATCGGGATCGGCGAGCGGCGTTACTTCGATGAGGTCGAGTTCCAGCGAGACGTACTGCGAATCCTGGCTCTGTATCGGCAGAGTGGGTTCGCAGACGCCATGGTCGACACGGTGGTGCGCCGGTTCGACGACGCGGTCAAGGTGCGCTTCGTCATCACCGAGGGCGAGCCCATTCGGCTGGCGGCATTCACGGTACGGGGCCACGAAGACATCATCGCGACCCCCGAGCTGATGAGCACGTTTCCGCTGCGGGTAGACGATCCGTTCAACCGCGTGCTGATGCTGGCGTCCGCCGACACGGTGCGGCTGCGCCTCGCGAACCGTGGCTACCCGTTCGCCGAGGTGTTCCGAAACTTCGACGTCGACCTGGAGAGCCGCACCGGAACGATCGAGTTCGAAGTGGATCCGGGCCCCAAGACCACCGTCGAGCGGGTCGAGATTGGGGGCCTCCGCGACGTGGATGAACAGGTGGTGCGGCGATCGGTTTCCGTCGAGCCTGGCAAGTTGTTCCGATTGCGAGACCTCTACCAGAGCCAACTCGATCTGTACCGTACCGACCTGTTCAACTACGTGAGTGTATCGCTCGTCGATACCGCGCGGAGCCAGAGTGCTCCCGACTCGCTGGTCACCGTCCGGATTCGCCTCGCCGAGGGACCGCGACAGCGCCTTCGGCTCGGGGCGGGGTACGGTACGATCGACTGCTTCCGCACGCTGGGAAGCTGGACGCTCCTGGATTTCCTCGGCAACGGTCGATCGGTGCAGCTCCGCGGACAGGCGTCGCAGATCGGGGCCGGAACGCCGCTCGACGCCGGGTTCCAGCGTTCGGTGTGTGGGGCCCTGGTGGACGAGGATACGAGTCGATTGAAGCTGAACTACAATCTGACCGCCACCTGGCACGAGCCCTACGTCTTCTCGCGAACGACGAGTGCCAGCCTCACACTCTACGGGGAGCGCTACACCGAGTACCGTGCCTATCTCCGCGAGGCCGTCGGCGGGGAGGTCAGTGTCACCAACCATCCCTACCCACGGCTTCCGGTCACGCTGTCGTACGGCTTGTCATACGGGAGTACGAGAGCTGACCCGGCTGCGCTCTGTACCTTCCTGAACGTCTGCCGCAGTGAGGACACTCGGGTGTTCACGGAGGATCGCCTCCGGGCAACGTTATCGCTGTCGGCAGTGCGCGATGTGCGAAACTCCGTCTTGAATCCCACGGGAGGGAGCTGGCTTGGCTCGGAGATTCGGTGGGCCTCCCCGGTCATCGGATCCGACTCACTGGTCCGGTTCGCCAAGGGCACGCTGGAGTTCTCGGTGTATGGCCGCACCGGCAGGCAGAGCGTGCTCAGCCTTCGGGCCAAGATCGGCCGCATTCTCCCGTCGACGCTGGGGACCGGTGCACAGGATCTCAGGTTCGTGCCGCCGGAAGAGCGGTTCTATGCTGGGGGAGCCAGCACCGTTCGCGGCTACGGCCAGAACGAGCTGGGGCCGAAGGTGCGCGTGCTCGATATCATCGTGCGCACGGAGGATCGGAACGGACAGGCGGTGCAGGTCGAGGATAGCGTGATCCGGACGTCCCCCATCGGTGGGAACGAGCTGATCCTGTTGAACGTCGAATACCGGGTGCCGTTGGCGGCGTTCTCGAACCGGCTCGCGGCAGCCGTCTTCGTGGATGCTGGTCGAGTGGCTGACCGGACGAGCGAGGTTGCACGGGGAAGTGGCTTGCGGATCACGCCGGGGATTGGGATGCGGCTCGCGTCGCCGCTCGGGCCAATCCGCCTCGACGTCGCGTTCAATCCGTACCCCGTGGACAAGACGCTCCTCTATAAGAAGGAAGGATCGGATCTCGTCCTGGTGACGGAGGCGTATCAGCCGACCCGCTCGTTTCTGGGGCGCTGGCGACTGCACTTCTCCGTGGGACAGCCCTTCTGATGGCCCGTCGTGTGGTGACGGTGCTCGCCCTATTCGCGGCGTGGGTCACCGGTGTGACCATGGGTGTGGCCGGTGCGGCGCTCAGGACGCAAACTGGTCGGCTCGCCGTGGTCGCGTGGGCGCTCGACCTGGCCAATCGTGCGGTGACGGGGTCGATCGAGGTCGGCGACGTCGACGGCTCCTTCCTTCGCGGGCTCGAGCTGCGTGAGGTCGTCGTCCGCACCGACGATGGGTCCCCCGTCGTGCGGGCGGAGCTGGTCGGCGTGGGGTACGGCATTCGCGAATTGCTCCGGGGGCGGATTGTGTTCGGGGAGCTCAGGCTCCTACAACCGGAAATCACGGTTGTGCAAGTCCGGCCCGGAGCCCGGTTCAACTTCGAGACGTTGTTCCCGACCGACGACCGGGCCGAGCCCAAGCCCGGACCACTCATCGCATTTGGCGACGTATCGATCACCGCGGGCCGCATCGTGGTGAAGACACCGGTTCCGGATGGTGCCCAAGCCGTCCGCGAACGGGAGCTAGGTCCGGATGGCCCGCTGCAGGTCCGTAGATTCGAACGCGTGGACGGCCACCTCGGCTATCTCCGTGTCTCGTCACCGAGGAGGGACGATCCCATCCTGATCGAGGTCACCCGGCTTCGCACGGATGTCTCTGATCCCGTGCTGAGCGTGTGGGATCTCCGCGGGACTGCGCGCGTGTGGAGTGATTCGCTGGCGCTGGATTTCAGTCGCGTCACGCTGCCCCAGACGGAGGCGCGACTCGAGGGAACCGTAACGTGGAGTTCCGGATCGTTGGGCTTCGAACTGGAAGGTCGGGCGTCGCCGGCTGCGACCGACGACCTCCTAGGCTTGGTCCCGGCGCTCCCGGCGGGGCTTCGCGGGGAGGCGCGCTTCGAGACGCGCACGCTGCGGGACGACGTCCTCGCGTTTGTTGGGCACGGCCTGGACGTGCGGGGGCGGGAGGGCGGCCGGATGCGTGGACGCCTGGGCATGATGCTCGGACCCGGCGAGCAATGGGCCTTCGAGCAGACCGCGCTCGAGCTCGACGCGTTCGATCTCGAGTACGTGCGCGGCTATCTCGATACGCTGCCCTTTGTGGGTCGGCTGACGGGTCGGGTCGCGGCGGACGGTCCCGCGGAGCGGCTCATGCTCGAGCTCGACGCCGGATTCAAGGATCTCCTGGTCGAGGGCGAACCGGTGTCGACCGCTCGCGGATCGGGCATCGTCACCCTGAGCGATGAAGACTTCGTCTTCCGGGGCTTCACGGTCCGGGAGGCCGACATCAGCCTCGCGACCGTGCAGCGCTTGGTCCCGGCCATGCTGCTGCAGGGGCGTCTTGCGGGATCGGGTGTCCTCACCGGCCCGTGGCTGAACGCGACATTCGAGGGGCGGCTCACGCACCGCGATCGTCCGTTGCCGGAGAGCGCGGCCACGGGTCGGCTCACGCTCGACGCGCGCCGCGATACGCTGGGCGTGTGGGCCGAGCTCGTGTTCGATTCGCTGCGTCTGGGTGGGATGGGTTCGAGTTTCGAGGGACTCGACCTCGCTGGGGCGTGGCACGGGACGGTTGCCATAGCGGGCTTCGTCGATTCGCTCGCCCTCACTGCTAGGCTCGACGGCGATGGCGGCGTGCTGGACGTCGGGGGCGCGCTCTTCTTCGTGGAGGACGGCATGGGCGCGCACCAGCTTCGGGTCCGAGGGGAGCGTCTCGACCTGGCGCAGCTGTCGCCCCAATTCCCCGTGACCGATGTAAACGGGCTGATCATCGGCGCAGGCAGCTTTGCCACCGACGATCGTCGTCCGTTTCGCGCCGACATCACGCTCGGACGATCGTCGGTGGAGCGTGTCGACATCGATACCGCGACCGCCGTTGCCCTGCTGGCCCCCTCGCGCGTGACGTTCGACACCCTGGCGATCGAGGCCTACGCCCTGCGCATCCACGCCGTGGGGGGAGTAGGCCTCGACACGGCGGTGCGGGACACGCTGACGTTTACGGCCGTCACGGACTCGATCGGCGTCTTCGAGCCCGTACTCGAGCGATTCCTTGGCCCGCTCGAGACGACGGATGAGACCGTCGCGCGTCCTTCGGGGTCGGCGCGAGCCGCCGGGCGGGTCGTGGGATCCGTCGACGAGTTCCAGGTTGTTGCCGACATCGACTTGGCGCAGCTGCGCCGCGCCGACACGTACGTCTCCCATGCAGGCGGCGTCTTCACTTGGGTGTCCGGCACGCGGAGCCTTCGGCTCGACGCGTCAATCGATTCGGTGGCGGCCGGGGCGGTGGCTCTGGGTGACGTGCGTGTGGGGCTCCACGGGCAGCTCGATTCACTGGGGTGGCACGCCCAGTCGCGGCTCGGTCACGGGGCGTGGATCGGCGCGGGACGATGGCTCCGCGATTCGAGTGTGGCGGTGTTGGTGTTCGATTCGCTGGGATTGAGCCTTGCCTCGGGCCCATGGTTCCTGGACCCTGGCGCATCGGTCGCGATGGACGACAGCGGTCTCACCTTCACCGAGTTGGTGCTGCGCAATGCTCAAGGTCCGGGGATGGCCTCCGTCCGCGGCCGATGGCCGTTCCGGGGAGAAGGCGTGCTGGAAGGCGCTATCGACGGACTGCAGTTCGGTGACGTGATGGTCCTGGCCTTCCGGGATCCGGAGGATGCAGCCGGCGAGGTGAGTGGGACGTTCACGCTCGGGGGCACGGCCCGCGCTCCGGTGCTCTCGCTCTCCGCCAACCTGCGCGACGTGCGCTATCGGAACTTCAGCGCTCCGTACACGCAAGGCGTGTTCGAGTACCGAGACCAGCGACTTCGCGGTGATTTCGAACTGCGGCGACTCGGGGTTCCCGTCCTTTCGGTTACGGCGGAATTGCCCGTCGACCTGGCGCTCGCGAGCGTCGAGAAACGGCGACTCCCTGGGCCCGTCCGTGTCCACGCGAAGGCTGAAGGCGTCGATCTCGCCTTGCTCGAGACGACATTGCCGCAGGTTCGGGAGACCATAGGAAGCCTCGATGCCGACTTCGGCGTCGAGGGCACGTGGGAGCAACCGCGACTGACCGGGCAGCTGGCGATCAGGAACGGCGGCGCGACCTTCCCGGCTCTGGGCGTGCGTCACGAGGCAGTCGATGGCCGGCTCACGCTCTCGGGCGACACGGTTTGGGTGAACGAACTCTCGCTCCAGAGCGGGTCCGGAACGGCGACGGTGAGCGGCTACGTCCGATTCGAGGAGTTGAGCAAGCCGATTCTCGCCCTGCGCGTCGTCTCGGCGAACTTCCGCGCCATCGACGTACGCGGGTTTCTCACGCTCGCTACGACGGGCAGAGTTCAGCTCGATGGACCACTGTATCAAGCCCGACTGACCGGCAACGCCACGGCCACCCGTGGTGTGCTCTACTTCGCCGATCTCGTGACCAAGGAGATCATCAATCTCGAAGATTCGCTCTATGCCCAGTTCGTCGATACCGCCCTGGTGCGTCGCCAAGGGCTCGGGGCCGAGTTCCAGAGTCGATTCCTCGATAGCCTGCGCATCGACAGCCTCCGAGTGGACATGGGGCGGGATTTCTGGTTGCGTTCCACGGAGGCCAACGTCCAGCTGGCTGGCAACGTGTTCGTCAGCAAGCTACGAAAGCAGTACCGACTCGACGGGATCCTCGAAGCGCCCCGTGGCACGTACCGGCTCCAGCTTGGGCTCGGAACGAACCGCGATTTCACGGTGACCAGGGGTCAGATCCGATACCTTGGCACCACGGATCTGAACGCGGACTTGGACATCGACGCCCGCCACGTCGTGCGTGGGACGGTTGGAGAGGACGTGAACGTGAATGTCCACATCGGTGGAACGCTCTACGATCCTCGGCTGGTGCTCTCCAGTGATTTCCAGCCGCCGCTGTCGGAACCCGAGATCATCAACTACCTGGTGTTCGGTGCTCCGACCCTCCGGGAAGGACCGGGCGCCGGACTGGATTCGAGACTGTTCACCCAGTGGCTCACCACCACGTTCTCGGGTCAGCTCGAGTACGCGTTGATCTCGGATCTCGGGGTACCGCTGGACTATCTCCAGATTCGCCCGACGACGACTATGAGCGGACTGAGCGGTGCGGAGGTCGCGGTCGGAAAGCAGTTCCGGGTTCTGGGGACCACGGCATTTCTGACAGCAAGCCCGCGGCTGTGCCGGCGGCAGGCCACGTCGTTTGCCAGCATTGGGGCGAGCCTCGAGTTCCGGTTGAGCCGGCAGTGGCTGGTTGCGGCAAGCGTGGATCCCTTGACCAGCTGCGAAAACCCATCGGCACCGTCCGCGGCGAGCTATCAGTTCGGGGCCGACTTGTTCTGGGAGAAGCAGTACTAGTGGCGCGCGCCCTGTTGATCTTCAATCCCGTCGCCGCCCGGGCGAACCTCAAGATCGTGGACACCGTGGTCAAGGTGTTCAAGCGTGAGGGGTGGAGCACGGAGGTCGAAGGGACCTCGCGCGTCGGGCATGCCAAGGACTTGGCGCGGGCGGGGGTCGAAGGAGGCGTTGATCTCGTTGCCGTCTACGGTGGAGATGGAACGACCATGCAGGCCGTGGCAGGCATGATCGACCATCATGTGCCGGTCGCCCTGATCCCCGGGGGGACCGGGAATCTCCTCGCCGGCAATCTGCGCCTGCCACGGCGGCCGGCCGCAGCGGCGCGGGTCGCGATTCGGGGGCGACCACGGGCAATCGACCTGGGGATACTCCCGAGGGAGGATGGCCTGCACTACTTTGCCGTTGGCGCCGGCGCCGGGTTTGACGCCGTGCTCATGACCGAAACCACCGGCGAAGCCAAGCGGCGATGGCGCATGGGGGCGTATGTTGCAACCGGTGTTGGGGCAGTCTCGAGACTCAAGGCAGTCCGCCACCGGATAACCATCGACGGCACCCCGATGGACGTTGAGGCGGCCATGGTGCTCGTTGCCAACTGCGGGGAGATCGTTCCGCCGTTCCTGCGCCTGCGGAAAGGCATCGCTCCGGACGACGGTGTCTTCGACGTGATCATTGTCAATGCGACGACCGTCATGCAAGGTGCCCACGCGCTCTGGCGCTTGGCTACCGGGCTCGCCGCGGACAATTTCCGTATTCGGTTCGCCCGGGGCCAGGAGGTCGTGGTCGAGCCCGAAGAGCTGCTGCCGGTTCAGTACGATGGTGAGGCAGCCGGTTGGACCCCGTTCACCGCCCGCATCGTGCCCCACGCGATCAGCGTGATGGTACCGCGGACCTAGTGGGAGTCGTCATGGGTCAGGAAACCGATATCATGATCTGTCGCGCCTGCGGAAACCAGGAGCGTGCTTCCGAAGGCTACCCGTGCACCGAGTGTGGCGCGTTCATCTGCGTGGTCTGCAACATGCGGGGCGTGACCGTGTGCAAGACCTGCAGCGAGGCCGGCAGCCCGGGTGCGAAACCGGCCGATGGGTAGCAGATATCGAAAGCTGGTTCTGTTCGATATCGACGGAACGCTGTTGTGGTCGGCAGGGGCCGGCCGCTCCGCGATCAGTCAGGCGCTCACGGCGGAGTTCGGAGCCGCCGGACCGATCGATGGCTACCGGTTCGACGGCAAGACGGATCCGCAGATCGTTACCGAGCTGATGACCGCGGCCGGCCATCCCGATGCCGAGAGCGAGTCCCGCATTGCGGCGGTGTGTCGGCGCTACCTTGAGTTGTTGAGGGTCGAGCTGGCGACCCGCAAGACCGGCATTCGTCTGTATCCCGGGATTGACGCGTTGCTCGCCGCGATGGAGCGGCGCCACGACGGGCTGGTCGGTCTCCTGACCGGCAATTTGGCGCTGGGGGCTGAGCTCAAGCTCACGGCAGCGGGTCTGGATCCGGCCCGCTTTCGCGTCGGGGCCTATGGGTCCGATTCGGCGGTGCGGGCGGAGCTTCCCGCGATCGCCGTGGCCCGTGCCGCGCCGCTCATGGGCCGGGTGCCGCACGGCAAGGAGATCGTGATCATCGGGGACACGCCAGCGGACATGTCCTGTGGGCTCGGGGTTGGTGCCAGGGCCCTTGGCGTCGCGACCGGTCGCCATTCCGTGGTGGATCTGCTCGCGGCAGGGGCGGACGTGGCCTTCGAAGATCTCACCGACACCGATCCCGTCCTCGACGCGATCTACGCGTGATCAGTTCGACCACGCGCCTGCCACTCCGCATTCCGGAATTGGGCCCCTATCTGGGGAAGCTCGTGACCGGGACGGGCCGAGCGCCTGGCGGGCTGCGGCTGGACGCGGTGCGCATTCGTCTCGTGACGCGCGTGTTCGAGCGGGTTGGCGAGGCGAAACGCCTTGCCGCACGTGAACAGCGTCAGCAGGCGGTTGGTGCCATCGGCCGGACCGCGTGGCTGGAAGCATGGGAAGAGGCGGTCGCCGGAGCGGCGGATCTACTCGTCGCGCGAGCGTCGCGCCGCATCCAGGCGGAAGCCGAGGCGGTTCGCATACCGCGCCGCGGGCGGCGCCGTCTCGCTCCAAGTGCGGCAGATCGGCGTGCTGTGGGTGCAAGGCTGGGCTCGGCAGGTGCCGCTCTCGTGCCAGCGCTCGACGCCGTCGAACGCAGCGGATCTGCGGCGCTGACGGCCCCGGGTTCCGACCCGGCCGCGCTCACGGGCTGGCAAGAGGCGCTGACCACGGCGGGGCGCCGACTCGAAGCGGCCTGGCTCGCGCTGGAAGAGGCGATCGAGGTCGAGTCGGCACAATGGGAGCGCGTTGCATCCGACGTGGCACGCTGGCGCCGATCGTTGTGGCCCGTGGCCGTTGTCGGACTGGTGGCGCTCGCTGGGGCCACATGGTTCGGACTCGTCCTCGGCGGGTACGTGCCACCTCCTGACTGGCTTGCGACGCTCTGGCAGCAGGTATTCCGAGGATGACGGTCCTTGGCCTCGGCATCGATCTCGTCGACGTGTCCCGTGTGCGCCGGCTACTCGACCGCCACGGCGATCGAGCCTTGGAACGGTTGCTGACGCCAGACGAGCGAGCGTATTGCACGACACGAGCGGTCCCCTCCGTCCACATCGCTGCTCGACTCGCAGCCAAGGAGGCCGCGTTCAAGGCTCTGGCCGGCGAGTCCGACGCGCGACGGATTTGGTGGACGGAGCTCGAGGTGCGGCGGGAAGGCGACGGTCGACCCACGCTTCACCTCCATGGAAAGGCCAGCGCCCGTGCGGAGCGCTTGGGCGTGCGCTCCTCACTCCTATCCCTGACACACGAGCGCGATCACGCCGCAGCCGTGGTGCTCTTGATCGGCTAGGCTCCGATCCAAGGGGCGCTCGGCGGTACGCCCCGTTCTTGCCTCCGATGGATGGTGCGCGCACTATTGGACTGAGTTGAACCAGTGAGGAGCCATTCGCCGCGACTTTCTCCCCATCGTCCGCCGCGCACTCGAGGGACGGTATGTCGTCGAACGTGAGATCGCGCGGGGCGGCGCTGCCCGGGTCTTCCTCGCGCACGACAATAACCAACGTCGCGTCGCCCTGAAGGTTCTCCACCCGCAGCTGGCCGTATCCGTCACGGCTGAACGGTTTCTTCGAGAAATCTCGATCCTGTCCGAAATCGAGCACCCCCACATCGGGAAGCTCATCGACTGTGGCGAGAACGACTGGTTGATCTACTACGTCATGCCGTTCATCGAAGGTCCGAACCTCAAGGAGCACCTGACTCGCGTCCGCCAGGCGTCCATCTCCGATACGCTGCAGATCGCGGTTGATGTCCTCGAGGCGCTCGAGTACGCGCATGGCAAAGGGTTCGTCCATCGGGACGTGAAGCCGGAGAACATCATGCTGACGTCCAGAGGTGCCGTTCTCCTGGACTTCGGCATCGCCCGCGCGATCCTACAGGCCGGGATGGATCGGATCACCCGGTCCGGATTCGCCGTTGGCACGTCCACCTACATGAGTCCTGAGCAAGTACAGGGGAACATCGACATCGACGAGCGGAGCGACTTCTACTCGCTCGGCTGTGTCTTGTTCGAGTGTCTTGCTGGGCGACCTCCATATACAGCGCAACGGGAGGAATTGGTGCTTCGGATGCATTTGGAGGCCGCTGCGCCGGACGTTCGGCAGTTCCGCAGCGAGACCCCCGACGCGCTCGGGCTGGTCATCGCCAAGGCGCTGAAGAACCAGCCAACCGACCGCTGGCAGTCGGCTCACGAGATGCGTGAGGCGCTTTCGGTGACGACGGGTTCCGGAGACTGAAACTGTAAAGGGGGCTGCCGTTGGCCCGAGTATCAGCCCTTCCCCGGGGCGGCTGGCGGTTTCAACGCTTCCACGCGTTCCACATCCACGCGAGGCCTGCTCTGAAAGGCCACTGCCAACATCGCGCCGACCGCCACGACGCCGAGGCTCGTCAGCTGCGCCAGGGAAAAGGCACCGAAGAAGCGATCGTCCTTGGCCCGCAAGAACTCGACGAGAAAGCGCTCCGTTCCGGCGAGCATCAAGTACAGACCGAAGAGCCAGCCGGTACCCCGGTGATGTGCGCGCAGCCGCCACAACAGCCAGAAGACGAATAGCATGATCGCGGCCTCGTAGAGCTGCGTGGGATGTACTGCGAGCACGTCAAACGGGCTCGCGTCCGGCGGGACTTCCACTCCCCAAGCCGCGAGGTTCTGCGTAGTGGACGGCGGCAATCCCTGCGGGAACTTCATGCCCCACGGCAGCGATGTCGGGATGCCGTAGTCATCCTGCACAAGGAAGCACCCGACGCGGCCGAGCGCATAGCCCACCGCCAGCCCCGGCGCGGCCAAGTCGAGCGTGAACCGCATGGGCACGCGGCGCCACCGCCCGTTGAGAAGCACCACGGCCGCGCCGCCCAACAAGCCGCCGTACCAGACTAATCCCGCTCGGTGAAACAGGGCGCTCGGATCGCGGTACAGGGCAGCGTACCACAGCTTGGCTCCAAGCAGTCCGCCGATCACACCGGCCACGATGATGTCCCACGCATAGTGATCGCTCCTGCCAAGTTCGCGGAGGCGCTCTTGCATGACCCAGCCGGCCATGAAGAACCCCATCATCACCATGATGCCGAACCCGGTGATCTCGATCGGGCCGAGCTGGATGCTGAAAGGATACACCGTCACGACGGTCCCCCGATGTGAGTGAGGACCGGTCCCCGCTCCAGGCCGGGCCACGGAAGCCGCGGATCGGCGTCCAGGTAGGCGTCACTGCGCTCGCCCCGCTCGAGATGAAACCATCCGGCGCGAGCGATCATCGCTGCATTGTCCGCGTTCAGGCGGGGCTCGGCGACCACCACCCGTACCCGCCCGGCAAGGTGACCCGCCATCACCTTCGCGAGGGTTCGGCTACATGCCACTCCACCGCCGAGCACCACGGTCGCATAACCGGTTCGCTCTACGGCCCGGTCTACCTTGTCAGTGAGCACGTCGAACACGGCGGACTGAAAGGACGCCGCGAGGTCGGCCTGATCCCGCGCGACATCGGGCGATCGTCGCACGGCATGGAGCACTGCGGTCTTCAGCCCGCTGAACGAAAAGTCGAACCCGTCACCTCGCATCGGACGCGGCAGGTCGAAGCGATCCGTCCCACGGTGTGCCACGGACTCGATGGCGGGGCCCCCGGGGTATCCGAGACCGAGAAGGCCGGCCACTTTGTCGAAGGCCTCTCCCGCCGCGTCGTCCCGGGTCTCACCGAGGACGCGGTAGCGCCCCCAATCGGGTACGTCGAGGAGTAACGTATGACCGCCCGATACGACGAGGGCGACGAATGGTGGAGCGCAATCGGGATACTGGAGGGTCGGGGCGAAGACATGACCTTCGAGGTGATGCACGCCGATGAGTGCTCGGTTCGTCGTGGCGGCCAGCGCCTTGGCGAAGCACACGCCGACGAGGAGAGATCCGACCAAACCCGGCCCGGCCGTGACAGCGATCGCGTCGATCGCGCCGAGTGAGACGCCGGCGATGTCGAGCGCCTGTCGCACGACGGGGCCGATCGTCCGTACGTGGGCACGGGAGGCCAGTTCGGGCACGACGCCCCCGAACACGGCGTGAATGTCCTGTGACAGGATGACAAGGCTCGCGAGCTCGATGCGCTGAGCGTCTCGGATCAGCACCGCCGCCGACGTCTCGTCGCAGGACGTCTCGATGCCGAGGACGACGTCAATCACGGATGACTCGGCGGACCACGACCGAATCGGGGGTGACCCACGCGGTGACGTCTCGCGGTGTCGTGACCTCGAGCCCGACGATGGTCTCTCTGGCCCCGCCTTGGGGACGTGCCCTGACGCGCACGCTGTCGCGCGTGAGGGCAGGCAGCCGGATGCGTCTCCCGCGGATGGTGACGCTCACGAGGCGAGGATCGCTCACCCAGCCGCCCGGTGGGCTCGACACGATGACCACCGGGATCCCCATCAGGACCTTCTCCGCAAAGCCGCCGACATCCGCTTCGACGAGCACCTCCTGGTGCGACAGTCGAAGGCCGCCCAGGCCTGCGGTGTCGATCGCGAGGCGTTGGCTCACGGGGTTCGTCACCCCACGCAATTCCAGTGCAACCGTCACCACCGAGTCGAGTTCCGATATGCGAGCCTCGGGTCCGCGGATCGTGATGTTGCGTGGCGTCACGATGATGCTGCCGAAGAGCTGGTATCCGGAATCCGGGTCGAGTGCGACGCGCGGGATGACCGGCACGCTCCGCTGCGCCACGTCGTCGAGCTGGACGGTGACCGTGCGCGGCTCGATCTGCTGTACTTTGACGGCCGCGCCTTCGATCGTGCCGAGGTCGGCGATACTGAGCTGCACCTGGAACTCGGATCCCGAGATGCTGTCGGGCAGCGCCTTGCGGATGACGGGAGGCCGTCCGTAGAGCTTGATCAGCTCACGTGCTGTTCCCGTGAACAGGGCCTGCACGGGAGGATGCTCGCTGCTGACGATGGACCGTCCGGGCGGCGGCTCGATTTCGAGTCGGACCGGCACGAGCTGGGTGGAGGGTTCCTCCGCCGCGACTGCCGCCCACAAGATTGCCGCCAGGATCAGGGCGGTGACCTTGATGGGCCAGTTGTCGAGCAGGACGGCGCGAAACCTACTGAACGCGTTCTTCCACTGTGTCATTGGAGCCCAGGAGTCGACGCATGAGTTGGATCTGTGT
>JAOTVV010000042.1 GCA_029863245.1 Gemmatimonadota bacterium
CCGTTAGGCCGCTGTACCGGAGGCACCAATGCGCCATGTCCCGTCGCTCATAACGGCGATCCTGCTCTCGGGCCTGGCCGGGCGTGCGGACGCGCAGAATCCAGCATATGAACCACTCAGACAACTCCCTCGCGGACCCGAAGTCATCGCGCTCTACATCGGCTCCTCGGGATGCGGGGGCAGCCAAGACGCCGAACTGAAGGCCGCCATTCGGGCCATGAAGCCGCTGTTGGCCGAGCACGCACGCGCCACTGACCGGAGCTTCAGCGTCATCGGGGTTGCACTCGATTGGTCCGTCGATGCCGGCACCGCCTACCTCGACACCCTGGGACCGTTCGACGAGATCGTGGCGGGGAGACACTGGGTCAATTCCGCTGCCATCGACCACATCTGGCGCGATCCCTCCGGCTGGCCGGGGATCCCGCAGGTGGTGCTGCTTGAGCGGATGGTCGACGTGCAGCGACGCTCCATTCGTGTCGGGCCCGACAGCGTCATTGCACGGTATCGAGGACCTTCGGAGATCATTCGCTGGGTCGATGAGGGTGCCCCGATCCCTGAACGCTTCTAGCTGCCGGTCGCCAGCGGCTTGATATCAAGTTTGAAGTGCAACAATGAGCGTCAGGGGACATAGCATTCCTCTGGGGTGCGGTAGCCCAAGCGTTTCCGAGGGCGGCGGTTCAGTCTGGCTGCAATGCGATTGCAGTCGTGCTGGGTGAGGTGGGCCATGCTCTGGCGTTTGGGGAGGTACTGCCGCAGCAGGCCGTTGGTGTTCTCATTGATGCCCCGTTCCCAGGCGTGGTGGGGGGTGGCGAAGTAGAAGCGCGCTGCCGTCGCGCGCTCGAGGGCCGCGTACTCATGAAACTCGGTGCCGTTATCCACCGTGATGGTGCGCACCGGGTGCGGCTGGGCCCGAATCAACCGCGTGGCCCGGGCGTTGACCTCGGTGGCGCGCCGGATCCGGAGCTTGCCGAGGACCAGGTACCCCGTCTTGCGCTCGACCATGGTCAGCACGCAGGGGCCCGCCTGGCCGGCCCCGAGCATCGTGTCGGCTTCCCAGTGACCCACCCGGGTGCGTGCCTCGACGACCGCGGGTCGTGCGGTAATCGGGCGCTTCCCCGCGAGCCGGCCGCGGCTGTCGTAGCGCCCGTAGCGTTTGCGCCGCTGCTTGCGCGCCCCGCGCAGGTGGGTGTAGACGGTGCCGCCGGCCTGCTTGTCCGCCCAGATGTAGCGGTAGATGGTCTCGTGACTGATCGCGAGCTGCTGCTCCAGCGTGAGGCGGCCCGCGATCTGCTCCGGGCTCCAGTCCTGGCGCAGGAGGATCTGGATCCGCTCCCAATCCGCTGCCGAGAACCGCCGATTGCGCCGCGAGCGAGACCGGCGCCCTCGCGCGTACCAGTCGGCGAGCTGCGGGCGGTAGGTGCCGTCGCGGGGCGTGCGATTGCGCCGCACTTCCCGCAGGATCGTACTCCGGTGTCGGCCGAGCACCTGCGCGATCGCGGCGGGCGCGAGGCCTTGGCGGCGCAGCAGGCCAAGGGTATATCTTTCGGCGAAGGTGATCTGGCGATAGCACATCGGTGGCTTCCCTCTCTTGGCGGAGAACGGAGGAACACGAGGGCATCCCAGGTCACCTTTCCTTTTCTGGGATGCTGTTGCACTTACTATATGAATCCGCGCTTCCTAACACGCGCATGGACCAGCCGAGCGCGTACGGTTGCAGAGAAAGTCGTTGATTGATGCCCTTGGCGTTGATACGGGTACGTTCACCGAGACGCGCGGCTGGCGAGCCGAACGCTCGCAGGTCATGCGCGAACCGGTAGGCCGCATTAAAGGAGTCAGTGTGAGGCGGACAGCGTGCGCACTACTGGTGGCGGCGGCCGCATGCACTGACCAACCCGCCAGGGTCTTCGTGCCCGGGGCGACGTACACGGAGTCGATTCGCGTCTGGACGGACCAGGGCGACTCGGCAACGGTGCGGGTTGGGCAATCTCTCGTCCTGCATGGAGAGCGCGACTCGGGGCCCTGGATCGAGGTCGACCGCCGCTCGTTGGATGCCGACGCGTGTTGGTGGACGTCGGCGATAGGCTTCGAAGAAGAGGTCGCCGGTAGTCTCAAATGGACGGCCGAACCTGCGGGTCCCGCCGAATTCAATACAGACCTGAGGCTCGACCAAAGCCGGGCAGTCCGGTTCACCCAACCAGGGATCTATACGCTGACGCCCGAAAGCAGTGGTTGGTGCTCTGACCCCTACCTGGGAAACGTTCTTCACGTCGTGGTTACGCCTCGGTAGTTATCCGACATCCGGAATGCCTCGTCACGCCTCGTGGTGGATGCGGCCGAACAAGCGATTGCTACTGCCGCCGAAGAAGTGGTCGAAGCGCTACGCGCTTGTACACAGGCGGGCGGCGCAGCAGAATAGGGAGTCCGTTAGCCCGCGCCAGAGTGATGGGCAGGAGTTCCAGGTGGTGAGCAAGAAGTACATCCCCGACGTCGACTCCGTTCTTGCCCGGCGGCATGACAACGGCGCTGACTACTGGGCCAGTGCCGATGGTCGGCTCGCTGTCGGCGAGCCATTCAGCACCCTCACGTCCCTCCTGATCCTGCACGAACTGAAAGTGGCGCGTACTCACGAGGCGATTTGCGGGGCCCTTGAGCTCATCCGTGGAGCGCGGCGGGACGACGGGCGGTATCGTCTAGCGCCAAGCGGAACGCTCTACCCATGCTCTACTGCGGCGGCGGCTAGAGTGCTGAGTCGATTCGGCGAGGCGAGAGACCACCGACTGCAGCAGACGCTCATTCACCTGCTTGAGACGCAGCACGACGACGGTGGCTGGCGCTGCAATAAGTTCTCGTACGGGCGAGGACCGGAAACGGAGTTTTCCAATCCCGGTGTCACGCTCTCGGTGCTGGATATCTATCGCTTCACGGAGCACGTCAATAAGAACCCAAGTCTCGACAGGGCCGTGGAATCGCTTCTGGACCATTGGGTAGTCAGACGCCCGATCGGGCCCTGTCACTTCGGAATCGGCACCCTGTTCATGCAGGTGGAGTACCCGTTCCTGCGCTACAACCTGTTCTACTACGTCTACGTCCTCTCCTTCTATGATCGGGCCAAGGGTGATCAGCGCTACCTAGAGGCGCTCCGGGTTCTCGAATCCAAGCTCGACGCGCGCAGCCGAGTGGTAGTCGAGCGCCCGAACCGGAAGCTCGCTGACCTCTCTTTCTGCGCCGCGGGGCGCCCATCCGATTTGGCCACAGCCCGCTACCGCGAGATCGTGAAGAATTTGAACTTGGAGAGGTGAAACATGGCTCGACCGAAGCTGTGGCCGGCGCCGACCCCCCCGGCGCCACCTCACAAGCGCTTGGAGCTGGCGGGCGCTCGGGGAGTCGGGTTCCTTGAAGACCTTTTATCACCGCCGACAGAGGAACCGATGATGTTTCGATACGGCGGGCTATGCGCCCGCAGCTCAAGCGCTGACCGTTAGGCCGTCGGCCCAAACGCCATGCAACTGCCTTCCATGATCCCAGGCCTGCTCACCGCCCTCGTGCTCTCACTCGCGGCATGTGGTAGCGCGGACACGCCGCCGGTTCGGGAAGCGGTGCGGGCGGCGGCGGCTCCCGTCGACCGCACGCTTGCACGCACGACTCCCGCCGCCCAGGACACGAGTGCGCACTACATTGCGCATGGTGGCTGTCCGTTTGAGTGTTGCCAGTACGGTTCGTGGACGTTCGAGGAAGCCATCGAGTTGCGAGCCGGCCCATCCACGACAACGGACTCCGTCGGCGCCGTTGCCTCCAATGTGACGGTCCGCGCGGACAGTGGCCTCGTCATCGTGGACCCCGTTGGCCTGGTCCTGATCACCGCTCCGACAGCGGCACGGGCGGTCCCGACAAGCGCGTTCGAGACGGGCGATACCCTGTTTCTGCTCGACTACGTCGGGGAGGGCGTCCGGCACGTTCGCTGGCGCGGACGGATCATCGAGGTGGAGGAGTACTGGGACGACGCGGGCACCCAGGGCGCTCGGCTGGTGCGGGAGCCGCGGAGTCAGTGGTGGGTGCACGTGAGCGACAAGCGGGCTGGCCTCACAGGATGGGTCCTAATGCCGGAAGGTGTCATGTACCCCCAAGGCTCCGATGCCTGCGGCTAGTGAGCCGTGGCCTACGATGCGCTTGAAGCTGCCGGCGCGCGTAGACTATGGAACTTGATCGGCCGATCCCGCACCACTGACACACTTCGGTGATCGAGAAGACACCACGCTCGACGTCGGCAACGAATCGCGTGCGTTGATTGACCACTGTGACCTCGCTCCATGGCATGGGCACCTCCTGGTGCCCGCCAACCTGGCGCGAGTGTAAAGGATCAGCCTAGAATAGACTGTACAGGATCACCGCGGGCTGGTCGCTCGCAGGTCATGCGCTGACCGCTAGACGGAAATCTCTGAGGATGAGCATTGTGAGGGATAGGAATGTCGAAGCGTCTCGCTACAGACATCGCGGCTTTTCTCAAGGTGAACGAGGGATACCGAAGCTGGGAGCGGCTTCCCGATGAGTTCCTGCGGAGGAATCGGCAGCTCTCTGGAGAGAGGGTTGTTCAAGTGGCCCTTGATCTCTGGAAGCGGGGAGATCACTATCGGTGGGCTGCTGTCACGCTGCTCCGATCGCATCCCACGGCATTTCGCTGCGTTCGCTGGAGGCCTCTTGAGAAGATGGCCGACCAGATGGGCAATTGGGGTGACGTGGACACCTTCGCTTCCTTGGCTGGACCGGCGTGGCGAAATGGGCAGATCAGTGATTGGAGAGTGCACCGGTGGGCTCGCTCGCAGAACCGGTGGTGGCGTCGCGCAGCCCTCGTCAGTACCGTCTTTCTCAATCGACGATCTGTGGGAGGCCATGGGGACGCCCGGCGACGACATGGTGGTCAAGGCGATGTCCTGGGCTCTTCGGGAACTCATACCGGTCGACCACCGTGCGGTGGAGCGGTTCCTGAGAAAGCACGACGATGTCTTGGCGGCGCGGGTCAAGCGTGAGGTCCGGAACAAGCTGACGACAGGGTTGAAGAACCCTCGCTCAAAGGGAAAGGCCGCCCGCGGACAAGACTCCGCCTACGCACACGCTGGAGCTGCGGCCCGCAGCTGAAGCGCAGAGCCGTTAGGCCACACACGGCGACGACGCCTCGACACGAATGACCGCAAGGGGCTCACAATGACCCGATTCGGGATGCTCAGAAAGCCTAGTGCCTTCCTTCCGGTGGCCATGTCTCTCGCAGCCCTCGCGACGGTTCTTGTGTACGTTGTTCGATTCGGCCTCGCGCGCCAACCCGATGAAGGCACCGCGGCGCATCTCTGGCAATTGCTCATGGTCGCACAGGTTCCGATCATTGCGCTCTTTGCGGTCAGGTGGCTCCCGGAGGCTCCGAGACAGGTGCTCCCGGTACTCGCGTTGCAAGTCGGCGCCGCGCTCGCAGCGGCGGCGCCGGTCTTGCTGCTGGGATTCTGAAGCACGCACGCATGCGTGAGGGTCTCCGGCCGTGCGGCTCGATCTCCGTCACTACCGCAGCATCTCCGCAATCCTCGGGCGAGTCGCCTTGATCTGCTCGTAGTCCAGTTCCAATCCCAAGGGCCCAAGAACGGCTCCGAGATAATCGTAGAAGCCCTTGACATCATCGAAAGGAACAGTGACAACGTCCAGCGCGGTGGACCCGGCGCTGTTCCGTATGCTCTTGTCGGCACCTGCATCGAGCAGGGCCGCGACGATCTCGGTGCGACACAGGAACGCGGCGGTAAGGAGTGCGGTTGAGCCGTCGTTGTTTTGTTGGTCCACGTCGGCCCCCGCGTCGATCAACGCCCGGGCCGCCTCCGTCCGGCCAAACGTGGCCGCAGTAATCAGGGGACTCGATCCACCCGATGGCTCCCTTTCATTCAGGTCTGATCCGGCTTCGATGTGCTCTTGGACAGCTTCGAGGTTTCCCTCGAGGACTGCCTGGTGAAGGCCGGCACGCGACGGCGTCTGGGGTGATTGCGAAGACGAGGGCGGCGCCTCACTCAACGCTTCGTCGAGCATCTGGACCAAGTCGTCCCGGCTGTGCGAGAACGCGTGACCTTCGTTGAGCTGAGCCAATTCTCGCATGGCCTGGCGGATTGTGATGTCAGCCTCGTACTGACTCGGAACGACCATGTAGCGCCGCTTCGGTGAATCACTCGACAGGAAATCGAGGGCTGCCAGAGCCACATCATCGGGTTCCTTGTACTGGGATCGATCGAGTGGACCGCTGATCATGTCGAGCATCGACCCATAGCGGGACCCTTCGGCCGAGTAGCCTGATGCTCGCATGCGCTTCACCATGGAGGCCACGATCTGGGACTTGTAGTTGCCGGGCTCCACGGCGGCAACCGTCACATTGAAGCCTGCCAGTTCTGCGGCCAGGGCGTCGGTAAACGCCTCGACGCCGTGCTTGCTCATGCTATACGCGCCGTTGAACGGTCCCGAGAGGATCCCGGCGATGGAGCTGACCGTCAGGATTCGGCCCTCACTCTCGATGAGCAGATCCGCAAACGCTTTGGTCACACGGTACGGCCCGGTGAGGTTCACGTCGAGCAGGAAGTCCATGTCCTCTTCCGAGAGCTCGATGAGCGGTCCCATGACCGATACGCCGGCGTTGTTGATCAAGCCGAAAAGGCCTCGTCCCTCCGACTGAACCAGTGCCACCGCCGCATCGATTTCGCTCTGAATCGTCACATCCAGGCGGACGGATTTCACATTCGCCATGGTGTTCAGACGTTCCAGGTCTTCCGCTTTACGAGCACCGGCGTAGACGAAGAACCCATTCGCCGAGAGCACTTCGGTCATTCGCAGTCCGATTCCGGAACTGGCTCCAGTGACGAGGACGGCTCGCACGCCTTCCGTCTCTTGCGCAGCGGCCTCTGAGGCCGTCAGGAGAGCGGTCAGAAGAGCAAGAGCGACCACTCCTCGAGTAGCGCGGGCTGATGCCAGCATAGGGAGTGTCATCGAGGATCCCTCCGTGCCAGGTGAGCCGAGGTATAGAATGCACGTTCTCGAAGCCGGATTCTAAGGTAACGCCTTCGATGCGTGCTTCGCTGGAGTGGCTTCACGAGCGGCGATCCGAGGGCATGTGCTGCCGGCGCGGGATGGCGACGCAGCCATGGCCAACGGTCCCCGCTTCTCTTTTCACCGGGTCCACATACCTTTCCAACCCGACCCTCACAGCGGAGTCGAGCTACGTCCTCGGTCGTCGAATCCCTCGACCGCCTCCCCAGGATCATCCTGGTCGTGCTGGCGATTGCGCTCATGAGCATCGTTGGCGGACTCGACTTCGTCACCGGCTTCGAGATCTCGTTCGCGTTCCTCTACCTCGTGCCGGTGGCCTTTGCGGCCTGGTTCCTCGGTCAAGGTTGGGGGATCGGGATCTCGGTGCTGAGTGCCGTGGCGTGGTTCGAGGCATTCCGCCTCTCAGGCGGGACAGTCTCCAGTTCCGTCATATTGTTCTGGAACGCGTCCACGAGGCTCGGGTTCTTCATGGTGGTTACGGTGCTGCTCGCCCTGCTCCGGAGGGCACTCGATCAGGCACGGTCGCTCTCGCGCATGGACGGGCTGACAGGGGTGACGAACGGCCGGACTTTTCGAGACCTCGCGACGACAGAGATCGCACGCGCACGACGATACGGCCGGCCCTTCACGGTGGCCTACATCGATCTCGACAACTTCAAGACGGTCAACGATCACTTCGGTCACAGCAGCGGGGACTCGCTCCTCAGGACCGTTGCCGGGGTCATGCGAGACGCCGTGAGGGCAAGTGACATCGTGGCTCGGATGGGCGGAGACGAGTTTACCCTGCTCTTCCCGGAGACGGACAGCGACGCGGCGCGGGCGGGGATCGAGAAGCTCCGCACGCTGCTCCTCGCTGCAATGGCGGAACGAGCGTGGCCGGTCACCTTCAGTATCGGCGTGCTGACGTGCCAGTCTTCACCTACCACCGCGGACGAACTGATCGCTGCCGTCGATGCCCTGATGTACGAGGTGAAGCACAACACCAAGGACAGCGTCGCTTACTCGGTGCAGTGAGATCGGCGATCCCGCGCTTCACACGGAGAGTCCCATGAGCCCACGAACTCGACACGACTCGCTACCGATGGTGGGACTGGTATTCCTCTGCCTGTCCGTCGCCGGCGCGCCAACGTTGCGCTCGCAGGAATTCCCCGTCATCGGACTCGACGGCCAGGTTCGCTTGCGCGGCGAGTGGGACGGACGGAGCACAGGGGTCGACCCAGACGCCGCCACCCTGTCTCGCATTCGCGTCGGCGTGCGTGCCCAGCTCGAGTCGTGGATCCGCGCGTACGTCCAACTGCAGGATGCCCGGGCCTGGGGAACCGAAGGGAACACGCTGACCGATGCGAGCGCCGACCAGTTCGACCTGCATCAGGGCTTCGTTGAAATCGGGACGCCCAATCGAGTTGTCGCACGCCTGGGTCGCCAGGAGATGATGCTCGGCGACGAGCGCCTGGTAGGAGCGGTCGGTTGGACCAACACGGCCCGCTCGTTCGACGGGGCACGCGTGATGGGCCGCGCCGGCGGCTTCGAGTGGACGGCGTTGTGGATGAACGTCGCCGAACGCGACGCACTCGCTGCCACGGGCCTCGACCCGCAGGCCAATCAGGGCGACAACGACGACGGGTGGCTGCTCGGTGGATTCGCCTCGCGATCGATTCCCGGCGGCGCCATCGAACTCACCGCGCTCGCCGATCGCGACGCCGCGACCGATGAGTCATACACCGTGAATCTCCGAGTCCACAGCGACGCTGGTCTGATCAGCTACGAGGCGGCCGGCGCAGTGCAGTTCGGGCCCGATCGCGAGGCCTACTTCGCCAGTGGCAAGGTGGGGGTGGCGCACGGTCACGGCACCGTGGCGCTCCAACTGGACTACCTGTCCGGTGACGACGATCCGACCGACGCCGAACGCAAGGCGTTCAACACGCTCTACGCCACGAACCACAAGTTCTACGGCTACATGGACTACGTGATCGCCTTTCCGGGGCAGATCGGCGAGGCCGGGCTGATCGATGCCATGGCGCGCGCAGCCCTGCGGCTCACACCCCGGTGGACGATGAACGTCGATCTGCACCGGTTCGGCACCGCGGTGGAACGAGCGGGGCAGCGCGCCCTGGGGACCGAGCTGGACGCGATCGCAGACTGGAGCATGGCCCGGTTGGCTTCACTGCAACTGGGGCTCGGCGTGTTCCTGCCGGCGGACCTCGCGGTCACCCTCCTCCCGGCGTTTGCCGGGGGAAGCGACCCGACGTACTGGGGCTACGTCCAGTTGAGCCTGCGATGGCCGTAGGGCGGGGAGGGGCTCGCGCTATCGCAGGGTCAGGTAGATGAGCCTCGACGCAAGATCGTTCTGGGTGACGTCTGCGAGATCCGGCGCAATGGACTCGAGGAGCCTCTGTAGCCTGTTGGTGCCGAACGAAAACCCGGCTCGGCGCTCTGACGCCGACCGCAGATCTGTCGGGAGGCGGCGCCGCCTCACGCGTGTGCCGACGAGCCGTTGGTCAATCCGAGCGCGGGGGAAACGCTGCTCGCACATCTCGGCGAACGTGGCCATGGTAGTCGACCCCTGCCGCTCCGGATCGTCGAGCGGGGCAAGATCAACGAGACCCTGCATCACCGAGAAGCGTCGGAGCACGCCCGAGTCGCGGACATAGAGGTCAACGAACGCTGCTATTTCTGCATCGTGAGCCGTCTCGGCCGCCGCGGGCATCGCCTCTCGTCCGACGGATACCGAAGGACGGCAGACCACTGCGATCACGGGAGTGGTACGACGCACCAGCATCTGGGAGGCACCGTACTCCAGCGTCAGACCCCGATCATCGAATTCGACCCGATCGACAGTCGTCGGCGCGGGTACGGTTGCCAGTTCTTCCTCCCTCACCCAGAGGGTGCTGAGGCCGACGGCCTCCAAGACCTTCGAAATCTCCGCGAGCACGCCGCGGTCCGAATCGGCAAACCAGATTTCCGGAACGGCATACGCCGCCTTCGCCGCAACCTCCAATGGTGAAATATCGAAACACCAGACCGCCGCCGACCTGTCGCCAGGCCGGTGCGGTGGGTTCGAAACGATCAGCATTCTGGCACTCATGGTCGCGGAAGCTAGTGGAACGCTATACGGCCGTCCAGCGATGCTGCCACTCGAACCCCTCCCCTGGGAGACGGGTTTCGCCCCAGAGGTGACCTGCCGACTCACGCGCGGGTATGATAGAGTGACGCAACGCGAGCAATGGCCATGCGGTATCGGAGAGAACGTATTGTCCGTTCGACTGCCCTGCCTGTGATTCCGGACCTGCGGGGAGTCGTCATCATTGGGCTCGTCTCGAGCGTCGTGGTCGCGTGCACCGACACGGCACCGGACATCTTCCCGCGCATGGATTCGACGATCGTGGCCTCGGCAGACGTGGCCCCGAGAGTCGATCCGTCGCGGACGTACGAGTATGACTTCAGCTCGGTGCGGGTCGACTCCGTGCTGCCCGCGCTGTGGACCGCGGGACTCCCGATCATCGAGGCGTGGTTGCCGTTGGACTACGCGTGCGAGGATCCTCGCGGTGAACGGCTAACGGTCGCGCTGGCACAGCCGGACGCGCGCATGACCGATCACGACTTCCGCTTGGGCACCGGCCGGCTGATGTGCGCCACACAGCTCCGCCAATACATGATCGGCACTCCGCCCGGGAGCTTTCAGGTGGACGGGACGGTGCGCTTCATCCCGGTGGAAGGCGGGTGTTGGGCGCTCCGCGTGAACGACGCCGTCCAGTACGAGCCGCTGGGCTTGCCTGCCGCGTTTCGGGTGGACGGACTGGAGGTGCGCGCACTGCTGAAGCTCCGGGACGATCTGGCCAGCATCTGCATGGTGGGCCGCATCGCTGAGGTGCTGGACATCGAGAGGCGATAAGTTCCGCGGGAATGCCCGCGCGGCCTCCCCAGATGCTGGCCGCTCCACTCGATGTCCCGCGGGCCGGCACTCTGTCCGGCCCGCTCGATCGCTCCAGATTCCGGCAGTCTCCTCAGCGAGCCGGACCCCGCATCCGCTGCTCCTGCTTCAGCTCCGCGAGCATCGCCTGCTGTTCCACCGTGAGCGTGTTCTTGATTCGGATCAGCAGCGCCAAGTGGGCTTTCTTCACCGACCGCTCGATCTCGAGAATCCGATCCACCTGCTGAAGCGCTGCCTGCGGGTCGACCGTCGGCGGCTCGAGCAACTCGCTGAGCCGCGCACCGGCATCGTGGAGCTGCCACTGCAGCTGCACCACGTCGGCCTGGAGCTTCGTGATGGCCTCGGTCAGCGCCGTGCGCTGCTGCTCGGTGAGGCTGAGCTGTCGCTGGTGCTGCATCACCAGCTCCGGCGGGAAGAGGTGCCGCTCGAATCCCTGGTCCGCCGGTATCCGCTCCTGGGCGCCTGCGACGACTGGGACGAGCAGCACGATGGCGAGGGTAACGAATAGACGGGTCATGATCTGATCCTTTCGGTGCGTTCTGCGGTATCGTTGATCTCTTCAGAGGCCTCATCAGCCGCGCCTTCGATGGCGCCGATGGTCGGCACGGAGCGCAGCAGCTCGATTCCTGGAGTCGCCAGCAGGAAGTCGGTCGGCCCTGCCCACCACGTCGCGTCGAGCGCCACGAGCGTCTGGGCCGAAGGTGCTCCATCTCGTGTGGCAATCCAGACTGCGCCGGCCACGAGCGTCGCAAGCGCTGCCACAGTGACCCACACCGGCGCGAGTCGCACCCGTACAGGCCGGCCGGCCGGGCGTCGATACGGCGGTGCCGTTCGCTCGACGTCGGACCGCAAGACCCGGAACCGATCCCGCAGATCGTTGTCATTCATGTCTTGGGTCACAGTTCCCCTCTCCCGCCGAGTAGCTCGCGCAGCCGTCGCTTGCCACGCTCGTAGTGCGTTCGTGCGGTCCCGACGCCGACGCCGAGCACCTCTGCCGCCTGGCTGATGCTCATGTTCTCGTAGAAGACCAGGTGCAGCAGTTCGCGTTGGCGCCCAGGCAATCGCGCGAGGACGGCCGTGAGCCGCCGCGTTGTCTCCCTCTGCTCCAACGCCGCGGCGGGGTCGGTTGAGACGTGCAGCTCCATTGGTCCCCTCACCACCTGCAGCGGGAGCAGTCGCCGGATGGCGCTGCGCCGACGGTACTCCAACGCCGTGCGTCGAATGACCCCGAACAGCCAGGTTCTGAACGCAGATCGCCCTCCGAAGGTCGCGCGGCCTTCCAGCACCTTGAGGTAGCTCGTCTGGAGCACGTCATCCGCCTGGGCTCGGTCCCAGCCACAACAGCTCAGTGCCCAGCCATAGGCCGCACGGTGATGGCGCTCGAGTTCGGCCTCCAGGTCCGGTCGGTGCATGCGGCTCCGTTGGTTGCCGGGCGGGGTCGCTATAGTGTTAGTGGCCCCCGTGCAGAGATCATATGACCGCGGTCTACCAGACGACGACCAGCCGGGCGGGCGGTCTTGCACCATCGTGACTTCTCGTGCAGCTTAGCGACCACCCGTCCGGCACGGTACGAGCCAAGCCCCTCATGAGACGACGGAAGACCTTCCGCGAGAAGCTGGCAGATCAGAAAGACCTGCCGCGAGTGGAGCGAATCCCGAAGGGAATGACACGGCAGTGGGGTGAAGGGACGATGGTCATTCCGGCCCCTCGAGAGGTCGACGGGATCATGCGGAAGGTGCCAAAGGGGAAGCTCATCACGATCAATCAGATTCGTGAGATCGTCGCACGGCGGCACGGTGCCACGCTCGGCTGTCCCATCACCACGGGCATCCTCGCCCGGATCGCTGCCGGGGCCGCGGGCGAGGACGAGGCAGAGGGCAAGCGGCGCGTCACCCCGTACTGGCGGACGCTCAAAACCGGTGGCGAGGTGAACCCGAAATATCCCGGAGGATTGCAGGACCAGAGACGGCGGCTCGAGGCCGAAGGCCACCGTGTCGACATGCGGGGCCGCCGCATGGTCGTCCGCGACTACGAGCGGTACCTCGTGATCCCTGACTGACTCCAGGACCCCTCCCGGCTCGCATCGGCCCGCGAGCGGTCGCAACATACTTGGCACCCGTTTCAGGAGGTTGAAAATGGTAGCGCAGGTATCGCTCGTCTCTCTATGGATCCCGATCGTGCTCTCTGCCGTGCTCGTGTTCGTGGCGAGCTCGATCCTCCACATGGTGCTGACGTACCACCGGTCGGATTTCGCCAAGCTGCCGAGTGAGGACACGGTGATGGACGCGCTCGGTCCGCTCAGCATTCCCCCCGGTGAGTACGTCTTCCCGCACTCCAGCAGCCCCGCCGAGATGAAGGATCCGGCGTTCATCGACAAGGTGAACAAGGGGCCGGTCGCCTTCATGACGGTGATGCCCAACGGCATGCCCAAGATGGGCGGCCAGCTGGTGCAGTGGTTCATCTACTGCGTCATCGTGGCGATCTTTGCCGCCTACATTGCCACTCGGGCTCTCGGGCCCAACCCACCCTACCTGTCGGTGTTCCGGTTCGTGGGCGCCACGGCCTTCATCGGCTACAGCGTTGCCCTGTGGCAGAACTCCATCTGGTACAAGCGCGCCTGGAGCTCGACGCTCAAATCGACGGTTGATGGGCTCGTGTACGCGCTCCTCACGGCCGGGACGTTCGGCTGGCTCTGGCCGGCGTAACAGGTCGCCCAAACAGCAGGCCCTCGGCCGGGAGTACCTGGGATCTCTCCCAAGGCTCCCGGCCGGATCGCGCCTGGGAGATCGCACCAGCAGGTGCGCTCCGGCCAGGCATCGTGGGATGATGGGCCTGCGTCAGGGATGGACAACGGGCAAAACATAGATATATTGCAATACTTATATTGATGGACGGGAAGACGTGCCGACATACGACTACATCTGCCAGGATTGCGGCCACAGGTTTGGGATTCGCCTGTCGATCGCGGCGTATACTGAAGGGGTGACCCCAACCTGTACCCGCTGCGGATCGCACAGCGCCGAACGGAGCTTTGGCGCGGTCAACGTGCTCACGGGATCACGCGGCGGTGGTGGAGCGGCCAGCACCTCAACCGGCTGCGGAACCAGCGGCTTCGGCTGAGGGATCTGACACGGCCGCCCAGGTCTGGGCGGGTATTGGCGCCGCGACGGGAGCCCACCACGCTACGGGCCAGCCGGGAAAGCTGACCCGTAGCACATTCACGGATCGTTCCAGAGAGCAGGCCCGTGCCTGGACACGGTGCCGCGCCACGGCATCTTAGGTCGACATACTCCACGGACCCATTCCGGCTTCCGTCGGTGGGGTCCACCGCCCCGACGGCGGGATGGCGCCTGTAGGCCCGGACGGGCACTCCCGTCGATACCGCCTCGCTCCCGCGGAAGCCCTATGCGAACGGCATCGCGCAGCGCCCAGCTCATCATTCTCGCGATCGTTGTGTCGACGGGCATCTACCTGTACCTCGTCCGGCCGGGGGGCGAAGCACCGGGCTCCGCCACCTCCGGCTGGCTACCCGACGGGGCAACCGGCCAGGTTGTTGAGGCCTTCCAAGCCCGCCAATCCGGCGTTCCCGTAGAAACTGCCGGCCGCGTGGAACGGCTCCTCTCGGACGACCGGGAGGGGAGCCGACACCAACGCTTCATCGTCCGCGTGGACGGATCGATGACGGTCCTCGTCGCCCACAACATCGACCTCGCCCCCCGCGTTCCACTTGCCGTCGGCGATTCCGTGGAGCTTCGTGGCGAATACGAGTGGAACGCGCAGGGCGGGGTGATCCATTGGACCCATGACGACCCCGACGGCCACCACCCCGGGGGGTGGATCCGCTACGGGGACCGTATGTATCGATAGCCGCCTCGGCAGGGAGCATATGACATCCGACGACGCCCAGAGACTCCGCGACCTGTTAGCCGGCACGCGTGTCCTCGCGCTCGGCGTGCTCGTCGACGGCGAGCCATACGTGGGCCTGTTGCCATACGTCATCACCGCGGACTACACGGCCGCCCTCGTGCACGCGTCGGGCCTGGCCCGTCACACCAAGGGCCTCGTGAGCGGGGCGGCGTTCAGCACGCTGATCCACCGACCGGACCAACCGGACGCCGATCCGCTGCAAGTCGAGCGGATCACCCTCCAGGGCACCGTCGAGTCAATCGAGCGCGAGACCGAAGCCTACGCACAGGGACGGCGCCGCTACGTGGAGCGATTCCCGTCGAGCGCCCCGACGTTCGCGCTTGGCGACTTCAACCTCTATCACCTGCGGTTCGCGACTGGTCGCTACGTGGGTGGGTTTGCCCGAGCGCGGACCGTCACGGCGGACGATCTTCGACAACTGGCCTGATTCCGTCGTCGCGAAATGATGAAGGGCGTGGAGACCCTGACGGTTTGCGAGGCTCGGCGCCTCGCCCTGGCTCGCGCCGGGCTCCTCACGCCATCGTGGACGGGACTCCCGCACCGCGCAGCGGGTCGCCGTGTGCGAGCACGCGCCGCGGCCGCCGCGGTCATCGCACGCTTCGGCTACCTTCAACTCGACACCGTCTCGATTGCCGGCGCGCGCAGCCACGCCATCGTTCTCCTCTCGCGGCTCCGTGGCTTCGATCCGGAACTCGCCGAGCAATTGCTCCAACCCGGTGCACCACTGTTCGAGTACTGGGGCCATGAGGCTAGCTGGATTCCGCTCGATCTGTACCCGGCGTTCGAGTTTCGGCGACGCGAATTTCGACACCATCCGTGGTGGGGAGACGTGGTTGGGGAGCACCCCGGGGTGGCGCGCACCCTCCGTCGCCGCATCCGGGAGGAAGGACCCCTCCGCTCTGTGGATATGGAAGGTCGAGGAAGCCGGGGCTGGTGGGATATCAAGGTCGCCAAACGGGTGGCGTCGGCCCTCTGGTCGAGTGGCGAGTTGGCCATCCGGGAGCGGCGGAGCTTCCAGCGGACCTACGACCTCGCCGAACGCGTGATCCCCCGGGCGATCCGCGCGCATCCACTCCACAAGCGGGACGGGCTCGAGGTTCTTCTGCTCAAGGCCCTCGAGGGCCATGGGTGGGCAACCGCGGGGACGATTGCGTCGACCTGGCGACTGGCCAACCGAAAGGCGGAGATCGAATCTGCACTTGGCCGGCTGGCGGACAGAGGAGCGATCGTCCCCTGCGCGCTCGAGAATCCGAAGGGGCGACCGACACCCGGATGGATCCGTCCCGACGACCGCGAGCTTGCCGCGCGGCTCGCGAGGGCGCGCCTTCGCGCCGACCGCGGCGTACTCCTGTCACCGTTCGATCCCGTCCTCTGGGACCGTGCTCGTGTCACGCGCCTCTTCGACTTCGACCAGGTGCTCGAGGTCTTCAAGCCCGCGGCGAGACGTACATACGGCTATTACTGCCTCCCGGTGCTCGCGGGCGAGCGGCTCGTGGCCCGTTTCGACCTCAAGGCACATCGGAAAGACGGAACGCTCCGGGTCCTGACGTGTCGCTTCGAGGGCACGGGGACCACCCGTCCGGCCCAGGCCGCGGATGGGGAGGCCGCTCGCACGGCGCTCGAGCGCTATGCCGCTGCGCTGGATCTCGAGCCCGTCGGGTGGCCTCGCGGCACAGGACGTGTGAGATAGGACCTTGCCTCTCGAGCCTGGCCTCCCCACCTTGGCGACCACCTTTGGTATCGTCGTCACAGTGGGAGGATCCGATGCGCATTGTGGTTGTTGCCGGTCTCCTGTTTCTCGCCCTCGGATGCTCCTCGCCGGACACCGCCGGCCAAGACCAGGACCCGAAATCCGCACGCGCGCGGGACAGCGTGCTCGGCGCCTCCAGCCTGCCCGGCGCCAAGGGTGTACAGCGGGCCCTCGAAGTCTCGGATTCCGCCGCGGCCCGAAAAGCACTCCTGGACTCGCTGGCCCAGGAGCCCTAGGCCGCTTGCGGAGATTGCCCCTGGCGCTCCGGGATTGGGCGCGTTACTTTTGCGGTGCGACATGGTACGCGAGAAATGGCTTGCTAACTGACCAGTGAACACCACGTGGGGACCTGGGCGAAGCGCGCAGGTCCCATTTTGGGTTGGTAAAGAGCGATAACGCCGGTACGGGTGGTGGTTAACCGCCTTCATCCAAGACGGCAGCCCAACGCGGGGGCCAAGTGACCGCGAACAGTGATGAGCGATCGGTGAGTACGGCAGCGCCGCACTCCGACGAACATCAACATCACCAAAAGGAGTACGGCACATGCGTACGACCGGAACCGTGAAGTGGTTCAACGACAGCAAGGGCTTCGGCTTCTTGACCAGGGACGACGGCGAGAAGGATTGCTTCGTCCATCACAGCGCGATCCAGGGAAGCGGTTTCAAGTCCCTGCGCGAGGGCGAGAAGGTGGAGTTCGACGTTGTGCAGGGCCAGAAGGGTCCTGCGGCGGAGAACGTTACCGTCATTCAGTAGCTGCTGACGCGCCCTCGCGGGCACCGAAGCACTTGGGAGGGCTGTTCCGACTCGTCGGGGCGGCCCTTCTCTCTTCTTTTCACCAAATCGTCCCACGCTCGCCTTGCGAGGGATTCCTTTTCCCAACAGCTTGAAACGAGCATGCTCGACACCATGCTTGGAGGAAGTCTCGAACAGGGATCCTTGCCGCAGGATGCCGCAACGGGGTACCACCTGGGGGATCTCCGCGGGGGAATCACCGTGCGCATCCCGCTCGTGGCTCGCGAGAACTGATTTGTGCCACCCGGGTGGCCTTGCACCATGGCCTTCACCGTTTCTCTCGAGGTGACGGAATGAAACTGCCATCGCTCGACGCGCTCGTTTCGGCCATCCGAGCTACGCTGCGGCGATTCCCGATGGTACTACTCGCCGCTGTTGTCGCGGCTGTCGCAGGGGTGATCGCTACGTACGACGCCGTCGACGAGGAGCTCTGGGGTCGGGTGGTCGGCACCGCCGCGCTGGGCATGCCGTTCTTCCTCGCGGTCGACCTGCTCGCCGAGCGGCGCCGGTGGTCGATCGGCCCACGGAGTGCGCTCTGGACACTCGGCACCGCCGGGCTCGTCGGGTTCTATCTGCTCTGGCTCGACTGGTCCGAGCCAGTGGCCGTGGGACGCTACATCCAGCTCAGCGCCGGCTTGCATCTCCTGGTTTCCGTGGCCCCGTTCATCGGCGTGCGGGAGCTCCAAGGGTTTTGGGAATACAACAAGTCGCTGTTCCTCAGGTTTCTCATGGCGGGCCTGTATTCCGCGGTGCTCTTTGCCGGCCTGGCCATCGCGCTCGCCGCCGTAGACAACCTGTTCGGCCTCGAGGTGCCGGAAGAGACCTATTTCCGCCTCTGGATCATGATCGCCTTCCTTTTCAATACGTGGTTCTTTCTCGGCGGCGTTCCCCAGGACCTCCCGGCGCTGGAGCAGCGTTCGGACTATCCCATGGGGCTCAAGGTGTTTGCGCAGTATGTGCTGATCCCCATCGTCGTGGTCTACCTTCTCATTCTGACTACGTACCTCGGGAAGATCATCGTGACGACGGTGTGGCCGAGCGGCTGGATCGGGTGGCTGGTATCGAGCGTGGCTGCCGTAGGGATCTTCTCTCTCCTCCTCGTGCACCCAGTAGCCGAACGCGCGGAAAACCGCTGGATCCGAACCTACGCTCGTGCGTTCTACATCACGCTCCTCCCGTCGGTCGTGATGCTGTGGCTCGCCACCTGGAAACGCATCGATCAGTACGGGATCACCGAACGGCGATACTTCCTCGCCGTGCTGTCTATCTGGCTCGCGGCAATCGCGGTCTACTATGCCATCCGGCGGTCCCGCGACATTCGGATCATCCCCGCTTCGCTGTGTGTGGTGGCACTCGTGACGTTCGCCGGCCCGTGGGGGGCCTACCGGATGTCCGAGGCGAGCCAGGTTCGTCGCCTGGAGCGTCTGCTGACCGCGAGCGAAATCCTGCAAAGCGGAACGATTCGGCAGGCATCTTTGATGCCCTCCCTCGACGACCGCCGAGAGATCAGCTCGATTTTGCGCTACCTCGTCGGCACGCACGGCACTGGAGCGATTTCCGACTGGTTTGGCGGTGCACTGGCCACGATCGACACCGTCGGGGAAGGAACGGGACCGTCACCACAGCGCGAGGCCGATGAGCGGGCGGAGCTTCTGGCTGCACACTTGGGCGTGGGCTACATCGGGGAGAGCGAAGCGCGACGCCCGGGAGCGTTCTCGTATGCCGCCAAAGAGGGCATGCCGGTACCGGTCGCCGGCTTCGACTACGCCTGGGCTGGGCAGGGATTGCTTCGGGATTCGGCCGTCATCGATGACGGCCTCCTGCTTCGTTACGACTCCGCGTCCGTGACGCTGCGACTCTCGGCAGGCGAGGCGCTCCTCGCCGAGATTCCCTTACGACCGATCATCGACAGTGCACAGGCATACCGAGCCCAACCGGGCGCGGACGCCCGTATTCCGCCTGCCGTCATGCGGGTGACGATCGAGAACGACAGGATCCGCCTCGCTGCGTATGTAACCACCATACGTGGCCGAGACACCGAGGGTGAATTGGTCCTGTCCTCGCTCGGCCTGAATCTGATTTATGCCATGAAGTAGCGCGCGAAGTTCGCGCCATCAAATGCAGTACGTGAATCCCTTTTTCGCTCAGATGTTGCAGAAGTGCCGCTGACGTCGGCTGGGCCACGTACCGAGGCGGAGCTCGAGGAGCGGCTGTCACGGCCCACCGCTCGAGACACCCGAGCGATGGGTGAGCTGGAAGGTGACCTTCTCGTGCTCGGCGCGGGCGGGAAGATGGGACCGAGCCTGCTGCGGCTGGCGCATCGCGCATCCCGCGAGGCCGGGTCGCGACGACGGATCATCGCGGTATCCCGTTTCGGTACCCCGGGACTTGCGGCGCAGCTCGCGGCCGATGGCATCGAGACCGTGGAGCGCGACCTCCTCGATCCGGGCGTGGTGGACGACCTCCCTGACGCACCTCACGTGGTGTTCATGGCCGGCCAGAAGTTTGGCACGAGCGAGAATCCGTCGGCGACGTGGGCGCTCAACGCCTTCCTGCCCGGCCTCATGGCACGCCGCTACGCCACGTCCAACCTGGTCGTCTTCTCCACCGGCAACGTCTACCCCTTCACGTCCGTCGGCAGGTCGGGCTCCGTGGAGACCGACCCTGTCGGACCAATCGGCGAATACGCCCAGTCGGCCGTGGCGCGAGAGCACATCGTGACGTGGATCTCGGAACGGCAGAAGACTCCATCGGCGATCCTCCGACTCAATTACGCGGTCGAGTTGCGCTACGGCGTTCTGCGCGATCTCGCGGACCGGGTGTGGCGCAGTGCGCCGATCGATCTCACAATGGGGCATGTCAACGTGATCTGGCAGCGGGATGCCAATGCCATTGCGCTCGGATCGCTGCAGCATTGTGCGGTGCCGCCCGCCGTATTCAACGTGACCGGTCCGACCACCCTGTCCGTGCGCGATCTCGCCGAGCATCTGGCAAGACGTCTCGGGGTCGAACCGGTCTTCACGGGCCGGGAAGCAGCCTCGGCCCTTCTGAGCGATGCGTCGCGGTGCGTGGATCTGTTTGGATCACCGACGCTCGATGTCGACACGCTGCTCGACTGGGTGGCAGACTGGGTGCAGCTCGGAGGCCGATCCTTCGACAGGCCGACGCATTTCGAAGAGCGGGGAGGTCGATTCTGACCGCCGAGGACGTTCGTACCCGCCTGCTCAGCGGCCTGGTCATTCCCGCTCATCCGCTAGCGGTGACGGCCGACCGAAGGTTGGACGAACGTCGGCAGCGGGCGCTCACCCGCTATTACCTCGCGGTGGGCGCAGGCGGACTCGCCATTGGGGTTCACACGACCCAGTTCGCCATCCATGACTCCAAGGTGGGCCTGTACGGGCCCGTATTGACCCTCGCCGCCGAGACGATCGAGGAGCATGAGCGCACCGGTGGAGCAGCCGTCGTTCGCGTGGCCGGGATCGTCGGTGACACACAGCAGGCAACGTCCGAAGCCGCGCTGGCGACTGACCTTGGCTTTCACGTCGGGCTGGTGGACCTTGGGCATTCCGCTGGTGGGACCGACGACCACGCAATCGAGCACCTTCGAGCCGTGGCGGAGATCATTCCGGTCATGGGGTTCTACTTGCAGCCGGCCGTTGGTGGGTGCGATCTCCCGTATCGCTTCTGGCGACGCGTCGCGGAGCTGGATCGGCTCGTGGCGGTCAAGATCGCTCCGTTCGACCGCTATCGAACGCTCGAGGTCGTTCGGGCCGTGGCCGATGCGGGACGAGGAAACGAGATCG
>JAOTVV010000043.1 GCA_029863245.1 Gemmatimonadota bacterium
GCGGCACGTCATTGCGCTACTGTGACAGTGAAGGAACCCCGACCACGCCCTTGTTCAGAGTACCACGTGCCGCCGACCGAGTGGCCTTGGATCTCACCGTCAAGCCAGAGCCCAGCATCGGTCGCGTCGGGCGTGAGCTCGATCTGGAACTTTCGGCCCGCCACCCTACCCTGAAGCAACTGTGGACCAGGTGTCACCCGACCAATGCGAAGGCCTAGGGAAATGAACGGTACGGAATAGGCTCCGAAGAGCGAATCGCCTGATATGGACGCGATGGACAGCGAGCCAATGACGGAGTCAGCCGGCGGGCCGACGGAGACGCCCGGGACCTCGAGCATCGCCGGCCTCTCGAACGCTCGAAAGACAATGTCGTAGTGCCCTCCCTCAACCCAGAACTCTGAGTTGGACGATCCGCATCCAGCCGTCGCTGCAAGCAGCGCGAAAGCGATACCTAGACACGCGGGGATCCGAGTCAAGGGTGCCGCCTAACGGTTAGCGCATGACCTGCGAGCGATCATCTCGCAGGCCACAGCGATTGGTGGACGTACCCGGATCCACGCCAAGCGCATCATCACTCAGCTTCCTTCAAGACGTGCGCACTCGTCAGGTCCATGCGTGCGTTAGGCAGCGTTCCCTCACTTGCGTGCGGGAACTCCCCGATCGTCAGGGAACATCTTGTATGTGAAGATGATGCCATCGAACACAGCTGGCCAAACAGCCTGCATTCCTATATACCCGGGTCGTGCGACCAACTGTCGTCGAAGCCAGTGTCCCTCCGGCACCGAACGGAGGTCAAGAAAGAGGTACTGCGCCCCAAGTTAGCGAGACCGGAAACAACCGGGGCGTCGCCTGGGCGCTCGCCGAAAGGGCGTCGAACAGGGACAGACACGCCACGAGCGACAACGCTCGAGAGTTGGCATTGCTCGACGTCCTCGCCCTCAGCTCGAGGCACGGCCGGCCGCAGACCGATTGCGGGTCCCGATCACGGACCTGGCGGCGTGAACTTGGAGAACGCCACGAGCGTGTTCCCGTAGAAGGTTGGATCGAGTTCAAACTCGCCGACCGTACCGAACAGCTTGGTCGGTTCTCCACCGGACTTCGAAACCACCCAGATGTCGAAATCGGTGCTGAACCGATTGCTGAGGAAGAGGATGTTTCGGCTGTCCATGGACCATGACGGGTAGATGGCGGTGAACGATCCGTACGGATCCGGCGTCACTTGCACCGGCGCGCCGACGGCTGCGCCGGAGGGGTCGACCGCAACGACGAAGATGTTGGAACCGTCGGTATACGCGATGTGCCTTCCATCGGTCGACCAGGCCGGGTGTATGCCCCAGGCGGCCACCACATGTTCGCTCCCCGAGCGGAGATCGATCGTACGGACTGACCAGTCCGAGTAATCCCTGAACACGAGGAAGTGATCGTCCAGGCCCCACTGCGGATCCATAGCGTACGCTCTCACCAGCGTGCGCGTCCCACCGGAGGCCGGCACTATGTACAGATGGGGGTCACCCCAGTCCCCGTCGAAGGCGATGAGCCGGCCGCTAGGTGACCAGTCGGCGTCATTCCCTCCCTCACCCCCTGCCAGGGGCGTGCTCACACCGGTCGCGATCCGAGTGATATAGAGGTCGTGCGAGCCTATCACCTCGTGCACGATCGACTTGCCGTTGTGCGAGAACGCTGCGTTCCACTCGTCGGCCCCGGCGATGGTCGTCACTTGGGTCGTCGTTCCCGACGACACGTCGTAGACGTAGATGTCCCAGCTTCCGGTGGCCTGGTGGATGGCGACGTGGGCTGCGAGCGCGTCAACCGGCGCGGCAGGCCCGGGGTCGCAGGCCAGGACCGAGAGCGGGAGCAGAATGAGGGCGAGCCTTCGCATATCGACCCCCTTGCCAGGGTGGAGTGCACGGCGGCGCAACGTCCCGTCGTCGACGGACCATTGCGGAGGAGGCGGTTCGCGGCAGGCGGGCCGGCGGAGCAGCCTCGCTGCGACCACAAGGTGCAAGAGCGGTGCCCCAGATTCGGCCAACACCTAACTCTTAGCGGGACAAACGCTTGGTCGCACTGAGGGTGTGAGAGGCAGGATGTTTCCGCCGCGCCAACCGGACGCTCACCTTCCGGATTTGCCGGAGGTATATTTTCCGGTCCACAAGCGCGTCTGGGTTGGGACCATGCTCGTGCGGACTCTTGTCGCACTCCGCACCGCGCTCGCGGTACCCCGACCGGGATGGCGGTTGCGCTCACCCTCCTGGAACCCGGCGCGCACTAAGGTCTCCAGCTCTGGGTGCCCCGGGCCGGGCCGCAACGAATACGTGATCGAGTTCGAGCGCTGTCGTCTTTCCTGGAGCGGGTCAGCGAATCCGTCTAACGGCTGCGAGCTGAGTGGCGCAGCATCCTACTCCTTCATAGCGTGCTGAGGCTGCGACCAGGGCCGACAGGGCCCGACGACGACCACTTGCCCTTTTGATCCGCATGCCCCGGGTTCGGTCCCCGGCCCGGTCACTCCCGTGGCTCCCTTGTTTGCTGCCCGCCCTGATGGCGCCCTGGGAACGCCCGCTCCCGGGACCGGCGCTTCCGCATTGTCAGGGATAGGGAGCGCCGACCGGCGTCCCCGTCGTCGAGCTAACCGCCCAATCACAAACGACTTGTCCGAAGGCGACGCTCACCGCTCGCGCGGGCACTCGTCTTGCCACCTCGCCGGCCACGGGGTCGTCGCCGTCCACGATCCACTGCCCGTTGTCACGATGAATCTCGACGTGCTCTCGGGTCCCACGATTGGTGAGTTCCAGCGAAGTCCATTCGCGGTCGGTCGGGTGCCGACCTTGGTCGCACTGAGGGCGTGAGAGGCAGGATGTTTCCGCCGCGCCAACCGGACCCTCACCTTCCGGCGGTGCCGGAGGTATATTCTCCGAGTCTCAAGAGCGTTCGAGTCGGGACCATGCTCGTGCGGACCCTTGTCGCACTCCGCAGGGTCGAACAGCGGCGCCGCATCGAGCGGCTGCTCGCACCCACCGGTGCCGTGGTGCTCCACGCCCGGGACCAACGAGGTCTGTCGATCGAGCTCGAGCGAGCCGACGTCGACCTCGTCATCTGCGGGATAGCGCTCCTGCCCGACCCCCCGGAGCCCCTGATCACCTCGATTCGCGCGCAACCGGAGCACCCCGAGGTCGTCGTGATCAGCGAGCGGGAGGACGCCGTCGAGCGGGCCCGTCTGATCGCGGCTGGTTGCATGGCGGTGCTCCACGAGGCGCTGCCCGACGTGTCGCTCGCAGAGGCGCTTCACTCCCTCGCCGCGCGCCGGCGCGAGGCGCAGATCCAGTCCCGTCGGGACGATCTCGCGGCACTAGACTCCAGCCGTCTCACTGACTTCGTCTCCGACAGCCCGGCGATGCGCGAGTTCATGGCCGTGGTGCGCCGGGTCGTCGATACGCATAGCGCCCTCCTCGTGCTCGGCGAGACCGGGGTAGGGAAAGAGCGACTCGCGCGAGCGATTCATGCCGAGGGGCCGCGGAGCGCGGGTCCCTTCGTTGCGGTCAACTGTGGCGCGCTGCCCGAGGGTCTGTGCGAGTCCGAGTTGTTCGGCCACGAGCAGGGTGCGTTCACGGGCGCGACGCGGTCGCAGAAGGGGCTTTTCGAGCTGGCCCATGGCGGGACGCTCTTCCTCGACGAGATCGGAGACGTCCCGCTGCACCTTCAGGTCAAGCTCTTGCGCTCCTTCGAGGAGCGTTCCGTGCGACGGGTCGGCAGCGAGCGCACGCTGCCGATCGACGTGCGTGTGATCGCGGCCACCAACCGGCACCTCGAGGCCGACGTCGCCGCAAAGCAATTCCGGGCCGACCTCTACTATCGCTTGGCGGTCGTGACCCTCGTGGTGCCGCCGTTGCGGGAGCGGCGCGTGGACATCGGGGTGCTCGCGAGGAATTATGTCAACCACTTTCGGACCCACATCGGCCGGCCGGTGACGAGCGTGGCGCCCGAGGCCATGGAGCAGCTCGCTGCCTACGCCTGGCCCGGGAACCTGCGGGAGCTGATCAACGTGATCGAGCGCGCAATGCTCCTGGCCACGACGGACACCATTACCCTCGCCGAGCTTCCCCCAAGCATTGCGTATGCGGCTCGCTCCGAGAACGAGGCCGCGACGATCGACGATGACGCCACAAGGACGCCCACCAGCCTGACCGAACTGCCGCTCCGCCAGGCGCGGCGTCAGGCGGGCGACGCGTTCGAGCGCGCGTACCTCACGGAGCTGCTCCGCCGCGCGAAGGGGCGTATCGTGGAGACCGCCCGGATGGCGTCCGTCGACGTGCGGACGATCCACGGCTTGATGCGAAAACACGGGCTACGGAAGGAAGCGTTCAGGGCCTAGGCAACAACCGGAAGCGGCGTTTCCGCATCGTCGGGGGTAGGAGCGCCGACCGCCGCCCGCGTCGTCGAGCTAATCGCTTGATTACAGGCGACTTGTCCGAAGGCGACGCTCTCAGCTCGCGCGGGCACTCGAACCAACGTGACCCTCATGAGGCGCGACGCCGCCAGCACGGTGCATCGTCGCCGCCTTACGTATCGCCGCTCACGTGCGGCACGCTCGCGTCGACGATAGCACCGGGCCCGAAGGTCGCGCGCATGCGCGACCTCGTGCCGGCACGTGCAGCGGCCGGTTAGCCGGCGATCTTCGAACGATTCCCTGCCCGCGACGGCTCGACGCGGTGCAACTGCCAGAGACGGCCATCCGCAGCAGGCCAAGGACAACAGAGACCCGTGCGAGAAAGGACCAGATGCGCGGACCCCGATAGCGGGCGCTGCTGCGCCAGATCGGTACGGACAGCGCACACCAGTAGGCCGCGTATACGATGAGCAGTGCGGTGCCGGCGGTGAGCAGATGCGTGAGTAGGAGGACGATGTTCATGGAGACGCCCCTCAGCCAGAAAGTGTTCACCAGGGGGATTTCGCCGGCCCACAGGTGAATAAAGTAGGCAGCCGCGCCCGTGCTGGGGGCCACGCCGGTCACGGGAGATACAGTGTGGGGTCGCAGGGCAAGCCCGAGGTCAGCCAGGGCGACGCCAACGAGCAGCAGGAGACCGCCCGCGCCGCCAAGCATGGCGTCCCCTTCGGCGCGCCCGAACACGATTGCGTAGAGGAGGATTGCGCCGCCGGCTAGCGCTGCGAGCGCGCCGAGACGGACAGCGAACGTCGCGGCATCGCGGCGGGACGTTGAGGTAGTGGGTTCGTGCGTCATCGTGCCAGGCGTGTCGCTACGCGACCCGACTCGTCATGTTGCGGATACCCGCCATCGCCTTACGAGGAACCAACTCGCGACTAGGATCGTGCCTAGAGCACCATACACCCAGGCGGTAGCGTTGTAGAAGGCTACTGATCCCGCTTCAGTGATGACTTCCACGACCATGAGGATCGTCAGAACCGATAGAAGCGGTAGGACGATATCCTCTCGGAGCACGAAAGAGAGATAGATTCCGGTCGGTACCGACACCAGTGCCAACAGAGTGAATGGGATCAGAACAAGCAACCCGATTCCTCCGGCGACGCCAGTGCTCATGGGAATGACAGTGGCTACGGCTGAAATCAGGCTCACGATCACGGGCGGCAGGAAGCAGGCATAGGCCAGATCATGCTTTTGACTTGGAGACTTGGTGACCAGTGCTTCGATAAGCATGTGCTGCCCGCCTAACGACCTGCCGCTGAGCCGCCGCGGTTTACCGGCGGTCGGCTCCAGCGGCTTGTTAGACTGCCATGATGACGCACCGCATAGGCGCGCGAACTCGATCAAGACTTAAGGCCATTGAGAAAAGAAAACCACTTGATCCTCCCGGCCATCAGTCTGTTCCCCATCTCAAACAACTCCGGCGACGGCTCCCCAAACACCAAGACGTTGTGATTATCGGCGTACTCACTGAAGAGTACGTCAAGAGCTTCGCCAATATTCTTCCGATGCTCGATCCAAGCATCCGAGCTCACATAGGCTTCAAGAATCTCAACGTCGGTGTCATTGCTGAGAAACCAGTCGTAGCGGAGTGTCCCAGTATCTTTCTCCTTCACCTGCCTGATGATTTCAGCAACGTGTTTCTTGAATCCGTCCAGTTTCCCGTTTCGAACTTGCATTCGAGCGATAACGTCCAATCTGTTCATTGTCTCATCTCCTATCTTGTTCGGACGGCAGGCCGAATTGCTGGCACCCCGTCGACATAAGGCCGCTCCTCAGACCCATGCTCCCCGCGGCGACAGCGCCGCTGAACGGGCCCCGGCCGCCATTCAGCCTTATCAGACGTTGCGCTGTCAGCAGCTTAACGGTCAGCGCATGACCTGTGAGCGCTTCGCTCGCGGGCCACACCGCTCAGTGAACGTGTTCGGATCCACGCTTGGCGCATCACCACTCGACTTCCTTTCAAAACGAACGCGCTCGCCAAGGCGATGCGCGTGTTAGGCGGCACCCGCACAGGGCATGAATTCGGCAGCTGCAGCTTGCCGAAGGATGCAGCCTACTTGCTGTACGTCGTCACTGCAAACGAGACGTGAGACAACAACCGTGTACACCTCACCGCCTCGCAGCGGCTGCGCGGCGACGAGCACCTCGGCTTCAGCTGGAACCGATCCACCATACCGCGTGCCCGCGGGGATGTGGTTCCCGCGACCAGAGACGTTCCACACGGTCCGGCCTGAGCCCGTCACCCACACCATCAGCCACCCCATGTGACAGCGAGGCGTCCACGACAGTGTGGGTTCCGTCCCCGCACCAACGGTCAGGGCCACCTCGTTCGTCGGACAGGCTTCCGGCTCCGGGCCAGCTGGGTCTGCACCGCACGCGCAGGAAGTCGTACGGGTCGGCGCCGCTGACGATCGCGAGCCGGTCCGGCTCGAAGCCGAAGTTCTGTTCCGCCTGGTAGACGCCGAAGCCGAGCTGCCCCAGCTCCGCACGCAGGCGCGCCAACTCGCTCGACACGCGGTCTTCACGCAGCTCGACCGTGACGCCAGGGGCGGGCACGGCCTCGCCGCCGTCCGAGAGCCCCATCAGCCGATGCACCGGGCCGCCGACCGCCGCGATGCTTGCCACCACCGTGGGATGGCCCAACCCGGTTTCCCGCAGCAGTTCCCGCTCGGCCGGGGTGAGGGGGCGGGGTTCCTGTGAGCAGGCAAGCAGGCTGGCGGAAAGGGCGGTGAGCCCGAGCAGGGCACGACGCGTCACGCCCACGGATCGTACGTCCCGAAGTTCCACAGGTGGCCTTCCAGGTCGCGACAGGTATAGAGCCGTCCGCCGTACGACTGGTCTTTCGGTGCCAGCACGATCGTGGCGCCGGCGGCTTTGGGTCGGGCGTAGTGAGCGTCGACGTCATCGACGATGACGTAGGGCGCCTGCGTCTCGGCGCCGCCGATATTTGACGGCTGCTTGATCATCCGGCCGTACTCGTCGTCGCGCGCCGAGCCGAGCATGATCATGCCGTTGCCGAAGGTGAGTTGGGCATGCGCGATCGTCCCGTTCTCACCCGGCACCACCAGATGCTGCTCGAATCCGAACGCTCGGCACAGCCACTCGGTCGCCACGACCGCGTCGGCGTACCGCTGGGTGGGTATTACGGTTGCGGTCGTTGCCTTGGCACCACCAGGCATGTCCACACCTCCATGTTCTCGCGTTTTCTGACCTCACTCCACCATCGTCACGACCAGTTTACCCTTGTGGTGCCCGGACTCGTAGTACCGAAACGCCTCGGGCAGATCGTCGAGTTTGAACGATCGATCGATGACGGGCACCACCTTGCCCTCCTCATACAGGGCATTCATGTGCGCCAGGTCGGCCACATCCGGCTTGTGCAGCAGGAGCTTGACTCTCTTCCCGCCGAGTGATCCGAATACCATGGCCTTCTGAATGACGGACGTGGATCCGCCGAGCAGGACGCACATGCCCCCGGGCGTCAACGCACGTCGATAGTCGGCGAGCGAGCGCCGCGCCATGACGTCCACGATCAGGTCATACGTTTCTCCGCGCCGAGTGAAGTCCTCTGCCGTGTAGTCGAGGACGTGATCCGCGCCAACCCGTCGCATGACGTCCAGCTTCTCGTCACTGTCCACCGCCGTCACCTCGGCACCGAGCGACTTGGCGATCTGGATCGCGAACGTCCCGGCACCGCCGCCGGCGCCGTTGACGAGCACACGCTGCCGATGCTCGATCCCTCCCTTGCGGAGACCCTGCAGGGCAAGCAGCCCCGCCTGCGGCACCGCCGCGGCCTCCGCGAAGCTCATCCTGGGCGATTTCATCGCGAGTGCGTCGTCGCGTGCGCAGACGTACTCCGCGAATCCACCCCACCCCGAGTGCGACAGATCCCCGAAGACGTCGTCGCCGGGCTTGAACCGCTGAGCCCTCCCGCCGACCGACTCGACCCGCCCGCTGATGTCGCAGCCGAGGATGCGGTGCTTCGTGCGTGGTCTGAAGAACCCGAACATCGCGCGGTTCACGAGCGGCGTGCCGTGCAGGCGACCCCAATCCCACTCGTTGATCGACGCCGCATGAACCCTGATGAGCACCTCGTCGTCACGTGGGGTCGGTTGTTCCAACTCCCTCAGTTCGAGCACGTCGGGCGGTCCGTAGCGCGTCTGTACCATCGCCCTCATGACGGTTGCCTCCCAGGGTCGTACCACCGCAGTTGGAGCGTTTCATCGGTATGCCGTCTGCAACGCCGGCTCGATACCAGCGTGGTGCCGTCGCGCGGGACCCGCAAGCTTCATGTCCGTGCTAGCCGCGTGTCAGGCAGCGGGCTTTTCGAGCACGAAGACGGCGAAGGGCCACAATGGGATTCCGATGTGGGCTTCAAACCTCAGGCGCGCACCCGCCTGTTTGAGCGCAGGGAGCACCGCGACGGACCGGCAGCCCAACGAAATGGACGGAAACCGCCAGACGAGACTCTCCACCTTGTCCGCGAGCCAGCGCCGGAGCGCGCCGCGAGGCTCCGCCGAGTGCGCAATGCCGATCCGGCCTCCCGGCTTGACGACCCGAAACATTTCGAGGGCGCCCCGGACCGGATCCGAGACCGGACACAGGCTGTACGTTGACAGCGCGACGTCAAACGTGCCGTCGGCAAACGGAAGGTGGAGGAGGTCACCGACGCCGAACGTCATGGGTGCGGTGCCGCTGGCTGCCTCGGCGCGTTCCCTGGCCACGTGCAACATGGCGCGGCTGAGGTCGAAGAGCGTGACGCGCCCGCGAGCACCCGCCCTGCGAGCCGCCAAGAGTGCGGAAGATCCGGTGCCCGCACCGCAGTCCAGGATCGTGTCGGCCTCGCGTACGGCCTTGGCCACCACCAGCCGCCGTCCACGCTGATCGCTGTGCGCAGTCAGCAGGCCATGTTGCAGGTCGTAGCGCGCCGCGACGCGGTCGTACACGGAAACCAGTGTTGCCGTGACCAACCCTTCTCGCATGGGACCTTCCCTGCGGCCAGCTAACGATCAGCGCTTGAGCCGCGCGCGCTCGGCTCGCGGGTTACGCCGTCCGGCGAACGGACTCGGATCCAGGCCGGGCGCCTCACCTCGGAAGGTCGGCTGAAGCCTGCCCGCTCGCCAGGGCTATGCCCCTGCCAGACGACGCCCGTCCCCCTTCTGCACCAGGTAGACTTCCAGGGCACGGCGGCGATCGCGTATCCCCGTGCAAAATCCGACGTCGCAACCGGCGATCCACTTCTTGCTGCCGCCACCGCGACTCCCGATATTGGAGGCGCTCCTGAAGGGCCGAGGCGGCGCTCCGTCATGTCGCATGGCGTTCCCAGGTGTGTCCCCGATGCGACGCTGCGCGCGTCGTCCCCGTCGTCTACGGTATCCCGCCCCCGCATTCCCCACCCGATCCGCCGACCGCGGCGAGTGCGCCGGTCAGTCTGGTGGACGACCACGTACGCCCAGTGAGGCCGTGGCGCGACGTGGGCTCCACCGTCGAACCCGCCATCACGCTCTACAACCAGGAAAGCGGCACGGAACTCAACTACCGCGTGCTCGCCGTGAACCGCGCCGGCGAGGGCAACCCGAGCGCCACGGTGACGGCGGTGCTGTAGCGCTCCGCGGAACAGGTCCCCGGAGGTGCAGGACTCTGTCGACGCATGCCATCGATCACCGCTTCCGCATCCAATTTTCCGTCGGCGATGAGCGCCGAGTTGGCTAACCGCTCAACCGCTCAACCGCTCAACCGCCTAACCGCCCAACCGCCTACCTACACGTCGAACACCACCTCGGCAGTCCACATCCCGTCTCCCCGCTCCACCACCAGCCCGTGGCGCGTCACCGCCTTCACCTCCGGCTGATGCTCGTGGTGTTCCGAGTCGAATGGCTCGCCGAGCAGCGTGCCCTCGACCGCGGACTCCGTAACGGACGCGAACTCGAGATCGGCGGGGAGAAAGCCGTCGGTGGCATGGAGGAAGAGCACCTCCCGCAGAAACCCGAGAAACAGCTCGGCCGGCTCGACGGCGGTGACCACGAGGGCCCGGCGCTCACGGGATTCCACCGGGGACTCTCCCGCCAGCAACCAGCGGAGTACCACGAGTCCGTCCATCAGTAGCGCGTCCAGCGACTCGGCCTCGAACGCGACCTTGATGTCAGCGGTATGCGGCAGGAAACGGTACGCCATTTTTCTGACCCCACCCGTGCGCGAGTGGTATCGCTCTCTCGCGGTCGGCACTCCATGGTACCGCATGGCTCCGTGGTACACCATCCCCGCCACTTTCGAGGCTCGGCACCTCGCTCGACGGCGCGATGCGGAGAACGGTCTGGAGGCGGTGCGCTGCGCGCTCGCCCTGCTCGAGACCGCGACCGATGGCGCCACCACGCGCGCGCTGCTCCGGGCCATTCACGACGAGCTCGACCGCCTCGCTGGCTCGCTCACTCCGCCACGCCTACATTCGTGAGCGTTCACGTCTTTCGGAGTGTGCGCTCCATGCCCCGACATCTTGCCTTCGTCATTCTCACCGCAGCCCTCATCGGTCCGCCCGCCAGCGCCCAGCGCCCCGCGCCCAGCGCGTTTTCGCTCGAGCAGGTGCGGTCCTACCCGTTTCCCTCGGGCCTCACCGCCGCGGCCACCGGTGCCAGGCTCGCCTGGACGTTCAACGAGCAGGGCCGGCGCAACATCTACGTGGCCGAGGGGCCGGAATTCACCGCACGGCGCCTCACGGAGTACCTGGCGGACGACGGCCAGGAGCTGACCAGCATCGCCATCTCACCGGACGGCCGCTGGGTGGTGTACGTGCGCGGCGGCGATCACGGATCCAACTGGGACGATCACGTGACCGTGAATCCGACGTTCAGTCCGGTACCCCCAACGGTGCAGATCCTGAGCGTGCCGTTCGCGGGCGGCGAGCCGAAAGTCCTGGGCGACGGCGAGCTGCCGGTCATCGCGCCGACGAGTGATAAGGTGGCGTTCGTCAAAGGCGGGCAGATCTGGACCGCGCCGATCGACGGCTCGGCTCCCGCCACGCGACTGTTCACCGCGCGCGGCAGCAACGGCGATCCGGAATGGTCGCCGGACGGCACTCGGCTCGCGTTCGTGTCGTCGCGCGGGGATCACGCGTTCATCGGGGTGGTCACCGATTCGGCCACACCCATCCGGTGGCTCGAGCCGTCGTTCAGCCGCGACCGCTCGCCGCGCTGGTCGCCGGACGGCACCCGCATCGCCTACGTGCGGCAACCCGGCGGAGGCGGCGCGCCGGACTCGATCCTGAGCCAACGCCACCGCGCATGGGAGATCCGTACCGCCGACGTCGTGTCCGGTGCAGGTCGCCGGCTGTGGAACGCGCCGGAGACGCTGCGCGGCTCGGTGCCGTCCACCCACGGCGGCACCAACCTCCACTGGGCGGCGGCGGGAAGGATCGTGTTCCTGTCGTATCACGACGGCTGGCCGCACCTCTACTCGATCGCGGACACGGGTGGTGAGCCGCTGCTCCTGACGCCGGGCGAGTACATGGCGGAGTACATCAGCCTCTCGCCCGACCGTCGCTGGCTCCTCTTCGCGGGCAACGCCGGCACCGATCCGCTCGACATCGACCGGCGCCACGTGGTGAAGGCGCCGGTGGACCGCCAGGCGCCGGAGGTCGTCACGCCGGGCGCGGGGCTCGAGTGGACGCCGGTGGTAACCGGCGACATGCGCACGCTCGCGTTCATCGGCGCCACGGCGCAGCGGCCGCCGCTCCCCGCGGTGATGCCGTTCGCCGGTGGGGCGGCGCGCACGCTCGGCGCCGACCGGATCCCGGCGGACTTCCCTACGGAGCGCATGGTGGTGCCCACCCAGGTGATCTTCCGCGCGTCGGACAATGTGACGGTGCACGGTCAGCTGTTCGAGCCGCGTGGCGGCCCCGCGCGGAAACCGGCCGTGGTGTTCGTGCACGGCGGCCCGCCGCGGCAGATGCTCCTGGGCTGGCACTACTCCGACTACTACTCCAACGCCTACGCGGTGAACCAGTACCTCGCGAGCCGAGGGTTCGTGGTGCTGGCGGTCAACTACCGGCTCGGCATCGGCTACGGGTACGAGTTCCATCGGCCGCCGGACGCGGGCCGGCAGGGTGCCGCCGAATACCTGGACGTGAAGGCCGCGGGCGAGTTCCTGCGGACGTTACCGCAGGTGGACGGCACGCGGATCGGCATCTACGGCGGCTCGTACGGCGGGTACCTCACCGCGCTGGCACTGGCGCGCGACTCCGAGCTGTTCGCCGCCGGGGTGGATATCCACGGCGTGCACGACTTGACGGTCGGGCGCGGCTACACCGAGCGTGACGGCTACGAGATCGCGCCCGACGCCGAACGCGGGCTCGAGGTGGCGTGGCAGTCGTCACCGGTGTCGTCCATGGCCACGTGGCGCTCGCCCGTGTTGGTGATCCACGGCGACGACGACCGGAACGTTCGGTTCTCGCAGAGCACGGACCTGGTGCGCCGCCTGGAGGAACACGGGATCCCGCACGAGACCCTCGTGATCCCCGATGACACGCATCACTTCATGCGCTGGGCGAACGTCGTGGCCGTCGGGAAGGCGACGGCGGAATTCCTCGAGCGGATGTTGATGAAGTAGCGAGCGGCGGGCGGGGCCATCGCGACGTGACACCCGCCCGCCCCGGGATCACGGGATCGCCGCCCGTCCCGCCAACTCCGTGATCGCCGTGTGCCAGAACTCCAGCGCGTCGTAGAACGCGCGCACCGAGACCCGTTCATTCAGGCCGTGCGCGAACTGGTCGCTGTCCTTGATGAAGAGGCCCATGACCCCGTAGGTGGGGATGCCGGCCCGCCGCACTTCCTTTCCATCGGTCCCGTAGGGTGCCATGAACGGGATGACCGGCGTGCCGGGGTGAATGCGTTCCACGCCGCGTGTAGCGGCGGCCATCACGTCGTCGCGCGGCGGCGAGGCCGGACTCGGCAGGGGCTCGTCGAGCACACGGATACGGACCCCCGGATTCCCGGCGACCCGCCGCAGCGTCTGCTCGACGTCTGCGACCTCCACGCCCGGGAAGATCCGGCAGTTCACCGTCGCCGTCGCCGACTGGGGCAAGGCGTTCTCGGCATGGCCCGCGCGGAGCATGGTCGCGACGCAGGTGGTGCGCGTGATCCCCACCTGCTCGGGCTCGTGCCACAGCACCTCGGCCGCCAGCGAATCCGTCGGATCAGCGGCCAGACGTGCCATCGCATCTCCCATCGGCCCGGGGGTGATACGTGATACCGCCTCGAAGTACCGGCGGGTCGCGTCGTTCACGCGCACCGGGAACCGGTACACCTGGATGTTGGCGATGACCGCGGCCAGTTCATAGATGGCGTTGTCCGTGCGCGGCGTGGAGGAATGTCCGCCGGGATTCGTCACCGTCAGCTCGAACGTCGCATACGTCTTCTCCGACATCTGCACCAGGAACCGGAGCGGCCGGCCGTCGTCGCCCAACACACCGCCGCCGGCGTCGGCATTGAGCGCGAACTCCGCATCGGTGAGCGCCCGATGCGTCGTGACGAGGTCGCGGGCCGTGAGCATGCCGGTTTCCTCGTCACCGCTAAAGGCGAGAACGAGGTCCCGGGTGGGAACGAAACCCTCGTTCTTGAGGCGGAGGAACGTGGTCGTCAGCATGGTAACGCCGAACTTGTCGTCCGTGGCGCCCCGGCCGAAGAAGTAGCCGTCCTCCTCGATCAGCGTGAACGGGTCGCGCTCCCAATCTTCCCGCAGGGCATCGACCACATCCATGTGCGCCAACAACAGGATCGGTCGCCGGCCCGACGAGCCGTCCCCGCGGTAGCGGACCACCAGGCTGGCGGTCTCCTCTCCGTCGGCGGTCGTGAGCGGCAGGACGTGAATGTCGTCCGCGGGGAAGCTGGCGGCCCGGAACCGGTCCGCCAGATAGCGTGCCAGCGCGGGCACCTGGCCGTGCGAGGCGGCGGTGCGGTACCCGATGCTCGTCCGGAAGATCTCGAGGGCGTGTTGCTGGTAGGTCTCGGTGTAGTCGGCGCTCGAGTCCTGGGCTACAAGGGCAGGCGGGAGCGCCAGCAGGACGGCGACAGTGAGAAATTTGAATCGCATGGGGGATGTCCTGGTCGGGAGGTGGGAAGCAAGATAGCCGGCGACACCCGAGGTGGGCGAGCCTCTATCGCCCCGGGGCTGAGACGGCGATCCCCGAGACAGGGTCGAAGGCAATGACGTACGAGTGAGTCGCGCCCGCCTCGATCGTAACGGTCCTGAACGCCCGTGTCGACGGCTCCGCGGCGGTGTTGTAGCCCCGGATCGACAGGTCGTACGTCCCCCCTCCCGTCGCGTGGACGCTGAGCGTGTAGGTCCCCCCCGCCGGCGACATGATCTCGATGGTGCGTGTCGCGATACCCGAACCCTCTTCCACCGGGTCTTCGATCACCTCGTCGCCGTACCAGGCGCGTGGGATCTCCTGCAGCGTGTCCCCGCTCGCGACGTCGAAGCCGGTGCGCCGCCCCTGGTCGTCGGCAATCAGCAAGGTCGCGATGAACTCTCCGAGTGCGCCGCTCGCGTCCGACGAGAACACGATACTGATAGCACTCACGTCACGCTGACCCCGTGAGCCGAGTGGTGCCGTGTCGGCTACCCCCGACGTCATCACGGCGGGAGCGGTCGCACGGAGTACCGAATCCACCGGGCGCTGCCCGCCCGTCTCTCCGTCACCACGTCCGCACGCGAGCGCGAGGCTGCAGGTGAGCGTGACCACGATCTTCCTTGCCAACCGCGGGTCTGAAATCGCGTTGCTCCGTATCATAGCGCTCCGATGGCGGTGCATCACGCCGTCGCGTACTCCCGCGTGGCCCACGCCACGGTCTCCCGCGCGGCGTCGGCCATCGGCGTGGGCTCCACCGCGAACCGCTCGCGGAACCGGCGGTCGTTCACGAGAAACGGGCCGTCCCACTGATGCAGCATCTCGCCGATCTCCTTCACGATCGGCATGAACAGGCCGAGGAGTTTCACCATCGCGCGCGGCGTCTTCGCTACGCGGATCTCTCTGCCTAACTCCTCGGAGAAATGCTGGGCCAGTTCCCGGGCCGAGGTGGCCGGCGTGACCGGGAGCATCCACACCCGTCCCAGGGCGTCGTCCGCCGCGAGGCCGAGGGTGGCAAGCCCGGTGGCGACGTCCGGGATGTAGTTGTAGGAGTGCGGCACGTCGGGGTCGAGCAACATGCGCGCGGTCTTGCCCGCCAGTGCGGGCTGCCAGAACCGGTCAGCGAAGTGCGTGCCCACGCCGCCCGGCCCGTAGAAATCGGAAGCGCGTCCTACGACCACCCGGGCGTCGCCCCGCTCGTGCGCCGAGAAGAGCGTATCGGAGGCGCGTGCGCGGATCTCGCCCTTCGTGCTGCGTGGTGCGAACGGCGTGTCTTCGTCGATCGGCGCCGCGGGGCGGCCGTACATGTAGAGGTTGTCGAGCACCACGAGTCGGGCGCCGACGGCACCCGACGCGGCGAGCAGGTTCTCGGCCCACAGCGGCACCAACCGCGCCCACAGCGCGGTGTCGTACGCGGGGTTCATGCAGTGATAGACCGCCGCGGCGCCCGCGGTTGCCGTGCGGCAGAATTCGGCGTCGGCGGCATCCCCAGACACCACCTCGATGCCGGCGCCCGCCGCGCCGGCCGACCGGCGGACGATGCGGACGCGCTTTCCTTTGGTACGCAGCAGCCCAGCCAGCCGGCTTCCCACCTGACCCGCCCCGAACACGACGTGGAGGTCGTTCACTCGCTCTCCTTCTTCCCCCAGTCACTCGTACCGCGCCACAAGCGGCGATGGTCGAGCATCCGCTGGCTCACCGACATGAGCCCGTCGGGGAAGTTGGCGTCGTCCCCCAGGGCCTCGCCCATCGACGCGGTCTTGGCGCTGGCGTTGTCCGCCCAGTGCAGCACTTCGGCCTCGAGCGTCATCGGGAGGATGGGGCTCCCGAACTCGAGCCGACCGTGATGTGACAGGATCAGGTGCAAGAGAATGTCCCGCTCGGTGGGCGTGCACGGCGGCGTCGCCTCTTCGGCCAACCGGCGGTCCAGCATCAACGCCCCTAACACCACGTGGCCCAGCATGCGGCCCATCTCGGTGTGCTCGAACATCCCGTCCCAGCGATACGCCTCGAGCTTGCCGATGTCGTGCAGCAACACGCCGGCGAGCACCAGCTCCTGATCGGCCCCCGACGCCCGCGCGATGGTCCGCCCGATGGCCGCCACCTCGGCGGTGTGCTTGAGCAACCCGCCCAACTGCGCGTGATGCCCGAACACGGCCGCGGGACACTGCTCGTATCGCTGGCGGAACACGTCCTCCTCGTAGAACAGATCCACCACCGCCCTGAGACGAGGCTTCTCGATCTGACGGCGCCAACTGTCGAGGATCTCCCAATACCGATCGATGGACGCGACGGACGGGAGTAGCAGCGTAAAGTCCACCGACGCGCTCGGCAGATGCCGGATCGACACCACTCTGAGTTGCCGCCGCTCGCGATAGGTCGCCACCTCGCCCACCACCTGCACCACGTGGCCGCGTGCCAGTCCCGCCACCTCTCCGGCCCGCTCCGACCAGAACGGCTCGGTAGCGATCCGGCCGGTGGCGTTGCCAAGCGTGAGAATCGTGAACGGGTCGCCGCTCGCTTGGGTACGGACCTCGACGTCCACGACCAGGAACGAATCCTGGACGCGGCTGCCCACGGTGAGGGCCGGGATGTCGAGCGGAAGGGTCGAGGGCATGGACGGAAACCTAAGAGCTTGGGCGAGCCGGAGCCGTCACGAGCGTGGGGCGCGCCGCCAGCGACCCAGGCTCGGCAGATCGCGGTCGGGCTCGTGCGCCGGGTGCATCACCGATGCGTACGATCGCTCGGGTAAGAGATGCTCCAGCGAGTTGGCATAGTACTCCAGGAGCGGGCGCTGTTTGGGGAGCACGACGTACGTCCGCCCGTGCCGTACCACCAGCCGTCGCATCCTGAGCGTGCGCCATGCCCGATCCAAGATCATGTCGGGCGTGCGTTCGGGATGAACGAGATTCGCTCCGCGGCGGAGCATTTCGTCGCGCAGCGCATCGATGCGCTCCAGCAGGTGGTCGCGATCGATGGCCGTCTCTCCCACCGCCAGGATCGCCGCGGCGACCAGCGGTACCGGCGTCACGGGGATGATGCCGGCAATGTGCCCGAGCATCTCGTCGGCGAGTGCCTGGATCCGCGGGAGACGCTCGTCCTTGGGGAGGTCCAGCGTGCCGGGATGGGCGGCGAGCCATGCGCGCAGTGACACCGGTGTCCCGAAGGTGACGTGCACGCGCCCGTAGCGGCGCAGGTTCCCGGTAACGAACCGCAACACGTTCCACGACAGGTAATGCAGCACCCCGACCAGCTGACGAATCCGACCGGGCCGGTCGGTGCGCTCCAGCAACTCGTGGGTGAGATGCCGGTCCTCGAGCACGCGGTCGTAGTTGAGCGCGACCGGCACGAGTTTGATGTCCTGTCCGGTGTCAAGCTCGGGCAACGCGGTGGCGATGGAATCCAGCAATCCGATCTTCGCCGGACGGAACCGCCCATCTCGGCTCAGGCCTCCCTCTAAGAAGATGCCCTGGGTGATGCCGTTGCGGGTAATCAGCTGCACGTATCGCCTGAGCACCGTGTGGTAGAGCGAGTCCCGGAAGCCGCGGCGCACGAAATACGCGCCGAACGACTTGAACACGTATTCGAGCGGCCATACCCGCGCCCACTCGCCCACCGCATAGCTGATGCTCACGGCTCGGGCCAGGACGTAGGCGACCACCACGTAGTCGGCGTTGGAGCGGTGGTTGACGAGATACACCACCACGTCGGTACGGGGGATGGAGTGGATCGCCTGCCGATCGACGTAGTCGCTCTCCACCCGGTACAGGAGATTGATGAACACGCGGGCGAAGTTGTAGCCGAACTTGTAGTAGGAGAGCACGTTGAACTGCGGCACGATCTCGCTGATGTATCGCTCGACGCTGGTACGGACCGCACGCTCCTCCATGTGGTGCTCGGCGGCGTGGGCGTCCATGGCCTGTTTGACCACCGCGTCGTGCAATAACTCCTCTCGGATCGCGCGTCGGCTCACGAGCTTGTATCGGTCGAGCCGGACACGGAACTGATGCACGGCGCGCAGGACGGCGCGGTCGAACCAGTGGCGGATGGCCCGGCGCGTGCGGCGGACGGTCCACAGCGTGAGGCCGGCGGTGAGGAGCGCCGCCACTACCAGGAGCAGCCAATCGCGCGGGGAGAGGATCAGACCCCCTCGGGGAGGACTCCGGTCTTTTCGTACTGGTAGGCCATGGCCTTGAGCCGGGCAATGCGGACGGCCATGGGCGGGTGGGTGGCGAACGCGTTGGCGAACATGCCCTGCTTGGAGCTGAGCTTGCGGCCCATGGGGTCGGCGATGCAGAGGTGCGCGGTGCCCCGCTTGATGGCCTTGGTGGGGGCCGCCGCGTTTTCGATGGTGCGGAGCGCAGAGGCCAGGGCCGCCGGGTTGCGCGTGAACTGTGCGCCGGTGGCGTCGGCCAGGAACTCCCGCTTGCGGCTCACGCCGAGTGCCAGGAGTTGCGAGACGAGTGGTGCCAGGAGCAGCGTGATCAGCCACACGATGAGCACCACCAGGGCCAGCGGACCCGCTCCACCTTTCTTTCCCCCGCCCCCGCCCCCGCCCCCGCCGCGTCCGCCGCGCCCGCCGCGAAACCCGCCGTACCGCATCACGCGCCACGCCCCGTCGGAGATGAGGGCGATCACCCCGACGAGTGCGGCGAGCAGGGTCATCAGCTTGACGTCGTAGTTGCGGATGTGCGCCATCTCGTGCGCCACGACGGCTTGCAGTTCGTCACGGTTGAGGGCGGTGAGCAGTCCCTCGGTCACGGCCAAGTGGGCGTCCGTTTCCGCGATGCCGGTGGCGAAGGCGTTGGGGTCGGGGTCCGGCACGATCCAGATCTTGGGTTTTCGCAGCCCCGACGCGATCGCCATTTCCTCGACCACGTTGACCAGCTGCTTTTCCTTGTCGCTGCTCGCCTCCAACAGCTGCCACGCGCCGGTGGCCCACAACACCTGTTTCGGGCCGCGCTTCCAGGCGAACCACGTCATGCCCACGCCGAGCAGCGTGGCGCCGATGCCGAACCAGGGGATGGTGTGATGATATGCGGTGGGCGGAGCGCCGCTCGTGCCCAGATAGTATGCGAGATCGCCGCCGAACCCGATCCACGCAAAGAACGCGAGGAAGATCGCTACGAGGACGGTCGAGCGGCGGCGATTCGCACGTTGTTGCGCAAAGAGATTCTGTTCGCTCACTGCTTGGGCTTGAACGACAAGTCGACCTTGGGCACCTCACGCTCCTTGTCGTCGGCCAGTTCCCACAGTTCGACCTGTTCGGCCCGCGCCAGGCCCGCGATCAGGTTCCACGGGAACTGCTGCTGCTTGACGTTGTAGTTCGTGGCCGTGTCGTTGTACAGCTGCCGCGAAAACGCCACCCGGTTTTCGGTCGACGTCAGCTCTTCCTGCAATTGGCCCACGTTGGTGGTGGCCTTGAGGTCGGGGTAGCGCTCGACGACCACGTTGAGTTTGCCGAGGGCCGATGACAGCGCGGCTTCCGCGGCGGCCAGCTGCTGCACACCGCCCGTCGGGCTGGCGTTGGCCTGGATCTTCACTGCCTGGTTGCGCGCCTGAATCACGGCTTCGAGCGTCTCCTTCTCGAATTCCATCGCTCCCCTCACCGCTTCGATCAGGTTCGGGATCAGGTCGTGCCGCCGCTTGAGTTGGACGTCGATCTGCTTCCATGCGTTGAGCGTCTCGCCCTTGAGCCGGATCAGCAGGTTGTACGCCGAGATGCCCCAGATGACCACGGCGACGAGGACAATGAGGAAGACCCAGGTCATGATGTACTCCGAGTTGCGGTATCAGGTCACGGCAGCATGCGGCTGCTACGCGTGGTGCTCGGTCCGTTCGGTTGCGGCCCGCGCGGCCGGCCGGGGCGCCAGCGGCCGCGACGGCGAGAGTAGCCGGTGTATCGCCAGTCGTACGGCTTCGGCGACGTGCCGCTGCAGCTCGGCCTCGCTTGCCAAAGCGTGATCGTCGCGCACGTGCAGCTCGATCCCCTCCGTCACCGGGAGCCGGCGCCACATGGCCGACGACCGTTCGGCCTGCTCGGGGGGTTCGGGCGGCGGGACGCGCAGCACCTGCCCGGCCCGGCCGCGCGGTTGCTCCTTGCCAGCATACAGCGGGAGCATGGTCGGAGGTGGAAGGCCGGGACCAAGGCTGGCCGCCACTCGGCGCTCGAGCACGTCGCCCGTCGTAGTACGCAGCTCCTCGGCAATGGCGGCGAGCGTGCCGCCTTCCATCTGGCGGAGTTTGATGGCGAGGATCTCGAGCAGGTGGCGGTAGCCGTAGGTTGCGGCTGTGCCGCGCCCTTCGGGCGACGCCACCAGGCTGCGCGTCACGTAGAAGCGGATGGTGCGCTCCGAAGGATGCGCACTCGCCGCCGCGTTGATAGGTCTGACGCCGGCGGCGTCGAGCATGGCGGCGGTGAGTGCGGCCAGATCGCGGAGGTTCCAGGGCGCCAAGCGGCGGTACTCTCTCAAGTTGAGGAGAGGATCGCGCTCCGATCCTCCGCCGAGTGCGGCCATGGATGTCTTCCTTCCGTTCGCCCGTCAGGAACCGACAGCGAGAAGCATGCCTAGTATGGACGTGCGCCCACCGACCGGCAAGGGCTGATCCCAGGTGCG
>JAOTVV010000044.1 GCA_029863245.1 Gemmatimonadota bacterium
CGGGCGCTTCGATGAACGGCTTAAACGGATTGTTGACGACCGAGGACGGATGTTCCGACACTTCTTCCGGCACCAGTGTAAAGCATCACCCTAGAACAAAGTGTCAAGGATCAACCCGGCCGTTCAGTCACCACTCAACTGACGCAGTGTCGCGGGCGGCCGAATCACCACACGGGACACGAGTCAAAACAACTCTCTGCCTTGGCTCTGGTCGACAGCCTACGCAGTCGGGTCCTGCGGCTTAGCATTGCCGTCAGGCGAGTGCCCTCAACTTGGGTGAAAGCGAGGTATGTGCTGAAGTGAAAGGAGCCTGGCCACCGCACAAACACGCTGTCTCCAAAGATCTTCCAAGATGAGAGCTCGGTCCAAGTCCCTTTCCCGGATTCAGGAACCACACGACGGACCGTGACCGGACCAGCCTGCAAGTTGACCACTGCCAGGACTTCAGGTAGCAAGGCAAAGGTGTCCGGAATCAGGTGAACGAGAGAACTGTCGGTGTCAGTGAGCTGGCTCGTTCCGATGACTTCGTAGCATCCTATAACGTCGTCAACCTGCGGTGGCCGCTGGCTTGCACAGGCGGCAATGAAAGCTACCAGCAAGATGCTGGGTCGAGTGACTCGGGACACGGTGGCTCGCTGTCTAACGGTCAGGAAATGAGCAGCGGGCGAACAGCCAAGGGAACGCAATCATCTCTTCCTCTTCATCACGCGGGCGTTCGCGCTCACAAGGAACCGCCCCACCCGCGCGCCCGCCTGCTCCATTTCCTTGTTATGCGGCCACTTCGACGTACGTGGCGTACGCGTGTGGTTCAGGCACCTCGTGACCGTCTTCGCGGAGGCCACCGAGATGCAGCTCAATGGCCGCCCGCATTTCCCGCTCGACCTCTTCCCGTGTGGCACCGGTCGCGACGCAACCGTCGAGGTCGGGCGAATACGCGGAGTACCCGGTCCCAGTTTGTTCGACAACGATGAGGAGCTTCATGGCTTCCAGCCTGCCTGCTTGAAGATGCTGTTGAGCGTCCCGGGGGCCAGGTCGTCACTCGGCTTGCCCGCGATCGTGACGCGGCCGGGCTTCTCCGGATGCTTGAATTGCCGATGACCGCCACGCGTGTGCACCATCTGCCAGCCGTCCGCCTCGAGTCTCTTGATGACCTCCCGGACCTTCATCTCACAACGATGCTATTGACAGGAGGGTGGGGCAAGGTGGCCGCATAACGGTCAGCGCTTGAGCTGCGGGCGACAAGCCCGCCGTAACGGAACATCAGTGGTTCCTCTCCTCGCCAGCAATGCTAGCCCTTCCACAAAAGCCGCCGCCCGGAGCGCCCGGCAGCCTCCAAGCGCTTGTTAGCTGGCACAGTGCTAGCGAAGCCGTCCGTACTCCGCCTCGTAATCCTGGATGGCGGCCAGAACCACTTGCTGCGCGTGGGTGCACCCGTATGGATCGCCGATCGACACCGTAGTGGGTTGCCCTGGGGCCAACTTGTACGTCAGGAAGTAGTGCCGTAGGCGCTCCACCAATGCCGGTGGCAGATCTGTCAGCTCCGTGACTGCCGACCAAAAGGGATCGTTTTCGAGAACTGCGATGATCTTGTCGTCTGCTTCCCCCCCATCGAGCATCGGTACGCCCCCGATAACCCGGGCGTTCAGAATGACCTCCCCGCGCGTGATTGGACGCTCACTGACGACACAGATATCAAGAGGATCACCATCTCCGCGCTCGGCGCCGGGCATGAGAGCGCAGACGCGGGAGGCACAGTAGGTTCGGGGAACGAAACCGTAGAGCGTCGGCGGTTGCGAGGATGTCCGCTGCGGCCGATTCACCCGCAGATACCCGGTCTCCTTGTCAACTTCGTACTTGACCAGATCGAAGGGGCAGACCTCGACATAGGCATGCACGAGCAACGGGGGAGCAGGCCCCACCGCGAGACCGTGCCATGGGTGCGGGCGCCATTGGGAGAAGGGAGGATCGAGAGGCATAGCGATTCTCAACTGCGTGCCAGCTAACTTCTATTCGACTGAAGTCGGTAACTCACTATCGGACCTCCCTTCCGCAGCCTAGCCACACACGACCCGCGGTACTCGGCTTGAGATCCTAGCGCCAGCACACCGTTTAATTCCAACTCCCTCAGTGCCGTGTAGGTGTTGGGCTGCGGCAGATCCGCTCTCTAGTATGCGTCCTCCCGATTCCGGCGGCCAGGCCAGCTGGGCCTGGACTTCGGCCTCGTGAGGCTCCGCGGGGACGTTTCGCTCGGCGAGGACCTGCGACTCACCGCCGAGAACACCGTGAGTGGCACACCGGCCTTCCTCGCACCCGAGCAGGTGGTGGGCGGCGAGGTCGACGCGCGAACCGATGTCTACGCCCTGGGGATGCGTGCTGTACTGGTTGCTGACGGGGTCGTACGTGTTCGGGGGGCGCTCGGCGATGGAGGTGATGATGCGGCACGTGCAGGAGGCACCGCACCCGCCGTCCACCCGGTCGGAGCAGCGGATCCCGGCGGTGCTCGATGAGACGATCCTCCCCTGCCTCGCCAAGGCGCCGGCCGACCGGCCCCAAACCGTGGATCTCCTGGCCGAGCGGCTCGAATGCATCGACTGGCCCGAGCCCTGGAGCGACGAGCGCGCGCGGCGGTGGTGGAGCCGGCACCTCCCGGAACTGTCCCCGGACCGCTCGACCAGCCGGCTACCCCAGCCCGCCGATCCGGCCGCCCGGACACCGTGAAAGCAGACCGGCCTCCCTCTCCGCGACGTCCACAGCTCCTCGAGCACGCTTGAACAACCCCGGCCAGTCCTTCCCGAGCCGATCGACCGTCTCTCACCCGGCAAATCGACGTATCGGGTTGCAGAAGAGTGACTTGGGGACGCTCGGTTTACGCTTACAACGGCGAGATATAAGCGTACAATTAGCTACTGTAAGCCAACATTAACAATATGATAGCATATAACAACTCATTGTTGGCTTGCGATGATAGAATGTAAGCCTACTTCAATAAATTGATGAGATACAAGCTAGTAAAGTAGGCTTGCAAGTAGTCATTGTAAGCGTTCAGTAATCTGTTGAAAGCTTCATGCCGACGTGTTGAGCCTTCCGCTCGACGAATCGTGGCTTCCGAGCGTCGGTGCGAGTCTCGCTTCAGCCACGCCCGGCCGTGCCATCGGCGAGGCGAAGCTCCCGGCCGGCGATCCCACGTCGCGATAGCGTCCCAAGAAGGGACGGACCGGTTGCCATGGCCCATCGGGCGCACCATACTCGCCGGACCATGCCCCGGCCCCGCACCGCACGACGATGACCGAGCGCGAGCAGCTGCTCCTGTCCCGGGCCGGCGTGGGCCCGGTGCCGAGCCGCAGCCTCCCGCCCGTGTTGCTCCAGCTCGCGGTCTCGCGCGTGCGGATCCTGGCGCTGGTGCTGCTGGTGATCGAGCTGGTCGGCTGGCTGCTCACCAACTGGCTCGAGGGAGACCTCCCGTCGGAGTTCGACTACGTGCAGCAGTGGGGACCGCCCACGTTCGTGATCGTCGTCTCCCTCGTCATGTTCGCCCTGACCCGCATGCCGCGCGTCCCGCCGACACGCGTCGTCCAGGCGGCGCTCGGCTACGAGGTGGCGGTGAGTTACGCCATCGTGCTGTCGTCGTACTGGTGGGCCTTCGCGGAGGTGCCGGCCGTCGCCGTGAACGCCGACGTGGTGGGCTTCTCGGGCGCCGCACTCTGGATGCTGTTCTTCACGGTGATGGTGCCGGTGCGTCCCACGCACGCTTTGGTGGCGCTGCTGCTCTCGGCCACGGCGGTGCCGATCGTCTACCTGCTGGAGGTGAACGGCGGCCGCGCGCCGCCACTGGACGCCGGCGCGTTCTTCTTCGTGTTCGTCGGACCGTACCTGGCGGTGGCGGGGCTCGCCTACATCTCCGCGCGCAGCATCTACCGGCTGGGGCAGGACGTGACGCGGGCCCGCGAGCTGGGCAGCTACCGCTTGGTGGAATGGCTGGGTCAGGGCGGCATGGGCGAGGTGTGGCGGGCGGAACACCGGATGCTGGCCCGTCCGGCGGCGGTGAAGCTGATCCATCGGCGCGTCCTCGGCGGGGACTCCGGGACCGCCCACACCATGATCGCGCGCTTCGAGCGTGAGGCCCAGGTCACGGCCACCTTGCAGTCGCCCCATACCGTCGAGGTCTACGACTACGGCACCACCGACGACGGTACGTTCTACTACGTCATGGAGCTGCTCGAGGGCATCGACCTCCAGCATCTCGTCCAGCAGTTCGGTCCCCAGACCCCCGCCCGCGTCGTCCATATCCTGCGCCAGGTCTGTGCCTCGCTCGCCGAGGCGCATCGGCGCGGCCTGATCCACCGCGACGTCAAGCCCGCGAACGTCTACCTGTGCGAACGGGCCTTCGAGCACGACGTCGTCAAGGTGCTGGATTTCGGCCTGGTGAAGTGGCGCGACACGCGCGCCGCGAAGCAGGACCTCCAGCTCTCCGCGACCGGCACGATCCACGGCACGCCGACCTACATGGCACCGGAGATCGCACTGGGCGGCGGACCGGTGGATGGCCGGGCGGACGTCTACGCGCTCGGCTGTGTGGCCTATTGGCTGCTCACCGGTCAGCTCGTGTTCGACGAGCAGACGTATGGCGCCATGCTCCTGGCGCACGTGCAGCAGGAGCCGATCCCGCCGTCGCAACGTGCCGAGCAGTCTATTCCCCCGTCGCTCGACGCGATCGTATTGGACTGCCTGCAGAAGTCTCCGTCAGATCGGATGCAGAGCGCCGAGGCATTGGCTGCCAGATTGGACGCTGTCGAGCTCGTGGAGCCGTGGACTGCTGACCGAGCGCGGCGGTGGTGGGAAGCGCACGGTGGGGAGATCGTGGCTGTGCGCGCACCGTCACCGGAGGACGCCCCCCGCATCGTCCGCGCCTAGTCGAACAGATGCCCGCCGTCTTCCTGCGCGGCGACCGGCGCCACCCAGACGCACGCGCGCTCATGATGTGAGGAGCGGATGCAGCGTTCCTGGACAGTACCGGGCGTCGGAGTAGATCTTCCCGCATGATGAGTGATCGCGGGCAGCTTGGGCGCAAACCGGTCCGCTATACCGCGACCCTCCTGCAGCTTCTACAGTCTGGTTTGTCGACGCGAGGTACGTTGGCCCAACGACTGAAGCACTGCGCGCCCAGTGCGGCGAGAGGGGAACGGCGATCCACGGGCGCCATGCTGCTCTGCGGGCTCTTGTGGTTGGCCTCACCCACGGTAGCGTCGGCGCAGCTTGTCACCGTCGGCGGCGGTGTGCTCGTGACCAAGCGCTCGACCGAACCGGTGGCCGAGTTGCATGGCGAGACTCCACCGCTGGTCGGGGCCAGGGCCTATGTGACGTTGTCATGGACTGACGAGAGCACGAAGCCGACGATCATCTCTGCCGTGGAGCGGCCCGTGGTCCACCTAGGGAGCGCGTTTGCGGGCGTGGGTGCCGGTTTGCTGTGGTTGGAGACGAACGACTACCGACCCTACCCCATGCTTGTGAGCTCGACCGTCGTTCCGCTACCGGTGCCCCGAACTTCGTTCGTGTTTATAGCGTCCACCCTACCGTTTGAGGACTTCGACTGGTCGCTCGTCTTCAAGATCGGTGTCACGGTGGTGTTTCTGCGCTAGTCCCATGGCCCGGCGCCCCTGAAGCCCCTCGCGCTCGGCCTGTCCGCTACCCCTGCCGAGTGACCTTCAACCCCATCTCGTCGAGAAACCGACTTCCCCCACTGTCGGAGCCTCGTCGCTTGTCCACACGGGTGAGTATCGCGGCTCGTCGCGCGGTTCTCGCTGGTCAGGGGCCGCACCGGCGGGTTGCCGCGAGCCCCTGTCAAGGCCACTGCCCCTCAGCGGACGCCCTTCTCGATCCGCGCCCGCACCACGTAGGGAACTTCCAGCTCGTCCTCGGTGATCCCGTAAATCGTCGCGTTCCGGATGATGGGTACCGGATACGTCGCGAGCGGAAACGGTGTGCGCACCGTTCCCAGAAACCGGCCATCGGGATCGAACACGTCGAACAGATGCCCGTCGTCCTCCTGCGTGGTGACCGGCGCCACCCAGAGGTTGCCCTCGTCGTCGAAGAAGAAGTCCTCGGTGGCGGGCTTGGTGCTCGGGATCTTTGACCAGTCCACCTTGCCGCCGTTGCGGATGAACGACTCGAGATTCTCCCTGGCGCGATCCATGTCGGCGTCGGTCACCGGCAGGGGAGTGAACTCGCGGGTGATGGTGCGCAGCGTGTCGCCCGTGAGGCTGAGCTGGAACAGGCGGTACTCGTCGGTGAACATCCCCCACAGGGTCCCCGACGGCGCGAGCCGCCAATCGAACCCGCCGGTGAACGGAATGCTTCGGAGCCAGCGCATATCCTCTCTGCGGATCTCGAACCGCTCCCGCTCCACGGGGTCACGCGGGATCGCGACGGTGTCGATCGGCGTGAAGCTCGGGTCGAGCCGCATGAGCCCCATGGTGAACATCTCGTCCGATGGGAGCGGCACGGGGCTGTAGTAGTTCCCGGCCGCGTCGAACCCGCCGGGCCACGGGATGATGATGAACCCGCCGGGCGTCTGCTTCCCTTCGAGATAGGTGCCGGCGCTGTCGATCACCGAGACGCGGTTGTTCTGCGGATCGATCACCCACATGTTGCCGTCCGGTCCGCGGCGGATCTGGAGCGCGCGCGCGAACTCGCCCGGTCCGCCGCCCTGCCGTCCCACCGTGCGCACGTGCCGCCCGTCCGGCCCGAACACGCGGATCTCCTGCGCCTGTCCTTCGAGGATCCAGATGCGGCCGTCGGGGTCCACCTCGAACGACGTGATGTCGCCGAACATGTCGGGCCCGTTGCCGTCCAGGCTGCCGATGCGCATCTCCTCGACGACCCGCCACTCGTCACCCGCGCGCCAGACCGGCGTGGCCGGATTGGACACCACGATCTGTCCGGAGGGGAGCGTGTCGATCGTGCCGGACCAGGCGCTCGAGGCCCTGCCCTCGGAGGAGCCGCATCCTCCGATCACGGCGGGCAAAGCAGGAAGCAAAAAGAGAATCATACGTCGGTGCATCGTGACCTCGATCTGGAAGACGTCCGGAACGCGTGCTTCTCAGTGACCGGTTACCGTCATTCCCATCTCCTCCAGGAACCGGCTGCCCCCGCTGTCGGAGCCCCGGCGCCGGTCGACGCGGGTGAGCACCAGGCGGTCTTCCGCGCGGGTCATGCCCACGTACAACAAACGCCGGGCCTCCTCGATCTCCGACTCGCGGTTGTCGACCGTCGGGTAGTAACCCGGGATCTGGTAGTCTTCGACACCGACGATGTACACGCACGGGAATTCGAGTCCCTTGGTGGAGTGCAGCGTCAAGAGATTCACCCGGTGGCGATCGACGTCGACCCCCTCTGAGCTGGTGAGGGTGAGGCGCTCGAGGAAGCGGTCGATGGTCTCGTCCAGTGTGTCGGCCCGAGACCCCACTACGATCGCGCGGAGCCGAGCGACGGCTTCCGGGTATCGCTGATCGGCCGTCCTGTCAGTTCGCAGGCGTTCCATGAGCGCGTGTCCGCCGAGCCTGGCGATGAGCTGCTCGACGGTGGGAAGTGAGTCGTCTGCGAGCAGGGCACGCTCGGTCTCGTACTGCTCCAAGACGCTGCTGTAGCGACCGAGGGCAAAGATACGAGTCTCTCGGCGGAGGAGCTCGCGCTCGTTACTACGCGCTGCCTCCGGAGATTCCCGCTCGAGCGCGAGCCCCGCGCCGACCCAATCAAGCAGGTTCACCAGCGTGGTCTTGCGGGTGCGCACGGCTTTCAGCCGGGCGAGTTCCGCAAACACCCCGGCGAGCGCGCGGGCATCATCGAGTGCATGGTGGGCGCGACCGGTGGCGACGCCAAAGCGGTGGGCCAGGTTCCCGAGTCCGTGACTGGCGCGCAGGAGGTCGCGCGCCAGGGGATAGGAGTCGAAGAAGATGAGATCGCCAAATCCACCCAGTCCGCTACTGATCCGCTCCAGGACCGGCACGTCGAAGTTGAACGCGTTGTGGGCGACCAGCAGATCGTTTCCCACGAACGCTACGAAACGCGGCCAGACATCTTCGAACCGTGGCGCGCCGCGCAGTTCCTTTTCGCCGTACCCGTGCACGGCCCTGGCTCTGGTGGACACCGGCCGCGTCGGCCTGACGAGAGTTTGAAACTCCCCGACGGGCCGGCCGCGCCTCACGCGCACCGCGCCGATCTCGACGATCTCGCACGCCGCGACGTCGTTGTCGGTCGTCTCCAGATCGAAGGTCACATAGTCCGATGTCGGCACGCCGAGGTCACGCGCGTGCACGAGTTGGAGCGCCTTGAATACGGTGAGTGGGGCGGCCGTGACGTGAAGGGTTCCCGAGGCGTGTAGCGTGAAGGGTGTGGAGGGAATTGCGTCGTCGGGTCGAGCGCGGTCGTAATCCACCGTCGTGATCCCCCCACCGAACAGCATGGCCTTGACCGCGACCCCCGCACCGTCCGCCACAGGGGCGGTCACCTTGCGGCGTCCGTCGAGCGATCGTCCCAGCTCTGCCGCGAGGTCGACGACATCGGCGTCATCCGCGGGATCGCTGAGCTCGTCGTGGTGGTCTTCCAGCACGTTGCGATACTCTCCGACCCGCTTGGAGAGGAGTTCCTCGACGATCCCCATCAGGTCGCCATGCAGGCGGCGGACGCCGGTGAGGTTTTGGACCTCGTACACGAACCGCCACAGCTTGGCGCGATCGGGGTCGGCTTGCGGACGAGCGCGTGCCAGCGCCTGGGTAGCAGAGAGAAACTCCAGCTCTCTGTCCTTTGCGGTCCGCCGCACCTCGTCGACGAGGCCGTCGGGAAGCAGGAGCTGCGCCAGGCTTTCCACCAACACCGAGTCGTCGGGTTGCCGCATCAGCCGGATGGCCGCGACGACATACTGGATAATCGGGTCGTCGCGGAGCGAGCGCCCGCGCGCAAGCCGGCATGGAACGCCGGCCCGTACAAGCCGACCCTCGAGCGCGTTCCCGACCTCATGAGTGCGGTACAAGAGTGCGTAGTCCCCCCACTCGCGCCCCTCGGTCTCTCGGTCGGCGAGGAGATCGGCAATGATCCACTCGCATTCGGCCACGTCTTCGGCGAAGCTGTGCGCCGCGACTTGATATACCGACTCGCGATCCGCCGAGATTTCCTTGTGCGCGAACAGCGGCGCGTTGACGGAGAGGAGTCGGCGCGCGACCTCGAAGATCTGTCGTGAGCAGCGCCGATTTCGATCGAGGATGATGGGCTGAGCGATCCCGAAGTCCGTCGCAAAGCGCTTGAGGATCGTCGGGTCGGCTCCGGTCCAGGAGAAGATCGACTGCTCGTCGTCGCCCACGCCGAACATGTTCCGATGGCCCCACGCGAGGGTCTTGAGAATCTCGTATTGGGCGGGATTGAGATCTTGAAACTCGTCCACGAGCAGGTAATCCCACCGCGATGCGATGTCGGCCGCGACCTCCGGGTGCTCTCTCAGTATCTCGGCCGTTAGAGCAATGAGATCATCGAAGTCGAGCATGTTTTGCCGTCTGAGACGCTCGAGGTACCGCTGGAAGAGCCGCTCGTCCGACCGGGTGAGCTCATGTCCCTGCAGCCGTCGTCGTCCGAAGCCGAGGAGCAGCGCTCCCCACCGCTTCTTCCAGGCGCCGAGCCGGCGGAGGAGGATCTGCTGGTAGGCCTCGTCCGCGATCCCGAATCCCTTGTCGATTTCCAGAACCTCTCCATGCTCCCGGAGCAGGCTGGCACAGAGCGCGTGCAGCGTGCCACGGGTCACCTTCTCCGCGGCCTCGCCGAGGGTTCCTTCGAGCCGGCCCGCGATCTCTTCGGCCGCCTTGTTGGTGAACGTCACGGCGCAGATCCGTTCGGCCGCCAAGCCGCGGGTACCGATCAGATGGCCGACGCGCTCGATGAGGCAGAAAGTCTTCCCCGCACCTGGGCCGGCCACCACGAGGACGGGCCCGAGCGGGGCTTCGATGGCCTCACGTTGGCGTGGGGTCGGAGTGGGCATGGAGAGAAGGTCAGGGGCGAGGAGTGGGCTGTCGGTGGCCGTTCAGCCCCCGCCGCCCTCCACCCGCTTCCATGCAGTCGCCAGTCGAGTCAGGGCCTCGGCAAGGCGATAGACATCGGGGTGAGGCGTCGCGTCGTCCCGGAGTTGTGTCATCATGTGCTGACGGACCTGGTCGAGAAGGAAGTCCACCTCGTGCCGGTCGCGCCAGTCGAGGAAGAGCGCGTGCGCGAGCATCCCGCGTCCGATATAGTCCGACCGGGAGACAGCCGCGATGCGGTCGGGGTGAGCCGCGGTCCTCACGTCCTTGAACGCCTCGATGAGCGAAGCGTCGACGTCGCCGCTCATGAGATCTTTCGGGCCTGGACCCAGACGCTCGTGCAGTTCGGCGAAGGCTTCGACGGTCGTGCGAGCCATGGGGCACTCCAGCCGGTGACCTCGGAACGATAGCACGGGAGGAACGCCGCGTCAGTAGGGTCACTAGATCAACGGTTCGCGGTAGCGGCTATCCAGTCAGCCCGGTTTGCTCTATTGTTCAGGCGAGGGCGAGACGAGGCTGTGCAATCGTGCCGGTGGCATCCGTAGTCCCCACTAAGTACTGGCACACGCTCGACGACGGTCGAGTCCAATGCGACATGTGCCCGCGCTTCTGTCGTTTGCGTGAGGGGCAGCGGGGTATGTGTTTTGTCCGCGCTTGTGAAGACGGACAAGTCGTCCTCACCACGTACGGCCGGTCGAGCGGGTTTTGCATCGACCCCATCGAAAAGAAGCCGCTCAACCACTTCTTGCCCGGAACTCCGGTGCTCTCGTTCGGCACGGCCGGCTGCAACCTGGCCTGCAAGTTCTGCCAGAACTGGGACATCAGCAAATCGCGTGAGATCGACACCCTTGCGGATTCCGCCTCACCGGCTGCCTTGGCCGATACTGCGGTGCGTCTCGGGTGCACGTCGGTTGCCTTTACGTACAACGATCCGGTGATTTTCCACGAGTACGCGATCGACGTCGCCCAGGCGTGCCGCGAGCGTGACATCAAGACCGTTGCCGTGACGGCGGGATATGTCTGTGACGAACCAAGGCGGGAGTTCTATCGGTACATGGACGCGGCCAACGTCGACCTCAAGGCGTTCACCGAGGATTTCTACCGGCAGATCACCAAGGGCCACTTGCAGCCCGTTCTCGACACGCTCGTCTATCTCAAGCACGAGACCGATGTCTGGTTCGAGACCACGACGCTCGTGATCCCGGGAAAGAACGACGGCGAGCGGGAGATCGACGAGATGACCCAGTGGGTCGTGAAGAACCTGGGCCCGGACGTACCCATGCACTTCACGGCGTTCCATCCGGATTTCCAGATGCTGGATGTGCCGTCCACCCCGTCGAAGACGCTCACGCGGGCGCGGGACATCGCTGTCCGGAACGGTGTGCGGTACGCTTATACCGGCAACGTGCACGACCTCGAGGGCGGGACCACGTTCTGTCACAGTTGCGGAGAGGTGCTGATCGCCCGGGACTGGTACAATCTCCGGGCTTGGCGGCTCACGGGTGACGGGTCCTGTGCCAACTGCGGCACACGGTGCGCCGGCGTCTTTGCCGGCGCGCCCGGGACGTGGGGAGCGAAACGGATGCCGGTCCGAATCGGCGCCTAGCCTCAGAAGATCGTCGAGTCTCTATTCTCCGATTTGGCCACACCGATCTTGTCGCCGCACCGCTTGCAGTGAACTGCGTCGGGATCGTGTCCGGCCAGCTGGCAGCGCTGGCAGACTCGTTCGGCCCGCGTGCGGCGGACGACGTTGCCCAGCTCGACCGTCACGATCCCGGTCGGTACCGCGATGATGGCGTAACCCATGATCATGATCACGGCGGCCAGCGCCTGCCCGAGATTGGTGCGGGGTGCGATGTCGCCGTAACCCACCGTCGTGAGCGTCACGATCGCCCAGTACACGCTCCGTGGGATGCTGGTGAAGCCGTTAATCGTGCCCTCGACCAGGTACATCATCGACCCCATGACGACCACCAGGGTGAGGACCGCGGCGATGAACACCGTGATCTTCTGGCGGCTCTGACGCAGCGCACGCATGAGGACCGCGGCTTCGGATACGTAGAGACCCAGCTTCAGTATCCGGAATATCCGGAGGAGGCGGAGAGCGCGGACGCTCAGCAACGCCTGCCCGCCCGGTATGAACAGGCTCAGATAGGTGGGAAGGATAGCGAGCAGGTCGACGACCCCGAAGAAGCTTCGGGCATACCGGATGGCCCGCGGCACACACCACAGCCGGACCACGTACTCGACAGTGAAGAGAATGGTAAAGATCCACTCCAGCGCACGCAGCGTCGTCCCGTACTGCAGGCGGGCGGCCTGGACACTATCGAGCATGACCACAACGACGCTCGCCACGATGGCGAGGATCAGGACGACGTCAAACGCCTTCCCGGCCGGGGTGTCGTGGCCGAAGATGATCCGATGCACCCGCTCGCGGGTCGTCTCAGCTGGGGACGTCAGGGGTCGATCTTGGGACATCGCTGGCTCCGGTGGCTAAGCGCGTGAAGATAGCGACCGGTGCCGTCCAGGACACCGATCGCGTTGCGCGAGCCCGTCGGACCTATTTCTGGCTGAGGGGCAGCCTCAGGATCGTCCGCAGCCGTTCCGGGGACACTCGGCGCGGATCAGAGAGATAGATCTCGTGGTGGGGTCCTTCGTACTGGTAACCCTTCGACTCCGCGAAGGCGACCATGGGCCCAATGGTCTCCATCTCCTTGTCGTACGGCCCGACGTGTAGCATCTGCACGCACTCACCTTCGGTGATTGCATACACCTCGACGTCGTCGGCCCGATCGCCTTTTCCCTTCTCAGTGAGTCGTGCGACCGCGTCGGTCAGGTCCTGCTCGCCGACCACGTCCGGGGTGCGGATCATGAGACGCCAGTTCATCTCGTCGAGCGGCGGGTCGAACGGGTCCGGCACGCCGGGATCGGGCCAGTATTGGCCCTCCAGCTTGCCGACCACGTAATCGCCCTTGCCTGCGAACTTGCGCGTCATCTTGATGGTGAAGGCCACACCAAAGAGGGCGCCCAGCTTGGCCTGAAACTCGTCGCCGCCGGGTCGGCCGCGCCCGGTCACGGCGAGGTACCGTGCCGGTCCCACGGTCACGAGCTGTGGAGTGGCCGGAGCCACGTATTCGGCGCTGTGCTTCTTGAAGAGATCGATCTTCTCCGTGACTGCCGTGCGTTTGATCCCCATCGTTCCCTCCCTCACCTCGGTTCGCAGGTTCTGCCGAATGTACGCGAGCACGCGGACCATCCGCTCTCGTGGTCATCGACCGTCACCGGCTCATGATCGCTCACTCACCGTCACCATGCTATCCCACGGAGGGCCATGACGCTCGACCTCCCCTGCTGAGTTGTTGGCACGAACCGAGGTGGGGCCACCGTCGCGTTTACTAGGACCGCTTGTCAAAGCTATTCCACGGTTGCAGATCGCGTCGCGGTACGTCATTCTGCGATGGAAGCGCTCGGTTTTGAGCTGCCCCCCCAAACGATCTCTCTCTCTAACTCCTTGTCAAATAGAGCCTTGTACTGGTTTTCTCCCCCGTGGATGCGTCATTGCGTTGAGGGCCTGAGCATACAGTCCGTCACCATCGGCCGGCCGCATCACCACGACGCCCGGCCCTCACCTCCCGCTTTTGTGGAGCTTCTAATGAGAAAGCACATGACAATCCCACGAATGCTGCGAACCGCGGCTGTTGTGCTCTCGGTAGTCGCGTTTGCCGCGTGTGATGGCGGTGTCCCCCTTGGCCCGGACAACCAGGTTCAGGTCACCAACGCGACTGATAGCTTTCAGTGGCAGGCCTCCGCGATGGACAACGTGTCGCAGGCGCTCAGTTACACGTGGCAGAACACCGGCACGACGGCCAACATCGACCAGTCCGGCAGCCTCACCGGCGGTTCCGCGACCCTCACCGTGAGCGACGCGGATGGTACGGAGGTCTACACGCGAAGTATGGGTGAGACTGGCACGTTTCAGACGACGAGTGGTACGTCCGGAATGTGGACCATCGAAGTCACGCTGTCCGGCGCGAATGGCATGCTCAACTTCCGCGCACAGAAGCCATAGCGGCGAGGCAACGGGCCACACGGCCACTCGCTCGAACACAAGCGCCCCGCCGCCGAAACATCCGGCGACGGGGCGCGTTTCGCTCACCGCTGCTCAGGTGGTGAGGACCTTCAGCTAGCTCGCCTTCTTCGGGGTCGGCACCATGATGTGCACGTAGGGCGTCCCCTTCCACATCACCCACGGACCGCCGTTGTGCGGGTCGGTCGGCAACCCTTCCAGCGTCTTATGATCGGGAACGATGATCATGATGTGCGGGATGCTCTCGCTGATCCACTGGTTGGTCGGCGTGGGGCCTTTTGCGTACGGCTCGATGTTGGACTCGGGGGAACCCCCGGCCAACATGTAGCCAAAGCCCATTGAGGTGTAGTTCGGTGTCTGCTTGTTCATCCATGCGTGCGCCCAGTTGAGCCATGGGGCATCGAGACACATGGGGTCGTTACCGGAAGACTCCGGGTTGTCGGGCATACAGGTCCAGGCATTGGTGCCTTGGCGTAGCACCGTCCCGTCCCAGTCGCTTACAGTCGCGTTGGCTGCGATCGACGCCGGTGCGGCGCTCATCGCGTTGGCAAGCTTGTTCGGATTCTTGGCGTAACTGGGACCCTGGGCGAGTGCGAGCCCAGGCAACGCCAGAGCTACGACGAGGGAAGCGAGTACCGTCCGCATGGAACCTCCTCATGATGGGTGGTCGTGGCCGAGCGGGGACCGGTAGATCCGGTCGGGAGGTGCTCGGCGCCACGCAAAGCTGAACTGGCCGCGTGCGATCGCGGGTCGGGGAGTTGGCTACTGTGAGAGTGACGTCGGCCGATGGTGCCGGCAGAAGTGGGGAACCGCTACACTGCTGCGGTGGTGATCCGTACTTGCCCGGCGATTGATGCACGGGGGGCGTTCGTCCTCCGACCAATCCGGACTATCATGATCGAATTTAGCCGGTGCATTGAATTCGTCAAGCTGGGGCGGTGGATGCCCTCGTCTCCAGAGAATGGCGAGGGACCGCGATGATGAGACCGATAGAGTTCCGTCCGAGGCTGGACCGGACGCATGGAGTTGACAGCGTGTACTAAGTAGTATACACTACACGAACGATGTCCAGTTTCGGATCGTATGTCCGGGAGCGCCGAGAGCGCCTAAAGGCAAGTGACGCAACGTTTTCCGTGCGCCAGTTGGCGGTCCGGATCGGTGTGGAGCCGTCGTTCTTGAGTAAGGTAGAGCGGGGCGAGACCCCGCCACCCTCGGAGGAAAAGGTGAAGGCCTTGGCCATCGAGCTGGGCGAGGACCCGGACGTGCTCCTGGCGCTGGCGGGCAAGGTCTCGTCGGATCTGCAGGAGGCCATCCGCAAACGCCCGGAGTTGTTTGCCGCGGTGATCCGCGAGCTCAAGGACGTGCCGGATCAGGCGGTGTTGAGGATCGTGCGCGAGGTGAGGGATGGGAAATGGTGAGATCAGGCGGTTTAGCGGTTAGGCGGTTAGGCGCCCCCTACCGCCCTACCGCCATACCCTCTTACCGCCCAGAGAGGAGTGCCCGACGATGATCGAACTCAACCATGATTCGCTGAGATTCCGGTTTCCCGAGGTGAGCGAGCGCGCCGAGGTTCATATCGAGTTCCAGCGCACGCTCCGCATTCCGGACGACGGAAAGGAGTATCCGCTCCCAGCGGGGCTCGGGCGGTTCCCTTTGCGGCACGTCGACGACTTCCCGCATCGCGCTCCGGCTCGGTGGCTCGAGCACGGCGGGGTCATGTTGCCGATGTATCAGTCGGAGGCGCTGTGGATCAACTTCTCCGGGGACTACCCGTTCGCCGTCAAGGTCGCGGCGGGCAAGATCAACGCGGTGACCGGCAAGCCGTGGTCCAACGGCCTGAACCGCGGGCCACAGGACTACGTTGTGGTGCCGGAGCAGCCGTGGTTGGATGGGTACTGCGTGAAGAAAGGCATCATCCGGCAGTTCGTGGCCATGCCGCTCGGCGCCGGCTACAGCGCGGAGGAACAGATCACGGGCGAGGCCGAGCACGGTGGCATCCAGATCATCGCCTACCCGATGAAACGGAAGGTGTACGAGCAGCGATTCTCGGCACGCATCGCCGACCATGACAGGGGAATGACCCTGGGCACACCGGGACTGTTCCTGGCCCGAGGTCTCGATATGGGCCTCGGGGCCGGCGGCCGGATGCGGCAGGAGATCTACGACGATCCGTTTGACTTCTCGGATTGGGACACGGACAACGCGTCACGCTGTTTCGCCCACCTCGCCAATTCGCTCATGTGGCGCGAGATCACCGGCGAGGCCCCTCCGACCACGCCGCTCACAACCCGCGAGTACGCCAAGCACGGCATCCCGTGGTTCGGCTATTACGCGGACGGGGAGGCAGTCCAGGGCTCGAAGATCCTGGACGGGATCAAGAGCGTGTTCGATCTGGGCAAGTCGAAGGGAGAAATCCCGCTGCCGGAGAACGAGAGCGTTGTGATCGATCACGTGGTCGAGCTGCGCAAGGGCCTCGCAAAGGGCCAGGTGCGAGAGGGCGCGTTCTGAGCGAAGGCGGTGCGAGATCTGCCCTACCGCTTCGGGTGGTTCTCGTATACGTTGCGTGCCCTTGATTCAACTGGAGCACGCACAATGAAGCTACGAAGTGTCGGATTCGTGTTCGCCGTCGCCACCGTCCTCCTGATGGTAGGGTCCGCGACGGCGTTCGCGCAGGACGAGAAGCCCATGGTCGTGACCGTAGACCTCGGGTTCGTCAATACGGCCGGCAATACGGACGTCACGACGCTCAACGCTGGCGACAAGCTGGTGTACACGATGGCGCCGTACGTCTTCACGCAAACATTCAACGTGGTGTATGGCAGGACCGACTCCGTGACGACGGCGAGCCAGTGGAAAGCGGGTGGCCGGCTCGATTACCAGCTCACTCCGCGCCTGTCGCTATACGGGCAGGGCAGGTATGAGCGCAACACCTTTGCCGGTATCGCGCGGCGGTTCGAGGAATCGGTCGGTCTGGCAGCCCTGTTGTTCGAGTCTGCCGGCGGCAAACTCACGGCGGAGGCCGGTGCGTCGCTCAACCAGCAGAAGTCCATCACTGACATCACCAGCAACTTCACGGCCGGTCGGCTAGCGGCGGAGTACCGCCGAGCACTCACGGAGACGGCATACTTCACGCTGGGCACGGAATTCCTGCCGAACTTCGAGACGTCGGAGGACTACCGGATCAACGGTCTCGCTGCCCTGGTCGCGCCGATCTCGAAGTCGATCGCCCTCAAGGCGTCGTACGAGGTACGGTACGATCATCTGCCCGAGCCGGGCTTTCAGAAGAGCGATCGGATCCTGACGACGGGACTGCAGATCGTCTTCTGATCACGCATGGACGGGACGACAACGGGAGGCGGTTTTCACCGCCTCCCGTTTTGCGTTTCCCGGTCCTCTGGTGCCGAGACGCCTACTTCTTGATCCCCTGTAGCTCGTCAGCGATCCGTTCGGCGTCGTACACTTTTCTCAAGCCCTCGATGATCCCCGCCGAATGTACGCTCACGGTGCGTGATACCTCGTCGGTGAAGATGAACCGATTGGGCAGCATCTGAATGTTGCCGTCGAACACGAGTCCGACGACCTCGCCGTTCTTGTTGATCACCGGGCTGCCCGAGTTGCCGCCGATGATGTCGTTGGTGGACACCCAGTTGATCGGCGTTGCCAGATCGAGCCGGTCGCGCCGTTCCTTCCACCGCGGTGCCAGCACCCAGGGATCCTCGTGCCCAAACTCCTCAGCCCGAGCGTACAGACCGTAAAGCGTCGTCTTGTACGGTGCGAACGTCCCATTCATGGGATACCGCTTCGCCACGCCGTCGCTAATGCGGAGCGTGAACGTCGCGTCGGGTGGGAGCGCCTTCCCGTACGCTGCGAAGATCGCCTGACCCACCAGTTCCGCATTGGCGGAGATCGTGGCATTCAGGGCGTCGGCCTGGCTGGCCAGCTCCAGTGACAGTGGCGCGATCTTTCTGGCCGCGACGATGAGCGGGTCCTTGGATGCGGCCACCGCATCGTCACCGCCCGCGACGAGCGCCGTTCGGACCTGCACGTCGGTGAGTTTGGTCCCGCGGATCAGCGCCTCGGCAGCGGCCCTGGGCTCACGGCCGGCGAGCATCGTGGTCAGGTACGGATCGGTGGGCTGCAGCTCGGCCTTTGCGGCCTCGAAATACACCGCGAGGCTCGTGATCTCCTGTTCCAGGTCGAACTCCTGGTCACGCAGCACCTGGGCGCGCAGTTGGTCGAGTCGGTTGCCACGATACTGCGTGAGTCGTTGCTCCTCCGGGAGCGCCGTCTGCTGCGGTAGGCGCACGAGGCCGCCCGCGAGACTCATGAGCTGAGAGCCGCCGAACCCCCACCACCGCATGGGGATCGCGATTGACGTGAGCTGGGCCTGTGCCGCGGCAATCGCGTCCCACGCACTGCCGTACTTCTGCTTGAGCGCACGGTCGCGATCGATGCGGCTCCGGAAGTCTGCTTCGAAGGCCTTCTTGCGCGCCATCTTCTCGGGGTCGCGCAATCCGGTGAGGTATCCGCTGATCGCCTTGTGGGAGTTCTCCAGTCCGAAGATCTGGTTCTCGTATTGTCTCCGGGCCTCGGGGCTGGCCGCGGCGAGCGTTCGCACCATCGCAAGCTGCCGCTCGATGCCCGCGAGCTGCGCGGGGTACTGCACGTCGCGCAGATACTCCATCTGGGCCATCGTGAGCAGTCGGCCAGTGGAGCCGGGGTTCCCGGTCACGAACACGAGCTCACCCTCTGCCGCGCCGTTCTTGCTCCACGTGAAGTAATGATCGGTCTTGCGTGGAGCGCCGTTCTCGTAGACGCGCAGGAGCGTGATGTCCAGGTCGTACCGGGGATAGGTGAAGTTGTCCGGATCGCCCCCGAAAAACGCCGCCTGCCCCTCCGGCGCCATCACCAGCCGCACGTCGTCGAAACGCTTGTAGCGGTACAGCGAGTACATCCCGCCTTGATAAAACGTGACGACCTGGCAGATCAAACCGGTCGCCGCGACACATTCCTCCTGAGTGGCATCGATCGCCGCTTGCCGCTGCTCCACCTGCTGGGCGGCCTCGGTCGCCGTCACCGATTGCCGAATGCGGGCCGTCACATCGTCGATCGATTGGAGCTGATCCACCCACACGCGCGGACACGGCTTCTCCTCTTCCAGCGTCTTCGCCACGAATCCCGTTTCCTGGTAGTTGGAGTCGGCGGGCGAGGTGGCGCTGATGCAGCTCCGCGCACAGTGGTGGTTGGTCAACACCAACCCATTTTCGGAAACGAACGATGATGAACAGCCGGGAAGCCGCACCGACGCGAGCCGAACGTGATCGAGCCACGCCTGATCCGGCGCGAAACCATAGGTCTGCTTCCAGTAGTCCAGAGGTGGGGCGTCGAAGGTCCACATCGTGCCGAACTCCTTGATGAATCCGGTCGATGTGGCGGGCGTCTTTTGCTGCGTCGAGGCAGTTGAGACGGCGAGGCCCAAGAGGACCCCAGTCATCACAACGAGCCGCATGACGTGCGTGGGCTTCATGAGAACATCACTCGGGTTGAGCGTTCACAGGTTGTCGAGGCGAACGGCGGCCTCGGGGACACCAACATTCATGCATGTCGAAACCTGCATGAAGGAAGGTTGAAGCGGTCATGAAAGGGCCTCAGCCTAAGTTTCCGGCTGCAACACCCGCGTGATGGAGATCAGGTCTCGGGGATGGCGCGCCACGAAGTCGGGGCGAGTGTGCCACTCGTGGGGCGCACCGTTGTCGAGGAACGTGGCTGCCACGCTCTGGATCTCGATGTCGAGCTTCCTGTCCCGCAAGACTCGCTGCGCGTTCTGGGCGCATTTGATGTCGGTTTCGTGGTCGCCGATGTAGAGGGCGCGTGCAGGCCCGAATCCCGTGAGTGCCTCCAGACATGCCAGCAGGCCATCGGGCTCGGGCTTCTGTCGCGTGATGTGGACCCCGTCGTACCCGATCACGAAGCGGAAGTGGTGGGCGATCTCGGCTCCGTCGAGGGTCCGCCGGATTTGGGCCTCGGCATTTTGCGAGACCACACCGTGCCGCACCGGGGTCAGTTCCGCCAACGCCTCCCTGATTCCGTCAAACACGGTCACCGGCGTGTCGTCACTCAGCTGATACTGGCTCCACAGGCGTCCGATCCGGTCGGTCTCTTCCTCGGAGAACCCGAACTCCTCGAGGTAGAGTTGCCTCCAGTTGACGTAGCGCCGAGTGACGCCGTCGTAGAACTCCGCCGAGCGAAGCGCCGGAATCTGGTCCGGTGATTTGTCCGTCGCGTCGGTGAGCAATCGGCGCACGACGTTGAAGTTGCGCTGCCGGGTATCGACCAGCGTTCCGTCGAAATCCCAGATGATGGCCGAGATCGGCGGTGTCACGAGCGGGTGGAGCGGTGGCTCATCGTGAAATGATGACCGAGCTCGGCAGGGCCGAGGAGTGAGCGAACCTCCTCGGCCCGTGCACGAAGATCGACGTCAGTTGAACAGGTACCGCAGGCCCACCTGAATACGCCAGCGGGACAGCAAGCTCGGATCGTCGACGTAGGTCTCCGACGGCCCGGTGAAATTGAAGTGTGGGGCGCCGCCCGCATCGAACTGCGTCAGGGTGAGCGGCGAGGTCGCGGCCGGACTGGCGACCTTGCGGACGCCCCAGCCCGAATTCAGGAAATTGGCGACGTTCAGGACGTCCAGGCTCAGCTGGAACGCGTGACGCGTGCCCCCCGCCCGAATGGCGAAGTCCTGCAGGACCCTGAGATCGATGGTCTGGTAGAACGGGTTCA
>JAOTVV010000016.1 GCA_029863245.1 Gemmatimonadota bacterium
CGCCGGTGGACAGCCTGGAGCTGGTGGCAGCGGGACCGGGCGGTCCGGCGGTGGCCCGTGACGACAAGACGATCGCGGTGCTCGATCCGTACGGGATCTCGTCGGCGAGCAACCAGACGTTCGTGGTGGGGGATGCGGCAACGGCGGCGGGGGTGATCCGGGTGACGGACCACGCGGGGATCCCCACGATCACGGCAGGCAACGAGATCCGGATCCGGATCCCGACGGGGTTCCCGATGACGTGGAACACGGCGGTGACGACGGTGACGGTGGGGGGCAGCGCGGCCGGGAAGGTGAAGACGACGCTGAAGGGCTACGAGGACGGCGGGAAGACGGCGGTGGTGGACGTGGACGTGAACTTCGCGGCCGGGGATCAGCTGACGATCACGGGGCTGCAGTTCATGAGCTTCACGGCGGCCGCGGCGGCGGACCGGCTGGGGCTGGACGTGACCGACGACCAGGTGGCCGACGCGCTGGACGACAAGACCAAGGCAATCGGGGCGCCGCAGTTCACGTCGGCGGCCCATCAGAACTTCACGGTGGGCGGGGCGCCGCGGGCGATCAGCCCGATCACGGTGACCGACTACGCGAGCTTCGGGACGGTGACGGCGGCGCGGGACCTCCGGATCCGGATCCCCACGGGCTTCCCGATGACGTGGGAGACGGGGGACGTGGCGGCGACGCTGGGGGGGAGTGCGGCGGGGAAGGTGTCGCCCACGGTGAGTTATGAGAACGGGGGCCGGACCCTGCGGCTGGACGTGCTGACGGACTTCGTCCCAGGCGACGTGCTGACGATCAGTGACCTGAGTTATGCGAACTTCACGGCGAGCGCGGCGTTGAACCAGCTGGAGCTGGTGCTGGCGGGCGCTGGCGCGACGGCGGCCGCCCGGGATCTTCGGTCGATCTCGGTGGGGGCGGCGACGATCTCCTCGGCAGCCAACCAGACGTTCGTGGTGGGGGACGCCGCGACCACGGCGGCGGTGATCACGGTAACGGACGACGCGGTGGCGCCCACGATCAACTCGGGGCAGGAGATCCGGATCCGGATTCCGACGGCGTTCCCGATGACGTGGAACACGGCGGTGACGACGGTGACGGTGGGGGGCAGTGCGGCGGCGAAGGTGAAGACGGTACTGAAGAACTACGAGGACGGCGGGAAGACGGCGGTGGTGGACGTGGACGTGAACTTCGTGGCCGGGGATCAGCTGACGATCACGGGCTTGCAGTTCATGAACTTCACGGCGGCGGCGGCGGCGGACCGGCTGGGGCTGGACGTGACCGACGACCAGGTGGCCGACGCGCTGGACGACAAGACCAAGGCAATCGGGGCGCCGCAGTTCACGTCGGCGGCCCATCAGAACTTCACGGTGGGCGGGGCGCCGCGGGCGATCAGCCCGATCACGGTGACCGACTACGCGAGCTTCGGGACGGTGACGGCGGCGCGGGACCTCCGGATCCGGATCCCCACGGGCTTCCCGATGACGTGGGAGACCGGGGACGTGGCGGCGACGCTGGGGGGGAGTGCGGCGGGGAAGGTGTCGCCCACGGTGAGTTATGAGAACGGGGGCCGGACGCTGTGGCTGGACGTGCTGACGGACTTCGTCCCAGGCGACGTGCTGACGATCAGTGACCTGAGCTACGCCAACTTCACGACGAGCGCGGCGTTGAACCGGCTGGAGCTGGTGCTGGCGGGCGCGGGAGCGGGGACGGCGGCACAGGATCTCAATTCGATTTCGGTGGGGGCGGCCACCATCTCCTCGGCCACGTACCAGACGTTCGTGGTGGGGAGCCCCGCCACGCCCATCAGCCTCATCACCATCACCGACGACCCGGTGGCACCCAAGGTCACGGCGGGCGGCGAGCTCCGGATCCGGATTCCGGCCGGCTTCAACATGGTCTGGAATACGGCGGTGACGACCGTGACGCTGGGGGGGAGTGCGGCGTCGAAGGTGAAGACGACGCTCAAGAACTACGAAGACGGCGGGAAGACGGCGGTAGTGGACGTGGACGTGAACTTCGCGGCGGGGGACCAGCTCACGATCTCCGGCTTGCAGTTCATGAACTTCACGGCACCGTCGGCACCGGACCGGCTGGGCCTGGACGTGAACAACGACAAGTTCCCGGACGCGTTCGACGACAAGACCAAGACGATCATCGCCGGCGGGCTCACGTACGGCGTCGTGGTGACCCCGGACTCGACGGCCGTGACGCAGCTCCCGACCAACGGGACCAACTACACCACGACCTTTAACGTGAAGAACACCGGGAACACGCCCGACGGGTTCGATCTCGTGGCGACCACCACGCCGGGCACCGCGATCACGGTGGTCTCGATCACCGGCCCCGGGGTCACCCCGGGCGGGACGCCGTCCATGGCGGAGCGCGCGGCCCTGGCCCCCGGAGATTCGGTGGTGGTGACCGTGACCTACTCGGTGGCTGCGGCCGGCGTCGGCACGGTGGATCAGCTGGTCTTCACGGCCCGGTCGCAGGGGAACGCGGCGGTCGAGGACGACGGAAAGCTCCTCCTCACCGTTTCCGGTCCGCGGATCACGATCAGCCGTGCCGTGAACCCGAACGGCACGGTGCCTCCCGGTACCGACCTCACGTACACGGTCACCGTGACCAACAGCGGCAGCGAGGATGCCGTGAACGTCGTCGCGGTCGATTCCCTGGCAGCGGAGTTGGAGTTCAAGGTCGGGAGCGTATCAGACAGCCTCCCCGCCGGTGTGACCGTCAGTGTGCAGTACTCGGATGATGGGGGCGCGACGTGGGCCTACACGCCCGCCTCGCTCGGCTGCGGTGCCCCGACCGACTACGATGGCTGCGTCACCCACATCCGCTTGGCCCTCCAGAACGTCCTGGGCTCGGTGGCCCCCGACAACACCGGCTCCTTCGAATACGTCGCCCGAATCAAGTAGCGCCGCCGGTCACTCCGTGCCTGCCACGTCACCCCAATGGTTACCTTCAGTAACACCGTCACCGGTTCGAACCCGATCGTCATCCCACCAGGATGTCTCCAACAATATATAGGGTAATCACTTAGCCATTACGACCCTCGCCGGCCGGTAACGGCACGCGTCGTGCCTTTTCTCCGACCCGGACGCAACTCGAAATGTGGAGTCTCGCATGGTCTTGAGGTGCCCGCACTGCGAAACGCTCGCGCGATATCTTCGCGGTGACTTCAGCGGCAAGTGGGTGATCTGCCACGTCTGCGAAGCACCGTTCGCGTGGCGCGAGCACCAGACGCAGCTGGAAGGGGCGAAAACCGTGTGGGGCAGAGCCCGACGCAGCACGGAGGAGACGGAGCGATGAACACGACGCGATACAGCTGGATCGCCGCGGCACTCGTGGCCGCAACGGTGACGCCCTTGGCCGCGCAGCAGGGCGAGCCCCAGGCCCTCGTCATTTCAGCGCAGAACCTCATGGCTGGGGACGAGCGGCACCAGGAATTGGCCGATCCTACCGCGCTGCTTCCCGGGGACGTGGTCCAGTACCGGCTGGTGTTCACCAACGTGAACGCCGTGCCGGTGCGCAACATCGCGCTGAACGACCCGATCCCGTCGGGACTCCGCTACGTCGGCGCCTCGGCCGCAGCCGATCGCGACGACACGGTGGTCGAGTTCTCGATCGATGGCGGAGTGACCTTCGCCGCCGAGCCGATGATCGAGGAGATGGTGGACGGCAAGCCGGTGATGAAGCCGGCGCCGCCGGAACGCTACACGCACGTCCGTTGGACGGTACAGGGCTGGGTGCAACCCGGCGCCACGGTCACGGCCGAGTTTCAAGCCCGGCTGCCGGGCGCCGCAGCCGTCCCGGACAGTACCGCGAACGCCAAATAGTCACTGGTCACACGTGACGCAAAAGAGATAGGGAGGAACTCATGCTGTGGAACTCGAACTGGATGACGCGCACCTTGGCGCTTCTCGCCGTCGCCGCGGTCGCGCTGACCGTTCCGGCCTCGGCGCAGACGCCCGAGGGCACGATCATCACGAATACGGCCACGGTGAATTACGAAGACACCACCGGGAGGGCCTACACGCCCGCCAGCGCCTCGGTGTCGATCACCGTCGCCTTCAAGGCCGGGCTCCTCACGGTGGCGGCTGACGGCACCGTGTACCCCGCGTCCCCCAGCAACGCCGACACGATCGCGTTCACGATCAACAACACCGGGAACGGAGTGGACACGGTGCAGGTGACCGAGTCGATGACGGTCGCTGGGATCATGACCAACATCACATACCGGCTCAACGGTGCTGCCGTCTACCTGTCGCTCGGCGACCTCAACACGGCGCTCGCGTCGCTCCAGCTCGCTGGCATCACGGGGTCGGCACAGATCCAGGTGATCTATGACGTGCCCGACGGGCAGGGTGGCCAGTCCACCGTGTACAGCCTCACGGCGACGTCCGTCCGAGACAACACGATGCAGAGTACCGGCCAGACCACGGTTGCGCCGCCGTCGGCGTACGCCGTCGTCGTGACGCCGGACAGCACCACCCCGGCGGCCGAGCGGCTCCCGGGTGGCGCCCCGTATCAGTTTACGTTCTACGTGAGGAACGCCGGGAACATCTCCGACACCTACACGCTCGCAGCCACCAACAGCGGCGCCGCGATCGTCGTCGGGACATTCAGCCCCGCGTCGCCAGTGACCATCGCGTCCGGCGATTCCGTGGCGGTGACGGTGGACTACACGATCAACGAGGTGGCGGCCGGCGCTACCGATCGGCTGACGCTGACCGCAACGTCGACCACGCAACCGCCGACGGACGACGGGTTCCTCGACATGGTCGTGGTGCGTCCGACGGTTGCGATCGCCAAGGCGGTGTTCGCGCCCGACTCCCTCACGGCCCTGGCGGGGAACGTGCAGCCGGGGGACATCATCTGGTATCGGGTTGAGGTGCAGAATCCCGCCGGTGCCAACGCCCGCAACGCCCAGAACGTCGTGGTGAGCGACTCGTTGCCGGCGGAGCTGACGTTTAGCCTGCTGGCTCCGGACACCGGGAGCGACTGGACCCTGGCCTACAACGCGGGCACGCGATTCGTGACCGCCACCCTCGGGGTGGCTCTCGCTCCGGGCGCGAGCCGTCACTTCTGGATCCAGGCACAAGTGAACTGACCCGGTCCCCGCTTCGACGGGGCGTACACCAAGTTCCACGGCAGAGGCCCCGCGGTCCGTTGACCGCGGGGCCTCGCCGCTTCCGTTAACTCCCCTTCATTCAACGGGTTACCAATCCGGTTACCATCGGTAACTCCAGGGCCTCCAGCCTGCAAACGGGGCAAATCCTCTCCGCTAAGTGATTATGCTGTAACAGCTTAGGTAGCCCGCATGTGAGCGGTGTTTGGCATACGACCTGCCCTCTGAAGGGTGACGTTGGAGAGCGGGAATCCATGCCACACGCAGGCCGAACAATGCGGACCGGTATCCGGCCCGGGAGGGGACTCCTCGGGGCGGTCGCTGTGCTGCTGTGCTGTGGCTTGCCGCTCGAGGCTCAGGGACCCACCGCCGCTGGAACCGAGATCTCCAACGTCGCCCAGGCCACCTACGTGGCGCCCAACGGTCACACCTTCACCGCCGTCTCCAACGTCCTGGTGGTGACCGTCGCCCAGATGGCCGGCGTCGACCTCGCGCCCCCACGCACAACCACCGCAAACCCGGGTGGCCGCGTGGTGTTCGCCCACACCGTGACCAACGCGGGCAACGGTACCGACAGCGTACGGCTCTCGGCCACATCGGCCGCCGGTTGGCCCACGCTGATCTACCGTGACCTGAACGGTGACGGCGTCCTCGACGCCGGAGAGTCGCAGATCCAGGGGCCGGTCACGCTCTCCGCGGGTGCCGCGATGGCTCTCCTCGTCGTCGTGGACGTTCCGACCTCGGCGACCGTGCGCGGCACCACCGACTCGGTGACGGTTGTCGCGGTGAGTGAGTTCGACGGCTCCCGACGCGATGCCTGCGTCGACGTGCTCCAGATCCAGGACGTCGGTGTCCTAGTCACGCTCTCCAAGCTCGTGGACCGCACCACGGCGACGGCCGGGGACATCCTCACCTACACCGTGAGCTACGCCGCTACCGGGACGAACACTGCTTTGACGCTCGCCATGGCCGACCCGATCCCGCTCGGGTCGTCGTACGTGGCGGGCTCGCTCGAGTGGAACGGCGCGCCGCTCACCGACGGGACCGGTGACGACGCCGGGACGTTCGATCCGGCAGGGAACCGGGTGCTCTTCGGGGTGGGCGACGTTCCGGGAGGACAGAGTGGCGTAGTGGCGTTCCAGGTGCGCATCGACGGCGGCCTTGCCGCGGCGACGCCGGTGGCCAACAACGCAAGCGCCTCCTACGGGACGGTGGCCGGCACCGACTCGGTTGCCTCGAACACGGTCGTCACGACCATCGTCCTCGCGCAGCTCGGGCTGGAGAAGGTCCTGGTCGGTCCGACCACGGCGCGAATCGGGGAGCAGATCTCCTACACGCTCGTGTCGGTCAACCGATCGAGCACCACGCCGGCCCGCGATGTGGTTCTCTCCGACACCCTGCCGCCGGAGCTCGAGTACGTGACGGCCAGTCCTGGGGCGAACGTCCTCGGCCAGGTGGTGTCGTGGACCTTGGGCGAGGTTGCACCGGGCGACTCCGTCCGCGTCTCGCTCACGGCCCGGGTCTCGAGCCTGGTGCGCGACACGCTCTCGGTGCGGAACCTCGCTGTGCTGGCGGCGACGAACGCCCCCACGCAGACGGCCATGTCAGACGGCGTCGACCTCGTGGGACTCCTGCCCAATCAGCTCTCGCTGGAGAAGACCGCCGACGTGCTCGAGGTGGGGTTGGGTGAGACGGCGCCGTACACTCTGGTGCTCGAGAACACTGGGGACAACGCGCTCTCCGGGATCGTGATCGTTGACACCTTGCCGCTGGGTGGCCGCTACGCGGAGGGCAGCGCGATCGGGGCGGACTCGGTGCGGGTCGACGGACGGGTCGTCACGTTCTTCGTCACGGGGCCGTTGGCACCAGGTGCCAAACACACGGTCCGCTACACGATGGCCGTCGTGTCGGCCGAGACGCCCGTGCTGGAGAACCGGGCCGTGGCGACCGCCGAGGGCGGGTTCGTCGTGGCGAGCATGCAGCTGGCCTGGGTCCGCGTGCGGCGGAGCTGGCCCATGGAGACCCGCGCGGTGATCGGCAAGGCGTGGCTCGACGTGAACGACGATGGCCGCCAGGGTGCCGGCGAGCTTGGGGTGGCCGGTCTCGACGTGTGGACCGACGACGGCGAAGTGGCGACCACGGATGGCGACGGGAAGTTCTCGTTCAGGAACGTGCGGCCCGGCGGTCATGCCTTCAGGATCGATCCGACCACGGTGCCGGCCGGCTACCGCATCGCAGCGTCGGATCGGATCGTGCCGGTGGACGCGGACGGCTGGACCACCCCGAACGTGCAGTTCCGGCTCGTGCCCACCACTGGTCGCGTGGAGGGCGCGCGCATCCCGGTGCCGTGGACGGTCGCGGTACGGCACGTTCGCCCCCCGGCAGACAGCCCACCCCCGACCCTCGCGGTGACGGCGCAGATAACCGACGCCGTCGATTCGACCGAGGCGGCGTCACCGTCGGTCCCGCTGGCCGTCCTGCCCGTGACCTTCGGCGTGGGGTCGGCGGTGCTCACGTCGGAATCCCACACAGTGCTCGACGACGTGGCGGGACTGCTGGTAGCGAGCCCGGAAGTCGAAGTCGAGATCGCCGGCCACACCAGCTCGACCGGGCCACGCCTGTTGAATCTGCGGCTCTCGCTCGAGCGGGCAACATCCGTGACCGACTACCTCATCGCGAGTGGCATCGATCGCTCACGCGTTCGCGTCGAGGCTTACGGGCCCGACAGACCAGCGGCGAGCAACGACACACCCGAGGGCCGGGCCCGGAACCGACGCGTCGAAATGAACTTGGTGCGGGGGACCAACGCGGCCGCCGCGGCCACGTTCGTGCGCGGCTTGGCAAGTGTGGGGCTTGCCGACAGCGCGCTTGTTCCGTCCGCTCCGCCCGCGCCGCGCCCGCCCGTCACCGAGTATGCTGTGACGCTCGCCAACCCAACTGGCCGGCCCCTCGACGGCCTGTCGCTGCGATTCGAAACGCCCCCCGACTCCGCCAGGCTCGTGATCGGGGGCGCGCCGGCGCACGTAGATCCCGCAACGATGGCGCTCCCGCCCATCGCGCCGCGTGCGAACGTTGCGCTCACGGTGTGGGCGACCGCGACCGGCGATTCGACCTGGGTCGCACTGCAGGCACCCGGCCGCGCGGGCGAGCGGATGGCCGTGAGCGTGGCCGACCTGCCCGTCCCCACCGAAGGCGTGATAGACGTCGCCGTCGAAACAGCCGATCTCCCCGACCCGGCGCTGGTGGGAGCCGGTCGCGCGGTGACGCTGTCGGTCGCGCCAGCGACTCGCGGGTGGCCCGAGCTCACGCTGCCGCTGCCCAACGGGTGGGAGCCGGTGCCCGGCAGTACCCGCCTCGCCGGTGTGCCCACGCCCGACCCGGCCGCGCGGGCCGACTCCGGTGGTGGGACCCTGCTGGTCTGGGACTTCGGGAAGCGCGCGATGGGTCCGATCACGGTCGAGATGCGCCCGGCGGCGCATACGATGCCGGACGAGTCAGTAACCATCCCCGCACTCCGGAGCGATACAGACCGCCTGGAGGACCGTCGAACGGCATTCCTGTTCGGGCCGTCCGTCGAGATCTTCGGGCTCCAGGATGGGACGATCACCGCCCGCGATCGCGTCTTCATCGGTGTGAAGGGCGAGGCTGGGCAGCCGGTCACCCTGTACGACGGTGACTCGGTGCTTGCGCGCGGCAATATCCGGATCGACGGCATTCACGACTTCATCGCCGTTCCGCTCGACCCGGGTCCGCACGTGCTGCGCGTAGCCATGCGCAACACCTGGAGTCAGGAGCGGTGGGACAGCATCGCCGTGCACGTGAGCGACGTGCCCGCCAGCCTGGTGGGTTCGACAGGCACGCTCACGCTGCGGGCGGATGGCCAGAGTGTCGAGACCGTCCGGGTCCGGATGCTCGATCGCTGGGGCGTGCCCCTCGTGTTCCCGACGCAGGCCACGGTGACGGTGGACGGCGCCGAGGCGCTGGGGAGCGACACCGACCCCTCGTCGGTCGGGCTGCAACACCGGACCGACTCGCTCGGCTGGCTCACCGTCCGGATCAAGCCGGGCCACGAGGTGCGTCGCGGCAGGCTCGCGCTGCGAACGGCCGATGTGACGTACGAACGCCCACTCGAAACGCTGCCTGCCACGCCTCCGTTGATGGTGACCGGTGTGGGCCGAGTGGGTGTGGGCGCCAGTCCCGACGCGTTCGGTGCGATCACGGCCCGCGGTCGGCTGGATGACCGCACGTCGGTGGTGGTGAGCGTCGACTCCCGGCGCCTCGATGCCAACCGCGAGACATTCGGCCGCGACTTCGATCCGTTGGATGAGGCCCAGTACCCCATCCTGGGCGATGCCAGCAGCGTGCGGACCGTGAGCGCGTCGCAACACGCCGTGGCCGCCCGCATCGAGCGCGGCTTCGACTGGCTCGCCATTGGTGACGTGTCGACCGGCGATTTCGCTGAGGGACTGAGCCTCGCCGCCTACAGGCGGGCCCTGTCCGGAGGCATGGCGCGGATTGCCACGGGGCCCGTCTCCTGGCGCGGGTTTGCCAGCGTCACCAGTCAGAGCCTCGAGCAGGAACAGATCCGCGGCGCCGGCATCTCGGGTCCGTACTCACTGGGCGGCGCGGCGATCCCCGGCACCGAGCAGATCGTGGTCGAGATGCGCGATCGCGAAAACCCGCAGCGCGTGCTCACTCGACAGATGCTGGTCCGCTTCATCGACTATCAGATCGACTACCAGGTGGGAACGCTCCTGTTCAAGCGACCCGTGCCGGCTGCCGACGCGGCCGACAACCCCGTGTTCCTGATGGTGACCTATGAGGGGCGCAGTGGAGGAGACCAGCGCCTCGTGGGTGGCGTTCGCGCCAGCCTCGATGCGCTGGGTTGGTCGAGGCTCCAGGTCGATTCGCTGCGGCTGGGTGTCACCGCGATCCATGCCGACGAGCCCGGCGGGGCGTTCGACATGACCGGCGTCGACGTGCGACTCCTCCGGTTCGCCGGGTTCGATCTGGGTGGTGAGATCTCCTACTCGCATGCTCCGGACTCGAGCGGCTTCGCCACGTCGCTCACCGGATCCGTCGAATTGTTGGGTGGCGCCGCCAAACTGTCGGCGTCGTGGATGAAGATCGGCGACGGCTTCGGGAACCCGTCCAACATCGCGCTCCGGGCCGGCACCGAGGAATTCAAGGCTGGCGGCACGTTCCAGGTTGGCGGCACGACGCTCCGCGCGCAGCACGACTTCATGACGTCCACGTCACAGGACGTGAGCCGTCGGCGTACGACCCTCGGCGTGGGGCAGCCGGTGGGGAAGACCCTGAGGATCGAGGCGAATCAGACACTCGACAGTTTCGAGAACGGCGCCGACGGTGACCGCTCGCAGGCGTTGGAGGGGAAGCTCGTGTGGACACCCCTCGACCGGCTCGAGTTGTGGGCCGAGGGGCGGCAGCAGCTGGGGTCGAGCGAGAGCTTGGTGCGGCCGAATCACGTCGGGGCAGGGGCGGGCGTCAACGTCACTGATGACCTCCGCGTCGAGCTGCGGCATCGCCGCGTGCTCCTCCCCGCGGACGAGTCGTACGGGGTCACCAACATCGGGCTCACGTCGGACGTTGGCTTCGGCACTCGGGCCTGGGGATCCTATCAACTCGCTGGCGGTGCCGGCGCGCAGTACAACGCCGCGATCATCGGTCTCAACAACCGGATCACCCTCGGTTCGGCCTGGACGGTGAACTCGATGTTCGAGCGTCGGTTCGGACTGAACGATGCGGAGCTGGGCGACCCGGTCCGCGCGCTCCCGTTTCTGCAGGACGAAGAGGACTACTGGTCTGCCGGGCTCGGGGTGGAGCTGTTGCCGCAGGGCGCCCCCTACCGCGTGACCGCACGCGGTGAGTACCGCGACGGCGAGCGGCTGTCGACCCGCCTGTTCACGCTGGCCGGTGATCTCTCGTTGAATCGCTCGCTGGCCGTGCTGTCCCGCCAGGAGCTGCTCTCCACTGAGCAGACCCTCACTACCGGAACCGAAACCGGTCGGCGCGTCGCGTCCCTCTGGGGGGTAGCGTTCCGGCCTATCGGCAGCGAGGCGGTGAACGTGCTGACCAAGGTCTCCTGGCTCGACGAGACCAACCCTCGGAACCGGGGCGTGTTGACCAGCCTGGGTCAGGAGCAGCGCCTGATCGGGGCGGCCGAGGTGATTTGGACACCGACACGCCGCACCGAGCTGGCGGGCCGCTATGCCATCCGCCGCACCGAGGCCGATCGGCTGCACGAGGACGGCGTCACCCAGCGGCTCGAGTCCACGGCCGACTACGTGGGCGCGCGCACCAGCGTGATCATCAACCCGTTCCTCACCTTCCGGGCGGATGGACGTCTCCTGATCGAGCGCGCGAGCGGCACCACCCGCTGGGACGCGGCACCGGCACTCGCCGTTGGGCTGCTCGATCTCCTCGAGGTGGTGGTGGGCTACCGCTTCGGTGACCTACGGGATCCGGACTTCTCGGTTCGCGGCGGGCATGGGGCGTTCCTCACACTCGGCACCAAGGTCACGGAAGGGTCTGTCGCGACCGTGGCCGACTTCTGGCGCTCTCGGTTCGGTAGCTGATATTAGAGATCGCCTCATTCTCGGACGGCGAGCTGGGGCCGTCGCTTGAGGGCCGAACCGCAGCCGAAGGAGTGACCGAGCCCATGACGCAGATCAACATGCAGCGCGTTGCCCTGGGGGCCCTGGCGGCCGGAGCCGTGATCTTCGTGGCCGAGCGGATCCTGAGCCAGTTCTACATGGGCCCGATGCAGGCATCGCTCGAGGCCCACAACCTGTCCATGGACGTCACGGTGAGCGGCTTCGTGCTAGCGGCACTGGTCTCGCTGCTCGTCGGCTTCGCGCTGGTCTGGTTCTATGCCGCGGTGCGGTCGCGGTTCGGTCCCGGACCCAAGGCCGCCGCACTCGTGAGCGTCGTGTTGTGGCTGGGCGGCTACGTGCCGTCGGTGCTGGGCTACAAGATGATGGGGCTATTCACCGACTGGCTGCTTGTGTTCTGGGCGCTCACGGGGCTCGCCGAAGTAATCGTGGCCACGATGGTCGGCGGTTGGCTCTACAGGGAGAGCGAGTCGGGCGCAGCGTAGCTCGGGGGTTCCTTGCCCCCGGCGGCATTGGGCATTAGGGTGCGCGCGGGCAGCGCGGCGGCTATCGGCGACTTGCGCCGAGGTATAGCTTCACTCGCGATGCAGACCCTGATTGAGCAGTGGAGCGGCGAAGCGGTCGTCACGAGGTACGATCGGGAGACCGAGACCTGGGTCTTCATCGCCATTCACGACACGACCCTGGGTCCCGCCATGGGCGGGTGCCGCGTCTGGCAGTATCCGACGCCGGCCGATGGTCTGCGTGATGCGATGCGTCTCGCCGAGGGCATGACACATAAGTGGGCAGCCATCGGGTTCGACCTCGGTGGTGGGAAGAGCGTGCTCGCTGTGCCACGTCCGTTGGAGGGCGACGCGCGACGGGGGTTGCTGCGGCGGTTCGGGCGGCTCGTCGCGTCGCTCTGCGGTGCCTACCAATGTGGGCCCGATCTCGGGACCACCCCGGACGACATGGCCGTGATCGGCGAAGAGACCGAGTACGTGCACGGCTACGATCGCGTCCACGGCCAGCCGGTCGATCCCGGACCGTTTACGGCGCTCGGCGTATTTGTGGGGATGCGCGCTGCGCTGCAGCAGGCGTTCGGGTCCGTCGAGTTTGCCGGGCGGACGGTGCTGGTGCAGGGGATCGGTGACGTTGGCGTGCCGCTGGCACGTCAGGTGGCCGAGGCCGGGGCCACGCTCGTGCTGAGCGACACCGACCACAACCGGGCGGAGCGGCTCGCCACAGCGCTTGGCGCACGCACGGTGCCGGCCGACCAGATCTCCACGACGCCGTGTGACGTGTATGCTCCCTGCGCCATCGGGGGGATACTCAACGCGACTACGATCCCGCTTCTCGGCTGCCGCGTCGTGGCGGGGTCGGCCAACAACCAACTGGCGGAGCCGGCCGACGCCGACCGGATGCACCGGCGGGGGATTCTCTACGCCCCGGATTATGTGATCAACGCCGGCGGGGCAACTGCGCTACCGCTGCTCGGGCGAGGGCACGCGGCCGAGGAGGTTCTGGACCGCATTCGAACGTTCGAGCGGACCCTCACCGAGATCTTTTCCGTGGCTGTGGCGAACGACGAGTCGCCGTATCACGCCGCACAGCGCCGAGTGGACCGGGTGCTGACGGCGAGGCGGCGTGCCTGACGATTCCGGGCCCGGGGGCCAGGGTGTCTAGGGACCGCCTAATCGGACGCGCGCGCCGAGAAAGAGATCGTACAGTGTGCGCGCGGTGGTGGGTTGTCCGAAGTCACCGTACACCGCGCCCTCTCGGTAGCGGTTGCGGAGCACACCGATCTCGACGGTGGGTCGGCCGCCGGTGTTCCACGAGGCCCCTGCGACCAGCGCGAGCATCGACTGGCCGCTTTCCTGATAGCGGGTGACGACGGGATCGTCCCCGGCCGGGCCGCCCGAGAAGATGAGAGACAGGCCCGCAAATGGTTCCCAGCTTCCAAGGTCCTGACCGTAGCGCACCCCTACGTTGCCCGGGAACATCCACGCACCCTGTGCAATGAATGCCAAGTGGTGCGGGCCGTCGGTGGGGAGCATGGCGAATTTGAGGTACGGCCAGAGGACGATGGTTTGCGGGTTCTCACCGAAGCGCGTGAAGGCGTCGCCACTCAAGCTGGCGAATCCCTCCTCGAGGTAGATGCCGATCGGGAGGCCGAGCTCCACGCGGTCGCCGAACGCAAAGGAGGGAGCCAGGTACGCGATGTAGTCGGGGCCCTGCGCCTCACCATTTCGGGCCTGGTCGCCGAGCACGGTTACACCGGCGTCGACATGCAGGCCCGGATCGATGCGTGCCGTGTGGAGCGTTGGGAAACAAGCGCTCACGGCCATCGTCACGCTCGGGATCAGTGCCAACTGCCACCGTCGCCTCACCCTTGCACCGCCTGAGAGATCCTTTGGGATATTGGCGCGACGCCGTGACCCGACCGTTCTCCCGGCCGTGACCCTGCCGACTCCGTCAGTCCTCGTCAGGCGGTTCGGTAGGCTTCGTCTCGTCCCGGGTCTCGCCCCCGGTCTTCAGGAGTCCGGCACCGCCCGCGAGTCCCGCGAGGCCCAGGATGTTGGGTGTATTGAGCGAGTCCGCGAGTCCGGACGGCACCACCATGAGCGATCCGCGCTTCACGATGCTCTCGTAGAGCATGTTCATCGCTCGCAGGTTGAGCGCCACGGGGTTCTGGCTGTAGCTCTCCGCGGCCTCGACGAACTTCGAGGCGATCTGCGTCTCCGCCGTGCCGAGGATGATCCGCGCCTGGCGCTCGCGCTCGGCCTGGGCCTGCCGCGACATGGCCTCTTCCAGCGCTTTCGGGATGATCACGTCGCGAATCTCGACCGACTGCACCTGGATGCCCCAGTCGTGCATCTTCTCGTCCAGGATCTGCTGCAGTCCACGTCCCAGTTCCTTGCGCGACTGAATCAGCTCGGCGAGGTCGTGCTTCCCGATGGCGTCGCGGAGTGCGGTCTGGGCCGCGAGCACCACCGCCTGCTGGTATTCCTGCACCTCGAGCGCGGCGCGCTCGGCATCGTACACGATCCAGAACGCGATCGCGTCGACGTTCACGGGCACGGTGTCCTTGGTGAGGCACGACTCGGCGCCGAAGTCGGTGGTGCGGATTCGCTGGTCGATGTGATAGGTGACGCGATCGATCACCGGGATGACGTAGAACAGCCCGGGTCCGCGGAGCCCGCGATACTTGCCGAGCCGCAGCACCACCGCCTTCTCCCATTGGTCGGCGAACTTGATGGACGAGCCCACGAACGCGCCCGCCACCGCGGCAATGCCGCCGACGACGAGTGCGCCAACCGGTGGTGTGAGCAGCGAGAACAGGGCCCCGATCCCTATGACGCTGGCGGCCGTGACGAAGCCGCCAAGCATGGCGGCCGGGGGATACCGTGTGTCGGTGGGCGAGGTCATGCTGGGCCTCCCGGTATACCGTCTCGGTGCGGGTGTCTTCGCGCGCACCGGCAGGAACTCGTTGATCATTCCGCCTCCCGCGTTCCGCCCTCACGGCGCGCTGCGCGCGACTCGGCGAGAGCATCGATGATGTCGTCGATGGTGAACCCGAATGCGCGCCCCTGGGCGAGCATATCGGTGCACAGCCGGTCGAGTTGCGCACGCCGCTCGATCGCGGACGTGTCGGGCGACGTCAGAGCGACGAACGTGCCACCCGGTCGTGTGACCAGCACCCCGAGCAGCTCGAGCTCCTTGTAGGCCCGCTGCACGGCGTTAGGGTGCACGCTCAGATCGATGGCGAGCTGCCGGACCGTCGGAAGCCGCTCACCGGTCTCCAGCGTGCCCGTCACCACCTCCAGCCAGATCCGATCGACGATCTGGCGAAACAGGGGCTCGTCACTGCCCGGGTCCAGATAGACCGCCAGCCGTTGGGCGATCCCTGCGCGCTCGTCCGGCAACCGCACCTCCCCGTGAGTCTAGGCAAGGATATGAACTCGTCCGGGCGAAGGCCAGTCGGACGTCTCCCGGACTGGTCTCTCGGGGACGCTCCGGGCATCATTGAAGAGCAGACGCTCACAGGTGGACGTGCATGGAGCAGCAATCCAGACTCACCGTGTCCGGAACGTTGAACGCCGCCGTCGCGCGGCTCGATTGGATCTCCGGTGTGGGTGCCCGAGCCGTCCGCGCCGCGGCGGTGGTCGCGGTCGGTGGAGCCCTTGGCTGTTGGGCCCTCGTCTATCCGGGTCTGGGTGGGGTTCGCCCGCTCGTGTTTGCGCTCAGCCTCGCTCCGGCGGCTCTGCTGTGGTACTACGCGCGAGCGCTGGATGCCGCCGTGACGGCCGTTCGAGTCCAGGATGCCTTCCGCGATCTCGTCGACAAGACCACGAGTCAGGCGGGACAGGTGAGGGCGTCGCTCCAGACCGGACGGTTCCGGCTGCTGCGTGGGGTGTTCCGTGCCCTCCGCGCTGCCCGTGCGCTGCGAAGCGATCTGGACACGCTCGGGGTAGACCTGGCCAATTGGATGATCGTGAGCAACCCACTCTGGCTCGTCATCACGGCCGTGGCTGCCGGCAGCAGCGTGCTCCTCGTGGTCGTTGCGCTCGCAGCGGGCATCCTGCGTCTCGTCTTCTGAACCAACGGAACCAACCCGAGGAGCAGTCATGGGCTACCGACGATTCACCGACCGGGCCGGGCACGTGTGGGAAGTGCGTGACCGAACGAGGAACGCGTGGCAGCTCGAGCCCGTATCGGGCAACCCTGGCCGGGGCCTGACGGTGCCGGCTCCGGGATACGAGCAGGACCCGTTCGAGCTGAGCGAGGAGGAATTGCTGCGGATGCTCGATGCGGCGGCGGGGACCCTGTCTCGCCCAAAGAAATCACCGTTCGCGGACTAGACCGTTCCCCGATGGCTCGAGGGGGTTGCTTCCCGTCGGACGCCGTCGTATATGGGGAACAGATGGTGTCTACGGCCGGCGCCGGCGCCGCGGGATGCCCCGTCGGATCGCAACCCACCAGGAGGTGGTGACTCGTGAGCCGCACCAAGTCCTTGCTGGTCATCGTGGGGGTCGCCATCGCCGGCTACGTCGGCGTGAACGCCTTCATGATCGGGGGGCACCTGGTGCGTCACCGAGAGGATCGCTCGGCGCTCAAGGCACTCGCCGTGCGCCTGGAGGCCGAACAGTCGCGGATCGCCGCGCTCGAGCAGGAGTTGGCCAACCTTGAGCGCACGCTCGGGGAGACCGAGCGCAACTCCCAGCGGCTCCGCGAGTGGATCGAGGACGTGGAGGCCCAGTACCCGCGTGGGATCCCGGCCGGCATGTACGACGAGTACACCTCGGTGGTCGATCGCTACAACGGGCTCATCCGGGATTACAACCAGACCGCCACGCAGCTCCAAGCCCTCCAGTCGCAGTACGCCGCCACGGTGGACAGCTTCAACCTGCAGGTGGAGCAGGCCAACGCCCTGGTCCGCAAGATCGGGGACATCCCGCATCTGCTTCCCATCGATCTTCCCCGGGCGGTGACCGGCGAGGTCACCGTCCCGAGCAGGTAGGCCCGACCCTCGGGCCAGAGGCTGCCGGTCGACCCTCAGCTCGTCGGCGTTCTTTCCGCCGGGTGTCCGACTAACACCCGGCCATCGATCACGGCGGACTACCACGCCGAGTGGCACGCACTCCAGAGACGCTCTACACTTAGCGCGATCGGCACATGCTCACCGGAACCAGGAGCGTCTCATGCGGAAGGCCGTGCAGGTGGTCGGTATGCTCGTGTTCGGGTCGTCAGTGGTTGCGCCGCCCGGCGACGCACAGCAGCGCATCGGCTGGACGGGTGGCTCCCCATTCGAGCGGCTCGACCTGCCGGCGGCCACCACGATCCGGACCGGAGCCGGTCGGCCGGGGCCGGACTACTGGCAACAGCGGGCCGACTACACGCTCGTGGCCAGTGTAGACACCAGTAGCCAGCTGCTCACCGGCAGTGGGACCCTGCGATACCACAACAACTCTCCCCACACGCTGCGCTTCCTGTGGCTCAACCTAGACGCGAACCTGTGCGATCCGCAGAGTGAGGCCGGCGTGCTGAGCGTCCCGCCCCTGCTATTTGGCGATGCCGTGTTCGACTTCTCCTGCCAGGGCGGCAGCGGGATGACCCTCGAGCATCTCACGGTGGGCGGTCACTCCGTTGGCCATCGAGTCTATGGGACCGTCGCGCGAGTCGATCTCGCCACGGCCCTCCCGCCGGGAGGAACCGTCGAGCTGGAGATGGCGTGGCGCTGGACGCTCCCGGAGTACGGGTACGGCCGCATGGGTCGCGACGGCACGCTCTACCAGGTGGCACAGTGGTATCCGCGTGTTGCCGTGTACGACGACGTGAGCGGCTGGAACGTGGCCCCGTTCCTGGGCGCGGGGGAGTTCTATCAGGAGTACGGCGACTTCGCGGTGGCGCTGACGGTACCCGCGGGCTACGTGGTAGCCGCGACCGGGACGGTCCAGAATCCGGACGTGGTGTTGACGGCTGCGCAGCGCGAGCGGCTCGCGCGAGCCCGCCGATCGGAGTCGGCCGTGGCAATCGTGACGGCTGACGAGGCGCGCCAGGCGCGGCAACGAGCGGTGCCTGGCACCAGAACCTGGCGGTTTGTTGCGCACAATGTGCGTGACTTCGCCTTCGCCATGGCGCCGGATTTCCGGTGGGACGCGAGCACGTGGGACGGGACGTTGATTCAGACGTTCTACCGACCGGAGGCCACGCTGTGGGAGGAGGCGAACCGCATGTCGTGGGTGAGCATCAAGCATTTCTCGGAACGCCTGGCGCGCTATCCCTACCCGCATGCCACCACGGTCGAAGGTCCCAACGAGGGCATGGAGTATCCGATGCTCACCTTCGTGCCCAGGGGTGGGTCGCGGGAGGAACTGTATTGGGTGTTGACCCACGAGTTCGGTCACGAGTGGTACCCGATGCTGGTGAACTCCAACGAGCGGCTGTACCCGTGGATGGACGAAGGCTTCAATACGTTCATCGACATCGGATCGGTCGAGGAGTACTTCGCGGGCGAGGCGTACGGCGACACGATCGACCTCCAGCCGCTGCACCTCTACGCCCTGCACGCCCTTGCGGGCAGGGAACAGGCCATGGCGCTCCCGCCCGACGAGCAGCATGATCTGTTCTGGGCGGCCTACTTCAAACCGGCGCTCATGCTGCATCTGCTGCGTACGGAGGTGCTGGGTCCCGAGCGATTCGACCGAGCGTTCTCGGACTACACCGAGGCATGGTCGTTCAAGCACCCCACGCCGGCGGACTTCTTTCGCTTCATGGAGGACGCTGCGGGCGCGCAGCTGGACTGGTTCTGGCGCGGATGGATCTACTCCACGGCACGGCTCGACCAGGCCGTTGCCGGGGTGGTGCTCGGGGGCGACAGCACCGAAACGGAGATCCATCTGCGCAACCGTGGTGCCATGGTGATGCCCGCGGAGCTGGCGCTCACCTTTGCGGATGGGTCGAAACAGACCCTGCGACTTCCCGTCGAGATGTGGAAGCTGGGCCCCGACTTCGTCTACCGATTGCCGGCCGGTCGGTCGCTCGTCGCCGTGGAGTTGGACCCGCGCGGCGTGTATCCGGACGATGACCACGACAACGACACGTGGCGCGCCCCGGCGTCGGGCAAGGGGCCGCCCGGGCGCTAGCGCGCGGGTGCTGCATGGGAATCCTGCTGTGGGTGGTCGGTGCGTTGGCGCTTGCCTCTGGCGGCCTGAAGCTACGCGGCCGAGTACGAGCGACCGTGGGCACCGCGCGCATCGCCGTGTGGGAGACTGCGGTCGGCGCGCTTACCGCGGTGGGGTCCGGCGTTGGTCTGGCCCGGGAGCGGCCGCTCGCGTGGACGGCGGTGGCCGTCACCCTCGGGTTCGTGGTGGTGTCGTCGGTGGTGCACATCCGGCGGACGGCACGCCTCCGCCGATCGCGCGAGGAATCCGCGGAAATGCGGCTCAGGAGTCACTTGGAGAGCGGACCACCATCGACGTAGTGGGCGACACGGGGCCTCGGACGCCGGGTCCCCGATCTACGTCATCCGGTGTTCCGCATGCCCGCCGCGATCCCGTTTACCGTGAGGAGCATGGCGTCGAGGAGTCGCGTGTCGTCCGGGCTCTTCCGCAGGCGACAGAGGATCTCCGTCTGCACCAAGTTGATGGGATCGATGTAGGGATTGCGCACGTCGATGGAGCGCTGTAGCACGGGGTTCCCGTCGAGCAGGCGGTCGTGGCCGGTTACCTGAAGGACGACGTCCGTCGCACGTTCCAGGCGCTCCCGCAGGTCGGTCCCGATGGAGCGGATGCCTTCGGGGACTAACCGCTCGTCGTACTGCGCGGCGATGGCCGGCGACGCCTTGGCCAGCACCATCTCCACCAGATCGACCGTCGACCGGAAGAACGGCCACCGCTCACACATCTCGCGCAACGTCTCGAGCTGTCCGGTGCGGAGTGGCTCGTCGAAGGCCTCGCTGAACCCGAGCCAGGCGGGGAGCAAGAGGCGCGTCTGCATCCAGGCAAAGACCCATGGGATGGCGCGGAGCGATTGCACCCCGGATCCCGGGCGCCGCCGCGCAGGCCGGCTGCCGATCTTGAGTGCGCCCAGCTCCACCTCGGGTGTGGCCGCGCGAAAGTAGTCCACGAACTCCGGCGTCTCGTACACGATCCGGCGATACGCCTCGCGGGACGTGTCGGCGAGCCCGCGCATATGCTCGCGCCACGCGGGGTCGGGCGCGTCGGCCGGGAGCAGCGTGGCCTCGAGCGTGGCCGTGATGTAGACCTCGAGCGTCCGCGATGCGATGCCCGGGAGGTCGAACTTGGCGGAGATCATCTCCCCCTGCTCGGTCACGCGGAGCGTGCCGTCTACCGAACCGGGTGGCTGCGACTGGATCGCCAGATGGGTGGGGCCGCCGCCCCGTCCCACCGTGCCACCACGACCGTGAAACAGGGTGAGGGGCACGTTCTGCTCGCGGCACGCAGCGACGATGGCCTCCTGGGCCTCGTACAGCTCCCAAGCGGCGGCGAGCCGGCCGCCGTCCTTGGCCGAGTCCGAGTAGCCGAGCATCACCTCTTGCCGCCCCGCGATCCGGTCGCGATAGCCGGGGATGGCGAGCAGTTCGCGCAGGGTGGCGCCCGCCCGCCGCAGGTCGTCCACCGTCTCGAACAGGGGAACCACGCGGAGCGGCGGATCGAGCCGAGCGGCGATCTGCAACGCCTGGACGGCGAGCACGTCGGACGGCTGGGTGGCCATCGAGATCACATAGGCCCCCAGTGATCCCGGAGGGATCGATGCCACCGTGCGGAACGTCTCGAGCACGTCGCGCACGTCGGGCTCGAATCGATCCGTCGACGTCAACGCCCGCCTGATGGCTCCGCCGCCCGCCGCGATCTGGTCGCACAGGAACCGTTGCCGCTCGGTCTCGTCCCAGCTGGCGTACGAGCCCAGTCCCAGCTGCTGTGTGACCGCGTCGAGTGCTTCGGCGTGGCGCGCCGACTCCTGACGCAGGTCGAGCCGCACGAGTGTCAAGCCGAAGCACGCGAGCCGGCGCTGAATGTCCAGCAGCCGGCCGCCGGCCAAGACGCCCGCACCCGTGGCCTCGAGCGACCGACGGCACAGCTCGAGCGGCTCGGCGAGATCCTCGGCCCGCCAGCACATGCGCTCGGCCGTGGCGCGATCGGGGACCTTCCACTCGAGCATCAGCTCGATGCCCGTGCGGGTTGCCCGCAACCGGTCGCGCAGATCCCGGAGCAGCGCGCGGTAGGGCTCGCGTGTCTTCCCGACCTGCGCCCTCAGTTCGGGGCTGGCATCACTGAGCGAGAGTTCCGCCCTGAGCGCCGACAGCTCCCGGAGATACAGGTCGGCCGCCATCCAACGCGCGAGCAGCGTCGCCTGCACGGTGATCTCGGGGGTCACGTGCGGGTTGCCGTCGCGGTCGCCCCCCATCCACGAGCCGAAGCGGATCGGCGCGGCGTCCCGGGGGAGTTCCCTGCCGATGGCCGACCGCAGGGCCCGGTCCAGCGCGCGGAGATTGGCTGGCACCGCGTCCCACAGCGTCTGCTCGAACACGACGAGTCCCCAGCGGACCTCGTCGAGCGGTGTCGGCTGGGTGTGGCGCACTTCGTCGGTCTCCCACGCGATCGTGATCTCGCGCAGCAGGGATTGGCGGATTTCCTCCCGTTCGGCAGGCGTCAGGTCACTGCGGTCCTGCCGCCCCAGGAGATCCGCAATGCGCCGATGGGATCGTCGCAGCGTGCGGCGCACGATCTCAGTCGGGTGCGCGGTGAGCACCAGCTCGACTTGCAGGGTGCACACCTGCTCGAACAGGGCGTCGGGTGGGATCCCCCTCTCGAGAAGGCGGGCGAGTGCGTCCGCGAACGACCCCGGCTGGGGCGGCGCATCGGGATCATGTTGGTATTCGCGCCGCCGGCGCACGCGGTGATGCTGTTCAGCGATGTTGGCCAGCGTCAGGAAGTGCGCGAACGCCCGGGCGACGGGCAGGGCGTCGTCCACCGGAAGCTGTTGGAGCAGTTCCCGTAGTTCGCCGAAGCATCCCGTTTCACCCTGTCGCGCACGCTTGGAGAGCGCGCGCACGCGCTCCACGGTCTCGAACAGGGGCACGCCTTCTTGCTGACGCAGGGTCTCGCCCAAGAGGCTGCCAAGGAGCCGGACGTCGTCGCGGAGCGGACGGTGGGGATCGGTGGTCACCGGGCTATAGCTAACGCCGTTTGAGCGGCGGTGTCAAAGCGTGGTTATTTCTCGATGGGCCCTCCCCGGGAGTGACCGCGCATGGCGAACTCAGCAATCCGCATCCTGTTCCTCGCCGACACCCATCTGGGCATCGACATGCCGCTGCGGCCTCGAATCGCGCGGCGGCGGCGTGGACCGGACTTCTTCGCCAACTACGAGCGGGCGTTGCAGGCGGCGCACGACCACCGCGTGCACGCCGTGATCCACGGGGGCGACGTCTTCTATCGCAGCCGCGTGCCGGCCAAGCTCGTCCACGCCGGATTTGCGCCCCTCAAACGGGTCGCAGATGCCGGGATCCCCGTCTATGTCGTGCCTGGAAATCACGAGCGATCGGCGATCCCGTTTCCGATGCTTGCCGAGCATCCCCGCATCCACATCTTCGACCGGCCCAGGACGTTCACGGCGGAGTGGGAGGGTGTGCGGGTAGCCATTGCAGGATTCCCGTTCTGCAGGCGCGGCGTGCGCGGGGCCTTTCGCAGCTTACTCGGGCAGACGGAATGGAGGGGCGTCGGTGCCGACGTGAATCTGCTCTGCGTGCATCAGTGTTTCGAGGGGGCGACGGTCGGACCCAAGGACTTCACCTTCCGGTACACCGACGACGTCGTCAGGGCCGGCGACGTGCCGCCACCGTTCGCGGCGGTGCTCACCGGTCACATCCATCGGCATCAGGTGCTCACCGCCGATTTGCGCGGCCGGCCGCTCCCGACGCCGGTGCTGTATCCCGGATCGATCGAGCGGACCTCATTTGCCGAGCGGGATGAGGCGAAGGGCTATCTGGTGCTCCAGGTGGAGCCAGGAGCCGATCGCGGTGGGATCCTGAAGCAGTGGACCTTCCATCGCCTTCCGGCGCGGCCCATGGTGCTCGTGGATGTAGAGGCCAATGGCGTCGAGTTCGGCGCGCTCCAGACCCTGCTCACCGATGCGATCGCCGAGGCGCCCGCGGACGCGGTGCTCCGCATCCGGGTGCGCGGCGTGCCGGCTCCCACAGCCTTCGCGGCGCTACGCGCCGCGCACGTGCGTGGGCTCGCCCCGGCGACGATGAATGTGGAGGTGGTGCTGGTGGACGTGGAGCCCCCCGGCCGGAAGGACTGAGGTGGCCGGAGTTCGGAACGCTCCTGCGGTCTTGCGGCACCTCCTGGCGGGGCAACGCGGAATCCGGACCGAGCCGCTTCAGATTCTCGGTTGTGCACGCAGGACAACGAAGTCTGGGTAATGGAGGGGCTGAAGGAGGCCTTGGGACGGACGTGGATTGCGGGACGTGAGCGGGCTGCCCCTCCTTCCAGATGCCTTTGGTCGTAATTCCCCCGCCAAATCGTTTGACCTCTTCCACCATTCGCACAACATTGACGTGGCTTTGCGAGGAGGGGTCATGAGACGGGCTCGGATGATTGTGGCTGCTGCAGTCGTTGCTGGGTTTGCGTTCCTGGGATGCGGAGAGTCGACTGGTCCGATCGTCATCGACTTCGACTGGACCGGCGTGGTCGACCCAGGTGACCTCATCGAGATCAAGGGCACGAACGGCAGCATCAACGCGTCACTGGCAACGGGCAACGAGGTTGTGGTGACAGCGCAGAAGGAAGGGGACCAGAGCGACCCAGCCACCGTGGACATCGTGGTGGTGCCCCACGCCGGTGGGGTGACGATTTGCGCGGTCTATCCCGACGTGCCTGGGCAGCCCGCGAACGTGTGTGCGCCCGGCGACCAAGCCCGGTTGAACAACCAGAACAACGATGTCGAGGTCACGTTTACGGTCGCCGTGCCGGCCGACGTCAATTTTGACGGTTTGACGGTGAACGGTTCCGTCACGGGCACCAACCTCGAGAGCGATGCCTCAGCTCTGGTGGTCAACGGCGGCGTGACGATCACGACGACGGAGCTCGCCGAGGCCATCGTCGTGAACGGCAACATCGTCGTGACCATGGGCGAAGGGAATCTGGATCGAAATCTGGAGTTCGTCACGGTCAACGGGAACGTGAGCGTGGAAGTCCCGGCAAACACAAATGCCGTGGTCGAGCTCACCGCGACGAATGGGAACGCCTCATCCGATTTCTCCTTGACGCGCATCAATGCCGGAAGCATGCAGGGAACGCTTGGCAGCGGGGGGTTCGATTTGACGCTGGTGACGGTGAACGGGAATGTGATGTTGTTGCGAGGGACGTGAGACCTGAACTGTGAGCGGTGAGCGGGCTAGAAGACTGAGACGACTGTTATCGCGGGCCAGTCAGGCGTCTTTCTCGTCCTAGTCGTCTTTGTCGGCTCTCCTGCCGTTCCGGCCGCCGCAGTTTGGAGCCCCCAGCACCTTCCTAGGTACGTTTCTCCATGCGCGTTCGTGCGATGTGGGGATGGTTGGTGCTGAGGCGACTCGCGTTCTCCTCCGTTCTTGTCGTTCTGCTTGCCATCGCGGCTGCCGAAGCGGTCCACGCCCAGGGAGTCCGCGATATCACGGGTACGGTTCTCTCTTTTCGCGATAGCTCAGCGCTCCCTGGGGTGCTGGTCGAGATCCCGACCCTGGGCCGAGCAGTCGTAACCGACAGCAGTGGCGCCTTTGACCTGCGGGCGGTCCCTCGGATTCGGGTACGACTCACGCTGAATCGGATCGGGGTTCGGCCGGACTCGGTGTGGCTCGAGCCCGACCAGGATGTCCTGCGGGTGTTCCTGGAGCTCGCACCGATCGCGCTCCCGGCGATCACAACCGAAGGACAACTCCAGGCCCGCACGCGCTTCGAACGGCAGGTGCAACCCAGCGTCGTCAGCATCGATCGCGAAACCATCACTCGGCTGCCGGCGCCGTTCGAGGCGGACGTCGTGCGCGTAGTCCAGATGCTCCCCGGGATCGTCGCGCTCAACGACTACACCGTGGGTTTCAACGTGCGCGGCGGCGAGCCGGACCAGAACCTGACCCTGCTCGACGGTGTCACGGTGTTCAATCCGTCGCACCTGGGCGGTCTGTTCAGCACCTTCGATACCGACGCCGTCGAGAACGTCGACTTCTTTGCTGGGGTATTTCCCGCTGGATACGGAGGAAGGCTGAGTAGCGTGCTGGACGTGTCCGTCCGTCCGGGCCGGCGCGATCGGTTTGGTGTGCGCGGAAGCATTTCGCTGCTGTCGAGCAAGGTGCTGGCCGAAGGTCCCATCGGCGGGACGGGCGCGACCTGGTTGGTGAGTGGCCGCCGTACCTACGCTGATGTCCTGGCCGGACTGCTCAGCGAGACGTCGTTGCCGTACTACTTCGCCGATGCCCTGGGCAAGGTGCAGGTGCCGCTTGGCGAGCGCGCCACCCTCTCCCTCACCGGGTACTGGGGTCGGGATGTTCTCGACTGGACGTGGACGAAAGCGCGTCCGGGACAGGACGCCGTGCGGCTCGTGGCGGATTGGGGTAATCATCTCTTCGGGATCCGGTACGATCAACGTCTTGGGCCACACCGGCTCACGGTCGAAGGAGGCGTCACCGGCTTCACCGCCGGTGCGGGACTGGAGCCGGGGCTGTTCGCGGCGGAGAACACGGCGCGCCTCGTGTCGGGGCGCGCTCGAATGCTCCTGGCACCCCACCCCGCGCACGAAGTCCAGGTCGGCATCGGCGTCGAGGACTATCACCTGACGTACGGCGCCAAGTCGGAGAGTTTCGGGACGTCGTTCCTTGAGAGCGCGTTCCAGCCGCGTGTCTGGTCCGCGTTTGCCGACGAGCAGTGGCGCGTGGTTCCCGGGTTCCTCGTTCGTCCCGGCGTTCGCGTGGAAGCTGTCGAGGGTCCGGACGTGGTCAATCTCGCGCCGCGGCTCAGTGCCAAGGTGTTCGTCACCCCGGCGCTGGCCGTGACGGCCGCTGTGGGGCGATACCACCAGGCGCTCCACTCCCTGCGGGACCAGAATCTCCCCTGGAATGTGTTCGATCTCTGGATCGGGGCGGATTCGGCGATCGCGGTCGCGCGGTCGGACCAGGCGGTGGTGGGGCTGGAATGGTGGTTCGGCGACGCCGAATCGGTGTCCATCGAGGCGTACCGCAAGACCTTCACCGACATCGTCGACGCGAACCTCAACGAGGACCCCGCTGTCGCGGGCGACGAGACCATACCCGTGAGTGGCGACGCGTGGGGATTCGATGTATTGCTGCGCCGCCATTGGGGGCGGGTCACGGGCTGGATCGCGTACAGCCTCACCAAAGCGGTTCGACGGGCGAACGGTACCGAGTACCCGGCGGTACACGACCGGCGCCACACGGTGAATGTCGTGGTGCAGGCACCGGGTCCGTTGGGCAGTGACCTCGGCGTGCGGTGGGGCTACGGGTCCCCGCTTCCGTTCACCCCGTTCGTCGGGGAATGGGACCACCGCTATTACCGGGCTGCGACGCACACCTTCGACGATTTCGAGCGGGAGCCCATCGCGAGCCCGGTGCTGAACAGCGAACGATATCCGTACTACGGTCGCCTCGATGTGACCCTGCGCTGGGAGAAGCGCGCGTGGGGTGGTGTGCTGAAACCATACGTGCAGATCGCCAACGCGCTGAACCGTCGAAACGTGTTTCTGTACTTCTACGACTTTGACGACGCACCCCCAACCCGGAGCGCCATCTCGCAACTGCCGCTGCTGCCCAGCTTCGGTATGGAGTTCGAGTTTTGAACGTCATGTGTCGGTTCGCCCTCTTGGCGGCAACTGCGCTGTCGGCCGCCTGCGAGTTCGGTGAGGTCACCGTGCCGACAAGTGATCCCATGGTGATCGTGCAGGCAATCATGCGCCCCGACATCGCGCGGCAGTGGCTGATCGTGGAACAGACGTTGACGGGATTGGCCGTGATCGACCGGGAGTCGATCGTGGTCCCGGGCACCCCGCTGCCGCTGCCGGTGTCCGGTGCGACGGTGACGGTCACCAACCGCACCGATCCCAATGACCCCTGTGGCACCACGGTCTTCACGGAAGACCCCGGCGTGCCGGACATCCCCATGGGGGCCGGTGTGTACTGGAGTCCAGACGGGTGTCCTATGATGCGGGCCGGTGACACCCTCGAGCTCCGCGTCGTCACACCGGGCGGTGCCGTGGTCACGGGAACCAGCGAGGTGCCTGGCGCCACCGCCTTTGTCATGCGGGTCGCCTCCACCGCGGTCGAGGTGCCGGGTCCCGTGCTCACGCTCAACCGGGACGTCGACTCCTTGAAGGCCAACGCTGCGGTCATTGCGGGCCGGGCGCTACAGCTGGAAGTGCGACGGCCGACCGTTTCGGGATCGTCGGTTCCGGGGTTCTGGTTCGTCGTCGACTCGACCGCGATGACCGTGCCCGGTAACCTGCCGGACATCATTTCAGCGTTTCTGCAGGATACGTCCGGCATCCCTGACGAGTTCCCGCCGGTGTTTGCAGCCGGTCGCTACTACGACGTAACCGTCGCGCTCGGCGACGCGCGGTACTTTGATTTCGTGCGATCGGGCAACATCCCGCCCTCCGGCCGCGGATTCGTCAACAACCTGCAAGGCGGGATGGGGGTGTTCGGGAGCCTCGTCGCCGCGACCAACGAGGTGAGGGTCGTGGGGAATCTGGACGACGGTCGGGAAGGGCTCTACCGCGTAACCGGTGCTCTCTTTGGTGTCCCCGTCGACGCGACGCTCGAGCTCTACGTCGAGACCGCGGATGCCGACTCGACGGAGCTCTCCGCGTTTGTGAGCGGCGCGTGGCTGAACGGATCCATCGATGAGAGCGCCGACGGTGTGTTCCGCGCTGACACCCTGTCGCTCGTGATCGAGCAACGTGTGTCAGCCGCGGGCGATTCCGTGTCGGCGTATCTGCTGGTGGGTCCTACGTCGCCGAGTACCGCAACCACGCTCACCGCGTACGATGCTGAGCTTCGGGTCGTGGATAGCCTGACGGTGGAAAGAGTCCCGCCCCTCCCGCAGCCTTGAGTCCAGGTCGCTACGCTGGAGGGCTCACCCCGAGTCTCTGACGGGCGGCGCGTGGCGATCGCCAACCCCCCTCATTCAGTAGCGGCCTCGGGCTCCAATAACGAATCGACTTCGGCCCGAGCGGCAGCGTAGGCGGTAACATCGGCATCCAGCGCTTCCAGCAGCTCGGCCAACTCCTCACGGGCCGGATCGGCATCGACGGTTTCGGCCCGGAGCCGATACAACACACTCACCCCCTGCCGGAACCGGGAGGCCAGGCCATCGTGGAGCGACGTCACGCGGTCGATGGCGGCCTCGTCGAGCACGGCGGCGAGACCATGGTCGAGGTCCGAGAGGTCGATCGCCGCGCGACACGCATGGGTGAGGAGCTGTTCCACGTCCCTCTTGCACGCACCTCCGGCCGGACCGCGCCGCAGGGCCCGATAGACGGGCTCGGCCGCTTGTACCAGACTGGAGAGGAGATCGCGAGCGGTTCCGAGTGGCAACGCGGCGAATGTCGTAACGATCAGATCTTCCACCGGCGCCGGGAACACGGCGCGACGGCGAGGGCTGGCGATCGCCGGATCGCGCAAGCGCACTTGTGCCGCCAGCAGGAGCAGGAGGCCCATCAACGGACTGGTCCAAACGAGCATGGGTTCCGCGATCCGACCGGCCCACGTTCCGACCAGGACCATGACGCCGAGCAGAACGTAGAGCGAAGCCGGGGCCGACGCCCACGTCGTTCCCGCCGTCCGAGCCACCGCCGGCACGTCGTGAAGTGCAAGACGCCGTACCACCGCGTCAGCCGCCGCGGCGGGCACGCGAATCAGCGCACGGTGACCCGCCGCCACCAGATCCCGTCCCTCGCGGTGAGCGTGACCCGCGAGAAGCGGTTCGAGCGCGGACAGCACATGACGCGTGTCGTGCCGGGCCTCGGTGGGCTTTACGAAGATCAACGTGTCGCCGACCGCCTGGGCGGTGCCGCCGCACGCGGGGCAGACGCTCAGTCCGAACGGTTCGGGTGCACCGCAGATCACGCAGACCGTCACGAGGGTGTCGGTCATTGGGTGTCAATCTCCTCGAGCATCCGTTTGGCGCTTCGCGTCCAGCCGTCATTCTGGTCGTAATGCCGGAGGAATTCTCGCAAGTGGGTTTCGGCGAGGCCGTAGTCACCGAGGGCGTAGCGTGCGGCCCCGGCGTGGTACAGCGCCTGGTAGTGGTTGGGCCAGAACTCGATCACCAACTCCATGATCGGCCCGGCGGATCGGTCATCGCCCATGTCCGCAATCGGGTGACCGATGGCAAACACGACCCCCGCCGCCTTCCACCGCTCGTTCCCTTGGAGTGCGAGGATCACGTCGCGCGCCTCCTCGATCCGTCCGGCGAGTGCCCAGCACGCGGCACTGTACCCGGCACCGCCGCGTGACGTGGGTGGAGGGGTCTGTCGGTGGAGGGTTTCCACCTCGAGCGTGTTGCAGAATGGCTTCACGTGACTGAACCAGACCGCGCCGTCTTGTGTGGGATCGCCCGCCAGGACGTAGGACGTCGCGCCGACCGGCACGGGGCCGCGGATCACCGCGTACACACTGATGGCGATGTAGGTGATGCCAACCAGGTACAGCAGCCGCATGGGCGTCTCGTCCGGGTTGTGGGTTCAACCAGGGTGACGATCCGGGAGGGCGGCTTTGCACACCCCCGGCTCCCAATTGCCAAGGAGCAAACGGCGTGCCGCGTGTGATGTCCCCTAACTGATTGTTTTACAACCGGTTAGACGGGATGTGGGGAGACGAGGTGCGGGCGATGGAGGAACACTGCCGCGTGTGGTGCGAATTGCGACAACGGTGGCGTGCGGCCTACGGCAATTCTCGCGTGTTCACACGGTTGTCCGGCGGCGACGCGTCGCCGTCCCGTCCCCGTCGTGGTCGCGCCCCGCGCGACTACGGATGACAGGCCCCGCTTCCGACATCGACGAACTGTCCACCACCGGCCGGAATGAAGTCCCAGTCGTAACCCGTTGACCGCAGTGTCAGCTTCAAGACGCCATAGGTGTCACTGTTGCGGCTGTCGCTGTTTGCGACCAGAGCTGCGAAGTCTCTGAGCGTCTTGCCCCCTGTCCCCGCGACGAACTCACGGATCCCTCGCACCGCATCGGGAGCTCCTGTCGGCGTTTGCGGCGCGAAGCGCTCGTAGTTGTGGTCGTGCCCGTTCACCACCACATCGACCCCGGCGTCGTACAGCGCCTCCCAGATGGATTGCATGGCGTCGTCGTTCCCGTGTTGGCCGGAACTGAAGCGCGGATGGTGCCAGTACGCCACCGTGCAGATCGCGGGGTGGGCTGCGAGATCGCCGCGGAGCCATTGCAGTTGGGGCGAGTCGGGGTCGACATCGATGTTGCTATTCAGCGCAATGACGTGCCAGCTCCCGAGCTCGTAGGAGTAGTAGCCCTCGCCGGGGTTACCGGCGTTCGCGCCGAAGTAGGCGAAGTAGGCGGCCCCACCCGGCGTGTGGTAGTCGTGATTGCCCGGTGACGGGCGCGTGCGTGCGGCGTGCCGGCCCCAGGTCGGATCGTAGCAGTCGGCGAACTGCTGGGCGGTGCCATCGGGGTATGCATTGTCGCCGGCCGTGAAGACGGTGCCCGGGATGGTGTCGAGCACCCGCGCCGTCTCTTCGTGGGCGCTCTCGCCACATGCGGCAATGTCCCCTGCTCCAACCAGGGTCGCGGACGGCTCGGGATTGCCGTTGGGTCCGGGCAGGTCGTCGGCACATGCAATACCCGCCAGCAGCAGAGCGGTCGCCGCGAGCCGATATGAGAAGCGATTCGTCACGGTGGGCAACCTCGACTAGGCATGAAGTGTTCTAACGGTATCTCGCTTCGGCACTGGAGCGTGTGGCGGTGATCACACGTTACCAGGCCGGATCGTGTCCGTCTTGAAGGACACCCTGAATGCACACCACGCCCCACGACCGCATTCACGATCGAGGGGCGTGTCCTGCTACGAAGCAACTCTTGCCTTACGCGGCCTTGAGCTCGGACGTGCAGCTCGAGCAGCGGGTGGCCTTGATTGCCACCTTCGTGAGGCAATACGGACATTCCTTCTTGTCCGGTGGGGGCGGAGCGGCCTCTTCCTTCTGCTGCATGCGCATGAGGCCTCTCACCAAGAGGAAGACGGCAAACGCCACGATCAGGAAGCTCACGATGTTGTCGATGAACATTCCGTAATTGACCGTGACCGCGCCCGCCTCGGCGGCCGCGTCGGGCGTCAGGTACGGCCCGGGGACGTCACCTGCCTTGACCACGGCAAACAGGTTGGAAAAGCTCACGTTGCCGAGCAGGATGCCGATCGGCGGCATGATGATGTCGGACACGAGCGATTTCACGATCGTGCCGAACGCACCACCGATGATGATACCAACGGCCATGTCGACGACGTTTCCGCGCATGGCGAACGCCTTGAAATCTTTCAGCACTCTGCAACTCCTATGCTGGGATGATGGATGAACCACGGCGGGCGCCGCGCGCATGAGGTCGCTGCGCGGCGCCCGCCGACTCGTTGTTACTGATCCAACCGCTGCAGCTCCACGCGGCGGTTCTGAGCGCGACCGTCACGCGTGCCGTTGTCGGCCACGGGATTGTCTGGGCCGTACCCCCTCGCCTCGAGCTGGTTGGCCGCCACGCCCTGCTGCACGAGGTAGGCGACGACCGACTCCGCACGCCGCTGAGAGAGTCCCATGTTGTACGCGCGTGACCCGGTGTTGTCGGTATGCCCCCCCACCTCGACGCGCACCTCGGGGTTACCCTGCAGGGTCTCCCCGACGCGGGTGAGGATCATCCGTGCCTGCGCCGTGAGCTGCGCGCTGTTCGTCTCGAAGTTGACCCCCTCCAGTACGATCCGCGTCTCGGCTTCCCGGAAGAGTATCGGGCATCCGGTCTGATCGACCTGGGTGTTGGCGGTGGTGTCCGGACAGCGATCGATGCCGTTCGGCACACCGTCGTTGTCGCTGTCGCTCGGGCAGCCCTGCGCATCGACCGTCGCGCCGGCCGGGGTGTTGGGGCAGCGGTCCAGGACGTCGGGCACACCGTCCCGATCCGCATCCAGGGCGCAGCCGTTGCCGTCGACCTGGGCGCCGCGCGGCGTGTTGGGACACCGGTCCGCCGTGTCGGGCACGCCGTCGCTGTCCGCGTCGGGGACGCAACCACTCGCATTGACCGCGGTCCCGCGCGGCGTGTTGGGACACTGGTCCGCCGAGTCACGCACACCGTCGCCGTCCGAGTCGAGTGGACAGCCTTCGGCGTCAACCCGCTCGCCGGTCGGCGTGTCGGGACACCGATCCTGGAAGTTGGGCACGCCGTCCCCGTCTGCATCGAGGGGGCAGCCCCGGTTGTCGACCGGCTCGCCGGCCGGCGTTCCCCCGCACGCGTCCCGCTTGTCGCTCACGCCGTCGCCATCGGTATCGGCGGCGCGACTGCCGAGGAGGATGCCCACGCCTCCCTGCGCGCCAAAGTTCCAGTTCTTGTCGGCCCCGTTCTCCGGTGACAGCACATAATCAGCGAGCCCCTCGATACGGGCAAACACCACGTCGGACAGCCAGAACCGGAAGCCGAACAAACCGTTCACGCCGAAGTCGGTCGCGTCGGTGTTGTCGTAGATGTTGTAGACTCCGCCGGCGCCGATCAGCATCGAGACGCGATCATGCAGCGGGGCGTTGTACACGAGACGGGCATGGACCGGGATGTACTTGAGGTTGCCTCCGGCGTCCAGCTCCGCCTGCGTATAGGATCCCGTTGCCTCGAGTTCCAGATTCGGCACGAAGAAGACGCCCAAGCGGCCGCCGAACCCGATGTGGTCTTTGAGCGTCAGGGTGCTGTCGAACCACGTGTACCGGGCGAACGCGCCCAGCTCCACGGCGCCCGGACGCTGGGCAAACGCGGGCGTCGCCAGTGCTGCCAGACCAACGGCAGTCACCACGGCGCTCCGTTTCAACCATTTCCTCTGCATCAAGTTGCCTCCTTGGAAGATCGATCGCGAATTCGCCCTGGCGAAGAGCAAGGCGTATACCAGAATATAAGTCTCTGCGGCAAAAAGGTTTACAAGGTTGGCACCCGAGCCGGTACCCAGCGGGCGTTGTTTCATTCCGGAATCGATCACGTCAGAATGGGACGTGAGCACGGGTGACGGAGCGAGAACGGGCGTCGAAAACACTCCGCGTCAGGAGCGAAGCTCGTACTTCTTGATCTTGCGGTAGAGCGTGGTGCGTCCGATCCCGAGCTCTCGCACCACCTGCGCCACATTGCCGTCGTGGCGCTCGAGCGCTTCGGCTATCGCGTCGCGCTCGATCTCTTCGAGCGACCGAGGGCGCCCGGGCGCCGCCGATGGCTCGGTTCGCGCAGAGGCAGCCGGCGGCGCCTCGGGCAGCGACGCGGTGTTCGCCCCGTGTCCGGTGTCTGGAGCCGGGGTGCTCCCCGTGCCGTCCTCCCGAACGCGCTTGGGAAGATCCCGGATACGTATGGCGCGGCCGTCGGCCTCGACCGCGGCGCGCTCGATCGCGTTCTGCAGCTCGCGGACGTTCCCGGGCCATGCATACGACGCCAGGCGCCCCATTGTCTCGGGCGCAATGGACAGTGCCTTTGAGCGATTCCCCGCTGCCAGCTTCAGGAAATGCCCGGCGAGAAGCGGGATATCGTCGCGGCGCGCTCTGAGCGGCGGAACCTCGAGGTCCATGACCGCAACGCGGAAGTAGAGGTCTTCCCGGAAGGTGCCGGCCTGAACCTCCCTTGTGAGATCACGATGGGTCGCGACGACCAGGCGAAAATCGGAGCGCACCTCGGCAGATCCGCCGACCCGCAAGAACGTCCGCTCTTGCAGCACGCGAAGCAACTTGGCTTGGAGACTCGCGGAGAGCTCGCCAATCTCGTCGAGAAACAAGGTTCCGCTGTCGGCCCGCTCAAAGCACCCGGCGCGTCGGGCGGTTGCTCCGGTGAACGCGCCCTTCTCATGACCGAACAGCTCCGACTCCTGGAGCGATTCGGGGATCGCAGCGCAACTCAGGGGGATGAAGGGCCCCTCACGGCGCGAGCCCTGTGCGTGGATGGCCTTGGCCACCAGCTCCTTGCCGGTGCCGCTCTCTCCATGGATCAGCACCGTGATGTCGCTGGCCGACACGCGATCGAGGCGCCGAAACAGCTCCCGGATGGGTCGTGACTGACCGATGATTCCCGGGTACCCGCGACCCTCCGCCTCGCGCTCCAACTGAGCAAGCCGCACCGACATCTGCGACCGCTCCACCGCGTGCGTCACCTCGGCCACGAACTTGGCCTGGTCCACGGGCTTCACCAGGTAATCGTATGCGCCGGCCTTCATCGCCCTCACGGCAAACTCAGCGCCGGTCTGCGCGGTCATCACGATCACGGGGAGGAACGGATGGTGCGCCTTGATGCGGTCGAGGGTCTCGAAGCCGTCGATGCCGGGCATGACGAGATCGAGGCACACCGTGTCGGGGAGGGAGGTGGCCAACGCCGTCAGGCAGCCTTCGCCGTCGTGCGCGATCCGGACCTCGAAGCCCTCGGATTCGAGCCACCGCTGCTGCAACTCGCCGAGCAGGACGTCATCGTCCACGAGGAGGACGAGTCCCTTGGTGTCCCGCGACGGCGATCCGGATGACTGCGCCATGTGTCGGCCCGTTCGGTTCGCACAAATGTACTCGCCGGCGCGGGATTTGACAGTCCGGCAAATCTCAGCGATCCGTCCGAAGGCCGGGACCGAATCGGAACGACAGCGGACGGTTTTCGGAACGACCATCCCGTTCTGATACGCTCCGGAGCAGCTCGTTCCAGCAAATCCGTCCCTGGCCCTGGAGTTGCACGGGGAGCACGCGGCGCACCCGGTACGACGATCGCGGCGCGCCGTGAACCGAAACGCCGTGACGGTTATGCCCAACGACCCAGTGCCGGAGCACCCACCCGTTCAGATCGAGCGACGCATGGCCGATCTGGTCGCGCGGTATCTCGAGCGGTGTCGAGCGGATGTCGCCGCCATGCGGTCGGCCCTGGACGGAGGTACCCTCGCGACCGTCCGCGGACTGGGCGACCGGCTGGCCGGGTCGGGTGCGGCTTACGGCTTCGGCGAGATATCTGCCCGAGGCTTTGCCATCGAGCGCGCCGCCCGCGATGCGGACCTGTTCGCCATCCGAGAGGCGGTCGAGGCCGTCGACCGCTACCTGGCCAGGGTGGTCGTCACCTATCGGGACTGACTCGCCGCGTCGCGGGTGCTTCATCCTACACCGCCACAACTGACCTTCACCCCCAGCGCCCGAAGTGTATCTTCTCTGGGGTCTTCGTCTCGCTTCAGCTTTCTGAGGGAGATCGATCGAGCCGCATGACGAAGAAGTCGTCACGCCAGACCACGCGCGCACCACAGGACGGGTCGCGGGCCGGGGCCGACGCCCAGACCTCCGAGCACCTCGAGCAGGTCCGGGCCATTCTGTTCGGCGAGCAGTTTGCGGTCTTCGAAGGTCGCCTGGAACGGCTGGAGCAGCGGCTCATCGAAGAGCAGACGGCATTCCGTGACGCGACGAATCGGCGGTTCGACGCGCTCACGGCTGAGATGGAGAAACACGTGACCGCCGTGCGGCGAACACTGGGCGATACGGAGGCGACGCACGCGGAGGCGCTGGCGCAGCTGACAGGCGAGCTCGATCGATCGGTCAACGGGATGGAGCAACAACTCGCGCAGGTTCGGGCGGATGCCGATAGGTTGGCGGTGGAGCACCGTGCACAGACTGCCGAACGCATCGACGCGCTCGCGGCGCAGCTCGGAGATCAGTCGAACGCCCTGTCGGCACTCGTCGAGCAGAAGCTCGAGGAGCTCCGTACACTCACGACCGATCGTGAGTCCCTCGCCGCGCTGTTCGAAGAGATGGCCTCCCGACTGAAGCGCAGCCCCTCCGGGTAGCACACGTTCGAGGCCTTCGGAGCGTCGCGCGCGGTCCAGCCATGATCCGCAAGAAGATCTGCATGCTCGGTGCCTTCGCGGCCGGTAAGACGAGCCTCGTGCAACGATTCGTCGCGGGGCTGTTCTCTGAGAAATACCACACGACGATCGGCGTGAAGATCGATCGGAGGGAGGTCGCGGTAGACGGCGGGACGGTCACCCTCCTCCTGTGGGATCTCGCCGGCGAGGACGAGTTCCAGCGCGTTCGCATGTCCTACCTCCGTGGATCGGCTGGTTTGCTCTTCGTAGTGGACGGGACCCGCCTCGGTACGCTCGATCAGGTGAAGCTCTTGCGACGTGAAGCCTGCGACATCGTCGGCGACGTGCCGGTGGTCGTTGCCCTCAACAAATCCGACCTGGCCACCGAGTGGGAACTCGATGCGGATGTTGGTGACCATCTCCGGGCCGAGGGCTGGATGGTGTTCGTGACCAGCGCCAAAAGCGGCGTGGGGGTCGCGGAGGCGTTCCAGTGGCTGGCGCATGCGGTGAGCGGCGGGACATGAGCACGTTTCCCCCAGCGGTCCTTGCGTTCTTGCAGGAGCAGCTCATCGACACGCAGGCGCCCGCCTTCCTGCTGCTCGCCGACGATGGCACCGTGGTGGACTGGGGTGGTGCCCTCGGCGCCTACGGCATCCATGATCTCGAGCGCGGGGTCGACGTCGCGGAGCGCGTGCCGCTGCTCCAGGGCCTTCTCCCACTTGGGGTCGCACGCGAAGGGGTCCCGCTCGTGGAGACCGATGCCGGTGCGGTGGCGGACGTCGATCTGTTCCGTGGCGCCGAGGGAACGTGGGTCGTGCTGCGCAACGTGACCCCCGCGGTCGAGCGGGAGCGGGCGCTGCAGCAAAGCCGGAATGCGATGCAACTCCTGGAACGGAGCATGGCCAAGCAGGAGGCCGCGAAGGGTGCCCCTGGCGGTTTGCTCCCCAATGCGCTTGCTGCACTCGGCATCGCCATCTTCGAGCCGCTCGGCACGGACCGCTTCCGCCTGCTCGCAGCCCCGCCCCAGTGGCTCGGTGCGCTCTGGCCCGACATCACAAACGCTACCGACGAGTGCCCACTCCACGAGCACTCGCCATTTTTGCGCGACTTCCTCGAGGAAGCTGATGGGTGCTGGCAAACCGGGAGCGGGTCGTGTCGTGCCGGGCCGTGGACCGAAGTAGACGCCTTGGGCCGCGACTGGCACCTAGAAGCTGTTGCGCTCTCGGTGCAGGGTCGATCGCTGCTCGCGATCGTCGATGTTGGCCAGAGCCATCGCGAGAAGACGGCGTTGCTCCAGCGCGCACGCGAGCACGTGCTCGGCCACCAGCGGTTGCTCAAAGATCTCGAGAAGAAAGACGTGCTGCTGCACTGCATCGTGCATGACCTGCGGACGCCGATGGTGTCGGCGCACGCGGCGCTCCAGTTGCTCGCGACCGAGACGCTCCCGTACGATGCCCGACGTGCAATCGTCGTTGGCCGCACGGAACTGGAGCGACAGGACCTCTTGATCCGCTCGATCCTCGACGTGTTCGCGGCCGACCTCAACGAGTTGGAGAGCCGCGCCGATGCTGCGCCGGTTGATGTTGCCGACTGCGCGGCGGAGGTAGTCGACGCCTTCCGGCCCGCCTTTCAGCTGCGTGGCATCAACTTGGCTCTGGAGCGGACCGATGCCGAGCCACCAGGGGGGTGGGGCGTTGTCGCCGAACGCACACGGCTGGTGCGCGTACTGGCGAATCTGGTGGACAATGCGCTGCGCCACTCGCGCCGAGACACGACGGTAGCCGTCGGGCTCGCAGTGGACGGCGAGGGAGTCTTCGTCACGGTCGACGACGAGGGCCCCGGCGTACCGGCCGACCTCCAACCACGGCTGTTCGACCGCTTCTCGCACGGTGGGCCGGCCGGAAACATCGGACTCGGCTTGCACTTCTGCCGGGTCACGATCGAAGGGTGGGGTGGCCGCATCGGTCAGGAGAACCGCGCCGGGGGTGGGTCCCGTTTCTGGTTCCGACTCCCGCAGTCCTCCGGGCGCGCCGACGAATAGTCGGTGCGCCGCTCGCTCCCGAGCTGGAACGGCCGTCCACGATCGGGACGGCTCCGTTCCAAATCGGGCCTTCGCAACGCGGGGGCTTGGTGTTGGTCGAGTGAGGGAAATCGTTGGCGTCCTGCAACTTGGACAGATTCCTCGCGCTGGCATGAACCTTCCGTTGGGGCGTAGCGGTATCGACGGACCGAACTTGCGAAAGGATAGACCGATGAGTTACAAGATTCAGGACATTGAGGGCATCGGACCCTCGTACGCCCAAAAGCTGGCGGTGGCCAAGGTCAGGACGACCAACGACTTGCTCAAGTACTGCTGTGACGCCAAAGGTCGCATGAGCGTGGGTGCCAAGACCGGCGTCGGTGAGGCGCAGCTGCTCAAGTGGGCGAACATGGCCGATCTGATGCGCATCTCGGGCGTCGGCTCGGAGTTCTCCGAGCTGCTGGAGGCCGCCGGGGTCGACACGGTCAAGGAACTGCGGAATCGCAACGCCGAGAACCTCGCGATCAAGATGAAAGAGGTCAATCGCGCTCGGCGGCTCACGCGTACCACTCCGAGTGCGAAGAGCGTGCAGAAGTGGATCACGCAGGCGGGGAAGCTCGCTCCCGTCATCACTCACTAATTACTGGGGAGTAGACGACTATGAGCATCGCCAAAGTAACCGAGATCAGCGCCACATCGTCCAAGAGCTTCGATGACGCCGTCGCCGAGGGGATCAAGCGCGCGGCGAAGACCCTGAAGAACATCGAGGGTGCGTGGGTCCAGACCATGAAAGTGGATGTCGCAAACAACAAGGTGACCCAATATCGCGTCAACATGAAGGTCACGTTCGTGCTCGACGCCTGATCGCGGGTGACTCAGCGAGTGAAACGCAAAACGGCCGGCGGATCCGCCGGCCGTTTGTCGTTGGCCCGCGCGACGGTGTGCTTCGGATCATGTTACCCGGGCCACTGCCGATGTAGGATTTCGCTTGGCGCTGAGCTGACCACGGTGGCGGACTGGCCGTCCCAAGCAGAGGACATGGCCGTGCTGAGCGATGTTGCCCCGGGAGCGGCAACTGCGCAGTTTGACAGGGGTTGGCGCGCCAGGGGCTTGTCGGTCCCGCTCTTGCTCATCCATTCCGGTGCGCGTCGTCCCGGCAACGAACCCGGTGATCAGGAGGTAGTGTGATGACGAGGTCGAATCGCGAAGCCAACCGCACCATGCGCGCCGGTGTCGTGTCGCTCGCCAGGACACGAACGCTGCTCCCCCTGTGGGTCGCGGCTGGTGCCTGGCTGCTCGCCGCGTGTGGTGGATCGAGGGTGTTGGTGCCGCCTCGCGTGGATCTCTCACCGTATTATCGAGTCGGGTTGGTGACCTTCACGATCGAAAACGCCAAGGGATCGCTCAACGTGCTCGCCACCGAGCGGTTCTTGGGCGAGGTCCTGGGGGGGCAGCAGGGAATCGAGGTCCTCGAGCTCGGAGAGGCAGAGCGCGTGCTCAATGATGTGGGCGAGACGCGCCTCGACGCGAGGGCCGCCCGGGCGATCGGTCAGGAGCACGGCGTCCCCGCGGTGTTCTTCGGCCACCTCAAGGTGTCCGACGTCAAACCGCGCGCGGTGCTCGCCGGATTTCCTCACGTAGAGGCCAGGGTCAGCGTCGAACTCAGCGTGCGGCTCATCTCGTCCGAGTCGGGTGGTACCCTGTGGACGAGCTCGGGCAAGGCGAGCGACGTGGTCGGTGAGGTTGGGATCACCGGCGGCGACGTCTTCTTCTCCGCCGAGCATCCGGAAGAGGCCTACGGCCGTCTGGTAGATGCGCTGGTGTTCGAGGTAACCCACGATCTCAGGCCACGATGGGTGAAACGGTGATCTAGATCACTCGATGGTGCAAATTCGTGTCGGATTCGGTCTTCCGCTTCCGGCGCGAACGTGTCAGAATATTCAGTGACGTGTGCCATATCGGTGGCGCACCATCGCGCCGAGTATTCCAGGAAGACAAACCCTCCAACCCACGCACATGAAGACGAAGACGACACGGTTGCAGGCCCGATCCGGCGCTCCGCCGTTTCCCTCACAGGAAATCAAGGCGAAGGCGTGGGCGCGCGTGTATCCCGCCATCCGTCCGCCCCATTCGCGGAACCTGCGGCACGGGGCCTGGTACGCGATTGTGCAGGACGAGTCCGACCGCGTGACGCTTCGTCTCGGCCCGTCGACGGCCACCGTGCCCAAGCGGGTGCTCGAGATCCGCTCCGACCGACCGAACCGCTTCACCGTCATCCATCGTGTGGGGTCCGAGCTGGTGAATCGTCGCGATTCACACGGCCTCGGGAGGTTCTACGCGGTCTGCCCTCTCTGCGCCTGGCGCTTCCAGCTCATTGGTCGCCCCGAGCGCCGTCTCTGTCCCAAGTGCGCCCACGAGGGTGAGGTTGCCTGGTGGGAGACGGTGTGAGTCAGGTCTGATTGACCAGCCACGACGGGGGTGCCATCGCGCCCCCGTTTCTTTTCTTGGTACGCTCGGGTCGGCATCTGGGGTCAGCGGCGGCCGGCCGGTCTGAGCAGCAGATCCTGGAAATCGAAGCTGAAGTCGGTGGCGGGCGAGACGGCGCGCATCTTCACGCGGTCGATGCCTCCGTTCGGCTCGAGCTGAAATGTGACAAACGCGTCGGCCCTGAGCTCGCGGTCGTACCACCGTGCGACAAACGTATCGTACTGCCAGTGCTCGAGCGTACCCGTCAGCTTGGGCGTACGCGAGAACCGGATGGTGAGGTGCTCGTCTTCGAGCGCGATCTCCACGTCCCCATACCACGCGTCCGTGTACGTCCCGGCATACCGGGACAGCGGCAGCGCCGGACGGGAGGAGCTGTCGCGCTGCGCGGCACTGCGCTGCTCGGCGGATGCCATCAGCCACTCGGCGCGCGTCGTGACGGCACGGTACGCGGCCAGCCAGTCGTGCGTGGCCCCAAGGTAGTGATCCAAAACCCGATAGGAGATCGCACCAAACGCGGCGCCGGATTCCTGATTGGTGAGCACGGCCACGCCGAGTCGCAGGTCGGGGATCATCGCCACCTTGGACACGTATCCCGGTAACCCGCCCGTGTGTGAGACGAGCTTCCGTCCGCGATAGTCGTTGACCTGAAACCCCAAGGCATATCCGAGAAAGTTGGCCCGTAGGGGCGCCAGCTCCGGGGCCGGGGTCCCGATCGGAATGGGGGTAACCATCGACCAGAGCTCTGCCGTGGTGGTCGGGGTGAACAGCCGCGTGCCGTCGGCGAGGCGTCCCGAGTCCAGCTGGACGATCATCCACTTCGCCATGTCGGTGGCATTCGAGTTGATGCCACCCGCGGGATTGGTGTTGTCGCTCAGGAACGGCGCAATGGGACGGACGGTACCGTCCACGCGAGCGTGCGTCGCCGCCGCGTTCCCCACGATCCCGGCCGACGAGTGCGTCACGTTGCTCTTGGTCATGCCGACGGGGGCCAGGATGCGTTCGGAAACGAAGTCTTCCCATGATTGCCCGCTCAGCGCCTCGATCAGCTCGCCTGCGATGAGGTAGAGCACGTTGTCGTAGGCGTAGGCGCTGCGGAAGCTCGTGGCGAGCGAGAGGTACCTGATCCGCCTGGCAATCTCCGCGCGGCCGTAATCCGATTCCGGCCACCACAAGAGGTCGCCGGCGCCGAGCCCCAACCCGCTTCGGTGCACCAGGAGATCGCGCACCGTGAGCTCGCGGGTGACATACGGGTCCGAGAGCTGGAACCAGGGCAGGTACTGCACGACCGGCGCATCCCAATCGAGAACGCCCTCCTCAACCAGCAGTCCGAGTGCCGTGGCCGTAAAGGCCTTCGTGTTGGACGCGATGCCGAACAGCGTCTCGGCATCGACCGGTGTGCGTTCGCCAAGTTTCCTGACGCCGTACCCCTTCGCGAGAACGACTTGGCCATCCTTGACGATGGCAACGGCGACCCCGGGCACCTCGAACGCCTCCATGACGGGTGCCACATAGCGATCGAAGTCCGGCGGTGCCGCGGTCCGCTGCTGCGCGGTCACGGTGGATGCTAGCAGGGTCAGGGAGAGTGCGGTCACGATCATTGCGTGCTTCATGGGTCTCTCTCGTTGGTGGTCAGCCGGGCCAGAACAGGAGCAGCAGAACGCCGACGCCAAGGGTGACGCCAAATCCGAAAGCAATGCGGCCCAACAGGCGTCGCTGGCCGAGGGCCGCGACGACGCCGCCTTTGAACACGATGTTGGCCATGGCGCCCACGAGGATGAGGCGCCACCCAGTGGTCGCCTCCAGCTGGTCGGACCGGATGAGCTGAGCCGTGGACAACGTGATCGCATCCATATCGGTGAGCCCGGACAGGCCGGCCACGGCAAACATTCCCGCCTGGCCGAAGTTGGCCTTCGCCACAGCCACCCCCAGGAGGACGGCCGCATAGAGGAGACCGAACGCAATCGCTGCCCCAAGCTCGGACGGCGGTTCACGCTCTTCGGGCGCGTGGGAGAGGATTTCCCTCGAGGACCGATAGAGGATGGCGCTCACGGCGATCATGCTCGCCATCATGATCGCGATGGGCGGAGCTGCCGCCGGTAAGAGCGATGGGGCCACCAGCCCGATCTCCACCAGCACGCGCACGAAGACGATGGTCGACGCGATCATGATGACCACCGCGGCCGACGCGGCCACGGGCGGTGCCGAGCGGCTGCGGCGCGACAGGCTCACCGTCGTCGCCGTGCTCGAGATGAGCCCGCCCATGACCCCGGCCACGAGCGTGCCCGACCGCGAGCCGAAAAGCTTGAACGCCACGTACGCGCCCATGCTGATTCCCACGATCAGCACCACCATGAGCCAGATGTTGAACGGGTTGAGGACGCCGTACGGGCCGAAGGTCCTGTTGGGCAATAAGGGGAGAATGACGAGGGCAATGAGGCTCAGGCGGAAGATGGCCTTGGCGTCTGCCTCGCCAATACGGTCGACCACGTCGTGGAGCGGCCGTTTCCAATGGAGCAAGACCGCCACGCCGCCGCCGGTCACGACGACGGCGGTGGTGTACCCGGCGGCGAGTGCGACACCGAGGACGTACATGACCAGGATCGCCATTTCGGTGGTGAGGCCAGGATCCCCTTCACCGCGCTGGATCCTGGCGGCGTTCCCCACAACGATCAACAACGCGACCGCGAGCAGTCCGGTGGGAAAGATCCATGGACCGAAGGTGACGGCGAGCGTTCCGCACAGGACGCCGAGGATCGCGATCATCGGGAAGGTGCGAATCCCGGCCAAGCGGCTGTCTACCCACTCCCGCTGCAAGCCCACGAGGAGCCCGATGCCCAGCGCGATGCCGAGGTCCTTGAACAGCTCCAAGTCCACGTCCCCTCCGTCGACAGCGTGCGATCGCGCCCTAACGATACGCCGTGGCGGGGCCGGACGTTAGGGACTCAGTGCCCCTCCCGGTAGCGACCCTCCCGTCCCGGAAGTCTCGCACCCATCTTTAGGGTGCTCGGCGGTGGGTGAGGGATTGGGCCGCGGAGCCGAGACTTCTTGCACTCTTCGAGGGAATCATGAGACGACCGTGGGTGGTGCTCTTCGCGTTGGCGGGGTCGACACTGGTGTACCCGAACGCCGGTCTCGCGCAGGCCGGCGTCGATCTCGATACGATCCGTGCGGGTCGGTTCGACAATGGCAAGATGTGGACGTTCGAGTACGCGCCGAAGGCGTACTTCTCGGAGACCTACGGATTCGTGGCCGACGACGCGTGGTTCGAGCGCGCACGGCTGTCGGCACTCCGGATTCCCGGATGCTCGTCGTCGTTCGTGTCACCGCACGGATTGATGGTGACCAACCACCACTGTGTGCGTGGCGCCGTGAGCCGTGTGATGCGGGAGGGCGAGACACTCCTGGACAGCGGGTTCGTGGCCACGACACTCGATGAGGAGCGCCCGATCCCGGGGTACTACGCGGACCAGTTGATCGCGGTTGAGGACGTGAGTGACGAGGTCTTTGCGGCCGTCGATCGGGTACCCGAGGCCGAACGGGCCGAAGCGCGGGTCGATGCTCTGCGAACCATCGAGTTGCGGCTCCGCGCACAACATGCAGGACTCGGTAGTCAGATCCGGGTCCAGATCATCGGGCTCTACAACGGCGGCCGGTACTCGGCATACGTGTTCCGCCGGTTCAGCGACATCCGGCTCGTGGCCGCGGCCGAGCTCCAGATGGGGTTCTTCGGCGGCGACCCGGACAACTTCACCTATCCACGGTACGCGCTCGACTTCGCGTTCCTGCGCGTGTACGAGGATGGCGAGCCATACCGCACGAGTCACTACTTTGGGTGGGGCACCGAGGGTGTCGAGGAAGGTGACGTCGTATTCGTGATCGGCAATCCCGGCCCGACCAATCGGCTCGCCACCGTCGCGCAGCTCGAGTTCCAGCGCGACGTGCTCGTGCCCGCCGCGGTGGGGTTCCTTGGTAGCCGGCTCACCGCGCTACGCGACTTCCAGCGGGCATTCCCGGCAGAGGCCGAGGCGCTCGATCTGCGGAACCGGTCGTTCAGTTTGTCCAACTCGCTCAAGGCCAACACCGGTCGACTCGCGGCCCTGCGTGATCCCACCATCATGGTCCGCCGCTTGGACGCCGAGCGCACGTTGCGCGAGACGATCGCCACGCGACCCGATCTCCAAAGCCGGTTCGGTGCGGTGTTCGACCGGCTGGCGACGATCCAGCGGCAGAAGCGGGAGTGGGCGCGCGATCTGCGAGCGTTCTACGGGTTCGGGAGCTCGTCGGCGTCTGCTGCGCTCGAGCGGCGGGCCGCGGCCGCGTTTGAGTATTTGGAGGCTCGGCGGATGGGGGCGACCTTGGATACGCTGGTTGCGCTTCGAGCCGAGCTGGAGCGGATCCCCGACTTCCCGCGGGAGCTGGAGCACGCGCTGCTCACTGCGCGGCTCGCCGACTACGGGCGTTACCTCGGTGCCGACGATCCGATCACGCGAGCTGCGCTCGGGGGGCAGGCCCCGTCGGATGCGGCGACTGCTCTGCTCGAACGCTCGGTCCTGAGAGATCAGGCGGGCCTGGCGAGCGCCATCGCAGAGGATCGGCTCACGATGCAGGACCCGGCGGTGCGGGTAGCGGCACAGGTGGTGCCCCGGTACGCGCAGTATCAGGCCGCGATCGGCGGGCTGCTCACCGCTGAACGCGAGCTCGCCGAAGATCTGGGTCGTGCCCGGTTCGCAGTGTACGGCGGGACCGCGCCCCCTGACGCGTCGTCATCGCCGCGGATCACCGATGGCGTGGTGCTGCCGTACGAGTACAACGGCACGCTCGCACCAGTGTACACCACGTTCTTCGGGGTGTACAATCTGTTCCACGCGTTCGGGCCGGGTACCGACTGGGACCTGCCATACCGCTGGCGCACGCCGCCCGCAGGGCTCGACCTGGGCACGCCGCTCAATTTCATCTCGACCGCCGACACCTATGGCGGCAACTCCGGCTCGCCCGCGGTGACCAAGGACCTCGCCATCGTCGGCGTCAACTTCGACCGCAACATCCAAGGGCTCTCGCGCGATTTCATCTATCTGCCCGAGCGGGGGCGCAACATCATGGTAGATGTGCGCGCCATTCAGGCCGCGCTCGATCATGCCTACGATGCCGATCGCATCCTGATGGAAGCGACGACGGGCACGCTGTATCGGACCGAGGCGGAGGCGGATGCGGCCAGGCGGTAGCGGGTTGGGTGAGGGCGATGGCAAACGTGAAGCGGGCGGCCCCAGGTGGGCCACCCGCTCTCGTTGGGTCATCGCCTCTGTTCGGTGTGCGGGGTGACCGCGTGGGTCAGGTCCCGTCGCGCTTGTTCTCCAGCGTGATGAACGCCAAGAGCTTGGCCGCCGCGTAGCGGAATGAGCGCTCTCGGAACGCCAGATAGCAGACCGCGGCCGCCAGGACACTCAGCAGGAACAGCTGGGTCCGGATGATGGGGAACGGGCCGATCGTGCCGGCGGCGTCGAGGGCGATGATCGGCCCCCACAACGGCAGCACGATGGCAAACGCGGCTGACGGCAGAATGAAGCCGCGTGCCAGCCGATACTGGTCGCGGTAAACCTGGATGCCGCGATAGAGGTCGAGCGAGCGGTGGAGGACGGAGAACTCGATCGCGTGCATGACCGCCGTGGCGGCGTACACGTGTGGCGGTGGCTCGGCGGCGAACACGTCGCTGTACTTGGGGCCGCCGGGGTATAGCTCCTCGACCCCGGCCGCCTCCATCCGGCGCCGAACCGAATCGCTCGAGACGACCTCCAAGATCCAGCGGAGCTTGACCCGATGGAACACGGCCTTGGAGACTGTATGCATCAGCACGCCGAGCGCGACCGAGGCCGTGAACAGCACCACGATTCCCACGGTGATCTGCATCCCGCTCCAGTCGGGGCGTCCTTCGATGTTGAAGGTCGGTGAGGCAACGTCGAAGAGCACGATCACCCACAGCATCGTGTAGATCCCTTGGACGAGGGTGGTGATGCCAAGAGAGAAGGGGCGCATCGGTGAACCTCCGGACTCGAGTGGTGCCCGCGCCCGCGGGGCCGGCGGCAGCGCATCGATCAGTCGGTCTGACCCGATTGCTGCCGCCCTAAGCTAGGCACCGAGGACCGTTCCGGCCAGACATGCGCCAAGCGCTCGGTAGCCCGACATCACCGAACATGCTAGAATCCTGAGCCGGCGAGCGCAAAACGCCGGTCGATCTCCAGTGTAGACACGAATCCAGACCACAGGTGCGGTGATGGGTAAGAACGCAGCGAACAAGCGTCCCGGTTTCCTCGCGACGCTCGGCATCGAGGACGTGAACCGGGGCGGGTTTGGTGGGAAGTGGATGGGGTCGGGCCCGGAGCAGCAGGTCACTACCCCGATCGACGGCTCCACGATCGCGACGGTGCAGCAGGTCACCGAAGCGGAGTATGATAAGATCATCGATGCGGCGCACCGCGCGTTCCTCGCGTGGCGCAAGGTCCCGGCGCCCAGACGCGGGGAGGTGGTGCGACAGCTCGGCAACCGGTTGCGCGAGGTGAAACACGGGCTAGGCCAGCTGGTGACGCTGGAGATGGGCAAGATCCTGCCCGAAGGCGAGGGCGAGGTGCAGGAGATGATCGATATCTGCGACTTCGCTGTAGGTCTCTCGCGCCAGCTCTACGGCCTCTCGATGCACTCCGAACGGCCCGACCACCGCATGATGGAGCAATGGCACCCGCTCGGCGTGGTGGGCGTGATCAGCGCGTTCAACTTCCCCGTGGCCGTGTGGAGCTGGAACACGGCCATCGCGGCCGTGTGTGGGGACAGTGTGGTATGGAAACCCTCCAGCCAGACGCCACTCACGGCTATCGCGTGCACCAAGATCGCCGAACGGGTTGCGCACGAGAACGGCGTCGACCCGGCAATCTTCTCGCTGGTGATCGGCCGAGGATCCACCATCGGCGACCGGTTGCTCCAGGACACGCGCATCCCCCTCGTGTCAGCGACCGGGAGCTGCCGGGTGGGGCGTCGGGTGGCCGAGGTGGTGGGAACGCGGTTCGGGCGCACCATCCTCGAACTGGGCGGCAACAACGCCATCATCGTGACGCCACACGCAAACCTCGACCTGGCCGAACGCGCGATCCTGTTCGGCGCGGTCGGCACGGCGGGGCAACGGTGCACCAGCACGCGCCGTATCATCGTGCACGCGTCGCTCAAGGATCAGCTGGTGAAGCGGCTGGTGAAGGCGTACGAGGGGATCCCGATCGGCGATCCACGGAAGCCCGAGACGCTCATGGGGCCGCTCGTCACCAAGAGCGCCGTGCAGGACCTGCAGAACGCCATCGTGCAGGTGAAGAAGGAGGGTGGGAAGATCCTGTATGGCGGCGAGCCGCTGGACGGCCCGCAGTACCCGGGTGGGCACTACGTCAGGCCGTGCATCGCCGAGGCGAAGAACGCGTTTGCCATCGTGCAGGAGGAGACCTTTGCGCCGATCCTCTACATCATCTCCTACGGGAAGAAGGCGTCGAGTCCACAACAAGCCGTAGACGAGCTGGAAGAGGCGATCGCCTACCACAACGGCGTCCCGCAGGGCCTGTCGTCGGCGATCTTCACCGAGCACCTGCGGGAGGCGGAGTTGTTCCTGTCCGCCCGGGGTTCGGACTGCGGCATTGCGAACGTGAACATCGGGACCAGCGGGGCCGAGATCGGCGGTGCGTTCGGTGGCGAGAAGGAAACGGGTGGCGGCCGCGAGTCCGGCTCGGACGCCTGGAAGGTCTACATGCGGCGCCAGACCAACACGGTCAACTGGAGCACTGAGCTTCCCCTGGCGCAGGGCATCAAGTTCGGCGACTGATCGAGGCATCGGGCGATCAATTCAGGGCCCGGCTGCACCTCAGGGTGTGCCGGGCCCGTCGTTCGTGCCCTGTGCGGCAGCTGGCGCTCCCGCCGTCCCGGTCCGCGCCTCCCACTCGTCCAGCGAGCGCGGCCAATCGTCCTTGAGCAGGCGGGACAACGCCCGGTCGGCGAATACCTTCCCGCCGGTCTGGCACTCGGCGCAGTAGTTCACCTCGTTCTCCGCATACCGGATCCGTTGCACTGGCGATCCGCACGTGAGACACGGCTGGCGATAGCGGCCGTGGACGGCCATCTCGTCGCGAAAGGCCGTCACCTTGGTTGGGAACGTGTCGCCGGTCTGGCGGCGGAGCCGGTCGATCCACTCGAGCAGCGTGGAGCGCACCGCGCGGTGGAGACGCTCAATCTCCTTGGGCGAGAGTCTCGAGGTGAGGGTCAGGGGCGAGAGGCGTGCGGCGTGGAGGATCTCGTCCGAATACGCGTTGCCGATCCCGCTGAACAGCCGCGGGTCGGTGAGGGCCCGCTTGAGCGTGTGGTTCTCGCTCGTGAGGCGCTGACGGAACGCGGCAAGATCCGCGTCGAGTAGGTCGATCCCACCGGCATCGTGCCCCATCAGCTGCCCACGACCCTCGACCAGGTGAAGCGAAGCACGGCGCTGCTTGCCGGCTTCCGTCAGCACCAGTGATCCCGTGGGGAAGTCGAATGCCGCGAGTCCGTTGGCCTTGGGGATCGCGGCACCGGCCGGCCGCCACAGGAGCCTTCCCGCGATCATGAGGTGCAGGATCACGAACAGCTCGCCGTTGAGCACCATGACGATGCGCTTGCCGAGCCGCTCCACACCGCGCACCGTGCGGCCCTCGGCCGCCGATGGGGGCGGATCGACGGAGCGGAGCACGAAGGGCTTCGTGATCCGGATGGCGTCGAGCCGCCGGTCCACGACCCTCGATGCCAGGGCCTCGAGGTAGATAGTGATATCGGGGGCCTCAGCCACGTTCAGCTGCCTGTCTCGTCAGCACGGTGCCGTCACCCGGGCGTCAGCACCTCTTCGCCCTCGAGCTTTGCCACGATCACCGCGCCGCAGGAATCGCTCAGCACGTTCACCGTGGTGCGGAACATGTCGAGCACCCGGTCAACGGCGAGGATGATCGCGACCCCCTCCAGCGGCAGTCCCACCGCGGCCAGGATGATCGACATCATCACCATACCGGACATGGGCACCGATGCCGCGCCGATCGACGCGAGCAGCGCCGTCAGGACGATGATGAGCTGTTGGTCGAACGAGAGGGCGAACCCGTACACCTGGGCAATGAAGATTACGGCGACGCACTCGTACAGGGCGGTGCCGTCCATGTTGACCGTTGCCCCGATCGGCAGCACGAAGGACGAGATCTTCTCCGAAACCTTGGAGTTTCCGGTCACGGCCTCCATGGTGAGCGGCAGCGTCACGATCGTCGAGCATGTGGAGAAGGCAGTCACCAGCGCGGGAGGCATGCCCCTGTAATGTCGGAACGGGTTTTTGCGGGTCACTAAGTACACGAGTGCGGGTAACGTCACGACGGCGTGAATGAAGAGACCGATCAGCACGATCACGAAGTAGAACCCCAGTGACCGGAACGCGTCGAACCCGATGGTCGCCACGATGCGCGCATTGATTCCGAACACACCGAGCGGCGCCGTCCAGATCACGAGGTGGGTCAGCTTCAGCATGGCGTGGAAGGCGCCGTGGAAGAAATTGCCCAGTTGGCTCCGATGCGGTTCGTCGAGCCGAGTGACGAAGTACCCGAACAGGATGCAGAAGAAGATCACCGGCATCACCTGTCCCTCGGCGATCGCCTGGAACGGGTTTTCCGGAATGACGTTCATGAGGATGTCGCCCACGCTCTGCTGCGCGGCCGGGATAGCCTCGACGGCCTGCTGCAGGTGGATGGTCGATCCGACACCGGGTCGAAACACGTTCACCAGGACTTGCCCGGTCAGGATCGCCAACAGGCTGCTGGTGATGTAGTAGGCGAAGGTCTTGGCTCCGAGGACCTCGAGATTCTTCTTCTCCCCGACGCTGATGACCGCCGACGTGAGCGAGGTGATGATGAGCGGCATGATGGCCATCCGCAGCAGCCGCAGGAACACCTCGGCGAGCGGGTCCGCGACGGCGAGGATCGATTCGCCGGCCGTCGCTCCCGCGATCATGCCGCCGAACAGGCCGACGAAGATCCAGAACGTCAGGGATCGAAGTGGGAGACGCATGGCAGGGAATAGTGCACCCGCTGATCGGGGAGGGGAACCACGGGCCGATGGTGTGCTGGGGTGGGTGGGAGGGCACCGCGTCGGCGGCCGAGGGTATCAGGTTCCAAGCGCCACCGCTCCCCGGACCGAGAGCGGCCCGGCGCTCCACCTACCACAGGAGTGACGACGTATGGACGGGATGGTACGGATGACCCTGGGCGTCGCGACGACACTCGCCCTCACCGCGTCAACCGCGGGGGCGCAGCTCACCAACATGCCGGTCTATGCCAACCCGGCGGTGTCGGCCGTTCGGATCCAAGGGGACTACGCCTTCGGGGTGAACCAGGGATCCGGAGAGAACTCGGCCTTTGCCGCACGCGGCAACCTGGTGGTGTCCAAGCTCATCCTCGGGGCCGGTGTCGGCGTGGTCAAGCTTACCGATACCGAGCCGATGTACATGGGGTCACTGGGATATCGCCTCCTCGGCGGGGGCGCGATGCCACTGGCCGTGGCACTGCAGGCGGGCGTGGGCGTCGTGGAGACCGACAACCTCCAGAAGACCGTCGATGTGCCGGTGAGCCTCGGCGTGGCGCTTCACCTGCCGCTCGTGCTCGTCACGATCGACCCGTGGATCGCGCCCCGCTACACGCTGCAGTTCAACTCGGTTGCCGGGACGACGGGGTCGCGCAACCACCTTGGGCTGTCGGCGGGGATCGACGCCCGTCTCGCCATGGGGTTGGGGTTCCAGCTGGGGTTCGACTGGCAGCGGCTACCCGACTTCAGCCTCGATGCCGGCATCGCGGGAATCGTGAGCGACGCGAAGCGGGAACCGTTCTTGATGAGCCTCGGCATCCACTTCGGGCTCTGAAGCGCCGGCGGACCGGCGCCCGTCGGGGGGCTATCGGCGGGTGCCGGCCACCTCCGGAAGCGCCGGCGCAGCCAACCGTTCGAAGAACACTCTGGTTGCAGCGAGGCGCTGGGGGCCGTTCACGTCGAAGTACCAGAATCGTTCCACGTCACTCCGGTTCATCAGGAGCTGCATGGTCCCCTGGGACTTGTGCTCCGCGATGACCCAGTTCACCACGATACGGTAGTCCAGGCGACCCTGCGGATCGAGGGGCTCGGTCATGTCGAACACGAACGGTGTGAGGCCCGGCTCGACGCGGGTGATCGGGTAGCCCGGCAGTTCTTCGAAGGCCAGCATCGTGGTGTCGGCCTTCGTGCCGACGAAGCAGCCCATGACCGTGGGACGGTGCTCGCCCGCCACCGCCTGCGCCGCCCTGAGGGCCAAGATGCTCGCCGCCTTGTGATGGGCGTGGAAGTTGGGGATCGGCAGGTGCACGAAGACGTAGTCGTACTGACCCCGCTCCAAGAGTTCCTGGAGCCTGGTCTGCACGCGATCGCTCCGCCATACGTGCGTCAGAACCGTATCGACATTCTCGGTATAGGCGGGGTCTGGCTCATCGAGGAAGAAGTAATTCCGGACTCCCACGATCGCGCCGCCTGCCATCAGCTCGCGCTTTCGGATCGCGGGCAGGTACTGCCGAGCTACGCGTTCGTCGGTGAGCCGCAAGCCGTAGATCGGCTCCGCGAGCTGGGCATAGCGGTACCCGCCACTGCCGTCGGTGACGAGCGCGAGATCGACCTGTCCGCCGAGGAACCTGGTGATCTTGTAGACCGCTCCGGCGAACATTGCATCGTCGTCCGGATGGGCGACGACGAGGAGAACGCGCACCCCGGAATCGGCCTGTGCCCCCAGTGGTTGTGGCACGGCGGTTATGAGGAGAAGCGCAAGGGTCGCCGCTCCGAAGACTCCGCGGCGTGAAGCACGAGATGTGCGATCCGTCATAGTCACCTCATCTCGCTCCAGGTACCGTGGTGTGGCCGGCCAGGATCAAAATTCTTCTGGTGGGCCGAGCACGCGTGCGGTGGCGTAGATGAGCTTGGTGGCCCGCTCCGGGAACGCCATCCAGTCGAGCACGACGTACGTCCCGTCCTTCTTGCGGTACCGGTTCTTGAATGCGAGCGTGGGGGTGCCATCGGCCAATCGTTCGACCTCCGCGTGAGTGGCGTCTCGGTCGTCAGGGTGGATGAGCTCGGCGAAGGGGCGTTTCAGCAGTTCACTCGCGGTGTAGCCGAGGGCCCGCTCGAATGCCGGGTTGACGACCTTGAAGTATCCGTCCGTTCCGGCGATGCACAGGAGATCGATCGCATAGTTGAACAGGCGCTCGTAATCGAACACCGGGTACTCGCCAGTCGCGGCCGCGCTCACACTGACGCCGCAGTGGTGGCAGTAGTTGGCCCCGTCGGGCAACGGAGTCTTGCACCTGAGGCAGATCGAGCCGCTCGTGGTCACTCCTCTACTCCTGACAAACGTCCCAACAAGAATCCACGGAAGCCGACTGTCCCGCAACCCCGTGTTCGCTCAGGCGGTGCCCGACTGGCGACACGTGGGGGCACGGCGGATAGATTGATGGGATCCCGGACCGGGCCCCTGACCGGGCGCCCGAGCGGAGGGTAGTCGTGGACGTTGCCGGTCTCAAGCGACGTGCGAGGGAGCTGGAGCGGCAGGGGAGGTATCGCGAGGCCCTTGCCTATTACCGGCATATCCTCACGGGTTTGGAGGGTACGCCCGACCTGATCCCCGAGCTGCCTCTCTACGTCAAGGCCGGCGATCTGTTCCTCAAGCTCGACAACCCCAAGGCGGCCGTCTCGCTGTACGAGCGGGCCGGGAAGCTCTACGCAGCGCAGGGCTCGGCGAGGAGCGTGAGCGCGATCTGCGCCAAGGTACTGAGAGTGATGCCCGAACGGCAGCGGGTGTACCACAAGCTCGCCGGGATCATGCTCGAGAACGGATATGTGGGACCGGCGCGGACGGTGATCGAGGGGTACGTCGCCGAGCTCCACCTGCCGGCGGCCGACCGCGCGCTCGAGGCGCTGGGTGAGGTCAGCGACGACGTGGCCCGGCCCGTGCTCGAGATGGTACTGGATCTCGCCAAGCGCCACGAGCGGGCCTCCGGCCTGATGCTCGCCGTTCCGCTTCCTGCTCCACCGCCTGAAGCGGAGCTGATCGAGCAGCCCGAGCCTCTGCAGCAGCCCGAGCCTGACCCCGGATCGGAGCCCGCGCCGGAACCCGTGGACCTCGTGCCGATCGGGCAGGAGGTCCTCCCCGAACGCCCACCCGCCCCCGAACCGGTGACCGGCGTTCCTGAGGCAGATGAGGTGACTCGGCTGCCGGTCTCCGAGCCGGGGCCGGAACCGGAGTTGCAGCCCGTTGGATCCGACCTGAAGGCGGAACCGGAGGCTCACCCACCGGCTCGGGTGACCCCGCCGGGTCGGGCGCCGTTCAGCGGCTCACTGGTGTTTGCGCCCGAAGGCCGACGGAAGCCGCGGCGAGGCCGTCTCTGGGCAGCGGTCGCGGCGGTTGGCGTCGTTGGCGTGGGTGGGGGGTACGCGCTGATGTCCGGAGGAGAAACTGGGCCGGTCGTGAGCTCGATCGTGACGCCGACCGCGCCGGAATCGCTCGAGCCGCTCCCCACGCAACCAGAGACCACTGTTGTCATGGCACCGGATACCGCGGCTGGCCCGGCTCCCGACACCGTGGCCGCACTCCCGCCGCCGGCCCTCGTAGACACCGGCATTCCTGTGGCGGTTGCGGTCCCAGACACCGGGCTGCTCGGGAGAACGATCATCACGGTGGCTGAGTTGCCGGTCGACCGGGTGTCGGATCTCTTGGCCGACGGTCGCTCTGGCTATGAGGTGCTCCAGACACTGCAAAACGGTGAACGGGTGACGGTAGCGGTACTGCCGTGGCGCGGCGCCGATACCGCGCGGGTCGGACCCGTCCGGACGCGGGCAGATGGGGCAAGCATCGGTTCCGTTCGCTTTGGGCGATACCTGGTGGACGTGAGCGGACGAATCGACCCCGGCACGCTTCGCGATCTGATGAACCGGCTGGTCGGGCGCCGCGAGCCCGAGCGGTGACCACGCTGCTCTCGTCGCACACTCGAAATCGGCTGACACGGAGGAACTCATGGCCCAAGCCAAGGCATTGACCTACGCTACCCATCGCAAATTCGTCCCCCTCTATCACTTCGTCGCCGCATTCCTGCTGCTCGTCAACCTGGTGTACGCCGGCTGGAAGTTCGTAGGCGACCTCTCGCTCGAGCGGGGTGTGTATTTCCTCACCGGGATCGCCATCGTCCTCGTGTACTTCTACACGCGCACCTTTCCCATGGGCGTGCAGGACCGCCTGATCCGGCTCGAGGAGCAACTGCGGCTCCAACGTGTGCTCCCGGCCTCGCTCCATCCGCGCATTCCAGAGTTCACGGTCGATCAGCTCATTGCGCTCCGCTTCGTGACGGATGCCGACCTGCCGGCATTTGCCCAGCGGGTGCTCGACGAGAACCTGGTGGATCGCGAGGAAATCAAGAAGCGGATCACGACCTGGCGGCCGGATGACCTCCGTATCTGATGGCTGGTTCTTCAGGGACACCGCCGTGAGGAGGTTCGCCGTGCGATGTCGAGGATGGACGCTGCGGATTCCAGTTCACGCCTTCTTCATGGCCCCTTCACACTCGGGGGGGCACGTTGCCGTACAACTCCGGTGAAGCGAGGCGATCGTGGCGGACAAGTGCATCACCCTGCGACTCACCGAGACCCAGCGGCGCGCCGTCCGGGACATCCTCGGCCATGACGTCGAGGCATTGACCATTCCCGTGGACGAGTTGGGGGAGCGAGCGATCGCGCCGGAAGAGGTCTCGCAGACCGACGAGAATGCCGTGGTGTGGGAGTGCCTCAATCCGTATCCCTGAGGGAGACCCGGAGAAGTTCTGACGCCCGGCCCATGCCGGGCGTCGTGCTATGTGATCTGCACTCGCGGTCGACGGTTGCGCAGGGTGAATCCGGTGCCATTATGAAAGGAGGACGCACCCGAGGTCGGACGATGGCACGACTCGGATCGATACACCCAAGCCCATGTGGGACAACGTTGGTGGTGCTCGCCATCATGGTCCTCGCTCTTCCCGCCGTCGCGCAGGAACGCCGCGAACCCTCCCCCCCGGGGGTTACGGATTCGGTCATTCAGCGGGGCAGCGTGGTGTTCCGCGGATCCGCTCGGTGCGATGTGTGCCACGGCGCCGACGCGCGCGGCACCGAAGACGGCCCGGACCTCACCGACGACAAATGGCTCCGGGGCGAAGGCACGTTCGACCAGATCTTAGAGCGCGTGCTGTACGGCACGCCCCGCCGTGATGCCAAGACCGGCAAGCCCATGCCGATGCGCGGGTGGGAGCCGGTGAGTGGCGACGACGCGCGCGCCGTAGCGGCGTATGTGTGGTCACTGAGCCGCCAACGCGCGCCCTGACTGCGGCGGTCAGCTCTGCGCTGCCCGCCGTTCCAGCCTGGACACCTCCCACCGCCTCCAGATGAGGTAGATCGCCGGGATCACCACGAGCGTCAGAATCGTGGAGGTGACCATCCCGCCCACCATGGGCGCCGCGATTCGCTTCATGACGTCGGCGCCGGTGCCGTGGCTCCAGAGAATCGGAGCCAGGCCCAGCGTAATCGCCATCACTGTCATGATCTTGGGTCGGAGACGATCGACGGCACCCTCACGTACCGCCGCCGCGACGTCGTCGGCCGCGTGCATTCGACCTTCGAGATTCCGCCGGTGGAACGCTTCGTCGAGGTAGATCAGCATGACCACGCCGGTCTCCGCCGCCACCCCGGCCAGCGCGATGAACCCAACCCACACCGCGACGCTGGTGTTGTATCCCGCGAGCCACAGGTACCACACCCCGCCCACCAACGCGAAGGGCACCGACAGCATCACGATCAGCGACTCGGTGACGCCACGGAAGTTGAGGTACAGGAGCAGGAAGATGATCCCGAGCGTGACCGGGACAACGATCTGCATGCGCTCCGCCACGCGCTGCATGAACTCGTATTGCCCGCTCCACAACAGTGTGTATCCGGAGGGCAGGCTGAGCTGTGTGCTTACCACCCGCTGCGCGTCCCGCACGTAGCTGCCGACGTCCCGGTCCTCGATGTCCACGAACACGGTGGACACAGGGAAGGCGTTCTCCGTCTTGACCGCCATGGGGCCCTGGAGCACCTGGATCGATGCCAACTGCCCGAGTGGGATTTGGCGACCGTCCATGGTGGGAATAAGCACGTACTCGAGGTCGTCCACGTGATCCCGCAACTCCCGTGGGTACCGGACGTTCACTTCGTACCGCTCACGGCCTTCCACGGTGATCGCGGCGCTCATCCCACCAACCGTGGCCATGATGGCGTCGTGCACGTCGCCCACGTTGAGGCCATACCGGGCCGCCTCCGACCGATCGACCTCGATGTCCACGTAATACCCGGACACGCCACGCTCGGCGAACGCACTTCGGGTGCCGGGCACCTGTTGCACGATCCGTTCGACCCGTTCGCCCAATGCCTGCAAGGTGTCGAGGCTCGGTCCGAAAATCTTGATGCCCACCGCAGTACGAACACCCGTGGCAAGCATGTCGATCCGACCCTTGATGGGCATCGTCCAGGCGTTGGTCACCCCCGGCATCTGGACCGCGCGGTCCATCTCGCGGATCAACTCGTCGTAGGTCAGGCCCGACCGCCACTCCGACTCCGGCTTGAGCGTGATCGTGGTCTCGAACATGTCGAGCGGGGCGGGGTCGGTCGCGGTCTCGGCACGGCCCGCCTTGCCCAGCACGGTCACCACCTCCGGAAAGGCGGCGAGCACGCTGTCCTGCTGGCGCATGATCTCTCGCGCCTGCGCAATGGAGACCCCGGGCACGGTCGTGGGCATGAAGAGGATCGATCCTTCGTGGAGCTGGGGCATGAACTCACTCCCCAGGCGCCGCCACGGGATGACGCTGACGGCTAGCACGAGCGCGGCCGTCGCCACGATTGTCCAGGGACGGTGCAACACGAAGTCGATCACCGGGCGGTACGCCCACTGGAGGCCGCGGTTGAGCGGGTTCTCCGCCTCTGACCGGATCCGGCCGCGGATGAGGTAGCCCATCAGTACCGGGACGAGTGTGATCGAGAGCAATGCCGATCCGGCCATCGCAAACGTCTTGGTGTAGGCCAGCGGCTTGAAGAGCCGTCCCTCCTGCTGTTCCAGAGCGAAGACTGGTAGGAAGCTGAACGTGATGATGAGCAGCGAGAAGAACAGCGGCGGGCCCACCTGCTTGGCGCTTTCCAGCACGATCTCCCATCGCGACCGCTCCGTCGCCCCCGCCCGTTCGAGGTGCTTGTGCATGTTCTCGATCATCACGATGGCGGCATCCACCATCGCGCCGATGGCGATGGCGATCCCACCCAAGCTCATGATGTTGGCGTTCACCCCGATCAACCGCATGACGATGAACGAGATGAGGATGCCGAGAGGCAGGGTGATGATCGCGACCAGCGCCGAGCGGACGTGGAGCAGGAAGACGACCGCCACCGCTGCAACGATGAGCGACTCTTCGAGCAGCTTGTCGCGCAGGGTGGCGATGGCACGGTGGATGAGGTCGCTCCGATCGTAGGCGGTGCGGAGGCGGACCCCCGGTGGCAGGCCTCGTTCGATCTCGACGAGTCGTTTCTTGACTCGCTCGATCGTCTGCAGGGCGTCGGACCCGAACCGCATCACGACGATCCCCGCCACCACCTCACCTTTGCCATCCAGGTCCGCGGCGCCACGCCGCGGGGCCGGCCCGATCTGCACGGTGGCCACGTCACCCACGCGGATCGGTGTGCCGCTCATCGTGGCGCCAACGGTCACGTTTTCGATGTCCGAGATCCCGCCCAGGTACCCGAGACCGCGGATCATGTATTCACGACCACCCATCTCGAGCACGCGCGCGCCGATGTCGACGTTGTGCGCACCCACCGCCTGCACTACCCGCGTCACGGGTATGTTGAACGCCCGCAACCGTTCGGGGTTCACCTCCACCTGGTATTGCTTCACGAACCCGCCGACACTCGCCACCTCCGAGACACCTGGCACGGAGGTGAGCTGGTACCGAAGGTACCAGTCCTGCATCGTGCGCAGCTGAGCTAAGTCGAGGCTATCGGACTCCAGCACGTACTCGAAGACCCACCCCACTCCGGTGGCGTCGGGGCCGAGCGTGGGTTCGACGCCACGCGGCAGCGACTGACGGATGCCGTTCAGGTACTCCAACACCCTGGAACGCGCCCAGTAGATGTCGGTGCCGTCCTCGAAGATCACATACACGAGGCTCAGCCCAAAAAAGGAATACCCGCGCACGACGCGCGCGCCCGGCACCTTGAGCATCTCGGACGTGATTGGATAAGTCACCTGATCTTCGACGATCTGGGGCGCCTGCTCGGCGAAGTCGGTCTGAATGATCACCTGCACGTCCGACAGATCGGGAATCGCGTCCAGCGGCGTCGTCCGCATTGCCCACACACCGCCGCCCACGAGGGCGACCGTTGCAAGCAACACCAGGCCGCGGTTGCGAAGCGACCAGCCGATGATGGCGCTAATCATGACGGTGCTCCGAGCTCGGTGGGAGTGTATCTGGTGAGATCGTGTCGGGCTCGATCACAGAGCCGTGCCCTGTGTGCTGCATCCCGGGCATACTCCCGCCGGTAACACCGAGTCGGGACTCCGCGTCCACCAGGAAGTTGGCTGAGGCGACGATCGTCTCGCCCTCCTCGAGCCCCCGGAGCAGCTGGACGCGGTTGCCGGCACGGGCGCCCACGACCACCTCCCGCGGACTCAGCGTGCCGGTCGTGTCGCGCACGAACACCAGGTTGCGCTCGCCGGTAACCACGACGGCCTCCGTAGGGACCGTGAGCACGTTGGGTCCGATCGGCGCGTCGAAGTACACGGTGGCGAACATGCCGGGCTTGAGCCGGAGGTCACGGTTGGGCACCGTCACCCGCACGCGGTTCGTACGGCTCAGCTCCTCGACCGTTGGATAGACGAAGCTCACTTGGCCCATGATGTGCACGCCGGGGTAGGCTGCCACCTCGATGTGTGCCTGCGATCCGACACGCACGAACTGGAGATCCTGCTCGAACACGTCACCGTTGACCCACACCGTCGACAGGTCGGCAATGCGATAGAGCCGCATGCCTGCCATGACCTGCTGGCCCTCGAACACGTCCTTTTCCAGCACGATCCCGGCAAATGGGGCCGCCAGCGTGAGGGTCTTGGTCACCTGGCCCTTCTCCTCGATCGCCGCGATCTGGTCGGGCGAGATGTCCCAGTACGCGAGTCGGCGCCGCGCCGCGTCCAACATGGCTTGGGCGTTCCGCCATGCCTCCTCCGACGACCGGTCCACACGATCGGCAAGGCGCTTGGCAGTGAGCAGCTCCTCTTGCGCTGCCACCAACATCGGGCTGTACAGGGTGAGAAGCGGCTGACCCCGGCGAACGGCCTCGCCGGTATAGCTCACCGCCAGGTGTTCGACGAACCCGTCGATCTTGGGGGTGATATCGGCCACCTTGGGTTCCGGCGCCTCGATCCGGCCGACGGTGCGGATGCTCCGAGTCAGGCTCTCGCGCCGGACCGTCGTGTACGTGATGCCCAGGGCCCGCTCGGTCGCGGCGGACAGCTGCACGCTTTGGCGCAGCGTCTGACCTGCGGAGTCCATCGCGCCCCGCGTCCCGCCGGCCTGCATGCGCGCATGCTCTTCGGCGGTCATCCCGGCCATCGGAGAGTCCTGACTCTCTCCGCCGCAGCCCGTAATCAGCACGGCAGCGGCCAACACGTGTAGGTAGGGTCTGGTCATGGCGTGCCTCCGAGGTCCACGGCCACCAACGCTTCGAGCGCGGCAATGGCCCCGTGATAATCTGCGGTCAGCCGGATCGACTCGACCCGGTATCGGTTGACGGTCATCTCGTTCTCGACGAGCGTCATGTAGTCGACGCTCCCGACCCGATAGGCGGCGAGGGCGGACTCGACCGCCGCCCGGGCCTGCGGCACCACGGCATTGGCGTATAACTCGGCGAGGTTTCGTGCCCGCTCGGCCTCGGCGCGCAACTCCGTGATCTCCGCGAACGTCTCGTTGGTGAGGTCTCGCTCCATGGCCTCCTCATGGGCCTGCATCGCCGCCATTTCCCGCCGCATTGGGAGCTGCCGAGCGCCGGCGAATAGGGGGATGCTCACTCCCACCATGATCGACGCCATGTCGTCGAATTGCGGCCGCTGGCCGTACGCCAATCCGAGCATGAATTCCGGGTAGAGCTCGCGACGTGCTTGCCGGTACCCTGCCGCCGCCGCCTCCACCCGCGCACGAGCAGCGTGCAGGGCCGGACGCGAACGCACCGCCAACGTCATGAGCGAGTCGACCTCGGGCACCGACGGCCCGGACGGCGGCAGCTGCAGCGCCGGGACTGGCGCCCTAGCGGCGAGCCCGAGCAGCGCGTTGAGACGCGCGCCCATCGCGACGCGATCCTGTTCCATCACCGTGATGTCCGCGGTCATCCGGGCGACCGCGATTTGGGCCTGCAACACGTCCTGCTGCAGGCCTTGACCCACGGCATACCTGGTGGCCGACACGTCGAGGAAGCTGCGCAACAACTCGCGGGTGTCCCGCATGACGTCGAGTGCACGATCCATGTAGGCGAGTTGGTGGTACGCTTGCTTGACGCGCGCCTCGAGCTGACGCTCCGTCTCGTCGGCGTCGAGAGCAGCCGCTTCGGCCAGATACCGGGCCTGTTGCCGGCGGAAGCCGAGCTGTCCGGGCCACGGGAACCGTTGCGTGAGCTCGATGGTGTTCATCGTCATCGGCTCGCCGGTCCCGAAGTCCGTGACCGGTCGGTTCATGAGGCCGAAGGACAGCATCGGGTCCATCCAGGCGCCTGCGGGGCCCACCCGCTCTGCCGCCACGTCGGCACTGAGTCGCGCCGCTGCCAGGGCGGGGTTGCCCGATCGGGCGAGCGCCACCGCATCAGCGAGGCGGAGCGTATCGGTCTGTGCCGTTAGTGGTATGGCATGGCCCAGGGCAGCGGCCAGCAGCACCGCAGCACCTCGCGTTCCAGAAGCCCACGCCGCCGTGCGCCGGGGCGGCAGGCACGTTGTCCAACGCATGTACCTCTCCCAAGAGATGGAATCGCCGTTTCACCCGGAGCGCGGGATGCGCCACGGGCACACTACGGCCTCGAGGAGGCTAAGCTCTGGGAGGTGGCGTGAGGGGAGAAAGCGTCCGGCCGTGGAGCACGTCGCCTGCCGGTGAGGAGTGGTCCGGGTGCGTGGTCCCGCTGGGGAGGTCGCGGACCGGCATCAGCACCGGGGCCTGAGCGCTCAAGCCACAGGCCTGCATTCCGGGGCACGGGGTTGCATGCGATTGTGCCTGGATAGCATCGCCCGCGTCATGGTGGGCATGTGCCATCTCCTCGCCATGTGCACAGCACGGATCTCGGTGGCACGCGAACGGCGCCGCAATGGGCGCGGTCAGCGCAATGGCCGTGAGGCTCGCAAACACGGTACGGAGCAAGCGGTGTGACGTCATCGCCAAGAAGTATACCAGAGATCGTGCCCCGCGGTCAAAAAAGCGACGATGAAGGTCGCTTCACGAGTCGACCCTTGGGGGTGCTGGAGGGCCGGTCTCTGGCGTCAGGAGGGCACCCTCCGGTAATATGAAGGAAGCCACTCCATCGAGGAGGCCTCCCATGGCAACCGTTAAGGACATTCTGGGCCGGAAGGGTCGCGACGTGGTCACGATCGTCGCGGACGATTCGGTGCTCAGCGCCGCTCGCCTCATGAACAAACGCGGCATCGGTGGCGTCGTCGTGCTCGAGGACGACGAGGTCATCGGCATCTTCACCGAGCGGGACATCTTGCGCCGCGTGGTCGCCGAACGCCGCGATCCCACCACGACCCTGATCCGCGATGTCATGACCACGCCGGTCATGACCTGCAAGCTCGAGGCGAAGCTCGAGGAATGCACGGCGCTCATGACGGACAAGCGCGTCCGCCACATCCCGGTGGTTGACGCCGACGGACTCTGCGGGATCGTCACGAGCGGTGACATCCTGGCGTATCAGGTCTCGGAGCAGGCGGACACGATCCAGTACCTCAATAGCTACGTGTTCGACCTCCGAACCTGAGTCACGACCCGCGGCGGCCGCTGATGCCGCCGCGAATCAGGTGCACGAAAGGAGCGCGACATGCTCAGAAATGTGAGCGACCGTCGCGCAGCAGTTGCCGGGTTCTTCTACCCGTCGGATCGGGAGGCGCTCCACTCCCTCGTGGCGCAGTTCCTGGATCAGGTGGATGCGTCCCCCGCGCCAGCGACCGCCGCCATCGCACCGCATGCAGGACTGGTGTACTCCGGACAGTGCGCGGCGCACGTCTGGGCGCGCATCGCTCTTCCATCGACCATCGTGATCCTGGCCCCAAACCACACAGGGCGGCTCGACAACCCGGCCGGCGCTGGCGCGTGGGATCGCGGGGCCTTCCACACACCCCTCGGCAGTGTCACCGTGGCGGCGAATTTCCTGAGCCGCCTGGAGTCCGCGTGCGACCGGGTGCGACACGATGTGTCGGCCCATCTCCGTGAGCACGCCATCGAGGTCCAACTTCCCTTTCTTCAGCTCCTGGCCCCGGCGACCCTGCTCGCCCCGATCGTGATTGCGTGGGACCGCTGGGAGCCGTCGCGTGAGCTCGGGGCCGCGCTCGCCGAGGTGGTGCGCCAGTGGCCGGATGACGTGTTGCTCGTCGCGTCGTCGGACATGACCCACTACGAGTCGGCAGCGAGTGCCGCGCGCAAGGATCGATTGGCCTTGGAGGCGGTGGCCCAGCTCGACGGGGAAGCGCTGCTCGAAACCTGTCACCGGGAAGGAGTGACGATGTGCGGTCGTGGCCCGGCGGCCGTGGTGCTCGAGGCCGCCCGGCAGCTTGGCGCCACCAAAGCCGAGGTTGTTGACTACCGCCACAGCGGCATGGTGACCGGCGACGATTCCGAGGTCGTGGCCTACGCTGGTGTGGTGATTCGCTGACGCTACTGGCGTGACGCCAGGATCAGCTCGGCGTACGTTGCCGGATTGGCCGGGTAGTTCCGTCGCGACAGTGAATTGGAGATTCGTCCATCCGTGCCGCTGCGGGTCACCGTAAGGCTGAGGCGCACCGCCGGGACGTCGGCGACAGGAATCGCGATCTCCACGACATACCCATCACGAGTCTTGGCCACCGCTCGCCGAATGCTGACCGCATCCCCACCATCCGTCGCGTCGGGCTGGCCCAGCGACGTGAGCAAGAATTCCGACCACGTGAGATTCCGGTTATCGGCCAGGAACTTGGCCATGAAGCCGTGCACGCCGAGGCTGCCGACCCACTCGGTGTGGTCGGTACCGGTCGTCGGCGCGAGAAGCAGCAGCAGGTCGTCTGGCTCGAGGGAGGTTCGCCGCCGGCCCGGCTCGTGTTGGAGGATGAGCGCCACGTGGTCACGTTCTCCGATGCGGTCTCCCGTCTCGGTGTCCGGCGTACCCGGCACGTCAACGGCGATGTACAACATGTCGCCGTGGGTCCCGAGGGCGACACGAGGCGTCCGCCCATCGCGTGCCGGGCCGTGGGTCGGGCGCCACGCGCTGCGCGGCCAGTCGGCCGTCTGCCCGTCGATCGTCGGAGGCGATCCCATCGATGGGGCCTCCACCCGATCGCGCTCGTCCCGATAGCGCAACATGCCGTCGTGAATCTCGTAGGCCGGGTCGCGCTCGATCTCGGCCAGGCGCTCGGCCGTGCGAGTGACGAAGGGCGAGAGCTCCGCTACCAGCGGTACCATCCCCGGCGTGGCGCCCGCCGCGGCGTCGAGACGCGCGAGCGCCTGCCGCAGCTCCGTTAGCCCGGTTTCGACCGCGGCGCGATCGATGGGTGTACCCGGAATGAACAGGGGCTCGAACAGGTTCGTGTCCCACGGGTAGTCACCGTAGATCCGTACGAAGGGCTCCAACAGATCGGCCGACGGACCGTACAAGTCCGCCAGCGCTCGTCGCAGCGCGCGATCGGGATCGTACCCGCGAGGGTCGCGAACGTACTCGGCGAGCGTGGCAAGTGGGATCATCGAGGCGTGTGCCTCGGTCATGGGATTCGACAGAATGCCCATCGTCTCGAACGGCAGATCGGGCGTGCGTCCGCGCAGGGGACCCAGAAACGGCCGCCAGCGGGCGAAGTCGTTGACCGGATAGTTGTCCCACACGAGCGGCGGCCGAGCCATGAGCCGGCGCCACGAGGCCGCCTGCTCTGCGGTGATCGTCGGAGATGCCACGTCGACACCGGTCCAGAAGAACGGCACATCGCGTGGTACGAGTGAGCCAAGCCGTTCGAGGTAGGTCCGATCGCCCCAGGCCCCGGTGTAGGTCGTGGGCGTGACGCTGAGTGTCGCTCCCGACGCGTCCAGATAGTCGCGCACCGCGATGATCAGCGATGCATGCGCCTCCGCGAGATCTGCGTACTGCCGCCGATCCTGGTCATGGGCCAGCCTGTACAGTACGTCGTCCACGAACAGGGCGAAGTGCCGCACGCCGATCGCCGACAGCTGATCCAGCTTGCGGTACAGCAGCCGGCGATCGGCCGAATCGCCGTAGACCATGCTGCCGCCCGGGCTGATCGCAAAGACGAACTCCACCCGATGGTCGGTTGCCGTTGCCACCAGGGCGCTGAGACGCTCGAGACGATCCGGGGGGTACGGCTCGCGCCACCGCGTGCGGTGGTACGGATCGTCCTTGGGAGCGTAGTAGTAGGAGCCGAGTCCCACCGATCCCATGAACCGCAGCATGTCCAGACGGTCGTCGTGTGACCACGGGGGTCCGTAGAACCCCTCGATGACACCCGAAAACCGGAACACCGCGTCGGATTGCGCGTGTCCGCAGCTCGTGAGCGCCGTCACGAGGGCAATCGAGAAGAGCCAGCGCATGGTGGGAATATCGAACCGCGCGGCGCGCTGCGATAGCCCGGTCACGACGGCGAGGGTAGACCGGTTTCTGGGTGCGCTCGAGGAGGTGCTGCTGGCGGAAGGCTGGCGTGTCTAGCGCTCTACCTCCGCTCGGGCGGTAACGACGGCGACCCAGCGGCCATCGCCGCTGACGGCCACTCGACTGATCTCCGTGACCCCAAAGTGTCCGAGATCGGCCATCCTCACCCATCCCTGGCCGCCATCCCGCCAGCGAAACAGGACCGATCCCTCCCCCATCAGGATCGAGCCGTCCAGTGTCCAGGCAAAGAACTCGTTCTGGCCCGCCGGGCGTGTGAGCACGCGCGCGACTCCGGATTCCAGGTCGCGCTCGACGATCCACGGACCGTCGGCAAATCGTTGGAGGAAGCTCACCGCCGACCGGTTCGGCACCTTGTGCAGCGAACGGCCGACGTCCCTCGAGAGCACGGCCGTCTGACCGGTGCGCACGTCGGCCATCTGAAGCGTGGGCGGCGCGCCGAGCACGAAGAGCGCCACTCGGTTGCGGTCCATCCACGCGTGGTAGCCGACGGGTGCGACGCGCTCCAGGATGAGCGTCGGATTGCCCCCGTCGAGATCGAACCGCCAGAGCCGCTGTGTGGAGTCCATTTCGACACGGACCGCCGAGAAGCTCACGCCGCCCGGCATCGCGGTCGGAGAGTACTCGCTCTCGGCAGTGCTGGTGACGCGTGAGATACCCCCGGTCGCGATATCGTATCGATACGTGTCGGCCTGTCCGTCATCGCGAATGGACGTGTACAGGAGGCCCGCATGATCGGGTGTGAACGACGGTTGGTTGTCGTATCCAGATCGATCGGTGACGCGCCGTGGCGTGCTGAGACGAGGTGCCGACTCACTTCCCGAGACGGCGAAGAGGAAGATGTCGGTGCCCGGTTGGGCCTGGCCGCGGGCCGGTGCAGCAGCGCTCAGCAGAAGAACGGCCGACGTGGCGATTCGGCAAACGTTGCCGACGTGGTTGGTCTTCATGCTCACACTCCGAACTGCGTCAGATGGTGATCGACGTGCGCGAACGCCAGAGCGGCCCACTCCCGTCCCGAAACGCTCCCCGCGACCGGGTTGGGCGGCCACTTGTCACGATCGGCCCGTGCGGCGAACTCCGCGATGGCCGTGAGCAACCGGGCCAGGTCGTCGGCGAACGCCGTTGGTCCCGTGCGCTGGAGCTCCGGCAGCGTCCGCACCCCTCGTGGGTAGCGGAACGGCCAGTGGACAAGCACGGGTCGCATGACTGCCTGGATCCATCTCGGGAACGCCGGGCGGGCCTCCACCCGACCCAGAGCGACGTCGAAGTAATCCAGGAGGTGACACACCATCTGGCCGGCGGACATCCCACCCCACTGGGGAGGGAGATCGGGGCGCAGGCGATCGAGGCGCGTCACGATGTCCTGGTGGTCGGACGGGTCGAACAGCGAACGGGGCATGTGGTCTCCACGGCGCTTGCCGGGGGCGCGTGTTTGACGTATTGGTGTCGGCAGTCGTCAGCCACCCACGACCCGGGGGTTCCATGATCGCTCCTGCCCGACCAGCCGTGCTCCTGCGCCTCGATGGCTTCGCCGTGGCCCTGCTCGCGGTGTTCCTGTATCGCGAGTTGGGAGCGAGTTGGTGGCTGTTTGCCGGTCTCTTTCTCGCACCGGATATCGGGTTCCTCGCGTACCTCGTCAACCGCACTGCCGCCCCCATCGTATACAACGTGCTCCACACCTACGCGATCCCGGCCGTGTGTTTCCTGGCAGGGTTACGAATGCAGTACGCGCCGCTCATGGGCATCGGGCTCATCTGGATGGCCCATATCGGCGTGGACCGGATGCTGGGTTTCGGGCTGAAGTATGCCGAGGGATTTCGCGTCACCCACCTGCAGAAGTGCTGACTCGGAAGTCGACGGAGCGCCGACTTCCGAGTCACACATTGCGCGCCGCCGCTATCTACGCTCCCACACGTTGTTGTCCCGATTCGCGTCCGGGAACCACTGATCGGCATCGATCTCGACCTTGGTCACGGCAGACGGCGTCTTGACCACGATATCCGCCGTCCGTGCGCCTTCGAGCCACCGGTCCACCGGAATCTCGGCCTGCATGGTGTTCCCGTCGGTGAGCGTGAGCGTCAGACGCACGGGCATTGGGGCGAGCCCGAGGTCGGTGACCACGATGCGTGTGCCGCCCCGCTCCAGTTTCACGTTGGCGATGGACTGATCGAGCGTCCAGGTCTCGTAGTACCACGTGCGCCAGAACCAGTCCAGGTTCTGCCCACTCACGTCGTTGAACGTGTTGAAGAGGTCCCACGGCTTGGGGTGCTTGTACGCCCAGCGCTGAATGAACGTGCGGTACGCCTTGAGGAAGACCTCCTCACCCAACAGCCCCCGCAAGGTCCAGAGGAGCGTGGCCGGCTTGCTATAGGAGGCCGTGCCGTACGCGGCACCGTTGTACTGGTAGTCGGAAAGCCGCATGATCTCGCCCTCGAGATCCGTGCGGGTGATCTGGATGTACCCGCTGTAGTTTCCGAGTTCCCACCGCTGCCCCGGATAGAACTCGTTCATGGCGGCACTGGTGTTGAACGAGGTCGTGCCCTCGTCCATCCAGGCGTACCGTCGCTCGTCGTTTCCGACGATCATCGGAACCCACATGTGCGCCAGCTCGTGCGCGTGCACCCCGTACAGCCCGGTGTCACTGGCTTGGTTGTAGTCGCCGATCAGCGTCATCATGGGGTACTCCATCCCGCCGCCCATGATCCCCCCACCCTCGACCGATGTCATGTGCGGGTACGGATACGGAAACCCCGTCCACCGGGACAGGAAGTCGATGGCGTGCTGTGCGTAGCGCCAGGCATGCTGCCACCGCGGTGCGGATTCGCGCCAGATGCTGTTCACCATCGCATAGTCGGCCGTGCCGTCGCCGTTGCGGTCGCCGACGGGCGTCCGAGCAGCGTCCCAGAGTGATTCACGCGACACGCTGTAGGCCACGTCGCGCACCGAGTCCGCCACGAAGCGCCAGGACAGCCGACCGGTGGAGGTCGGCGCCGTCGCCTTGCCCGGGCCAAAATCGGCGGGCGTGATGAGGTGGACCACAGTATCGCTTCGCTCGGCACGCCGCATCCGCTCCACAATCGGTGCCGCGAGCACCGCACTCGGGTTCGGGAGCGTGCCGGTGCCCCACGCTACCCAACCCTCGGGGAGGTCGAGCGTGACGTCGTAGCTCCCATAGCCCATATAGAACTCGGCTTGGCCCAGGAACTGGTCGGTCTGCCATCCGACGACGTCGTCGAACACCGCCATCTGCGGGTACCAGTAAGCGAGGTAGAAGAAATTGTCATCGTTCCACCCCATCCGGCCCCCAATGCCTTCCTGCGGGATGTTGAAACCGAAATCGATCTCGAGGACGGCCGAATCCCCGGACTGAAGGCCCTGGGGTAGGCGGACCTGCGCCACGGTCCCGAAGGACAGATAGCCACCCCCGATCGCCCCTTGGCGGGCCTCGGTGAGCTCCGTTCCGTTCGCCACCACTCGCTTGAGCTCCATCCCACCCGTGACCTCGGTGGGTCGGTTTCTCACGGCACCTTCAGCGTGGACGTT
>JAOTVV010000017.1 GCA_029863245.1 Gemmatimonadota bacterium
GTCACGGTCTCCGCCGCGACGACGATCGGGTCGACGGTCTGGTGCGGTGCTGCCGCATGCCCACCGCGACCGGTGATCTCGATCGTGAAGTTGTCGACCGATGCGAAGACGGGACCTGGCGTGATCGCCACGGTTCCCGTCGGCAGATCGCTCCACAGGTGAATGCCGATTGCGGCATCGACCGCGGGGTTCTCCAGGGCCCCGTCACGGATCATCGCCGCCGCGCCGGCTCCGCCCTCCTCGGCAGGCTGGAACACCAGCTTGACCGAGCCGGCGGGGGACGCCCGAGCGAGGCGTTCGGCCACGGCGAGCCCAACAGCCATGTGCCCATCGTGTCCGCACGCGTGCATCACCCCAGGCGCGGTGGATCGAAACGGGAGGTCCGTCTCCTCGTTGACGGGCAGCGCATCCATGTCGGCCCGGATCAGTACGGCGCGACCACCGTCTCCGGATTCCCGGATTCCCACCACGCCAGTGCGACCAACCCCGGTCCGGACGGTGTAGCCGAGCTGCACGAGACGGTCAGCGATGTATGCCGCCGTTCGCTCCTCCTGGTATCCGAGCTCGGGGTAGCGGTGGAAGTGTCGTCGATCGGCAACCAGCCGCTCGAGATCGATTGGCGGCAGTGAAGATTCCGTCATTGTCCCGATGGGCAGAGGTCACTGACGGGACAGATCTCGCACTTGGGGCTCCTGGCCGTGCAGATCTGCCGTCCGTGATGGATCAGGAGATGCGGGAAGAGCGTCCACTGCGCTTTGGGGACGATCTTCATGAGGTCGTGCTCGATCTTCACCGGATCGGCCTTGTTGGTGAGCTTGAGCCGATTTGAGATCCTCTTGACGTGCGTGTCCACGACCACACCCTCGTCGATCCCGAAGGCGTTTCCGAGAACGACGTTGGCCGTCTTGCGCCCTACGCCGGGTAGCGCGGTGAGCTCTGCCATCGAGGTTGGGACTTTGCCGCCGTGGCGCTCGACGAGCGCCTGGGCCATGCCGAGAATCGACTTGGTCTTGTTCCGGAAGAAGCCCGTGGACTTGACCTCCTGCTCGAACTCCGCGGGGTTGGCGTTCGCGTAGTCATCGGCAGTCCGGTACTTCTTGAACAGATCCTTCGTCACCATGTTCACGCGCGCGTCCGTACACTGCGCACTCAAGATCGTGGCGACCAGGAGCTCCAGCGGATCGGTGTGCTCGAGCGCCGTGGCCGCCTTGGGGTACCGCTGTGACAGTTTCCGGATGATCGGCCGGATGCGATCCTTGGCGGTGGCCAGTGTCAGGCGGGGCCGGGTCCTGGGCATCAGCAGGTCGCGAGCGCGAGTCTCGTGAGGTACAACAGCTCACCCATCGTACTCACGGACTTGAGGCCGGCAGCCTCGCCCCCGTCCAGGGTCGGCGCGAACGGCGATGTGTTCACTTCGGGGTGGACCGTCACGAATTCCTCGGTAGAGACCGATATGGTGACCTGGCTGAATCCCGGCCGGTCGGCTCGAAGGCCGAGAACCGCGAGCACAGAGATCTCCCGACCATTGTCCCCGGTGGCCATGAATATGCCGTCGAGCGGCTCATGCGGCTCGTCAGGACCGATGCGTGCCCAGAACCAGCGCTCGGGGAATAGGAGGTAGCAGGCGCCGTGGGGCACCTCTGGCATATCGCTGGGCGGGCTGCTGAGCACCGCGCTGAGCGCGTCACGCGCGATCTGGATCACATGACTCCCGACATCCCAGAATCGATAGGTGACGAACAGTGCATTGAGGTACTCGGCTGCCGCTTCCGGATCCCGCTCGATGAGCGCCGGATGCTCCACCTCGCCGAGCAGGTGCTGTACGGACCGCAGCGCTACGAACTGAGATCGATCCGTAGTATCGCGCACCTCGGCCTTGGCGTCGCTGTGGATCTCGGGAAAGCGATCGGCTGAGAGAAGGCCGAACGCGTGCGTGAAGGCGTCGAGTCGGTTCACCGGTCTCGCGGGAGGAAGTCATCGAGCGTTCGAAGGAACGTCTCGAATTCTTCCACATGTGGCACGTGGCCCGAATCCTCCAGCACTTCGATCCGCGCGTCGCACAGCAAGGTCGCGACCCGTTCCGCTGCCTCCAGTGGAATGGGATCATGACGCCCGTGAATGATCAGGGCCGGGATACAGAGCTCTGCCAGCTCGTCGAGTTCTGCGCGGAGATCGGAGTTCGCGATGCTGTCCCACACTGCCTCCTGGGTCCGGCCGGTCACTCGAAACGGTGTGAGATCCCGGGCACGCTCCGGATCCTTGAAGTATCCTGCCACGGCCAACTCGAACGCCCGTTTCTGATAGGCGGCCGGATCGCGATGGCGCAAGCCGGATCGCCGCAGCTCCTCGCGGCGTTGCATGACCACCGGCTGGGCCTGCCGTTCCGCAAACCGAGCCTGGAACTCTCGCCGTTGCTCGGCGTCGAGGGGTGCCGGTGCCACCAGCGCCAGCCGACCCACCTGCTCGGGGTAGGTGGCCGCGTAGAGCAAGGCCAGGGCCCCTCCCCACGAGTATCCGAGCAGCGTCGCGGGCCCGAGCGACCAGTGATCGATGAGGGCGTTCAGGTCTTCCACGTGCTCGCGCCAGCCTGCGGGTACGTCCCGGCTGATGGGTGACCGGCCGCCGCCGCGCTGGTCGTAATAGCGGAGGCGCCGGCCGCGAGCCAAGGCGTCAAATTGCGGGAGTAGGTAGTCGTGGTGTGCGCCGGGTCCGCCGTGCAAGACGACCACGTCCGGACCGTTCCCGATGATCCGGGCGTAGAGGGTCACGCCGTTGACGGAGATCCGTTCTTCGATGGGAAGTGGCGGCGCGTCCGTCACAGGAGAACCGCAAGCGCGTCAGCGACCTCCCGAACAGCGCTTTCTTCCGCTTGGGAGAAGCCCTGCGGCACGTCACTGTCGATGTCGATTTGTCCCAGGATCTCCTGATGCCGCCGGATGAGCACCACCAGCTCGGACTTCGTCTCGACACTGCACGCGAGATACCCGGCTGCCTGACTCACGTCAGGAACATTGAGGTCGCGCATCTCGGCGACGGCCTTGCCGCAGATCCCGACGCCGACCGGAATGCTCCTATGCTCGGTGGGACGACCCTCGAAGGCCTCGAGCTCGAGCATGTCGCCGTGCACCATATAGAGGTAAACGCCGGTGTACGGGGAGCCCGCCTCGTGCATTGCGGTCGCCACGAGCCGCAGCAGTTCCTGCCGGGAGGCATCTCTGCAGAACGCGCCCTGCAATGCGCGAACGATCGGTTCCGGTTTGAGGACGGGCTCCGACACGCTACTTCAGCGTTGCGATCGTCTCCTTGCGCTCACCGTCGCGCAGGAAGACGATGGTCACGGTATCGCCGGTCTTGTACGTCGTCAGGGCCTTTTGGAGCCCGTAGATGTCCTTGACCTCGACATCGCCGATGCGCAGAACCACATCGCCGGCTTTGAGCCCGGCCTCGTCGGCCGCCGTGCCGGCGCGCACCGCCTGAACCCGCATGCCTTCCCCGGGGGTGACCATGTCCGGCACCGTTCCCAGCGACGCGCGAGGTCCTGCCGTTCGCTCCGGCCGTGAGACGGCAACGTAGGTCATCCGCTCCGTCTGGGTCGCCATCGCCCAGACGAGGTCGGAGGCAAGGGCCACGATTTCGACTATGCCGTCGACGTTGATCTTCTCCCAATCGTCCGCCGGTGTGTGGTAGTCGGCATGCAGATTGGTGTAGAAGTGGAGGACCGGCGTCTCCTTGCCGTAGAACACGGCATGGTCGCTGCTGCCCCAGGGGTCGTCCTGTTTCACGAGATTGAGACGGTAGCGGGCATTCGTGGACTCCAACAGCGGCACCAACTCGGGCGCCGACCCGGTACCGCCCACGATGACGCTGTCCCCGCTCATCCGCCCTACCATGTCGAAGTTCACCATCGCAATGGCGGAGTCGGTGGGCAGCGTGGGGTGCTCGACGTAGTACATCGCGCCGATCGTCCCGAGCTCTTCCGCAGTGAATGCCACGAACACGACGGTCCGGTGGGTAGGGGTCTGCCGCCGAGCGAGGTTGCGGGCCGTCTCGAGCAGGGCGGTCGTGCCGGAGGCGTTGTCGTCAGCCCCGTTGTGAACGACGTTGATGCCGGTCGTGTCACGGCTGAAACCGATATACCCCCTCGTCCCGAGCCCCAGATGATCGTAGTGGGCGCCGATCACCACGACTTGGCTCGCCAGATGACCACGGCCCGGGAGAACCCCGATCACGTTCTTCACGCGCTCGCCACCCAGTTGAGTGTGGGCGAGGGCTGGAGAGCGCGGGTCCAACTCGAACGGCTGGAAATAGCCGTCGGTCCCACCCGGCCGAAGCCCGATGTCCTGGAACGCTCGGGCGATGTAGGCCGCCGCCTGCTCGAGGCCCTGGGTGCCAACCCCGCGTCCCTCCCGAGCGTCGTCGGCGAGAAACTGGAGGTCGGCGCTGATTCTGGCAGCGGCGTCGCGCTCGGGACTGACGGCCGTCTGCGCCGTTGTCCCGCACGCCACCAGGGGGAGTCCCACGACTACCGCAACAGCGATGGCTCTGAATCTTGTCATTGATGGCTTCCGCGTGTTCTGAGAATTCTCGGCGATCCCAGGATCCACCGCCCTCCCGCACCCGGCCACGACGGTATTATTCTGCGACCCCAATACTAACAGGATGATCCCACTGTCGTCTCGCCTTCTCGCACTCATCCCACTCGCCGTGGGCATCAATCTGGCGATGGGGAAGTTCGCTGCCGCGCTCTCGCTGCCGCTCTTCCTCGATACCGTTGGTACGGTTCTCGTGGCCACGCTCGCGGGTCCTTGGGCGGCGGTCGCGACCGGCGTCGTCTCGCAGGTCGCCTTCACGGTCCTCGACGGGAAGCTGATGTGGATGGCCTTTTTGCCCGTCCAGCTCGGCGTGGCGCTCTACGCCGGGCTGGCGGCCCGACGGGGGGCCTTCGCCTCGCCGTGGCGAGCGGCCACGGCCGGACTGGTGTTGGGTCTCATCGCGGCCACGCTCTCGTGGCCCATTGCGTTCCTCCTGTTCGGTGGAGTTACGGCCGGTGGGGTGACCGTGGTGACGACGCTGCTCACCGCGCTTGGGGTCCCGCTCAAGTGGGCAGTGTACGGGGCCAGTCTGAGCAATGACCTCCTGGACAAGTGCGTCACGTTTCTGTTGGTGCACGTGGTGTTGATCTCGCTTCCCAAGCGCCTGTCGGCCCGATTCCCTGCCGCCGACCTGGCACGCGGCCGCGCATGACCCTCGGGTACCGTCCCGGTACGGGCGTTCTCCACCGCGCACATCCGTTCACCGTTCTGGCGCTGGCCGGCACCGTTGCCGTGCTGGCGTTCACCCTTTCGGCACCACTCGGGCCGATGCTGCTCACCGCGGGCTTGGTCGCGATTGCCGTGGCCGCCCGCGTGTCAAGAACCCTCCTCACCGCGCTGGCGTTTGCCGCTCCGTTTTGGGTCTTTCTCGTCTTGATCCATGTCGTCTTCGGTGATAGCCCCGATAGAGCGGTGACGGTTGGAAGTCAGATTTCGGCGGTGCTCGTCGTGTTCCTCATGACCTTGGCGGCAGTCCATCCCGGCCGATTGGTGGATGCGTTGCTCGAGCGTGGCGTGCCGTTTCACGTGGCGTATCTGCTGGTTGCCACGCTCCAGTCGGTGCCGGAGCTCCAGCGACGGGCCTCGGCGATACTCGATGCCCAGCGGTGTCGCGGACTGCGGGTGCGGGGATCGGTGTGGGGACGTGTTCGATCGGTGGTGCCGTTGGCCGTCCCCCTGGTGTTGGGGGCGCTCGGCGAAGTCGACGATCGTGCGCTCGCCTTGGAGGCGCGAGGCGCGGCCTCGGGCCTCCGGCGCACCCCGCTCGACCCGCCCCACGACCGGCTGGCCGAACGAGTGACACGGTGGGCCCTGCTCGGCTCCGTGTTGGGGACCATCGCCTGGCGGATCGTCGCATGACCGTTGCGTTGGACGGGGTGCGATACCGGTACCCGGCCGGCGATAGCGACGCGCTGCGTGACGTGACGCTGGCATTCGGGGCGGGGGAGGTCACGCTCGTCACCGGACGGCTCGGGGCCGGATGCAGCACTCTCCTGCTTGTGGCAGCGGGGCTCGCTCCCCACGTCACCGGTGGCGCTCGTAGCGGGTCGGTCACGACTCTGGGCGTGGATCCGGCATCCGACAAAGGTCGTCGGAAGGTCGCTGGTCGCATCGGGCTCCTCCTGCCGACACCGTGGACCCAGCTCTCGGGCATGTCTTACACGGTGAGAGAAGAAGTCGCCTTCGGGCCGGCCAATCTGGGGTGGCCTCGCGACCGGATCGGGCGGGCGGTAAGTGGAGCGATGGCGCTCGTCGGGATCGAACACTTGGCCGATCGGGATCCGCGCACCCTCTCCGGCGGCGAGTTGCAGCGCGTCATGCTTGCCGGGATCACGGCCATGGATCCCGAGGTGCTGTTGTTGGACGAGCCGACCCTCGAGCTGGATCCCGAGGGGGCTCGCATGGTGTACCGACTGCTTCCCGCGCTGGCGCGAGAGAAGACGGTGGTCCTGGCCACTACCGACGTCGACCGGGCCGTGGAGGTGGTGACCCGCGTGGTGCTCCTCGATCGGGGATCGGTGACGGCCGATGGCACGCCGGACGATGTATTGGGGACCGACAGAGCGGTGGCGCTGGGATGCAGCACCACCATTGCCGAGATCGTTCGGGTAGCGGGGCACGCCGCGCCGTTTCCGCTGACGGTTCGTGCTGCGGTACGACGGTTCGCTCGGTGAGCGCGCTCCGGTTCGAGCGAGTCTGGTTCCGATACGGGGGAAACCCCGTGTTGCGGGACCTGTCGTTCGACATCCGCGCGGGCGAGGCGGTGGCGCTGCTCGGGCGGAATGGGGCAGGCAAGACCACCCTGACCAAGCTCGTCGTGGCCCTGTTGCATCCGGAGCGCGGGTACGTCAGGGTCGGTGATCGCACCACCGAAGGTCGCGTGCCAGAGCAAATGGCCCACCAGGTCGCGTATGTGTTCCAACATCCGGACCAGCAACTCTTTGCCCGCACGGTATGGGCCGAGGTCGCGTACGCGCCGAAGCAACTTCATCGTGATTCGCCGGGTGTGGAGCGAGCTGTCGGCGAGGCGCTCGAGCGGGTGGGATTGGATGCGATGCGCGACGAGCACCCGTACGATCTCCCATCTGCCCAGCGGAAGCTCGTGACGCTGGCCGCCGCCATTGCCCAGCGACCCAGGGTGTTGGTGCTCGACGAACCCACGCAGGGCTTAGATCGCGCGGGTGCCCGTCGCGTGGCGGACATTGTCCGCCGGATCAAGGACGAACGTGTCGCGGTGCTCGCCGTGACGCACGACGTCACCTTCATGGCCGAGGCGTTGGAGCGCGCGCTGGTGCTGGCTGACGGGCGGATTGCGTTCGATGGTCCGGCGGCAGACTTGGTGGGTGACGAGGGCCGCGCCTCGGACTTGGGGCTCGACGTTCCACCAGCGGCTCAGCTGTCGGCAGCGCTGGGCCTTCCGCATCGCCCACTCCGCGCGGCCGAGGTCGCGGCAGCACTGGCGCAGGACCTCGACGCCAACCGTACCTGACGCTGTTTCACGGCCGGTTGTGTTGCCGCCCCTCCTGGCGGCCCGTATCTTGGAACACGTATGAATGAAGAGGTCCGTTTCGCGCTCCTGTTCGGCCGTCTGGTCGATCTGTACCGGGCCAATCCCAATGCCACGGACGACCAGAAGGTTGCGCTGCGTACCCTGGCCGAGATCACCGGCCACCGCAGCCTCTCGCTGCGGCTCTCCGACGGCAACCTGTATGTCGAGGGCACCCCGATTCCCCCGGACACGCCCTTCGGCTCGTTGCTGGTGCAGCAACTCACCGCTCACGGGATCGCTGCGGTCGTGGTGGCGTACGGCGCTCCGGCGATCGAGATGCTCCATCTGGTGCGCGCCATTGCCTCCGATCCGACGGATCCTGCGAGCGGCCCGGATGCCGGGACACGTGTCCGGGAGTCCGCCGCGGTGTCGATCGCGCTCATCACGGGGGCGGGTGCCCGGGCCGCCGCGGAACGGCGGGCGGTGCGGGTGAGTGACGCCATCGCCAGCGGCGGTCTCTCCTTTGGCGGGGGCCCGTCGTCCCGCGAACGCCAGGTCACCGGAGCCCGCGACGGCACCACCTTCGACGACATCGTGAAACGACCGGACGGGCCACCCGCGGCGCCAGTTTCGCTGAGCGCGAGCGTGGGAGGCTTGCACGAAGTCGGTGCCGGCCCCCAACTCACGGCCCAACTCGATGCCGTGCAGAAAGAGATCGAGAAGGCGCTTCGTGAGGACAATCTGAGTCGCGCGTTCGAGGGCATTCTCGCCGTCATCAAGGAAGAAGCTGCGGCGAGCTCGGATGAAGCGAAGCGGGTATATGGCATCGCAGTGCGCCGCTCACTCACGGCCGATACCCTGCGCCGACTGGTTCCGTTCATGCTGGACGAGCTGTACACCGAAGACGTCCTGCAAATCACGCGGCGGGCGGGTGCGGACGGTACGCGCGCAATGCTGCAGCACCTGACCCAGGCGCAGAGCTTCGCCGAGCGAAAGGCGTACCTCGCGGCGCTTCGCACGATCGAGGAAGGCACCGACATCGTGGCGGGCATGCTGAGTCACGGCGAGTGGTACGTCGTCCGGAACGCGGCAGATCTAGTGGCCGAGCTCAAAATCGTCGACGCGGTGCCGCTCCTCGGTCGGGTCGTCGACCACGAAGACGAGCGGGTGCGCTTGTCTGTGGCGCTGGCGCTGGCGAAGATCGGCACGCCGGAGACGGTCCGGTATCTCCGAGCGCCACTGCGAGATCCCGATCCTAAAGTGCGGCTCGCCGTCGCACGGGCCATCGGGGGGAAGGGACTCGGCGCGCTGTCCATGGTTCTCGTGAGCGCAGCCGAGGAGGAAGAGGACTCAGAGGTGCTCGCCGAGTGCTACCGTGCGCTCGGCCGGATTGGCACGCCCGAGGCGATCACGGCGCTGGTGGAAGCGGCGCAGTCGGGGAAGGGGTTCCTCGCGCGTAAGGGGGCTCCCCGCCGACGTGCGGCCACCGAGGGCCTCGGCTTAGCAGGCGGCGAGACTGCCCGGGCCGCGCTCCATGAACTCGCCTCGGACCGGGACCGGGAGGTCCGAGAAGCTGCCAAGGCGGCTCTGGAACGCTAGCGCGGCGTGAAGTCGCTCTTCGCCGTCACCCGTCTCGCGAATCCGGCCAGAAGCTTCGCTGCCCGATCGAGATCCGCAAGGTCGATCATCTCATTCGGACTGTGCATGTAGCGGTTCGGCACTGATACAAGACCGGTTGGAATCCCCCGTAGCGTGGTGTGAATGGCGTCGGCATCGGTGCCGGTATCGCGGGGTGCTGCCGCGACCGCGTAGGGAATGTCCTCGGCCTCCGCCGTCTCGACCAGGAGGTCGAAGACCACCGGATTGACCGCGGATCCCCGAGACAGCACGGGCCCTCCCCCCAGCGTGATGTCGCCGTGCTCCTTCTTCTCCACACTCGGATGATCGGTCGCGTGGGTCACGTCCACCACGATGGCGACGTTCGGCTCGAGGCCCGTGGCGCTCGTCCGGGCGCCGCCGCCCGTCAGCGCGATCTCCTCCTGGGTGGTCGCTACGGCATACACACTACTCCGGGGCGGGCGTCGTGCGAGCAGGCGCAGGGCCTCGAGCACCACGAAGGCGCCGATCCGGTTGTCGATGCTGCGTGAGGCCAATCTGCGGTTCGGCAGCTCCAGGGCCGGCGCCGCGAGCACGGCTGGGTCGCCGATTCGGATGCGTTTGAGCGCATCGGCCTTGCTCTTGGCGCCGATATCGATCCAGAGGTCGGTGGGCTTGCTCACCTTGTCGCGCTCTTCCGTCTTCATCAGATGGATCGCGCGTTTCCCAATCAGTCCGTCGATGATCCCCTTCCTCGTGAGGATGCGCACCCGCTGTCCCACCAGCACTTGCGGATCCCAACCGCCGATCGTCGAGAAATAGACGTATCCGTCGTCGTCGACGTGGACGATCATCAACCCGATCTCGTCGATGTGCCCCGCGAGCATCACGCGCACCTTGCCGTCGGGATTGACCACCGCGATCGAGTTGCCGGCGATGTCGGTCGTGACCCGATCGGCAAACGACTCGGCTTCTCTTCGCCACGCTCGTGCCGGATGTGCTTCGAACCCGGACGGACCGGGGCTGTCCAACAGCTGCTTGAGGAATGCGAGCGATTGCTGTCTCATGGGCGCGACAGGGTGGCAAGGGTAGTGATCAGGAGCTGGTAGAACCGTCCCACCGACTCGACGTGGACCCGCTCATCCGGGGAATGCGGATGCTCGATCTGTGGCCCGAAGGAGATCATGTCCATGCCGGGTACCTTCTCGCCGATGATCCCGCATTCGAGGCCGGCGTGAATCGCCTTGATGTCCGGCTCCGTGCCGTGCTGCTCGGCGGAAACCCGCTTCAGCACGTCGAGGAGGTGCGAGTCCAGATTCGGTGCCCATCCTGGGTACCCGTTCCCCTCCTCGACGGCGGCACCGGCAAGCTCGCCGATTGCCCGAATCCGATGCTGCACGGCTTGGAGTGCGCTACTCACCGATGACCGGCTGCTCGTCCCGATCACTAGGGCACCGTTCCGTTCGACGACCGTCGCCAGGTTGGTGCTGGTCTCCACCAATCCTTCGATATCGGGACTCATCCCCAACACACCGTGGGGAAGGCTGGTGAGGAGCCGGAGGACCCCGCCCGTGGTGGCATCGTCCCAGCCACTCGGTGGAAGCTTCAGGTCGGCGAGCTCGAACCCGATGCCCGGATCCGACGCACGATATTCCGCTTGGACGGCCGCGAACTCGCGCTCGAGGATGCCGTCGAATGCGGTCCGATCGGAACCCTTCAGAATCACCGTCGCGACCGCCTCACGTGGGATGGCATTGTGTTTGTTGCCCCCCTCGAGACGTGCGAGGCGAAACGGAATTTCCCCACGTGCAGCGTACAGAACACGGGCGAGCAGTTGGACGGCGTTGCCGCGCTGGAGAATGATGTCGATGCCCGAATGCCCCCCCTTGAGGCCGTGCAGCTTCACCTCCACGGCCACGCTCCCGCGAGGGGGTTTGGCGGCGGTCAATGGGACGAGGAGGTTACTGTCCGCACCTCCCGCACACCCCACGTACAGCGCGCCCTCCTCCTCCGAGTCCAGATTGAGCAGTTGTCTCCCGCGGAGCAGCTTCCCGTCTAAGTTCGACGCCCCGGTGAGCCCAGTTTCCTCATCTACGGTAAACAGCAGCTCCAGGGGCCCATGGGCGATGTCGTCGGCCTCCATGACCGCAAGCATCGCAGCCACCCCGATCCCGTTATCCGATCCGAGCGTCGTTCCGGTGGCGGTCAGGTACGCGCCATCGCGGTTGGGCTTGATGGGATCGGTGGAGAAGTCGTGGCTGACGCCCGAGTTCTTCTCGTTGACCATGTCGAGGTGACTCTGCAGGATTGTGATCGGAGCCGAAGACCGGGCGGCAGTGGCCGGCTTGCGCACCACGATGTTGCCGGTGGCGTCCGTCTCGGCCTTCAGGCCCTTCGCCTTCGCGATCCCGATCACGAAGTCCCGCATCCTGCCCTCGTCCTTGGATCCGCGGGGGATGGTGAGGATGCGATCGAAGTGCTTCCAGAGCGCCTTCGGCTCGAGTGTGGCGACAAATGTCATTGGGTCCTCCTCCTTGTCGCCCAAACTAGCGTGACGGACCGGCGGGCACGAGGCCCGTGCTAAGCGTTTGACAGTCCTTCGCCCGGTCAGCTAAAATGCGCGCATCCATTACGCCACCATCAGGGGCATCCATGGACAGGAAACCGTTCGTCCCGTTCGTCTCGGCGTCGGAAACGATGCCGGAGATGACGTTCAAGGCCATCTTCCTGGGCGCGATCATGGCCGTGGCGCTCGGGGCGGCAAATGCCTACGTGGGCATGCGGGCCGGCCTGACCGTCGCTGCCACGTTCCCGGCGGCTGTCGTGGCCATGGCGGTGCTGCGCGGCTTCCGCGGCACCATCCTCGAGGAGAACATCGCCCGCACGACGGCCTCGGTCGGTGAGGCGCTCGTGGCCGGCGCGATCTTCACGATCCCCGCCTTCGTGATCAGCGGTGCCTGGGACGAGCTGCGCTATCTCGAATCCACGGCGATCATGTTGATCGGTGGTACGCTGGGTGTGCTGTTCGTCATCGTGCTCCGGCGCACCCTGGTGGTCGAGGCAGATCTGCCGTTTCCTGAAGCCGTGGCGGCGGCGGAGATCGTCAAAGCCGGACAGGGCGGTCAGACCGGAGCGAAGTACCTGTTCGGATCGCTCGGCCTGGCCGCGTTCTGGGAATTGCTCAAAAACCCCAATGGCATCCCATTCGTCCAGGACGCCGCCAGCAGATTCTACGCGTTCAAGGCGTCGACCGTCGAGCTGTTCCAGACCCGCGTGGAGTACAGCGGTGGGCTGTTGCTCAACTCACCCCACGCCTCGCCGATGCTCATGGGCGTCGGATACATCGTCGGAACGCGCATCTCTGCGATTCTGTTCAGTGGTGCCGTGACGGGATGGCTTCTCTTGGTGCCGCTCGCGCTGTTCCTCAATCCGGCGCTTCCCGACATCCTGTCGTCGGGCCAGAGCATGTCGGATCTCTCCAATCAGATCTGGCTGAGGCAGATCCGCCCGCTGGCGGTCGGCGCCATGATCGTCGCGGCGTTCTACACGCTGTACAACCTGCGCAGCTCCCTGATCACTGGGATCGGAAAGGCCATCAGGCAGTTCAACCTGTCGGTCCCCGGTGCCGAGGCCGATCGGACGGATGTCGATCTGAACTTGAAGAAGGTCCTGGTCGCGGTCGGGTTCGTGGCCATCGCCACGTTCTTCCTCTATCTCCACTTCGCCCAGGCCGTCACGGGGGCGTTGGTGCTCACGGCCTCGATGGTGATCTTGGGTTTCCTGTTCGCCGCCGTGGCCGGGTACCTGGTGGCGCTCATCGGAAGCTCGAACAATCCGATCTCGGGACTCACGCTGACGGCACTTCTGATCGCCGCCGTCCTGATGGTGTTCCTGGGCGTGACGGATGTTCACGGCGTGGCTGGCGTCCTCGGCGTCGCAGGTGTGGTCTGCTGTGCGGCCGGCGTTGCGGGTGACATGATGCAGGATCTGAAGGTCGGTCACATTCTCGGTGGCACGCCGTGGAAGATGCAGGTCGGCGAGATCATCGGGGTCATCTTCGCCGCGTTTGTGCTCGCACTGCCGTTGATGGCGCTGGACCGTGTCTACGAGATCGGATCGGCCGAGCTGCCCGCGCCGCAGGCCGGACTCATGGCGCTCATGGCCAACGGGATCGTCGCGGGCGACATGGCCTGGCCGCTGGTCATCGTGGGCATGTTCTTCGCGCTCGCCCTCATCCTCATCAAGGCCCCCGCACCAATGCTGGTGGCGGTGGGGATGTACCTGCCGTTCCAGGCGACGGCGGCGATCTTCGTGGGTGGACTGATCAAGTTGGTGTTCGAATTGCGGCTCAAGAGACAAGGGGCGACCGACCAGGAGCGGCAACGGGCCGAGAACCTCGGCGTCCTGATCTCATCCGGCTTCATCGCCGGAGAGTCGTTGATGGCCGTAGCGCTCGCACTCTTGGTGATCGGCGGGGACTTCGTTCCATGGCTGTTAGGCTTCCAAAGGCTCATCGGTGGAGCGGAGCCGTCATTCCTGCTGAGCCTGATCGCCTACCCGGTCGTGCTGTTCCTGTTGGCCTGGTTCACGATCAGCAAGATGCGGGAAGGCTCGCTACCCGCCATGAAGGTCGGCGAGTAGCGTTGTCGCGATGTGACCGTGGGGCCGCCTTCCGCCAGGGAGGCGGCCCCTGTGTTTCGGGGTGTTGACGCCGGTGGCGGTGCCATGAGACGTCGCGGAAAACAGGATCCGCTGGCAGGGGTCAACTTGCTGGAGATTGCGCCCACACGGCGCGCCGAGTGGGAGGAGGCGGGATCCCGAATTGTGGTTATCCGTCCCGAGCCCACCACGAGCGGTGCGCGGCTACTGCTGGATCGGCTGCTGTATCAGCTCTCGGCCAGACGGATCCGCCTCGATGAGTATGGCAGTTGCGTCTGGCGGTATGTCGACGGGAAGCGAACTGTTGCCGACATCGCTGCGGCGCTGCGCGAGGAGTACGGCGACGTGGTCGAGCCAGCGGAGGAGCGGGTGGGGAAGTTGATCCAGGTATTTCGCCGCGAGGAGTTCGTCGCCTACCCCGGTGTCGACAGAGACTGAACGACGAAGCGATCGGCCATCCCGTTCCTCCTCAGAAGATCTCGCCTTCTTCCTTCGCATACCATCGAAAGAACAGCACCGAGGCCGTTCCGAAGAGCGTGAACCCACCCACGATCTTCATGATCAGTCCGGCGAGCTGCTGATCCTCCGCCGCCGAGAGGTGGCTCATGCGGGGCGCCAGCTCGTAGACCGCGTAGATCGGGTAGTCCGCGAACGTGAGGAAGGCAGCTGGTACCGTAGGAATGAACACGTTGAGCAGGACGAAGACGATGCGGCCGGGAATGGGAAGGGGATCGAGTTCAGCCACCCGCCCAAGTACCTGCCACCAGAAGAGGAGCCCCGCTCCAAGCCACGCCATGTCGACGGCGAAGGCCCCCACTTGGGTCACCTTGAGGCCATCGACCACTGCCGGCAGATGGGTAGCCACGAGGACGGTGTTGAATATCACGAACGCCATCAGCGGCCGTGTCAGCAGTTGGACGAGCGGCGCAAACCACGGGTTGCCCGCCAGTGAGCGAAATAGCGCCGTTGGCAGGCCGTACAACAAGAGTGGCGGCACGAGCATCGAGAACACGATGTACTGCACCGTGTGAACGCTGGCGAGGTATCCCGTACCGAGCGGTCCGACGGGCCAGTCGGCTGCGAGCCAGAAGGCAATGACGCCGGCGGCGAACGACCAGGGGTGAGCGTCCTCGGGCGCCCCGCTCCGCTTCGCATGGCGCACGGACGCCGCGTAGCCCGCCACGAGAAGCAGCACACAGAGCCACACGCCCGGATAGGGCTGCCACGACCAATCCCATGGCGTTCCCCGAGCGGAGCACCACCAGCTCACCGGTGTTCTCGATCGGTCTGCTCGAGCCGCTGCGCGAGGTCGGTGTAGGTCACGACCGGTGCGCGGAACCGGAGCGTGCCCGCCCGCACGAGGGACAGGCCGATCTCGACGGTGTCGCCGTCGCGGAGCGGTGCCGGGAGATCGGCGAGCATCACGTGGTAGCCGCCAGGGCGCAGACGAACGTCACCGCGGCTGGGGATCTCGAGCCGTGGCACGGATTGCATGGACGACCGACCGTCCACGGTGACCACGGAGTGGAGCATTGCCATGCCGGCCGACGATTCGACGCCGAGAAGGGTGTCCGGCCGCGCATCGGCGTTGCTGATCGTGCAATAGAACGCCGATGTCTCCGGGGCGGCGGAGACCGTCGCGTAGGCATCGCTGACCGCGATGCCGTCATGCTCGGCGATGGCTGGTGGCGGTGCGTCACCGGTGCACCCGATGAGCCCAAGGGCGAGACTCGCCACGAAGCCGACACGACATCTCATCGCGCCCGCTCCATTCTCCGCGCCAGCTGCGGCAGGTCGTGTGCCCAGTCCGACTGACGGGTCCCCGACGGGTAGGCGACGGGTGGCTGGTCGTCGGTCGTGAATGCGAGGACGTACGCCGCATGGCCCACGAGGTACGTGTCTCCCTCCCCTTCCTTCACCGCCGGCGGGAGGCGCACCGCCTGCTGCATGGCGGTGATGTCGGCAACCGATCCCGTGAGCCCAATGAAATCCCGATCGAAGTTGTCGAGCCAGGCGCGGAGCCGCTCCGGCGTGTCGCGCTCGGGATCGACCGTCACCATGATCACTTTCACACGACCGGCCACCGTGCTCGGCAGCTTGTGCAGCACGGCGGCGAGATTGGCCATATGGACGGGGCAGATATCCGGGCAGTGCGTGTATCCGAAGAACAGCAGGGTCACGTAGCCTGCCGTCGCTCGCGGGAAATCGAACGCCGCACCGTCGGTAGTGGTGAGAAGGATGTCGGGCTTGGGCGTCAGCACGCCGAGAGGGGTGCCGCGCAACGGCCCCCCGCCTTCTGGCGCGCGACACGCCACACCAACCAGAAGCAGCGAGGTCAGGAGCAGAAGCCGCGATCCCCGAATCCCGGTCACCCAACGGGGTGCCCACGACGGGATGCAGCTCGTATTGGTCATGGTGAGGAATCTACCGTATGTCCCCCCCTACCCAACCGCCCAACCGCTCAACCGCTCAACCGCCTAACCGCCTAACCGCCTGTCAATACTCCGACCAGTGATCCATCCACCCGTTGGCGACCGGCGAGAAGCCGGAATACCCTGAAAACGCTTTCTCCACATAACAGGAATTGTAGAGGATCTTTAGGTCGCGAGGGGCCAGGGGCCACTTGCCTGTGCCCGGTGATGGGCTCGTTTGCTCCTCGAGGCCCGACACGAAGGCGCCCTCGATCCGTACGGAGTCCGCGTTGAAATTGACGGCTCCGCCCACGAGCACGACGCCCTCCCACTTGAAATACGATCCCGACAGGGTGAGGTCCTCTTCCACGACCAAGAGGCCGGTCCCCTGAATGCTGATGAAATTCCGGTTGCCCGTCAGGTAGTATGACGACCAGCTGAACAGGTCGGTGAGCGAGGTGTAGTCGGGAATGAACTGGCCGCCAAGCACCGCGGCGAAGTTGACACCGGTCTCGCCGGCAACGGCCCACGTGTTGTCCAATTCCAGGACGGCCGGATCGACCTGCGGCGGCCCGAGAGGAGGCGTCCCGCCGCCCGGGACTCGAAGCCCCGGCACCGGGGGTCGGGCAGCGCACTGGTCGTGTCCGATGAGGGTGAACGTTCCGTCGCAGCCCGGAGGATTGCACGGCTTGGTGTAATGATTGATGGCCGTGTAGGCGCCGATGACCTTCATGGTGCCGTACTCCCACTCGGCGAACTGCGCCACGGTCCGGACGGCCTGCGGGTCGGATCCCTGCGTCGGCCTGATCACGCGTCCGCGAGAGCGCACGACATACATGATGCCGCTCAGGGTATCGGCCGGCTTCCGAATCACGCGCGCCACCACGTCGGCATAGCCCCCGGTCACGTTGATGCGAAGCGAGTCGCCGGTGGGTGGACGGCCCGTGAGCGAGTCGTAGTGTGAGAGGTAGCGCTCGAGACCGCTTTGAGCCACCGAGAGCGCCGACACCACGTCGCTGCTGCTCTCGGCAATGCGCCGATCGGTTTGCACCCGAACCATGATCGCCGACAGCATGACCGTGACGAGCGTGAGCACGAAAATCGTGAGCGGGAGCGCGAAGCCGGTTTCGGGACGTCGTCGCATGGTCAGCTCGGCCGGTTGCGGAAGCGCACTTGCGTGGTCAGGTCGAAGATCTGGGCCCCGGAAGCATTCCGGGGAGTCTGCTCGCTGGCTCCGAGGAACCGCACCTCGAGCCCCCTCACGGTGGCCAGGTTACCGGGAGGCGTGCTCTGAACGGCGAAGCCGGAACCGACGAGGAACCCGAACCCCGCTCCGGCGTCGAACGGCGCGACCAACTCCTCTGCCGCCGCGGTTCCGGCGCGGCGCCACAGGCCGACCCGTCCGGGCAAATCGACTGAGGCCGCGAACCGATAGGTGACGGTCTGATAGAGGTAACCCACACGGGCGGACGGTGGCTCGGTCGGCCAACCAGAGGACACACCGCTGATAGCCAGGAGCGCCCCGCCGGGGATGACCCTGATGCTGTCTGCCAGGCAGGTGCTCGAATCGGTGGACGACGCGATCCCCACGTTCGGCACGAATCTGAAGGACCCGTCCAACCGCCGCCACGCCAAGCCGGGGCTCGTGACCGAGGCATAGCTCAGCGAGTCGACGGGCAGCCGGGACATGATCTGCAGACCGCCGACCCGGCCGCAGGTCATGACGAACGCGAAGGGGACCTGCACCGTGACCGAATCCGATGCCGCCGCCACGAGGCCGTCGTTCGAGACCATCCGCAGCTCCGTGACGACCCAGTTCATTGCCGTGCGAGACGTGTGACGGGAGCTCAGCATGGCGTCCTGGCGTTCCACGAACCGCGAGTCGTTGACCAGGAGCCGAGTCAGGGCGACGCCAAGGATGCCAGCCACGACGATAGCGACGAGCAATTCGATGAGGGTGAACCCGCGCCGGGTCATGTGACGAACGGTGAGGCCAGTTTGGGTTTCGTATGTCGCACCACGACGGTCTCGGGGGCCACGACCAACTGTCCGAACGGGCTGATCACCACCGTGAGCTGCTTGAGGCTCGGCTCCGGCGTCTGGACGGACGTGCAGCGCGTGTACTCGAGCAGGCCGGTTGTGTCGGTCACGCAGCCCGACTGACCGTCGATGCTGTCCCAGGGGAGCCCCGCCGCCCACGCCTCGGCGCTCGTGACTGCCGCGCTTCTGTAGCCCGCAGCCGCGGACAGACGCGTGTTGCTGGCGACCTGGAACATGAGCCCGCCGAGCGCAATCAGGACGCCGCTCAAGATCCCGAGGGCGATCAACACCTCGATGAGCGACAGCCCCGCCTCACTGCGGAGCCGACTACGGCAGCACACGGATTTGACCGGCACGTGAAAGCCGAACCTGCTTGGTATACGTGTCGAGAGTCGCCGTCAACGTGATCGGGCTCGTGCTCACCCCATTGGGGAAAACCTCGACCGAGGTGACCGGCGCGGCGGTCAGCGCATCGAGGCCGAACTCGGTGTCTGGGCCCACGAACCGCTGTCGGAAGATGGTCCCTCCCCGACTCCGCACCAGCAGCAACTGGAGCGACGAGTTGACGATCACCACTACTGGTTCACGCTGTCGGGCTGCCACCATCTGTGCATATTGCAGGTCAGCGGCCACGCTGGCCACAGCCTGCCGAGTCCGAGCCCGCTGCAGGGCCGGCCCGAAGCGCCAGACCGCCAGCGTCAGGAGGATTCCGGCGATAGACAGCGCCACGGCCATCTCAATCACACTGAACCCCCCGACCCATCTGGGGGGTACGAGTCCGGAGCCCAACCGGACGCGGTCAGGACCGCGCCGGCCACCGTAAGTCGCCATAGACCTAGAACTTAAGGGAAATCGGCCCATCCGTAACCACCGTTCCCCAACCCCAGGAGCCTTCATGACCCCCTTGGCCGGCATCTTCGCGCTCACGCTCGGTGGTGCGCTCGTCTCACTCCCAACCCCGCAACCTTTGGGCCCGCAGCCCCAGGCGGATGTGTCCTGCATCACCATGAACACCGAGCGGACGCCCCTCGCTCGCCGGCCCAGCCCGCTGGATTCCTTGACGCTGGCGATCGACGACGGTGCCGTGAAGATCTGCTACAGCCGTCCCTCGGCACGCGGCCGGACGATGATCGGCGCCTCCGCGGTTCCCTATGGCAAGCTGTGGCGGACCGGCGCCAACGAACCCACGATGATCCACACCACGGTTCCGGTGACTGTCGCTGGGATTCGCGTGGAGCCTGGTTCCTATTCGCTGTACACGGTGCCGGGCGAGCAGGAATGGGAGGTGATCGTCAATCGGTCGATCACTCAGTGGGGACACGAGTCGCGGTACACCGACGAGGTGAAGGCCCAGGAAGTAGGGCGCGGGAAGGTGTCGAGCACGCCAATGGACGACCACGTAGAGATGTTTACGATCAGGGCGGAGCCCACGGACGCTGGCGCGACGATCTTCATCGAATGGGAGCACACGCAGGTGGCAATTCCGATCGCCAAGGGCTAAGGCGGATCGGAGACTCGCCAACGATCCGGGCGGCCCGATAGCGGGCCACGTTCCAGGTGCGCCAGTCCCGGTCTTCCACCTCGTTCCACTTCGCGGCGAGGAGTGCGACGATTGCACACCGCGTGTCGTCGGGGAGTTCAGACGACTGCTCGAGCAGCACAGGCACCGCGTCGGCCCCAAGCCTCGCGACGTAGGTGAGGTCGAGCTCCGCTCCGGCCGCTGCGCGGCCGAGGTTCGTCCGCGCCACGAGCGCATCGGGGTTCGCGCCATTGAGCATCGCCAGCATCACGAACCCGGCGACGACGCTGCCCACCACGAACCGCTCCCGGTGCCCACGCAGCACCGTCGCGCCGAACCACGCGAGCACCGTCCCCACCCAAAGCATCACGGCGGCCGCATACACACGTGTGTCGGTGAGACCGTAGGTGCCGACATACAGGCGCAGGCGCTCGGCCGCCGATACCATGATCAACGCCACGAGCGCGAGCAGCAGCGCGGCGAGCCATCGGAATCGGCGACGGATCGTCCCGTCACTGTCATCGAGAAACCAGTCACCGGCCACCAGGAGCGGAATGACTAGCGCGGTGGCCGTTACCAACTCGAAGAACCCCCGCCGCGCGTAGTCGGCGTAGGTGAGCCCGATAGTGGCGCGGACGAGGTCTTCGCCACCGAACAGATAGCGGAACTGCACCACCACGAAGAGCGCGAACAGTACAGCCAGCGCCGCCAAGGGAATTCCCACCTCGACGAGCCCGAGTCCTGGTCTGCGCGGGAGTTTGTCGGCAAAGGGCCACAGCGGTCCGGATGCGGCGATCGTGAGCAGAAGTCCGCCGGCAAGCCATGAGAGCACGGCAGTGAGTACCAGGTGTGATACCAGCTGCTCGAAGTCCCAATCGATCAACCAGCGAACGGCACGTTCGAAGATGGGGTCGGCCGAGGCGAGGAGCGCGCCGAACACGAGCATAACGGGTAGCGCCAGCAGGAGACCCACGGCAGTCCTGCGGATGAGCGATCTCCGACGGGGACTGGCGGGCGCAGTTCCCCAACCGCTACCCAGCAGCGAGAGCGGTGCTGCGATGAGCCGCACACCTGCCGCAACACCGTCCCGCACGTACTCGCCGATCGTGGATCCTGCCAGTGAGAATCGCCGACCTCGGAGGAGTCCCAGCCCGAGGGCGAGCACGGTGGCGAGCCCATTCCAGGTGGCGAGCACGCCCGCGTCGCGCCAGGCAATGCACCCGGAGAAGAAGATGGCCGCAAGCAGCAACGGAAGGGTGGAACGGACCGCATCCGGTCGCACGCTCGCGAGGACCCCGGCAGTGGCTACGGCGACGGCCGCGGTCCAGAGCACGGCGTTGACGCCCCAGGGAACACCCCGAAGCAGCACGTCTCCCAGCACCCCAAGTGCTACGGCAGTCGCGAGAAGCCATGGCAGCACTTCTGGCGGTGCCGCGTCTCGCTCGGTCACCGATCAGCTCGCCAAGCGGAACAGCGTGGGCCGATGGAAGAGGCTGTCCTCGTCGCCGATCAGGAACAGTTCGGACAGGCGGGCCAGGAGATCACGCTCGGTCACATGCAGTTTGGGGTCATGGACGTCTGCCGGCAGATCGAAGACCAGACGCGTGGAGTAGGCCTCACCCGTTCTGACGGCTCGGCCGAGTGGAGGCTGCTCGCCGACCATGCGCGCGAGGGCCGCTTCGCCGAGAGTGGAGCGACGGTAGCGTCGGCCCTCGGCATCGACCACGATGGCCTCCGGCTGGGCGAGCCCGATGGGGACTCTGTCTGCGTCCGAGCTTCGCGCGACGGTGATCACGTAGAACTCTCCTGCAGCCCTGATTTGGCGGTCTCCGTCTCCCAGTGTCGGAGTTCGCTCGACCGCCCGCACCATGACCATCGCGTGGCAATCGAGGTAGAAGCCGCAGAACCGGTTGGGCTCGCCGAACCCGAGTACACGCTCCTCGCTTGACAGCGAGACGATCACGACGGTGGCGACGTAGGCGGCGAGCCAGCCGCCGACGGCCGCCGTGCCGATGAGGGCCCGCGTCCGGCGCCCCCGATACAGATTGTACACGAGGTAGGTCGCCACAATGGCAACCATAAACCCGGTAAGGAGTTGCAGCGGCAGGGCGAGAAACGCGAGAACGTTCATGGGGCCTCCCGAGAAACGTGCTCCATTCACAAGTATAAAGTACTTTATGATACAAAGTCAACTCATCCGAAGGGTGTGTGGGGACCGTGGTATGGGCGGGGAGCTGGAGTGGGAGGACCATTGGATTCCGGGGCCAGAAAATGGTAGCTTGATCCTCCCCGATGTCGAGTCTACAGCCCTTTTCAGCCAATCCCGTCCTCGCGCGACTCGGTGATCCTCGGCCGCTTGTGGCCGTGGAGCTTCGCCCGCCCAAGGCCGGACTCCCGTCGGCCGAGGGGATGGATGTCTGGATCGACATGTATCACTCGGTCCAGCGGTTGGGCCGCCGGGATACGATGATCTTCCTGACCGACAACGCTGTGGGGGTGTCGGAGGAAGAGAACCTCCGGCACTTGGTGACCAACCTCGCGGGAGATGTAAGCACAGCCAAGGTCGTCCCGTTCCTCACGTGCAAGCACACGATGGACTACTGCCTCATGTACGCGGATCGAGCCGCGTCCCATGGCTTTCCGGCCCTGACCGTGTTGGGGGGCGACCGCGCGGTGGGCCCGCCGCGGTGTGTGGACTACGCCTATCAGTTGCGGAGTCGGCTACGCGGTCGGCATCCGGCGTTGGCGCTCGGCGGTTGGACGAACCCGCACCGCGATCCGGGTGAGCAGGTGGGATTCCTGCTCGACGAGGCGTTCACCGCGGAGTTCTATCTCTCACAGATCGTTTCCCACCACCAGCTCGATTCTATGGAGCGATTCTTGGCAGAGGCCGAGCGGCGTGGCCTCGCCATCCCTGGCGTGTTCGGCGTGTTCCTTTATCGGTCGGCCACCGAGGCGACCCTTCGGCGGCTGGCGGAGTTCTTCCCGGTCCCGGTTGAGGGTGTGCTCCGGGACTTCGCCTCGGGGCTCACCGCCGAGGAGATCTGTGCCCGAACGATCCTCGAGCTGCGCCGGATCGGGATCAATCGGGTGTACGTCAGTAACCTCGGGTTCCGGCGTCCGGAAGAACGTTTTCGGAAGCTGATGGACCTGATCCCCGACGCCTGATTGGGTGAGCGGCGGGATCAGGAGTCGGCCAGCACCTGTTCCGCCACATCGACGCGGCCTCCTGGCAGGCTCAGGTGGACGCCCTGAACGGCGTCCCGAACCGTATGCAGCATCTCACGCGCGATGGCCACTCCTTCGGCTAGTGCAGCGTCGGCCCCGCGCTCCTGCGCTTGGCGCATTCTCTTGATCACCCCTGCCGGCACCCGCTGTCCCGGGACCTCGTTGGCGAGGAATTCGGCGTTGCGGAGCGAAGTGAGAGGCCAGACCCCGACAATCACCGGGAGTCGAAATCCCTCGATTTGCCGCAAGAACGTCTCGAGCGCCTTTGGCTCGAATACCGGCTGGGTCACAACGAAGTCGGCGCCTGCATCGACTTTCCAGTAGAGCCGTTTCAGCTCGCGCTCCATGTCGACGGCGCTCTGGTTTGCCGCGACGCCGATGACGAATTGCGTGGGATCCCCGAGCGGGTTGCCGCCGGGGTCGAGGCCGTGGTTGAGGCGATGCACGACGTTGGTGAGCCCGATGCTGTCGATGTCAAAGACCGCTGTCGCGTCCGGATAGGGACCCAGGCGTGGCGGGTCGCCGGTCACGAGGAGCACGTTGCGAAGACCCGCCGCCGCCGCGCCCAGCATGTCGCTGACCATGCCAAGCATGTTCCGGTCGCGGCACGTGTAGTGCACGATCGTCTCGATCCCGGCGGAGCGCTCTATCACGGTGGCGGCGGGAATCGCGGCCACGGAACTTCGTGCCCGTGCCCCGTCGAGCAGGCTCACCGAGTCGACTCCAAGCTCCTTGAGTGCTCGGGCCTGCTCTACAAAACTGTCAGGCCTCCACCCTTTGGACGGGGGCAGTTCGGCATTGATGACGAACTCGCCACGGGCGAGTTTCGCTCCGAAAGTCGATCGCTTGGCAAGCGGCACTTCCTCGATTCCGGGCGGACCGGCCACGGCTCCGCTGGTGATCACGACGGGGGACTGACGGGGCTGCATCGTCGCGACGAGGTTACGGATCTTCTTGATGTGCTCGTCGGTCGTGCCGCAGCACCCTCCAACAAATCGGGCCCCGGCTCGAATGAGGCGCGCCGCGTAGTTGGCCATGTACTCGGGACTCGACAGGTAGATCTTGCGATCGCCCACCAGGCGGGGTAGGCCGGCATTGGGCATTGCCGCGAGCGGTGTGTCGGTCACCTCTGCCATTCGTTCGATCGCGTCGAGCATGACGGCCGGACCAACCGAGCAATTGAGACCGACGACGTCGGCCTCCCATTCGGTCAGGGCGCGCGCGATCCTCTCGGCGGACGTTCCGTAGGCCGTGCTTCCGCTTTCGTCGACGGTCATCATGGCGAAGATGGGGAGGTCTGACAGCGAGCGAGCGGCCACGAGGGCCGCGTGCAACTCCTCGAGGTCGCTGAAGGTCTCGAGGATGATTCCGTCCACGCCGCCCTCGAGCAGACCCCTGATCTGGCGAGCAAAGAACGCCACCGCCTCGTCACGCGCCGTGGGACCGAACGGCTCGATGCGGATGCCGAGCGGGCCGACGCTCCCCAGTACGTTGGCATGAGGACCGGCGGCGTCGCGGGCCAGCGTTGCGGCGGCGCGGTTGATCTCCTCGGTCTTTCCGTCGAGCCCGTATCCCGAGAGCTTCACCGGGTTCGCGCCGAACGTGTTCGTCTCGAGCAGCTCGGCCCCCGCTCGGAAGTACATCTCGTGTACCTCCCGAACCACATCGGGGTGGCTCAGGTTGAGCTCGTCGTAGCACACGTTGACGAACATGCCCTTTGCGTAGAGCGCGGTGCCCATCGCACCGTCCATCACGTGCACGCGGTCGTCGGCGATCCGCTCGCGGAGCGTGGGAGTCATGACCGGTTCTCCCGATCGGCGGGCATGTACCCGAGGTTGGGCGCGAGCCATCGCTCCGCGGTTTCGACTGGGACACCCTTACGATTCGCAAAGTCCTCTACCTGATCGCGCCCGATGTTGCCCACACCGAAGTAGAAGGATTCCGGATTCGCGATGTACCATCCGCAGACCGAGGCTGCGGGATGGATCGCGAAGCTCTCGCTCAACGTGATGCCTGTCGTGGCCGTGGCGTTCAGCAGCTCGAACAGCTCCTGCTTCTGAGTGTGATCGGGACATGCTGGGTACCCCGGTGCGGGGCGGATCCCCACGTATCGCTCCCGGATCAGATCGCTGCCGTCCAGTGTCTCGTCAGTCGCGTACCCCCACAGCTCCCGCCGCACGCGCTCGTGCATCCGCTCCGCGAGGGCCTCGGCCAGGCGATCGGCCAAGGCTTTGGCCATGATCGCGTGGTAGTCGTCGTCGTCGCGTTCGAACCGTTGCGCGAGCTCGGCGCTCTGGAACCCGGTGCTGACGGCGAACGCGCCGATATGATCGGCAATCCCGGTGTCCTCCGGGGCGACGAAGTCGGCCAGGCAGAAATTGGGTCGGCCGGGGGGCTTGTCCATCTGTTGGCGCAGGTGGTAGATGGTCGACCGGACCGTAGTGCGTTCTGCGTCGGCATACACGGCGATGTCGTCACCTCGGCTGTTGGCGGGAAATAGTCCGACTACGGCTCGCGCCGTCAACAAGCCATAGGCGACGATCTCTGCCAGGAGCTTCTCGGCATCGGCGTGAAGCAATCGGGCGTGCTCCCCCACCGTCGGGTCGTCGAAGATGGCCGGGAAACGACCCTTCAACTCCCACGTGGCAAAGAACGGGGACCAATCGATGTACGGCGTCAGCTCGTGAATGGGATAGGGGGCCAGCACGGTGATCCCGGGCCGAAGCGGAGCAACCGGCTGGTACGCCTCCCAGTCAATGGCGAGCCCCCGCCGCCGAGCCTCGGTAAGCGGGAGAAGGCGGGTGCCGGCCGTACGATCGGCGTGGGCTTTCCTCGCCCGCTCATACTCGGCCCGGACATCTCGAGTGAGCACCTCCCTCCGTTCCGGGTTGAGCAGGCTGCTCACGACGGTGACGCCCCGTGATGCATCGGCAACGTGAATCGTGGGACCAGAATAGCCGGGTGCGATCTTGACCGCGGTGTGCACCTTCGAGGTGGTCGCGCCTCCAATGAGGAGCGGCGTGTCGAAGCCCTGTCGCTCCATCTCTTTGGCAACATGTACCATCTCATCCAGTGACGGGGTGATGAGGCCGCTGAGCCCGATGACGTCGGCATTGACCGTGCGAGCCGTCTCGAGGACCTTCGCGGCGGGAACCATCACGCCCAGATCGATGACCTCGTAGTTGTTACACTGGAGCACCACACCCACGATGTTCTTGCCGATGTCGTGGACGTCGCCCTTGACGGTGGCGAGCACGACGGTCCCGGCAGCCGACCGCGTTCGACCGCTGCCGGCGTTCGCCTGCTCGATGAATGGAACGAGATACGCGACCGCCTTCTTCATGACGCGGGCGCTCTTCACGACCTGCGGGAGGAACATCCGTCCGCTCCCGAACAGGTCGCCCACCACGTTCATGCCGTCCATCAACGAGCCTTCGATCACGTCGAGGGGGTGATCGGCTTCTCGCCGCGCTTCCTCTGCGTCTTCCTCGATGTAGTCGAGGATGCCTTCCACCAGCGCATGCGTGAGGCGCTCTCCGACCGGCATCTGGCGCCAAGAGAGGTCTTGCGTGCGGCGCTGTACCGCCCCCTCCACGGTTCCGGCAAGTGCCGTGAGCCGGTCCGTGGCATCTGGCCGTCGATTGAACAGGACGTCCTCGATGGCCGTCCGGATCTCATCGGGCACGTCATCATAGACGGGGAGTGCGCCCGCATTGACGATCCCCATGTCCATACCGGCATGGATCGCGTGGTAGAGGAAGATTGCATGCATTGCTTCGCGCAGGCCGTTGTTGCCGCGAAACGAGAACGAGAGGTTGCTCACTCCACCGCTCACGAGTGCGCTGGGATGGGTCTCCTTGATCGTGCGGCACGCGCGAAGGTAAGCCTGTGCATAGTCGTTGTGCTCGGCAATGCCGGTGGCGACCGCGAAGATGTTGGGATCGAAAATGATGTCGTGCGGCGGGAAGCCGACCGTCTCGGTGAGGAGACGGTAAGCCCGGCTGCAAATCTCCACCTTTCGGTCCACCGTGTCTGCCTGTCCCTCTTCGTCGAACGCCATCACGATCACGGCGGCACCGTAGCGGCGCACGGCCCGTGCCTGCGCGAGGAAAGCGTCTTCGCCTTCCTTGAGGCTGATCGAGTTCACGACCCCTTTTCCCTGGAGGCACTTCAAACCCGCCTCGATCACCTCCCATTTGGAGCTGTCGACGACGATCGGAACCCGGGCGATGTCGGGTTCGGCCGCGAGTAGGTTGAGGTACCTGACCATGGCCTGGGCGGAGTCGAGCAGCCCTTCGTCCATGTTCACGTCGATCATCTGCGCGCCGCCTGCGACCTGCTCCCGCGCGACTTCCAGGGCCGTTGCGTAGTCTCCATCGCGAATCAGCCGAGCGAAGCGGGAGGATCCAGTGACGTTGGTTCGCTCCCCGACGTTGACGAACAGGGTATCGGGACGGATCACCAACGGGTCGATGCCCGACAAGCGCGTATACGGCTCGAGCGTCGGGAGGGGACGTGGGGGGAGTGTCTGCACCGCGTGAGCGATGGCGGCGATGTGGTCCGGGGTGGTGCCGCAGCAGCCGCCCACGATGTTCACCAGGCCGCTCTCGGCGAACTCCGCTACGATGCTTGCCATCTCGTCGGCCGACTGATCGTATTCACCGAACTCGTTCGGCAATCCGGCATTGGGGTGGCAGCTGATCAAGGTGTCGGCCACCGAGGCCAGCTCGGCGATGTGCGGCCTGAGGTCAGCAGCGCCCAGCGCGCAGTTGAGTCCGACGCTGAACAGGTCGGCGTGGCTCACCGAGATCCAGAACGCCTCCGGGGTCTGCCCCGACAGCGTGCGGCCGCTCCGATCGGTGATGGTGCCGGACACCATGATCGGCACGTCCTCCGCCCGCTCATCCAGCAGCTCTCGGATTGCGAAGAGCGCTGCCTTGGCGTTCAGCGTGTCGAACACCGTCTCGACCATGAGGAGGTCCGCTCCGCCGTCGAGGAGCGCAACAGCCTGCTCGCGGTACGCCCGAGCCAGATCGTCGAACGTGACCGCCCGTGCCCCCGGATCCGCCACCGATGGCGACATCGAGGCCGTGCGGTTGGTGGGTCCCAGGATGCCCGCCACGAAGCGCGGACGCGATGGATCCCGTTCGGTGAAGCTGTCTGCCTCGCGCCGCGCGAGACGGGCTGCCGCGAGATTGATGTCCCGCACCGCGCTTTCGAGCTGATAATCGGTCTGGGAGATCGCGTTGGCGTTGAAGGTGTTGGTCTCGACGATGTCCGCCCCGCCCTCGAGAAAGGCCCGGTGGATGGACTCGACCACGTCGGGTCGGGTGAGACTCAGCAGGTCGTTGTTGCCGGACAGCGGGACGGGATGTGCGCGGAACGCGTCGCCACGGAAATCCGCTTCATCCAAGCGATGCGCCTGGATCATGGTGCCCATGGCGCCGTCGAGCACGAGGATGCGTTCGCGGGCGACTTCGCGCAGCCGTTGGACTCGCGATGCGGGGGTCATCCGATGACCGTCCCTGTCACGCCGCGCAGTCGATCAACATTCGTCAAGAAAAACCCCCGTCGCCAAAAAGCGCCGGAGGACGGGCTTTTTAGCGACTTGTTTAACGTGGCCGCAATATGCCGCAAATCACCACGGTATTCGATTGTGTCCTCAATTTACTACGGCCTGGTCCCCGGCGCTATCTGGGGGGTGAATCACCGCTCACACGAGACCGAGACGGCGCAGCACCTCCGCCCGCCGGATGCCCGCAATGGTGACCCGCTTGCGCCGGCTTCGGTGGCCTGCGACGATCTGCACCGCCGCTCGCGGCACACCAAGGCGCTGCGCCAGGAAGTCGATGAGCGCCTGGTTCGCCGCTCCGTCCACCGGCGGGGCCGAAAGCCTGACCTTGATGGCTTCACCGTGCCAGCCACTCACCTCCGTCTCGCGGGCACGAGGCTGCACGTGGAGGTTGAGCGTTGTCTGGTCCACGTCGTCAGCTGTGGTCTTGCTGTCGGCCGCATCATCGCGCACGGTCGCTGTCCCCTCCGGGCTCAATGTCACAGGAGCCCGAGGATCATGCCCCGCAGCAGGAGGATCAGGAACCACGCAATGATGGGTGTGATGTCGATCATGCCCAGCGGCGGCACGATTCGCTGCAGCGGTTTCACGATCCAGTCGGTGAGTACGTAGAACGGACGCATCCAGCGGTTGAACGGTCCGAGCCCCAACCACGAACCAACGACCCGAACGATGAGGGCGATCAGCAGGACCCCAGACCCGTAGTAGACCACGAGTCCAATCAGGCCGCTCACGCCTTGTTCCGCGGCGCGGGCCGTCCGGCGGACCGTCATCGCGACCCAGTCCATGGCCGTGATGACCAGGATCCCGCCGACCACGCTGATGCCGAGTAGCCACCACCCTGCCTGCTGCGGGTTACCGCCGCGCTTGAGGAGATACGACTCCAGCGGTTGGAGCACGGGGTCCGAAACCTTGCGAACCAATTGGCCCGTCCGACCGAACGGGTTGATGCGCCGGGTCCGGACGGCCCACGTGCCGGCGGCAACCGCGCCGCTGAACACGAAAACTCCGAAGACGGTGTACCGGATCAGATCGAATAGCACGTGCGTTGGCCCTTGGCTCCCTCGTCCTCAGACGGCTTCGGCTCGACCGCGTCCACTCCTGCATGGCGGCAATGCACCGCAAGGTCTCGTGATGCCGGGCCCCCCGTCAAGGGAGGGTGGAGTGCGAAGGTATGGTTGGCTTCCGTGTGGGGACGTATACATCTTGTAGTCCACGAGGGCGCGTCTGCCGCAGCGTGGTGGGGGGAACGTTGGGCCTACTCGATTTCCCAATCAAGATCGGACGATGGATCCGGTACGGCCTCAGACCGCCGGAACTCGTGATCGTACATCATCCCCGGTATGCGGCGCTGAAGATGGGGAGGCTGTTCGACTCGGCGCGGGCCGACAAGATCTTGGCCTTCCTCACGGATCGGGATCTGGTGCGTCGCCAGGACGTCAGTCTGCCACGCCCCTCGTCGCTCGAGAACATCTTGCGCGTGCATGGCCCGGGCTATGTCGAGTCGCTGGCTGATCCGAGCGTCGTCGCAGCGATCCTCGGCGTACCCGTCGGCGAGAAGCAGGTGCAGGAGGCCCTGGACCTGTTTCGTCTCGCTGTCGGCGGTACCATTCAAGCCACTCGTCTGGCGCTCCGCACGGGGAAGGTGGCAGTCCACTTGAGTGGCGGGTTTCACCACGCCAAACCTGATGAAGGAATGGGATTCTGCGTCTACAACGACGTGGCGACTGCCATTGCCCGTCTCCGCGCCCGGGGTTTTGACGAGCCCATCCTGGTCGTGGACCTCGATCTCCACGATGGAAACGGCACGCGTGCGGCGTTTGCCACCGATCCGACCGTCTACACCTTCTCGATTCACAACATCCACTGGGACGAGCACGCGGCAGTAGCATCGACCAGCATGGCGTTGGGAAGCGACGTGACCGATGAGAGGTTTCTTGCGACCCTGACCGAGCTGTTGCCCCCGATCGTCGATCGTCACCGGCCGGGACTGGTAGTCTACGTCGCCGGCGTCGATGGTGCGGCGGACGATGCGCTTGGTGACTGGCAGCTGACCGCCGAGGGCTTGCTCGAGCGGGATCGATTCGTGGTCGGGCTGCTCCGGAATGAGACCAAAGCTATCCCGCTCGCCATCGTGCTGGCCGGAGGATACGGATCGTCGGCATGGCGGTATTCGGCCCGCTTCTTCGGGTGGCTTGTCAGGGGTGAGGTGGTCGAGCCTCCCGATGATGCCGAGATGGTGCTCCGACGCTTTCGGGCAATATCCCGAGGCTGGGACACCGAGAGTCCGGCGACCAAGGACGAGGACGATTGGGGTCTCACGGAAGAGGACCTGCTCGGGCTCGTCACGCAACAGGAGACACGGTTTCTCGGGACCTTCTCCCGATACGCGGTCGAGCTGCAACTCGAGCAGTTGGGCATGCTGGACAAGGTCAGAGACTTCGGGTTCAACTCACCGACACTCGTGCTCGACGCCCCTCGGGGACTCGATCAGGTTCTCCGGCTCTACGGCAAACCGGACCGCACCGACCTGCTCATGGAGCTCAAGGCCTCCCGCAGCCGGAGCATCGTACCGGATGCCGAGGTGATCGAGATCGGCTGGCTGCTGCTCCAGAACCCCCGCGCGGCCTTCACGACCAACCGTCCGCAACTCCCCGGGCAAGCGCATCCCGGACTCGGCCTGTTACGGGAAGTGGCAGGTTGGCTTATCGTGGTGTGTGAGCGGTTGCGGCTCGACGGCATTGCGTTTGTGCCGTCGCAGTACTACATGGCAGGCGTCGGGGCTCGGCATCTCAAGTTTGTCGATCCGGCCCGTCAAGGCCGATTCGAGGCGCTACACGCCGCGATCCGCACACTCGGGTTCGCGGGTGCCAATCGGGCGCTCAATGCCGGGGATGTGATCGACGAGGCAACGGGTGATTCCGTGCGGTGGGAACCCCGACCCATGGTCCTGCCGGTCAGCGACAGGCTGCGGGCGATCGTGGCCGGTCGCCCCTACCGTGAGGAGGTCGACCGGGTCCGGTCGCGGGTCTCGTTCAGGTTGCGGAGATAGGACCCGGGTCTCACGCCAGCGCTTCGGTCACCAGGCGCAACTGCTCCGCGGCGTGCGCCGCGGGGTACCCTTCCGCCGGACTCGAGTGTTCCGGCCGAGAGACGTACCGCAGGTCGACCGGTTTCGGCAATGCGGCGCCGATTGCCGGGATCGCCCACTTTCGCGCCCCCATGTTCATCGGCTCTTCCTGGAGCCAGACGACCTCACGCAGATTCGGGAACGCGTTGACGAGGGCGGCCACGTGACCCGCGGGGAACGGGTAGAGCAACTCCAATCGCGCGACGGCGACGTGTTTCGCCTCCGCGCGACGGTCGGAGCTGATGACATCGTAGTACACCTTTCCGGAGCACAACACCAGGCGCGTGACATCATCCCGCGTGCCGGGGAGGGTCGTGTCATCGAGGACCGGATGGAACCGGCCGGAGACCAGCTCGTCGGGATGCGACGTTGCCTGGGGCAGACGAAGCAGGCTCTTCGGCGTCATCATGACGAGAGGCCGGATCTCCGAGTGTTTCGCCTGGCGCCGGAGCAGGTGGAAGTATTGTGCCGGGGTGGAGCAGTTGGCGACGCGGATGTTTCCCTCCGCCCCGAGAGCCAGGTACCGCTCGAGACGGGCGCTCGAGTGCTCGGGCCCCTGCCCCTCGTACCCGTGGGGTAGCAGCATCGTGAGCCGAGTGGTCTGTCCCCACTTCGCGAGACCGGCGATGATGAACTGGTCGATCACGACTTCCGCGCTGTTTGCGAAATCGCCGAACTGCGCCTCCCACAGCACGAGCGCCTCCGTCGCGGCCACGCTGTAGCCGTACTCGAACCCGAGCGCGGCGTACTCCGAGAGCGGGGAGTTGTGGAGCTCCATGGGGGCTCGAGCATCGACGAGGCTCTGAATCGGCGTGTAGGGCGCGCCGGTTTCGGCGTCGAACCACGTGAGGTGTCGTTGGCTGAAGGTCCCTCGCACGGTGTCCTGCCCGATGAGGCGGACCGGGACGCCCTCGGTCAGCAGCGACGCGTATGCCAGGGTCTCGGCGTGGGCCCAATCGATCGGTTTCCCCTCGGCAATGGCAGCACGCTGTCGGTCGATGACCCGTTTGAGCTTGCGGTTGATGCCGAACCCGTCGGGAACGCGATACAGTTCGTCGTTGAGCGCCCGCAGGCGCTCGGGTTCGAGCGCCGTGTTCGGCTCATCGACGCTGGTCCACATGCCGGAAATGCGTACCGGCTCTTCCCCTATCAGCGCGCCCTGCTTGAGGTCCTGCCGCAAACGCGTCTGCGTGTCCGTGAGCTCCCCGTACACGGTCTCGACCATCCGCTCTGCGCTGTCCGCATCGATGATCCCCTGATCCACGAGCACCTTGGCGTACAGCTCGCGAACCGTCGGGTGGTCGTCGATGAGCTTGTACATGGTAGGCTGTGTGTATCGAGGCTCGTCACCCTCGTTGTGGCCGTGGCGCCGGTAGCCCACGAGGTTGACGACGACATCGCCGTGAAACTTCTCCCGGTACATCATCGCGAGCCGCACTGCCGATAGGCATGCCTCCGGGTCGTCGGCATTCACATGCACGATGGGTACGTCGAATCCCTTTGCCAGATCGCTTGCATAGTCCGTAGAGCTTGCCTCCCGCTGCGGGGTCGTGAATCCGATCTGGTTGTTGGCGATGAGGTGCAACGTCCCTCCGGTGCCGTACCCGTCGAGGCGCGCGAGGTTGAGCGTTTCCGCCACGACTCCCTGGGCGGCGAACGCCGCGTCCCCGTGGATCAAGAGCGGCAGCACGTGACTGCCGTCGTGCCGCAACTCGCGCGCCGAACGCTCCGACTGCCGGGCCCGGGCGTTGCCCACCACCACGGGGTCGACCGCCTCGAGATGGCTGGGGTTCGGCAGGAGCGAGACACCGATCTCCAGCCCGCGGCTGGTGACGAACGTCCCGTCCAGGCCATGGTGATACTTGACGTCGCCCGTGCCGCCCGCGGGTGTCAGGGTCTCCTCGACCTCGCGGCCGCCCTCGAATTCGGCCAACAGCGTCTCGTACGGGAGTCCGAGGATGTGTGCCAGGACGTTGAGCCGTCCGCGGTGGGCCATGCCCATCACCGCTTCGCGCGCGCCCTGGGCAACGGCCAACGCGAGCGCTTGGTGCACGATGGGCACCAGCATGTCGAGGCCCTCGATCCCGAAGCGCTTGTGGCCCAGGTAGTTCCGATGCAGGAACCGCTCGAGCGTGTCCACCTTCGTCAGCTCTGTCAGCAGACGGAGCTTGACGTCGTCTCGGAGCGGGTAGCGATGCTCGCCGGATTCGATGACGCGGCGCAGCCATACGCGCTCCTCCTGGTTAGCGATGTGCTCGATCTCGTACGCAATCGTCCCGCAATAGGTGTCGCGCAATCGTGGGAGCTGGTCCTCGAGCGTTTCGCCGCCGACGTACGTTTGCAGGACATCCGCCGGGATCTGGCGCATGATCTCGGGGGTGAGCCCCAGGTTGTGCGGCTCGAGTGCCGGATCGCCTCGGGGCGGGGTGCCGAGCGGGTCGAGTTGAGCCGCGAGATACCCGTGCGTGCGGAAGTTCCCCACCAGCGACATGGCGGCCGCGACGTGGTACAGCAGTTCGGGCACCGCCACGGCTTCGGCGGTCGACGACGCCCGAGCCGGCGCCGTACCCGCTCCGGCGGCCATGGCAGTCCGGAGGGTGGAGTCCAGCGCCATCTCGTCCAACCCCATTGCCCGGCCGATTACTTGGTAGAAGTCGCTCTTGCCCTGCAGGAGCTCGTCGAGCGTCTGCAGGAACATCCCTGACTCGGCGCCTTGGATGATCCGATGGTCGTAGGTGCTGGTGATGGTCATCAGCCGAATGCCGGCAACCGTCCGGATGGCACCCGTGGCGATGATCGAGCCCTGGCCCTTCATGAGGCGCGGCACGGACGCGACCGTGCCGATCGTCCCGGGGTTGGTCAGGGTGATCGTCGCGCCCATGTAGGCGTCCGGGAGGAGCTTGCTGTCTCGCGCGCCGGCGACGAGACGCTCGTACTCCGCGTGAAACTCGGCAAAGCTCAAGCCGTCGGCCTGCTTGATGACGGGCACCATCAGCTTGCGCTCACCGTGCTTGCCCACCGTGTCGACCGCCAGCCCCAGGTGCACCCCCTCGGGATCGACCCTGAAGTATTGGTCCCCATCCCGCACCAGCGCGTGCACCATCGGCGGGTACTGCCGGGCGGCCGCCACGATCGCCCAGCCGACGAAGTGGGTGAACGAGAGCTTGAGACCCCGTTCTTGCAGCTGCCGGTTGAACGATGACCGGACCGCCCACAGTCGCGAGACGTCGACCTCGCGGAACGACGTCGCCGTGGGGATCTCGAGCGAGTCCTCCATGTTCTTGACGAGACGCAACGCGGGGCCGGAGATCGGAGCGGTGAGGCGGTTGGGCGGTTGGGCGGTTGGTCCGTCGGCCGGCACCGGGGCGGACGGGGCACCTGTCGCAGGTGCTGTCTCCGTATCGAGAGCAGGAGTTCCTGGCACCGGCTCCTCACCCTTCATCCCGTTGTCGAACAGCCGCCGCCATTCCTCCGGGACCGACGCCGGATCCCGCAGGTAGTCCTCGTATAGCGCCTGTGCGAAGGCCGAATTGACCGTCTCGAAGATGTTTTCGAACACCGGAGCCCGCTGGTTTCGTGTACCGTCTATGGGGAGAGGGAAGATACGGGGATTGTGGAGCGCTTGGTAGCGCGACCGGTCGCGGGAGCTACGCGATACCCCTACCCCTAGGGTTTCTCAGGCGGTGGCGTCGCCAGGAAGCCTACCGCTTGCTCGAGATCGGCGTTCATGAGCACCCGCAACACTTCGCCGTCGCTCTCCCGGGGCACGTCGATCACTTTCAGCGTTTCGGCCAAGTGTGCAAACTCGGGAAGCATTTCTGGCAACACGTTGGTGGACCGCGTGAAGAAGCACTCCTGGAAGACCGTGTCGGGCTCGTCCGGATACAAGGGCAGGTAACGGATGCCTGCTTCCACCAGGTCTTGGAAGAAATGGGTGCCGAATGACAGTTCGGGGACGTAGTTCCCTTTCTTGCGGGCCACCTCCACCAGCATCGCGGTGTTGTTGATATCCGAGTACGTGACGTTGACCCCGAGCTTGATGTCGCCACGGCTCCCCCACCGACCAGGTCCGATGAGCACGAATCGTCGCTTGGGGAGCATCGCGTTGAGCTTGCCGACCGCGCGCGCGACGTCCGTGAGGTCCTCGTGGCTGGATAGCCTTCCGTATCCGTCGGGATCGACGTACACGATGTGAGAGATGGGCGGCACGCGTCCGTTGGCAACGTACCGGCGGGCCGAGAACAGGATCTTACTCTTCGGGAGATCCCGGGGAATCGGATCGGGTGCGTGCTCCTCGGAGCGGCTCTGGGCCCGACATTGCAGGATGTACAGGTCCGATCCGTCGCTCGCGAACTCCACGTCTACCGGCATGCCCAGCTGCTCGCTGAGCAGGGTGAACAGCGTCCGGATCTGCCGCAGGAACGGCGTCTTGCCGATCAGGCCCTCGAACGTGACCACGAAGTGGTCGGCGCCCCAGTCTGGCTCGAGTCCCATCGGCTCACGCAGTTCGTCACCCTGCATGACGGAGACCAGTCGTCGCGCGAGCCGGTACTTCTCTCCGTGCGCGCGAAGGAGATCGTGCAGATCGATCGTCTCGAATGTGTTGGTCTCGAGGTCGATCACATCGGCGCGCTTCGGTGAATACCGCTCGGCCTCGTCGGTGGTGACGTTCACGCGGAGCCCCGGTTGTCCGGGACTGACCAGGATGGGGTAGTCGTCACTCACACGATCGACGGCCCGCGTGCCCAGCCCGGCGACCATTCGTACGAGTCCGTCCTCACGCCGTATGCGCGGCGACCAGCGCATTTCCGCGTTGCTGAAGGCGACCCCCGAAAACGCCGGGAGGAAGTACTTTCCGATCCGCGTACCGACGACCTCCTGGATCAGGATGCCCATCTCCTCGCGGAAGTCCAGCAGTCCCCGTTCGGTCCGATACTCGATGGGGTCCGGCCCGAACACGGAGGCCCAGATTTCGGCCACGGCATCCTGGAGTGCCTCGAGGCGCTGTTGCTTGGTGCCCTGGTTGGCCAGAAACAGGCTCTTGTATTTTCCCGAGAACGACGACCCCGCTCGATCCTCGAGCATGGACGAGCTGCGCACGATGAGTGGCCGGTCGTCGAAATCGTCGAGCACGGCGGACAGGCCTTTGGTGATCTCCGAAGTGAACCGTGAGTTCTTGAAGAACTGGATGACGAACGGATAGTCGCGGCGCACCCGATCGATCGGCATGTACTTGCGGTCATAGACTTCGTTCAGGCCGTTCGATTGGATGAAGTCCAGTATGCCATCCGACGCCACGTACCAGCTGCGGGGAAACTTGACGTTCCGGAAGAGGTCGGTGTACTCGGTGGCGGATCTCACGATCTGCTCCGCCTGGAACAGCCCGGCAGCCTTGCCGCCGAGTTTCCCCTGGCTTCGAGGCGGATAGACGATCCGGGGCATCAGATCGTAGAAATCCCGGACCGTCACGTGTTTCTTGGCCACGTTGATGAAGTCGAGCTGATCGAGGAACACCCGCCGCAGGAGCCCTACCTCGATGCTGGTGCGAAACGCGAGCGAGAGCTGCGACTCGTCGACTGCTGCATTCCGGTAGCGGAGCACAGCATCGCCGATTTCGTTCATGGTGGTCGACTGGTTCTCGAGCGCCTGGAGCAGGAAGACGCACTTGTCCTCATTGATCCACGACTGAATCATCGAGACGATTGCCATCTCACTCAGGTGGCGGCCGGCCAGTTCAAACGTCCGCTCCACAAGACTTGGCGTGGCGCGCAATGCTTGACGCCGTTGTGGTCGGTTCTCGTCCCATTCGGCGTGCACGCCCCGTGCGGCCGGCAATTCCTCGTGCAGCAGCTCGCCCGCCTCTTCGATGCCATTCCAGCAGAGGTGGCGGACCATCCTGCGCGTGATGCGCTTCAGGAGCTCCTGGTCGGTCCGCATCAGAAACTCGACCAGCACGCGCCACGATCGGCGATCGCGACTGGTGAGCTTGGCCACGACCCGTTCCCAGCTCTCTCGGTCCTGGCGAAGCCCCCGCTGCATGACCCAGAGGGCGATACGCTCCGCAATGGCATCGATGAGTCGCCGTTCCTCCTTGAGGAACGGTCCCTCGTAGAGCGTCGGTCGTTCCTCCAGATAGGACACGGCGACGGTCCCGGTGATCTCTCCATGCACCCGGATGTCTGACTCCAAGGTCCAAGGGGTCGAAACGTGATCGTCCGGCTGATACGTGTTCCGGCCCATCGTGATCTTGGCCTGACAGATCTGTGGGTACTTCCAACCGGCCGGCATGACCAGGATCAGCTGACCAAAGACATCCGTTTCTTCATGCGCGGGGTGCCCGCCCAGGATCTCGTCGATCCGGTAGAGGCAGTTGAGCTCCTTGGCCCGCTCCTGCAGGTTTTCTAGCAGATGGTCGGCGGAGCGGTCGGGGTCGGTCACGGGTGCCGTCCTCGTCGGTGAGTTCTCACGTCCGGTACCATACTGCACCGCGGCCGGATCGGCCGTCCACCTTTACCAGCAGCGGGCATGCGGTGCGGATGTGTCGGACGAACTCTGTTTCGGCCACTACCTCGTTCCTGTCGAGCCAACGCCAGTCGATTCCCGGCGATGCGTCGTAGGGCACCGAGAAGTAGCTCACCTGGAAGCTCGAGATGTTGTGGAAGAAATGCGAGCCCTGGCTGGCTTCGATCATCATGTCGGGCCGGGTGGCCTCCACGATGGCCTTGGCCCCGCAGATCTGCCCCCATTTCACCGGGATACCGAGCCAGGGATCTGAGCTTCCCCATCGGCCAAAACCGATCAGCAGGTAGGGGCGGTCCTGATCCAACAGTCGCGCATTCATCTTTTCCAGCTGCTCGCCCACCGTGCGCGTGTGACGGGTCTCGAACACCGCAGGCTTCACGTAGACCACGTCCTCGATGGTCTCGACGACGCCGTTGCCCATCACGTGGCGCGAACTGAGCAACAGGTTGGGGGAATCGAGCTCGCCCTCGTCGACGTGGACCTCTTCGTCGGAAACCACCATCGGGCGGATCTGCAGAAAACCGAGGTGTGGCTTGGACCCCGCGCCTTCGGGGAAGGTCATCGCGAATTCGATTTCGACGTCGCGCCCCGTGGCGCGCTCGCAGGAGTCGAGCAGCGAGCGGACCACCGAGTTGAGCGGGTACTGCTCGAGCACCAGCAACGGGGCGAAGTTGAGGATCCGTGGTCCTGCCGGCCCGATGCCCGGCGACACACGGTCGGAGTCGGCGACGTATGTCGACGCCGAGTAGCGCAGGGTGCCGTCGTACTCCGCCTCACGGAGGCCCGCTCGGGCCAGATACTCCGTTTCAGCGATCGGATCGTACGGCGGCGCCTTCCCGACATTGACCGCCCAGAACTCTCTCTGGGTCACGGCGAGGAGGTCCCTCGGGGAGCTGTAGGGCGGTGGAGATTTGGGTCTGGCGGGCGAGTAGGAATAGCAGAGACCACCGTCGACGATGGTCTTGCCGAGACCCAGGGCCAGATCGACTACGCCCTCATCTCGATCGGCGCCGCCCGTAGGATAGAAATTGAACGAGCGCGCGACCCCGGAAACATCGGGGTAGTACCGGTCGCCGTGCCGCTGGCCCACCACCTCCTGGAGGATTACGGCCATCTTCTCCTCGCCGTCGGACGTTCGGGACGATCGGCGATAGTCGCGGGCCGATTTGAAGAAGGTCGAGGCATAGACGAACTTCAGTGCCTCGACCAGCCGCCGGAATCTGGTGGTGCCGTCTGGCTGGTTGTTCGGCGTCATCTTCGTCTCGTACACGCCGGCGAAGGGGTGGAGCAATGCATCTTCGAGTAGGCTGGAAGAGCGCACTGCGAGTGGCGCGCGGATCAGATCCGCCAGTGTCCGCAGATCGCCGAGTACCTCCGTCGGAAGGTCCCCCTGCTGGAACGCGTGGGCGATGCGCTCGTCGGGGAGGTCGGAGGAGGCGATCTCGCCGAGGTGGTTCCGTTCCAGGAACGCATCGAATACGTCCGTTGCCACCACGGCAAACTTGGGAATGCCGACCTCGATCTGCGCGTCGGCGCGCGGCCCGAACGCCGCGTGCAGCATCTTCCGGACCGAAACGAGGCCCCGGGCCTTTCCACCGATCTCCCCGTGTCCAATGCGTTCCGGAGTGCTCTCGGATCCGAAGGCATCCCGATCGAACGGGGAGAGGTCATGTCTATTCCGATCGTATCGGTTCATGGCGGCAGCCAGAGGGCCCGCATCTCTAGATCCAGCCGCGGTCCCGGCACGCTCGGGCAACGCGATCGACCGCGATGACGTACGCGGCCGTACGCGTGAAGAGTTTCCGCTTGCGGGCGAGCTCACTGACGGCGATGAACGCTGCTGTCATTTTGATGTCGAGCTTGCTCAGCACCTCGTCTTTGTCCCAATAGTAGTTGGTGTTGCTCTGCACTTGCTCGAAGTAGCTGCACGTCACCCCGCCCGCATTGGCGAGCAGATCGGGTATGACGAAGATCCCGCGGTGTTCGAGTGCCGAGTCGGCAGCTGGCGTGGTCGGTCCGTTGGCGCCTTCGGCTATGATCCTGACCCGTTTGCCAATCCGGGACACGTTGTCTTCGGTGATCTGGTTTTCTAGCGCCGCCGGGATCAGGATGTCGACATCCTGCTCGAGCCACGCCTCGCCCGGAAGTATCTCGTAGCCCAGGTCCCGCACCTTGCGCTTGTCGATTCCGCCGAACCGGTCCGTAATGCCGAGCAACTCGTCCAGATCGATGCCGTCCTTCCGACGGAAGGAGTAGCTGGCCTGGTCGGTCTGATCCCAGCACGAGACGCAGACCGTACGGCCACCGATCTGGCTGTAAAGCCGAATGGCGTTCTGCGCGACGTTCCCGAATCCCTGGACACTGGCGGTGGTATCGCCCGGCCGGATGTTGAGTTCCTTGAGCGCTTCGCGCAGCGTGAACACCAGACCGAATCCCGTGGCCTCCGCCCGGCCCTGCGAGCCACCCACCCCGACCGGTTTTCCCGTGATGAAGCCGGGCTGCTTGGATCCGTGGATTGCCTCAAACTCGTCCAGCATCCAGAGCATGTGTTGTGCGGAGGTCATCACGTCCGGGGCGGGCACGTCGAGGTGCGGGCCCATGTTGCGGCCCATGCAGCGAACGTAGCCGCGACAAACCGTCTCCTGCTCCCTGGCGCTCAGGTTGTGTGGGTCGCACACGACACCGCCCTTGGACCCACCGAGCGGGATGTCGACGACGGCGCATTTCCAGGTCATCCACATCGCGAGCGCCCGGACCGTGTCGAGGGTCTCCAGTGGATGGAATCGGATACCGCCCTTGCACGGTCCCTTGGCGTCGTTGTGCTGGACGCGGAATCCCCGAAAGATGCGGATGCGCCCGTCGTCCATCCGTGCGGTGATGGCGAATGTGAACTCCCGCATGGGGTAGCGCAGGAGATCGCGCGCAGACGGATCGAGATTCAGCAGTTCGGCGACCCCATCGAACTGCGCCTGGGCGATGTCGAAAGAATTGTACGATCTGGTCATCTGCAGAGCTCGGCCGACCCGATGGTCGAAGTGCGAGCCTTTCCTTTCTTGAAGTCCCAAGCCCCCCTCATCCCCACCCGGTGCTGCAGCGAGGTGCCTGAAATGTAATAGGGTCTATCGGTTACGGCGTTTCGCGCCGGTTGGGGGCCGGCCGGGAGATTGGACTGGGGGAAGGCGGCGCACCGGGTGAGGGATTGAAAATATATATGATAATCATATATATTTTATTCATGACACTCGGTCAGTTTGCCGTCGCAGTCGGCGCACCAGCGCGCTGGGTCCAGAACGCGTTTCAGGCGCTGGGCCTGCCCGCGCGCTACACGGAGGATCTCGCCCGGCGCCTGAGCTTTGCCCGCACGGTGAAGACGGCGTGCGGGATGCCGCTGCGACAGGCGTTTCCGCTGGCGGAGGAAGCACTGGCCCGGTGGCCACGGCATCGCACGTGGGAGCTGGCGGGCCCGGATGGCGTTGTCCGCATGACGCTCGATCTCGAGCGGTTCCTGTCCGATTGCAGCGTACGCCTGTCGCTCGCGCGCTGTAGGTACGCGGAGAAGCGCCGGGGGCGGCCACCGAAGACGCGCCGGCGCGGCATCGCGTGGGCCAAGTGGTACGGCGTGGACATTTCGCTTCTCGAGGCGTCGTTACGGTTGACGCCCGAGCAGCGGCTCAGGCGATTGGATGAGGCGGCGGAGTTCTTCCGCAAGGCGCGCATGATCCGATGACGCTCTTTCAATCCCAGATCGATGCGTTGGTGCGGGCAGACGTCCGGTTCGTCGTGATCGGAGGGGTGGCGGCAGGACTGCACGGCATGGGGCGCGCGACGTTCGACCTCGATATCTGCTATGACCCGGCACCCGACAATCGCGAGCGCCTTGCGGCAATTCTCTCAGAGGGGGACGCCTATCTCCGCAGTGTGGAAGCTGGCTTGCCCTTCGTCCTGGATGCCCGGCAACTCGAGATCTCGCCGGTGATGACGCTCACCACCTCTTTGGGTGATCTCGATATCCTGGACCACGTGGAAGGGGTAGGTGACTTCGCGGCTGTGCTCGCGAATTCGGTCGAGACATTCGTTGGTGATACGCGATTCCGGATTCTGGACCTTCCGGCGCTGATCAAGGCCAAGCGTGCGGCGAACCGCCAGAAGGACCGCGATCAACTGCCGGAGCTGGAGGCGTTGCTGGAAATCAGGCGGTTCTACGGATAGGCGGTTAGGCGGTTGAGCGGTTAGGCGGTTGGCTGCTTTGTTGTCTGCCGGCGCATCGACGCGTAGAGACCCCAGGTTGCCTTGCTCGCATCGGTGTGGGCTGCCCCGATTTGAGCAAACTGATCCCCATCCAGCAGGCTGAGCTCGTGCGCGAGGCGAATGACGTAGCCCAACTCAGCCAAGGACGCGAGAGAGATGTCCAGATAGCGCCGGAATTCTGCTGCCCCTCGTTTCACCGAGCCCTCGACGATATTGGCGGCGGCCGAGAATGCGGCTCTTCGAGCTTGTGACGTCAGGCCATACTGCTCGGCTTTCGGAAAGAATGCCGTCTCCCTATAGACCGTCAGTGCAAGCTCATGACAGAGGCGGAAGGCTTCGAACCGCTCGTAGGGCGCCATGACTGAAACATGACCGACAGTGCTTGACGGGTGTCATGCGAATTCGCGCCCGCCGTACCATCTAACCGCCTAACCGCTCAACCGCCTAACCGTAGAACCGCTCAACCGCCTACTCTCCTCGTCTTCCGCTTCATGAAGTCCATGAGGATGTACTGACCCAGCGTCATCGTGTTGGTGAAGTAGGCCTTCCCGCGGCTGATCTCGCACACCTCTTTGACGAACTCCACCAGCATTCGCTCGCGCGCGAGCATGAAGGTGTTGATCATGATGCCCGCCCGCTTGCAGGCGGACACCTCGCGAAACGTCTCCCGCAGGATCCGAGGATCGAGGCCCACGGAGTTCACGTAGACACGACCATCGGGGAGCGTCAATGCCGACGGCTTGCCGTCGGTGATCATGATGATCTGTCGCATGTCCTTCTTCTGCGACAAGAGGATGCGACGGGCCAGCTTCAGTCCCTCGGCCGTGTTGGTGTGGTACGGGCCCACCTGCGCTTCGGCGAGCCGCCCGAGCGGGATCTCTTCGGCGGTGTCGTGAAACAGCACGACGCGGATCGAGTCGCCAGGGAACTGCGTACGGATGAGGTGCGACAGCGCGAGGGCAACCTTCTTGGCAGGGGTGAAGCGGTCCTCTCCGTAGAGGATCATCGAGTGCGAGCAGTCGAGCATGAGCACGGTGGCCGCGCTCGAGCGGTACTCGCTCTGGTGGACCATGAGGTCGGGGTAGTCGAGATCGAGGAAAGGCGGTTCGGCGGTTGAGCGGTCGAGCGGTGTGGTGTTCCCGGCCGCCCGACCGCTGGACCGCGCGACCGCCTTCTTCAACGTCTCCGGCACATCGATGTTCATCGTGTCGCCGAACTCGTATGGCTTGGAGGCCGCTTCGGCTTCGACCCCGGTGGCAAGGTGTGGGGTGTCGTGCGCTCCGAAGCTCGACTTGCCGATACTGCCCAGCAGTCCGCGTAATGCCCGGTAGCCGAGGAAGTCCAAGCCCTTGCCGGTGAGGCTGAACTGCACCTGCTGGGCCGCCGACTGGGCCTGCCCGCCAGGGCCGAACATGGGCTGGTGTCCCTCGGGCATCTGCGGTGCTTCCTGCACGTTGAGGTAGCCCTGCTCGATGAGCTTCTGCACGATCTGGTCGATCAAGTCGGCGAGCTGCTGCTGGATCTTGGCGTCGCGTGCTTCGTCACCCGAAGACTCACCCCGCAGCACCTGAAGCATCTCCGGCGTGAGCTTGCCCGAATCCACGAGGGCCTGGATGATCGCCGCCTTGAGGGCCTCCAACGATCGGTCGCCGTCGTCGTGCTCGCCGAACTCTCCCAAAAACGGGTGATACATCGACCCGCCGGCGAACCCCGACTGCAGCAAGAAGTCGCTCAGCTGGTCGAGCAGGTCTTCGAGGTTGACCGCATCGAGCAGCTCGGGGATGTACTTGGCGTACGTCGTGTAGCGCATGGCTTGTACCTTCTCGCGTGCAGCGTGCAGCACACCGGCGTGGGTCTTCTGAAACGTGAAGGGTGAAAGGTGAAAAGGGAACCTCACCGTGGCATTTGACATCCAGCGCTAGCGTGTCGCCCGAACCTCCTCCGACCGGAGCACAAGCCCAATCGCTACCGCCGCCGTCACGGTCCCGCCAATCGCGATGGCGTTCCCGGCCCCCAGCCACTCGGCCATGGATCCGGCCTGGAGCGCCCCGAACGGGCTCAGTCCCACAAAGGCCCAGGCGTAGAACGCCACCACGCGTGAGCGCAACTCGTCTGGGGCGAGGGTTTGGACCAGCGTATTGGTGATCGCCGTCGTCACGATCATCGAGCAGCCCAGGCACGCCAAGAGCACCAGCGACACGGCCAGCGAACGCGAAAGCCCGAACAGGATCACCGAGACGCCGAGGGCCGTGGTACTCCAGCCAAGCAGGCGACCGCGCGGAAGCTTGTGGCCGAACACCGCGATGGTGAGCGCGCCGACGAGCGCACCCACGCCCATGGCCGACATCATCCAGCCGTACTCCTGTGCACCGCGTCCGAGGACGTCCCGGGCCACCACCGGCAGCAGCACGAGAGCGGGGAGCCCGAACACGCTGATGACGGCGATGTTGAGGATGAGGATCCGGGTCCGCCGCTCGTCGATCACGTGCCTGAACCCACGGCCCAGTCGCACCCACGCCGACTCCGCGGCGCTGGTTCGCCCCGTCATGGCCGACACCCGCACGGCGAAGAGCGCTCCGATCACGGCCAAGTAGGACACGGCATTGAGGAGGAAGCAGAGACCCACACCCACGGCCGCGATGACAATGCCGGCGATTGCTGGACCTACGATGCGGGTGGCGTTGAAGGCCGAGGAGTTGAGTGCGATGGCATTGGTCAGGTCTCGCTTCCCGACCATGTCGACCATGAGGGCGTGGCGCGCGGGGATATCGAAGGCGTTTGCCGTGCCCAGAAGCGCACCGAGCACCACGATGTGCCACAGGGCGATGGTGTCGGCGAGCACGAGGATGGCCAGCGCCAGTGCGAACACCATAGCGAAGGTCTGCGTCACGATCACCATGGGCCGGCGCGACACGCGGTCGGCCACGACGCCCGCGTATAGGGTGAACACGAGTACGGGGAGTGAGCCGAGCGCATCGACGAGTCCGACCCAGAACGCGGAGTCCGTGAGCTCGAGGACCAGCCACGACTGGGCGACGCGTTGCATCCACACGCCGAGGAGCGAGACCACGAAGCCGGCGTAGAACAGCCGAAAGTCGCGGTGCTGAAGGGCGGGAAAGAGAGGGGGCCGACGACGGGCCCGAATGTCAGGGAGTGAGGGGGGAGGAAGGCGTTGGCCGGACGGACTGGTGTCATGCATCGCGATGTGGTACCCCTCGGTCCGCCTAACCGCCTAACCGCCTAACCGCCTAACCGCCTAACCGCCTAACCGCCTACCCATCCGCGCAGCCGCGCAGCCTCGATCACGAGGCCCGCCGCGTCGTCGTAGTTGAAGACGCCGGTGTTGATCACCAGGTGATAGTTGTCGGCGTTGTCCCAGTCGCGGTCGTAGTAGGTCTCGACGTACCGCCGGCGCCCCGCATCGGTGCGATTGACCGTTTCTTCGGCTTTGTCCCTGCCCAAGTTGAGGCGGCGCACGGCCGCCTGCACACGCGCCTCACGCGGCGCGACGATGAACACATGCAACGCGTCGTCCCGTTGAGCGAGGCATGCCTGTGCTCCCCGTCCCACCATGATGAGATACGGCGCTTCGCGTACGGCCTGCTGGATGACGATTTCGGTGGCGCGCACCAGTTCGGCCTCGTCGGCCAGGCGGCCCGCTGGTGGTTCGGCCGCCGTGACGAACACCTCCGGTGACGAGACGGCGAGTGCGCGGGCCAACCGCTCCACTAGCGACGGCACCCGCTCCTCGCGCTCCTCGACCTCCAGAGGCGGCACGCCGGTCTCCCGGGCCACCCGGTCCACAAACTCGTTGTCGATGAGTGGCCAGCCCAACCGTTCCGCGATGCGCCTGGCGATGTCCGACCCACCGGAGGCGTACTGTCGCGAGATCGTGATGACCGGCATTTTGGCCGCTCAGCCGAAGATCTGCTGACCGCCCGGCCCGCCGGGGCCACCGGGGCCTCGCATGCGACTGCGGACGTAGCCGAGTTCGTCGGACCGGGAGATCCGCTTGTGCGCGACGAGCCCTTCGAGAATCAGCTCACACGCCGCCACAACGGAGCCCGGCTCCTTTCCGGGAGCGAGTCCGACCAGGTCGACAGCGTCCAGCAGGCCCGGCACGGTGGCGAATCCCTTGAGGCAGAGCTTGGCGGCTTCGTGTTGGGAGAGCTTGAGGGCGCCACCCTGATCGAACCACTCGACGATGCTGTCGCAGTCCAGTCCGCCGCAGCGGTTCTCGAACGTCTTGCCGGCGGCCCGTCGGACGAGATCGCGCGCGATGATCTCGGCACCCTGCAGCTCACCCTCGTACTCCAGCTCGATCTTCCCGGTGATGGCCGGGAGCGCGCGGTAGAGATCGGCAATCCGGGGAACGATCCGTGCTTCCTTCTTCATGATGGCCCGCTGTTCGGCGCTGGACACGACGTTTTCCAGCACGGCGATGGGTAGCCGCTGGCTCACGCCCGATCGGCGGTCGATGCGCTTGTCGTCCCTGGCCTCGAAGGCGATGCGCTCCACCAACTCTCGAATGAAATCGGGGACCTCGACGGGAATGCCGTCCCGCGCCACCCACGCCTCCTGCTCGGTGATCTCCATCCCGTGGTCGATCGTGACGGGATAGTGCGTGAGAATCTCGCTGCCAATCCGGTCCTTCAGCGGCGTGATGATCTTGCCCCGAGCGGTGTAGTCCTCCGGGTTGGCCGAGAACACGAGCAGCACGTCGAGTGGCAGTCGGATGGGATAGCCTTTGATCTGGACGTCACCTTCCTGCATGATGTTGAACAGCCCCACCTGGATCTTCCCTGCCAAGTCAGGCAGCTCGTTGATCGCGAAGATCCCGCGGTTGCTCCGCGGCAGCAAACCGTAGTGGATGGTCAGTTCGTCCGACAGCAGATGCCCGCCGCGGGCGGCCTTGATCGGGTCGACGTCGCCGATGATGTCGGCGATCGTGACGTCGGGGGTCGCGAGCTTCTCCACGTAGCGGCGGTGGCGCGGAATCCACTCGATCGGCGTCCGGTCACCGCGCTCGTCGAGGAGCTGCCGGCCGAACTTCGAAATCGGACCGAACGGGTTGTCGTTCACCTCGCTCCCGGCAATGATCGGGATCTCCTCGTCCAGCAGGTCCACGAGCTGGCGGAGGATGCGGCTCTTGGCCTGTCCCCGAAGGCCCAGCAGGATGAAATTGTGGCGGGCGAGCACCGCGTTCACGGCCTGCGGCACGACGGAGTCCTCGAACCCCACGATGCCGGGGAAGAGTTCCTGGTCCGCGTCGAGCATGCGAACCAGGTTCTGGCGCATTTCGTCCTTGACGGACCGCCCGTGCACGCGGGGATCGGCCCACTCGGTCTGTATCAGGTCGGCAAGGGTCGAAGGCTTGGTCATGTAGTAATGATAACGACCAACGCGAGGCCCACGGCGGTGCGGGACCGGCGCGAGAGCAGGAGCGTCCCTCGATTCGCGGTCACCGCAGCCGCAGCCCCGAGAGCCGCACGGCAATCACACCCCAGCCACGGACCGACACGGCGATCCCTCCGGGAACGGGCGTCGCCGGCTCCGCCATGTCCCGGCCCAGCAGGTCCACCCGGCGAGCCTCGTCGAACGCCAACAACCCATACCCGAGCGTGAGGGACCGAGCGGTTCCGGACAGATCTTGGAGGTACACGATCATGCTCTTGCCGTCGTCTTCCGGCTCGATACCAACCACCGCCGCGTCCTCCTGATCCAGCACAAACGGACTCCCAAACCGGGGAACTCGGCCCGTGGGACTCCCGAGAACCAGCGCTGCCACGAGCGGCTCGCTGTCCCATCCGAACCGAGCGCACTCCGCTACGGAGAGCGGTGCGTCGGCCGTGGCAATGCGGTACCGGGCGCGGTCGGTGGGGGCGTGGCTCGTCACCCTCCCGTCCTCATCCACATCGAAGTGCGGCGCATCGAATCCCCGGAACAGCGCCACCCCGTCGCCTGACTGGAGGGCGACCCACCGCAGGTGCACTGCCCCCTCGACGGGCGATGAGGTGTCGCGGTGCCCGGCGGGTATCTCCCACCGGGTGAGAGGATACGGTAGAGCGAACCCGAACTCGTACCGCGCGAGACCGATGGCCTCCGCGGCGACGTTCTCAATGTCGATCCAGGGCAGGGCGTCGTACACGGTGATCACGCTGGTGAAGGCGCCCAACCGTGGCGAGCGGCGCCACGCGGTGAGACGGGTGCCGACCCCGGCGACGGTCTCGACCAGGTGGTCTTGGAGGATCGAGCCATCCACTGTGTTGAGTCCCGCGACGCGGGCCCACTCCCGACCGGTTCGTCGGTCCCGGAGTGAACTGATGGCGCCGGTTCGGTCGTCGAGGTCCAAGCGCAGCACCGCTCCCCTGAGGCTACGGGAGATCAGCGGAGCGGCGGCCGGATCATCAGCAGGTGATCCCGGCGGCTCGAGGATAAACGCATGGCCCATTGGAGGGACGTCGGTGACGATCACCGTTCGTCCCCCAGCTAATGTGACGACGTCCGTGCGTCGATGCGGCGCGGGATTCACGACGATGTGGCCGGGGAACGTCGTGTCGATCGCCTCCGCCAGCGTGCCGAGCGGGTCACTCACCCGATGGCCACTCACGACGGAGGCGATCGGGAGCAGCATGGACTCGACCCGTCGCGCATAGGCCGCTCGGCGTTCGTCGACGAGTGCCGTCAGCTCGCGAGAGGACGGGAGCGCCTCGGTGCCTGCTTGGACCGCGGCTTCGAATGGCTGGACCGCCTCGGTGGGGAGCATCGCGTGCAGATCGTCGGAGCCTCCGATCACGATATGCGGGTACGCAAACCGGCGGTTCCACTCCCGCACGTTGAGCAGCATGGCCGCCAGCGTGTCGTCGGTCTCCGTGCCAAGCACGAACGTCATCGGTCCACTCCCGCCCGCAACCGGCACTGCCGACGGCGACCACGACAGGAACGTCTCGACCCGTCGGGCCATGACGTCCTGGGAGTCGGTGAAGGCCAGCGCCTGCGGGTCCGCGCCGGTCGGGAACATGGTAGTCACGAGTCGGGTGCCGTCGGGGCTCTCCCACCACCGGGCCACCCCGTCAGCCGGCTCCCGGCGGATGACGTGGCGCACCCCGGATCCCGCAAGGGCCATCGCGGCCGTGGGCGGCACTCGGTCCGGCACATCCACGAGTGCCACCGGACTCGTGTGAATACCGATCCGCCGCTCGAGGTTTCGGCCAACGCCTCCCAGGCGGAGAAACTCGACATGGTCCAGCGTCGCAAGACCCGCAATGGATGGCAGCGGGTTCACGGTCACGCCGGCTTCGCGCCACAAGGTGGCGAGCACGGCCTGGTTCAACATCGGGAGCTCGTCGAGACGGCGCTCGAGCGCCACCGGATCGGTGATGGTGAGCCAGATCAGTGTCCACCGGGGTGCGGGGGAGAGCCGGTGGGTGGTCCGATGGATGCCGCGAATGCCCGGTGCTTCCAGCTCGCTCACGAGCAGTGACTGGTTCTCGACCCCGAGCCAGAGTTCACCGAACAGCCCATCGTTGGATGGCAGGACGCCGGCGGTGCCGAGGAGTCGGCGGCTGCGATCGTACACGCGCAGCCTACCTGCCGGGGCATCGATCCCCGTGGCGAGGAACCTGACGAGACTGGTCTGGCCATCGGGCTGGCGATAGAACGGTGTCGATTCGGCGGTCACGGTGAGGGCATCCACCCGGGCGCCGAGCGACGACGGGCGGGTCACGAGACCGGCGATCGAGCCCGTCACCATCGATAGGAACGTTCGACGGTCCGTCATGCGGAAGTGCCCTGGCCGGACACGCGCGGTCGGTCGGGCGCCGTCCACAACGCTAACTTGCGGTCGCGACCCGTGGTCTCACCCCTTGGGGCAACCGGAGGTGGGTGCATGAAATGGCTCGTCATCGTGGTGGCAACGGTAGTTTCGGTGTCGTGTACCGATCGATCGGAGGACGCGGACCAGTCCCTCGACTCCGCTCCCGCTGTCGTGGTGCCCCCTCCGCCGGATTCGGTCCTCCCAGACTCGGTCATGGCGCGGGATACGGCGCGCGTGTCCACGGAGCGGTAGGTGGCGTGACGCGTCAGGGTCACGGCCCGGTGCAGGACCCGGACGGCGTTACCCGAGGGTGAAGTAATTCGGTAACGGGTCGACGTACCCGGCGGGCACGTACTCGCCACTCGATCCGTGGAGCCGGTAGTCCGCTCGGTAGTCCCCGCCGGCCACCCGTTGCAACATCTCGATCAAGTGATCGACATCCGCCGTGGTGTTGTAGCACCCGAAGCTCGCCCGCACCAAACCCGGCATGTCCGACTTGTCGCCGGCGAGCACTTTGTCCTTCCACGCCTCCCGCTCCCGTTCGGGTAGTTGCAGCAAGTGCACGACGTATGGATGGGCGCAGAAACATCCCGACCGCACGCCGATTCCACCCTCGTAGCCGAGCACCGCAGCCACGAGGTAGTGCGAGATCCCATCGATGTTGAACGGAATGGCACCGACGCGTTGTGCCGCTCGTTTCGGGTCCGAGTCACCGTACAGACGGATCTTCGGTACCGTCCGGAGGCTCTCGAGCGCATAGGCGGTAAGCTCCGCCTCGTGCGCCGCTACCGTATCCATTCCGATCTCCATCAGCACCTGCGCCGCCTTGGCCATGGCGACGGCGCCGATCACGTTCGGGCTTCCGGCCTCGTCCCGGTCGGGCATCCCGGCCCAGTGCACCTCGTCGAGCGTCACGACGTCGACGGTCCCGCCGCCCGGGTATTCCGGCCCCGACCGCAGGAAAAACTCCTTCGGTCCAACGAGCGCGCCCGTCCCATACGGTGCGTACATCTTGTGTCCGGCGAGCACGACGAAATCCAGATGCTCGGGATCGTCGTCTGGCTTCATGTCGACCGCCCGATGCGGTGCGTACTGGGCGGCGTCCACCATGATCAGCGTTCCCGCGGCGTGTGCTTTGCGGGCCAGTCGGTGCACCGGCTGGATGAGCCCGGTCACGTTCGACGCGGCGGTCACGGTCACGATCGCCACTCGGCCGGCGTGCCGCTGGAGCTGCCGATCGAAGTCGTCCTCGTCAAGCCGGCCATCGGGTGTGGCTCCCACGTGCACCACGGTGGCGCGGTTCCGCCACGGGAGGTCGTTCGAGTGGTGCTCCATGACGGTGCTCAGCACCACCGAGTCATCCCGGAGCGGAATGCGGTAGGACAGTTTGTTGATGGCTTCGGTGGTGTTCTTCCCGAAGATGACGGTGTTCCCTGCCGGGTCCGCCCCGACGAAGCGCGCCAGAATCTCGTGTGCCTGATCGTACACCATGGTGCTGAGTCGCGACTTGAACCCCGAACCGCGGTGCACGCTGGAGTAGTACGGCAGAAAGCGCTCGACGGTCTCGACCACGTCGCGGAGCGGCGGCGTGGTCGCGGCGTTGTCGAGGTTGATGTACGGCAGGAGCCGCCCGTCGAGCACCGGAACCTTGCGATCGAGCCCGAGCACCCGGTCGCGAAGGCCGGCTGAGTGGGTTGCCGTGCCCGCCGTGTTCATGCCACGCCCTGCCTCGCCGACGGCGCTTCAGCCGGTTCCACCCGCACGGGGCAAACCTTGAGCTCCGCGGTCTGGGTGACGGGATCGTACCCCCCGCCAGTCAGGATATTGACCGGCACGTCGTTGAAGCTGAAGCTCGCGAACACGGTGCCTCTCGGCGAGCGACGCGTTTCCTTAACCTTGATCAGCACGCAGCCACGCCGACTGTGCATGCGGGCCCAGCCGCCATCGCGGAGCCCCCATGCCGCGACGTCGTCCGGATGGATCTCGAGGCTCTCCTCGGACAAAAAGTAGTCGATCCCCGCCGACCGTCCGGTCTGTGTGCGCGTGTGGTATGACTGGAGCCGCCGGCCGGTGGTGAGCCATACCGGGTACTCGTCGTCGATCGTTTCGGCGGGATCCCGGTACGAGATCAGGTGGAAGATCCCGCGACCGTTGACGAACGTGCCTTGGTGCAGGATGGGTGTGCCCGGGTGCCCGGGTTCGGGAACCGGCCACTGATACTCGCCGTGCTCGATGCGGTCCCAGTCCAGTCCGGCGTAGGTGACAGAAAGGCTGCACAGCTCGTTGAACACGCCCTTGGCGTCCGTGAATTCGAAACCCTGGAATCCGAGTCGCCGTGCCAGCTGACTGATGATCCACCAGTCGGGCTTGGCGTCTCCCGGCGGCGGGACGGCCGCGCGCAACCGCTGAACCCGGCGTTCCGTGTTGGTCTGCGAGCCATCGGTCTCCCCCCACGCCGCGGCCGGCAGCACGACGTCCGCAAGCTCAGCGGTCTCGGTGAGGAAGATGTCGATCACCACCAGATGATCGAGGCTCTTCAGCGCATGCTCGCAGTGGTGGCGGTCGGGGTCGGAGACAACCGTGTTTTCCCCGTCGATGAGCATGGCCCTAATCTGGTCACCGGCCATTTCGAGCGCCGTGACCTTCGTGATCCCCTTTTCGAGATCGACAGTGCGGCCGTAAGCCCGCCGGAATTTCTCCTGGTTCTTGGGATCGGTGACGGGCTGAAAGCCGGGATAGTTGTTGGGAATCGCTCCCGTGTCTCCGGCTCCCTGAATGTTGTTCTGGCCCCGCATCGGGTTGATGCCCGTCCCCTCCCGGCCGATGTTGCCGGTCATGAGGGCCAGGTTGCACAGACTCTGGACGTTGTCGACCCCACAGATGTGCTCCGTGATGCCGAGCGTGTAGTAGATGGCTCCCCGATCGGCTTTTCCGTACCAGAGTGCCGCTCGCTCGATGTCCTCGGCGGGCACCCCGGTGATCTCTGCAGCCCACTCCGGCGGGAACTGCTTCACGTGCTCGAGGAACTTCTCACCCTCGACCGTACGGTCGCCGATGAACTGTTCGTTGACCAGCCCCTCGCGGTCGATCACGTGCGCCATCGCGAGCAGCAGCGCCGCATCCGATCCCACCCTGATCGGGAGGTAGAGGTCGGCCAGGTCCGCGAGGCCAATGTGACGGGGATCGGCCACGATCATCTTGGCACCCCGCGCGATCGCGCGCTTGAGCCGGGTGGCGGCGACCGGGTGGCACTCCGTCATGTTGGTGCCGATGCAGAAGATCACGTCGGGCTTCTCCATGTCGGCCAGGGGGTTCGACATGGCGCCGCGTCCGATCGAGGCCGCCAGACCGGCGACCGTGGGAGCGTGTCAGGCCCGGCTACAGTTGTCGACGTTGTTGGTGCCGAGGCCCGCCCGCACGAACTTCTGCATGAGGTAGCCGGCCTCGTTCGGCGCACGACCCGAGGCGACCGCGTAGACGCTGTGGCGGCCGTGCTCGTCGACAACCTTGCGAAAACCCTCGGCGGCCCGGTCGAGTGCCGTATCCCAGTCGGTGGGCTGCAATTCGCCGTCCGCTCCGCGCACCAGCGGCGTCGCCAGTCGGTCGGGGTGCTGCACGAAGTCCCAGGCGAACTGGCCCTTCACACAGAGCGCGCCGAGGTTGGCCGGGCCGTCCATAGCGGGGAGCACGCCCACCATGGTGCTGTCCTTGGTGAGGATGTCGACTGAGCACCCCACGCCGCAGTACGGACAGATGGTTCTGGTCTGCTTCGTCTCGCCGGACAGGTGCGCAAATCGCATGGCCTTCCGGTCGGCCAGCGCACCCGTGGGACAGGTCTGCACGCACTGACCGCAGAAGGTACAGGCCGAGTGCTTGAGCAGGCCCTCGAACTCGGTCGTGATCTGCGTGTGGAACCCGCGGCTCATCACGCTGATGGCGTGGTCGCCCTCCTGTTCGGCGCAGACGCGCACGCAGCGGTAGCAGGAGATGCAGAGATCGTAGTCGCGGAGAATGAACGGGTTGTCGTCGTCCGGCCGGCTCGATCCGGACTGCGCGCCGGCAAAGCGGCCGGTGCGGGCGTCGTAGCGGTCCAGCAGCGTTGACAGCTCCTGTGACGCATAGCCTCGCAGCGGATCGACGTCGATTTCCCGATTCTCCGACGCCACCATCTCCAGCAGAGTGCGCCGGTGCTTCTCGACGCTGGCGGTGCTCGTACGGATCTGCATGCCCGGCGTGGCTTTCGTGGTGCAGGACGCCACCGGGAGTCGCGAGCCCTCCACCTCGACGGCACACAGGCGGCAGCCGCCGAACGGCTCGAGGCGCTCGTCGTAGCAGAGGGTGGGGATCCGCTTGCGATGCCGCGTGGCCACCTCGTAGATGGTCTCGCCCGGAGTGAACGACACTTCCTTCCCGTCGAGCGTCAGCGACTCGCTCTTGGCGTCAGTCGGATTGGCGATCATCGGTCACCTCGTGCGTCGTGGCCGGTGCGCTCGACATGCCGCGCCACGTCCTTCGGGAAGTACTTGAGCAGGCTCTCGGTAATGAGCGGTGCCGCGAGGCCGAGCCCGCAGGCGCTCATCGCCTTCATCGTCTGTCCGAGGTCGGCCACCTCGTCGATCCACGCCGAGAGGTCGGTGGGTCCCGCCTCTCCGGCGAGCCGCTCCGTGATGCGCTGGGTGCCGATCCGGCACGGGAAGCACTTGCCGCACGACTCGTGCGCGAAGAACGCCATCGCGTCTCGTGCGACCGCGATCATGTCATGACGGTCGTCGAACACCATGATCCCGCCCGCGCCCAGGAACGAGCCCTTGCTGCGGATGCTCGGCTCGTCGAGGGTGACGTCGAGATCCTTGCCCGCCAGGAACCCGCCCGAAAGTCCCGCCATGGTCACGGCTTGAATCGCTCGTCCGACCTCGGGACCTCCCGCCCATTGGTGCAACAGGGTCTCGAGTGGTAGCCCCAGCGGAACCTCGTAGTTCCCCGGCCGCCGGATGTCGCCCGACAGGCTGATCACCTTGGTCCCGGCCTGCCCGTTCATGCCGAGTCCGCGATACCACTCGGCGCCGCGGCGCACGATTGCCGTGGCCGCCGCGAGCGTCTCGACGTTGTTCACCACCGTCGGGAGGTTCTCGTATCCGTGCGTGACCGGAAACGGCGGGCGGTTGCGCGGGAAGGGATGTTTTCCCTCCAGGCTGTTGAGGAGCGAGCCCTCTTCGCCGCAGATGTAGGCGCCGGCACCGCGCCGCAGGTACAGCCGGAAGGTGAAGTCGGTGCCCAACACGTTGTCGCCGAGGAGGGCGGCGGCTTCCGCATCGGCAATGGCCTGCGCGAGGATGCCAAACGTGTCGGGGTACTCGTATCGCAGGTAGATGAATCCGCGCGTGGCACCGGTGGCGTACGCGGCCAAGGCCATTCCCTCGATCACTGCGTGCGGGTCGTGATCCAGCAGCGCGCGGTCCTTGAAGCAGCCCGGCTCGCCCTCGTCGGCGTTGCAGACAATCGACTTGGGGGTCCCCGGAGCGTCGGCCACCGCGGTCCACTTGGTGCCGGTGGGGAATCCCGCTCCACCGCGCCCCGCCAGCTTGCTGTCGGCAATGGCCGCGAGCACGTCGGCGGGTGCTCCGGATCGCACCACGCGCTCGAGCGCTTCGTACCCGCCGGTGCGCCGATAGCCCTGGAGCGTCGCGCGACCCGGTTCCCGGATGTGGGCGAACACGCATTCCTCGATCCCACCGGGGTTGGGAGCCGGGATCGGCGACGGCTTCGTCACGAGCGACCTCGGGGCAGTGCCGACGAGCAGTTCCCCACCGCGGAGCACCGGAACGGGCTCGTCGCAGCGGCCCGCGCACGGCATGGGCCGCGCCCCGGTCTCGCGGAGCGCCTCCAGCAGCTCCAACCCGCCACGGTGCGCGCACACGGGTCCGGTGCACACTCTCGGCACCCCGTATCCCTGCGGTTCCCTGGCGAAATGGTGGTAGAAGGTCACATCGCCGAACAGCTCCGCGATCGGAATCTTGAGCGCGCCGGCGATTTCCCGCAGTGCCTCCTCCGAGAGGTGCCCATCGCGCTCGTGGAACGCATGGAGCAATGGCAAGAGCGGGGCCGGCTCGGTGCGGCACTGCTCGATCAACTGGTGATTGGTGGGGATCGCGGTGACCGTCATATCCAATTTGGAAACTAGCGATTCCGCGGAGCGGGGCAACGCGGTCGGTCAGTCGGCAAGGTGCCCGTGGCCGGCGTACACGTTGTAGCTCGGGTCGCGCGAGAACCCGACCAGGAGCATGTCCAGGCCGTCTGCCAGCTCCACGGCCAGCGACGATGGGGCGGAGACCCCGACCACACCACCGATTCCGGCCACGGCGGCCTTCTGGACGATCTCGAAGCTCTGGCGCCCGGAGACGACCAGCAGAGAGGGGGGGAGCGGCCAGTGCGCCACGGCGGCCGCCCCGATGGCCTTATCCACGGCATTGTGCCGCCCCACGTCCTCGTGGACCACGATGGCCCGTCCCTTGAGGTCGAACAGTCCGGCGGCATGCAGTCCACCGGTCGCGTCGAACGTCGGCTGCTGCGTGCGGAGCTCCGCGGTGAGACCGCGAAGCACCTTGCGTCGAACCGTGAAGGGCTTTGCCGGCCGGGCGAAGATCTGAACGGCCTCGATCGCCGCCTTGCCACACACCCCGCACGAGCTGGACATGAACAGGTTTCGCTGAAAGCGACTCGGGTCCACGTCGATGCCCTCTCGAAGCCGAACGTCGATGCGGGAGTTGTCCAGGCGCTCGAGCGTCGCGATCTCGTCGGGAGCCAGCAGGATGCCTTCGGTGAGGAGAAAGCCGGTCACCAGGTGGTCGTCGTCACCGGGTGTCCGCATGACGACCGCCAGTGGGGTACCCGACAACCGTACCTCCAGCGGTTCCTCGAGCGCGACCCGATCGGTCTTCTGCGCCACACTCCCGTCATGGTGGCGCTCCACCGCGATCTCGCGCACCCGGTCCGACACGTGATGATCAGTCATGGTGGTGCATAGTGCCGGGCCCGTGACGGCGGGTCAAGCGCTTGGCCGGCCTCCGCGGGATGGGCTACATTGCGGGCTGGCGCACCCGGCGAGCTACCGTGTGCGACCGTACAGCCGGAGGACCTGCCATGGCCGCTACCCCATCGACGATGCTTCCCCTGGGGACCGAACTCCCCGCCTTCTCCCTGCGAGACGCCGTGTACGGACGCCGGGTCACGCCGGCTGACGACCGCGGGTCGGTGGCCATCGTCGTGATGTTCATCTGCAATCACTGCCCGTTTGTGAAGCATGTGTTGAAGGAGATCGGCCGGCTCACGCGGGAGTACCAGCCCAAGGGTGTGGCGTTCGTGGCCATCAACTCCAACGACGTCGCGGCGTATCCCGACGACAGCCCCACGCACATGCAGGAACTGGCAGAAGCCGAGGACTGGGTTTTCCCCTTTCTCTATGACGGGACGCAGGAGGTGGCCAAGACCTTCCGCGCCGCGTGCACGCCGGACTTCTTCGTGTTCGACGAGGAGCGGACGCTCGTCTACCGCGGGCAGCTCGACGACAGCCGTCCCGCGAACGATGTGCCGGTGACCGGCAGGGATCTGCGTGCCGCGCTCGACGCCCTCAACGCCGGAAAGAGCGTCTCCAAGGAGCAGCGACCGAGTGTGGGCTGCAACATCAAGTGGATGCCGGGGAACGAGCCGGACTACTTCACCCGTTGAGTGCCCGGCTGCCCATCTAGTTCTGCTTCGCCGACAGGAAATCCCACACCAGGTACGCCATCGACGTGATGCCCACGGGAATCGCGCCGTCGTCGGCTTGAAAGGTCGGCGTGTGGTGATTCCCCGACGACCCTCCGGGCGCGAGCGTGCCCAGTCGGAAGTACAGCCCGGGAACGACGTTGGCGAAGTACGAGAAATCCTCGGCGACGGTGGCCGGCTGGATACGCACGACGTTGTCCGTGCCAAGCGCCCGCTCCAGCGACGGAACCATGCGCTCGGTGAGCGCCACGTCGTTGACCGTGACCGGAATGCCGCGGTCGTAGGTCAGCTCGTAGGTGCCACCCCCGGCGCTCGTCACGCCGGCCAGGATCTCGTGCATGCGACGCTCCACCAGGTCCTGCACGTCCACGCTATAGCTGCGGACGGTGCCCTCCATCCGCACCTCGTCCGGAATGATGTTGAACCGGGTGCCGCCCTGGATGAGCCCCACCGTCAATACGCCCGGTTCCATGGGCGACAGGTTGCGGGAGCGGATGGTCTGCAAGGCCGTCACGGCCTGGGCCGCCATGACGACGGGATCGGCGGCCAGGTCGGGCGAGGCGCCGTGGGCACCTTTGCCCTTGATGGTGATCCAGAAGTGGTCGGCGGCGGCGAGCGCGGGGCCCGGCGTGTACCCCACCTTGCCCACCTCCATGTTCCAGAACGTGTGCAGCCCGAAGATCGCCGCGGGGCGCGGGGACTCCAGCACGCCCAGCTCGACCATCAGCTCGGCGCCGCCCCGCTCTCCGGGTGGCGGGCCCTCTTCGGCAGGCTGGAAGATGAACACGACTGTGCCCGGCAGCTCGTCGCGCAGCGACGCCAAGACGCCTGCGAGGCCGAGCTGCACCGCCATGTGGATATCGTGTCCGCAGGCGTGGGAGACGCCCACGTCCTGCCCGGCATAGGTGGTGCGCTGAGTCGATTTGAACAGGAACGGCGTGGCCTCGGTGACCGGGAGCGCGTCCATGTCGGCGCGGACGGCTACCACGGGTCCGGGACGGCCGCCGCGCAGGATGCCGACCACGCCCGTGTGCGCCACCCCGGTCCGGACCTCGTCGAAGCCCAGCGCGCGGAGCTGCTCGGCGATCAGTTTTGCGGTTTCGAATTCGCGGTTGCCGAGTTCGGGGTATTGGTGCAGGTGGTGCCGGATCTCCACCATCCGGGGCGTGACCTCTTGCACCGCCCCGTCGACCTGGGCGTATTGAGCGAGTGCGCTGCCAGGGACGATGGCGAGTGCGACGAGTATGGAGGCGAAACGTGACATGGTATCGATGGGCGAGAGTCGAGGGTTATGTACGAAGTGCAATACTACCCGTCCGGTCGCTGGTATGGCCAGCGCGGGATGACTTCCGGAAGGAGGACCAAGTGTCGAAGCGAATCGGGGTGATGATGGTGCTGGCCATGGCGGCGTGCACCGGAGCGGGCACGACCGCCACCGTGGAAGATCTGTTCCAGGCAGATCGCGCGTTTGCGCAGGCGACCGCGGAGCAGGGCGTCGAGGGTTGGGTCTCGTACTTCGCCACGGATGGGATGCAGTTCCGTCAGGCCCAGCCGGTGATTGGACACGAGGCGATCCGGGCGTTCCTGGGACCGGCATTTCAGGATCCCAATTTCAGCCTCACCTGGGAGCCCGAAAGCGGGGAGATCGCGGCCTCGGGCGACCTGGGCTACACGCGCGGCCGCTACCAGATGCGCGTCACGGCGCCTGACGGCACGATCGGCACCAGTGCCGGGAGCTACGTCACCATCTGGCGCCGCATGGAGGACGGCACGTGGAAGGTTACGCTGGACATCGGGAACCCGGACCCGTCGCCCGCCCCGGAGGGTGCTGATCTTCCGTAGAAGGGTCGCCGTGTCGACACGGCGCCGGTTGGGGCGCAGGGCAGGACGGCGTTGGGCAGGTGTGGTGCTCACGGTCACCGGTGGGGTGATGGCGGCGTTCCCCGGATCGCTTGCCGCGCAGCTCGTCCGCGGTGAGATCGTCGATGCGCTGAACCGTCGTCCGGTCCCGGCCGCGTTCGTGCTCTTGATGGACAGTGCGGGTGTCGAAGCCGCGCGCACCATGACGGACCCGACCGGCCGCTTCACCCTGCGCGCCGAACGGCCGGGGACGTTCACGCTGCGCACGCTCGTAGTTGGGTACCAGCGCTGGGAGTCGGATCCGATCGTCCTGGCGGGCGGGCAGACCGTGGAGCCGCGCATCGAGCTGATGCTGGTGCGGGTGGAGCTCCCCGCGTTTACGGTCGAGGGCGAGCGCACGTGTCGCGGCCGCCCCGACGAAGGCGCGGCCGCGGCCACGCTATGGGAGGAGATCCAGAAAGCGCTCGCCGCCACCGAGTGGGAGCAAGACGCGCGACGGTATCGGTTCTGGACGGTCACGGTCGAACGCACGCTCGACCGGTATGCCGGCCTGATGTCACAGGGCGAGCAGGTGGGCACCGGGTTTGCCTCCTGGCCGTTTGGGACCCTGCCGCCCGAGCGGCTGATGACCCTGGGGTTCGTGCAGGATGCGCCGGGTGGCCCCATCTACTACGGACCGGATGCACGGGTGCTCGTCTCCGAGGAGTTCCTCGCCGAACACTGTTTTCGCTTGGAGAAGCGGCGCGACGCCGACACGGTGCTCGTGGGCCTCGGGTTCGAGCCGGTGGCCGGGCGGCGCATCCCGGACATCAAGGGGGTGTTGTGGGTCGACAGCGCCACGGTCGCGCTCCGACGGCTCGAGTACCACTACGCGAACCTGCCACGTTGGGCCCCCGAACCGCAGGTAGGTGGCACGGTGGAGTTCGCGCAGCTGCCGGGCGGTGCATGGTTCATCAGGCGCTGGCGTCTCCGCGCGCCGATTCCCGAGGTGCGCCCGTTGCGCGGCGATACCGTGCTGTTTGGCTACCGGGAACGAGCGGGCGACGTGGTGGAGGTGCTGACCGGGAGCGGGGAATCCGTGATCAGGTTCGAGCGGCGGTGAGGCGAGAATGCTTACAGGCGGCCGCGGAACTCGCGCGAGTCAGTCGCGGTTGTGTGGCACAGTACTGCGTATGACGAGACTCTAGCCGTAGTGTGGCACTTTGTGCTGGCTGCGTCGGGTTCGATAGATACCCTCGTTGAGGAAGACCTCCTCCAACCCCCACGATTTGAAGCGAGGTGGCTGGTCGGACACTAGTGTATCGGACGTTAGGCGAGGGCTCGCCAGGCGTGTGAAGGTCGTGCCATCGTTCGTGCTGCCGGCGTAGGCGAGATCCGGTCAACTCTGGAAACCGGTTTGGGCCGTGCCCCTGCACCAGCCACACGACCGATGTGAGCGAATGCAGAGTGATGCTAGTCCTTCCTTCGATCACCTCGAGGCGTGGGCCCTCGTGGCCCCGATATGTACTCGACCCACAGAGGGAACACCCGCATGCCTCCGATCCCACCACCGATAACGCCAACTGCGACGACCGCCCGGAGGTCCAGCGCTGAATCCCTGGCCAACACTGCCAGCGCCACGAACAGGCCCGTGAATACCAGGCTTCCGAACGCAAAGCCCACTATCTTGTTGCGCGCCATCGGGGCGAGGACGGCCGCCAATACACCGGCCGCGACCCCCCAAACCACATAGGCGTACAGGAAGAACTGTGGCGGGAACGGAGTCTGGCCCAGGAGCCCGATGTCGTTGACAGCGGCATAGCGGGCCCACAGTCCCAGCAGCAAGCCTGTGCCTCCGCCCATCCATACCCCTGTGAGAATCCGCAGCCTGCTTCCGTCGTCGGTCTTCATGATCTCAGAAGGCCCTCTGGCAGATGCCCTGCGTCACGTTGTCGCCTGCCGTCCTATCAGGCCCACCCGCGCACTGATCATGTGCTCGGGCTTCGGAGGTCCGTGGACAAACCACCTCCAGACCATCGCTGAATTCATGCAGTGCCTCGAATGATGAAGAACATAGTCACCAACACGCAGGCAGCGACGACCAACCCCAACCCAACCACTACCACATGTTCAACACCGATGGGTTAACTCGTTGGCATCACATCAGTTGCGCGCGTCGATCGACCGTTTCAAATGATCGTTTCCAAGCTTCAAATCGTCGTTTTCAAGCTTCGAATCGCCGTGTTGAAGCCTCGAATCGCTGTCTTGAAGCTTCCGATCGCCGTTTTGAAGCTTCGATATCGTGTTTTGAAGCTTCCGATCGCCGTTTTGGAGCTTCGATATCGCGTTTTGAAGCTTCGAATCGGCGTGGTGAAGGCTCGATGCGACCGTTCAAAGCTTCAAAAGACCGTTCTCAACCGTCGACTCGTTCGCATAACCCCCGGCGGTCGGCTCCATCAACCAGCCCACGATCATTCCGGTCACCCCGCCCGTTCCACAAACCACCGGACCGTGCGACGCAACGCCTCGTGGGGCTCGGTGGTCGGCACCCACGCCAACTCACGCACCGCCTTGGCCGACGTGTAGGGGTTCTCGCGCGCCAGGAAGTGTCCGCTCGACGCGCCGACACCCCGATAGCGCTTCGGGTGGATCAGGTGGGTCACCGCGTGCCACACCTTGCCGGCGGCCACGGCGGTGCGGGGTGCAATACGCATCAGGCGCAGACGACGGCCACTCGCATCCCGGATGATCTCGTAGAACTCCCGCTGCGTGAACCCGCCGTCGTTCGCCGTGTTGAACGGGCCGGTCGCGTTCGGGCGATCCAGCGCGGCGACCAAGGCGTCGACCACGTTGCCGACGTAGACCATGGCCAGCCGGTTCTCGCCGGACCCTACGAGTGGAGCGATACCGAACCGCATCGCGCGCAATACCGGCCGCATCAAGAGACGATCGCGCTCCCCGTAGATGACGCACGGCCGGAGCGCCACCGCCGACACGCCGAGACGCTCGCTCTCGTGCCACAGCACCTCTTCCGCGAGCCGCTTGGACCGTGCGTAGTAGTCCGTTTCGGCGATCGCCCCGAAGGGGGCGTCCTCGGCGACGGCGCTGCCGCTGCCGGCGGCCGCCTGACGGCCGTACACGGCGACGGAGGAGATGTGAATGAGGCGCGCGTTCGTCCGCGCAGCCGCCTGGACGGCATGGCGGGTGCCGTCCACGTTCACGCGCTCGTACGTGGCCCAGTCGGTCGGCGTCGTGACGAGCGCCGCCGAGTGCACGATGGCATCGACGGGGTCCAGCGCGCGCCAGGTTGCTTCGTCCTTGACAGTGCCATGAAGCGGCGCGGCACCGAGGCTGGTCACGAATCGACGGGCGGGCTCCGAACGGGTGAGCGCCTGGACTCGGCACCCCGATGCCACCAGCCGCTCGATGGTGTGGCTGCCGAGGAGCCCGGAGCCACCGGTGACGAAAACCTTCACAGCGCGAGCCAAACGGCCCGGAGACCGAGGACCGCGCACAGGAGCGCGACGATGCCTCCGGCAACGTTTCCTCGCCAGGTGTTCACGTGGTCCCCCAGGCGACTGCGATCGTTCATGGCGATCAGCAGCACGACGGCGATGATCGGGAGGACCAGACCGTTCACGACCTGTGCCAGCACGATGAGCGGCACCGGACGAAGGCTGGCCAACGCCGTGACCGCCCCGACGATCACACAGCCACCCCACACCAGGCGCGCCGTAGGGCGCCGCACGTCTCGGCCACGCCCCAGGGTGTCGAGCACGGTGTAGGCGGCGGCGAGCGGCGCGGTGATAGCGGATGACACTCCCGCGGCCGCGTAGCCCAGCGCGAATGCGTGGCTTGCCCAGCGGCCGAGCAGGGGCTCGAGCTGCGCAGCCATGTCTGACGCCGAGCGGACCTGCGTGCCGTCGAGCGCCGACGCCGCCGTAACGACGACGGCGGCCGACACCACGCCGCCGAGGCCGATGGCCAGCACCAGATCCCACCGCGCGGCCGGCAGGTCTTCCGGGCCGGACCACCGCTCGCGCACGGCGGCAGCGTGCAAGAACAAGTTGTACGGAACGATCGTGGTGCCGATGAGGGCAAGCGCCGTCACGTCGGCGCCGGACGGGAGTCGGGGCCACACCGCGCCCTCGAGCAGCGTGCCGACCGCGGGCGCCACGAGAATGGCCGTGGCGAGGAACATCACGCCCATCGTCGCCACACAGGCCGCGAGAACCCGCTCGAGGAGTATGTACCGGCCGCTCCAGAGCAGCAGTCCGGCCACGATGGCGCCGAGTGCCACCCACCCTCTGAGCGGGACGCCGGTCATCGCCTCGAGACCCAACGCCGCACCGGTGAGATTCCCGGCCTCGTAGGCGGCCGCACCGCTCACCACGGCAGTCGCCGCGAGTGCGGCGAGAGAAATCCCGAGCCATCGCGGACCGCGGACCGCCCGAAGAGCCGTGCCGAGCCCGGCGCCGGTCGTGAGCCCGAGTCGCGCGCTCATCTCCTGAAGCACGATGGTCGCGACGGTCGCGAACACGAGGGCCCAGATGAGTTGCGCGCCGAAGCGCGCGCCGGCGAGGGTGGCAGTCGTGACCGTGCCGGGCCCGATGAACGCAGCGGCGACGATGATGCCGGGGCCGACGCCCCGCCAGCGCCGCGTCACCGGTTGTCGAACGGGAGGCCCACGACCTGCGCGGAAGCACCGGCCGCATCGACCGTGGCGTTGAGTTCCACCTCTCGGCGCAGTAGCGCCAGCCCCAGGTAGCCGTTGTACCGGTGGACCCAGGCGATGCTGGTCACGCGACCCACGTCCTTGCCGTCGCGCTCGACGGTGGGGTCGTCGGGATCCGGAGGGTCATCCCACATCAAGCCGCCCAGCCAGCGGTTGGGGTGGCCCCGAAAATGGACGCGGGCCACGGTCTCCTGTCCGGTGTAACAGCCCTTCGTGTACGACACGCCGTCGATCTCGTCGAACCGCACTTCCTGCGGCAGGGTCTTGGGCCCGATCTCGGTCCCGACCTGTGGCCAGCCGGCGAGGATGCGCGCCAACTCGAGCAGAGGCGGGTCGCCAGGCAGGATGCCGGCGGCGCCTAGGACATCGCGCAGGGTTTCCGCTCCGCTCCGCACGCACGAGATCTGAAACGCGAAGGGGCCGTCATCCGGCGGCCGCGAGACGAGACAATCCACGCCGCGGATCGACGCGTCGGCCGTATTCCCGGGCTCGGGTATGGGGAAGCCCGCGGTGCGCGCGCGCCCCACCGCCTCAGGTCCCACGGCGCGAAGCACGGTCAACTCGGTGGTGCGGTCGAGAACGTGGGCCAGGCGCGGAGGGAAGTATCGATGGAAGACCTGCAGGATAGCGGCCCGTGCTGGACCCGGCCCGAAGGTGAGGATCTCACCCACTCCGCGCGCGACCCAGAGGTCGCTCACGATCATGCCCTTGGGTGTGAGCACCGCACCGTAGACGAACCCTCGCTCACCGCGTGCCTCGACGTCACTGGTGAGCACTCCCTGGATACACGTGACGGCACCCGCGCCAGCCAGGCTGACCGAGCTGCTCTCGTATTCGGCCACGGCGGCGCCGTTGAGCACCTCGCTCTCCTGTGCCAGCGGCAATGCCTCCTCGTCGAGGAGGAAGACCGTCTGAGCGGGGAAGTCGTCCCGCTGGGTCTCAGTACGCGTATCGTCCGGCTCGTTCATACGACCAATCGAGAAGCTCAACCGGGTGGACGACGGGTATAGTGAGGCCGGCTGCGAGGAGTCCCGCACCGATCTGCATGATACACCCGGGATTGCCGCTCGCCACCACGTCGGGCCCCGCGTCCCGGATGGCGGCGACCTTTCGATCCAGTACTGCTAGCGAGACTGCGGGCTGGGCCAGCGAGTAGCTTCCCGCGCTCCCACAGCAGAGGTCCGCCTCATGGTGGCGGACCCGCTCCAGACCTTCGATCGCGTCGAGGAGCGTTTCGGGCTCGGCAGTGATCCGCTGCGCGTGCGCCAAGTGGCACGGTGGGTCGTACGCCACTCGCAGGTCGAGCCGAGCGCCGGGCGCGGGACCTCGAGCGCTCAAGAGCTCACTCACATCCCGGACGCTGGCGGCGAGCATCTCCCCTTGGGTTTGGAGCGGGTCGCCTTCGAGCAGCCGGCCGTATTCCTTGAGGATGGCTCCACAGCCCGCGGCATTGACCGCGATGATGGCACCGTCGGGACGGGACGAAAAAACCTCGACGTTTCGGCGGGCCAGCTCACGGCCGGCCTCGTGCTGGCCCGCGTGCACGTGGAGTGCGCCGCAGCACCCCTGGCCTGCGGCACCGTGGAGTGCGTAGCCGTTGGCCGTGAGCACGCGCTCCGTGGCGTCGTGCACGTGGGAGAACAGATCGTCCATGATGCAGCCGCGGAAGAGCGCGACCGGAGTGCCGGTTCCGTCCGTCGGGGGTCCGTGTCTCGCTTTGTGAGTGTGTAGCGGTCGCGTCGCGGCCAGCATCCCGAGCGCGAATCCGGGTCGGCTGCGGCCCGCCAGGCTGGCCGCGAGCGGTCGCACGAGTCTCGCCGCGGTCAGGAACGGTCGACGAAACAGCGGCTCCGTCATGATCGCGTGCGTGAGGCGAACGACGGGATGGAGCGGCCGCGCGTCGTGGAGGACGCGACGGGCGTCCTCGATGGCCGGCCCGTACTCCACCCCCGAGGGACACACAGGCTCGCAGGCGCGGCATCCCAGGCACCGATCGAGATGGTGGGCGACAACTCTGTCACCGGGCGCGAAGCGCCGAGCCGCCATTGCCCGCATCAACACGATGCGTCCTCGTGGGCTGTCTGCCTCGTCGTCGGTGACCAGATACGTGGGGCAGCTCTGGAGGCAGAACCCGCAATGGACGCAGGGGTCGAGTCCGGCCAGGGCGCTCGCTCTCACGCGTCGTTGCCCAGCGGCACGACCAGGGTGCCGGCGGGATCGAAGGTCTCACGGAGGGATTCAACCAAGCGGCCAACACCTTCCCGGTACGCGCCGAAGTGACCGAAGCGAGACCGGAGACTCCACGGCGCGCGCTCCAGGGTCAGCGGGAACTCCATCTGCGCGGCGGCATGCCTGAGCACGCGCAGGTCTTCGAGCCTCGCGGTTCCGCTCCAGCGTACGATGCCGGTGCCCACGGATGCTGCGATCCACTCGTCGGCGGTATGGTGAATCAAGAGATCCAACACCCGGTCGAGCGCTCCGGGCAGCCCGCCCAGTCGCAGTGTCGTCGGATGCCGGGTGGCGAGGGTCATGGCGTTCGACCAGAACGCGGCCGCGCCGCGGGGCTCGAGATCGGTGGTATCTGACCGCATGAGCCCGCGGACGCTGTCACGGATCGCCGCGACTTCGGCGTCGCGGCCCACGACGCGAACGGCGAGGGTCCAGGCGTCGTGTCCGGTTGCCGCGGGAGACAGCAGCTCGAGGGCCCCGGGAGTGATGCCCTGATCGAGGATGTCGAGCCCGCGGGCCAGCAACTCGTCACGCGGTCCGTGGACCACCAGGGTCACGTCGGCGCGCGGCACGGTGCGCAGCCGCACCGTGAGGCTCGTCAAGACACCGAACGCGCCGAAGCTCCCAAGCCCGAGCTTGGCCAGATCGAAGCCGGCGACGTTCTTCACCACGCGACCGCCAGGCCGCAGCACGCGGCCGTCCCCCGTGACCAGGGTCAGGCCCAGCACCTGGTCGCGCAGGTTCCCGAACCCCGCGCGGAGTGGCCCGCCCGTTCCCGTCGCGGCAATCGATCCCACCGATCGATCGGGACCGACGTGGTCGAGCGCGACCCAGACTTCCTGATCGGCGAGCACCCGACGCAGATCGCTCCACAGGGTTCCGCCTTCGACGGTGACCACGAGGTCGCGCGGGCTCAGGTCGGTGACGCGAGCGAGCTGCCGGGTCGAGAGGGTGAGGTCCGCCGGCGCGTCGGTGGGCATCCACCGACCCCGCCCCGACACGCGCACGCGCCACCCTTCCTGCGTCGCGGTGCCCAGCACGAGCGCGGTGGCCGCATCGTCCCGCGGGGCAACGATCGGGATGCCATCCGGACCGCCATTGTCCACCGCGTCCGCGCCGAGGAGGGTCCGGAAGAGCTGGGCAATCATTTCTGGGCCAGCCACGGTGCCGTCAATTCGGCGGTCGCGTCGATGAAGCCCCTCGCCTCGACGACATACTTCCGAGCGTCCGTCGTCCGCCACGGGCTCGTGAGCACCTGTTGAACGTCCATCCCCGCGAGAGCGGCGAACAGGCTCGGCAGATTTTCCTGGACTCGTCGGTGCATGGCCTCGGGCGTCATCACGTGCTGCCACGGCGGGCTCTCGATCCAGACGCGGATTGTCGCGCCCGCGACGACGGCGGGGTACGCCTCCTGCAACGCACGACCCCCGTCGTCGTCGGCAAGATGGCGTTCGGCCTGCTGCGCCCGCCGTTGGGCGCTCTCGAGCTGATCGTGAACGAGCGTGCGCCATCGCGTCGGGATCATGGTCACGATGCGAGGGCCTCGTATGTCGGCGATCCGAGAATGCCGCTCGCCGGGAGCACCTTGCCGGGGTTTGCCACGGTGAGGGGATCGAACACCCGTTGGACGTCCCGCATAGCGCCCAGCGTGTGCGGATCGTACACGAGCGGGAGGTAGCGGATCTTGTCGGCGCCCACGCCGTGCTCGCCCGTCACGGTACCGCCCGCCCGAATGCACGCGTGCATGATTGCCTCTGCCGCGCGCTCAACCCGCTCCGATTGCTCTGGGTCCCGTGCGTCGAACCCCATGTTGGGATGCAGATTACCGTCGCCCGCGTGGAACACGTTGGCGATGGTGATGCCGAAGCGCTGGCCGATTTGCTCGATCTCCTCGAGCACGGCCGGCAGCGCGGACCGGGGCACGACCGTGTCCTGAACCACCAGGTCGGGGCTGATCCTGCCCAGCGCGCCGAATGCCTTTTTCCGACCGTGCCACAGGCGGGCACGCGTGGCGGGATCGGCCGCGGTTCGCACGTCCCGGGCCCCCGAGTGCCGGAGGATGGCCTCGACCTCCGCCGCGTCGGCCTCGATCGGCTCGGCATGCAGACCATCCAGCTCCACGAGCAGGATGGCTCCGGCGTCGGTGGGATAGCCGGCGGCGTAGATGGACGCTTCCACCGCCCGAATGCAGTTGCGGTCCATCATCTCCAGCGCGGCCGGCACGATGCCGGAGGCGATGATTGCCGACACGGCCTCGCCCGCGGTGGGCAGGCTCTCGAAATCGGCGAGCAACGTCTGCACGGCCCGCGGCA
>JAOTVV010000003.1 GCA_029863245.1 Gemmatimonadota bacterium
CGGTCGGCCGGGACCTGGTGATCGGGCGCTGCGGTTCGACAGGGTGCCACGGACTGCCGAACACGCAAGAAAAGCGACGGGCGCGCTCCTCGGGGGAGAAGCGCGCCCGTCGCCATGGGCGGTCCAAGGAGATCGAGTCCTAGCCGATCGGCCTCTGGACCAGGCGCACTACTCCCTGTGGCGGTCGCCACCACCACGCCCACCGTACGGCAGTTCGAAGAGAGATCGTACGCCTCATGCCTGAGATGCTACGCCGCGGTCTCCGGCGGGTCAAGGGGCGCGCTCGTCGTGGGCCGCCAAGTCGCGAAGCCGTCGATGCCGGCATGTACCGGCGGCGGTCGCCGGCTCACGAGCCAGATGCCGAGGAAGATGGCGGGTGTGGCGAGCCCCATGGCCATGGTCGGTCGCTCGCCGAACACGACCCAGCTCGCCAGCCCCGAGATGATCGGCTGGGAGTAGACGTATACCGCCACCGTCGATGCCCGCACCCGCGCCAGCGCGAACATGTTGAGCAGGTACGCGAGCACGGTCGGGATGGCGAGGATGTACAGGAGCGACCACCACGCGGATCCCATGCCCGGATCCGGCGTGAAACGCTGCCCGACCGTGAAGACCGGGAGTGCCGCGACGGCGAAGACGTACGACCACGCCGTGATGACGAGGGCAGGGTAGCGGCGGGTGAGCGGCTTGGAGAGCACGAGGTAGAACGAATACGACAGCCCGTTCGCCACCATCAGCAGGTTGCCGAGTCCATACGCACCCAGGCCGTTGAGCCCGTCGGTCAGCAGCAGCGGTGCGGTTCCCCCGAGCGCCACCACCACGCCCAGGGCGCGCATCCCGCTGAACCGTTCCTGCCCGACCGCGGCAGCGATGGTGAAGGTGAACACCGGGATCAGCGACATGACGAGCCCGGCGTTCATCGGGGTCGACCGAGAGAGCCCGACCAAGAACAGTCCCTGGTTCACCGCCACACCCAGCATGGCGCAGGCAACGAGGGCCGCGATGTCCCGCCGCGCGGGGAGCATGGCCCGGCCGTACCGAAGCACGGCCAAGAACGCCAGCACCGCCGCACCCACGGCGATTCGCCACGTGCCGACGCCCAACGGTGAGAACCCACCGGGTTGAAAGGCGATCACGCCGAACACAGGGAACAGGCCGAACCCGACCTGGACGGCAGACAATGCCACGTGCCCGGCCGCGATCCGACGGTCGGGCGCGTGCTGCGTGCTCGCGGGGATCACTGATGGGAACAGCAGGTCACAGGCAGACCGGGCATCACGGGATGAGGCGGATCAATCACCACGTGGTGCGAGGGAACTCGGTGCGGTGGCTCCCGGCGCCCTGGTACTCGTGGTGTTGGCTGCCCGGCCGGCCCGGCGCGATGCGCTTCACCCCGCTACTCCCGTTCCATGCCGAGCGACTCCGGCGGCAGCAGGTGATCCGCCAGCAGGGAGCTGGCGACGTAGCCGATCAACGAGTCACCTCGGTACACGGCCCACCAGCCTCCGGCAACGCGGACGCCGTTGATTTGACTCCCGGGGCGAAGGATGCCCACGATGCCGCTTTCGAGCACTGGCGTATCGCGAACGTTGGCCCAGGTCACGGTCCACCGGGACGCCATCCCCGGAGTGCTGGGTCGGGCCGATGCAGGGGGCGAAGCCGAGGTCGTCGCAGGACGAGCGGGGGCGGTATCGGTGCCGGTCCCTTCCGTGGCCGGCGGGCGCACGACAGTCACCGGGGCCTCGGCCGGAGGCTGCTGCGGTGTGAAGGCCGGCGGCGTCGCGGGTCGGGACTCGGCTGCGGTACGATCGGCGTCGGGTCGCCAGTGCCCGAATCCGATGAACCCCACGGCGAGTGCCGTCGCTCCCAACACGACCGCCCCGATCACTCGGAGCCTGCGGCGAAACCGCTGGGGATAGCCGCAGTACTGGCAGATCGGTGCGCTTCGAGGAATCACCTTGTCGCACCGTCGACACGAGACGAACTCCCGTTCTTCGCCTTGAGGAGTGGGCGGTTGGAGCAGGAGATACGTGCATTTTGGGCACACAGACGCCACGCTCAACACCGTCTGACCGCACTGCGGGCACTTGATGAGCGTCATCGGTGGGTCACCCTAAGACTCCCGCCAATCGTATCGAAACAGCTGGACATGCCCGCACCGGGTACAGGCCTCCACGTGCCAAGTGACGTTTGGGTCGTTGGCCACGATGCCGTCCGCGTCCCCTTCGAACCGGGTGACGTACTCGCCCTCGAGGCAGACGATGCACGGCCGATCGGGCATCGAACGGCGTTCCGCGCCTGGGGAATGACTGGCTGCCATGGTGAGGGACCCTCCTCGCGTCGCAGGAAGCCGGCAAGGGCCCACGGGCTCTGCCCCTAGCGTACCATAACGTCAGGCCGCTGCCGGAGCAAAGCGTCTGCACCGGGGACTTCACTTCCCCTTCACGCCAACTTCATGACCGTGCGTCACGCTGCGAAGCATGAGGGTTAGCCCCGCGGGAGGGCGCCTTCTCAGAGTGGTCCGCGAAACTGATCCCGGCGGCCCCTCGCGCGCGCGTTCGCTCACCGCCACACCTTCCCCAGGAATTCGCGGATCTCGGGCACACCGCCTTGGTAGATGAGGTATCCGTCGTGCGGCTCACGGTCGGTCATCTCGTCGGCGATCGTTGTGGTCATCACCCGCTGCGCGGCCGCGGGATCGTCGGGGTGCAGTCCCAAGGCCCAACCCAGTTTGATGAAGGCGACCTCGGGCAGCATGTTGGCCAGTGGGATCACCCCCAGGCCCAGGATCTCCCGTCCCGTCTCGTACACGTGCATCTGCACGAAGCCCCAGAGCGTCTGGAGCGTCATGTACATCTGCACGCCGGCGTCTCGGGCTCGTTGGAGGGCCGGATAGATCTTGCGGTTCACGTGGCCGAGTCCGGTGCCTGCAATGACGATCCCCTTGTAGCCACGGTCCACGAGCGCGTCGATCACGTCGGGATGCATACCCGGGTAGTAGTAGGTCAGGGTGACCCGCTCCTCGTACGTTGCCTGGACGAGCACCTCCCGGTCAGCGCGCCGCGGGAGCAGGTCGTCCTTGAGCGGCGTGATGATGCCGTCCTCCACCATTGCCGCCGGAATGTCTCCGAGCGTGCGGAAGGTGCTGCGATAGGAGCTGTGCATCTTGCGCACGCGGGTGCCGCGATGGAGCAGGTTGTAGCGGTCCGACGTCGGGCCGAACATGCAGACCAGTACTTCGGCGATCGGCCCGTGCGCGGCCGTCCAGGTTGCGTTGATCAGGTTTTGCGCGGCATCGGACGACGGCCGGTCGGAGGAGCGCTGACTCCCAACCATGATGACCGGCACCGGTGGCCGCTGCACCATGAAGCTCAGCGCCGCCGCCGTGTGATGCATTGTGTCGGTGCCGTGTCCGACGACGATCCCGTCATAGCCGGCACGGATCGCTTCACCGATTCGCTCGGCGAGGATGAGGTACTGCTCCGGCCCCATGTTTTCCGAGAACACCCCAAAGAGCTTCTCGGTCTCGAGGTTACAAATATCGGCGAGCTCGGGCACGGAGCCGTACAGCTCACCCGGGCTGAACGCGGGGATCACGGCTCCCGTCCGGTAGTCGAGGCGCGAGGCGATGGTGCCGCCTGTGCCGAACAGCTTGACCCGCGGATGGGTCGGGTCGAAAGGGAATTCCTTTTCGGGGATCTTGTAGTGCGCTTCCCGATACCCGATACGTTCTAGCTCGAGCACCGTGTCGTGTCGGATCCCGACGTTGTAGCCGACACCGAGCTTCAACACGAGATGCAGCTCGTCGCTGGTTTCCGACCGGGGCAGCAGGAGTCCCTCAAACACCCCGCGGGTGGTGCGGGCGCGGACTTCGCACCAGACCGTGATGTCGAAGCGTTGCATCAGCGCGCGCGTGGGGCCGCGGTACCCCCGGTACGGATCGGTCGTTCCGCTCATCGCGTGCCCTCGGATGCCACGGCGCTCAACGCCGCGGTCAGGCGATCCTGGACGAGCGCCGGGTCGAGCCGCCCGAGAAACGCGGGCATCAGCTCGCCCATTCCCCATCGCACCAGCGTGCCCGGTGACCTTCCGTCCATGTGCTGCGCTGCCTCGGCAACCGATGCCAGGGCAAGCTCGAATCGGGAGGCATCGTCCGGGCCGGCACGGTATCGATCCAAGATCGACCCGACGTTTGCCGTCGGCGCCGCCGCCAGCTGGTCCAACACCCGACCGGTTGCCTCGAGCCGGATCGCGCCCGACTCCAGCGCTCGTACGAGCGGAGCGACACGCTCGGCGGTGTGGGCCTCGGGCGGTACCCCGCTCCGACGGTACTTCGGCAACCGTTGCGCGAACGCGGTGGCGACCCGCTCGGCAACCGCGGTGCCTGAGGGGGCGACCGCGTCGAACAGGTCGGCCCATGGGGCGCCGGCCAACTGCTGCGCTGTGCGCGTGCTCAGGCCGAGCGCGAGGTAGCGGTCCGCCCGGGCCCAGGGGGTCTCGGGCAGGTGTTCGCGGACCTCCGCGACGACGCGGTCGGCGATCGGCAATGGCGGGGTATCGGTGTCGGGATACATGCGATCGGGCCCGGGCAGGACGCGCTCGAAACCCGTGGTCCCGTCGCGGTTGGCCTGTCGAGTCTCCGCTGGCACCCCATCGAACGCCTCGCGCGCCCGAAGCACCACCTCTCGGGCCGCCGTAGCGGCATCGTCGCGCGGTACCCACACGAGCACGACGGCATCCTCCGCGGCGGCCCGCAGCTCCCGCCGTACCTCACGCCACTCCCGCTCGGAGGGACCGGGCCCCCGGTGATCGGAGTCCGCAAAGAACTGGGGATCGACCGGGCACGCGATGACGCGCACCCGCTCCGCGAGCTCGTGGCCGAAGTCGCGCCCCGGCTGGGTCGGGTGCGCCAGGAGACCCGCAAACCCCGGGAGCTTGATGGCCACCGCGGTCTCGCCTCGCGTGATGGCCTCCCGCAGCGGTGCATGCGTCGTGTGGCGGAGCACGCCCCCCATGTCGGCCGCGAGATCCGACGTCTCCCAGGGAAGTCCCCGATCGGGGATGGCGAGCACCGAAGGGTCGAGGGTGCGGTCGGCCAGCGCCTCCCTGACCCGGAGTAAGTTGAGTTGCCGAAAGGCTTCGACGTGAACGAGGAGCGGGAGTCGGCGATGGTAATGGACCCCTTTGATCTCCACGCGCCTGCCGCCGGCCACCGACACATTCACGTCCTGCCGTGCGGCCCCGGCGCCCCGGCGCACCTTGCCGGTTGTTCGCGCGACCCGGGCGAGCAACCGGGCAGCAGCCTGCAGCTCGAACGGGGTCACCAGATCGGGTTCGGTCACCGCTTCGGTGAGCGGCATGCCCAACCGGTCGGTCCGAAACGTGATCCGATGTCCCACGTCCGATACCTCGCGACAGGAATCTTCCTCCAGCGACAGCTGTCGGATGCGGAGCACCCGGTCTACGCCAAGCTCGGGCACACGGAACGGAATCGTGCCGGCGAGTCCCACCATGGCCGTCCGTTGGAACCCGGTCGGGATGGAGCCGTCCAGGTATTGCTTCCGCATCACGTGGAGCTCGGAGACGAGGTTGAGATCGAACAGGAGGGCAACCTCGATGGCGGTGGCCACCGCCTCCTCGTCGATCTCGAACGGCGGCGTGTCGTCTATCTCATACGTACAGACCGACCTGCGCTCGAGGAGATAGACGATCTCCTTCCGGGTCTTGAACTCCATCAGGGCGGTGCCGTCGTACTCTCCCAGCTCGCTCAGTGTCGGACGCATGTGCCGGAGCACTTCCGCGTCGACGCGCGTCACGCGGCGGCCGGCCGGACAGCGGCAGAACAGCTTGGAGTTCGTGAGCAACTGCTGGTGCACCTCGAGGCCCGACATGAAGCCGAGAATGTCGTAGTCCTGCCGCGTCAGGGCGCCGAACGGCTGGTCCGGGAAGTCGAGCACGGGTTTCCTCCGGGGGTTCAGATCCCCCGGGGGCCGGACGCCGTGCTCCTTGTTCGTCTGATCTGCGCTCACGCGTGTCATCCTTGGCGGGCCACCGCGACGCCACCCGACCGCCGGTAGCGAGGACCGTCTACCGGTCGACTCAAAATAGCCGGCGACGCCCCAGATGGTATCGGACGGGAATGTGATGTGGGTAATGGACGGGGGACCGATCCGCGCCTACCTTTGGCGTCCACCTCCCCATTTCCGGAGACGCCATGGCCCCGGGTAAGCAGCCCTCGCGGTCCCCAAAGGACCTCACCGCCGAGGTGGATGCGTTGCTCAAGAAGCTGCCCTATGCCGACCCCGCGGCGCCCGGGCCGGGCATGCAGCCGGGCGTGGGTGGTGGCGCATCTGTGCCACTCACCGCAAGCGGAAATCGCCGGGCAGCCCAGCTTCTGAGCCCCGCCGAGCAGCGCCAAGCCAACCTCTGGGTCTGGGCACGCGTCGGGCTCGCGGCCGTGCTCGCAGTGGCGCTCACGCAGTGGCCCTATGCCCGGGCCTGCGGGTTCGGGCTGTTCGCCTACGGGACCGCGGTGCTCGTGCTGCTGGTGGCGGGTGGCTGGTGCGCGATTGCGTCGTGGAAACGGCGCCTCCCGTGGGCCCATGTCCTGGCGCTGATCATGGTGTTTTGGGGCATCACGCTCGCCGCAGAGATCGTGCTCCCCCGCATTGGGTACGCGTCGGAGCATGCCACGTGGCGGTGCCTCTCCTGAGCGGGATGGACCGACGCGCGACCGGCGGGAGGTGGCTGGGCTAGGCTTCCCGGATCTTTTGAATCAGCGCGAGTGGGTGGATCGGCTTGCGCAGGATAGAGCGGATACCGAGATCCGCCACGCACTCGGCAACCGCCACCGGCTCTCCCCCGGTGAGCAGTAGCAATCGCATGTCCGGGGCCGAGCGACGAACGGCCTCGAGGTGCCGTCGCAGGTCGTCACCCGCGGTCTCCGCATCGAACACGGCGGTCTGAATCGCCGACCCGCCCCGATCGATCATCTCGAGGGCCCCCTCGATGGTGTCCGACGCCATGACCCGGAGGCCGGCCGCCGCCAGCGCCGTGTTGGCATCGGCCAAGTCGCCCGACACGCCGGCGAGCACGATGGTTCCGCCGGTGTCCGCCTCCGCGCTCGGTGCGCTCTCACCTGCCTCGGGGAGTGACACCGGCCGCACGATGCACTGGTAGCCTCGAATCACGCCGTTGGGTGCCGCCCTGAGGGTCGCCGACAGCAATGCCGGGAACGCTTTGCCGCTGTTCGTGAGCAGCTCCACTTCGAGGTCACCGACCGTCCCGAGCGTGGTCATCTGCACCTGGAACCGTCGGATGTCCACGGCGCGTGCGAACAGCTGTCTGGCGTCGAGACCCAGGAACTCGGACTTCGGGTATCCGAACAACTGCACGGCCGAGCCGTTCACCTCTTCAATTCGACCATCGCGCGCCGTCAGGTAGATGGCATCCCAGCACTGCTCGAACAGCGTGCCGTATCGCTCCTCTGCCTGGCGGAGCTGTTCGTCGAGGGCCGAACGCTCTTTCACGTCCCGCGCCACCGCGAGGACGTAGGACTGGTCGCCGATCGTGTGTCGGGCCACCGCCACTTCCACGGGGAAGGACGAGCCGTCACGCCGTCGATGCGCGCCGTCGAGCAGGAGCGGACGCCGCGTGTCGCGCGTTTCGGTGAATTCGAGCTCCGCTTCGACTGGTGGTTGTACCGGGAACTCGAGCTGCAGCTCATGGATCCGTCGCCCGATCGCCTCGTCGCGGGTCCGGCCGATCCAGCGGGCAGCCGTCTCGTTCAGGTCGATGATCTTCTCGGTGCGCGGATCGCTGACGAAGACGGCCTCGCCCGCCTGATCCATGAGGGTACGGAACCGCCGCCATTCGCGTTCCCGCGCTTCCCGGGCCTTGGATTCCTCGGCAAGCGCCGAGTTTGCACGTGCCAGGTCGGCGGACCGCTCGTCCAGAAGGCGCTGGAGGTCGCGGCACGTGGCCTCGAGTTGAAGCGACGAACGCTTGTATTGCGTGATGTCGTGCGCGACGAGCGTGACCGAAACCACGTTCCCGTCGCGGATATTGGGGGTGAGGCGGCAGTCGTACCACGCGTCGGGGTCGTGTTGCTGAAGTCCCGCCAACTCGTGCCGCTGCACGGTGGCTGTTCCGAACGCCCTCGCGAGCGCCTCTGACACCAGCTCTTGCTGGTCGCCCGGAATCCAGTCGAACAGGGATGAGCCGACGACGTCTTCCTCCGATCGGCCGCCCAACGCGCAATTGGCAAACAGGATCTCGCCGGTTTCCCGGACGATGAACACGGGGTCCCTGGGATCGGCCCCAGACGACTTGGATTCGAGCGGCGGTGGGGCAGGCGACGAGGCCCGGTCGGACGCTTGCTCGCTCGCAGGCGGCACGGCCGTCCGCGGATGGCCATTGGAGCCGCTCCGCGAATCCGTGCCGTACTGCACCGGTTTCCGTTCGCCCATGTGTCGTCCCCAGAAGGGCTGGCTCGTGCGTGTGGTTCGGCGCTCGTCGTCCATTAGCGTGCGCGTCCCGGCCAACGGGGTTGTCTTCGTGCAGCCTTCGGCCCGAGCTTCACACAACACATCATCTCACCGGCCTATTCTGTTCGCCAAAAGTGAGTTACACCAGGGGATTGTGACTGCGAAAGGCAGCAAGAAGTTTGCCGCACGCGGCGGTTTGGGGCCTGTTCGGGAACGCGCGTCGAAGACGGCCTGCCGAACCATTTTGCCGGCAAGGACTTACGGGATAGGTACCGGGCGACGCCGGAGTAGGGGTTGCGTGTGGCGCCGAGCACCTTATCGTTGGAGCGAGCGAAGCGAAGCGCGAGAAAGCATGACAACCACCAGAAGTTAAGCCCGGGGCGCCACCTCGGGCTTTCTTCTTTCGCCCCGCACCCATCGGGATGCTGCGAAATGGGGGCACCGGGATGAAGACATCGCGACTGCTTGTATGCCTGGCCGCCGGGCTGATCGCCTGCGACGGTCTGTCTGGGCCCGAAGGTGTGACGCCCATCACAGGGGACGCTCTGGTTGCGCACGCCACGTACCTTGCCGACGACAGTCTCTACGGCCGGCCGGCCGGATGGCTCGACGAGCTCACCGCGGCGGAGTACATCGCCAACGAGTTTCGGCGCTTCGGACTCGAGCCGCTCGTCCCGGAGTTTCTCCAGCCGTTCTGGATCGGCGATCAGCCGGTTGCGGGAGCCCCGATTCGGCAAACCCGCCCGTGGTCACAGAATGTGATCGGCTCCATCCCCGGCCGTGGCGCGCTGGCCCAAGAGTGGGTGATCGTGGGTGCCCACTACGATCACGTCGGGTGGGCGGTCGGACCGGACAGTGTCCTTCGAATCTTCAACGGTGCGGACGACAACGCATCGGGCACCGCGGCGATGCTCGAGATCGCGCGGTACTTGGCCGAGTACGTTGCGCGCGCCGGCCTCGGTGGCGCGGAGCGCCGCTCAGTCATGTTTCACGCCTACGGAGCGGAGGAAATCGGATTGCGGGGATCGGAGTTTTACTGCGCGAACCCCATCGTTCCCCTCGAGGCGGTGGCGGCCATGGTGAACCTCGACATGGTGGGCCGCCTGCGTGACGACCTCCTCACAGTTGGGCTCAGTACCACGGCGAGCTTCTGGCCTGTAAAGCTGGCCGCTGCCAACCGCGACGGCCTGACGTTTGCCTTGGAGGACAAATTCGTGGGGAGGAGCGATCACTACTGCTTCTACCGGGCGGGGCGGCCGGCCATTCACCTGTTCACCGGGCTGCACCCTGAATACCACACGCCGTCCGACGACGTCCACCTCCTCAACGTGGAGGGACTGCGACAGGTGACGGAGCTGGCGGCGCAGATGGTGCTCGACCTGATCACCGCCCGGGATTTGAACCCCGGGCTGGGGGCTCCGCAGCACTGACCGCGCTCCTGACTGCCGAGTTTCACGCGCATTTCACACTGGTTTCACCCGCTGCCGCCGATATAGCGTGGGGTGGACGCTCCACCCCAGGGAGCGGGACCATGCGACGAATCGCGCTGTTGAGCCTCTGCCTCGCTGGCGCCGTTGCCGGCGTCGCCCATGCTCAGGACCGGTCCCTCGACGAGACGCTCGAGCACGTCAACCGCCTCCTCAAGGACAACTCCTACGTTGACCACGACGGCCAGCCGACCGTCTCGCGGGTCAAGTTGGCCAAGGGGGGGATGCTCATCGTCGAGACGACCAAGACCAAGTCCGGCAATCTGTTCACCAACGCGTACGAGGTGGCGCTCGAGGACCTCGACGTCCTCCGCGTTCAATCGAGAAGCCGAGACGCGTACGTGTCGATCTCGCTCGGTGCGAAGGGCCCCGTGACGGGAAAGCTCAAGTGCAAGATGGCGGGCGGTATCGAACACGAGTGGAATCTCCCCGCCACCACCGAGATCGCCGTCGAGCTGCGCGCCAACTCGGGTGTGGAGCGGGACCTTACCAGTGCCCTGTCGCAGCTCATCGCGAAGGCGCGTCAGGACGAGCGGTACCGCGTGACCTGAGGCGGGACATCGCCTCTCACCGGAGCGGCGGACGTTCTACGGCGCACGGGAGATCTTCGTCAGAGCCCCGTGCGGCACCGTGGTGGGGTTCGCAGAGATGACGGAGCAGTAGCTCCAACACTGGACGATCGGCCTTCTCCAGTTCCCCTAGTGTAGATTCCGGGCGCCGTTCGTTCAGGTGCTCGACCCGTGCCGTGGGGGCTGCACGCGCGAGCCACTGGGGGCACGATGATGCTGGGAGGAGGAGTGGTCCGATGCCTGAGTTCTCGTACGTAGACCCGTTCCCGATCGCCACAGACGAACCCGCGTATCGCCGACTCCCGTCGGACGACGTGTCGCTGGCGACATTCGACGGGCAGGAAATGCTGAAGGTGGCCCCGCAGGCGCTCACTCGGCTCGCTCGCGAGGCCCTGCGTGATGCCTCGTTCCTGATGCGCACCGCGCACCTCGAACAAGTGGCGGCGATCCTCGACGACCCCGACGCGAGTGACAATGACCGCGGCGTGGCGCTGGCCATGCTGCGTAATGCCGAGGTCTCCGCGCAGTTCGTCCTCCCGTTCTGCCAGGATACCGGGACGGCGACGGTGTTCGCCAAGAAGGGCCAGCGTGTCTGGACGGGCGGCGGGGACGCCGAAGCACTGAGCCGTGGGATCTATGAGACGTACGCCACGGAGAACCTCCGCTATTCGCAGACGCTCCCGCTCACGGTGTACGACGAACAAAACTCCGGCACGAACCTCCCGGCACAGATCGACATCCTCGCGACGGACGGGATGGAATACCGGTTTCTGTTCGTCGCCAAGGGTGGGGGTTCGGCCAACAAGACGTCCCTGTTTCAGGAAACCAAGGCCCTGCTCACCCCGGAGCGCCTGACCCCGTATCTGACCGAGAAGATGAAGACGCTTGGCACCGCGGCGTGTCCGCCGTATCATCTCGCGTTCGTGATTGGCGGTACGTCGGCTGAGGCGAACCTCAAGACGGTGAAGCTCGCCACGACGGGATACCTCGATGGCCTTCCGACCAGCGGCGACCAGTCGGGCCACGCGTTCCGCGACCTCGCCTTGGAACAGGCCCTGCTCGCCGCCGCCTACGGCACCGGCATCGGTGCCCAGTTCGGTGGGAAGTACTTCGCGCTCGACGTGCGCGTGGTCCGGCTGCCTCGCCACGGTGCCTCCTGCCCGATCGGGATGGGCGTGTCCTGTTCCGCCCACCGCAACGTGAAAGCCAAAATCGATCGGGACGGGATTTGGCTGGAGCAGTTGGAGCGAGATCCGGGGCGGTTCATTCGCGAGCGGTCTCGGGTGGCGCGGGAGCGTGGCGTCGTGGCGATCGATCTGAACCGGCCCATGCACGACATCGTGGCCGAGCTCACGAAACACCCGGTCAAGACGCGACTGGCCCTGACCGGGCCGATGATCGTGGCGCGCGACATCGCCCATGCCAAGTTGAAGGAGCGGCTCGATCGGGGTGAAGATCTGCCCCGGTACATCAAGGATCACCCGGTCTACTACGCCGGTCCGGCCAAGACCCCCGAGGGGCTGCCATCGGGCTCGTTCGGCCCGACGACCGCCGGCCGGATGGACTCTTATGTCCGGCAGTTCCAGGCCCGCGGCGGCTCCATGGTCATGATCGCCAAAGGCAATCGGAGCCGGGAGGTCACCGAGTCCTGCCGCGAGCACGGCGGCTTCTACCTCGGGTCGATTGGGGGTCCCGCGGCGGTGCTGGCTAAGGAACACATCATGAAGGTCGAGCTGATCGAATACCCAGAGCTGGGGATGGAGGCCATCTACCGCATCGAGGTCGAAGACTTCCCCGCGTTCATTCTCGTGGACGACAAGGGGAACGACTTCTTCGCCGACTTGTCCTGAAAGCGCGCGGTGTGCCGGCAACGACCCCTGGCGGCGGAATCCCCGCTTCACAGTTTCTTCATTCCTCGGCCCGTAGTTTGCAGGAACGGAGCTGGCGGAGGAGCGAATGCCCGACACATCGTGTGCCGTCCCGGCGCAGCGGCTCGAGGGCCGAGAGCTGAGAGAGCGGGTCAAGGCGATCGAGGCGGAGCTGCGAGATCTCGACCCCGAGGAGGGGTACGAGTGGCCGTGTTCTGACAAACGGGAGGCCGCGTCACCGGCGGACGCTCCATAGAGGGCCGCGGTCCCGCGAGCGTCACACGCCCGGCTTCGGCCGGGCGTTTTGTTTGTGTGGTCCAGCGTCAGATCATCGGATCCGCGAACGGGCTCGTCGCACCCTGCGCGGCGATCGTCAGCGCTCTCTGGAACGACGTCTGAGGCCGTGGTGTTAGGATTGTGGAGCGTTTCTCTCCCCAATTACGATGTGCGGGTTCACGATGACCGGTATGCGTACGGCACACGGGAAAGCAGCGGTTGGCCTGTTGCTCGCGGCCTGGGCGTGCGGCGACACCCTGGACGTGATGTCGACTCCTTCGGGCACGATAACGGTCTCCGGACCGGCATCGGCCCGACAAGGCGACGTCGTGATGTACGGTGCGGAAGTGCGAGACACGTCGGGCACTCTCGTGACGGACTCCGCCATCGTGTGGTCGGTGTCGCCGCTGGGCGCCGGATTCATCGCGGCCGATGGCCGGTTCGTCGGCTATCAGGCTGGGGCGGCCCGCGTTATCGCACGCGCCGGGTCGCTTGCCGATTCCGTCACCGTCGTGATCCAACTCCGCGGTCTCGGGGGGTCGTTGACCGTGGAAGGGCGGGGGACGATTGCCGACCGGTTCACGTCCGACCTGTGGGTTCATGGCATCGCAGCGTACACGGGGACGTGGAGCACTCGGACGGAGCCGGGCAACACCGTGTACGTGTGGCGGATCGACGATCCGACCCGGCCCGCCCTCACCGATTCGCTGCGTCTCGATGCCAGCACGGTGAACGACATCAAGGTGCGGTCGGATGGCACCGTGGGGGTCGCCACGCACGAAGGATCGAGTGACGGACTCAACGGCATCACCCTGCTCGATCTCGCCGATCCGCTCCACCCGGCGGTGATCGGGCGGTACACGAGTGGCCTGGGTTCGGGCGTCCACAACGTGTGGATCGACGGGGACTACGTGTACGTGGCTCCCGACGGGGTGGGCGTGGGTCTGCGCATCGTCGACATCAGCGATCCGAACAACCCGACCGAGGCGGCGCAGTTCACGGGCGGATCCAGCTTTCTGCACGACGTGTACGTGCGCGACGGGCTGGCGTTCCTGTCGCACTGGAATGATGGGTTGGTCATTGTGGACGTCGGGAACGGCATCGCCGGCGGCTCGCCCTCCAGTCCCACGGAGGTGAGCCGCATTGCCGCCATCGGAGGGCAGACGCACAATGCTTGGTACTGGCCCGCCGCGGGGTACGTCTTCGTCGGCGAAGAGGATTTTGGCGCGCCAGGTATCCTTCACGTGGTGGACGTGCGGGATCTGAGACAGCCGCGCGAGGTGGCGACGTACGCCGTGCCCGGCGGACCACCGCACAACTTCTGGCTGGACGAAGCAGGTGGAGTGCTCTACGCGGCGTGGTACGGGCAGGGACTGCGCGGCGTTGACGTGTCCGGCGAGCTGCTCGGGCGCCTGGAGCTTCAGGGCCGGGCCATTGCCAGCTCGCTGTACGGCGGGTCCGGTGCGTGTCCGAGCGCGACCGGATCGTTCACATGCACGTGGGCACCGCAGCTCGAGGCGGGTCTCGTTTTCGTCTCCGACATGAACACCGGATTGACGGTCCTTCGCCCGCAATTCTGATTCGCGCTGGCCCGGACATGGAGCCCGGTTCGTGCGGGGGGTTCTTGCGTCCTGCGCACCGTGCGCGGTAGGGGCGCTGTGAGTAGCGTTCAGGCAGGCGAGACAGAGGAGGACCATTGCTGGAGGCCATCAAGAGGTTTTTTGGTCAGAACCTCGCTCCCCCCCCACCGGCGCCCCCGACGGGGACCGGCGAGACCCATGGCGCTCGTGACCGCCTTGCACTAGCCGCGTGTGCCCTGCTGCTCGAGCTCGCCCACGCCGACAACGAGTTCACCGAGGACGAGCGCCGCCACATCGAGGAAACGCTCACTCATCATTTTGCCATGTCCGCTGAGGCCGTGAGCGAGCTGATCCGGCTGGCGGACGAGGAGCGGCAGCGGGCGGTCGACCTCTATCAGTTCACGAGCCTCATTACGGCCAACTACGACGAGGGACAGCGGCTGCTCCTGGCGGAGGTCATGTGGCGGCTGGTGTATGCGGACGGGTCACTGACGGGACACGAGAGCTACCTGATGCGCAAGCTCTCCAACCTGCTCGAGCTGCGTCCGGGCTATCTCGCCGAGGCGCGCAGCCGCGCGCTCAGCACCGGGCCGGATTGACAGGCATGACCGCGCTCGACCGCCAGCTCGGCACGCACCTCGGGAGGAGCGCCCTTTTCCCCGAGCCAGGGGTTGCCCTTCTCGCCGTGAGTGGCGGGTCGGACTCTTTGGCCCTGCTCGACCTCTTGGCTGCTCTCGCGCCCGAGTTGGAATTGACCCTGGCAGTGGGGCACGTCGATCACGGCATTGCCGCCGACAGCGACGTTGTGGCCCGCTCCGTGAAGGACGTCTGCGCGCGGTACGGGGTACCGTTGCACCTCGCGCGCGTTCATCTCGGTCGCGACGCCTCGGAAACCGAGGCCCGCGTGGCTCGCTATGGAGAGCTGCGCCGCATGCAACAGGAAGTGGGCGCGGCCTACCTCGTCACGGCGCACCACCGGGATGACCAAATCGAGACCGTGCTCTACCGCGTGCTGCGGGGAAGTGGGGTGGCCGGTCTCGCTGGCATCCCGGCGCGGGGCCCGATGGGACTGGTGCGTCCGCTTCTTCCGTTCTCGCGTGCAGAGCTGCATCAGTGGCTCGTGGAGCGGGCAACAGCCCAGGGGTGGGTCCCGCCGATCCATGACGACCCCGCCAACCGAGACGAGCGCCACGATCGGGCGTGGCTCCGGCATAGGGTGCTGCCGCCGATCCGGTCGCGTTTCGGGGCGGAGGCTGACCGGCGACTCGCCCGAGTGGCGCACGGGGCGCGCCGAAATCGGGCGGCGTGGGGCGCGCTGGTGCGGTCGCTTCCCGAGCTGGAGTTCCGCCGGACGATGAGTGGGGTGGAGGTTGCCCGCCAACCTCTGGCTCGGTATGATAACGTGTTATCAGAGGCCATTTTGCGGGCTTTGGGACGAGAGGTGGGGTGCACGGTCGGGTCACGCGCCGCGCGGCGTCTCGCCCGCTTTGCGCGAACCGGCCGCAGTGGCAAGACGCTGGAGCTCGGGAGAGGCTTCGAAGCGGTGCTGGCGTTCGACCGACTGGCGGTCGGACGGCCACGGACCGAGGCTCCGCGCTCCGGTGGTATCATTCGGGGGCGGCAGGGCACGCTCGCGTGGGGCGATTGGGATTTCCAATGGCGTACCCAGGCGGCTGGCCACGTGGCGCGGTCGGGATACTCGACCTGGGTGTGTCCCGGTACGGTCACGGTGCGCGCGGTGGGGGCGGGGGACCGGCTGGTGCCGCTCGGCGGCGTCGGATCGCGCAAGGTGCGGCGCATCCTCATGGAATCGCGGATCCCGTTCCGCGAGCGCTCCGATCAGCCAGTGCTGGAGCAGGACGGGACGATCCTCTGGGTGCCAGGCGTGTGCCGCTCGGACGCGGCTGTGCCGGAAGCGGGGCGGGAGGCGTTGCTGATCGAGGCACGGCAGCGCGGGGATCGCGATGGAGGCGAGCGGTGATGCGGTCGCCGAGCAGACTGTGGGAACTTGGGGCGGCGGTGGTGAATAGAAAGATCTGGGCCCCGCGCGGCGAAGGGCGCGTGGCACACTCACCTACGATGTTGGGAGACTGATTGAGGCATGGCGGATCGCAAGACACCCACTCCCAAATTCAGTTGGGCCGGGTTGAGCCGCAACCTCGTGTTCTGGATGCTGATCATCCTCATTCCGATCGCGTTCTACCAGATGGTGGATGCCAGTCGGAGTGCGGTTGGGGAGATCTCGTACACCGAGTTTCAGAGCTATTTGGACCGCGACAATATTGCGCGCGCCGAAATCACGAGCGGGAAGTTCGTGGAAGGCGAGTTCAAGCGTCCCGTGACCAAGGACGGGCAGGAGGTGGAGAAGTTCCGCCTCGTGCTGCCCATTCAGGACTCGGAGTTGTTCATCCAGCGGCTGGAAGAGCACGACGTTCCGATCTCGGCCAAGGAGCCGAAGCCGTCGTTCGGCACGCTGCTCTTTCAATTCCTCCCTTGGGTGATTCTCATCGCGCTCTGGATCTTCTTCTTCCGGCAGGTTCAGCAGGGCGGGAACCGCGCCTTTGCGTTCGGCAAGTCGAAGGCGAAGCTCCTGTCCGGCGACACCCCGAAGACCACGTTTCAGGACGTGGCTGGGTGCGACGAGGCGAAGGTCGAGCTGGAGGAGATCATCGAGTTTCTGCGCGATCCACAGCGGTTCCAGCGGTTGGGCGGTCGACTGCCGAAGGGGGTCCTCCTCGTCGGGCCACCGGGCACCGGCAAGACGTTGCTCGCACGGGCCGTGGCGGGCGAGGCAGCGCGGCCGTTCTTCTCGATGTCCGGTTCGGATTTCGTGGAGATGTTCGTGGGCGTCGGGGCCTCGCGGGTGCGGGATCTGTTCGAGCAGGGCAAGACCCATGCGCCGTGCCTCATCTTCATTGACGAGATCGATGCGGTGGGGCGGCACCGCGGTGCCGGACTCGGCGGCGGCCACGACGAGCGTGAGCAGACGCTCAACCAGCTGCTGGTCGAAATGGACGGGTTCGAGTCGAACGAGGGCGTGATCCTCATCGCGGCCACCAACCGGCCCGACGTGCTCGATCCGGCGCTGTTGCGGCCCGGCCGGTTCGACCGGCAGATCGTGGTCGACATGCCCGACGTGCGGGGCCGCGAGATGATACTCAAGGTGCACGCGCGCAAGATCCCGCTGGCCGACGATGTTGGGCTCTCGGTGATTGCGCGGGCGACGCCTGGTCTCGCGGGCGCCGATCTCGCCAACATCGTGAACGAGGCGGCTCTCCTCGCCGCGCGGCGCAACAAGAACAAGGTCGAGATGGTCGACTTCGAGGATGCCAAAGACAAGGTCATGCTCGGGGTTGAGCGCAAGAGCCTGGTGCTGTCCGACGAGGAACGGAAGCTCACCGCGTATCACGAGGCGGGGCACGCCTTGGTGAGCGTCCGTGTGCCGGGCCTCGACCCGGTTCACAAGGTCACGATCGTTCCGCGAGGCCGCGCGCTCGGGATCACGTTCTCGCTCCCCGAAGAGGATCGCCATAACTACACGAAGGCCTACATCCTGGGGCGGCTCGCCATGGCGTACGGTGGCCGCGTGGCTGAGGAGCTCATCTTCGGGCCGGAGAAGGTCACCACCGGCGCCGCGCAGGACATTCAGCAGGCCACCGAGATGGCCCGCCGCATGGTCACGCAGTTCGGCATGAGCGAGGCGATCGGCCCGGTCGCCGTTGGTGACCGGGAGCAGCAGATCTTTCTCGGGCGGGAGTTTTCCCAGCATCGCGAGATCTCCGATCGGACCGCGGATACGGTCGATGCCGAGGTGAAGCGCATTTTGGACGCCGCGTTCGCGCGCGCGCGCGAGATTTTGCAGGGGGATATGGAGACGCTGCATCGGATGGCTGACGCGCTGCTGGAGCGCGAGACGCTCGATCGCGAGGAGGTGGATCTTCTGGCGAAGGGCCAGGATCTGCCGCCGCGGGTCCCGTCCGAGAGCGCCGTGACGCCCGAGATCAAGCGTGATGTGAAAGCCCAGGCCCCTGCGGCCGGGACTCGTCCCGTGCTCGGGACCCCGCCGGCCGAGCCGGCCGGCGCGTGACGGTACTCCCACTCCAATCTCTCAGTCCGGCGGCCGTTGAGGACGCCCTGATCCGTCGGGGTGTCGACCAGGGGCATGCAGCTGCATCGGCCCGCGGGATGCGGTCCGTCACGGTCGTGATCGACGATCTCTCCACCGAACAGCGTGACCTCGTGCTCGCCGAAGCTCGACGGCACGGCGTGGAGTGCCTCACGGGCGAGCGGTGGGCTCTGTTGACCGGCGGGGCGGCCGCGCTCGCGGGCCTGGTACATCCCGATCGCACGAGGATGCCGCTGGCGCTGGCCGAACGGCTTGCGGCCCTGGTGGCCGCCACGTTCGACCCGCCGGAAGCCTGGGTCATGGGTCGCGGTCGCATCTCGCTCGATCGGCCGGTCATCGCCGGCATTCTGAACGTCACGCCCGATTCGTTCAGCGACGGTGGGAGGTTCCTCGATCCCGATGCCGCCTTGCGCCACGCCGAGTCACTGATCGCGATGGGCGCCGACCTCCTCGACGTGGGGGCCGAGTCGACCCGACCGGGGAGCGTGGGACCGGTACCGGTGGAGGAGGAGTGGCATCGGCTGGCGCCCGTCCTCCGTGCGTTGGAGGCCCGCTTTCCGGAGGTGCCGCTGAGCGTCGATACGGTCAAGGCCGAAACGGCACGCCGCGCGCTCGACAGCGGTGCCTGGGCGATCAACGATGTGTCGGGGCTCAGGCTCGATCCCACGGTGGCCGACGTCTGCGCCGCCCACGATGCGGGACTGGTCCTGATGCACTCGAGGGGCGCGTTCGACGAGATGGCCAGCTACGCACACGCCAGCTACGGGCACGTGGTGGCCGAGGTCGTGCGCGAGCTTACAGGTGGAGCTGCTGTTGCGGAGGCCGCCGGCCTCGATCGAAGCCGAATCGTGCTCGATCCGGGTCTCGGGTTCGCGAAGACCCCTGAGCAGAACTTCGAAGTGCTCCGCGACCTCCCGTCTGTCGCCGGTCTGGGCTACCCCGTCATGGTGGGGCCGTCCCGCAAGCGGTTTCTGGGGACGATCATGGGTCGGGAGACACTCGATCGCGACCTCGCCACTGCCGCCGCTTGCGTCACCGCGTATCTTGGAGGCGCCCGGCTGTTCCGGGTTCACGCCGTCGCGCCGACCCTCGAGTCGCTAGCCGTCGCCTACGCTGTGCGGAGCGCCTGATGTCGTTCGAGCAAATCCGGTTCTTGATCCCGGACTGGTACGACGTCCTCCAGATTCTGATCGTCGCGTACATCATCTACCGCGTGCTCCTCTTCCTCGCGGGCACGCGGGCCCTCCAGATCCTGCTGGGCATCACGGCGTTGGTGCTCGTGTACTTCGCGGCGCTGGTTCTCAAGCTCAACATGATCAGTACGCTGCTCGGCGTGGTGTTCACCTATGGTGCCTTCGCGGCCATCGTCGTGTTTCAGCCCGAGCTGCGGCACGCGCTGGCGCGCCTTGGCCGGACCCGCGTGATCGGGTTCTTCGCGGGGACGAGCAAGAACGTGGTAGTCGACGAGATCGTGGACGCCGTGGGCCGACTCGCGCGCAATGGCACCGGCGCGATCATGGCGATCGAGCGGGAGGTGTCGCTCGACACCTATCTCGAGAGTGGGACGGCGATGCAGGCGACGGTCTCCGCGGATCTTCTGGCCACGATCTTCACGCCCTACTCTCCGCTTCACGATGGCGCAGTGTTGATCCGGGGCAATCAGATCATCGGCGCCGGGTGCGTGCTTCCACTCACGCAGTTTCCGGTGAGCGACCGATCGCTCGGCACCCGGCACCGCGCGGCGCTCGGCCTGTCGGAAGAGAGCGACGCGGCCGTCGTCGTCGTGTCGGAGGAGACCTCCAACATCTCGGTGGCCGTGCGCGGTAACCTGCGGCGGGGCGTGACGCCCGACCAACTGCGGGAGTACCTCGCTGTGTCGGGTGAGGCCAGTCTTGCGCTCTCGACGGCCTCTGGTGACGCTTCACCGGCCTGATCCAAAGACCCTCATCGACGTCGAGCACCTGATGGAGCCGCACCAGACGGCAGTCGCCGCGCCGCCCTATCGCCTCGCCCTGGCGGTCTTCGTGGCCGTGTTGGCGGGGTATCTCGTGACCCTCGCGCCGACCGTGACGTTCTGGGACGCTGGCGAGCTCATCGCCGCCGCCAAGATCCTCGGCATTCCGCACCCGCCCGGTACGCCGCTGTTCGTGCTCATGGCGAACATCTGGGGCGAGATCGTGCGGATCGGCGAGTTCGCATTGCGAACGAACCTCCTGACCGCGGTGTTCAGCGCCTCGGCGGCCGCGTTCTTCTTCCTGCTCGTGTGCCAGGCGCTCCGCGGATGGCCCGACGCCGACCCGACGGAGGATCGCGTGTTCACGTTCGGCGGTGGTGTGGCGGCCGCGCTGGTCTCGGCGTTCACGTTCACCGTCTGGCAGAACTCCAACGAAACCGAAGTCTACATGGTGGCGGCCTTCAGCATTGCGGCCGTCTCGTGGCTGGCGTGGGTCTGGCGACAACACCGCGGGGGGGAGCGGGCACCGCATGTGCTTCTCCTGATCGTGTACCTCGAGGCCGTCTCCTTAGGGAACCATCTGCTCACCCTCCTCGTCGGCCCGGCTCTGCTCGGCTTCATGTGGCACGTGCTGCGCACGACCCCGCTCCGGGACGACCGCGACCGCGCCACCGAGTGGGCGCAATGGGCAGTGATGGTGGGAGTGTGGGCGCTGCTGATCGGTGTCGGGCTGGGAAGCCCGCTGCTGCTCGCGGCCGGCGGGGTCGCGTTTGTACTCGCCGCCGCCTACGCCATGTCGGTAGGGGCTTTCGCCTTCGCGGGCACGGTGTTGGCCATCGCCCTGGCGGGAGCGACCACGTATCTGTTCCTGCTCGTGCGGGCCAAGGTGGGGCCCATCATCAACGAGGCCGATCCATCGACGTGGTCCAGTCTGTGGGACGTGATTTCCCGCGAGCAGTATCCACCCCGCTCGCCGATCGACAACCCCATCTATACGACCCGCGAGGGCGGGTTTCTGGATCGACTGGGAGCCTTCCTGGGCTGTTTCTTCCAGTTCGTCGACGGGCCGGTACCCGGGGAGGACGCCGTGTTCGGCGTGCCACGCTGCTACACGGTCCGCAGTATCCCGCTGATCGCGCGCCAGATCCAGAACTATCTCCAGTACTTCGACTGGCAGTGGGCCAATGGTCTCGCGAAGCACGCGCCAGTGTTCGCGCCCATCAGGCTGCCGTTCACGCTGGCGTTCATCGGCGTAGGCGTGTACGGTGCGCAGGCCCTCCGTTGGAAGGACCGATCGGTATTCTGGCTGTTGGTCCTGCTGTTTCTCACCACCGGCCCCGGGCTGGTGGGCTACATGAATTTCAAGCCGGGCTATTCACTGGCCTGGGACCTGTTCCCGAGCATCGAGATGCACGAGGTGCGGGAGCGGGACTACTTCTTCACGGTGTCCTTCCAGGTGTGGGGCCTGTTCGTTGGCATTGGGCTCGCGACCCTCTACCGCCGCTTGCGCGCACGGTTGGCCGAGAGGCACCTGGGCCGCCGTTGGGGAATGCTACCCGCGGGCGTGCTGGGGATCGCGCTGGTGCCATTCGCTCTCAATTTCACGGCGGCCTCGCGAGGACACGGACCCGACACCACGCTCGCGCGCGATTTCGCGTACAGCCTCCTTCAGTCGGTCGAGCCCTACGGCATCGTCTTCACCAACGGCGATAACGACACCTTCCCGCTCTGGTATCTGCAGGAAGTGGAGGGCGTACGGCAGGACGTGTCGGTCGTAAACTTGTCGCTGGGCAACACGGACTGGTACATCCGCCAGCTGCGCGACAATCCGGTGCGACCGTTCGAGCCGACCCAGGCGCCCTGGTATGCCGACCTCGCCCCGGTCGAGATGCCGGGGCCGTTGCACACGCTGACTGACCGAGAAGTGGGAGAGTTCCGGAGCTTCCTGCTCGGTCGGGCCATGACGTTCCCAGCCGGGCGACTCCGGGTCACGTTCGAGGAGAACAGCGCGTTCTACGTCTATGACCAGCTGATTCTCCGGCTCATTCAGGAGAACTGGAACCGGAGACCGATTTACTTCTCGATGACGGCCGGCACCCAGAACTGGGCGCGGTTAGCCGACTACGTGACGCAACAGGCGATGGTGTTCCGCGTGCATGCCGCGGAGCCACCCGATACATCGCGCTTGGCACCCGGGATCTTCGGCGTGCCGCTCGACGTTCCGCGCACCGATTCGCTGGTGTGGAACATCTACCGCTACAGCGGCCTGCTCGGAGTCGATTCGCTGGCGATTGAGCCCACGAGTCGCAATATCGCGATCAACTTGAGCTACCCGTTCTACGGTCTCGCGTGGGCGTATGAGCTGCTCGGTGACCGTGAGCGCTCGGCCGTGAATCTGCAACGCGGCCTTGCGCTGCACTATCTCCCGGACATCGCGAGGGCGGTCGATTCCGGCGGCTCGGTGTTCTCCCTGCCACCGCCCCTGGCCGACACGCCGATCCCGCGGTAGCAATACCCGAGGCGCACGATCCGAGCGGCCGAGGGACGCTTTGTTTCCACCTGGGGCCCGGCTACCTTAATTGGTTATGCATTTCGCCACCCTGCCCGCGAACCTCGCCCACGTTCGGGAGGAAATCGCCGCGGTGCAGCGAGCGCACGGTCTCACCGGCCCTGTGCGCATCGTGGCCGTCACGAAAGGCCATGAGCCCGCAGCGGCGCGAGTGGCGGTGGAAGCGGGTCTTCGGGACCTGGGAGAGAATAGGGTGCAGGAGGCGCTTGGCAAGCTGGACGCTCTGGCCGATCTCGACGCGAGCTGGCACTTGATCGGGCATCTCCAGACGAACAAGGCCAAGCACGTGCCTGGGCGCTTCGCCATGGTGCACTCGATCGACTCGCTGCGGGTGGCGGAGGCGCTCGAGCAGGCGATGGCACGCCGGGCGCCGGGTACCCCACTGCCCGTGCTGCTGCAGGTCAACGTGGCCGGTGAACGGCAGAAGGGCGGCTGTGCGCCCGAGGAGGCGACGGCGCTGCTCGAGGGGATCGCAGGCATGCCACACCTAGCACTTCGGGGATTGATGACCATGGCCCCTTTCACGGATGATGAAAGCGATCAGCGCCGCGCGTTTGCTGGCTTGCGCCGGCTGCGCGACGCGCTCGCAACTCGAGGACATGACCTGACCGAGCTATCCATGGGGATGTCCGGGGACTATCGGGCAGCCGTGGCGGAAGGCGCGACGATCTTACGACTGGGAACGGTGCTCTTTGGAGAGCGGCCAGCATGAACGACCATGAATTCCGGCTTACGCCGACGGACATCCGTGCGCAGCAGTTTCGGCGTTCGGCCTTCGGATACGACGTCGCCGCGGTGGAAGACTTCCGGAGTCGAGTGTCCGAGGCGTTCGAGCGACTGATGCGCGAGCGCGCGGCGCTGGAAGAGCGGGTGCAGAGCACTCGAGAGCAGCTCAAGGCATATCGCGAGCAGGAAAAAGCGCTCAACGAAGCGGTGGTGATGGCGCATCAGGTGCGGGAGGACATCCATCAGACCGCCAAGCGCGAGTCGGAGCTCCAGCTTAAGGAAGCGCGCTCTCGCGCTGACGACCTGCTCGTGGAGGCGCGTACGGCCGAGACCACGATTCGACGGGATATCGAGGAGGCGCAGCGGCAGTTCGCGGCGTACATCGCGGCATTCCGGCGATTGCTCGAGCGCCAGCTCGCTGAAATCGACGCCCTGGCCGAACACGAGCGGGACGGGAGCCCGCCGGTGTGACCGTGGCCGCCGGCGCGCAGCGGTCGGCCATCGATCGCGCCGTGGCAGTGATCCGCGAACACACGGTGCTCGAGCCCACCGTGGGGCTGATCCTCGGCACGGGTCTCGGCGGGCTCGCCGAGGAGATCACGATCGAGGCCGAGCTGCGCTACGAGCAGATTCCGGGATTCCCGATCCCCACGGTCGAGACCCACGCCGGCCGGCTCCTGTTCGGGCGCCTTGCCGGTGCGCCGGTCGTGGCAATGCAGGGGCGATTCCATCGCTACGAGGGCTACACGCTTCCCGTGATCGGTTTCCCCGTCCGGGTGCTGCAGGCGCTTGGCGCCGAGATCCTCGTGGTGTCGAACGCCTGCGGCGGCATGCATCCCCTCTGGGCACCGGGAGATCTCGTGTTGATCGCCGACCACATCAACCTGTTGGGCGACAGCCCGCTCGTTGGGCCGAACGACGATGCGCTCGGCCCCCGGTTTCCCGACATGTCGGAGCCGTACGACGGCGAGTTGCGCGCGTTGGCCCGGGAGGTGGCCCGCGATCTCAAGCTCACCTTGCGCGAGGGCGTGTATGTGGCGGTCACGGGTCCCAACCTGGAGACCCCGGCAGAATACCGATTCCTGCGGACCATCGGTGCGGACGTGGTCGGAATGTCCACCGTGCCGGAGGTGATCGTGGCTGTGCACGGCGGCATGCGGGTGCTCGGGATCTCGATCATCACTGATGCCTGTCTCCCCGATGCACTGGAGCCAGCCGACGTGGCAACGATCATCGCGACGGCCCGAAAGGCCGAGCCCGATCTCACACGGCTGGTAACGGGAGTGGTCGATAGGATGACCCGATGACCTACGAGCCGATCGACTACACCGGTCCCGATGCTTTCGAGCGCCGTGTGCTGGAGCAGTGGCAGGAGGAGGGCCTGTTCCGGCGTACGCTGGACGCGACGCGGGGCGGTGAGCCGTTCGTGTTCTACGAGGGACCACCGACGGCCAACGGCCGCCCGGGCATTCACCACGTCTTCGCCCGAACCATCAAGGATCTGGTGTGTCGCTACCACACGATGCTGGGGTGCTCGGTGACCCGCATCGCAGGCTGGGACACTCATGGGCTCCCGGTGGAAATCGAGGTCGAGAAAGCCCTCGCACTGAGCGGAAAAGCCGACATCGAGCGGTTCGGGGTCGCGGAGTTCAACCGCCGGTGCCGCGAGAGCGTGTTTGAGTACAAGACGGAGTGGGAGTCGCTCTCCGAGCGTATCGGGTACTGGCTCGATTACAGCCGTCCATATGTCACCTACACGAAGGAATACATCGAGACGGTGTGGTGGCTGCTGCGGCGACTCTACGACCGTGACCGCCTCTATCAAGGACACAAGGTGCTGCCGTACTGCCCGCGCTGCGGGACGGCGCTGTCGAGTCACGAGCTGGCGCAGGGCTACGCCGCCCATCGGTCGCCCTCGATCCACGTGCTATTCCGCGTGTCGGGTGAGCCGGAGCGGTTCCTCCTGGTGTGGACCACCACGCCGTGGACGCTGCCGTCCAACGTGGCCGTGGCGGTGCACCCGGACTTCACCTATGTGGAACACGAGGTCGATGGGCGGCGCGTAATCGCCGAACGGGTGATTGCCGAGCAGCGCACCTTCCCCGGGGCGACCGGAGGCAAGCCGCTGGCGAGTTTTCCCAAGACCGGTGAATACCAGGGGCGGGCCCTGGTGGGTTGGCGCTACGAGCAGCTGCTGGACGCCATCCCAGTCGATGCCGACCAAGCATTCCGCGTGGTAGCCGGGGAGTTCGTGACCAACGAAGAGGGCACCGGCCTGGTGCATTTGGCCCCCGCGTTCGGTGCCGATGACTACGCCGCGATCCAGCGGGAGGGGCTCGCATTCGTGAACCCAGTCGATGCCTCCGGGCGGTTTGTGGGGGGGGCGTGGGAGGCGATCGAGGGGCGCACGGTGTTCGAGGCCAACCCCGTAATCGCTGACCGGCTCCAGCGGGAGGCGAAGCTGTTCGGTCGGTACCAGCCAGAGGGCTACGAGCACACGTACCCGTTCTGCTGGCGGTGCGACTCCCCGCTCATCTACTACGCGCGGGAGTCATGGTTCGTACGCACGACTGCGTACAAGGATGCCATGCTCCGCATCAACCACGACGTGGCGTGGGCGCCGCCCGAGGTCGGCGAAGGGCGGTTCGGGGAATGGCTCGAGAACAACGTGGACTGGGCGCTGTCGCGCGACCGCTATTGGGGCACGCCGCTCCCGGTCTGGGTGTGCGATCGAGAACGCGAGCACCGCGTCGTGATCGGGTCGTACGCCGAGCTCGAGGAGCGATCGGGGGCGCCGTTGCCCGGCGACTTCGACCCGCATAAGCCGTTCATCGACGAGTTCACGTTCCGCTGCGACCATGCGGACTGCGGAGGGATCATGCGCCGAGTGCCCGAAGTGATCGACGCTTGGTTCGACTCTGGGTCGATGCCGTACGCGCAATGGCACTATCCGTTCGAGCACGAGCGCGACTTCGAGCACCATTTCCCGGCGGACTTCATCTGCGAGGGACTGGATCAGACCCGCGGCTGGTTCTACTCGCTGCTCGCCATTGCCGCGGGCGTGTCGGACAGCCCGGCCTACCGGCACGTTGTGGTGAACGGGTTAGTGCTCGATGTCGACGGCCGCAAGATGTCGAAGCGTGTCGGCAACGTGGTCGATCCGTGGCAGGCGGTGGGCGAAGTCGGCGCCGATGCGGTCCGCCTGTACCTGCTCGCGTCGAGTCAGGTCTGGCTTCCCAAGCGTTTCGACGCCACCGCGATTCGCGAGGTGGCGTCGGGTTTCCTGAACCGGCTGCGGAACACCTACGGGTTTTTCGCGCTGTATGCGGAAAACTGGACACCGGGTGCAGGACCGGCAGTCGCCGACCGGCCGCTGGTGGACCGCTGGCTCGTCGGTCGGCTGGATGGTCTCGTCGAGACCGTTCGTGCTGCCTGGTCGGGGTACGACGTCACCAGTGGTGTGCGGGCCATCGTCGATTTCTGCGACAACGACCTCTCGAACTGGTATGTCCGAGTCAATCGGCGACGCTTCTGGGCGCCGGACGCCACCGCAGATCCTGCGGCGTTGGCCACCCTGCATGAGGCGCTCGTGACGGTGGCACGCCTGTTGGCGCCAGCCGCTCCATTCATCAGCGACGCCATCCATCGACGCCTGACGGGCACGTCGGCGCACCTCGCGGCGTTTCCCGAATCGCAGGGTCGCACTGACGCTGCCATCGAAGCGGCGATGGATGCCACCCGGCGGCTGGCCTCGCTGGCACGGGCGGCGCGCGAAGAGGCCGCCCTCAGGGTGCGGCAGCCGCTAGCTCGGATGCACGTGGCCGTGCCCCCGGCGGTTCGGGGGGCAGCATTCGACGAGTTCCTCGAGATCCTGGCGGCCGAGATCAACGTCCGCGCCATCGGAATCGTGGCCTCCGACGAGGAGCTCGTGCGTCTGAAGCCGAAACCCAACTTCCGGTCGTTGGGCAAGCGATATGGCAAAGACACGCCGCAGGCCGCCGCGGTCACGGCGCGCCTTACGTCGGACCAGCTACGGGAGCTGGAGGCTGGCCGAGGCGTGCGCGTGGCCCTCGACGGCCGGACCTTCGACTACGATCCCGACGACGTGGTGGTCGAGCGGGTCGTGACGACCGATTGGCTGGTGCAAAGCGACGGCCCCTATGTGGCGGCGCTCGATCCACATCTCAGCGAGGAGTTGCGGCAAGAAGGCATCGCGCGTGAGATCATCAGTCGGGTGCAGAGGCTACGAAAAGAGGCCGGATACGATTACAATACTCGGATTGAGCTGGGCATTGCGGGGGCCACGGAGGTCGCGGCGGCGGCCGACGCGTATCGCGACGTGATCGGCGGGGAGACGCTGGCCCGCAGATTGGACGTTGGGATCGAGCTGCCGGATCCAGACGGCCTCGAACGGGTGGACATCGACGGCCGCGTGGCAGTCATCTCCGTCCGGCGAAGCACTCCAGACGGTACCTAGACAGCGGTTGAGCAAGCAGGGGATGAAACGGCTATGAGAAAGAAACAGCTGGCCCACCTCGAACAGCGACTTCTCGAGGAGCGAGCCCGTGTCATGAAGGAACTTGGGAACTACGACGAGCAATTCAGTGGCACGTTGCAGGCGTCCGACGGCGATCTCTCCTCCTATTCGTTCCACATGGCGGACCAAGGGACCGACGCCATGGAGCGGGAGAAACAGTTCCTGTTCGCGTCGAAGGAGGGGCGGTACCTGTGGCATGTGAACGAGGCGTTGCGTCGGCTCTATGCCAAGCCTGAGGACTTCGGCGTGTGTCACGAGTGCGGGGAGCCCATCGGGTTCGAGCGGCTCGACGCTCTGCCGCACGCACGGCTCTGCATCAAGTGCAAGGCCAAGGAAGAAGATGCCAAGCGGGACTAGGCGAACGCTCTTCTGGGGCGTGGCCGGCTCGGTAGTTCTCCTCGACTTCGTGACCAAGCAGATTGCCGTGGCCACGCTCGGGCCGATGCCGACCCGCGTGCTCGATGACTGGCTGACGTTGCGGCTCGTCTACAATCCCGGTGCCGCCTTCGGTATTCACGTCGGCTCGTACTCGCGCTGGGTCTTCATGGTGCTGGCCGTGGTGGCGCTGATTGTGCTGGGATCGATGGTGCGCCACACGGCTCCCGCCCAGTGGTTTCGCCTCACGGCCCTGGCGATGGTGTGTGGTGGTGCGGTCGGGAACCTCGTGGACCGGGTTCGATCGGTGCGCGGGGTGGTCGACTTTGTCGATGTCCAGATCGGGTCGTTCCACTGGCCCACCTTCAACGTGGCCGACATGGCAGTGAGCTGCGGTGCGATGGCGCTTGCCGCGGTGCTGTGGCAGGAGGGTCGGCACCACCACGACGAGGCGGCGGAGCAAGCAGACCCTCAGGAGGCCTGAGCGCATTTCGGCCATCGCGCACGCCTTTTCCATCGTCGCCGACGCCACGGAGCGGCTCGACCGCTTTCTCGCCGATCAGCTCTCGTTTTCCCGAACGCACGCCGCCCGCCTCATAGCCGACGGCCAGGTTCGGGTCAACGACGAATCTGCCCGCGCGTCACGCACGTTGCAGCGGGGCGATCAGGTCGTCGTGGAGATTCCCGACGTGGCGCCGCCTCGACATCTGGTGCCTCGGGCCCGGGCACTCAGTGTGATCTACGAGGACGACGCACTGGTGGTCCTCGACAAGCCGGCCGGCCTCGTCGTGCATCCCGCACCGGGACACTGGGACGATACCTTGCTCAACGCACTGGTCGCGCGCGGAACCACGCTCACCGGCGGGCAGAGCGGGCGTCCCGGCATCGTACACCGGCTGGACAAGGACACATCGGGACTGCTGGTCGTCGCGAAGACCGAGGTGGCCCACCGGGCGCTGGCCGGAGCCCTCGGACGGCGCCAGATCGAGCGACACTACGCGGCGCTCATCTGGGGGCACGTGCGCGGTCAACTCGACATCGACGCGCCGGTGGCCCGGCATCCCAAAGACCGCAAGCGGATGGCCGTGCTCGCGACTGGCCGGCGGGCCGAGTCGCGTGTTCGGCACGTCGCCCGGTTTCCAGTGTGCGACCTAGTGCATGTGGCGCTCGTCACCGGCCGCACGCATCAGATCCGCGTACACTTGGCACACGTCGGACACCCAATCGTGGGAGATCCGACCTACGGACACGGTGGAGCGCGGCGCGTCACGGGATCGCAGCGGCCCGTGGCGGAGGCGATCGAGCGAACCACGCCGCGCCAGGCGCTGCACGCCGCATCGCTGCGGTTCATCCATCCCGTGACCGGATCGCCAGTACAGTTCCGAAGCGAATGGCCGGAGGACCTGCGAGGCGCCCTGGCCGCCGCGTCGAATGAGGAGCATTTCCTTGATCGGACGGATGCCCTCGCGTACCTTCGCTTCTTCGAGGCATGACATGGACCCGGGCGGCGCTCCGTCCATGGACGACACGCACGCGGGATCCGCGGGGAGACGAGGCATCCCACCGGCCAACCAACAGTCGACCGATCGCCCCGCAGCCCTTGCCAGGCCCGTGACGGCCCTGCCCATTGACTCGTCGGCACGCGCGGCTCCCTCCGAGCGCGATCGCACCATTCTTCTGTCGCTCATCGACCGGATCGACGCGACGGACGCGGGTGCCCATAACAACCTTGGCGTTGTGCTGTACCGTCACGGGATGGTGGCCGAAGCGATCGAGCAGTTTCGTCGGGCGCTCGACGCGGATCAGGGCCTGCGGACGGCACGGCGCAATCTGGAGATCGCGTACACCGAGTCAGGGCACTACGATCGCCAGATCGCGGCCCTGCGGGAGCGCTTGCGGAGCGACCCGGACGATCATGAAGCCCGGCGGGACCTCGCAACGGTGTACGCCGCTCTCCGAAGGTACGATTCGGCTGTAGACGAGTTGCAGGCATTGGTGGCACGGGCGGAGCCCAAGGTCGACGTCCTCGTCGAGCTGGGGCTTGCCGAACGGGCGCTCGGCCGAGCACGGGCCGCGGCCGAATGGCTCGAGCGCGCCTGCGCCCTCGAGCCCGACCATGCGGTTGCGCGACGACACCTCGGCACAGTGCTTCACGAGCTCGGCCGCTACGAGGCCGCGCTGGGCTCGCTCCAGCACGCCGTCGACTCCGACCCAAACGATCCCGAGGCCCACTACCAGCTCGCCTTCGCGCTCGGGGACCTCGGTCGCCACGAAGAGGCCAACGAGGCCACTCGGCGCGCCATTCAACTGAGCCCACTCATCGGTCGGCCGTCCGCCCACCTCTCGCTCGAGGCCGCCCCCACGCGGTCGGCGTTCGGAACGGGCGAGTTCGAGCGACGTCCCAGCGCCGCCCTGGCGCACTACAATCTGGGTTTGGGGTTCCGCCGCCGCGGGCTGTACCTCGAAGCGCTGCGCGAATTCCGGTTGGCGCTGGAGGAGGGTGACGATCGCAATCTGGTCCTGCCTGCGGCGGCGTCGGTACACCTCCTGCGGCGCGACCACGCCGCCGCGCTCGAGCTATACGAGCAGCTCGTCGAGGAGTTGCCCGGTCCCGCCAAGCTGTGGAATGAGCGCGGGGTCGTCTTGCACCAGCTCGGCAGGTTCGACGAGGCCCTGGCGTCCTACAGCCGGGCGGCGGACCTGGCGGAGGCCCAGCTCTTTGCCCACAACAACGCGGGCGTGGCCTACATCCATCTGGGCCGCAATGCCGAGGCCGTCCAGGCCTTTCACCGCGCCATGCAGGCCGACCCCGCGGCCGTCCTCCCGCGGGCAAACCTTGGCCTGCTCCTGCTCAAACTTCGCCAGTTCGAGTATGCCATGGACGCGTTCCGCGGCGCCCTCGAGCACGAGCCCGGCAGCCCGGCGGCGTGGAATGGCGTGGGCCTCGTGTTGACGGAACTGGGACGGCAGGACGACGCGCGCAACGCGTTTGCGCGCGCGTTGGACGCCGATCCCGACGATGCGGAAGCCCACTATGGCCTGAGCTTCGCGCTCTCGCGGCTCGGTGAGTACGAAGAAGCGTTGCTCGAGGTGACGAGGGCGCAGACGCTGAATCCGTATTACCAGCCCGGCCGTTTCCGGCTCGCCATCGACCTCATGAGGGAGGACCCCAGCCTGGTCATCCTGCCCGAGATCGCGGCTGACGTGTCGGCCGGGCTCGGCCGCGAAGGCTTCGCGTTCGAAGCTGGACTGCTGGACGACCTGTTCTCGGATCTGGACGGGCGCGGCACACGGCCAGCCGGCCTGCCCGATTCCCCGTACCGGCGCGCCAGGGCGCTCGCCGCCGAGGGCGACCTCGAGGAGGCGACGGACGTGGCGCGCGAGGGGTTGGCGACCGGCCACGATCCGATCGAAGGGAACGCCCTTCTCGGCGAGCTGTTCGCACGCCGCGGCCTGTATGGCGAGTCCCTGGAGCGCTACCGAGTCGCGAGGGAGGCGGCCCCGCATCGCCCGGACTTTCGACTGGGCGAGATCCGGCAACTGTTGGCACTCGGCAAGTCCGGCGTAGCGTTGGGCGAGGCCGTGACCCTCGCCGCGGACCACCCCGGGGAGATTGAGGCGCTCGGGACGCTGGCAGAGGCCCGGCTCGCCATGGGCCAGCCGGCGAAGGCGCTCGAAGCCCTGCGAGAGGCGCGGGCCCGAGCCCCGCAGAGGGCGGATCTGCTGAAGCTCGAGGGAGACATCCGGTTCGCACTCGGGGCTTTCCGCGAGGCCAGTGCTGCCTACCGCGGTGCGCTGCAGCTCGAGCCATCCGCCGTGTCGGCGTGGATCGGGCTCGGCCGCACGTGCGAGCGGCTCGAGGATGTCACCACCGCCGAGGCCGCGTACCGACGGGGCCTCGCGGCGGACCGCCAGTCGGTCGAGGCACTGCTCGCCCTCGCCGACCTCCATCGCCGTGTCGGCGACCCAGCGCGCGCGGTGAATCTCCTGGCCGATCTCCTGTCCCGGCATCCCTCCAACGTCGAGGCGTTGGCAGCGCTCGGCCGGGCATTGCTGGACGACGGTCGGCCGGAACAGGCCCTGCATGCGTTCGAGCGTCTCTTGGCCTACGACCGCACCAACGTGCGTGCCTTCTTCCTCTCGGCAGTAGCCGAGGCCCGGCTGCATCGGTTCCGGGAAGCGGTGCGGTGTTGGGAGCGCGTGATCGAGCTCGATCCGGACGGTCCGGCGGCAACCCGCGCCCGGGCCTTTGCCGCCACGGCACTCGACCTGACGCAGATCTTCCCGGCGGAGGACCCATCGGATGGCGATTGAGGGGCCGCTACGCGAGCTCAGTATCCACGACGTGTTCCAGCTCCTCGACCTGAGCAGGGAGACCGGCGTGGTCACGGTCTCGTCCCGGGTACGACAGAATCGGGGATCGGTGTACTTCGAGCAGGGGGCGATCGTTCACGCGCGCATCGACAGCAACCCGCACCCGTTGGGCGCCGTTCTACTCAGGGCCGGGAAGGTGACCGAAGCGGACCTCCAGCGGGCCGCGGGCATGCAGCAGCGCGGCGACAAGCGTCGGCTCGGCGAGATCCTCGTGGCCATCGGGAGCCTGAGCCGACGCGACCTGGATCGGCAGGTCCGCTTGCAGATCGAGGAGGTGGTCTTCGAGATCATGAGTTGGCGCGAAGGGTACTTTTCGTTCCTCGAAGGTCCGCTCACGGACATCGCCGCGGAGGCCACTGTCCGGATCCCGACCGGTTTGTTGTTGCTCGAAGCGACCAGACGGATCGATGAGTGGTCGCGGATTGCCGCGCGAGTGCCGCACACGGGAATCGTGCCGGTGCTGGCCCCCGCCAACGCGGAGGGTAGTCGACTGGAGCTGCTCGCTGCGGAGTGGGAGCTGCTTGCCGTCGTGAACGGCGAGCGCGATCTTCGCGCGATCGGTGAGCTGTTGGGACGGTCGGAATTCGATATTGCGCGCACCGCGTTCGGTTTGGAGAGTGCCGGACTCATTCAACTCGTGGACCAGTCGGACGCTGCGGGCTGGACCGGAGACGCCGGCCCCGATTTCGAATCCCTGCTCGAGCGTGCCGTGACCGCGCTGGAGGCCGGCGACGTCGAGGGGGCCGAACATTGGGCGAAAGCGGCACGCGCGCGGTTTCCCGATGAGCCGATGGCGCTGGTGGTTGCGGGGCGGGCGCAGCTGCTGTCTGGGCGCCCGGCGGAGGCCGAACAAGAGTTTCGGAGGGCGCTGAAGCTGGACCCGCTGATCATGGACGCCCATCGACTGCTCGGAGACGCGCTGGTGCGCCTGGGGCGGCTGGCCGAAGCCGTGGACTGGTGGAACCGCTGGCTGACCCTGGCCTCACATTCCGAGGAGCACGCCGAGGAGGCTCGGCTCGTGCAGGATGCGGTGCGTTCTGCGGGCTCGCTCGCTCGCTTCCTCGAGGTGGCGCGTGGTTAGAGAGCTCCAGGCGATGGCTGCGCTTTTCGAGCGAGATCCGGGGAGCCTCGTGTTCCTGGAACTTGGCGAAGAGTTGCGGCGAATGGGCAGACTCGAGTCGGGGGTGCGGGTGGCGCTTACGGGTCTGGAGTGGCATCCGAGCCTCGCGGAGGCCCACGACCTCTACGCTCGCATCCTCGTCGACATTGGTGATCTGGATCGGGCTCGCGAGGTGTGGATGCGGGTCCTGGAGCGGCATCCGCGGCATGTCGGGGCGCTCAAGGGCCTGGGGTTCCTCTCCTTCTGGGACGGTGACGTCGACACGGCCCTGGACCGGCTCGAAACGGCACTGGGGGTGGATCCGACCGACTACACGGTCGTGCAGGCCCTGATGACGGTCCGCGCGGCGGTGGAAGCGTCGGAGCCCGCCTCGGAGGAAGTGGCGGTCGATTCGGTATTCGGCGGCTTCGAGGGAGCGGACGAGGGGATGCTGCTCGTCAGTGATCGCGGTCGAGTGCTGGGCGGTCGGTTACGCGGCCGCGATGCAGAGGATGTGTCGGAGGAAGCCGCGGCATACTTGTCGGGTGCGGCGCAGGAGGCGGAGCGCACGTCCCGGATGCTCGGCCTGGGCGCGTGGCGCTGGATGGTGGCAGAGGCCGCGGACGGGAACGTGCACGTCAGCAGCCCGGACCCGGAAACGCTGCTGCTCGTGGTGCGCGATCGGAGTGTGCCGGCGGGGCGACTGGCTGTCGTGGCCGAGCGCGCAGGCCATGCGGCGCGTTCCTGGCTCGAGACAAGCCGACCGTGACGCACCCGTACGTTCGGCTCCTGGAACAGATCACCCGGGTCGGCGGGGTTCGCGGCGCGATGCTCGTCGTGGCCGACGATGGGCTGGTGGTGGCCGAGTCGCTGATGGTGGGCATTCGCGGGGCGGCGATCGCGGCATTGGCTGCGAGCCTCACGCGCCGCTTTGCCATGGTCACGAAGACGAGCACAGTCGGCGAACTCGGCTTTCTCCACCTCCAGGGTGAGGACGGCACGTTGGCGATCGTTCCCGCGCCAACCGGGGTGTTGGTGGTTGCCGTCGGTGGGTCGGACATGAATGTCGGACTTGCCCGCCTTGAGATGCTTCGGATCGCGGAGGTCGCGCGGTGAGACGGACGCGGGCGGTCGAGGCATGGACGGTTGAGCCGCTGGATCGGTTCGTGGGCGAAACGGGGGCGCGGCTCACGTTGCTCATGACTCCGGCTGGGCAGGTGCTCGCGCAGCAGGGTTTCACGCGGGCGGTGGACGTGATGGCGTCGGCGGCGCTGGGTGCGGCGATCTTCTCCTCGACCGGCGCGATCGCTCGGATGCTCGGGGAGCGGGAGTTCCGGGCCTTGAATCACCAGGGGCGCCAGTACGGCGTGTTCCTCGGCGCCCTCGATGCGCCTCGGGGAAAGCTGCTGGTGCTCGTCGTATACGGGCCGGATTCGTCCCTGGGGCTCGTCCAGCTATTCTTCGCCGATTTGGCCGAGCAGCTCGTGGTGGCGGCCCCGGAGCCTGAGGAGCGGCACGGGCCCATCCTGGCGGCTGATTTTGAGCGCGAGCTGGACGAGAGTCTCGCGAGCCTCTTCGGACGGTGACGACGTGTCGCTAGTCAACTTCACGACCCGCGAGATCACCTGCAAGATCGTCTACTACGGACCGGGGCGGTCCGGAAAGACGACCAATCTGCAATACATCTATGGGCGGGTCCCCGACGACCGTCGGGGTCGTATGGTCTCGCTCGCCACCGAAACCGAGCGGACGCTGTTCTTCGACTTCCTGCCGCTCGAGCTCGGAACCATCTCGGGCTTCACCACCCGGTTTCACCTCTACACGGTTCCGGGCCAGGTATACTACAATTCCACGCGCAAGTTGGTGCTTCAGGGCGCTGACGGAGTGGTCTTCGTCGCCGACAGTCAGGTTCGGCAATTGGACGAGAACATCGAGAGTCTGCAGAACCTGCAGTCGAACCTCATCGAGATGGATGACGATATGCGCTCCATGCCTCTCGTGCTGCAGTACAATAAGCAGGATTTGCCGCCGCAGCTGATTCTCCGCCCACCGGAGCTGGACGAGGCGCTGAACTTCTGGGGGTTGCCGTCGTTCCCGTCGGATGCGCTACGCGGGCTGGGCGTGTTCGAGACGCTCAAGGCGATCTCGGAACGGGTGCTTCGCAAGCTCAGCGAGGAGGCGTCGCAGTGAGTGCGGAGCTCAATCCCCGGCTTACGTTCGACGCCTTTGTTGTTGGGGCTGCCAACCGGCTCGCCGTCACCGCTGCCCGCACGGTGGGGGAGTCACCGGGCACGGCGTACAACCCGTTATTCATCTACGCTCAGAGTGGTCTCGGCAAGACACATCTGCTGACGGCCATCGGGCATTTGTCGCGGCGACTCGCCCCCAGTGCGGACGTGGAATACGTCACGCTCGAGGAGTTCGTCGAGTGGTATCAAGCCGCCGTGGCGGCCGGGCAGAGCGACGCCCTCCGGAACCGCTTCGCTCGGGTCGACGTCCTGCTCATCGATGACGTGCAGTTCCTCACCCATCGGCGCGAGATGCAGGCCGAGCTTCTGCGCATCGTGGAACAGGTGCAGGCGGGGAATCGACAGATCGTGCTCACCAGCGACCGCCCCCCCGCCGAGATCCAGGAGCTCGACGAGCGACTGCTGACGCGGTTCGACGGCGGCTTGGTGGTGGACATCGACTCCCCCGATTTCGAGACACGGCTCGCGATTCTCAGGCGTCGGGCCTCCGACCGGGGTGTGGCCATCGGCCCCGGTGTGCTCGAGGTGGTCGCGGGGTTCGAGGTGCAGAACGTGCGCGAGTTGCTCGGGCTGCTGAACCGACTGGTGGCCTATCAGGCGGTGAGCGACGTAGCGCTCACGGGAGACGTGACCCACCAACTGCTTTCGGGCGAGGCACCGCCTCCCCGACGCCGTGCCCCGATCCCGGAGGTCCGACGGCCCACGGGCGACGAGTTCGCCGATTTCCTGTCGGGCATCAGCCACACCGTGCACGAGCAGGTTGAGGTGTGGCGCGCGCGCGTGCTGGAAGCGATCAAGCGCTGGGGCGGCGACGGGTATCGCACGGCGCGGCTGGAGGCACTGCTCCAGCAGGAGGTACCCACGGGGGTCGAGCGGACGGTGCGGGAGTACGAGCGAGACATCGACCGGCTGCGCGGGTTCCAGCGGGCCATGGCCCGGGTGGATCCCAATCGCGTCAGTGATCCGATCTTCTACGATCCCAATCGTGTCGAGGAGGCGGACAGCGTCGTGCAGACTGCCCTAAAGGAGGGTCGTCCACCACCCGGGCCGTCGGGCGCATGGACGCTCGACACGCTCGTGGCGGGAGCAGCGAACAAGGTGGCCCTGAGCGCCGCCAACGCGGTCATCGCGAGTCCCGGCACGGGGTACAATCCGCTTGTGCTGGTGGGCCCGCCTGGCGTGGGCAAGACGCATCTCCTGCACGGTATCGGGAATCAGCTGGCCGGGACCCGCGACGCGCGCGTGGCCTGCCTGTCGGCGCAGCAGTTCGTCGACGAGCTGCTCGACGCGATCGATGGAGATCGAGTCGAGGCGTGGCGCAAGCGCTATCGCAGCGCCACGGCCCTGCTGCTGGACGACATCCACCTCCTGGCGGGCAAGGAGCGGTCGCAACAGGAGCTCTTCCACCTCTACAACGCGCTGCTCGAAGACCAGCGCCAGTTGATTCTCACGCTCGTCAGTCCTCCGCACGAGATCCAGGGGCTGGAGGCTCGGCTCGTCTCCCGGTTGGAGGCCGGCCTGGTGGCCGAGTTGTCGGCGCCCGACCGGGAGCTCCGGCACGGGATCGTGCGCCGCAAGCTCAAGGCGAAATACCCGGACGTAGAACCCGAATTGGTCGAGTACGTGGCCGATCGACCGGCCGACTCGATCCGCACTGTGCTCAATGCGGTGCAGCGAGTCATTCGCGCGGCCGAGGCGCAGGGCGAGACACCGACAGCCGCGTTTGCCAAGGCCCTGCTCGAGGGCGCTACGCCAGCCACGTCGCGGGTGGCCCGGCGCGTGCGCACTAGCGGGGTGCTCATCTCGCCGATCAGCAACGTGCGTAGTCGCGAAAAAGTCGTCTGGGAGTGGCCGTATCCCGAAGAACGTGTGATCGAGGAATTCGCCTAGTGGCCATCAAAGGGAGTCTCAAGGAAGCGTCGTTGGCGGACGTACTGCAGCTGCTGTCGCTGGGTCAGAAGACCGGGTGTCTCACGGTCACCGACCGGACCAATCTGGGCTACATCTACTTCGACAAGGGTCGAATCGCGTATGCCTCGATCGTGAACCGGCTCGATCGTATCGGCGACCTACTGCTGCGCAACGGCCGAGTCACCAGGGATGCACTCGCCGAGGCTATCGAGCTGCAGTCCAAACACCGCGATCGGCGGCTCGGAGGGATCCTCGTCTCACAGGGATCGATCTCGCAGCAGGACCTCGAGAGCGTGGTGCGGGTTCAGATCGAGGAGGCGGTGTACCACCTCTTCACCTGGACCCGCGGCAACTTCACGTTCGAGACCGATGTGCGGCCGGACGATCAGGACTTCCAGGTGAACATCAATCCGGAATCGCTGCTGCTCGAGGGCGCACGCCGCATCGACGAGTGGAGCCTCATCGAGAAGAAGATTCCCTCGTTCGACATCATCTTCACCGTAGACCGCGAGCGCGTGGCGAACTCCGACGTGACGCTCACCGCCGAGCAGGAGCGGCTGTTGCCACTCCTCGACGGCTCCAGGGACGTGTCGGCGGTCATCGCCGATTCCGGCCTGATCGAATTCGAAGTGGGCAAGGCGCTTTACGGGCTCGTGACCGCTGGCTTCCTGCACCGGACGGGCCGCAGCCAGGCGCCGCGACCCCCCGTGGCGGGCGGGGCCCGGGCCGACGAGCATCGCAACTTGGGCGTGGCCTTCTACCGAACGACGATGCTCGACGAGGCGACACGCGAGTTTCGCCGGGTGGTCGAGCTGCTTCCCAATGACGGGGGCGCGTTCTTCTATCTCGGGCTGATCGCGCTCAAGCAGGGTCACTGGGAAGCGGCGGCGGCCTACTTCACGCAGGCCTTGGATCACGGAGGCCCGCGCGCCGCGGCGCTGTCCAACCTCGCCTTGAGCCATGAGAAGGCTGGCCGGTTCGATGAGGCGGAGAATGCCTACTCGGAAGCGGCGGCGCTCGCGCCGAACGAGCCACGGGTTCTGACGGGATGGGGCATCGGAGCGCTCCATCGCGGCGACTTCGAGGTCGCCGTTGGGCGGCTGGACCAGGCCCGTGACGCGGTCGGCGAGCAGCGCCTCAGACCTCTGTGGTACTGGGCACGCTCCCTGTCTGCCGCAGCATTGGATCGGCTCGACGAGGCCGAAGCGCTGTTGCGCGAAGGGCTCGCGATTCACCCCGATCATGTCGTGCTCGCCAACAACCTGGCGGTGCTGCTCGAGACGCGGGGCGATGTGGAGGAGGCTGCCGGGCTCCTCCGGGCAACCGCGGCGGACGAGCACGTGATCCCGCAGGTGTCCAAGAACCTCGGCGACCTGCTGTACCGCGCGGCTCGCTACGACGACGCGTGGGAAGCCTATCAGCGGGCCGTTCGCCTCCAACCCACGCTGGGCGACGATGTGTATTTCCGTTTGGGAAACATCGCGTACAAGCGACAGGACCGGCAGCTCGCGACCGAGTACTGGAACCGCGCGCTCGAACTCAACCCCAAGCACGAACTCGCGCGAACGAATCTCGAGACGGTGAGCGCTCTCTCATGAGGACGTGGACGGGCGGCCGCCACCGGAGGCCACAATGACCGACGCATCGATCACGTCCCTACGGGCGACGTTCGACGCGATCGCTCGTCGTCTCGATCAGGTACGCACGGGTGAGGACCGAGAACGAGTGAAGCGGGAGATCATCCAGCTGTTCAAAATGGTGGATCAGACCATCGTCGATCTGACCACCCTGAAGGAGGACATCCGCCTCCTCGTCGACAAATACAAGCGACTCGCGCAGAGCGAGATGAGCGACCAGGTACCTGGGTTTCACGGGAGCGCGCCCGCGGTCCATGCGGATCACATTGGCGCATCGACCTTCATCGAGAAGGGGTGGAGCCTCATCGCGCTCGGCGACTACCCGGGGGCGATTCAGGCCCTCACCAAGGCGCTCTCGCTGTCGCCCAACGACAGCCAGGCCGAGTCGCTGCTCGGGTGGGCCCAGATGCTCCATGAGGAGTACGACGCCGCGCTCGGCACCTTCCAGAAGGTGCTCACGCGCGAGCCGGGCAATTCCCTCGCGCAAATCAACGTTGGGTACATCTGTCTCAAGAAGCAGATGTTCGGTGAGGCAATCGAGCATCTCTCGAAAGCCATTCGACTCGATAACGACAAGAAGGCGACCCTCTACGCGCACTACTATCTGGGCCTCGTCTATCTCGCCCGCGACATGCTCGACGATGCCCAGACCTTCTTCGAGAAGACACTGAAACTCGGCCCCAACCTCATCGAGGCCTACTACGAGCTGGGACGGGTGCAGTGGTTTGCAGGTGACCGCGAGGGGGCGGGCCGGACGTGGGAGCAGGGCTTCCAGGCCAACAAGTTCAATCCGTGGGGCAAGCGCTGCCGGGAGATGCTCGAGCTGGCCGCGGCCGGACGGGAGCCTCCACGCTAGTTCCCCTGCTCGTGATCCTGCTTCAGGCCACGACGCCCAACGTCGTACACGTGGGGCGAGTGAGCGTCGTGTATTGGTCGGGCTCGGAACGGTCGGCCACGACGTTGGCGGAGATGGCAGATCGCATGAATCGCTGGCCGGGACTGCCCGACGCGCCGGCGCTGCGCATTCGCATCATTCTGAGCGCTAACGATCGGCAGTTCGATTCGCTGACCGCGGGCCGGATACCCGAGTGGGGAGCCGCGGCCACGTTTCCGGCCACGCGCACCATCGTGCTCAAGCCGACGCCCGACTTCCAGCGCGTGCTCCGCCACGAGGTCGCGCATCTCGCGCTGCACAGCGCGGTACGGCGCGTCCCCCGGTGGTTCGACGAGGGCTACGCGGCGCGTGCGGCCGGGGAGTGGGACCGCCTCGAAGCCCTGCGGGTGAACTGGGCCCTGTTGCGAGGCGTCGGGCCGTCCTTGGACGAGTTGAACCGGTACCTCCGGTCCACTGGCCGGCCGGCCGAGGCGGAAGCGTCCTATGCGCTGGCGACGTCGGCGGTTCTCTATCTCGAGCGACTCGGCGGAGACCGAGGGCTCGAACCGCTCCTTACCACGCTCGCGAGCACGGCGGATTTCGACCTCGCTCTACGGGCCACGCACCAGCTCACGCTGGGCCAGTTCGAGACACTCTGGCGGAAGGACCTTCGCAAACGCTATGGTTGGCTGTTGTTGGTCACGTCGCTGAGCCTGTTCTGGGGCTTTGTGGCCCTGATTCTCGTGGCGCTGTGGACCCGTCGCAGGCACCGGGATCGGCTTCGCCGTGAGGCCTTGGATGAGGGTTGGGTCGTGCCAGTGGACGAGTGGAATCCGCAGGCGTGACGGCAGCAGCTCGAATTCTTGACGCTCATGGAACCTGCCATTAGGCTGAGGGTCTATGATCAATAGGGCGGAGTCGCCGGCACGGCTGCAGTTTCGCCGACGCAACGTGGTGCTACTGAGCGCGGCGGTCGTCTCGCTGGCGGTGGGGTACTATCTCCTCGCGCAGGGGGATACCGGGCTGGCCCCGATGTTGCTGGTTCTGGGCTATTGTATTCTGTTCCCGTTGGGGCTGGCGCTGTAAGGGCCCGAGGGGCGAATAGCTCAGGGGTGCAGAGCGCCTGCCTTACAAGCAGGAAGTCGGGGGTTCGAATCCCTCTTCGCCCATGTGGAGCTGAATGTGAATTGCTGGAACGCGGGAGGGTTGTCACCGTGCAGTTGATACCTTCGAGGGTGCGCCAAGGACTGATCGTGCTGGGGGCGATCGTGCTCCTCGCCGGCCACGCGCCGCGCGTCGAGGCGCAGCTTGCGCTGCCACGATCAGACGAGCGGTTCCTCTTTCTCATCCCGAGCCCCGCTCCCGGTACGGACTCGAGCTTCGTGGTGGCACTGGCCGACGAAGTTCGGACACGTCTCCGCAACAAGATGCGGCACAAGCTGATTGTCATCGAGAGTCGCCAGGTCTGCGAGGTCCTCGAGCAGTCGGCCTACAACTGCACGACGATCCTCAGTCCCGCCGACGCCGACCGGCTCGCGCGAGCGCTACAATCGGACGTGTATGTCACAGGCTCCGTGAGGCACGAGGGGCCGACCCCCGTCGGGCTGTTCCGGCTCGTCGACATCGGAAATTCCGGACTGTCTGGGTGGACCACGGTGCGGGGCACGCCGGGCGATCCGGCACGCTCGTTCGCCCAGGCCGTGGTCGACACGTTGGAGAATCAGGTCCGCGCCGCTGAACACGCGCGGGAGTGCTCTGATCGCATGGGGCGCGGTGACTTCCGCGAAGCGCGGGAGCGGGCCGAGCGCGCATTCCGGATTTATCCCAATCACCCGGCGGCGGCGCTGTGCGCGGAGGTGGTGTCGGAGGCGCTGCGGCAGCCACCCGACAGTCAGATCGCCTATCTCCGCCGGGCAGTGCGAGGCGACTCGCTGCTGCCGAAAGCGTGGGAGCGGCTGGGACGACTCCACCAACAGACCGGGGATTCCACGGCCGCCCTCGACGCGTTTGCTGAGCAGAGCCTGCTCGACAGCGGCAATCGCGATCTCCGGCTGGGCGTTGTCGCCGGCGCCATCACGCTCCGGCGATTCGATGTCGCGCAGCAACTGGCCGACGATTGGCTCGGACGCAGCCCGACCGATCTCGGGTTTATGCAGCTCAAGGCGCGCGCGTGCGTCGAGGGCGGCGCGTGGGACTGCGCGCTCGAGGCGCTGGCCGCCCAATTCGAGGTGGATTCGACGCTCGCCAAGGACACGGTGTTCTACCAACAGATCATCGGCGCGGCCCAGGCGCTTGGCAACGTCGAGGCGCAGCTGGAGTGGTCGGCTCGCGCGATGGTGGAAGTCCCAGGCTCGGCGTCGCTGCTGCGGGCCCACGCGAGCGCGCTCGCGGCGGCCGGCATGTCCGATTCGGTCGTCCGAGTCTACGATCACCTGCTGCAACTCGATCCGACGGATTACCGGAGCGCGCTGGCGGGTGCACGAGTCCTGTTGGAGGACCTGCCGATCGACACGATCGTTCCGCTCGACACCGCCCGCTTGCTGAAGGGGATCGGGTTCTTGGATCGGGCCACGCAGGCGACGCGGGACACGGCGGTGCTCTTGAACGTCGCCGCGACCCAGTATCAGCAGGGCTCCGCGCTGGTGCAGGTGCGTAAGGCGATCCCCACCGCCGTGAGTCTCTTGCAGAAGGCCATCGCGAACGATCTTCAGGGCCGGCTGACGCAGCAGACGAATTTCTTCCTCGGCCTCGGGTTGATGTTCCGGATCTTCGAGTTCGATCCGCAGGTGGTCGAGACGAAGTCCTGCCAGCTCGTGGACGACGAGGCCCAAATGATCGCCCAGGGGAAGCGGGCGCTGCAGCTCTCCGGGGTGGGTGCAGAGCGAACCGCCCCGTACATGCAGCAGTTCCAGAACTTCGAGCAGCGAATTCCGCAGCTCAAGCGGGCCTTTGAGTGCCGTTAGGCGCTTGAATTCGTGTGGGACCCCGTCTACATTCCAAAGCTACTGTAGACTGGGGCTGTAGCTCAGCTGGTTAGAGTGCCGGTCTGTCACACCGGAGGCCGCGGGTTCAAGTCCCGTCAGCCCCGCTCGAACGAGAACAGAGGTAGATGCCGACGGCCCCGTGGGATGCCCCCGCGGGGTCGTCCTCGTTTTCCCCGCCAATGGTGACCTATCACGTCCCGGTGCTGGTGGATGAGGTCGATCGGCTCGCGACGGGCTACGGACGCGCGGTGGACGCCACCGTCGGCGACGGGGGTCATACCGAGCGACTGCGTGCCCTGGGCGCTGACGTGCTGGCCATCGATCGCGATCCGGACGCCCTCCGCCGGGCGCGACACCGTCTGGGTGACACGCAGATTCGCTGGGTGGAAGGCGCCTTCGCGGACGAGGATGTGCACGCCCAGATTGCCGCGTTCCGCCCGGACTTCGTTCTCCTCGACCTCGGCGTGTCCTCCCGGCAGTTCGACGAAGCGGATCGCGGGTTCTCGTTTCGTCCCGGGGTCCCGCTCGACATGCGCATGGGCGGCCAAGGTCCCACAGCCGCCGACCTGCTGGCCTCGCGGTCGCAACGGGAGTTGGCCCAGCTGTTTCGAGAGTACGCCGACGAGCGCCGGGCCTCCCGCCTAGCCGCGGCCATCGCCCGCCGCCGGCGCCACCACCCGTTCACCGTGAGCGACGACCTGGTGAATGCCATTCGGGAGGTGCTGGGGCCTCGTTCGGGACCGTCCGACTTTGCCCGCGTCTTCCAGGCGGTCCGGATGGCGGTCAATGACGAACTGGGCCAGCTGCGAACGGCGCTCGAGTCCATGCGCGATGCCCTCGCCCCGCACGGCAGACTTGCGGTGATTAGCTATCATTCTGGAGAAGATCGCGTGGTGAAGCACGAGTTCCGGGAGTGGGCGCGGTCCTGTGTGTGCCCGGCGGGGCAACCCATCTGCACGTGTCGCGGCCGGGCGCTGGGACGCGTGGACCCGTCCCGCCCAATCGTTCCGACATCGGAGGAGATCGCTGTGAACCCTCGGGCCCGGAGCGCCAAGTTGCGGGGATTCGTGCGCGATGCGACGCCCTAGGGGCCGCCTCTGGGTCGTGCTGTGGCTGGTCTTCGTCCTTGGCATCCTGTTCTGGGTCGTGGCGCGACAGACCTCGTCGGTGATGGCCGCGGCCGAACTCGACAGCCTGCGAGTCGAGCGCTCCGATCTCGAGGCCCAGCGGACGGAACTGATCCGTCGTGTTCGGCAGGCCGGGAGCCGCAACGTGCTCGGCGAGCGTGCCGAGCAGATGGGACTGCGATCGGCGGTCGACTCGGAGATCGTGATTCTCGCCGCGCCCGACACCCTTCAGCGCTGACCCGATGACCAGACCGATCCGCCGCCTCCAGTTGATCCAGTTGTTGTTCGCACTGGGGCTCCTCGGACTGGTGGCCCGTGCGGCGCAGCTGCAGCTCGTGGAGGGGGAACGGCACGCCGCCACCGCGGCGGCCAATCGGACCCGTGAAAAGACGCTCGAGGCACAGCGCGGCACCATCTACGACCGGAAGGGCGAAGTGCTCGCGTATACCGAACAGGTGTACCGGGTCGGCGTCGCGCCGAACCAGTTGCGGAATCGTGAGCACGCCGCGCGGCTCATCGCGTCCCGACTCGGCGAGCCGGTCTCGAGAGTCCGCCGCCGGCTCCGGGAGCGCTGGGTCTATTTCCACGGGCCGTACACGGCGCGCCAGGTCCGGCCGCTCCGCGACCTGCGAGGGGTGCACCTTGCGCCGGAGATGGCCCGTCGGTATCCACATCCAACCCTGGGACGCAGCGTGATCGGTGTTCCGGAAGAGGAGGGCCGGCCGGCCGGCGGGATAGAGCGCGAACTGGACTCCCTGTTGCGAGGCACGCCCGGTCGGGCCGTCGTGCTCATGGACCGGTTCCAGAACGAGTACGAGTCCCCATCGCGGCTCGGGGCGTTCCCCGTTCCCGGGCACGATGTCTATCTCACCGTGGATGCGGGGCTCCAAGAAATCGTGGAGCAGGCGCTGGAGGATGCCCTCGAGCGCTACGACGCGCGCGGTGGGGACGTCGTGGTGATCGATCCGCGCACGGGAGAGATCCTCGCGATGGCCTCGCGCGGTACCGTGAGCACGGGGGCGCTGACGAGCGTCTTCGAGCCGGGGTCGACGGCGAAGCTCTTCGCGGCGGCGGCGCTGCTCAAGGGAGGTCTCGCCGATCTCGAGGACCGCATCTGGGCGGAGCAGGGGACGCTCGTCCTCCAGCACCGGACGATCCACGATGAGCACCCCAGCGGCTGGCTCACCCTCCGCCAAGTCATTCAGGTGTCGAGCAATATCGGGATCGTGAAGCTCGCGGCACGCCTCTCGGCCGAGGCGCAATACGAGATGTTGCGCGACTTCGGGTTCGGGAGCCCGACCGGCGTCGAGTACCCGGCAGAGTCCCGGGGTCTGCTGTCCAGACCGTACCAGTGGAGCGGCACGACGGCGGCGAGCCTAGCCATGGGGTACGAAATCGCCGTGACGGTGCTCCAACTCGCGCAGGCCTACGGGGCGATCGCCAACGACGGCCTCCTGTTACAGCCGACGCTGATCAAGGAAATCCGGTCCCCCGACAGCAAGGTCGTGTATCGCCACAGGCCGCATCCCATACGATGGGTCGTGGGTCCGGAGATCGCCGCGCAGTTGCGAGCGATGCTTCGCGGCGTCGTCTACGAGGGAGGCACTGGGGAGACGGCGGCCCTCACCAGCTATGAGCTGGCCGGCAAGACCGGCACGGCGAGACAGGCGGGCCCGGAAGGGTATGTCCAAGGGGCCTACTGGGCGAACTTTGCCTCGATCTTTCCGGCCAGCGATCCACAGCTGGTGATGGTGGTGAAGCTCGATGCCCCCAAGGCGGCGTATGCCAGGGCGACGGCCGCGCCGCTCACGCGGCGAGTGATCGAAGAACTCCTCGCGGCTCGAACGGGCGCCATCGATCGCGGGCGACTCACGGTGTCGAGCGTGGAAGTCCCGGCCGCTCCAGTCGCCGAAACGCTGGAGCGCTGGGTCGTGCCATGGCCCTCGCCGGCCTCGACGGCGGATTCGGCCCCGTCCCGTCCGGTTCCGGACGTCCGCGGCCTGACGCTTCGCGGTGCCGCGAAACAACTGCACCAGGCTGGGCTGCGAGTTCGGGTGGTGGGGTGGGGCACGGTCGTCGGCAGCGATCCGGCACCGGGGCGGCGGGTGGATGCCGGTACGGTCGTCACGGTCACGGCCCGCTCCCAGTCGCCGTCTCCGTGACCACCCTCGCGTGCCTGGTCGCGGCCCTGGAGCGCGCCACCCTGCTCACCAGCGCGCCGCGCGTCGAGATGGACGTCACCGGGATCGCCGACGATTCCCGGCAGGTCCTACCCGGTGCGGTGTTTTGCGCCGTGGTCGGCACGGCCGCCGACGGACATGCGTTCGCGCCCGACGCGGTAGAGCGCGGCGCCGCGGTCATCGTCGTGGAACGGCGACTCGACCTCGACCTGCCGCAGGTACTGGTGCGCGACGGCCGATCGGCCGTCGCGGTGCTGGCGAGGGAGTGGTACGGCCGCCCCGGCGACGGCCTGCGCATCATCGGCGTGACGGGCACCAATGGGAAGACGACCACGGTTTCTCTGTTGCGTCACCTCCTGAATGGCGACGGCACGGCAGCGTCGATCGGAACCCTCGGCGCCATCGATGGAGACGGTGCCCCGATCGAGGGCGTTGCCAGCCTGACGACGCCCGGCGCGGTGGGCTTGCAGGCGACCCTGGCCGCGCTCCGATCGCGCGGCGTCGGCACCATCGCCATGGAAGCCTCGTCCCACTCGCTCGATCAGCGACGGCTCGAGACGCTCACGCTACGCGGCGCCGTGTACACGAACCTTTCCCACGATCACCTGGACTACCACCCGACCGTCGAGGCGTATCTCGAGGCCAAGGCGCGGCTCTCGGTCTACGTGGCCCACGATGGCGTGGAGGTCGTCAACGCCGACGACGCCGCCTGGTTGGGCCTGCCCGCCAGGCAGCAGCTACGCCGGGTGTCGTACGGCCGGGCAGAGTCGGCCACGGTCCGGGCGGCAGCGGTGGAGCCGGAACCGGAGGGGTCCCGCGCGACCTTCGTCTTCGATGGCGACCCGGTGAGCGTGCGCATCCCGCTGTTGGGAGACTTCAACGTTGCGAATGCGCTGGCGGCGTCCGCCGCGGCGTGGGGTTTGGGGATGGCGCCCAACGAGATCGCCGCGCGACTCGCCACCGTGCCTCAGGTTCCGGGCCGCCTCGAATCGCTCGTAGCTGCCGACTACCAGATCCTGCGCGACTACGCCCACACGCCTGACGCGCTCGAACGAGCCATTGGCGCGGTGCGGCCGCTGACCCGTGGGCGCCTCATCGTGCTCTTCGGTGCGGGAGGCGATCGCGATCGGGCCAAGCGTCCCCTCATGGGTCGGGCGGCCGCGCGGGGGGCCGATCTCGCTATCGTGACGTCCGACAACCCGCGCACCGAAGATCCCGAGCGCATCCTGGACGACATCGAGGCGGGCATGGAGCTGCGCCCGCATCTCCGGATCGTGGACCGACGGGTCGCCATTGCCCGTGCCCTGGCCATGCTCGAGCCGGGCGACCTCCTCTTGCTGGCCGGGAAGGGGCACGAGACCTACCAGGTCGTCGGCACCGAGCACCTCCCCTTCGACGAGCGGGAGATCGTGCGGTCTGCCTTGGCGGGGAGCGGACGGTGAGCCCGTGGACCGGTGAGCGCGTCGCCCGGGCGCTTGGGGTTGCCCCGGTTCCGCCCTGCCAGTTCTCGGGCATCGGCACGGACACCCGAACGCTCGCGGCCGGGGCGCTCTTCGTGGCCCTGGTTGGTGAACGATTTGACGGGCACCGGTTTCTCGACGCGGCGCTGGCCGCGGGGGCGACGGGAGCAGTGGTACGACAGGGCACGCGGGTGCCCGATGGACTCGTGGGTTTCGCCGTCGACGACACGCTGGCCGCACTCGGAGCACTCGCCCGTGAGCGACGCCGCAGCGTGCCTGGGCCGGTCGTGGCCGTCACCGGCACGAACGGCAAGACGGCCACCAAAGAAATGCTGGCACGCGTGGTGGGCGTTCGGTGGTCAGTCCACGCTACGCGCGGCAACCTCAACAACCTGGTGGGAGTGCCGCTCACGATCCTGGCGGCGCCCGACACCGTCGAGGCGCTGGTGGTCGAGGCCGGGGCGAGCATCCCGGGGGAGGTCGCGCGCCTGCGCGCCATCATCGAGCCGTCGGTCGGCGTGGTCACGAACGTCGCCGCCGGACATCTCGAGGGGTTCGGGTCGGTCGCTGGAGTGCTTGCGGAGAAGGTGAGTCTCCTCGAAGGCGTGCCGACAGCGGTGGTGGGGACCACGCCGCCGGAGCTGGCACGCGAGGCGCGGCGGCTAGCCCGTCGGGTGGTCGTGGCGGGCACCGCCGCAGAGGCCGATATCGTTCCCACCAATTGGGACCTGGATGCCGAAGGACGCGCCCGAATCCGGTTTCGGGCAGCCGAAGTGCGGCTCCCGCTGATCGGCAGACACCAGGTGGACAACGCGATGGTGGCGCTTGCCGTGGCCGTCGAGCTGGGGATCGACCTGGGGCGGGCCGCTCGGGCCTTGGAAACCCTGACACTGCCATCTGGCCGCTGCGAGATCATTCGCCGCGGTGCCCTGACCGTGATCAACGATGCGTACAACGCGAACCCGGACTCCGTGCGGGCAGCACTCGAGACCGCCGCGGCGCTCCGCGGCACGCGGTCCCTGGTGGTGGTGTTGGGCACGATGCTGGAGCTGGGGAACGACAGCGCGGCATTGCACGAGCAGGTGGCGGCGGCGGTGGTGCGCCACCGGCCGACCCTGGTCGGCGTCACCGGGGCCTTCGTTGCTGGCTTCGATCGGTGGGCTGCCGAGCTTGGCGACCGGTTGATCGTGGCCGAAGACCCTGCCACCTTGGGGCGACGGGTGGCCGATCGGCTTTCTGGCGACGAGGTCGTTCTCGTCAAGGCCTCCCGCGGTGTGCGGTTAGAACAGGCCATTCCTTTCATCATTCCTGGGTGAAGACGCTCCGTGCTCTACCATCTCCTCGCGCCACTCTCCTCGAAGTCCATCGTCTTCAACCTGTTCAACTACATCTCGTTCCGGGCCGGCGGGGCTGCGGTGACGGCCATCGTGCTGTCGTTCGTGGTCGGTCCGGCCATCATCCGGGCCTTGAGGGGACTACACATTGGCCAGGTGATCCGAGCCGACGGGCCGGCGTCACACCAGGGGAAGCGCGGCACGCCCACCATGGGCGGACTCATCATTCTGACATCGACGCTGGTGCCGGCCATCTTGTGGGCACCGCTGACCAATCGGTTCGTCGTCGTGGCGGTCGTCGCGACGTTGTGGATGGGGTGCATCGGCTTTGTCGACGATTACCTCAAGTTCATCTCGGGGAAGGCGCGGGGACTGGTCGCCCGGTACAAGCTGATCGGCCAGGTGACGTTCGGCGTGGTGCTCGGCACCTACCTGCTCATCTGGCCGCCGTGGGGCGACGTCCCGGCGGCGACGACGACGGTGCCCTTCTTCAAGTATGTGTTGCTTCCGCTCCCGGCCGTGCTCTACGTGGCGTTCGTGGCGTTCGTCGAGACCGGCACGAGCAACGCCGTGAACCTCACTGACGGGCTCGACGGGTTGGCGGCCGGGCTCACCGCCATCGCCGCGCCGGCGTTCGCGGTGTTCGCGTACGTGTTCGGTCGGACCGACACTGCCCAGTACCTGTTCGTCTACTACCTGCCGGGGGCCGGGGAGCTCGCCGTGTTCTGCGCGGCGCTCATGGGGGCCGCCCTCGGGTTTCTGTGGTTCAACGCGCATCCGGCCGATGTGTTCATGGGTGATACGGGCAGTCTCGCCATCGGCGGCGCGTTCGGTACCGTCGCGATCCTGCTCAAGTCGGAGTTCCTCCTGCTCATTGTCGGCGGGGTGTTCGCCGCGGAGACGGTATCGGTGATCGTGCAAACGGGCGCTTACCGTTGGCGCAAGCGCACGCGTGGTCGGGAGTACGCGGATCAACACCGCGTGTTCCGGATGGCTCCACTGCATCACCACTTCGAGAAGCTCGGGTGGGCTGAGTCGAAGGTCGTCGCGCGGTTCTACATCGTCGGCATCCTGTGCGCACTGTTGGCGTTGTCGACCCTGAAGATCCGATGATTCCTGATGCCTGGCGGCAGGGGGAGGTGGCGGTCGTGGGGCTGGGAAGAAGCGGGATCGCCGCGAGCACATGGTTGGCGAGCCGGGGGCTCTCGGTGTACGCCTCCGACGCCGGCCGCACGCCGGCGCTCGAGTCGGCCGCACGCCAGCTCCCACCCACCGTCACGGTGGAGCTCGGCCGCCACGACCTGGGTCGCATCGCGCGCGCGCGGGCGGTGATCGTGTCGCCGGGGGTGCCTCCCGACGCGCCTCCGATCGCCGCAGCCCGCGGCGCGGGCGTTGAGATCGTGGCCGAGCTGGATCTCGGCGCGAGGGCGCTGACCGATGCGAGTCTCATCGTTGTGACGGGGACCAACGGCAAGACGACCACCACGCGCTGCGTGGCGCACCTCCTGAGTGAGGCGGGGGTCCCGTCCACTGCCGCAGGAAACATCGGCCGTCCGCTCACCGATCTCGTCAATGATCCGCAGCGTCCGAAGTGGATCGCTGTCGAGGTCTCGTCGTTCCAGCTCCACGACTCGCCCCATCTCGTGCCCGCGATCGGGGTGCTCACCAACCTGGCGCCGGATCATCTGGATCGGTATTCGTCGGTGGAGGCCTACTACGCAGACAAACGGCTCCTGTTTCGGAACGCGAGCGAGGCGTCGGTGTGGGTCGTGAATGGCGACGATGCCGCGGTGTGCGAGCTTGCGCGTGGCGCCCGCGGGCGGCACCTCAATTTCAGTGTGCGGGGGCCGGCCGACGCCTGGCTTGATCGGACATCCGGTGATCTGATGCTCGACCGCACGGCCCTCGTGCCCCGCACGTCCCTGCATCTCCTCGGGGATCACAATGTCGAAAACGTGCTCGCCGCCGCCTTGGCGGCGTGGGCCGCCGGGGTCGATCCTGCCGCGCTTGCGCAGGGCATCGAGAGTTTCCGCCCTCCCCCCCACCGGCTCGAGGCGGTGCGGACGGTGGGATCGATCACGTGGATCAACGATTCCAAAGCCACCAATGTGGCGGCCGCGGCGGTCGCGTTGCGCGCCATGGATCGTCCCTACGTTCTCGTCGCGGGCGGTCACCCGAAAGGCGAGTCCTTTGTCCCGCTCGCCGCGCTGCTCAGCCCATGGTGCCGGCGGGTGATTGCGTACGGCGAGGCCGCTCCCCAATTGGCGAGCCAACTCGGCCCCACCGGCCTCGTGGAGTTCGTGGAGCGCTTCGATGACGCCGTGTCTCGGGCAGCGCTGGTCGTGCCACAGGGCGGGGCCGTGCTGCTCTCTCCGGCGTGCGCCAGCTTCGACCAGTTCAGGAACTTCGAGGAACGCGGCGACCGCTTCCGCGCCTTTGTGGAGGCACTCTGATGGTGCCGCGCGACGAGACCCATCTCTGGGAGAGCCGTCTGCTGGGGATCCTCGCGGCCACGCTCGGCGTGTTCGGGGTGGCCGTTGTGTATAGCGCATCGAGCATCTGGGCCGTCCAGGACGGGTATGCCGGGAGCCATTTCGCTCGCCAGCAACTGCTCGGGGTGATCGTGGGCATCATTGTGCTGGTGATCGTTGCCAGGGTGGACTATCACCGGTGGCGCCCGCTCGCCTGGCCGTTCCTTGGCGCCACGGCGCTCCTGCTCGTCGTGCTGATCCTGCCGTTCACCCATGCGGTGGCGCCCGAGGTAAACGGCGCGCGTCGCTGGTTCAGGGTGTTCGGGTGGAGGATTCAGCCGTCGGAGGCTGCCAAGTTCGTCGTTGTGCTGTGGACTGCGATGCTTGCCGCCCGAAAGGGGGACAAGTTGCGTGGGTTCCGCGGAGGGATCCTGCCGTTCCTAGTCGTCCTGGTCCCGCTGTCGGCCCTGGTGGTGGTCGAACCCGATCTCTCGACCGGGGCCGTCCTGTTGGTGATTGCCGGGACGGTCCTGTTCGCCGCCGGGGCCAGAATAGGGCACTTCCTCCTGCTCGGCCTGGTGGCGGTTCCGATCGCCTGGCACCAGATCGTGTCGGTGCAATACCGTCTGGCCCGGTTGGTCGGCTTCCTGAGCGCCGGCAGCGATGCCGCGGAGGCCAACTGGCAGATCAATCAGTCCCTCATCGGGATGGGAGCGGGTCGGGCCGTCGGGGTCGGGTTTGGGGAGGGGCTCCAGAAGCTCGGGCACCTCCAGTACGGGTACTCGGACTTCATCTTCAGCACGATCGGTGAGGAATGGGGCTTCGTCGGCGTCTGTGTGATGGTGGGGCTCTTCGGGCTCTACCTCATCCTGGGTTTTCGAATCGCGCGTCGTGCCTCAGACTCCTTCGGCATGCTCCTCGCCACGGGGCTCACGGTGATGATCGGGCTTGCCGCCGTGCTGCACATCGGTGTGACGATGGCGGTGGTGCCGACCACCGGGATCTCCCTGCCGTTCATCTCATTCGGTCGGTCGTCCCTGCTGGTGTCGTTCCTCGCCACCGGGGTGCTCATGAACATCGCGGTCCAGCGCTCGCGGGCGGAGTCCAGAGCGTGATCCGGGTGCTGATCGCAGGGGGCGGGACGGGTGGCCACCTAATGCCCGCACTCGCCCTTGCAGACGCACTGCGCAGCGAAACCGATGACGTCGAGCCGGTGTTGGTGGGAGCGGCGCGCGGTGTCGAAGCCCGCATCCTTCCAACGCGCTCCTTCCGCTACCACCTCCTTCCGGCCGAACCGCTCTATCGTCGCGCCTGGTGGCGGAATCTGCGCTGGCCGCTGATCCTCGCCCGACTGCTCAGAGCCGGCGCGCGGCTCTTGGAGGCTGAGCAGCCGGCGGTGGCGGTGGGGACCGGAGGCTACGCGTCCGGGCCCATCCTGTGGCAGGCCATGCGGCGTGGGGTGCCGCTGGTGCTCCAGGAGCAGAACGCTTTTCCGGGCCTCACGACGCGGTGGCTGGCCGGCCGAGCCCGGCAGATTCACCTGGGGTATCCGGAAGCCCGGCTCCATCTGCGCCCGGGCCGCCGCACGGAGGTGTGCCAGTACGGCAACCCCATCGTGCCACCGCCCGACCCGCGGCCCGACCGGGACCGCGCGAGGATGCAGCTCGGCCTGCCGACGGATGTCCCGGTCGTGTTCGTCATGGGGGGGAGCCAGGGGGCCAGGGCCGTCAACGAGGCCGTTGCCGGCGCCATGAGAAACGGAGCGTTCCGGGGCTGCGGGGTGCTGTGGAGTACCGGACCGGCGATGTACGACGAGTTTCGTGCCCATCACCAGGAGCCCGACCGCATCGTGCGGCCATTTTGGGACCCCGTCGCAGAGGCCTACGCGGCGGCCGATCTGGTGGTAGCCCGAGCGGGGGCGATGACGACCGCCGAGTTGTGTGCCTGGGGGCTACCGTCCGTGCTGGTTCCGCTGCCGACCGCCGCCGGGAGCCATCAGACCAGAAACGCTGAGGCGCTCGCTCAGGCCGGCGCGGCCGTGCACCTCGGCCAGGACCACCTGAGCCCTGAAGCGCTCGCGCGCGCCGTGCGCCAACTCCTCGATTCCCCCACCGACCGGTCCCGAATGGAGGCCGCCGCACGGGCCCGAGGGTACCCGAAAGCAGCCCAAAACATCGCCCGCCACATCCTGTCTCTAGTGAGCTAAGTCCAGTACCTTTCGCAACTTTCGCGATCGCCTTATATTAGCTGCCCACCGATGCACCTTTTTGCCCCTGACGATCCCCGACCCATCCATTTCATGGGGATAGCGGGCGCTGGGATGAGTGCGCTGGCACTCGTCGCCCTGCGCCGCGGGGTTGCTGTCTCCGGCTGTGACGTTCATTCCGAAGCTGCCGACGAGTTGCGGCGGCACGGGGCCAAGGTACTGGCTGGCCACGATCCAAGCCACGTAAGTGACTCTCGCGCATTGGTTTATACCGCTGCGGTTGCCGCCGACCATCCGGAGGTCGCCGCGGCCCGGGCTGCCGGCCTGCCAGTGATGACCAGGGCGCACGCGCTCTCGGCGGTGGTCGAGGGGGGGAGGGTGATCGGCGTGGCCGGTACGCACGGCAAGACGACGACCACGGCGATGGTGACCGAGGCGCTCACCGCGGCTGGGCGAAACCCGACGGCGCTGGTGGGAGGGCGCGTCAATGCGTGGGAGGGAAACGTCCGGTTCGGTGGTGACGCCCTCTTCGTCGTCGAGGCCGACGAGTACGATCGCTCCTTCCTTGAGCTCGCGCCCGCCGTCGCTCTGGTGAACAACGTCGAGGCCGATCATCTGGAGTGCTATGGCTCGCTCGAGGCCTTGGAGGAGGCGTTCATCCGGTTCGCCGGACGGGCGGAGCGAGTGCTGGTGGGGGCCGATGACGGCGGGGCGAAGCGAGTCGGCGACGCGCTGACGGTCCCGGTGTGGACGGTGGGGTTGGCCAAGGACGCGGATCTCCGGCTCACCGATGTGGTGCGCGAGCCGAAACGGAATGCCGCGGCGCTGACGCTGCCCGACGGAAACACCGTGCGGCTCGAGCTTCGCGTGCCCGGTCTGCACAACCTCCGAAACGCCGCGATGGCCGTCGGTGCGGCGCTGGCCATCGGAGCGGACGTGGACGCGGCCGTGGATGGGCTGTCAGGGTTCGCCGGAGTGGGACGGCGGTTCGAGCTGCTCGGTACCGCTCGTGGAGTGACCATCGTGGACGACTACGCGCATCATCCGTCCGAGGTCGCGGCAACCCTGGGGGCGATGCGGCAGCGGTATCCCGACGCCCGACTCGTCGCAGTCTTCCAGCCCCATCTCTTCTCGCGGACCCGCGACCTGGGGCAAGCCATGGGCATTGCACTCGCGATGGCCGACCGGGCGGTCGTGACCGAGATCTATCCGGCGCGCGAGCGGCCGATTCCTGGGGTGACCGGTGAAGTGGTCGCCGAGGCGGCCCGCATGGCCGGCGCGGTGGTGGAGTGGGTACCCATCCGCGGAGACGTGACCCACCGCGTGGCCGCGCTGGTGGCCGACGGGGACGTCGTGGTGACGTTGGGGGCCGGCGACATCACCGACGTGGGTCGCGAGCTGATGCGGCAGCTCAGCGGCGCGGCAGCGTGAAGCGGCGGGTCGCCGTCCTCGCGGTCGTCCTCGGGGCGGTGGCGCTGGCGTACGTGCTGTTGCCGCTGGGGCTACGCCGGATCGACTTCTTCCGGGTGCGCCAGGTGGAGCTGGTCGGCGTGCGGTATCTATCCCCGGAGCGCGTGCTTGCCGGCCTCATGCTTCCGTCCGATCTCAACTTGTTCGATCCGCTTGGTGACTTGGAACAGCGGGCCGAATCGGTACCAGGGATCGTGCGGGCCACGGCGGCGAGGCGCCTCCCGGCGACGCTCCGCATCTCGGTGGTCGAGGAATTGCCGGTCGCGTTTGCGCGCGGCAGCGGTGGGCTCGTTCCGCTTGACGGTGCGGGGCATCCGCTTCCCTACGACGCCGCGGCGACGGGCTTCGATCTCCCGATCGTCGAGCGACCGGATTCGGTGCTCACGCGCATCCTCACATTGGTGCGCCGAACGGATGCGACGCTGTTCGAGCAGGTGGATGCCGCCCGGCGCGGTCGCGACGAATCCGTTATTCTGGAGGTGGGCACTCGGCGCGTCCTGTTGGGCTCGGGCGCGGTCGAGGACGATATTCGAGCCGTGCGAGCCGTCCGCCTGCACCTCACGCAGCAGGAGATCCCGTTTCGGGAGCTCGATGCCCGGTTCGAGGGGTGGGTCGTCGTACGTCGGGGGAGAGCGTGAAGCGTGAATCGGTAGTTGCTGGGCTGGACATAGGCAGCACGAAGACGTGCGCCGTGATCGCGGAGGTTGCGGGCGAGGGGCGATCGGTGTCGACGAAGATCCTCGGCGTGGGTCTCGCTCGCACGACCGGCGTTCGACGCGGCGTGGTGCGCGACATCGACGAGACCACGCGAGCGGTGGGGAGCGCGGTGCGCGACGCCGAGCGGATGGCGGGAGCCAAGGTCACCGGCGTCTACTGCGGCGTCTCCGCCGAGAACGTTCGGACCCAGGTGACCAAGGGTCTGGTGGCCGTGACCGGGAACGAGGTCAAGGCGGCGGACGTGAAACGCGTGCACGAAGTCGCCTTGAGCGTGAGCCTCGGTGACGAGCACGCGCTGTTGCTTCCGATCCCCCAGGAGTACACGCTCGACAAGCAGGGGGGCATCAACGATCCCGTCGGCATGACCGGCATGCGGCTCGAGGTCGAGATGCGGATCGTGGCCGTGCACAAGCAGTCGGCACAAAACCTCCGCAAGGCCGTGGAGCGTGCCGGTTACCCGGTGCACGAGCTGGTGCTCGAGCCGCTCGCGGCGGCGCAAGCGGTGCTGACCGACGAAGAGAAGGAACTCGGCTGTGCCCTGGTGGAGCTTGGCGGTGGCTCGACTACCGTCGCTATCTTCCATGACCACAAGCTGAGGCACCTGTCGTCGGATCGGTGCGCGGGCGCGTACGTGACCAGCGACTTGGTCCACGGGTTGAGCGTCACGCAGACCGACGCGGAGCGCTTGAAGGAACGGTGGGGTGTCGCGTACACTCCTCTGGTCGACCCGGACGAGATGATCGAGTTGCCGAGCACGCCGGGGCAGGGGGCACGGCACGCCAAACGGGAGTTGGTGGCGCACATCGTTCATCAGCGGTTGGACGAGATCTTCGGTCGGGTGCTCGATCAGATTGGCCAGGCGGGGTATGCCGGGCGGCTCGCTGCGGGAGTGGTGCTAACAGGTGGCGGGGCGCACATGGCCGGGATCGTGGAGCTCGGACGAGAGGTGTTCGCGATGCCGGTGCGCAAAGGTGTGCCGGAGCGCGGCATCAAGGGATTGGTCGACAGCGTACAGGCTCCGCGGTACGCGGTGCCGGTGGGCTTGGCCCTCTACGGGATGCGTCGTTCCCTGGGGGACGCCGCGGGAGACACCACCGTGGACAGGGTTTTGGGTCCGGTGAAGCGTTGGCTGCAGGAGTTCTTTTAGCCACAGGCGACAACGAGGAACGCATGGTCTTCGAACTCGAGGAATCGATCGCGAAGAACGCCCGCATGAAGGTGGCAGGGATCGGCGGGGGTGGAGGCAACGCCGTGAACCGGATGATCGAAGAGCGCCTTTCTGGGGTGGAGTTCATCTCGATCAACACGGACGCGCAGGCACTCCTCCACAACAGAGCGGACATCAAGACCCAGATCGGCAAGAAGCTGACCCGGGGCCTTGGCGCCGGCGCCCGTCCGGAGATCGGCCGACAGGCGATCGAGGAGAATCGCGACGATGTGCTGCACGTGCTGGAAGGTGCCGACCTCGTGTTCGTCACCTGCGGTATGGGCGGCGGAACTGGCACGGGCGCGGCGCCGATCGTGGCACAGCTGTCCCGCGACGTGGGGGCCCTGACGGTCGGGATCGTGACCAAGCCATTCCTGTTCGAGGGCCGGAAGCGGATGCGGCAGGCCGAAATCGGCATTGCCGAAATGCGCAAACACGTCGACACGATGATCGTGGTGCCCAACGAGCGGTTGCTCGCGGTGGTGGGCAAGAACGTCCCGTTCCAGGAGGCCCTCAAGAAGGCCGATGAGGTCTTGCTGCATGCGACCCAGGGGATCTCGACCCTCATCAGCATCACGGGCCTCGTGAATGTGGATTTCGCCGATGTTCGAACGGTGATGCAGAATGGCGGCTCGGCCCTCATGGGCACCGGGGTCGGGCGCGGTGAGGACCGGGCCATCGAAGCGGCGCAGCAGGCCATCACGAGCCCGCTGCTGGATAATGTCTCGATTGGCGGGTCGACCGGCGTGCTGGTGAATATCAATGGTGGCGAAGACCTCACGTTGGGCGAAGTGAATCAGATCAGCGAGATCATCCACGATGCCGCGGGCGATCAGGCCGAGATCATCTTCGGGGCGGTGCACGATCCGGCGATGGCGGGTGAGGTGCGGGTGACCGTGATCGCGACGGGGTTCGACAAGGTTGTCACCCAGCAGGAGGGACCCTTCGGCCGAGCCGGGCTGCCCGGCGTGCTCCCGTTCCCGCAGCGCCCGCAGCGCATCTCCACGCCGCTGCAGCCTTCCAGCCCGACGCCAGCCGTTCCCAACGCCGAGGTGGGAGAGATGGAGATCCCGACATTCATCCGGCGCCAGATGGACTGATGCACCGGCGTGCGCTTCGCGTCGCCGGCGGGCTCGCCGCCGGCATCGCGCTCCTTCGCATCGGCACGAGCGTGTTCGGCGGTGACGACCTGCCAGTTGCACTGCCACTCGTCGTCTCGACGGCCTACGAGGAGCGAAGCGATACGCTCCAGTCCAGCGAGACGCTCTCCCACCTGTTCGCACGCCACAACATCGTCGGATCCGAGCTCCTGCAACTTCTCGAGGCGGCCGAGCCCATCGATCCCAGACGAGTGCGCGCGGGTCAGGTGTTCGCGTTTCGGTACGTGCTCAACGAGCCGGTGCCGGAGCGTGTGACGGTACGGCTCGGGAGCGAGCAGATCCTCCGGTTGAAGCGGGACGTGGACGTGGGATGGCTCGGCGAGTCGCAGCCGATCTACTGGACCGTCAATACCGAGATCGCCTGGGGGCAGATTCGATCCTCGTTGTACGAGACCGTGGAGGGGTTGGTACCCGACGACGTACTGCCACCGGCGGAACGCGCGCGCCTTACGTGGGACCTGGCCGACGGCGTGTTCGGATGGGTGGTCGACTTCACGCGGGACAACTACCCCGGTGACGCCTTCGAGATCGCCTACGAGCGTCTCACGTCCGATCTCGGGGACGTGCGGTTCGGCCGGATCCTCGCGGCCAAAGTCGAGACGCGCGGCGTGGAGAACTCGGCCTACGTCATGACCGATGACCGGGGCTTCAACGCCTACTACTCTGCCGAGGGGCATTCGCTGCGGCGAGCGTTCAAGCTCTACCCCGCCGAGTTCCGGCGGATCTCCTCGGGGTTTTCGCGCAACCGCTACCATCCCATTCTGAAGCAGAGCCGGCCACATCTCGGGGTAGACTACTCGGCGGCGAGTGGCACGCCGATCATGGCCACGGGCGACGGGACGGTGACGCGCGCCAGCCGCTGGGGCGGCTACGGACTCGTGGTCGTGATTCGCCATCCCAAGGGTATCCAGACGCGCTATGCGCACATGCGAAGTCTGGCCTCGGGCATCCACGCCGGAACACGGGTGCGGCAGAGCCAGGTGATCGGATATGTGGGGATGTCGGGGCTGGCCAACGCGCCCCACCTGCACTACGAGTTTCTGAAGAACGGTCGGCACGTCGACCCGCGAACGGCCGTGCGCTTCGGCGAAGGCGACCCCGTGCCGAAGGCGCGGCGGGCCGAGTTCGACTCACTGAAGATCCAGTACGACAGGTTGCTCGCCCCTCCAGCGGCTCCCACCATCGCGGCCGGACTCGACTGACTGGCGACGGATCGGGGGCGATGGGTGACGTACCCCGTGATCCGATGCCCTGAACAGCCGGACCCATGGTGTTGATCGTCGCGATCGTTGCCGCCGCGTTTGCGCTCGGCCTCTGGGTCTATGTGCTCCGCGAAGATCTCGGCGCCGAGGGAGTGGGGCTCGCGACGCTTCGTGCCGCCGGTGTCGGCCTGCTGGCCCTCCTGTTGCTCAATCCCAGCTGGCTGGACGACGCCGTGCCCGGGCGGACCACCGTCCTGTTGGACCGGTCCCTGAGCTTTCACGCCGCCGGCGGGCAGTGGGAGACCGCTCGCGACACGGCGCGCCGGATCGCCGGCCCGCGCGGCCGCCTCCTGGGGTTCGGGGCCACGGTCGGGCCCGTCGAAGACTCGGTTCCGCTCGACGGCGACTCGCGACTCCGCGAGGCCCTTACGGTTGCACGGGGCCTCGGCGGCCCCGTCACCGTGGTGACTGATGGGGAACTCACGGATCTCGCCACGATTCCGCCGCAGCTCCTGAACGGCGTCGAGATGGTGGTGTTACCGCGCCACGACGTGCCTGGCGTGGCCCTGCTGCACGTGGACCTGCCGACCACGGTTGCCCGTGACGACTCGGTCGTGGCCACGGTGGTCATCGGCACGTGGGGCCAGCTGGGTGGCAGGGTGAGCCTCGAGGTCACCCTCGACGGTCGGCGCCTTCGCGGCGGGCAATTCGATCTGCCGCCCCCGCCGGCCACGGCCCGTCGCGCGGTCGTGCTCCCCCCGCGGGCGTTGGCTCCCGGTACCCACGTGGTCGCGTTTCGGGTCGCCGCGGACGGCGACGTGGAATTGCGGGACAATGTTCGGCTCCGCACGATCACGGTGACGGACGTGGCGCCCATCGTGGTCATACTAGACCCACCCGACTGGGACGGACGCTTTCTCGCGGCCGTGGTGGCCGACGTGTCCGGCGTGCCGGTCCGCGGATTTGCCCGCGTGGCGGGGGAGTCGTGGATCGAGACCCGGAAGGGAACGGGCGTGACCGCGACGACCATCCGCCAGGCGGTCACCGGTGCGTCACTCGTGGTGGCGCGGGGCGATCTCACCGCGTGGGGCGTCCCCGGCACGACCCCGGTGTGGCGGTGGTCGGTCGAGGGCGAGGCGCCACAGCTCGGGGAGTGGTACCTGTCCGGCCCGGTTCCCTCCTCTCCGCTCCTCGCCGACCTGGCGCGGGTGGAGTGGGATTCCCTGCCGCCGCTCCTTGCTGCCAACGCGCGGCGCGGGACCGCGGACAGCTGGACGGTTCTCGCCGCACGCGAGGGGCGGCGTGGCCCGCCGCGCCCCCTCGTGGTCGGATCGACGAGTGGCAGCCGGCGCGAATTGGTGACGGGAGGTGATGGCTTTTATCGCTGGATGCTGCGCGGAGGCGCGGGGCTCGAGGCGTTTCGTACCCTGGTGGCGGCGGGTACGGACTGGTTGCTGGCGTCCGATCGGCCTGCCCGACGCGGGCGGCTCGACGCATTGCGCGTGGTGCAGCGCGGAGTCCCCGTCGGCTTTCAGTGGCGAGCGGATTCGCCGCCGGATTCGGTGGCCGTGACGCTGCAAAGCGCCACGGCCGACACCGTGGTTGTGCTCCGCTTCGATGTCGAGGGCAGGGCCAGCGCCTCGCTCGATCCCGGCACGTACCAATGGCAGTGGGACGGGGAGCGGGGATCGATCGTGGTCGAGGAGTACTCCGATGAGTGGCCCCCGCGCGACGGCGTGGTGCGATCGGAACGGCCGGCGGATGGAGTGACGTCGCGCGTGGAAGCATATCTGCGGCAGCGGTGGTGGGCGTTCGCGCTGGTGATCGTGGCGTTCGTGGGTGAGTGGGCATGGCGTCAGCGTCGAGGCTTGCCATGAGGAAGGGTCTGTGGCAGCGGATCAAAGAGGTGGCGCTCACCGACGTGACCGTGTTGGTGAAAGGGCTTGACAGCGAGACGCTGGAACGCGTGGAGCGAGTGCTCGTGGAGGCGGATTTCGGTCCTGCCGCGCTCGACATCGCGGAGGACCTGGAGGGACAGCTCAGGCGGGGTGCGCTCAAGTCCGAGGCGGCGGTGCGCGCCTGGCTCACCGAACGCGTCACCGGCTACCTGCCCCCGGCCTCGGCGGCTACCGGGCTCGAATTGGGTGACGGCTCGGGGCCTGCCGTGGTCCTCATCTTCGGGGTAAACGGCGGAGGCAAGACGACCACGATCGCCAAGCTGGCGCACGGGCTCCGGCGTGAGGGCCGATCCGTGCTGCTTGCGGCGGCCGACACCTTTCGGGCCGGTGCTCGCGAGCAGCTGCGCATCTGGGCCGACCGGCTCGACGTTCCAATCGTGACCGGCTCCCAGGGCGGCGACCCGGCTGCGGTGGCGTTCGACGCGATCGAGGCGGCCACGGCTCGCGGTGTGGACGCGGTGCTGATCGACACGGCGGGGCGTCTTCACACGCACGGCGACCTCATGGACGAACTCAAGAAGATTGCCCGCGTCGTGAGCCGGAAACGCGCTGGCGCGCCGCACGAGAGTCTTCTCGTGCTGGATGCCACGGTGGGGCAGAACGCGTTCCAGCAGGGGCGGCTCTTCTCCGAGGCCGTCCCGCTCACGGGCATCGTGCTGACCAAGCTAGACGGCACGGCCAAGGGTGGGGCGGTGCTGCGGGTCCAGCATGAGCTCGGGCTGCCGATCCGGTTCGTCGGCGTGGGTGAGGGGCTCGCCGATCTGGAGATCTTCAATCCCGCCCGGTTCGCCGAGCGGCTCCTGGCCGACTGATGCTTCAGGCGGATACGCCCGTCCAGTTTCTCAAGGGTGTCGGCCCGCAGCGCGCCGACGCCTTTGCCCGGCTCGGCGTGCGCACGGTGGAAGATCTCCTGTACCACATCCCGCATCGCTATCTCGACGCCACGACGGTGACGCCGATTGCCAAGGCCACCGTGGGGATGGAAGTGACGTTGGTGGGGCGTGTGGTGTCGAAGGGCGTGGTGCCCACCCGCCGGCGCCTGCGGATTTTCCGCGCGGTGCTGCGAGACAGCAGCGGCGTGATCGAATGCGCGTGGCCGGGCCAGGCATTCCTGGATCGGAGCATCAAACCGGGACAGCTGCTGCTGGTCACCGGCCCGGTCAAGTACTATCATGGCCGCCAGGTCGCGCCGCGGGAGCAGATCGTCCTCGCCGACGCCGGGGAAGGAGACGGCGAGGGAACGAACGGCCAAGGCCTGGTCTTGCCGGTCTACCCGGCCACGGAGGGGCTGACCCACCGGCAAGTCCGGCGGATCGTGGCGGAGCATCTCGAGGCGATGCTCGCGGTGGCGAGCGACTCGCTTCCGGAATCGCTGCGTCGCGAAGCCGGCGTCGCAACGCTCGACGAGGCGCTGCGCGCCCTGCACCGCCCGACGCGCTCCGGAGAGTGGGAGCAAGGCCGGCGGCGCCTGGCACTCGACGAGCTGTTCGACCTGCAGCTCGTCGTGTCGCGTGCCCGTCACCTCGCCAAGAGCGCGCACAAAGGACCACGTTTCGCGCTCCGGAAGACGCACACGTCGCGGCTCAAGGATACGCTGCCATTCGACCTCACGGCCGACCAAAAACGCGCCGTTCGCGAGATCACGGCCGACATGATCGGCGACAAGCGCATGCACCGGCTGCTCATGGGTGACGTCGGTACGGGAAAGACGGTCGTGGCGCTCTTCGCGATGCTGCTCGCGGTCGAGAACGACTATCAGGCCGTGGTCATGGCGCCAACGGAGCTGCTCACCGAGCAACACGGGCGCACGCTGACCGAGTTTCTCGCTCCGCTGGGCATCATGCCCGAGATCCTCTTGGGGCGGCTGTCCCCCGCCGAGAAGGCGGCGATCCGCGGTCGGATCGCCGATGGGGGCGCGCGTGTCATCGTGGGCACGCACGCCCTCTTTCAGGAGCAGACCGACTTTCAGCGGCTCGGGCTCGTGGTCATCGACGAGCAGCATCGGTTTGGCGTGGAACAGCGGGCGGCCCTGATCGAGAAGGGGGAGGCACCCGACGTGCTCCTTCTCTCGGCCACTCCGATCCCGAGAACTCTCGCGCTCACGTTGTACGGTGACCTCGACATCTCGACGCTCAAGCAGAAGCCCAAGGGTCAGCGCCCCGTGAAGACCGGGCTGCGGACCGGTCGCGACCGCCAGAACGTCTATGCGTTTCTCAAAGAGCGCTGCCAGGCGGGTCGTCAGGCCTACGTCGTGTATCCCGTGATCGACGAATCGGAGAAGGTCGACCTCAAGGCCGCCACCACCATGGCCGAGCAGCTGAAAGGCGAACTGGCCCCGCTGACCGTCGATCTTGTGCACGGGCGCATGAAAGGGGACGAGCGGGATGCCGTCATGCGGGCGTTCCGGGACGGAGTGGTGGACGTCCTCGTTGCCACGACGGTCATCGAGGTGGGGATCGACGTTCCCAATGCCACCGTGATGGTCATCGAGCATCCGGAGCGCTTCGGTCTGGCACAACTGCATCAGCTGCGTGGCCGGGTAGGGCGGGGTGCGGACGAGAGCCATTGTGTCTTGCTCAGCGACGTGCCGGAGCAGCGGTCTCGGCTCCAGCCGTTCGCCCGCACGACCGACGGCTTCAAGATCGCGGAGCTGGATCTCAAGGATCGCGGCATGGGGGAGCTGGCCGGCACCCGACAAGCGGGTGGGATCAACCTGCGCTTCACCGATCTCGAGCGGGATGACGACCTCGTGCTGCTGGCGCGCCGCGCCGCACTGGCGCTCATCGGGAGCGATCCCAGTCTCTCAGGACAGGCCAATCAGCCGCTCCGGCGCCGCGTGGAGCGGCGCTACGAGCGCGGCATAGAGCTGTTCAGGGTGGGGTAGCGTCGACCGCCTGAGGCCAATCTACGGTGTTTCTTCGATCAGAGGCGCCGGGGGCGCTTGATATATTAATACTTATTGATATATTGTCCTCATGAACACTGCCAGCGCCCACCGTGACACCTCGGTCGCCTGCTGCCGAGCGCTGGCCGACGACACACGCTTCCGGATCCTGGAGGCGCTCGTCGGCACGGAGACCTGCGTGTGTGAGCTGGTGGATCAACTGGACGTGGCCCAGCCGCTCCTGTCGCATCACCTGAAGACGCTCAGGGAGGCCGGTCTGGTGCGCGCGGAGAAGCGGGGCCGTTGGATGTTTTACTCGCTCGACGCCGAAGCGCTGGAGGAGACCGCCGCCGCACTGGGCGGGCTCGCACGCGCGCAACGGGAAGCGAGGAACAGTCTCGAGGTATGCTGCGGGTAGACGGTTCTGTTTGACCAGGTATATCAACAGATGTTGATAGGAAAGGTGTGCGTGTCATGGCAAAGCGGACGGAGGACGTGAAGAGCGCGGTGCGCGACCACTACGCGGCGGCTGCACTCAAGGTCCTCGGTGGAGGATCAGGGTGCTGTGGTCCAGATCCGAGCGCCGATTACGTGAGCCGGCGAATCTACGAGCCCGCGGACGTCACCGACTTGCCACGGGGAGCGGTCGAGGCATCCCTCGGATGCGGCAACCCGACGGCGCTCGCCGAGTTGTCGCCCGGCGAGACGGTCCTCGATCTGGGATCGGGCGGCGGGATCGACGTGCTGCTGTCAGCGAGGCGCGTTGGGCCGACGGGCAAGGCCTACGGCCTCGACATGACCGACGAGATGCTGGAGCTGGCCCGCACCAACCAGCGGGAGGCCGGTCTCGAGAACGTCGAGTTCTTGAAGGGTGAGATCGAAGACATTCCCCTGCCCGACGTATCACTCGATGTCGTGATCTCGAACTGCGTGATCAATCTGTCGGCAGACAAGGATCGTGTGTTCCAGGAGGTGTATCGGGTGCTCCGTCCCGGCGGACGACTGGCGGTCAGCGACATCGTCGCGACCGATGATCTCGCACCGGAGGCCCGCGCCGATCTCGCGCTCTGGTCCGGATGCGTGGCGGGCGCGCTTACCGAATCGGCCTACCGCGACAAGCTGCGGGCGGTGGGTTTCATCGAGATCGCGCTCGAGGAGACCCGTGCGTTCGATGTCCCGGGGGTGGGAGCGTTCCGGAGCGCCTTCGTTCGCGCCGAGAAGCCGCGTGGTTAACGCGCTTCGAAGGCCTGGTCCGCCTTAGCAGCGAGGACGAAGTCACTCTCGGTGAGGCCGTCGATCTTGTGCGTCCAGATCTGGAGACCCACCTTGCCCCAGCTGAGGAGGATGTCGGGGTGATGCCCTTGCTCCTCGGCGATCGCCCCAACGCGGTTGGTGAAGTCGAGCGCCTGGGCGAAGTCGTCGAAGCTGTAGGTCTTCGTCAAATGGTGCTCGTCCAATACCGACCACTCGCCGCCGAGTTTGGCCAGCAACGTCCGGATCTGTTTCCCGGTCAGCGGGGGCACGCCGCCGCGACAGGGAACGCATTGCTGTGCAGCCAATTCGCTTGCCATGACAGCTCCTCCGATGTGGATCGCGTAGCGGCCGCCGGCGCCTCAAAACCGCACGCTGAATCCCAGGCGTGTTCGGGTTGCGTACACCTCGAGCGGGGTGAACGGAATCGTCTTCGCGGGGTCGTCGCCGTCGTGGACGAGATCGATCAGGAACATCGTGCCGGCTGCCAAGAGTGAGAGCTGGCCACCCAGCAAGAAGCTTCGTGCTCGGCGCTCCGAGCGCGCGTGCTCCTGAAACAGTGACTCCGCCTCCGGATCGGCGTACAACTCTCCCAGCCCGCCGGGTCCCGGAACCAGGAAGCACCGGGCTGGGTCGGCCCGGCAGTAGCCCTCGAGCTGATCGAGGCTCTCACGCGCATCGTGCTGCCGAAGAGCGGCAAACGTCACGAGTCCTGCCGACGCCGCGAGGGCCGGCCATCGGCCCCAGTGCGACACCGTGACGATCCAGGGCGTCCCGGTCGTCACGAGCGGGTCCTGGGCCCGAACGGCTCCCGTGCTCCCGAGCCACAGGAACGCCAACCACCAGACGCTCCGCGCGAGTGACCGTACCGTCGTCATCCTATCGTCCCTTACGCTCCACGCCCGTCAGGGTTCCCTGGGCTCGGTGGCCGATCGCCATAGCCGAATCGTTCCGCGTCCGTCAATGACGAAGAGCGTGCCTCGATCGACCACCGGCGCGACCTCGATGGGACCATCGACGGAGGCCCGCCACACCGGCTCGACGCTCTCGCCTCGGAGAAACACGATGTCACCCGCGACCGTGCCGATCAGGACCCCGTCCCACACGGGTGTCGGCGCCGCGCGGACCGTATACCCCAGGTCGATAGCGCGGGCCCACGCCGGGGTATTGAGCGGGATACGCCACAGGTGCCCGTCGAGGGTCACGACGAAGGCCGTGTCGCGGGCTATGGCCGGGCTGCCAAACACCGGAGCTTCCACGTCAAGACTCCATTGACGCTCGAGCGACGGCAACGCGTACCCCGACACGATCCCGTCCGGCGATGCCGCGACAAGGAGCGTACCCGTGATGGCCGGTGGGTGGTACGGGGCTCCGTCGGCTGCGGTGCTCGCAACGACGTGGCCATCGTCACTGCGGACGAGGTACAGCGAGTCGTCGCTGGCGACGAGCAGATGGACACCGACGTGCGTCACGCCGGAGCGGAGTGGGCCGGTGAAGCTCCGCTGCCAGCGCACGTGACCCCGCTCCGCATCCAGCGCGACGACAGAGCCCGCGGTGGTGGCCGCGTAAACTGTGGCCTCGCCGAGTGCGAGCGGCCCGACCACGGGACCCACCGCGCGACTCCAGCGCCTCTTGCCGGTCAGCAGACCGTAGGCGTGGACCGCGCCACGCCGATCGCCGCTCGCTGCATACACTGTCTCGCCCTCGAACAGCGGGCCCGACGCACCTGGCCCCTTGAGGCGGGCTCGCCAGATGAGCTGGCCGGAATCACGACGGAGCACAGCGATCCGCCGGTCGGTCGAGACGGCAACCACCACGGAGTCGCCAATTGCGATGGGGCCCGCGGCGGCACGGCCGGCGTCCCATGTCCAGGCCGGCTCCAGATCGGTCGAAAGGGCCTCCTCCGCCGAGGGCGCGCGCGCGAGGTCGCCCCCGTGGGTGGCCCAAGCGGCTTGCTCCCCCACCGGTGCTTCGGCCAGGCGGGGAACGCACGCGATCGCGTTGACACCGATCACGGCGAGGGCTAGGATACCCGCCCTATGCTGCCGCAGACCTACGTTGCGGATCTCCCTGAGCGGATCGGTACGGAAGCGACCGTGCGCGGTTGGGTGGTGACGACCCGATCGAGTGGCAAGATCGCGTTCATGGTGCTCCGCGACGGTACCGGCTATCTCCAGTGCGTGCTTGGAAAGCAAGAGACCGATCCCGAAACGTGGGAACGGTTTCGGCGGGCGCCCCAGGAGACGGCCGTGGCGGTCACGGGCATGGTCCGGGAAGACGCCAGGTCCCCCGGAGGCGCGGAACTCAGCGTCTCCGCCGTGGAGATCCTGGGCGAAGCCGTGGACTTCCCGATCACGCCAAAAGAGCACGGAACCGCCTTCCTCTTCGAGCATCGCCACCTCTGGCTGCGCAGTCGCCGCCAAGTTGCAATCATGCAGATTCGCCACGAGGTCGTCCAGGCCATTCGTGACTTCTTCTACGAGCGCCACTTCGTGCTGGTCGACACGCCGATCCTGACGGGATCGATCGGCGAATCCGCCGGGACGCTGTTCGAGACGCCGTACTTCGATCTCGGCACCGCGTATTTGGCCCAGACCGGACAGCTCTATCTCGAGGCCGCGGCCGCGGCACTCGGCCGCGTGTACTGTTTCGGCCCGACCTTTCGCGCTGAGAAATCCAAGACCCGTCGGCACCTGACCGAGTTCTGGATGGTCGAGCCCGAGATGGCTTGGTACGACTCCGACGACAACATGCGGCTGCAGGAGGAGTTCGTTTCCTACATCGTCGGCCGATGTCTCGAGCGCCGTGCCCAGGATCTGCTGGAGCTAGAACGCGATACCGCGCCGCTCGAGCGGGTGGCGCCGCCGTTTCACCGCCTCTCGTATACCGAAGCCATCAGGATGCTGCAATCTCTCGGATCCGGCATCGAGTGGGGAGCGGATCTCGGTGCGGACGAAGAGACCACGCTGGCCAGCCAGTACGATCGTCCCGTGTTCGTCTATGACTATCCGAAGGCCGTCAGGGCGTTCTACATGAAAGAGAACCCCGCTGACCCCCGAACGGTTCGCAACAACGACTGCCTTGCCCCGGAGGGGTACGGGGAGATCATCGGAGGGAGCCAGCGGGAGGACGATCACGACAAGCTCCGCGCCCGCATCCGCGAGCTCGGGCTGCCGGAAGAGAACTATGCGTGGTACCTGGACCTCAGGAAATTCGGCACGTTTGTGCACTCCGGCTTCGGCCTTGGCGTTGAACGGACGGTGGCGTGGATCTGTGGCATGCCCCACATTCGGGAGGCGATTGCGTTCCCGAGGATGATGACCAAGCTGTATCCGTAGCACGCGTCATTCGACATCGCTCTTCACTTCGTCCCACAGCGCATCCAGCATCTCGAGTCCTGCCGAGTGGATGTCGATCCCACGCTCGGCGGCGACGGCCTCGATCTTCCGGAACCGGTCGGTGAACTTGACGTTCGCGTGCTCGAGCGCGGCGCGGGGATCGCACCCCAGCTTTCGCGCGAGGTTGACGACGGCGAACAACAGGTCGCCGATCTCGGCGTCGACTCGGTCAGCGTCGCCCCCGTCTTCGAGCTCCAATTCCAGCTCCCGGGTCTCCTCCTGCACCTTGAGAAAGGGGCCTTTGGCGTCGGGCCAGTCGAAGCCGACGCCCGCAGCCCGTTCCTGGAGGCGATAGGCGGCCAGGAGGGCAGGGAGCCCCGGCGGGATGCCGTCCAACAGGCTCGCGCCATCCCCTGCTGCCTCGTCCCGCTTGGCATGCTCCCAGTTGGGGCGATGGGCGTCACCGGCCGAGGGCGTTCCCGTCTCGGAGAACAGATGTGGATGCCGTCGCCACATCTTTCCTTCGACCGAGCGCGTCAGATCTTCGGCGCCAAACCGACCCTCCTCTTCGGCGAGCACGATTTGAAACGCGACGTGAAGCAGCACGTCGCCCAATTCTTCCCGGACGCTGTCCGGGTCGCCGAGGCCAATGGCGTGGTCGAGCTCCATGGCCTCTTCGACGAAGTACGGCCGCAGGGTAGCCGGGGTCTGCGCCGCGTCCCAAGGACAGCGGCGGCGGAGGTCGCGCACGAGATCGACAATGCGCCCAAGCGTCGATGGTTCTTGCATTTGCGTCATAGGGCCGGTACAATACGCGTCCGCTCGTGACCGTGTCAACGAGAGCATTCAGCAATCGCGGTTGGGTCGCGGTTGATCTCGCGAATCTCCTCGCCAACGCCAGGGCGGTTCGAGACGCTGCCGGCGGCGCTGCCCTCCTTCCCGTGGTCAAAGCCGACGCGTACGGGCTGGGCGCCATTCCCGTCGCCAAGGCCCTGGAGTCGTTGGATCCGTGGGGCTTTGCGGTGGCGACGGTCGACGAAGGGGTTGCGCTGCGTGAGGCTGGCGTTGGGCGCCCGATTCTCGTGTTTACCCCGGCCCGCACCGAGCACCGCACTGCCTACCACGACCACGACCTCCGGGCGGTCCTCGATGACCCCGGCACAGCCGCGGGTTGGGACCGGCCGTTTCATCTGGAGATCGACACGGGGATGGGTCGCTGCGGCGTGCGCTGGGACGACGAGCGGCTCGAAGCCTGGGACTCACCGCAGTTGGAAGGAGTGTTCACCCATTTCTATGCGGCGGATGCGAGTGCCGAGTCCGTCGAGCGCCAGTGGGGGCGGTTCCGTGCGGTCGTCGATCGGTTACCGCAGCGGCCCCGCCTCCTGCACGCGGCAAACAGTGCCGGTGCGTGGCGCCTTCGGGAGCGACTGGACCTGGTGCGCCCCGGCATCTTCCTGTACGGCGGCCAGCATGCGCCGGACCTGCCTCAACCGCTCCCGGTGCTCTCTGTGCGGGCCCCCGTGGTGAGTCTGCGCCGGGTGCACGCCGGAGAGACGCTGAGTTACGGCGGAGCGTGGGCAGCGCCGAAGGAGACCATTATTGGCACGCTGGGCATCGGGTACGCCGACGGCGTCCCTCGGCTCGTGGAACGGAGAGCCCACGTACTCATCGGTGGAGCGCGCCGTCCGATTGTCGGACGGGTCACCATGGATTTCGTCATGGTGGATCTCGGACCCGATGGCGAGGGTGTGCGAATCGGTGATCTCGCGACGATCGTCGGGCGCGATGGGGAAGCTGCGATCTCCATCGACGAGTTCGCCGGCTGGAGCGAGACCATCAGCTACGAGTCGCTGATCCGTTTCGGTGTTCGCATGCGGCGCGAGTACATCGGCTCGTGAAGCACAAGGGAGTTGGGAGGGTCGCCCTCATCGTGCTCGATGGGATGGGGATCGGCGAGGCGCCCGATGCGGCACGCTTTGGCGACGTGGGGAGTCATACCCTGGGGAATGTCGCCCGCGCCGTGGGTGGAGTGGATCTGCCGCACCTCGAGCAGCTGGGTCTCGGATGTTGCCGGCCGCTGGACGGCCTCTCGTGTCGGGCTCCCGAGGCCGCCCACGGTGTGGCCGTGCCGCGGTCTCCGGGCAAGGACAGCACGGCCGGGCACTGGGAGCTCTGCGGGCTCGTGCTCGACCGACCGTTCCCCACGTATCCCGAGGGATTCCCGCCGGGGATCATCGAGGCGTTCGAGCGGCTGACCGGGCGGCGGGTGATGGGGAACCGGACGGCTTCGGGCACGGCGATCATGGACGAGTTGGGTCCGGCCCATCTGGAGGGGGGGGAGTGGATCGTCTACACGTCAGCCGACAGCGTGTTTCAGGTGGCGGCGCACGAAGAGATCGTTCCGCTCGAGGAGCTGTACGCCGCGTGCCGTGGAGGGCGCGAGCGCGTGCTGGTGGGGGATCACGCCGTATCGCGGGTGATTGCGCGGCCGTTCGTGGGTCGTCCGGGGGACTTCCACCGCACGGCCAACCGTCGCGACTTCTCCCTCGAGCCGCCCGGCGATACCTTGCTCGATCGTCTCGCGGCGGCCGGCATTCCGAGATGGGGCGTCGGGAAGGTGGACGATCTCTTTGCCGGGCGGCACATCGAGAGCCGCCACACGCCGACCAATGCCGAGGGCTACGCGCTGATCGAGGCGGCCCTCACCGAGCTCGATCGGGGATTGGTGTTTGCCAACGTCATCGAGTTCGACCAGTCCTGGGGGCACCGCAACGACGTTGCGGGGTTCTACCAGGGACTGCGCGAGCTCGACGCGGCTATCCCGGCCCTCATCGGTCGTCTGGGTCCCGACGACCTGATGATCTTGACGGCCGATCACGGCAACGACCCGACGACGGCGTCGACGGATCATTCGCGTGAGGTGGTGCCGCTGCTGGTGGTGGGGCCAGGCGTCCGCCCCGTCTCGCTCGGTGACCGCGAGACCCTCGCGGACGTCGGGGCGACGATCGCCGACTATTTTGCTGTAGAGGTGGATGTGGGAACTTCGTTTCTCGACGAGATTGCACAGTGGACGACACTCTGACCGCCACGGCCCGGACCGCTCAGGCGCATGCGTACGCCCCCTACAGCGGCTTTCGCGTCGGCGCGGCGTTGGAATGCGAGGACGGCACCGTCTATGCCGGCGCGAATCTCGAGAATGCGTCTTACGGCCTCACGACGTGTGCCGAACGCGTGGCGTTGGGGGCTGCGGTGGCGGAGGGGAAGCGCCACTTCCGGCGACTGGTGGTGGTGAGCGACATCGAACCAGGAGCCTCACCCTGCGGCGCATGCCGTCAGGCCCTCGCCGAGTTCGGCCTCGACCTGCGCGTGACCGCGGTTGGAACCGCGGGGCCACGCGAATGGCGGCTGGGCGATCTGCTGCCGGATGCCTTTCTTCCCGGAGACCTAGCCCGATGAAGGCGTGGTGGATGATCGCGATCGTCGCGGTGGCGGTCGGCTGCCAGGAGAGCCTCACGTCTCCGGGAGCGTGCCCGGATTACTGCCCGGTTGCGCGACTCCAAGTGCGGGACACCGTGCTCGGCGGAGCCCTGGTGCGGGAGGAGTGGTTCCGGGGCTATGTGCAGGCCGACCGGGCCTCCGCCATGCAAGTCGCGTCCGACGGAACGCAGGAACAGAGCCGAGCGGTCATCCGGTTCTTCCCGCTCGCCGACAGCGTCACCGTGGGCTCCGAGTTGCAGCCCATTACCGCCATCGATTCGTTCCGTCTTCGCTTCACGCTGCTCAAAGGGCGTCAGAACGTGTCTGGCCTGGAGGTGCGGCTCCACCGGCTGCCCGTGGCCGTCGATACGAGTTGGGCGTTCGCGGACCTCGATCCGTTCTTCCAAGACAGCACGCTCTTGGCGACGATCGTCATTCCGGATTCCGTGCTGAGCGACAGCCTCACGAGCGACAGCCTCGTGACGGTACTGGTCGGACCAGCGTTCCCCACGTTGGCCGAGGACGGCCAGACGGTGGCCGTTGGACTCGCCATTCGGGCCGATCAGGCGGCGTACGTGGATCTGGGCACTCGCCAGGGCTCGCTGGGGCAGTCGGCACTGACACGCTATGCGCAGACGGACTCCAGCGGAACGCCTGTGAGCCGTGAGGAGAGCCGGAGCGTCGATTTCGACACGTTCTTCGCCCGGCCGGTCACCGCGCCGCCGCCGGACGCGGTCGCGCTGGGCGGTATACCGTCGGCCCGTGCCTTCCTCAGGCTCACCGTTCCGGACACGATCCTCCTGCGTTCGAATGTCGTTCGCGCCACGTTGCTGCTTGTGCCAGCCGAGCCGACGCTGGGTGCCCCCGGTGACACGCTGAGCCTCCGCGCGTTCGGCCTCGAAGCGGACTACGGACCCAAGTCGAAGTTCATCCTGCCCCCCCCCGACACCATCATTCGCGGCGCGGTCGACGTCGCGATCGGGAGCGCCGATACGATCCGCATCGACGTGACTCACATCGTCCGGCCCTGGCAGGCCGACACCACTCGGCCTCGGACCATCTTGCTCGCGGTCGTGCCCGAAGGTGCGACGTTCGGCGAGGTCCGATTGGCGACCAGTCGGTCCGCCGGGCCACAATCGGCGATTCGTATCACCTACGTGCCGCTGTTCCTGAGCGGGGGAGGGACGCCGTGATCTGGCGGACCGGGGCAGCGTTGGCGTTCCTCACGGTAGCCATAGGGCAGCCGCTTACCGCGCAGGCTTCCGTATACGGCGTGCTCGGCGTGGGGTTCCCGGGACGCGCGGTATCGGTACGGGCTCGCGCCTTGGGTGGCGGACTCGACGCGCTCGATCCGCGTTCGGCTGTCAATCCGGCCGCGATCGCCTTCAACGGTCGACTCACCGTGTCCGGAACGACGGAAACGACGAGCCGCTGGTACGAGGTGAGCGGTGTGGCTGCCGAGGGTCTTCGCGACACCCGGTTTCCCGTGGCCATGATCGCAGGCCAGATCCAAACGTCCCCCATCTCGTTCGGGGTGAGCTATGCGCTCTACGCGGAGCGGTCGTTCGACATCCAGACCACGGACACGGTGACGTTGCGCGGCACGGACGTCCTCGTGACCGACCGCGTACGATCTGACGGAGGGATCACCGACGTACGGTTCGGCCTGGCGTGGGCGCTGAGCGAGCGAGTGCAACTGGGCGGCGCGTTCCACCTGCTCAGTGGCTCGACCCGAGAGCAGCTCCAGCGGGATTTCGACAGCCCCGATTACGCGTCGGTCACTCAGCGGGGCGACGTGGACTACTCGGGAACGGGCGTGTCGGTCGGCGTGATGGTCACCCCGTCGCGCCGTTTCCGTTTCGGGCTCGCGGCTCGGCGCGACGGGAGACTCGATGTCAGCGACCCGCTGCTCCCAGTGCCGGAGCTACAGCTCCCGTGGACGCTCACCGCAGGATGGACGTATGCCCCCGTTCGGGTGGTGCGATGGTCGGCTTCGGCGAGCTGGCGGTCGTGGGGCGGTGCGGATGTGGACCCGTCCGCCGGTCTGACTGACCAGGTGTTTGACACGTGGGAGGTCGGCACGGGCATCGAGATCGGCGGCAGTGACGTCGGTGCCTCCCGCGTCCCGCTGCGCGTGGGGTTCCGGTACGCGCAGCTCCCCTTCAGCCCCACGGCTGATCGGGCGCGCGAGATCGACTTCTCCGCAGGGACGGCGCTTTCCTTTGCGGCCAACCGGGCCATCATCGATGCCGCCATCGAGCGCGCGATTCGGGATGGCGGCGGGGCCGTGGAGCGCGCGTGGCAGCTTTCCTTGGGGCTCACCATTCGCCCGTGATGCGGGTCTTCCTCCACACGTTCGGCTGCAAGGCGAATCAGTACGATACCGAGCTGCTCCGAGAGGCGCTCGAAGCAGCCGGTGCGACCATCGTCGACCAGGCACCGGCCGCCGATGCCGCCGTCATCAACACCTGCACGGTGACCCACGTGAGCGAGGGGAAGATGCGAGGCTTCGTGCGTCGCGTGGCTCGGCAGAACCCGGGCATCAGGACGGTGGTGATCGGTTGTGCCGCCGCTCTCGACCCCGGAACCCTGACCAGGCTCCCGAATGTGGTTGGCGTGGTGGGCGGCGTCGCGCCCGCAGACGTGCTTGCCACGCTGGGACTCCAATCGGGCCACGAGCCCGACGGACTCCGCACCTTCGGCCGCGGCTCGCGCGCGTGGGTCAAGATCCAGGACGGGTGTGACGAGCACTGTACGTTCTGCGCGACCACCCTGGCCCGGGGTGATCGCCGGTCGCGTCCGCCGGAGGCCATCGTGGCCGAAGTCCGCCGACTCGCCGCGCGGCATCGAGAGATCGTGCTCACGGGAATCCACGTCGGATCGTACGGCCGCGACTTGGCCGAAGGGATGGGGTTGGGGGCGCTGGTGGCGCGGCTGATCGACACGGTCTCCAGCGTGCGGTTCCGGCTCTCGTCGGTCGAGGCCACCGAGGTGGACGACACACTCGTGGACCTGATGCGGACGGTGCCGGAGCGGCTCGCGCCGCACCTGCACGCGCCGCTCCAGTCCGGCAGCGACCGCGTGCTCCGGCGGATGGGGCGACACTGGTATACGGCCCGCAGCTACCGGGAACGGATCGAGCGGATCGCAGCCGGGCTCCCGGCCTTCGGTCTCGGTGCGGACGTGATGGTCGGGTTCCCCGGCGAAACCGCGGCGGACTTTGCGGAGACCCGCCGGGTCCTCGAGGATCTGCCGTTCACCTACCTGCATGTATTCCCCTACTCTGAGCGCCCCGACACCCCGGCTAGGCAGCTGGGCGCGCCGGTGGCGCCCCCCGTGGCGGCGGCGCGGTCGGCCGAGCTGCGCGCGCTCGGGGAGTCCAAGGGACACGCCTACCGTATGGGACGGGCCGGCAGGCCCGCCGACGTCGTGATGCTCGGGCGCTCGCATGGCCGGTCCGAAGGCCTCACGGAGGACTACCTGACGGTGTCGTGGTCCACCGGCGTCCCGAGTGCGACCCGGTTTCGCGCGCAGCTGGCCCTGGAATCTGACGGCCGTCTCGAAGCCACACCGGTCGAGGATGCCGCATGAACAAGCGTGTCTATGTCGAGACCTACGGGTGTCAGATGAACGTGGCCGATACCGAGCTCATTCTGGGGCAACTCGGGCGGGAGGGATACGCGCTGACGGACGATCCGGCCGAGGCGCACGTGATGCTGGTGAACACGTGCGCCGTGCGGGACAACGCCGAGCAACGCGTTGTCGGACGCATGGGTGAGCTCAAGCGACACAAGCGGCCCGGCGTGGTGCTCGGTGTGGTCGGGTGCATGGCGCAGCGGCTGGGCAGCACGCTCCTCGATGAGGCGCCGCACGTCGACCTGGTGGTGGGCCCCGACGGATACCGGGGGCTGGGCGACCTGATCGATAGCGCCGCGGCCGGACACCGTGTGGCCGACGTCGAGTTTAAGTCATGGGAGCACTATGAGGATGTCCCGCAGGAGCGGCCGGCGGGACAGCCATCGGCGTTCGTCACCGTCCAGCGGGGCTGCGATTATCGGTGCACGTTCTGCATCGTTCCGATGACACGGGGTCGGGAGCGAAGTCGTACACTGGAGCACGTCGTCCGCGAGGTGGAGCCCCTGGTGGCGAACGGTGTTACCGAAGTCACGCTGCTCGGGCAGACGGTCAACAGCTACCACGATGGTGTGCATGACTTCGCCGACCTGCTGCGCGCGGTGGGTGCCGTCGCCGGTATCCGGCGCATCCGCTTCACGAGCCCGTATCCCAACGACTTCACGGACCCGACGATCCGTGCCATGGCCGAGGTACGGGCGGTGTGCGAGCACGTGCATCTGCCCGTGCAGAGCGGCTCTTCGCGGCTCCTCAAGCGCATGGGGCGTCGCTACGACCGCGCCACGTACCTCGCGTGCGTCGATCGGCTCCGGACGGCGATTCCGGATCTGGCCATCACGACCGACCTCATCGTCGGTTTCCCGGGTGAGACGGACGCGGATTTCCGCGAGACCGTGAGTTTGATCGGTGACGTTGGGTTCGACGACGCCTTCACGTTCCGCTACTCGGCACGGGACGGGACAGGCGCGGTCCGGCTCCCCGATCCGGTGCCGGCCGACGTGGCGGGGGAGCGGCTCGAGCGTCTCATCGAGCACGTCCGCAGCGTGGCCCGCCAGAAGAACCTCCGCCTGGTGGGAACGACCCACGAGGTGTTGGTCGAGAAGATTGCGCGACGCGGTGAGCGTCTGCAGACGCGGACCCGAACCAACAAGGTCGTGCTCGTCGACGGACCGGAAGCCTGGATCGGGAGCTACAGGGCCATGCGGCTGGCGGGAACGTCCGGCGCCACGTTCACCGGCGTGCCGGCAGCTCCCGTCGCCGGGCTGGCCATTATCGCCTAGCGCACCGCATCACCCAACAGCCCCGGCCGGCGTGTCGGGGCGCCGCCGGATGCGGAACGTCGGCACCCGGCTCCCCCATCTCGATGCTCGCGATCGATGCCACCCATAGCGCGGCTCACCGTCGCGTTCGCCGTCGGCGTCTGGCTCGGTCTCGGTCTGTCCGAGCCTTGGCCGGCATGTTGGGCCGTGGCTGCGGCGGCGGCTGTCACGTCGTGGATCCGACCGTGGTGGGGCACGCTGCTGCTCACGCTGCTCGTCGGCCTCCTCACCGGTATCGTCCGTGCCCATCGTGAGGCCGGTACCTGCCAGGCTCGCTGGCTCCCCGGCCCGAAGTCGGTGTTGCTGCGGATTCACGATGCGCCGAGCCGTCGTGGGACCACCTCTGCGACGATCCTGCACGCGCGCGAGCAGTGTGACGGAGTCGTGCGGGTGCGCGTGGTGGGTGACGTGCCGGCCGGTGCGGTTCTCCTGGCGGTCGGCACCGCCTACCCAGGCGGCGTGGTACGGCTCACCCACTATCGCGTCCTCGCGCGGCGGAGCGTGTGGCGCTACCGGATCCGGCGGCGTGTCGCCCAGCGAGTCGCCACCCTCTACGGGCCGCGCGCGGGACTCGTCGAGGCTCTCGTGCTCGGTCGGCGGGACGATATCCCGCGAGACCTGCGCGCGCACTTCGCCCGAGCCGGACTGGCGCACCTGCTCGCGATCTCCGGCCTGCACGTGGGTGTGATTGCCGGCTGGGTTCTCTTGGTGCTCCGGTGGGCCGGGGTTGGGCGGCAGCGGTGGGTGATCGGCGCAGCGGTCACCTGGCTTTACGTGGCGCTCCTCGGCTTTCCGGCACCGGCCACCAGGGCGGCAGCGTTCATGGCGCTGCACGCGATCGCGCGGCTGCGACAGCGCCATCCCTCCCCGTCGGCGGTCCTCGCCGTGGCGGTCGTCATCCTGCTACAAATGGATCCCGGCGCGGTCACGGCCGTCGGTGCGTGGCTCTCGGTCGCGGCCGTCGCCGGGACGTCGTGGGGTCGCGACATTGCCCGGGGGCGGGGCTTCCGCGGGTGGGGGGGGATGTTGGTGGCGTCCTCGACCGGGGCTACGCTATTCACCGCACCCATCACGGCTTGGAGCTTCGGGTCGGTCGCCCCAATCGGTGTGGTTGCCAATCTCGCCGCGATTCCCATCGCGAGCCTGGCGGTGCCAGCCCTCATGCTGAGCCTCGGCGTGGGGCAAGTCATGGCCGGGTCGGCCGGTCTCCTGCTGGCCGGACTCGAGCGGGTGGCACAGCTCGCAGGTGGCGTGCCGCTCGGATCGATCACCGGCACAGCCGGACTGCGCTTTGCCATTCCGTGGTGCGTGGTGCTGGCCATGGCGGTGATGATCACCCGTCGCGGGTTCACCTCATGGCGTCGAGCGAAGCGGACCTTGGCCATCGGTGCGGCTGCCGTATGGGTGCCGATCGCCGTGCCGGCATGGGTCGGGCGGGACCGCGACCACGTGCTCTCGATCCACGTACTCGATGTGGGGCAGGGTGATGCCATTGTCGTGCGCACACCGCGCGGCAGGTGGCTGCTCGTCGACGGTGGTCCGCGCGCGGGGGCGAGCGATGCCGGTCGGCGCATCGTGCTCCCGTTCCTGCGGCGGCACGGGGTGGACCAACTGGACGCCGTACTCGTGAGCCATGGAGACGCGGATCATCTCGGTGGGATCCCGACCGTGCTTCGCTCGCTCGACGTCGCGCTCGTTATGGAGCCGGGCCAGCCCGTCGGCACCAATCTCTACCTGGACTACCTGGCGGCCGTCGATCGGCTGGGGGTGCCGTGGCGGGTGGGCCGTGCGGGCGACACCGTGACGATCGACTCGGTCACGCTCGCCGTGGTCCATCCGCGTGATGCGTGGGTGCCGGGGCAGCTCGCCCCCAACGAGAATTCCCTGGTTGTGCATCTGCGGTACGGCTGCTTCGATGCTCTGCTGACGGGCGATGTGGGCTCGGTCGTGGAACGGGATTTGCTTCCTTCGCTCACACCCGTGGAAGTGCTGAAGGTGGGTCATCACGGCTCGGCGGGGGGGACGGAAGGGGCGTGGTTGGACGTGCTGACCCCGCAGGTCGCGGTGATCAGCGTGGGTCCCAATCGGTACGGGCACCCAGCGCCCACCGTCCTGGAGCGGCTTGCCGATCGGCAGATCGATACATGGCGCACCGATCGGCACGGCACGGTGACCATCAGCACCGACGGAGGCTATCTTTGGGTCACAGGGGGACGGCCCGCGACTCTTGCAGGGAGCGTGCTGTGTCGGATTCGTCACTGGTTACGATCGAGCGGTTCATCCTCGAGCAAGAGCGGATGCACCCCGAGGCCACCGGCGACCTCACCAATCTGCTCTACGACATCGCCCTCGCCTCGAAGGTGATCTCGGGGTACGTGCGCCGGGCCGGATTGGTCGATGTGCTTGGCGCCTTCGGCGCGAGAAACGTACAGGGCGAAGAGCAGCAAAAGCTCGACGTCATTGCCAACGAGACGGTCAAGCAGGCCATCGGGTTCACGGGCCGCGTGTGCGTGATGGCGTCCGAAGAGGAGGGCGACCCGGTGCCGGTCCCGGCGGAGCGGAACCCCGGCAAGTACGTGTTGCTCTACGACCCGCTCGACGGGTCGTCGAACATCGATGTCAACGTCTCGATCGGCACGATCTTCTCCATCCACAAGCGGGCGACGCCCGGCAACGGGCCGGGCACGCTCGCGGACTGCATGCAGGTGGGCCGCGACCAGATCGCGGCGGGATATGTCATCTATGGGTCGAGCACGGTGCTTGTCTACTCGGTGGGCCACGGCGTCCACCTGTTCACGCTCGACCCGACGATCGGCGAGTTCCGGTTGCTCAACCACGACATCCAGACCCCCCCGGTGGGCAAGTTCTACTCCGTGAACGAGAGCTACTACCAGCGGTGGACCGAGGGATATCGACGCGTCGTGCAGATGTTCAAGGGCGTCGAGGATCCGCAGCAGCGGAAGAACGCCCGCTACATCGGGTCGCTGGTGGCGGACTTCCACCGCAACCTCCTGGCTGGTGGGGTCTTCATGTACCCGGCCGACTCCAAGTCCCCGAAAGGCAAGCTCCGCCTCCAGTACGAGGCGAATCCGCTGGCGTTCATCGCCGAGCAGGCGGGCGGGAAGGCGACGGACGGAGCGCGGCGTATCCTCGACATCGAACCCGAGGAATTGCATCAGCGGACACCACTGATCATCGGCAGCACGAGCGACGTGGACTTCGTGATGCAGACCGTGACCGAGGTAGACGCGGCTACGGTGACGTGAGCGACGAGCGCCGCACTCCCTCGGGACTCCCGATCGCGGAAGTCTATGGTCCCGGGTCGGCCGCCCGGATGACGGAGCAACCCGGAGCGTTCCCATTCACCCGTGGCATTCACCCGTCCATGTACCGCGGACGGCTCTGGACCATGCGGCAGTACGCCGGGTTCGGGACCGCTGTAGAGACGAACCGGCGCTTTCGCGAACTGCTCGATGCGGGGCAGACCGGTCTGTCGGTGGCGTTCGACCTCCCAACCCAAATGGGTTACGACTCCGACGACGACGCGGCTGTCGGGGAGGTGGGACGGGCTGGCGTGGCGGTCGACACCGTAGACGATCTCGCCGTGGTGTTCGACGGCATTCCGCTCGACAAGGTCTCGACTTCGATGACCATCAACGCCACGGCCAGCATTCTGCTGGCCATGTATGTGGTTGTGGCGGAAGAGCGGGGCATCGAGCGAGCGCAGCTTCGTGGCACGGTCCAGAACGACGTGCTGAAGGAGTACGTGGCGCGGGGCACGTACATTTTTCCGGTCGAGCCCTCGCTCCGACTGGTGACCGACGTCTTTCGGTTCGTCGCCGAATCGCAGATGAGCTTCAATCCCATTTCGATCAGCGGTTACCACATGCGCGAGGCGGGGGCGACAGCGGTACAGGAGATCGGGTTTACGTTCGCCAACGCGCTCGAGTATCTGGACCGGGCGGTGGCGGTGGGTCTCGAGATCGAGGACATTGCGCCGAGGGTCTCGTTCTTCTTTGCGGCCCACAACGATCTGTTCGAGGAGGTCGCCAAGTTTCGCGCGGCGCGCCGACTCTGGGCGCGGCTCATGCGCGAGCGCTACCGGGCGAGCGATCGGAGTTGCCATCTCCGGTTTCACACGCAGACCGGGGGCTCGACACTCACGGCGCAGCAGCCGTTCAACAACGTGGTGCGGGTCACCGTGCAGGCCTTGGCTGCGATTCTCGGCGGAACCCAGTCGCTCCACACGAACAGCTACGACGAGGCATTGTCGCTACCCAGCGCGGACGCCGCGCGTCTGGCCCTCCGCACACAGCAGATCCTGGCACACGAATCGGGTCCGGCACAGACGGTCGACCCGCTGGGCGGATCGCATTATGTCGAGAGCTTGACCGACGGGCTCGAGGCCGAGGCGCGGGCGCTGCTGGACGAAATTGACGACATGGGAGGGGCCGCTCGCGCGATCGAGACCGGATTTCTGCAGGATGCCATCGCGCGGTCCGCGTACGAGTATCAGCGCAGCCTCGAGCGCGGTGAGGTGTTGGTCGTCGGCGTCAACGAATACACGGAGGACGAATCGCCGCCTGCGCTCGTCGAGCCGGACTACACGGCACTCGCCGGGGAGCAGATCGTCCGCGTCGCCGAAGCCCGGTCATTGCGAACCGCGGGGGCGCATGCGGCTGCGTTGCAGGCCCTCGCGCAGGCCGCCTCGGGCCCCGGATCGCTGATGCCCGTGATGGTCGAAGCCGTGCGCGCCCGAGCCACGGTCGGCGAGATCTCCGACACGCTGCGCCACTCGTGGGGGACCTTTCGGCCGGCCGCTTGACCGTGCTGTTTCAGGCGGCTAAGTTGGCTTTTCTCATTGAGTTACCGAGTCCGAGCCCATGCCGACCTATGCCTACAGATGCCCACAGTGCGGCCACACGTACGAGAAGCTCCAGAAGATCACCGACGACACTCGCGCCAAATGCCCAGAATGTGGGACGCGGGGTGAGCGGGTGATTACCGGGGGGGCTGGGCTCGTGTTCAAGGGGTCGGGGTTCTACGCGACGGACTACAAGCGGTCGGGGACGGAGCCGACCGAGCCGAGCGGTGGGTCGGACAAGGAATCCGATAGCGGTCCGAAGCCCGAGAAGTCCAAGCAGCCCGACAAAAGCGCGGGAGCTGACTCCTGACTCCGGGAGCCGACCGGCTCCGAGAGGCGTTGGGTCGGGTGGCGGCAGGCTTGGGACAGCCCGACGTCGAGATCCAGCTCGAGCGGCCGCGCGATTCCTCTCACGGAGACCTGGCGACGAATCTCGCTCTGCAGTTGGCGCGGCCGCTCCGTCGCAAGCCACGCGACGTGGCCGAGTCGATCGTGGCCCAGCTTGCACCACTGCCCGGCTTGGTCGACAGGATGGAGATCGCCGGTCCCGGATTCATCAACTTCTGGCTGGCCGGCACAGCGCTCGCGATCGTGCTGGCTCGGATCGTAGAGGAGGGGGAACGCTATGGGCGCTCCGATACCGGGAAGGGACGGCGGGTCAACGTCGAGTTCGTGTCGGCGAATCCCACGGGCCCGCTCCATGTTGGCCACGGGCGCGGCGCGGCGTTGGGTGATGCCATCGCGTCGCTGCTCGAAGCGACCGGTCACGAGGTCAGCCGGGAGTTCTACGTCAACGACGCCGGCCTGCAGATCGAGCGACTAGCACTGTCGGTATGGGCCAGGGTGCAGCAGGCCACCGGACGCGACGCGGAGATCCCCGAAGGGGGCTATCACGGCGCATATCTGGAGGAGCTGGCGCGCCGCCTGCTCGCGGAAGAAGGAGCCGGTTTCGCCGACCTGCCGGCCGACGAAGGGATCTCGCGGTGTCGCGACGTGGCTGTTCTCACGCAGCGCGAGGAACAGGACCAGGATCTCGTGGATTTCGGGGTGCGGTTCGAGGTGGTGTTCCCCGAAAGCCGGCTCTACCGGACAGGCGCGCTGCAGGACACGTTGGCCGAGCTCGAGCGCCGGAAACTGGTGTACGAGCGCGACGGTGCCCTCTGGCTCCAGACGAGCGCGTTCGGCGACACGAAGGACCGAGTACTCCGCAAGGGGGATGGGAGTTACACGTACTTCCTGCCCGACATTGCCTACCATCGGGACAAGCTCACACGCGGGTTCGATCTCGCCATCGACGTCTGGGGCGCGGATCATCATGGGTACGTGCCGCGCATGCACGCTGCCCTGACCGCGCTCGGTGCGCCGGACGGGTTCTTCCACACCGTGATTGTGCAGCTCGTCAAGATCATGCGGCAGGGGTCCGAGGTGAGGTTCTCCAAGCGCTCGGGGGAGTTCGTGACGCTTCGGGATCTCTACGATGAGACGGGAGTCGACGCGGCCCGGTACTTCTTCCTGATGCGGCGCGGGGACGCGCAGTTCGTGTTCGACATCGATCTTGCCACGAAGCAGTCCGAAGAGAACCCCGTCTACTACGTGCAGTATGCCCACACCAGGATGGTCGGGATCTTCCGGGTCGCCGGTGTGGATCCGGAGTCGGTGGACCCGGACGGTGCCGATCTGTCGCTGCTCGCCGAGCCAGGGGAACAGGAGCTCATTAAGCGGCTCGCGGAATACCCGGGCGTTGTCGCCAACGCCGCCGAGTTGCTCGAGCCACACCGCGTGGTCGTCTATCTGGAAGACCTCGCGCGATCGGTGAACGCGTGGTATCACCACCATCGTGTGCTGGGGGCCGAACCGCCGCTCGAGCGGGCGCGTCTGGTGTTGGCGCGGGCGTCGCAAATCGTGTTGGCGAACGGCCTCAATTTGCTGGGGGTGACTGCCCCGGAACGGATGTAGGTGCCATGACTCTCCTAGTGGTGGGAAGCATTGCGCTCGACTCGGTCGAGACGCCTTTCGGCGCGACCGCCGATGCGTTGGGTGGATCGGCCGTCTTCTTCGCCCATGCGGCGAGCATTCTCCATCCGGTGCGGATGGTTGGGGTGGTCGGCGACGACTATCCGTTCCACTCGCTGGAGGCGCTTGCCAAGCAGGGCGTGGATCTCAGTGGCGTGGAACGGCGCAAGGGTGAGAGCTTCCGGTGGAAGGGCAAGTACTCCTATGATCTGCAGAACCGCGAGACGCTGGAAACCCGACTGGGCGTCTTCGCCGAGTTCCAGCCGGATATTCCCAAGGCGTTTCGGGATTCACGCTACGTCTTTCTCGGGAACATCGATCCCGTGCAGCAGCTCAGCGTGCTGGACCAGATCCAGAACCCGACGCTCGTGGCCTGCGACACGATGAACTACTGGATCCACGGCAAGCGACGCTTGTTGCTTCAGCTGCTGGAGCGCATCGACGTGTTGCTCGTGAACGACTCCGAGGTGCGGGAGCTGTCGGGTGACTGGAACGTCTATCGGGCGGCCAAGTGGGTCCTTAAACGGGGACCCGACATGGTGGTCGTGAAGCAAGGCGTGTACGGCGCGGTGCTCGTCCAGAGCGACCACGTCTTCTACATCCCCGCGTATCCGCTCGACGAGGTGTACGATCCCACGGGCGCCGGCGATTCGTTCGCCGGGGGGTTCATGGCGCACCTGGCGCGCACCGACGACTTGTCGGCCGGCAACGTGCGGCGGGCGATGGTCTACGGCGCCGCCATGGGGTCGTTCGCCGTTGAGCGCTTCTCGGTGCGTCGGTTCGAGGAGATCGGGCTGGCCGAGGTGACGGCGCGGGTCCGGGAGTTTGCGGATCTGGTGCGCTTCGACATCGATCCCGAGCCGGCGATCGACGGCGGGCGCTGAGGCGGTGCATGACCCCGCGCCAGGGTGGTCGGGCGGCGTCAGGCGTGAAAGGAACGAGACTGGCGTGAGCACAGCCGATCGATATCGAGCGGCCGGCGTCGATCTGGATGCCGCCGAGCGCGCCAAGCATCGGATTGCCGAGGCGGTGGCATCGACGCGGACCGAGCTCGCCCGTGGCATGGTTGGCGCCTTCGGCGGCATGCTGCGCCTCCCCACCGATATCGAACGTCCGACGTTGGTGATGAGCACCGATGGGGTCGGCACCAAGGTGCTCGTCGCGATCCGGACCGGTCGGCACGACACGGTTGGCGAGGATCTGGTGAACCATTCGGTCAACGACATCTTGGTTCACGGTGCGCGACCGCTTGCCTTTCTCGACTACATCGCGCACGCTGACGCGCCGGCGGACACGCTGGCGGCCCTCGTCGATGGGGTGGCCCGTGGGTGCCGTGCCCACGGCACGACCCTCGTCGGTGGCGAGACGGCTCAGCTTCCCGATCTCTATCGCTCGGGCCACTACGACCTGGCGGGCACTATCGTCGGGGTCGTCGGAGAGGATGAGGCGCTCGATGGTGATCGGGTGGCAGTGGGGGACGTGCTCGTCGGCTACGCCTCGAGCGGATTGCACACGAATGGCTACACGTTGGCGCGTCGCATTCTCTTCGACGAGATGGGGCTGGACGTGGACGACGATGTCCCCGCTCTCGGCAAGCCGGTGGGCGACGTGTTGCTCGCGGTCCATCGGAGCTATCGGAGCGCGATCGAGCCGGCATTGTCAGCGGTGCATGCACTGGCGCACATCACGGGCGGTGGCATTCCCGGGAACCTCGCGCGCTCACTCCCGATGAACCGGGCCGCTCGGATCGATCGCACGACGTGGCCCGTACCACCGCTGTTTCGGGTGCTTCAGGAGGCGGGTCGGGTGAGTCGGGACGAGATGTACCGGGTGTTCAACATGGGCCTCGGCATGATCGCAGTGGTTCCGCCGGACGCCACGGCCGGGGTTCGGCGTGCCGCGACCGGGGCGGGGGTCGAGACGTGGGAGATCGGGACCGTCGTCGAGGGCGACGGCGTTCAGCTCGTGTGACGTTGCCGTGACGGACGCCGAGGCGATGGCTCGGGCGCTGGAGTTGGCCCGGCGTGGCTGGGGACGGGTGGCCCCCAATCCGCTGGTCGGGGCGGTGCTCGTGCGCGAGGGTCGCCTGCTCGCCGAGGGATATCATGCCGAGTTTGGCGGCGAGCACGCAGAGATCCGGGCGCTCGGGGATTGTGCCGACCCCAGCGGCGCCACCTGCGTGGTCACGCTCGAGCCGTGCGCCCATCACGGCAAGACCCCTCCCTGCGCCGATGCGCTTGTCGCGGCGGGTGTTGCACGTGTTGTCTTCGCGCTTCCTGATCCAGACCCCGTGGCGGGGGGGGGCGCCGCGCGGCTGCGGCAGGCGGGGATCGAGGTCGCCGAAGGAGTTGGCCGTCTGGACGCGGCGGCGCTCAATGCCCCGTTCCTGTGGTCGCGTCTGCGGCCCGAGCGCCCGTTCGTGGCGCTCAAGATGGCCACCTCGTTGGATGGATTCGTGGCCGACCGATCCGGCGCGTCGCAGTGGATATCGGGTCCGGACGCGCGCGAGTACGCCCACTGGCTCCGAGCGGGATTCGATGCGGTCGCGGTGGGGCGGGGGACGGCGGTCGCCGACGATCCGGCGCTCACCGTGCGTGGGAGCGTGGCGCCGCGCGTGGCGCCGACGCGTGTGGTGTTTGCCCGGGACGGGGAGCTGCCCCAAACCTTGAAGCTGGTACGAACGGCCCGCGACCAGCGTACGGTCATCTTCGTGCGTCCAGAGGCCGAGGCCCGCGTGCGCCGATCGCTGGCGGGGAGGGAGGTTGCGGTTCGGGCGGCGTCCGATCTTGGGGCGGCGCTGCGGGACCTTGCGGCGCAAGGCGTGGCCTCGATCCTGGTGGAGGGTGGTGGGACCTTGGCCACCGCCTTGCTGGACGCGGACCTCGTGGACCGCGTGCACTGGATTCAGGCGCCGCGTTGGCTGGGTGACGGCCGCCGAGCGTTCGGTCGGCGCACGCCGACCGCGCTCGGCGACGCGCGGGCATGGACAGTCACCGAGCGCCGCGCCCTGGGACCGGATACATTATTGGTGATCGATCGAGAGCTATGTTTACGGGAATCGTGACCGCATTGGGTTCGGTGGAGGCCGTGAGCCGTGATGGTGATCGGCTCGCCATCGCCATCACAGCGCCATACGAGGATCTGGCCGTGGGCGAGAGCGTCGCGGTCAACGGTGTCTGTCTCACGGTGGTCGAGTGTGGCCCGCGCTGGTTCAAGGTCGAGGCCGTCGTCACCACACGCGGGCGCACTCGCCTCGGCGAGATTCAGGACGGCGAGCCGGTGAATCTGGAACGGGCCATGCAAATGGGAGATCGATTCGGTGGGCACCTGGTGCAGGGGCATGTCGACGGGGTGGGCGAAGTCGTGGCGGTGCGCCCAACGGCCGATGCCCTGCTCATCGATATCGCCGTCTCGGGTGAGGTAGCCGAGATCAGTGTACCCTACGGCTCGATCGCGGTCGACGGCGTGAGCATGACCGTAAACGCCGTTCCGGCACCGGGCGTCGTTCAACTGTCCGTGATTCCGTTTACCCGGGATCACACGACGCTCGGCCGTCTGGCCCCGGGTGATGGTGTTCATGTGGAAGCCGACGTGATCGGCAAGTACGTTCGCCAGCTGCTGCAGCAGCGGGGCGCGGTGCAGGCATAGGAGGCCGTCATGCCGTTCGGGACCATCGAACAGGCGATCGAAGACATCGCGCAGGGCAAGCTCATCCTGGTGGCCGACGACGAAGATCGAGAGAGTGAGGGCGATCTCGTCGGTGCGGCTCAGCACGCGACACCCGAGATGGTCAACTTCATGGCCAAGCACGGGCGGGGATTGGTGTGTCTCGCGCTCACTCCGGAACGGACGCTGGAGCTCGGCCTACCGCAAATGACCGAGACGAACTCCGATTCCTATGAAACCGCCTTCACCGTGAGCATCGATGCGGCCAAACGGTTTGGGGTGACCACGGGGATCTCCGCCGCCGACCGCGCCAAGACGATCCAGGTGGCGATCGATCCTGCCACCGTGTCCTCCGATCTTCGTCGGCCCGGACACGTATTCCCGCTCCGGGCCCGGCCCGGAGGCGTGTTGCAGCGGGTGGGACACACCGAGGCGAGCGTCGACCTCGCGCGGGTGGCGCGTCTCAACCCAAGCGGCGTGATCTGCGAGGTCCTGTCCGACGACGGCACGATGATGCGGCGCCCGCAACTCGAGCGGTTCGCCGTGGAGCACGGGCTCACCTTCGTGACCGTCGCACAGCTCGTCGCGTACCGGTTGCAGAACGAACGGCTGGTGCACCGTGTGGCCGAGGCGCGGTTGCCCACCCCGCACGGAGACTTCCGGGTCATCGGGTACGAAAACGACGTCGATGCGCACGAACACGTGGCCTTGGTGTACGGGGACGTGGATGGCCGCGAGAACGTCCTGGTCCGCATGCACTCCAAGTGTCTCACGGGCGACGTCTTTCGGTCGTCGCGCTGTGACTGTGGACCACAGCTGCACGCGGCCATGCGGCTCGTCGTCGAGGCTGGGGCCGGGGTGGTCGTGTACCTGGATCAGGAGGGGCGGGGAATCGGACTCCTCAACAAACTCAAGGCGTACCAACTCCAGGACAAAGGTCACGACACGGTCGAAGCCAACCAAGCGCTCGGGTTCGCCCCGGACCATCGCGACTACGGGATCGGGGCGCAGATCCTCATCGACCTCGGCCTGAGCTCGATCCGTATTCTGACCAACAACCCGCGCAAGATGGTCGGACTCGACGGGTATGGTCTCGAGATTGTCGAGCGTGTTCCCCTGATCGCCAGCCCGACCGACGAGAATCGGGCCTATCTCAAGGTCAAACGCGACAAGCTCGGTCACCTCTTTGCCAGCTAAGGTTCCCTTCGATCCCCGCCCCGCGAACCCCGCCGATGCGTGGGCGTTGGTGGTCGTCAGCCGGTTCAACGAAGGTGTGACCCGCCGGCTCCTCGACGGGGCGCGTGCCGCACTGCGCGAGGAGGGGTTTGCGGACGGCCGCGTCGACGTCGTGTGGGTTCCCGGGGCGTTCGAGCTGCCGGTTGCGTTGCACCGAGGGATCGAGACCGGGCGCTACGCGATCGGCGTCGCCTTGGGCGCGGTGATTCGGGGTGAGACGCCACATTTCGACTATGTGTCCGATACGGCGAGCCACGGGATCATGGCGGTTTCGACCCGCTTCGGCGTCCCCGTCGGCTTCGGCCTGCTCACCTGCGACACCCTGGGGCAGGCGCTCGCCAGAGCCGGCGGCGAGGCGGGCAACAAGGGTGAGGAGGCGGCGCACGCGGCGGTCGAAACGCTGCGGGCGCTCGCGGCGTTCCGCCCAGGTGCTGCGACCTGAAAGTCGGGTCCGGGCCCGTGCCCTGCAACTCCTCTACGCGTGGGAGCTTCAGGGACGGCCGCCGATGGGGAGCGTGGTGGTCGGTCTGCTCGCCGGGGCCCCGCTCCGGCGATCGGCCCTCGAGCACGCAGAGCCGCTCGCGAGCGCGGTTGCGGCGAACGTGGCGCGGCTAGACGACGAGATTGCCGCGGCCATCGAGCACTGGGAGCCGCAGCGGGTGGGCATGATCGAGCGCACCATCCTGCGGCTTGCGCTGCACGAGTTGTGGACCGATCGCGCGCCGCCTCGGGTCGTCATCTCCGAGGCGGTTCGACTGGCACATTGGTTTGCGGGTGCCAAGGCACCGGCCTTCGTCAACGGCGTACTCGACGCGCTCGCCCGACGCGCGGGACGGTTGTGAAGATCCTGGCGGTGAACTGGCTGGACCGGGAAAACCCGCAGGCCGGTGGTGCGGAAGTCCACTTCTTCGAGATCTTCCGACGGTTGGTGGCGCGCGGTCACGAGGTGACGCTCGTCGCGTCCGGGTGGCGAGGGGCCGCACACCGTTCGACAATCGACGGCATCGATGTACGACGGTGTGCGGGGCGGCACACCTTCGCGTTCGTGGCGCGCCGGCAGGCGCGAAATCTGCTCCGACACGATGCCTACGACGTGGTCGTGGAGGATATCAACAAGCTGCCGCTCTTCTTGCCTACGCTGACCGCACGACCGGTCTACGTGATCGTGCCACACCTGTTCGGCACGACGGCGTTCCGCGAAGCCTCGTGGCCCATCGCCTCGGTCGTGTGGCTCGCCGAACGCCCAATTCCTCGCGTGTATCGGCGCTCGGCGTTCCATGCGATCAGCGAGAGCACGCGGGACGATCTGATCGACCGCGGCGTGCCGGCCGAGGCCGTGCGGGTGATCTACCCCGGCGTAGACGCGTCGGCGTACACGCCGGATCCGACCGGGGCCCGCCGGCCGGTGCCGACGTTTGCCTACGTCGGCAGGCTCAAGCGGTACAAGGGGCTCGAGCTGGCGCTCGAGGCGGTGGCGCTGGCACGGCGCCAGGTGCCCACGATCCGGTTGGACATCGCGGGATCGGGAGACGACCGTCCTCGACTGGAGCGAATCGTGCAGCAGCTGGGGCTCGGCGACTGTGTGCGCTTCCTTGGCTTCATCGGCGAGGAGGAGAAGCGTGAGCTGCTGCGGGAGGCGTGGGCGGTCGTGTTCCCGTCACCCAAGGAGGGCTGGGGAATCACGAACGTCGAGGCGGCGGCCTGCGGCACCCCGGCCGTGGCGTCCGACAGCCCCGGCTTGCGCGAGTCCGTCCTCAACGATGAAACTGGAATACTGGTTCCCCATAACCACCCGGAGGCTCTAGCGGGCGTACTACGACGCCTGAGTGGCGATCTCGATCTGGTCAATCGCCTTGGACGCGGCGGCCGGGCATTTGCGGAGACCCTGTCGTGGGACCGAGCTGCCCAGCTCACCGAGGCGCACCTGCACGAAACAGTTCGCAACGCCCCCCCGAGGGGGAAGGAGTGAGCGAGCCATGCGAATCATCGTGACCGCACGTCACTGTGAGATTTCCGACGAGCTGAGAGAGCGAGCCGAGACGGTGGTCGAAAAGCTCTCCAAGGCGGCACACCGGCCCCAGCGGGCCGAAATCATATTCGATGCCGACCATGGGCACAAAGTTGTCGAGATTCAGCTCTACCTCCCACGCGGTCAGGTGAAAATCGCCTCGGCAGAGGCTGAAGATTTTCGTTCCGCCTTGGATCGGGTTGGGGCCAAGCTGCGGAATCAACTCGACAAGAACTCCGGTCGGCCGGTGCGAGGACCGGCCTAGCATGGGCAAGCCCACCCTCACGATCCGGGACATCCTGGAGCGCAAAGGCGAGTCCCTGAAGCTCGAGGTCCTCACGGGAGACGCGGGGCTGGATCGCGAAGTCCGAGTTCCCGAGGTCTCGAGCCCCGGGCTCGTCTTTGCCGGCTTCACCCGCCGGTTCGCCGCCGAGCGCCTGCACGCATTGGGCGAGACGGAAATCGCCTACCTGGACTCCCTGACGGCCGACGATCTGAAACACGCACTGGAGAGGTTCATGAGCTATGAGCTCCCGTGTGTGTTCGTCACCAAAGGACAAGAGGTTCCGGCCGGGCTCGTGAGCCTTGGCAAGGAGCGCAATATCGCGGTTCTCCGGTCGCAGCTCGGGACGGCGGACTTCTACCGCAAGATCTCGCCCTATCTGATCGAGATGTTCGCACCGGCGACACAGATCCATGCGTCGATGGCGGACGTGTACGGGGTGGGACTGCTGTTCGTTGGTCGGTCGGGCATCGGCAAGAGCGAGTGCGTGCTCGACCTCGTGGAGCGTGGTCATCGGCTCGTCGCCGACGATGTCGTTCACGTCACCCTGCGGGGCGCGGGAGTGCTGATTGGGCGGTCGCACGAGTTGGCGCATCGGTACATGGAGATCCGGGGTATCGGGCTCGTCGATGTCATGGCGCTGTTCGGCGTCCGGGCGGTTCGGCAGCAGAAGCGTATCGAGGTGGTCGTCGAGCTGCAGGATTGGGAGAGTGCCCAGCAGGACGTGGAACGAACGGGTCTGGACGGTCGCACCGCCACGATCCTCGGCGTCGAGCTGCCACTGGTCCGGATTCCGCTCAACCCGGGCAAGAATCTGACAGTGATCTGCGAGGTCGTCGCGATGAACCACCTGCTGCGCTACAGCGGGGTGGATGCCGCGCGACAATTCAACGAACGCCTGATCCAGCGACTCGTGGAACAGGCGGAACTCCGGGAGTACCTGGCGGAGGACTATGAGTGAGCCGCTCCGAGCCGTGATCGTGTCGCATGCCGGCATCGCGAGCGCGTTGATCGACGCGGTGAAGGGCATTGCAGGAGACGCCAGTGGGATCGTCGCGATCACGAATACCGGGGCGTCCCCCGACCGCCTTTGCTCCGACATCGGCGCGGCCGTCGGGTCCGGCCCGGCCGTGGTGTTCGTCGACATGCCCGGTGGGAGCTGCCTCCATGCCGCGCTGGCGGAGCTGCGAGCCCGGTCGGACGTGGCTGTCGTGGCGGGGGTCAATCTCCCGATGCTGTTGGATTTCGCATTTCATCGCGAGTTGCCGCCGTTCGAGGCGGCCGAGCGCGCGGTGGCCGCGGGCACCCGGGCCATCCGGTCAGTGACGCTGTCCGCGGGATGAGCATCGTCCTCACGCGCCTCGATGATCGGCTGATTCACGGTCAAGTGGTGGTCGGCTGGGTCCAACACCTCGGGGTGAAGCGGATCGTGTTGGTTGACGACGAGGTTCGATCCAATGCCTGGGAGCAGGAGTTGTACACGCTCGGCGTGCCCGGGGACATCACGGTGGAGTTCGCCTCGGTAGACGAGGCGGTCCAAGCCGTGAGGGACTGGAACGCCGATCCGACGCGAACCCTCCTTCTCGCCGGTCGCGTCGACGCGATCGTTCGGCTCTGCGAGGGCACCGACGTGATTCGCAAGATCAATGTCGGTGGTCTGCACGAAGGGAGTGGGCGAACCCAACGGCTCGCCTTCGTGTACCTGACCGGTGAGGAAGCGGAGCAGCTGCGTCGGCTCCACGACCAGGGAGTCGAGGTCAGCGCCCAGGACGTGCCAACCGCCAACCGCGCTCCGCTGAAGGACTGGGCATGACCCCCGAGTGGGGATGGCTCGTGGTGTGGGGGGCCATTGTCAGCCTCGATCTGGTCAGTGTGGGCCAGTTCATGCTGGCCCGGCCACTGGTAGCGGGGACGGTGGCAGGCGTGATCCTGGGGGATCCGCTGGCCGGCGGCACGGTCGGCGCCATCCTCGAGCTGTTTGCGCTCGACGTGCTCCCGATCGGCGGGGTTCGCTATCCCGATTACGGGGTCGGCGCCGTGGCGGCCGCGGCGACCGCCGCTGGGGCACCAGGTGCGCTCGGGACGGGGATCGCCGTCTGCACGGGACTCGTCGTGGCCTACGTCGGGGAATGGGTGATGCTCGTCGTGCGGCAGGCGAACACCGCGGATGTTCGGCGACATCGGGAGGCGCTGGACGCGGGACACCCACCGACGATCGCGGCGGTCCATGTCCGCGGATTGGGGCGGGACCTGGTGCGCTCGGTTGTCCTGACGGTCGGCGGCCTGGCACTGGCGGCCGCGGTGCATCGCTGGCCCCCGGTCGACGAGGTTCGCGGGGCGGTGCTCGTGGGCATCGTCGTCATCGGTGCCGGTCTCGGGGCTGCGACTGCCGGCGTGCTCCGTGCCGTGGGGCAGACCGTCACGGTACGGTGGTTCGGCCTCGGGCTCATCGTCGGCGTGATCTGGACGTTCAGCCAATGACGCGGGGCCTGGGGGCGAGTTGGCTGCGGACATTCCTGCTGCAGGCGTCGTTCAACTTCGACCGCATGGTGGGGATCGGGTGGGCGTGGGCGGCGGAACCGATCTTGCGTGCCTTGCCCGGCGGCCGTGGCGGCGAGGCGTACCACGGTGCCATGCGGCGGGCGACGCGCTTCTTCAATGCGCATCCGTACCTGGCCGGGATGGCCGTGGGCGCCGTGGCGCGGGCGGAACACGAGGGACTGCCGCCGGACAAGGTGGAGCGGCTGCGGCAGGCGTTGATTGGTCCGTTGGGCTCGGTCGGCGACAAGCTCATCTGGGCGGGGGTCCTGCCGGCCTCGGTGGGCCTCGGACTTCTCGTCGCGGCACTGGTATCGCCGGTGGCGGGGGCAGTGGTCTTCTTTGTCGGTTACAATGCCGTGCATCTCCCGCTGCGCTGGTGGGCCTTGCGTGAGGGGTGGCGCCGCGGCGCGGACGTTTCGGGCGCCCTGACCGCGGGGGGTATCAAGCGCGGTATGCGCCTGTTGGGCCCCTTCGGAGCCCTGCTTGTCGGCATCGCCATTCCCGTGTTGGGGGGATGGCTCGCACGGGACTATGTTTTGGAGACGAAACTCAGCATCGCCTTGGTCGGCGCCCTCGGGGTCGCGTTTGCGCGGTGGATCCTCCCGGCGTTCAGAGGGCTTAGGTTCGGACTCGTGGCGGCGGCAGTCGCCTTGCTCGTGGGGTGGCTGTCATGACGATCGAACGCACAACGACAATACGGAATCGACTCGGACTCCACGCCCGACCGGCGGCGGACTTCGTCAAGGTGGCGGCGAAGTTCCAGTCCGAGATCTCACTGGGGAAAGACGGCGTGTGGGTGAACGGTAAGAGTATCATGGGCGTCATGACCCTCGCGGCGGAGTTCGGCAGTACCGTGACCGTGCGCGCCGAGGGCGAGGACGCCAAGAATGCGATCGAGGCATTGGCACACTGCCTGAGTCGGGAGTACGTGGAACAATGACCGAGTCGCGGCTGCTCAAGGGCGTCGGGGTAGCGCCGGGCATCAAGATTGGCACGGCGCGGGTGGTGCAGTGGGAACTCCCCACCGTGACGCGGACCTTCGTGACCGCGGACGAGGTCCAGGGCGAGATCGCGCGCCTGCACGAGTCGCTTGCCGCCGTGCGCGTTTTGCTCGAGGAGCTTCGCGACCGAACGCGTGAGCGGGCGGGCGTCGAGGAATCCAAGATTTTCGACGCTCAGATCCTGATGCTTCAGGACCCCGAGTTTCTCCGCGAGGTCGAGGTCCTCATTCACGATAACCACCTGTCGGCGGAGCGGGCCTTCGAGTTCGAGACGCTCGAGATGCAGGCGATGTGGGCGCAGTCGTCGAGCTTCCAGCTCCGCCAGCGGGTTGCCGACATCTCAGGCATTCAGGTGCGCGTCCTGAATCATCTCATGGGCCGGTCGGTGGGTGATGCCATCCCAACGATTGAGGAAACCCCGACGATCGTGTTCGCCCGCGAGCTCACGCCGGGGCTCACGGTGCAGCTCGAGCGTGAGGATGTTGCCGGCCTCGCGAGCTCCGGCGGCGCTCGGACCGCACACGCTGCGATTCTGGCCCGGAGTCTCGGTATCCCATCGGTCATGGGGGTGATCGAAGGGTTCGATCGCGTGCAGGACGGCATGGAGGTGATCCTCGACGGGACACACGGGATCGTGCTGCTCACGCCGACGGCCGAGGAGTTGGCCGCGGCTCGTGCCACCGAGCGGTTGCGCATCGAGCTGGATGAGAAGCTCGAGGAGATCGTCGGGCTCCCTGCCGTCACGACCGATGGTCGCCAGATCGCGCTCCGAGGAAACGTCGACCTGCCCGAAGAGCTGGACGGTACCGTCCTCCACGGTGGCGAAGGGGTGGGGCTCCTGAGGACCGAGTTCTTGATTCTGGGTCGGACCGAGCTCCCGACCGAAGATGATCAGGCCTTCTATTTCGAGCACGTCGCCAGGAGCTTCCCGGGTCACCCGGTCGTGGTCCGCACGTACGATCTCGGCGGCGACAAGTTCCCAGCGGCGTTCCGAACTGCACCCGAGGCTAACCCGTTTCTCGGGTGGCGGGCCATCAGGGTCTGTCTCGACCAACCGGATCTGTTCCGGGTGCAGATCCGGGCGGCGCTCCGGGCGCGGCTGCACGGCGACGTGCGGCTCATGATCCCGATGGTGACGCAACTCGAAGAGATCACGTGTACCCAGGAGCTCGTGGCCGAATCGGCTCGGGAGCTTGAACGGGATGGGATCCCGGCCGCCGACTCCATCCCGCTTGGCGTCATGATCGAGACCCCGGCGGCGGCGATCCTCGTGGATCAGTTCGCCAACCACTGCGATTTCATGAGTATCGGTACCAACGATCTCACCCAGTACACGCTGGCGGTCGATCGCGGCAACGCGAGGCTCGCCGATCGGTTCACGCCACACAACCCGGCCGTGTTGCAGTTGCTGGAGCGCATTGTGGATGGCGCGGCACGCTCGGGCATCGAAGTGAGCGTCTGCGGCGAGATGGCGTCCGATCCGCTCTCGACGTTCCTCCTGCTGGGACTCGGCTACCGGGTGCTCAGCGTTTCGCCGCCGTCGCTCCCGCTCGTGCGGTGGGTCATCCGGCAGGTGGACGTTGATGGGGCGGCGGCTGCAGCCAATGCCGCGTTGCTCGCCCCGACGAAGGACGAGGCCGAGGCGATACTGGAGCGCGGACTCGCGGAGTTCGTCGACGTCGAGCTCCTCAAAGGCGGGCGGTTGCCCACCATGGTGGGCTCCGCTAGGTTGAGAAGCTTCTCTACCGGACGGCTTTAAAGGTGCGAACCGCATGACCCCAACGCGTTACATCATTTCTGCGGAATCGGTGACCGAAGGGCACCCCGACAAGATGGCCGACCAGATCTCCGACGGTGTCCTCGACGCCGTCCTGGCCGGCGATCCGAAGGGTCGGGTGGCCTGTGAGACGCTGGTGACGACCGGTATGGTGGTGCTCGCGGGCGAGATCACCTCGACCGTGCACCTCAATGTCCCCGAGCTGGTGCGACGGACGGTGGAACAGATCGGTTACACAGACACGTCCTACGGCTTCGACGCCAAGACCTGCGCGGTGCTCACGGCCATCGACCCCCAATCCCCCGATATCGCGAGAGGGGTGGATACCGGTGGGGCGGGCGATCAGGGCATGATGTTCGGCTACGCCTGCGACGAGACGCGGGAACTCATGCCGATGCCCATCATGCTGGCCCACCGTCTGACCAAACGGCTGGCCGACGCGCGCAAGACGGGCGAGCTGCCGTGGCTCAGGCCGGACGGGAAGAGCCAGGTGGCGGTCGAGTACGCCGACGGACGCCCGGTCGCGATCCGTGCAGTTGTGGTCTCGACGCAACATGCGGAGTCTGCGTCCGACGCCCAGATTGAGGAAGGGGTCAGGGAAGAGATCATCAAGACGGTCTTGAGCGAGTACCCGTTGGATGCCGCCGACGTGAAGCTCTATATCAATCCCACGGGCCGCTTCGTGGTGGGCGGTCCCCAAGGGGATGCCGGTCTCACAGGTCGCAAGATCATCGTCGATACCTACGGCGGGGCCGCGCGGCATGGGGGCGGTGCCTTCAGCGGGAAGGATCCCTCGAAGGTCGACCGGTCCGCCGCCTACGCGGCTCGGTGGGTGGCCAAGACGGTCGTGGCTGCGGGCCTGGCCCGTCGCTGTGAGGTGCAGCTCGCGTATGCGATCGGCGTCAAAGAGCCGGTCTCGATCATGGTCGACACCTTCGGCACGGCGGCGGAGCCCGACGACGTGCTCGAAGCTGCCGTGCGCTCCGTCTTCGACCTCACACCCCGCGGGATCGTCACGTCGCTCGATCTCCTCAATCCCATCTACCAGGCGACCGCCGCGTACGGCCACTTCGGCCGCACGCCGCGGACGGTGGAGGCGCACGGTAGGCACGTGCGGGTCTTCACCTGGGAAGACCCGACGCGGAGCGCCGATCTGCGCGAGGCGGTCAAGAGCGCGGCGTAACGCTGAACCTCGAATACGACACGTACCAACCACAATCTACAACCCACAACCTCGACGAGTCCGTGACTGCCAAGACTGCTACAACCGATATCCCAAGCGACGTCAAAGATCTCAACCTCGCCGACGAGGGTCGGCGCCGGACAGAGTGGGCCGAGCAGTTCATGCCCGTGCTCCGGCAGATCCGAGCGCGGTTCGAGAAGGAGCGTCCGCTCAAAGGGAAGAAGCTCTCCGCCTGTCTCCATGTAACCACCGAGACGGCGAACCTAGGGATCACATTGAAGGCGGGCGGCGCCGACGTGGCGCTCTGCGCGTCGAACCCGCTTTCCACGCAAGACGACGTCGCTGCGCACCTCGTTCGCGATCACGGGATCAAGACGTTTGCCATCAAGGGCGAAGACAAGAACACCTACTACGAGCACATCCTGGCTGCGCTCGTCCACCAGCCGGATGTGACCATGGACGACGGCGCCGACCTGGTTGGCGCGCTGCACATGATCGCTCTCGACCGGCTCGACGACTTGGAGATCCCCGTAAGACGGTGGGTGGAGGGGCTGAGCGCCAAGGCGCGGAAGGAGGTGGTGAGTCACCTCATCGGATCGACCGAGGAGACCACCACCGGCGTGATCCGGCTGCGAGCGATGGCTGAGGAGGGTGTGCTCCAGTTCCCGGTGATCGCGGTCAACGACTCGCAAACCAAGCACCTGTTTGACAATCGCTACGGCACCGGGCAGTCGACGGTGGACGGTATCCTCCGCGCCACGAACATCCTGCTCGCGGGGTCGACAGTGGTGGTGGGCGGGTACGGCTGGTGCGGTCGCGGCGTGGCGATGCGCGCCCGCGGGGCAGGGGCCGACGTGATCGTTACCGAGGTGGACGCGGTGCGGGCGCTCGAAGCCCGGATGGATGGCTATCGCGTCATGCCGATGGCGGCCGCGGCCCGGATTGGCGATCTGCTCGTCACGTTGACTGGGAATACGAGCGTGATCAACGTGGAGCACATGCGCCTCATGAAGGACGGTGCGATCATCGCCAACTCCGGTCACTTCAACGTCGAACTCGACCTCGAGCCCCTCGCCAAGGTCGCGAAGGGCCCGAGACGGGTCCGAGAATTCGTCGAAGAGTGGATGTTGGATGGGAAGCGGCTGTTCGTCTTGGCGGAGGGTCGGCTGATCAATCTTGCCGCCGCGGAGGGACATCCGGCGAGCGTCATGGACATGTCGTTTGCCAACCAGGCGCTCGCGGCCGAACATTTGGTGAAGCAGGCGGGTACATTTGGCAAGGCGGTGCATCGCGTCCCCGCCGAGATCGATCGGCGGGTGGCGGAGCTCAAACTCGCGTCAATGGGCGTCGAGATCGACACCCTCACGCCGGCGCAGCAGAAGTACCTGGCGTCATGGGACGCCGGAACTTGAGGCTCGATGATCGAAGTCAAGGTCGCCCATCTCGGTCTCGATCGTGCCACTAACACTCCAGTGGTCATCCTTCAGGAGAAGGAGGGTGAGCGGGTCCTGCCCATTTGGATTGGGCCCGCAGAGGCGAGCGCGATCGCCATGGAGTTGGCCGGGGTGAAGTTCGCTAGGCCGCTGACCCACGATCTCGTCAAACAGATCGTGATCGGACTTGGCGCGACGCTTTCGCGGGTATTCATTACACAGGTAAAGGAGAACACGTACTTCGCCGAGCTGCATCTCCACCGCGATGACCACGTCATTCACATCGACGCCAGACCGTCGGACAGCATCGCGGTCGCGCTCCGGCTGAAGGCTCCCATCTTCACGCAGGATGGCCTCTTGGAGCTCACAACCATTGATACCGTCGAGCCCATGGGGCCCGAGTCTGGAGAGGTGGATGCCGACTCGCTCCGCTCGTATCTCGAGAACCTGGATCCTGAAGATTTCGGCAAGTTCACGCCGTAGCATACTCATCGCGTCACTCGTGGCCCTGGGGCTCGTCGGAACTCTCGAGGCCCAGGGCCTTCGTGTGACCGGCAGGGTAGTCCGCATGGTCGGCGGCGACTCGACCGCAGTTGTAGGACGATGGGTGGTGCTGCATGCCGTCGTGGGGCCGATGGCAGGAGCGGCGATCGATTCGCAGCGCACCGATCGCGCAGGGCGCTACGCGTTTGGCCAGGCATTGGTCGACACCTCCGCCCTCTACCTGACCAGCGTCGAGCACCAAGACGTTGCCTACTTCGGCGAACCGTTCGCACCGCCGCCGTCTGGCGTCGAGATGGTTCCTCCCCTCGTCGTGTACGATACGTCGGCCACCGGTCCCCCGATCGTGGTTGCCGAGCGGCACGTGCTCGTGCGCCGTCCCGAGTCGGATGGTCGCCGGGTGGTCGAGTTGTTCGTATTGGTCAATCGCGGGGAGCGGACCCGGGTCGCGGCGGATTCATTCTCTCCCGTCTGGCGGGGGGCGGTCACGCCGCTCGCACGGGAATTCGAGATCGGCATGAGCGACCTTGGCACGGATGCGATCGAGTATCGTGCCGATACCCTCACGGTATTCGCCCCGATTCCCCCGGGCGAGCGGCAGATCCTCGTGGGATATTTGCTGCCGTCGAACCTGGATTCGATGGCCGTCATCGTGGACCAGCCGGTCGAGCGCCTCAGCGTCCTGCTGGAAGACAGCCTGGCGTCGCTCGACGCGCCGGCCCTTGCCCTTCGCGGCGTGGAAGAACTGGATGGCTCGACGCTGCGCCGCTACGGTGCCGAGTCCATCGAACGTGGGGCGCAGGTCACGGTGCGATTCGGGACCGGTCGACGGGCCCGATCGCCGGTCGTGTGGATCGTGATTCCGCTCGCCGCGGTCGTCCTGTTCGGGGTGTTTGCCGTGTGGTGGCGCCGGACCCGGATGTCAGCGGCACCCGTCGGGGACGATCCCGCGGCGCTCGCGGCCGACATCGCCGCGCTGGACGCGGCACGCACGACAATGGATGAGGAGACGTATCGCGCGCGCCGAGCGGAGCTGAAAGCACGGCTGTCGGCTGCCCTGGCGCCGCCTTCGGCACCCCACTAGACTTCGATTAAGCAGGTTTTCGACCATAGTCGCGACCGCGATGGCGGAAGGCCGGTGAGAATCCGGCGCGGCCCCGCCACTGTAACGGGCACCGTCGGCTGGTTCAGCACGCCACTGGAAAAACCGGGAAGGCGAACCAGCTGCCCGAAGCCAGGAGACGCCACGCGCTCGCACCACCACACGGATCCCTCGCGGGGGGGTAGGTGGACACGCCAATCAGCGTCATCTTGATCGCGTCCGCTCACTCTGCGAAGGTCGGGACAGCGTGAGCGGTCTTGTCGTTCGGACTTAAGGCTCTCCTCCTCGCGGCGGCGCTGGCCCTTGCCTGTGGCGAGAGGCCGGAGCTGGCCACCGTAGTGGACCACGCGGGCCACCCGGTGCGGCTTGCCTCGCCACCGGAACGGATCGTCTCGCTGTCTCCCTCGCTCACCGAGTTGCTGTTCGCCCTGGGGTGGGGCGAGCGGCTGGTGGGGCGCACCCGGTGGAGTGCCTATCCGCCCGAAGCCCAGGCGATCCCCAGCGTGGGTGACGGTCTCGATCCCAACCTCGAGATCGTCACCGCTCGCCGGCCCGACTTGGTGGTGTTCTACCACACGCCCGCCAATGCCGCCGCCATCGCCCGGCTCGACGACCTCGGTATCGCGTCACTCAGCGTCCGACTCGATCAATTGGACGACGTCGATCCCGCGGTTCGGCTCCTGGGACGGGTGATGGGAGACAGCGTTCGGGCCGACTCGATCGCGGACGCCTTCCAGCGCGAGCTGGATCGAATGCGTCGGCGATCGTTCGATGTCCGAGTCGGCGCGTTGCTGCTCGCGTGGGATGCTCCACCCATCGTGATCGGGGGAGGGAGCTTCCTGTCGGAAATCGTCCACCTGGCCGGCGGTCGGAACGTCTTCGCCGATCTCCGGCAGCCGTCGGCGACCGTGAGTATCGAAGCGATCGCCGTGCGAGCGCCAGACGTGGTGTTGCTCGTAGAAGAGAGCGATCTCGCCGTGGCAGGCCGGCCCGAATGGGAGACGATCACGGCGGTGCGCGAGGGGCGGTTCGTCCGGGTCCACGGGTCGGAGTTCAGCTGGCCGTCCCTGCGTGCCGGTCAGGCAGTGGCGAAGCTCGCAAAGGCGCTATCCACGGGGTCACCGTGACGCGCTGGCTCGTGCTCATCGCGGTGGTGGCGGCCGTCCTGCTCGGTGCCGTAGCGCTCGGTCCGGCGCCACTCGGGCTCGTGGACGTCTGGCGTGGCCTGACCGGATCGGCTGAGGGCCCTGCTGCCACGATCGTCCGGGACCTCCGGCTGCCGCGCGTGCTGCTCGCGTTTCTCGTGGGCGGCTCGCTCTCGGTGACGGGTGCGGCGTTGCAGGCCCTGGTCCGCAATCCGTTGGCCGACCCGTACCTCCTCGGTCTCTCGGGCGGCGCGGGACTCGGGGCCGTGACGGCCATCGCGCTCCAGCTCACCAGCCCGTGGGCCGTTCCCGTCGCGGCGCTCGTCGGCGCCATCGGTGCCATCCTGCTCGTGTACCGCGTGGCCGTGGTCACTGGCAGCGTGCTGGACACCCGCGTGCTGCTGCTTGGAGGTGTGGTGGTGGGTGCGTTCGCCGCCTCGGTGATGGGAGCCATCATGGCGTTGTCGCCGGCACCGGAGGTACGCAACGCCCTCATGTGGCTATTGGGAAGCTTCGGGCGGGCGTCATGGCAGGCGGTAGCGGTCTTCGCCGTCTATGCCGTGATCCCGCTCGCCGTGCTGTACGGGTTGGCCCGGCCGCTCGATCTCCTGGCGTTGGGCGAGGAACCGGCCCGCTTTTTGGGCACCGACGTCGAGCGCACCAAGCGCGTGCTGTATCTCACCGCCTCGGCGCTCACTGCCGTCGCGGTATCGCTCTCGGGAATCATCGGGTTCGTCGGGCTCGTGGTACCGCATGCCGTGCGCCTCACCTGGGCCCGCCTCCATCGGGCGCTGCTCCCGGCCGCATTCGTCGTGGGCGGCGCATTGGTGGTGATCGCCGATGCGCTTGCTCGAACGGTGTTCGCACCACTCGAGATGCCGGTTGGCATCGTCACGGCGCTGATCGGTGTTCCGGTCTTCGTGCTCTTGGTGCGGCGATGGGCGAGCTGATCGTCCGAGCCGATGGGGTGTGGTTCCGGTACGCTGGGGCCGAGGCCGACGCGGTGCGCGACATCACGCTGTCGGTCGCACCCGGCGAGTTGGTCGGAATCGTCGGTCCCAACGGGAGTGGCAAGACGACGCTGCTCCGACTGGTCCTCGGCGTGCTCCGACCTACGGCAGGCGCGGTGGAGGTGGCCGGTCAGCCGGTTGGTCGCTGGTCGCGCCGCGGTCTGGCACGATTGGTTGGCGTGGTGGCGCAGCGGGAAGAGCCAATGTTCCCCCTGCGCGTGGACCAAACCGTGCTGTTCGGTCGCTACCCGCATCTCGGTCCGCTCGGCGCGCCTCGTCGGCACGATCTGGAAGCGGTCCAGAACGCGCTGGACCGATGTGACGTGGCCGACCTGGCTGAGCGCTGGGTCGATACGCTGTCGGGCGGCGAGTGGCAGCGTGTGCGGATTGCCCGTGCGCTGGCGCAGGAGCCGAAAGCCCTCGTGCTCGACGAGGCTACCGCCAACCTCGACATCCGGCACGAGATGGAGGTGTTCGAGCTCGCGGCGCGGCTGGTTCGGCAGGAGGGGATCGCCGCCATCGTGGTGACGCATCACGTGAATCTCGTTGCACGCTACGCCGACCGTATCGTGGTCATGGATCGCGGCGCGGCTCGCGCGAGTGGCCGGCCGGGGGACGTGCTACGGAAGGAAATCCTGGAAGAGGTGTTCGAGTGGCCGGTCGCCGTGACTCAGTGGGGCGGCGTTCCACAATACGTACCGCTCCGGCGCGACGAGTCCGGGACAGATGGGGCAGTAACGCCGTGAAGTCCGGGGCCACCTCGACGCGGCAGACGGCGGCGCGACGCGGAGCACCAATCGGGATGGCCGCGCTGCTGGTCGCCAGCGGTAGCGGAGCCGCGCTGGCGCAAGCATCGGCGGACACGGTCCGGCTGAGCCCCGTCGTGGTGACGGCGAGTCGGATCCCGACACCCCGCGATGCGGAGCCGGCATCGGTCACCGTGCTCGACGGGCGTGAGCTGGAGACGCTCGGCGTTCGCTCGCTCGCCGAGGCGCTGCGTGACGTGGCGGGCGTCGATCTGGCACGGAACGGATCGTTCGGCGGGGCCACCAGCCTGTTTGTGCGGGGCGGCGAGAGCGACTATGTGAAAGTCCTGATCGACGGCGTGCCGCTCAACGACCCCGGTGGCGCCATCGATCTTGCCGACCTCGGTATCGACGCCGTCGAGCGGATCGAGATCGTGCGGGGACCCGCGAGCGTCCTCTACGGCTCGGATGCCGTCACCGGGGTGGTGCAGGTCTTCACGCGGCGAGGGGAGGGGCCGGCCAGGGTCGATCTCGGTCTGCGAGCCGGGTCGTATGCGTCCGTCGATGCTACAGGCGGCGTCCGTGGTCGCACCGGACCGTTCGGATACGCGATGACGGTTTCCCACGCGCGCACAGACGGGATCTACGACCTCAACAATGTCTTCACCAACTCGATCTGGACCGGACGCGTCTCCGCACGACCGGATTCGCGCACCGACGTGACGCTGGGCGCGCGGTACGGGGGGAGCCGATACCACTTTCCCACCGAGTCGTCGGGACAGGCGAACGACATGAACGCGTTCCAGGACCGCGACCGGCTGACGGCCGCGCTGGAGATTGGCCACCGCTTCACACCCACGCTCGAGGGCCGCGTATCGGTGGCCTGGAGCCGGAGCGCAGACGGCATCGACGACCGACCGGACGGTGCGGCCGACACGCTCGGCTTCTACGCGTTCGCAAACGATCGAACGGTCCGCCGCCGCAGCACCGACCTGCGGCTTACGGCTGTCCCGACGCCGTGGACGACGGTGACGGCAGGCGCATCGGTGGAATGGCAGGACGAACGGAGTGCGAGTGAGTCCTGGAGTGAATTCGGGGCGAGCAGCTCGGCGTTCGACGCCAACCGCGTGAGCGGCGGTGTTTACGCGCAAGTCCAAATGATGCCGGTGCGCGGAATCGCACTGGTGCTGGGCAGCCGAATTGACCGAAGTGACGTGTTCGGGACCTTCCTCTCCTACCGCGGCGGCGTGAGCTACCGGCTGGCGGGCGGGACGCGCGCGCGCGCAACGCTGGGGCGCGCGTTCAAGGAACCGACCTTCTTCGAGCAGTTCGCGGACGATCCGTTTGCCCGCGGCAATCCGGCGCTTCGCCCCGAGCGATCCCTATCCTGGGAGGTCGGCTTGGAGCAGGAGGCGCTGGGCGGGGCCGTCCTGGTCGGCGCGACGTATTTCGATCAACGATTCCTGGATCTCGTCCAGTACGTCTTCGCGCCCGATCCAGCGGAGCCCAGCTACGTGAACGTCGCGGCGGCGACAGCGCGCGGGCTCGAGCTGGAGGCCGAGCTCGATCTGCCGGGCGCCGGTACGCTCAGGGGATCCTATACCTACCTGCTGACGCAGGTGACCGATGCGGGCGTAGAGTCGGGGTCCGGTGGGGCGTTCGTCGACGGAGCGCGGCTCCTCCGGCGACCCACACACTCGGCGCGACTCACGATGATCGAGCGACTCAGCCCACGTGCCACCTTCTCGGGCACGCTGCGATTTGTCGGAGACCGGGACGACCGAGACTTCGCCTCGTTCCCCGCGGAGACCGTCACGATGGGAGCGTACGCCACGATCGATCTGTCGGCTGAGGCCGAGGTCTGGCGCAGCACGGGCAGTGAGCGCCGACTCGCGGTCACCGGCGCCGTCCGCGACCTGTTCGACCGGCACCCGGCAGAGGTCTTCGGGTTCCTGAGTCCCGGCCGGACGGTGATGGTTGGGGTCCGTGCAGGGTGGTAACCGGCCTGTCGGCGCGGCGCACGCCCATACCGTCTAGCTTTCTCTCTATGCCGCCGGTACACACCCGGGCCCTGATTCTGCACGCCTTTCCCTACGGGGAGACCTCCAAGATCGTGCGGCTGCTCACGCGGGAGCACGGATCGCAGAGCGCGATCGCGAAGGGGGCGCAGCGGCCCAAGAGCCCATTCGGGGCGCGACTGCAGGTGCTGAGCGAGGGCACGGCCCACGTGTACATCAAACCCCATCGCGATCTGCACACTCTTGCCGACTTCGACGTGACGAGACAGCACGAGGAGTTGACGCGAGACCTCAGGCGGTTCGCGGCCGCCACGGCGCTGGCTGAACTCCTGATCCGGCTATGTCCTGCGGAGCCGCACCCGGAGATTTACGATCTCACCGTTTCGTCGCTTGCACAGCTGGAGACCGTTCCCGGCGAGGCGCTCGACCTGGCGAGCCTCTCGGTCTTGTGGGCCGCAGTCGAAGCGCTGGGGTTCGCCCCGCAGCGGGACGCCTGTGCGCGGGACGGACGGGCGCTCCCGGCCGGAGCGACGGTGTTCTCGGTGGCCGATGGCGGGTTCCTTTGTTCGCGCTGCGCGCGCGGCACCCGGAGCGCGCGACTCGGCGCCGACGACCGCCGCGTGCTGGAACGTTTGATCGCTGGCGAAGTCTCCGACATCGCGCTGCTCGATGCGAAGCACGCCGCCGCGCACCGACGGCTCCTGGTACGGTTCGTGGAACGGCATTTGGCGGAAGATCGGGAGCTCAAGGCCCTGGCCATGTGGCGAGAGCTGGCATGACGCGACACGTCGTCATCGGCACAGCCGGACACGTCGACCACGGGAAAACGGCGCTCGTGAAGGCCCTCACCGGCATCGATACCGACCGCTGGGAAGAGGAAAAGCGTCGCGGCATCACCATCGACCTCGGGTTCGCCCACCTCGACCTCCCCGATGGTCTCCACGCGAGCATCGTGGACGTTCCGGGCCACGAGGACTTCGTTCGCAACATGGTGGCGGGAGCCACCGGGATCGACGTGGCCCTGATGGTGGTGGCGGCGGACGAGGGCGTGATGCCCCAGACCGCGGAGCACCTCGCGATCCTCGAGTTCCTGGGTGTGCGGAGCGGGGTCGTGGCGATCACCAAGGCCGATCTCGCAGAGGACGAATGGCTGGATCTCGTGGAGAGCGACATCGCATCCCGGCTCGAGGGCTCCGCAGTGGAGTGGGAAACGCCGGTACGCTGCTCGGCGTTCACGGGGCAGGGCCTCGACCGACTCACCGACGCGCTCGCACGCGCCGCGAGCCGCGCCGCCGACCGGTCCACTGATGACCTGTTCCGCATGCCCATCGACCGCGTCTTCAGTGTTGCCGGGGCCGGTACCGTCGTCACCGGTACCACGTGGAGCGGGACGGTGGCGGTCGGCCAGGACGTTCGGATTCTGCCGGGAACCGCAACGGCGCGGGTGCGGTCGGTCGAGGTCCATGGGACCGCGCGGCCTGCTGCGGAGCCCGGACGGCGCACGGCGCTCGCCCTTCCCGGCCTGGAACGGTCGGCGATTGCCAGAGGCTACGTGGCAGTCGCCGATCCCGCGTGGCGAACGACGACCGCCCTCGATGTCACCCTGCGTTTGCTCCCCGAGGCCAAGCCGCTGACGCAGCGGACACGGGTGCGGCTCCACCTTGGCACGGCGGAGGTGCTCGCCCGCGTCACACCGGAAGCCGGCGACATCGCACCTGGGAGCACGGGGTCGGCGCGGTTGCGTCTGGAGGCGCCCGTGGTGGCACGGTGGGGCGATCGGGGCGTGCTGCGCTCATATTCGCCCATGCGCACGATCGGTGGATGTGTGGTGGCCGACCCCATGCCAGCACTCCGTCCGCGACGTCCTCGGCAGCTGGAGCGACGGCTCGATCCCGATCCGACGGCGCGACTCAGCGCGCTGGTCGAGTCGGCCGGCGACGACGGTGTACCGCAGGCAGATCTACCGGTTCGGATCGGCCTCCATCCGGCATCGGTGGAACGCGTCATCGACGCGGCCGGCGACGGATTGCTCCCGGTGGGCGACCGGCTGGTCCGCCGCCAGGTGGTGGCCGACGCGGAGGCCTCCACGCTCGCGGCCCTCAAAGGGCACCATCGCCAGCGTCCCCTCGATCCCGGGATGCCCCGGGAGCTCCTCCGGGCCATACAGCGTTCACCCGCCTTGGCCGACCTGGTTCTCGAGCGGCTGGCCGACCGCGGGGCGATCGTCTTGGACGGCGGATCGGTCCGACTCGCAGGATTCACTCCGACTCTTTCTGGGGAGGCGGAAGCGTTCACATCGCTGCTTCGCACGGCGCTCGAGCAGGCGGGCCCGCAGGGCCTGACCGAGCAGGAAATGGCGACGATCGTACCCCCCGATCGGGCTCGGGATCTGGCAGAGTACCTTGTGCGGCAGCGCACAGCCGGGCGGATCGGCCGGGACCGATATTACGATCGGCGTGCGATCGAGCGGCTGAGGACCGACGTGGTCGCAGCGATCCGAGAATCTGGTCGAGCAACGCCGGCTGAACTGCGTGATAGGACAGGACTTACGCGGAAGTACCTGATTCCGGTTCTTGAATGGCTCGACGGGCTCGGTGTGACCGTCCGGGATGGAGATGCACGACGTCTCGGACCCGCGGCCGACCAGGCGGCAACCGACTCTTGACACACCTTGCGGTTGCGACCTAACTTCTCAAACGTCGGAGAGATACGCACTCAAGCCAAAGGGGTAGCAAGCCACGAACATTTCCGTTAGATAGGAGCTGGTGATGAAAAGTCTAGCCTGGGCGGCCGTAGCGCTCGGGCTCCTGACAGCTGCTCCGGCGGTCGCCCAGGCACAACAGGGCACGCCCACACCGCAGGTCCAGCTACACAGGAACTACCCGAATCCGTTCAATCCGGAGACGACGATTCCGTTCACCCTGGACCAGGGTCTCTGGGCAGGTGGACAGCAGCCCGTCGTAACCCTCCGGATCTACAACATCCTCGCCCAGCTCGTCGCGATTCCCATGTTGCAGGGATCCGGAGAGCTGCTGGACAACGTGGCACTCCAGTGGAATGGGACCGGTGAGTACGCAGCGTACTGGGACGGGACGGTGCAGGGGACGAACCGCGAAGCGGCTTCAGGAGTCTACGTGTATCAACTCGTGGTGAACGGCAAGTCGTTCACGAAGAAGATGACCGTCGTCAAGTAGGGAGAACAGCACGAGGCACCGACATTTCTGTCAGGATTTCAGGACGCGCCGGCTCCAGTGGCTGGCGCGTCTGTCTTTGTGGCGCATCGCTGCCAGGTTTGCGTAATTCCCAGGGCACGCTGCTTGCCGCCTGAGTGACGGGAATCAAGTGCGTCTCGTAAGCGAGGTTGGTTTTCGAAGATGATTCGCCCCGACCGTCTGACCGTAAAGGCCGGTGAAGCGGTCCAGAGCGCGGTGGCACTGGCCACCTCGCGTGGTAACCCCGTCGTGAACGATGCCCATCTGTTTCTCGCCCTGCTCCAGCAGGACGAGGGGATCGTCGTGCCTGTTCTGCAGAAGACCGGCGTCAACGTCACCGAGCTGCGCACCGAGGCGGAGCGTGAGTTGGATCGGCTCCCTCGGCAGGAGGGCGGGGCCACCCCCACGCCGTCCCGCGAGCTGAACGCAGCGCTCGACCGGGCAGACCGCGTCGCCAAAGACCTCGACGATGCCTATGTCTCGACCGAGCATCTCTTGATCGGCCTGGTCGAAGCCAAAGGCACCTCGGCCAGGGAGCTGCTCAACGCCAGGGGCGTCAACAAGGCGCAACTCCTTGAGGCGCTCGAGGGCGTGCGCGGCAGTCACCGCGTGACCGATGTGGATCCGGAGCAGAAATATCAGGCGCTGGAGCGGTTCACGAGGGATCTCACCGAGCTGGCACGGGAAGGCAAGCTCGATCCGGTGATCGGTCGGGATGACGAGATCCGGCGGGTGATGCAGGTGCTCTCGCGCCGGACCAAGAACAATCCGGTGTTGATAGGTGAGGCCGGCGTCGGAAAGACGGCCATCGTCGAGGGACTCGCGCAGCGGATCGTAGACGGTGACGTGCCGGAATCGCTGCGCGGCAAGCGGATCATCGTGCTCGACATCGGTCAGTTGCTGGCCGGCGCCAAGTATCGCGGCGAGTTCGAGGAACGCCTCAAGGCGGTGCTCAAGGAGGTCACGAGCCAGGAAGGGCAGTTCGTCGTCTTCATCGACGAGCTGCATACGTTGGTGGGGGCCGGCGCAGCCGAGGGAGCGGTAGATGCGTCGAACATGCTGAAGCCGGCTCTGGCGCGTGGCGAGCTGCACGTGGTCGGCGCCACGACCTTGGACGAGTACCGCAAGCACGTCGAAAAGGACAAGGCCCTGGAGCGTCGGTTCCAGCCTGTCTACGTAGGCGAGCCATCGGTGGAGCACACGATCGCCATTCTGCGGGGACTCAAGGAACGCTACGAGGTGCACCACGGCGTGCGCATCACCGACGCCGCGTTGGTGGCCGCGGCCACTCTGTCGGACCGCTACCTGGGTGAGCGGCACCTCCCGGACAAGGCGATCGATCTGGTCGACGAGGCCGCGAGTCGGCTCCGGATGGAAATCGACAGCCTGCCCCAGGAGATCGACGAGGTCGAGCGGCGCAAAATCCAGCTACAGATCGAAGAACAGGCGCTGACCCGTGAAAAGGACCGGGCCAGCAGGGACCGGCTCGCGGTGCTCCGCAAGGAGCTTTCGGAGCTCGAGGAGCGCGCCCAAGGGATGAAGGCGCAGTGGCAGGCTGAGAAGGACGCGATCACCAAGCTGCGAGAAAAGAAAGCCGAACTCGAGGAATCGCGACTCGAGGCGGAGCAGGTCACCCGGAGCGGCGACCTGCAGCGCGCCGCGGAAATCCGCTATGGGCGCGTGCCGCAGCTCGAGGCCGACATCGAGCTGGAGAAATCGCGCCTCGCCGAGATCCAGACGAAGGCCAAGTACCTAAAGGAGGAGGTCGACGCCGAAGACGTCGCCCAGATCGTGGCACGATGGACCGGTATTCCGGTGACCCGGATGCTCGAGTCGGAGCGGGCGCGGCTCACGAAGCTCGAGGCGGAGTTGCATCGCCGCGTGGTGGGGCAGGACGAGGCGGTCGCTGCGGTCGCCAACGCCGTGCGCCGGGCACGGGCGGGCCTTCAGGACCCGAACCGTCCCGTCGGGAGCTTCATCTTCCTGGGTCCCACCGGCGTGGGTAAGACCGAGACGGCGCGAGCGCTGGCCGAGTTCCTGTTCGACGACGAGCGGGCGCTGGTGCGCCTCGACATGTCGGAGTACGGGGAAAAGCATTCGGTGGCCCGCATGCTCGGCGCACCGCCGGGCTACGTCGGCTACGAGGAGGGGGGCCAGCTCACCGAAGCAGTCCGTCGCCGTCCTTATTCGGTCGTGTTGTTCGACGAGATCGAAAAGGCACATGCCGAGGTATTCGACGTGCTGCTCCAGATCCTCGACGATGGACGGCTCACCGACGGGCAAGGGCGTACCGTCGATTTCAGGAACGCGGTGCTGATCATGACATCCAACCTCGGCGGGCAGTGGATCATCGAGCTGGGACGAGACCACTGGGACGATGCCGAGCGTCGCGTGATGGAGACGTTGCGGCAGCAGTTCAAGCCGGAGTTCCTGAACCGGGTGGACGACGTCATCGTGTTCCGGCCGCTGGAGCGTGCGGATCTGCTTCGGATCTTCGATCTGCAGTTGGAGCGGGTCGCCACGCTCGCCGCCGATCGCGGGCTCACGCTCGACGTTTCGGACCGGGCGAAGAACATACTGGTGGAGGAGGGCTACGATCCGCTTTACGGGGCCCGGCCACTCAAGCGGGTGATCCAGCGGCGACTCCAGAACCCGCTCGCGCTCGCATTGCTCGAGGGCGGATACGCCGAGGGGGACACGGTACGGGTGGACGTCGCGGTGAATGGCGAGCTCGCATTCGAGCGGGTAGCGCCCACCGCGCCCATCCCGTCGGTATCCGCGCGTGCCCGCGCCTAGGCGGGGCGTCCTGAACGACGGAGACCGCGTTGGGATGGAGGCGGCGTTGGCGGAGGCCCGTCGTGCCCACGACAGCGGTGAGGTCCCGGTCGGTGCCGCCGTCGCGGTGGGTGGGCAGGTGGTGAGTCACGCGCACAACGAGACGGTGGCGCGACGCGACCTGACGCAGCACGCCGAACTGCTGGTGATCCAGCGGGCGATGGCGGTCTTGGCCAGCGACCGGCTGGACGACGCGACGCTCTATGTCACGCTCGAACCCTGCGCGCAGTGCGCTGGCGCCATCGTCCTCGCGCGCGTGGGCCGCGTTGTGTTCGGTGCCTACGATCCGAAGGCAGGCATGGCTGGAAGCGTAGGCGATCTCCTTCGCCACCCCAAACTCAACCGTCGTCCAGAAGTGATGGGCGGTGTCATGGAGACCGCTTGCGGTGAGCTGCTGCGCGAGTTCTTCGAGGCCCGCCGGTGAACCGGTCGCGTCGGGTCGTCGCGGTGACGCGACCACCCACCGAAGCGCTGGCACGCTGCGAGCTGACCCATCTCGACCGACAGCCCATCGACATCGCGCTGGCACTCGCACAACACCGAGCGTACGAGGCGTGTCTGGCACGCCTCGGTGCGGAGGTGATGTCGCTCCCGCCGGAGCCCGACCTGCCTGACGCCGTGTTCGTCGAGGACGTCGCGGTGGTGCTGGATCGGGTGGCAATCATCACCCGTCCCGGCGCTCCGTCACGACGAAGAGAGCGTGCGTCCACCGCGGCGGCGCTGAAAGCGTTTCGCTCCGTCCAGCACGTCGCAGCCCCCGCGATGCTCGACGGGGGAGACGTGCTCTGTGTGGGCAAGGTCCTGTATGTCGGAAGATCGACACGTACCGATGCGGCCGGCATCGCGGAGCTCGAGCGGATCGCGGCACCGTTCGGATACGTGGTGCGGCCAGTCGCCGTCACGGGGTGTCTCCACCTGAAATCGGCATGTTCATATGTGGGTGATGGGATGCTGCTCGTGAACCGGAACTGGATCGATGCAGCAGCCGTTCAGGAAGAACAACTCGTCGACGTCCCGCCAGGGGAGCCGCACGCGGCCAATACGCTGATGGTGGGTGACACGGTGGTCGCTGCCGTTGGCTTCCCCCGGACTGTAGCGCTCTTGGAGCGGCTCGGCCGCACGGTGGAGACCGTCGAGTTGTCTGAGCTTCGCAAGGCGGAAGCCGGCGGGAGCTGCATGAGCGTCATATTCGAGGTGTGAAGAAGAAGCAGGTGGAGAGCCGGGGACGCGCACGACGACGGCGGGTCCCCGGCTCGGTGGAGTAGTCCTACTGCACGAACTCCGGCTTGACGGTCAGGATCACGGTCCCACCGCCGCTGGCCAGCTGTGCGTTTCCAACCACGATCGTCTGACCGGCCCGCGCGTTGACCGTCGTCTCCAGGGTACCCCGATAGGGACTGCGGATCCCCACGCGCAGCTCGACGCTGCCCGAGTCACCGAACGCCCGTACGGTCCCGATGTTGGCGGTGATCATCCACGAGTTGCCGTCGGGCGTCGTTATGTCGCCGACCGCCTGCTCGATGTGGCTTCCCTCGGTTCCGCCGACCACGGCGTCATTGAGTAATCGATACCGCTGGTACTTGAACAGCTTCCGCAACTCGGCTTCGACGTCGGCGATGGCCGGGTCGAACTGTTCCGCGGGGCCTCGGTCGCTGGCTTCGATGATCTGGAAGTGCAGCCGCACGCCCGGCTTCGGGCGGTCGAACTCGGTCAGCACGCGAGAGATCTTGTCGAGGTTGTCTTTCGTCTCACGCACGGTGAGGGTGTTCCCCGCATGACCCATCCGGCCCGGCGCCCCCTCCCGGTCGTGGTACACGTACGGGTCGATCAGCTGGGCCGCTTCCTGCGCGTCGAGGTGTTGGAGTTGAAAGGTCTGCGTGTCCAGCCGATCCAACGCCGAGCCGCCGCATGCCGCGAGGGATGCGAGCAGTAGGACACTCAGGATCTGGAATGTGCGCATGATGTCTCCTCGATCTAGAAGAACCACACCACCACGATATCCGGGTTGTTTGTGTTGAAGACTGCGACATCGACTCCCGCAGGCTGTTCCACGAGGGGGCTAGCGACCCGTGCCGCTCGCACCGGTGGATCGATCTCGGGGCCGACGTTCGCCGTGTCCGACGTGAGCAGCAGGGTGGCAAGTCCTGCCGCAGCGAGGGCCGGCGCGGCGACCAGCCAGCGGCGGCGGCGGCGCTGCAGCTTTGGCGCGCGCTCCGGCGCCCTCGCTGGCGGGTGGGACGGCACGCTCGCGTTCATCGCCTGCCGGAGCGCGTCCGTGTGCGTGAGGATCGCCACGGCTGCCGCGCCGCAGCGGGAACAACTTCGGATGTGCTGCGACAGCTCGGTCGACCCGCGTCCGGTGAGTTCGGCCGGGGCGGCGGTCAGCAACTGCTGGTAGGCATCCGTGCACTTCATTCTCGATGGTCCTCCACGAGCTCCGGGTGTCGCTCCAGCATGCGGCCGCGGATCGCCTGACGGGCGCGGAACAGGTGCGCGCGAACCGTGTTGGGGTTCATCACGAGCAACACGCTCACCTCGAGCGGAGTCATGCCCTGCAGGTCCACCAGATCGAACACCTCCCGCTGCATCCGGGGCAGATCCCGAAACAGCGCCATGATCGCGTCCACCGTGTCGGCGCTCTGCATCGCGTCGACGGGGTCGGGCGGCTCGACCACAGTCCGGTTCCCCTCGTGGGCCGCCCGCTCGGCGAGCTTCGTGCGACGGCGGTGTCGCCGCTGATGGTCGATGACGAGGTTCCGCGTCACCTGATACAGCCACGTTGTGAATCGCGACTGAAACCGGTAACGACCGAGATCGGCGTGAAGCCGGACAAGCACGTCCTGCGCGACGTCGTCGGCCTCGTCGGGATGCCCCGTCTGGGCCAGCGCCCAGCGGTACACCCGTGCATGGCACTGCCCGACCAGATCGTTGAAGGCATGTCGGTCTCCGGCCTGGGACCGTCTCACCAGAGGTTCCAGCAGCGCGTTGAGCTGTTCGAGCCCGCTCACGGGTGATCCCGGTCCGCCCTCATTCCGATCATGAGACGTCTGAGCGGGCGATGGCGTTTACAGCAGAGGCCCCGCGACTGGAATGCTGGCCGCGGGGCAACGGAAGGGGTGAAACGTGAAGCACAAAATGTGGGCTGTTGAGCAGCGGTGAGCTGGACAAGCTCGTTCACACCTCACACTTCACGTTTCACCTTTTCTCGCGTTTGGGTCATTCTGCTAGCCGTTACACCACCTCCACGCCTTCTCTCGACCGTCGAAGCAGCGCCTCGGCCGCGACACCTGGCAACCCGAACACCGCGGTGGCCGCTGCATCGGCCGCGAGACACGATGGGCCCCGGACGGTGACGCTGTGCACCGCCGTCACGCGCGGCGCCCCGGTCGAGGGATCGAGCAGGTGATGGTACACGCGGCCGCCGTACCGGAAGGCGCGCAGATAGTCACCCGATGTGGCCACGGCGGCGTCACTTACCCGGATCTTTCCCGACAGCATCCCGGGATTCTCCGGAGACCGGATACCGACGGTCCACGCGTCGCCGTCCTCCGAGGTGCCGAGCGCGTAGAGATCCCCACCGACGTTCACGAGACCACGGCGTATGCCCCATTCGCGCAGGGCCGCTACCGCACGATCCACACCGTACCCCTTGCCGATGCCACCGAGGTCGATTGCCACGTCGGGATCGGTGAACCGTACCCGAGCCATAGTGCCGCTGCGATCGAGGTCCAGTTCTCGATACAGTGCTCGGCCCGCGAGGCGCCCAACGTCCCCAGCGGCTGGCGGCGCCGATCGGTGCTCCACGTCCCACAGCGCCGCCGCCCCCCCGAGACACGGATCGAATCTGCCATCGCTCGTTTCGGCCCACTGCAGGGCGTTGGCCAAAACGAATCCGGTCTCGTCAGATACCGCCACGGCATCGCGGGCCGCCGACGCATTGGCCCGACCCACGTCAGACGTGGCCGTGAAGCGCGTCAACAGGCGCTCGGTGCGCCGCAGCTCAGCAAACGCCGCATCGATGGCCGCGTGGGCGTACGCGGGGTGGGCATGCACCACGCCGACCTCCGCGAGGGTGCCCATGACGGGGACTGTCCGCCGTATCAGACGAGACCGCCGTGCTCGGAGGAAGGGCACGGCGCTCACTACGAAGGCGCCGACGCCGAGCGCGATCACCTCGCGCCGAGTGGGGTGACGCTCGGGAGAATTATCCTGTTCCATGCGAAGTCTCCGATTGCTCGTGGAGCAACTCACACATATTGCAGTCGTGGCCATCGGACTTGAGCCCGCACGAGCCGCAGCGGTCCTGATGACCCTTGCGGTTCATCAGGCCGAACACGATCGCCAGCACAGCGAGTCCGAGGATGCCAAGTGCTTCGTTCATGACGAGCTCAACAGACCGGCGAAGCCCATGAACGCCAGCGATAGGCTCCCCGCGATAATCAGCACCAGCGCCATTCCCTTGGCGAGGGCCGGGACGTCAGCCATCTCGCTCGATTCGCGAATCGACGCCATCAGCACCAGAGCGAGTGTCAAACCGAGCCCGCCGCCGACGGCGAAGAACAGCCCTTCAAGGAGGTTGTAGCCTCGATTGGTCTGGAAGATCGCGAGCCCGAGAATGGCGCAGTTCGTGGTGATGAGCGGCAGGTAGATCCCAAGCTGCCGGAACAGCACGGGGCTCACCTTCTTGATCACCATCTCGACGATCTGTACTAGCGAGGCGATCACCACGATGAACGAGATCAGCCGAAGGTACGGCGCGTAGGGTAAGATGAAGGTGTTCAGGAACCACGCGCACACCGATGCGATCACGAGCACGAAGATGTCGGCCAGTCCGAGGCGCAGAGCCGTGGAGACGCGCGCCGACACTCCCATGAACGGACACAGTCCGAGGAAATAGGCGAGGGTGAAGTTGTTCACCACCATCGCGGAAAGCAGGATCCAGACCAGCTCGCCCATCACGCCGCCTCCTCCCGTGCACCCACGCCGTGCGGCCACTCACGCACGCGTGCGCGCTCCACCCGGCGCTTCTCGATCCATCCGAACAGGAGCAGCCAGAAGCCGAGGGTGAGAAAGCCACCGGGCGGCAGTATGAAGATGACCCACGGCTCGAACGGGCCGGGAATGACCTTCATACCGAGTAGCGCGCCGGTGCCGAGGATCTCGCGGATCGACCCCATCATCACCATCGCAATGATGAAGCCGAACCCGGTGCCGAAGGCGTCCAGCAGTGATCGGCCGACGGGGTTCTTCGAGGCAAAAGCCTCCTGCCGGCCCAGTATCATGCAGTTCACCACGATCAGCGCGACAAAGGCTCCCAGCGCCTTGTGGATGTCGGGGACCAGTGCCTCGAGCGTCATGTCGGCCACCGTGACGAACGTCGCGATGATCAGGATGTACGTCGATATCCGCACCTCTCCGGGCACCGCCTTCTTCACGATCGACACGAGCAGGCTCGATCCGGTGAGCACGAAGAACGTCGCGATTCCCATGACGAGCGAGTTCTCAAGGGTGTTGCTCACTGCCAAGGCCGGGCACAGGCCCAGCATCTGGATCAAGACCGGGTTCTCGCGCCAGATACCGCGGAAGAAATCCTGTTGCGGCGACGTCTTGCTCATTGCGCGACCTCCGCACTCTGGGGACCCGTCGCGGCAGCCTGATACGACTCGAGCATCGGCCCCATCCGTTGGAGCGCGTTGTTGATGATCTTGATGACCGTGCGGGACGAGATGGTGGCGCCCGTGATCATGTCCACTTCGTGCGGGTCTCCCGTGCTTTGACGGGGCTTCACCCCCGTGAGCGGTGTCTGGACACCGTCGAACTGCGACACGAAGTCCACGTTCTTCTCGATCTTGTCGCCGAGCCCCGGGGTCTCCTTGCTCTCGAGCACCTTCATGCCCAGGAGCGTCTGCGTCGCGTGGTCGTAGCCGAAGATGAGCCGCACGACGTCCTGAAACCCAGGCTCGCCCGACGCGATCGCAAACCCGATAGGGGAGCTGTCGGCGTGATACCCGAAGTAGATCTGCTCGAGCTTCTTCGGGTCGGCATCGGCCGGCAGCTGACGCGTGAGCGTCCCCTGATAGACGTAGAGAGTATCGTAGTGATCGGGTGCTTTGAGCACCTCTTGGATCGCCGCGGCAAGGCGCTCGGCCCGGTTGCGCTCGATGGTGGGGAGCGTGGCTTGGTAGACGAACACCAGGACGAACCCCGCGAGGGCACCGGCAAGTCCCAGGGTCACCAACAGGCGCCACGCCGGGACGTCGGGCTTTGGCTGAAACTGCGCGGGGGCGCTCATTCCGTCACCTTCACCGCGGCGCGCGTTCCGAACACTCTGGGTTGCGTAGCGCGGTTGATGAATGGCACCATCGCGTTCATGAGCAGGATGGCGTACATCACCCCTTCGGCGAGCCCGCCCCACAGCCGGATGACCACCACCAGCACCCCGATACCGACGCCGTAGAGCCAGCACCCGCGGTTGGTGACCGGCGAGGTCACCATGTCGGTGGCCATGTAGACCGCGCCGAGCATGAGGCCGCCCGAGAACAGCATGAACAGCGCGCCCGGAAAGGCGGGGTTGAGCCAGTGCGTGAGCGTGGCAAGCGCCGCGACGGTGAGGAAGATGCTGATCGGGATGCGCCAGTTCAGGTAGTTCCGCCACGCCAGGTACGCACCGCAGAGCAGAATCAGGATGCCTGCCGTCTCGCCCAGCGAACCGCCGGTGGCACCGATCATGAGCTTGCCCAGTTCCGTGCTCTGCTGCTCGAACTTCATGAGTCCGAGCGGCGTAGCGCTGGTGAGCACGTCCACCTCGCCGGGACTCATGAGGGGCAGCGCCAGATTGTCGCCCCGGAGCGCCCACCAGTTCTCGCGAATCACGGGCCACGTGGTGAGCGCCACGGGGAACGCCGCCTGCAGGAACGCCCGGCCCAGCAGCGCCGGGTTGAAGATGTTCTGACCCAACCCGCCAAAGATGAGCTTGCCGAACCCAATGGCGAACGCGCCGCCCACGAAGGCCATCCACATCGGGAGTCCGGCCGGCAGGCAGAGGCCGAGCAATAGGCCCGTGATCACCGCAGAGCCGTCGAACAGCGTCTCCCGGCTTCCGAACAGCCATTCGGTTGCGAGACACCCCGCGAGGGCCGCCACGATGACCAGTACGGCGCTCGGGCCGAAATAGTAGATGGCCGCCACGATCACCGGGATGAGCGAGACGTTCACCGTCCACATGATCCGCGGCGTACTGTCGCGCTCGGCCAGGTGCGGCCACGCGGTGATGAGCAGGCGTGGCGCCGTCATGCAGCCTTGGGCTTGGGTGGCTGCCGCTTGAGCTGGTTCTTCGCCAGTGCGAACAGCTGAGTGAGCGGGATATTGGACGGACAAGTGTAGCCGCAGCAGCCGCACACCATGCAGTCCATCAGGTGGTTCTCCACCATCTCGTCGTACCGGTCGTGCATGGCTAGCTGCCCGAGGAGCTGCGGGTTGAGAAACACGGGACACGCGTCGAGGCAGTGCCCGCAGCGGATGCACGGGTACGAGTGCTGGGACTTCACCTCGGCGCCGGTGAGCGCGATGACCCCGGTCGTGCCCTTGGTGATCGGCACGTCGAGGCTGGCCTGCGCTGCACCCATCATGGGACCACCGAACACGATCTCGCGCGCCGTCTCGGTGAGGCCGCCGCACGCATCGAACACATCGCGCACCTTGGTGCCGACCGGCACGATCAGGTTTGCAGGCCGACGCACGCCGGGACCGGTTACCGTCACGATCCGCTCGATGAGCGGCAGGCCCGTCTCGAACACCTCCGCGATGGTTGCCACCGAGGCCACGTTGTGGACGACCACGCCCACGTGCATCGGCAGTCTGCCCGACGGCACTTCGCGGCCGAGCAGCGCCTTGATGAGCATCTTCTCGGCCCCCTGTGGGTACTTCACCGTGAGGCCGTGAATGGTGACGTGTCCTTCCAGGTCGTCGGGGAGCGTCGCCCGCAGGCGTTCGATGGCGTCCGGCTTGTTCTTCTCGATGCCCACCATCACGCGATCCGCCCCGATCGTCTTCATCATGAGCCGGATGCCGAGATGCACGCGCCCGGGGTATTCCACCATGGTGCGGTGATCGGTCGTGAGGTACGGCTCGCACTCGCACCCGTTGATGACGATCGTGTCGATGGAGACGTCGTCGGGCGGGACGAGCTTGACGTGGGTGGGGAAGGCGGCACCGCCCAGGCCGACCACGCCGGCTTGCCGGACCGCATCCACGAGCTGCTTGCGGTCCAGGCCACGCCAGTCGGGGATGATCCGTTTCCGCGGTACCTGGGCGTCGTATGGGGCCACGGCAATCCGGATCGCATCCTGGTAGCCGCCTGTCGGGTGCGGCCACAGCTCGATCGCCGTCACGGTCCCGGCCGCCGAGGTGTGGATCGGCGACGAGATGAACCCGTCGGCTTCGGCCACCTTGTCACCGCGCTCCACGCGGTCACCTATTCGGACAATGGGCACGGCCGGCTTCCCCGTGTGCTGACTGAGCGGCAGCACGATCTCGTCGGGGAAGGGCAGCCGGCGGACAGGAATCGCAGCCGTGAGCTGTTTCAGCTCCGGCGGGTGCACCCCGTGGCGGAACCGCATTCGCTTCGCCATGAATCGCTCAGTTGAACGGCTCCGCCCGCTTCATCCACTTCTCGAGGTCCTTCTCTTTCGGATTGAGCGGCGTGCCCGGGTGGATGATCCGCACCGGACAGCGCTCAGCGCTCGTGACCAGTTCCTTGAAGGTCCCCGCCTTCGGGTCCTTGATGTACGCCTGCTTCTTGTCGTCGTAGACGAACATCTTCTTGTTGACCTTGATGCACTCTTCGCAGCTCGTGCACCGCGCGGTGTCGATGTACGGCTCGAGTGCGAGACCTTCCTCCTCCTCGACGGCAGGGGCGGCGACTGCCGCTGTGGCAACGGCCGCGCCACCTCCCCTCGGAGCCGGCGCCACGGCGGGCCCGGTATCGAGGCTCAACCCGCCCACATCCAGCTTGAGCGGCTGGATCGGCATTGCCTGCACCTCGCTCAGGAGTTCGGCGATGGTACGCTGACCGTTGCCGGCCCGGACCAGGCCCTCGGCGAGCCGGTGGGCCACGAGTTGCGGATACTTCTGCTTCAGGTCCGCGATTCTGGCCTCGTACTCCGCCTTGATCTGCGCCGCCTGCGCCTCGAACTCCTGCTCCGCCTCCGCCGAGACGTCCACCGCGAGACCGGCCATCTCCTTGAGCAGCGACCACACGTGGAGCCGGTCCTCGGCCAGCTGCACCATCTCCGATGAGACGGCCACGCGGCCGAGCGTGCGGTCGGGCCGGAGCAGGTAGATGAACGGGGTCTTGCCCTCGCGATCCTCCGGCGATGCCGTCAGGAACTCATGGAACGGCATCATGCTGTCCTCATCGAAGTCACCCCTGACGCGCTTGAAGTGCTTCTTGAATCGCGCCTCGGTCGCCGCCCAGTCGGCCGTCGTGACCGGCAGCTCCATCATCTGCTCCTGGCCGTTCTCGTCCACGTACTTGAGGTCGTAGCTTGGCCACGTGTCGTCGATCGACGGGTTGCCGTCGAGCGAGAGCCGCTCCGCCATCGTGTAGCCCTCGGCAGGATCGTAGACGAGCACTGGGTACGCCCGGCTCTCGAGCATGAGCTTCGCCGCGTCGGGCGCCTGATCGTCACCCACCCCATGCTCGGGCGGGCACGGACAGTGCAGCGCCAGCACCGAGGGGTAGCGCGACTGCAGGCTCTTGAGCACGCCGGCCAACAGGTGCGACGGGTTCGCCTGGGACGCCTGGAGCACGAACACGTTGCGGTGTGCCATGGCGATCAGCGCCAACTCCTTGCGCGTCTCCTCCTTGCCGTGCTGTGCCGCGCCGTAGGCCGCCATGTCGCTCACCTGACCGGTGAAGCCGCTGGTGCAGGCCTGGCCGCCCGTGTTCGAGTACACCTGGGTGTCGAGCACCATCACGCGAATCGGTTTCCCCGACGCCAGGAGTCGCGACATGTTCTGGAACCCGATGTCCAGCATGGCCCCGTCGCCGCCGGTGGCGAAGATGGGCGGACACAGGTCGAACTCCTTGTCGCTGAACTGCCGCCACTCGAACCGGGTGAAGAACGGCTCGTGGACGGCCGGATCGTATTCCTCGGCCAGCTCCAGCTCAGCACGCCGCACCGCCACGAACCCGTCGGCCATCTTCCGCATGTGCCCTTCGAAGATGCCGATGGCAATCGAGGGCGCGTCCTGGAACAGGTGGTTCACCCACGGGAAGGGATAGGGGTTGAACGGATAGGTGCTGCCCCATACCGAGGAGCAGCCTGTGGCGTTGGTCATCGCCATGACCGACCGGCCCTTGCCCGTCGGCCCTTCGACGTAGCGCCACCTGAGATCGCGCAAATCGTCGAGCATGGTGCGGATCCGCGCCACCGCCTGCTTCTGTTCGTCGTCGAGCGTGAGGTCGGCCTTCCCTCCCGCCACGTCCACGGCGTTCAGGTCGGCGTCGGCGGCCAGGAGCGTCCTGGCCTTGGCGTCGAGACCTGCGATCAACTCGTCCAGTTCGGCGATGTGCCGCTTCACCCGCGGCATCATCAGGGCATTCACCGCCGAGAGCACCAGGTGCACGACGGTCTTCTCGCCGCAGCCCATGCAGGCGCCGTCGCCGCCGGCCATCGACCGGTAGGTCTCCTTCTTCAGCAGGAGCGACGACAGCACGCCGATGCCCTCCTCGATGTCCGACACGTTGACGTACCGGTCGTTGGTGTCGGGCAAGAGTTCCCAGAGCTTCCAGTCTTTGCGGAGCTTGTCGACGATCTCGTCGGTCTGCTTGACCGTGATGAGCGCCTCGTCGGGACACACGTGCACGCAGATATTGCAGCCCTTGCACGCGTCCGGATTGACCGTGATCGAGAGCAGCCCCCCCGTGTTCTTCTCGCGTCCCTCCGGTAGGTCGAAGAACGCGGTTGTCTTGGCGAGCGGGAAGTCCTCGAGCACGGCATAGACCGGCGCGAACTCCGCGTCGAGCGCCGCACGGCGCTCAGGGTCGAGCTTCATCTTGTCGACCACCGTCTTGTAGGCCTCCGACAACACGGCGCCAAACGTCGTGAACGGCACGCCCTTCATGATCTTCCGCGACTCGTTGCCGAGGTGCTTCGTGATCTGGCGCAGGCGGTCGAGCGACCGGCCGTTGGAGACGAACCGGATGGCCGTGTCGAGTACTTCTTCGACCTCGTTCACCAGGCCCGGAATGGCAGCGTCGGGGCACTGCACCCAGCACTGCCCGCAGCCGGTGCACTTCTCCGCGATGAACTCCGGTACTTCGAACCGCACGTCCGTCATGTCGCGGATCGTGCTCGTAGCCGCCGGAATCGCGCTCAGTGCGGCAAATGGGTCGGCGATACCGTCGTCACCGGTCTTGTACAGGTAGCAGACCTGTTCCCAGAACCGGCCGGGGTTTCCAATGCCGGCCCGGACCTTTGAGCCGTCGAGCATTGCGGGCATCTGCGGTGGGGGGATCACCACGTCCTGCGACACCCCGTACGCCTCAATGTCGACCGGCTCCACCTCGTCGTAGCCGCGACGGATGACGCGGACATTGTCCTCCACCACCCGCTCCCCAAGGTGACCGAACTTCTTCTGCAGCTGCTTGCGGATCCCCTCGAACAGTTGCTGCTCCTCGAGGCCTTCGCGCTCGGCCAGGCCGGAGACGCGGAAGAAGGCGCCCATGAAGGCCGCGCCCTGCATCCGGTACCGCAGCTCCGCGTCCGACGCCTCCTCCATCGCGATCTTGAAGGCATCCAGGCTGAAGAGCCGGATCTTCCGGTCCTTGATGGTCTGCTGTGCCTCGGCGGGCAGGCTGTGCCACAGGTCCTCCGCGCTGCGATCGCTCTGGAGAATGAACACGCCGTCGGGCGCGAGACCGGCCAGCGGGTCGGAGTTGCGGAACACGTTCGGATCGGGCGAGAGCACCACGTTGACATGCTTCAGCTCGCAGTTGAGCCGGATGGGCTCGTGCGCCAGCGTGGTGTAGAACGTGGTCGGCTGGCCCTTCTTTTCCGAGCCGTACTTCGGGTTGGCCTTGATGTACATCCCCATCAGCTCGGAGGCTGTCATCGCCAGATTCTTGCCCATCGTGATCGCGCCCCAGCCGCCGACGGAGTGAATGCGGATGGAGGTCGCGCCCTTGGGCAGGAGGTTCACGTTTTCCGTGGGGAGGAGCGACAGATTGGCCACCTCGGGATACGCTGCAAGCAACTCGTCCTGCCAAATCTGGAGCTTGGGCAGCTTGGTGCCCACCCGCACGAAGTCGATGCCGAGATAGTACTGGCGCTGCTTCTTCCCGCCGTCGAGCATGTTGTCCACGGCGGCGATGAGATCGGCCGGCTGGAGGTCGCGGCTACCGAGGCCGAAGGTCCCGGAGTAGAATGCCGGTGCGTCGCCCGGGCCGTACGCGGCGATGCCAGCGAAGGGCAGCTTCCCGTTACCCGCCACGCCGTTCTCCATCGCCTTGTTCACGGCGGCACGAATCTCCCGCAGGATCGGCTGGTCCACTGCGAGCGGCTGGTCCACGCGCTCGAGCACCGCCACGGCCTTCTTGCCCTTCAGCAGATGCGTGATGAGGTCGGCCGGGAATGGCCGGAACATCGTGACGTTGAGCACGCCGAATTTGACCCCGCGCGTCTCGCGCAGGTAGTCGCACACCGCCTCGGCATTGGGGATGAGCGAGCCCTGGCCGGCGATCACGTATTCCGCATCGTCCAGCCTATACCCCATGGTGCGGGCATACTGGCGGCCCGTGAGCACGGCTAGCTCCGCCATCGCCTGGTCGGTGAACTCCGCGACGTGGTCGAAGTAGAACGGACGCTGCGCTGCCACGCCCTGCTGGTAGCTGTCCTGGTTCTGGACGACGCCCAGCATGGCGGGGTAGTCGAGGTCGAACATCTCCGGAATGCGTCGCCGCTTCTCGCCGAACACCCACCGCTGCGCCGGCGTGGGTGAGTCGATCAGATCGGCTGGGTCGCCGAGGAACTCCTTCACTAACTCCCGCTCTGGAAGCGTGATCGACTCGATCACATGGGTGGTGAGGAACCCGTCCTGCGCCAAAATCCCCGGGTTGAGCGACAGTTCGGCCACGCGGTGCGCGATCAGGTTGAGATCGGCCGACTCCTGCGCGTCCTTGGCGAACAGCTGGAAGAAGCCCGTGTCGTCCACCGCGTGATAGTCGTCGTGGCCGGCGTGCACGTTGAGCGCGTGCTTGGTCATGGCGCGCGCGCCGATGTTGAGCACGTAGGTGAGCCGCTTGCCCACGGCGGCATACAGCGACTCGTGCATGTACGCGATGCCCTGCCCACTCGAGAAGTTGGCAGCACGCAGCCCGACCATGCTCATGCCGGCGGTCACCGCCGCGGCGGCGTGTTCGCCCTCGGGCTCGAAGAACAGCAGCCGACGGCCATGCACGTTGGTCTGACCTGCGGCGACGGCCGCAGCCCAGCCCTCGCCCATCTGCGTGGACGGCGTAATCGGATACGCGCCGGCTGCCTCGCTTCCCGCGGTCTCCATGTCCACGACGGCTTGCGTGCCGTCGACGGCCATGGGTATGCCAGGGTACTTCGGCTGCTCGGGAGGTTTGGGATTCGATTTGCGCTTGAACATCATGCAACCGCCTTCTCGAGAGGCTGTGCGGACGCTTGGAACTGCGCGCCCTCGACCCAGACGATGGCGCCGGTCGGGCATCGCGCGATGGCCGACACGTCCGCCAGATCGTTCTTGCTGTAATCCACCACCGCCAACCCGTCCCTGATCTCGATGAGCCCGGGCGCGGCGTCCGCCACGCACCGCTCGCAGGCGGTGCAGGCCACCCGGCACAGGGCTTCGATCTCGTCACCTTCCAACGCGCTCTTGCACTGCACAATCAGTTTCTGCTCGATCGGCATGAGCACGAACAGATCCTTCGGGCACGCGTCCACGCAGTCTCCGCACGCGGTGCACTTGTCCGGGATGACTACGGGAATGCCATACTGGTTCATGTAGATCGCGTCGAAGTCGCACGCGACCTCGCAATCGTCGAGACCGAGGCACCCCCAGCGACAGCCCTTGCCGCCGCCGGCCACGGCTGCTGCGGCCTTGCACGTGTCGAGCCCCAGATAGTCGGCCTCCTGCACCGCCACGTTGCTCCCGCCGGCGCAGAGGAGCCGCGCCACCCGCTTGTTCGCTTCGCCCGCTTCCACCCCGAGGAACTGCGCCATCGAGAGCACGTCGTCAGCACCCATCACCGTGCAGGTAGCGGGCTGGATGCGGCCCAGCACCACACCCTCGGCGAACGCGCGGCACCCCGCCTCGCCGCAGGCGCCGCAGTTGGCGCCCGGCAGCATGTCGGTCACCGCGTCGATCCGCGGATCCTCCCACACCTTGAACTTCCAGTGCGTGAGCGCGATCGCCGCGGCGAACGTGAGGCCCACGCCACCCAGGATGGCGACCGAGAGCAGAATGGTGGTGATGCTCATCCACGCGCTCCTAGATGTCCGACAGGTTGGCCTGCGACAGGAGCCACGCAGCGAGCTTGTCGACCGGATCGGCGGGTGCGGCTGGCGTGACCGGAGTCGCCGACGCGTCCGTCCCCACCGCCGGCCTCGTTCCAACCGTGATGTCCGCCAGTGACCGCAGTTGCCGGATCTCCTCAGCCTGCTGGGACCCGCTCCGGCCGCCAACAGACATCTTCGGCTCGGTCGCGGGCAGATGCTCCACCGTCAAGCGACCGGCCAGGTGCAGCCCGCCCTTGGGATCGTGAACGAACCGTGCGGCCGACTCGGGGACCAGGGCGCCGATGCCCGGACCGTCGTGCGTTGCCAGCCGGTCCAAGCCCGTGCCATCGTGGGTTTGGATGACGAAGGTGCCCGGCGTGATGAGCCGCACCAGCGGGGCGGGGGAGCAGGCCCCACGCACGACCAGCACGATCTTCTGCGATCCATCCAGGAAGTCCGTGAGCATTTCGGCGCGCAGATCGGCACCGTCGACCGCCACCACCAGTGGGGGCGCGAGCCGGCGTTCTCCTTTGCTCCATTTCTGGAAGGGGAACGATCCCAGTGAGCGCGCGTGCTCGTTGCCGCGATAGCTCCCCGACCGCGTCAACTCGAAGATCCGCACAGCCCCGAAGGCGCGTCCAATCTCCTCGAGTGCCTTCGCAACAGCGGTCCGGAGGTCGCCGCCCGGATTCACTTTCACCAGGAAGAGATCATGATTGCGCTGCGACAGTTCGTTCATCGTGTCGCGCGCTTTCTCGATCGTCTCGACGGTGAGCGTGTCGAGCTTCAGCGAGCCTCCGAACAGCTTGGCCAGCCGGTCGGTGTCGAAGCGATCGGCCGCGAACGGTCCCAGCTCGGCAGCCACGCGGTTCACGCCGCCGTTCTGGGACTGCCGATGCTCGGCGAGGAACGTCTGCACCTGCTCGACGGTCGTGCCCAGCGCCGACCGGAACGCATCCCGCTGCCCAGCCAGCGCCGTCAGAGCGAGCTCCACTCGGTCGTCAGAGGGCATAAGTGTCAAGCTCCGCATTGAGGATGGCGATCTTCTCGTCCGCCGTCTTGGGGGATACCCTCCGGACCTCCTCGTACACGGGCAGATCGTCATTCCGGTAAAACACGCCAAGCCGGATCTTGTCATCGAGCTGAGCCAGCCGAAATGCGTTCACGAGGTCCGCGGGATCGTGATAGACCTCGTTCTTGTAGATCTGCTTCAGCGCCGGCACGTCGACACCGTCGGGGTGGACCAAGAGCTCGATCGTGTTGGAATCGCGCATGGCGTTGAGGTACAGCTGGTCCGTGTACTGGGGACACCGCTGCAGGATGCGTACGAACGAGAACCCCCGATGCTCGTAGGCCGCCTTCAGCACGGCGTAGATGTGATCGGGCACCCAGTCGCCGGTCTGCGCCACGAACGAGGCGTTCTCCACACCGAGGGTCGTCGCGATCGGGTTCATCCCTTCGAGGAACGCGCCTTTGGGCTGCGTGTTGCTCCGCACGCCCTTTGGGCTCGTGGGCGACGTCTGGTTCTTGGTGAGCCCGTAGACGCCGTTGTCGAGCATGAGGGCCACCATGTTGGGGTTGTAGCGCGTGGTGTGGATCCAGTGTGCCGCCCCGATGGAGCAGCAGTCTCCGTCGCCCATGACCACGAACACCTGCAGCTCGGGCCGCCGCAGCTTGATACCGGTCGCCAGCGGTAACGCCCGGCCGTGGAGGCCGTGGAAGCCGTACGAGTTGATGTAGTGGGGAAACCGGCTCGAGCAGCCGATGCCCGAGACGAACACCGTCTCTTCGGGCGGGAGCTGCAGGTCGGCCAGGAAGCGTTGCACGGCGGCGAGCACGGCGTGGTCACCGCATCCCGAGCACCAGCGCGCGGTCGCCGCCTGGTAGTCGTCCATCTCCCAAGAGCGGTCGTCGGCTATCGCGCTGCCAAGCAGTGAGCATCCGAGTTGAATCATGATCAGGCTCCCTTGGGCATGTGTGCCCGGATCGCCTCGTGGATCTGGCCCGGGCGCAGCGGATGGCCGGGCACCCGGGTCCAGCAGTCCACATCCACCAGTGTCGTGGCGCGCAGCAGCCAGGCGAGCTGGCCGCGGCGGCGGTTCTCATCGGTGATGTAGGGCGCGTTGGGGTCGTCGGAGTAGTTGACCTCCACCGTCATCACTTTCGTGAACCGGTTGAAGATCTCCTTGAGCCCCGGCTCGAGCGGGGAGAGGAATCGGAGGTGGAGCGACGAGACCGCGAGCCCTTCTTCGCGTGCCCGGTCCACCGCTTCCTCGATGGCGCCAATCGTGCTGCCCCACCCGACGACCAGGAGATCGCCGTGATCGACCCCATAAACTTTGGGCGGTCTCAGTGATTGCTGGAACACGGCCATCTTGCGCGCCCGCATCTCACAGCCGCGCTCGTGCACGTCGGGGCTGTAGGCGATCTTGCTGTCTTCGTCGTGTGACAGCCCCGTCGCGCGGAACATCCCGTTCTGACGACCCGGAATGATGCGGGCCGACAGGCCGGTCTTGGGATCCCAGTCATATGGTTTCTGGCCATCGGGCACAGGGCTCAGGTCGAGCGGCGCCGCGATCCAGTCGCGGGTCACGTTGGGCCGCGGGAATGGCTGGACACCGGTGGCTAGGTTCGCGTCCGAAAGGACCATCACCACGCAGCGGAACGCCTCGGCGATGCGGCGGGCCGTGATCATGCAGAGGAAGCACTCCTCCATGGTCGCCGGCGCCATCACCACCTTGGGTGCGTCGCCGGGCTGGCCCCAGATGGCCGCGAGTAGGTCCGACTGCTCGATCTTGGTGGGGAGTCCCGTGCTCGGTCCGCCGCGCTGCACGTCCACCAGCACGAGCGGCGTCTCGGTCATGACGGCGAGCCCGATGAACTCGGTTTTGAGCGCCAGACCCGGCCCGGACGTGATGGTGAAGGCCACCTTGCCGGCGAACGAGGAGCCGATCGCGACGCCCACGGCGGCGATCTCGTCTTCGGCCTGGTGCACGATGCCACCATAATTCTCGAAGATCTCGCTCAAGTGGTGCGACGCCGACGTGGCCGGTGTGATGGGGTACATGGCGCACAACTCCATGCCCGACGCCACCGCACCCATGGCGATCGCCTGGTTCCCGTTCATCACCACCATGGGCACCGGCGGGGGCTCAATCGGCACGTCGACCGTGAAGTCGAGGTTCGCCTCGGCCCACGCATGCCCGAGATCGAGCAGGGCCAGGTTGGCGTCGATCACCGCTTGGGACTTCTTCCGGAATTCGACCTCGATCTGCTCCCGAATGAGATCCAGGTTGCGGGAGTAGATGTTCGCCAGCATCCCGAGGACGAACATGTTCTTCCCCTTGCGGGGATTGTCGACCACCGTGAGGCACTGCTCTTCCATCGGCACCTTGATGAAGCGGTAGCGCTTGCCGCTCATCTCCTCCATGGCCGCCGCCCACTCCTTGCGGATATCCTCGTCGTCGTGGGCTTCCCACATGCTCTCGATGAGCACGGCACAGTCGTCGTTGAGCGCGTTTGCGCGGTGGCGGTGGAGCAGCACCTGCTCGTTGAACGCCACCACGAGGTGGGCGGCATCGCCCCAGTTCGTCACCGGCTTGGTGCCGATGCGTACCCGGTTCCCGCTGGTGCTGGGCGGGGTGCGCGGTGGGGGCTGGATCTCGGCCGGGATGATCTCCACGGTCCAGACGCCGTTCCCCATCTTCGCCGACACGCGGCCAAAGGTCTGGGCGCACTTCTGCGCGCCCTCGCCGGGGTCGGAGACCACCTCGACGGTGTGCTCGGCGACTTTGATGATGCTCTTGTTCTGGGGGGACGGCGTCTTGGCCTTCTTCTTCTTCGCGGCGGGTGCCGCGGCGGATGAACTGGCCATCACACTCTCGCTCGAACTCGTGGTCGTGTGAAGGTCGAGGAGTCCGGGCGGAGCTCGGCTCGGCACCGAGAGGCAAACCACCACCTCAGCGGAGAGCCGACCAACAGCTCCTCCACCCCTCCCGACCGTCTATGCGGTAGGTGGTCCGACCGGCGGGACGCAGCGCCGTGGCGCTCGCGCAGCTGATCCTGTCAGAATTCCACTCACCGCTGCTCAACCAACAATTCTAATAGGAATGGGGCACGGGAGGGGAAAGACGGGATGAAGAGGTCTTTACAAGACGTTGTGCTACTTGGGGTTTGGGGATATTCGTGCCCACGGTCCGCCCGCCAGGAGCTCTCGCTCAGGGACGGATCAATGACCACCGAATCGGTTGTCGACGGACAGGGTGGGATTCGAACCCACGGAACCCTTGCGAGGTTCACACGCTCTCCAGGCGTGTGCCTTCAGCCGCTCGGCCACCTGTCCCTGTGAAGCTAAACGGAAGAAGTAAAGCAAGTTACGGTGAAGGGGTCAACCCTGGCGTTGTGCGCTGGGGTCGATTGAATCGAGCCGAATCCACGCGACGTGTTCGCCGAAGGCCCGACGCTGCACGAGCGCGCGCATTCGGTCGTCGTCCGGCTGATAGCACGCCAGCAGGGTCGTGCAGTCCTTCTCCGCAAGCACGCGAGGACCTTGGCGGTAGTTTTGACCGCCATCGCCAGCGTCCGACGGAGTCTGTGCCCAACGTGCTCCCGCGGGAAGTGTGATCGCGGCGCGACTGGGGCGGGCGCCCGGCTCTGCCAACAAGGCGCCGGGCGCGCGCTGGACCTGCGTATGGTAGATAGTGAGTATGATTGTGGCTAACCTGGTCATAGGGTTACTAGATTGTGGTTAACCTGATATAAGTTATAGTCTAAGGGATTACAGGTAGACTTCCTAACCGCAGGAGCAGACCCATGGCGATGAGTCGTAAGGTCCTTTCCGTATTCCTCGTCAGCCTGTTGTCGGCGGGCCCGCTCGCCGCGCAGACCCAGACGGGCAACATCTCCGGACGGGTGGCGGACGCCACGACCGCGGATGCCGTGGTTGGTGCCAGCGTCCTGCTCGAGGGAACGCGGCGCGCGACGAACACGGGAGCCGACGGTACGTTCCTGCTGACCGACGTCCCCGTGGGAACCCAACTGGTGACCGCGCGTCTCATCGGGTATGGCCCCCAGACGCAGGAAGTCACGGTCAGGGCCGGACAAACCACCACGGTGGAGTTCGTGCTGCCGCGTCAGGCCGTGGTGATGGACGAGATCGTGGTGACCGGCTACGGTTCCCAGCGCCGCGCGGCCATCACCGGATCGGTCGCGACGGTCAACGCGGACCAGGCCAACGTCGGGGTGACCACCAACGCCGACGATCTGATCAAAGGCCGGGTGGCCGGGGTGAACATCACGCAGAACAGCGGTGAACCTGGAGCGGCGGTTCAAATCCGGATCCGCGGTGGCACCTCGATCAACGCCAGCAACGACCCGCTGTACGTGATCGACGGGGTTGCCATCCAGAACCTGTCGACCGAGGCGGGCGGGATCGGCATTGGTGGTGACCCCCCGCTGGACCGCAACCCGTTGAACCTCATCAATCCCAGCGACATCGAATCCATCACCGTGCTCAAAGACGCCGCCGCGGCCGCCATCTACGGCGCCCGAGGCGCGAACGGTGTGATTCTGATCGAGACGAAGCAGGGCCAGCGGGACAGGACGACCTTCGAATACGACGGCTATGTCTCCGTGGCGAACCGGGCCAACTCTCTGGATGTGCTGAACGGGGACCAGTACCGGCAGTTCGTGGAGCAACAGGTTGCGCTTGGCAATCTGTCGGCGGCGCGCCTCGCGGCACTCGGGTCGGCAAACAACGACTGGCAGAAGGCGGTTACCCGCACTGCCGTTTCGCACAACCACAACCTGGTCTTCTCCGGCGGGACGGAGGCCACGCAGTATCGTGCGTCCCTCAACTACATGAGCCAAAAGGGGGTGGCGATCAGCGACGGTCTGGAGCGCTATCAGGCCCGGCTCAACGGCACGCACTACGCGTGGGGCGACCGGTTGCAGTTGCGTGTTAATCTGACCGCCTCCCACGTCGAAAACGACTATCTGCCAGCCCAGGACGAGGGGGGGTTCGAAGGGGACGTGTTCCATAACATGGTCAACTTCGACCCGACGCAGCCGATCATGGTCACCGATCCGGCCACAGGCCAGCAGAAGTTTTACGAGATCGGAGCCGGTGTGCAATCGGTGCGGAACCCGGTGGCGCTGGCGGAGCAACTCCAAGATTTTGCCAGCTCGGACCGAACCCTCGGCAACGTCAGGGCCCAGCTCGATATCGTGCCGGATCTCCTGAGTGGCCAGCTGACGGTAGGAGTAGACCGGAGTGAGAGCACGCGGCGGATCTACTACCCCGGCATCAGTCCCGCCGGCGCCCAGTGGAACGGGCGTGCCGCTCAACGGAGTCGCGATCTCACGGCCGTGACGGTACAGGGCCTCCTCACGCTGACTCAGAATTTCGCCGACGCACACGACGTCGAAGTCGTCGGCGGTTACGAGTTCAATGACTTCAGCACCGACGACTTCGGGGCGGAGTCCCGCGACTTCCTCACCGACGCGTTCAGTTTCGACAATCTGGCCGGCGGTGCGCAGGTCGAGACCCCGTATTCCTTCAGGGCGGATAGGCGGCTCGTCGGGTTCTTCAGCCGGGCCACCTACGGTTTCAAGGACCGTTACTTCTTGACCGGTGTCCTCCGCTACGACGGATCGTCCGTGTTCGGAGCCGACAACAAGTGGGGGGTGTTCCCCGCCGTGTCGGGCTCGTGGCGGCTGAGCGAAGAGGGCTTCCTGCAGAACGGGCCGTTCTCCGAGCTACGCCTCCGCGCGGGCTACGGCGTGCAGGGCATCGAGGCCGTGCCCGCCTACGCATCCCTGCTGACGCTGGAGCCGAGCGACGGCAACAGCTACCCCTTCGGAGACAACAAGACGGTCGGGGTGGCGGGGACCCAGAATCCGAATCCGGATCTCAAGTGGGAAAGAACGTCGCAGTTCAACGTCGGCATCGACTACGGGTTCTCGGACAACCGGTTCTCGGGCAGTTTCGAATACTACGTCAAGAACACGTCGGACCTCCTGCTGAGGGTTTCCGTACCGCAGCCCGCGATCGTGCCGGACCAGCTGCAGAACATCGGGAAGGTCAGGAACCGGGGTATCGAGGCCACGCTGGATGCGTTGCTGATCAATAGTTCGAACATGACCTGGGACGCCGGGCTCGTGTTTGCGGCGGAGAAGAACGAAGTGCGAGATCTGGGCGACCAGAGTTTCATCGTCACGGGGCGCGTGAGCGGCCAGGGGCAGTCCGACCAGTACGCCCAGCGCATCATCCCGGGCTTCCCGCTGGGTACGTTTTTCGGGCGGGAGTTCGTGCGTGTCGACGACCAAGGGGTGGAGGTGTTCAGCGACTACGACGCGGACGGCAACCTCATCGGGGAGACCACGTCACCGGGCGCGGATGACTTTGTCCCCATCGGCGATGCCAATCCGAACTTCGCCCTCGGTATTCGCAGCCAGATGACGTGGGGCCGGTTCGACGCAAGCTTCCTCGCTCGGGCCAAAATGGGGTTGGACGTGTTCAACAACACCGCACTCGTCTACTCGACGAAGAGCAACGCCCTGCAGGGCAAGAACTTCCTGGCTTCGGCGTTGGACGACCCGACTGGGATCACCCAGCCGGCGATCTACTCATCCCGCTGGATCGAAGACGGTTCGTTCCTGCGGCTCGAGAACATTTCGGTGGGATACAACTTCGACCTGCCGGCATTTTTCGGAACCGCCCGCAGCGGCCGGTTCTACGTGTCGGCCGACAACTTGTTGCTCATCACGGGCTATTCCGGGTACGATCCTGAAGCCCACACGGATAATGGCCTGGCGGCACGCGGGACCGACTATCTCAGCTATCCACGCGCGCGCTCGTTCACGACCGGCGTTCGGTTCTCGTTCTGATGCGAGTCGACGAGACACGGAGACTACATAACGACCTCACAAGGGTTAAGACACTTATGAATACACGTCGTAAACTCATCAATCGGGTGATTCTCGCCCCGGCCGTGGCATTCCTACTCGTCGCAGGCTGCACGGATCTGGGTGAATCCCCCACGAGCGTGATCACGCCGGACAACTTCAACCAGACCGAGCAGGAAGTGCTCGGTAGTCTGGCGTCCGTGTACGCGGTGCTGCGCAATACGACCAACTCTTACTTCGACGTGAGCACGATCAGCTCGGACGAACTGATCGCGCCCACGCGCGGCAGCGACTGGTTCGACAACGGGAAGTGGCTCGAGCTTCACCGCCACACCTGGACGGCGATCAGCCCGCTCGGGCTCCAAGATATCAACAACATCTGGAACGATATGTTCAGCGGCGTCACGCGGGCCAACGTCTTACTCGAGGCGCTCAAGAGTGTCACCGTAGCAGATCAGGCGGCCGTCGAAGCCGAGGTCCGGACGCTCCGGGCCTTCTATTACTACATACTGCAGGACATGTTCGGCGGTGTGCCGATCGTCACGACCATCGAGCTCGCGGCGCGGGCGAGAAACACGCGCGCCGAGGTGTTCCAGTTCATTAGCGACGAGCTGAATGCGGCCCGGGTGGACCTGCCGGACAACTGGCCGGCGTCCCAGCACGGGCGCATGACGAAAGGCGCGGCCGATGCCATCCTGGCCAGTTTGTATCTGAACGCCGCGGTGTTCACGACAGACGCGCCCAGTGCGACCGCCTACAACTCGTGCACCACCGTGCAGGTGGGGGGGGAGACCGCCTGCGCTGCCGCCATCGCAGCCGCGGACCGCATCCTGAACTCCGGTGTTTACAGCCTGGCTACCGAGGGCAGCTGGCGTGACAACTTCGGACCCGACAACGCTTCGTCGCCGGAGAACATCCTGGTCGTCAAGTTCATGAACCAGTCAGGCTTGGGACTCAACTTCCTGATGCGGGTGCTGCACTACAACCAGTACACCCCCAGCCCCTGGAACGGCTTCGCGGCCTTGGCAGAGACGTACAACGCCTTCGATGCGGACGACCAGCGCCGGGAGATCTTCCTCGAAGGACCGCAGGTCAACCTCGACACCGGCGACCCTGTCTTTGAACGGGGCGGCGCGCCACTGGTCTTCACGGTGGACATCCAAGACCCGACCCAGGCTACGGAAGCTGAGGGCGCCCGTATCATCAAGTGGCCTCCGGATCCGGACCGCGTTGCCCAGGAGTCCGGCAACGACTTCGCCTTCTTCCGCCTTGCCGAGATCTATCTGATCAAGGCCGAGGCGGAGTTCGAGCTTGGGACGGGCGCTCCCCTTGGCACCTTGAATATGCTCCGCGCCCGGGTCTTCGAACCGGACGAGCCGCTTGCAGCCGTCGACCGTGACGTGATCCTCCAGGAGCGACTGTTCGAGCTCACCAACGAAGCCAAGCGGCGACTGGATCTGATCCGGCATGGGAGGTTCACGGATCCGTGGTCGTTCAAGGCGCAGGGAGCACCCCATCTGGTCCTGATGCCGATTCCGCAGCCGCAGTTGGACGCCAACCCGGAACTCACGCAAAACCCCGGGTACTGATTGGGGGACGTCGTTGCCTGATGGTTACCGCCATAGCCTGGTCTCGCATCGAGGCCAGGCTATGGCGCAATAGGCCGCTTCCTTGCGTCACACACCTCTCGGTGATTTCGACCCAAAGACGTGAACATGGTATCAAGCCGCAGGCTCCCGCTCCTGCTTGCTGCGTCGTGCCTCCTCGCCGGCTGCTCCGGCGCAGACAGGTCTGCTCCGGAAACGCGGCTGCGTGAGCCACCCGCGGCCGGTGACCAGCTCTTCAGCAGGCTTCCGTCCAGCTATACCGGCGTCCGCTTCGAGAACCGCCTCGCCGATACTCGCGAGCTGAACGTCTTCACCTATCGCAACTACTACAACGGCGGCGGGGTGGCGCTGGGCGACCTCTCCGGGGACGGGCTCCCGGAGCTCCTGTTCACGTCGAATCTGGGCGAAAACCGGCTGTACCTGAACGAGGGTGAGTTCCGCTTTCGGGACGTGACCGAGGTGGCCGGCGTGGCCGGCAAGGGGTCCTGGGCGACGGGGGTCACCTTTGCCGACGTCAACGGTGACGGACTCCTCGACATCTACGTCTGCTACGCCGGCAACGCGGCAGGCGAGCGCCGCGCCAACGAGCTCTACATCCATCGGGGCCTCAACGCAGACGGGGTGCCCACCTTCGCCGAAATGGCGGCTGCGTACGGTATCGCGGACGAGGGCTACTCGACGCACGCTGCGTTCTTCGACTACGATCGTGATGGATACCTGGACCTGTATGTGGTCAACAACTCTCCCCGGCCTGTCTCGAGCTTCGGTCTCAGAAACATCCGCCACGTGCGCGATGCGCTCGGAGGCGACAAACTCTACCACAACGTGGGCGGACGCTTGCTCGATGTGAGCGAGCGGGCCGGGATCTTCGGGAGCGAGATCGCCTTCGGTCTGGGGGTCGCCGTGGGCGACGTGAACCGCGACGGCTGGCCGGACATCTACGTCTCCAACGACTTCTTCGAGCGGGACTATCTCTACATCAACAACGGAGATGGAACCTTCGCCGAGCTGCTCGACCGGCAGATGCCCTCCATCAGCTTGTCCTCTATGGGACTGGACATCGCCGACATCGACAACGATGGGTGGCTGGACATCTACGTGGCCGACATGCTGCCGGAGGACGACTACCGGCTCAAGACGACCTCCACGTTCGAGGACTGGGACGGCTACCAGGCCAAGTTGAGGCACGACTATCACCACCAGTTCATGCGAAGCATGCTCCATCTGAACAACCGTAACGGGACGTTCAGCGAGATCGGGCAACTGGCCGGCGTGGCGCGCACAGACTGGACCTGGGGCGCGCTCATCGCAGATTTCGATCAGGACGGTTTCAAGGATATCCATGTCACGAACGGCATCCTCGCGGATGTGACCTCGCAGGACTACATCTCCTTCCTGGCCGACCCGCGGACGATGAGGGCCGCCGTCAAGGGCGAGCGGGTCGAGTTCCTGGGACTCATCGAGGCGATGAGCTCGACTCCGCTGCCAAACTATGCATTCCGGAACGCCGGGAACCTGACCTTCTGGAACTCAGGCGCAGCCTGGGGCCTGAACGCGCCGGGCTTTTCCAGTGGCGCGGCTTACGGCGATCTGAACGGCGACGGCGCACTAGATCTGGTCGTCAATAATGTCAATCAGGAAGCCTTCGTCTATCGGAACAACGCCCGAACACTCTTGGACAACCATTATCTGCAGGTCGTGCTCGAAGGAGAGGGCTCCAACCGCTTCGGCATCGGGGCCAAGGTGACGCTTCGGAGCGCGGAGCGTTTGTTCTTTCAGGAGATGATGCCATCACGCGGATTCCAGTCGAGTGTCGACTACGTTCTGACCTTCGGGGTCGGTCAGATCGAGACGGTTGATTCGGTGCTGGTCGAGTGGTCGGACGGGCGGGTCAATGTGCTGACCGACGTCACGGCGAACCAGCGTATCACGGTACGGCACGCCGAGTCTGCGGCAGCGCCGCCCGTCACGCCGGAGTCCGCCCCGCCGTTGTTCGCCGACGTCACGGAAAGCATCGCGCTCGAGTTCGTGCACCGGGAAAACACGTTCGTCGATTTCAGCCGGGAGCGTCTGATGCCAAAGATGCTCTCCACCGAGGGGCCGTTCATGGCCGTGTCCGATGTCAACGGAGACGGCCTTGACGACGCGTTCATTGGCGGCGCTAAGGATCAGCCGGGGCAGCTCCTCGTCCAGCGGCGCTCCGGCGGGTTCGTCAGGAGCAACGAGGGGCTGTTCGAGCAGGACCGGGTGTCGGAAGATCTGGGAGCGGTGTTCTTCGATGCGACCGGAGACGGTCACCCCGATCTCTACGTGGTCAGCGGCGGCAGCGAGTTCTCGGATATGGCGCCCGCCATCCAGGACCGGCTGTACCTAAACGATGGTGGGGGCACCTTCCGGAAGACAGACGGCCACCTGCCACCCATGAACATTAGCGGATCGCGTGCGGCGCCGGCCGATTTCGATGGCGATGGCGACATCGATCTCTTTGTCGGCGGGCGCGTCGTTCCCTGGCGCTACGGCATCGATCCGAGAAGCGTGCTGCTCGAGAACGACGGCCGGGGCCGCTTCCGCGACGTCACGCAGCAGGTGGCGCCCGATCTGGTGCGTATCGGCATGGTCACCGATGCCCTGTGGGACGATGTGGACGGCGACGGTCGACTGGATCTGGTAGTGGTCGGCGAGTGGATGCCGATCACGATCTTCCGCAATACGGGGTCCGGAACGCTCGAACCAATGGCCCCGCGTGGGCTCGAGCGGAGCCACGGATGGTGGAACCGGATTGTCGCCGGCGACTTTACCGGAGACGGCCGCACCGATTTCGTCGTCGGAAACCTGGGGCTCAACACGCGTCTCCGAGCTTCCGAGGACGAGCCGGTTACGATGTATGTCAAGGATTTCGATCGCAACGGGTTCGTCGAGCAGATCGTGTCCTCGTATGACAACGGGGTCAGTTATCCCCTCGCGCTGCGCGATGATCTCATCAGAGTCCTTCCGTTCCTCGAGGCGCGCTACCCTACCTACGAATCGTATGCCCAGCAGACCGTGGCGGATATCTTCCCGCCCGCGGACTTGGCCGATGCGGTGCTGAAGCAGGCGTACACCTTCGCCACGACACTCGTGCGGAACAACGGTGACGGGTCGTTCACGCGCGTGCCGCTGCCGCTCGAAGCGCAGCTGGCTCCGGTCTACGGTATCCTGGCCGCCGAGCTGGACGGCGACGGAACGCTCGATCTTCTGCTGGCCGGGAATTTCGACGGCGTAGAGCCCAAGATCGGCCGGATGAGCGCCAGCTATGGACTGTTTCTGCGCGGAGACGGTAGTGGAGGCTTCACGCCGGTCCGAACGTCGGAGAGCGGATTCCTCGTGCCCGGACAGGCACGTGACATCCAGCGTATCGGTACGCGGCAGGGCGATTTGTACGTGGTGACCCGGAACGACGACCGTCCGCTCATCTTCCGCACCGCTGCTGGCGGTCGGGCGCTAGCGCTTGCCGGTCACTGATCCGGTTGCTTCGTCCTGATGACGATGACCCCGTTAGCGCCCCGCACGCCGTACATTGTTGTGCTGGCGGCGTCCTTCAGTACTTCGATGGATTCGATGTCGTACGGGTTGATCCCGAATAGGGCGCCTCCCGGTCCCGGCTCGATGGGGACACCGTCGATCACATACAGCGGCTCGTTGCTGCCGCGGATCGACGTGGTGCCTCGGATGCGAATCGAAAGGCCGCCGTCCGACGATCGCACCACCGTGACACCGGGGAACCGACTTGCGAGTACCTCTTCGATAGGCTTGCCGGGGGTGCGCTGAATATCTTCTGCTGTTACCGCGCGTGGCGCACTCGGCTCCGGTGAATCCTCGACGCCACCCGCGGCCGTTCTGCTGGCCTGGGAACATCCGAACAGGAGCCCGACGAGCAGACCGATTGGCAATAGGACGCGCGGTGAGACCATAGTGTAAGATACGTCAGTCCCCGGGCCGGCGCTCGGACCCGGCACGGGCTCGTGCCCTCACGAATGTGAATGGAGAGAGCAATGGAGGATGTGCTGCTCGGCTCGCCGCCGTGCGCTCGGCCTCCGTAGGCTTGTAAATGACCTTCCTGAATCACCTCAGCGATCTCCGCGTTCTCTGCGGTGAGGCGCACACCGTGTCTGTAGAACACCGTATCACGCTACTCGGTGCCGCGGGTCTGCTCGTCCTGGCGGGCTGTGGTCGCGCGGAGCAGGCCCCGCCGCTGTTCGATCTCCTCCCCGCGGAAAGAACCGGGGTCTCGTTCGTCAACGAGCTACCGGAAGCGCCCGAGATCAACATCCTCAATTATCTCAATTACTACAACGGCGGGGGCGTGGCGGCGGGCGACGTCGATGGCGACGGCCTGGTAGACCTCTACTTCACGTCAAACCTCGGTCCCGACCGGCTCTATCGCAACAAGGGCGATTACCGGTTCGAGGACATCACGGAGCGGGCAGGGGTGGGAGGCGCCCAGGGCTGGACGACCGGCGCCACGATGGCCGACGTCAACGGCGACGGGCACCTCGACATCTACGTCTCGACCGTCACCCATCTCACGCTGCGCGGCGGGAATGTGCTGTACATCAATGACGGTAGCGGCACCTTCACCGACCGGACCGCGGAATACGGGCTCGAGCACGTCGGCTATTCGACCCAGGCTGCCTTCTTCGATTATGACGGAGACGGCGACCTGGACATGTACCTCTTGAACCATTCGACTCACGAGGAGCGCGGGAGAACCTGGAACCCGCAGCGGGAAACGCGGCACCCGACAGCGGGTGATCGCCTCTTCAGGAACGACGGCAACCGCTTCGTGGATGTCAGCCAAGCGTCTGGTATCTATGGTGGCGTCGAAGGGTACGGTCTGGGCGTGATCGTCAGCGACCTCGATGTCGATGGCTGCCCCGACATCTTCGTGACCAACGATTTTCACGAGAGTGATTTTCTCTACCTCAACAACTGCGACGGCACGTTCACCGAATCGGTCGCCACCTCAACCGGTCACACCAGCCTTTCCTCGATGGGCGTCGATGCCGCCGACTTCACCAACGACGGCCGACCGGACCTGATGGTCCTCGACATGCTTCCGGAACGGGAGGAGGTCCTCAAGAGCGCTGCCAGCGCCGAAGACATGGACGTCTATCAGATGAAGCTCCGGGTCGGCTATCATCCCCAGTACGTGCGGAACACGCTGCAGGTGAATCGCGGCCGGGGTCGATTCAGCGAGATTGGCTACCTAGCCGGCGTGTATGCGACCGACTGGAGTTGGACGCCGCTCTTCGCTGACTTGGACAACGATGGTGACAAGGATCTTCTCGTCACGAACGGGATCTACCGGCGGCCGAACGACCTGGACTTCATCACTTACGTGGCTGACCGGGATGTTCAAGCGTCACTGGCGGACGGGATTACCGAAGAGCTCCTGGCGACGCTTGAGGAGAAGATGCCCCAGGTCCCGATTTCCAACTACGCGTATCGGAACAACGGGGATCTGACGTTCACGAACATGGCCGACGCGTGGGGCCTGGCGCAACCGGGGTTCTCAACCGGCGCCGTCTACGTGGACCTGAACAACGACGGCGCGCTCGATCTCGTAGTGAACAACATCAACGCGCCTGCCGGGATCTACCGAAATCGGGCGCGCGAGATCAACGGCCATCATTTCCTGACCGTACGTCTCGAGGGATCGGGCGCCAATACGGGCGGTATCGGCGCGAAGGTCGTCGTCGAACATGACGGCATCATGCAGCTGCTGGAACTGATGCCAACCCGCGGCTTCCAGTCGTCCGTCGATCCTCGCCTCCACTTCGGGTTGGGGGCTTCCCCGCGGATAGACTCGCTGATCGTCATTTGGCCGGATCATCGCTATCAGGTCCTGAGGGATGTGGCGGTCGATCAGACGGTCACGCTCTCCCAGGAGGACGCCGCCGGCCGGTATCCGAATCGGCAACCGGCGGGTGAGCCGCTGTTTGCGGACATCACCACCCAGCTGGCCATCGACGTCAAACATGAAGAGAACAGGTTCTTTGACTACACCCGCGAACCGCTGATCCCGCACCAGCTCTCTACCGAAGGACCCGCCCTCGCCGTCGGCGACGTGAATGGCGATGGTCTTGACGACCTCTACGTGGGTGGCGCTAAGTGGCAGGCCGGACAGCTCCTGGTCCAGCAGCGTGATGGCCGGTTCCGCCGCACCAATGAGACCGTCTTCCAGGCCGACAGCCTACACGAAGACGTGGACGCGGTCTTGTTCGATGCCAACGGCGACGGATATCAGGATCTCTACGTCGTGAGCGCCGGGAACGAGTTCTGGGGAGATCAGGAAGCGTTGCGGGATCGGCTGTATGTCAACGACGGGCAGGGTCGTTTCCACCGCGACGAGGACGCCCTCCCGGCATTCTTCGAAAACGGCTCCTGCGTGGTGCCGGGCGACTTCGACGGGGATGGCCATCTCGATCTGTTCGTCGGCGGCCGGGTGGTCTCCCGCCGCTACGGCCTCGCTCCGCGAAGCTACCTACTGCAGAATGACGGCACGGGACGGTTCCGCGACGTGACCGTCGAGAAGGCGGAGGCGCTGGCCGAAGTCGGGATGGTGTCCTCGGCCGCTTGGGTGGATTACGACGATGATGGACGGCTCGACCTGATCGTCGTCGGAGAATGGATGCCGGTACGTGTCTTTCGGCAACAGGCTGGCCGGTTCGTGGACCGCACCACCGAAGCCGGCTTGTCGGGCACAAACGGCTGGTGGAACAGCGTGTCGGTGGCCGACCTGCGGGGAACCGGGCGCCCCGATCTCATCCTAGGCAACCTCGGGTTGAACTCCTACATCCGGGCGTCACCCAAGGAGCCGGCCCGGTTGTACATCCATGACTTCGCGCAAAGCGGCGGGCTCCAGCAGATCCTGACGTTCTACAAGAACGGCGTGAGCTACCCGCTCGCGGGCCGCGACGAGTTGGTCAGGGCGATCCCGCAGCTGCAGAGCCGGTACGCCTCCTACGCCGAGTTCGGCGCCAGCCGGATCCAGGACATCTTTCCACCGTCGACATTGCGGCAGGCAGAGGTCCGGGAAGCGTACCTGTTTGCCAGCTCCGCGGCCCTGAACAACGGCGACGGAACCTTCACCCTCCAGCCCCTGCCCACCGAGGCCCAGTTCGCCCCGATCTACGCCGCGCTGCCGGGTGACTTCGATGGCGACGGGCTCACCGATGTCGTCGTCGCAGGCAACTTCTTTGGGGTCACGCCCGCGCGCGGGCGGTACGATGCCAGTTATGGCCTGTTACTTCGCGGGGACGGCACTGGTGGCTTGGCAGCGGTCGACCTGGAGGAGAGCAATCTGGTGATCGTTGGCCAGGTGCGGCACCTGGCACTGCTGCGACATGCGGACGGCGGCCGATTGATCGTCGTGGCGCGGAACGACGACACGCTCCGGATCATCCGCCCCCTGCGCTCGCCTCATCCGGGCGGCGGCTCGGCCACCACGCCCTGATCCGAGGAGAAAGGCGGGGTCGCCCGCGCATCGGGCCGCCCCGCATTCGCACGGGAGGTCCACCACATCTCGACGAGCAGCGCGACCGGCCCCACGAGGAACAGCGCGTAGAACGGTGCATAGATGACCTCGGCCAGCCGCAGAAGCATCTCCACGAACGCGATGATACACACGACCACGATGGCGCCCCGCATGGACGATACGGTGGTCTTTGGATCCGTAATCATGAACAGCGCAAAGAGCTGGTACATAGGACCGGTGATTGGGGCCGCCTCGGTCACGAACGCACTGCCTGTGATCAGGCTCCGCACGAAGGCCAAGATGAAAAAGGACACCACGTAGGCCACCGTGATGTGCGCGCGCTTGGCACGCCAGATCGTGAACAGACCCACTGCCCAGATCACGAGCATCGGCCACAGGTCGTTCCCCCACTGTACGCTCAAGGGCGCCACGGCAAACGGCGCCAGAAAGAGCAGGGCGCAGATGCCGAAATTGGAGGGGTTCCAGAGGTGCCGCCCCTTCGTGCGCAGGACGTACTTGGACATGATGGAGAGCACCCCGCCGACGGCGTAGGGCCACAACATGGGCGAACGCACGAGGATCGCTATGCTGATCCCGGAGATGTAGGCGCTGGCGAGCTGGTGCGGCGTGCCCGTGAGGAGTCGGCGCAGCGAGACTTCCGTCGCAATGGCCGAGAGCACGGCGAGGGCGATCGCCTCGTACCCGCGCAGCACACCGTATGACCAGTGGGCGCCGAGCAGGATGAGCGTGATGAGGAGGGGACCCGTCAGGCGCCTGTCGACCTTCACTTGGGCTCCCTGATGGCATGCAGCGTGTTGATGGCGGGCGTCGGAATGGTCTGCACGATGCCCGAGGGCCAGCGGATCACGACGCTGTCGACCTGTGAGGCCGCGCCGAGGCCGAAATGTGCACGGCGCTGGTTCTGCGCGGCGAACCCGTTGCCCCCCTCGATCTGCCGAAGCTGCTCCATCCCGGCCCGATAGAGGCGGATCTCCGCGCCGATCGCGCTCCGGTTGCTCCGTGTGCCCTCCAACGTGAACGCGATCCAGCCGTGCGTCGGAGTGACCGTGTTCCTATAGACCAGCAGCGGCCCGCGCTGGTTGGCCACTATGGCGTCGAGCGCGCCGCGGTTCCACAGATCGGCGAACGCCACGGCGCGCCCATCGTTCGCGTTGACGGATCCGACCGCTCGCGTGACGTCCTGAAAGCGGCCCGCACCGTCATTCAGCCACACGCGGTCCTCCTGGTAGCCGGAGAGGCTGCGGCCGCGCATGGCCGGCCAGTTACCCGCGTCGGCGATGATGTTGCGATAGCCACCGGCGACCATCGAGTAGTCGTACCAGTAGCTCTCGCGCGTCTCGCCTGACACGTATCCGTTTGTCACGAAGAGATCGAGCCAGCCGTCGTTGTTCAGGTCGCCGAACTGGGCGCCGAAGGCGAAACCGGCCAGCTCGACACCCATGGCGCCAGCCAGGTTCCGATAGCTGGGGTTCTCGCCTGGTACGTGCGTGGGCACCCACAGATCGTTGCCGTGGATGAGCACTCCGGGCTCGGAGATGTTGCTCACGTAGAGGATCCACTCCCCGCGGTTGAACACGTCCCCGAACGACGCATTCATGCCGCTCTTGGGGGTGCGGGCCACATTCGCAGCCCGGCCGATCTCACGAAAGCGCTGACCTCCGTCGTTGAGATAGAGCTCGTTGATCCCATAGTCGTTGGCCACGAAGAGATCCGGATCGCCGTCGCCATCCACATCGGCCGTCGCCGCGGCGAGCGTCCAGCGTCTCGTGATGAGACCGGCGCCATCGGCAACTTCTTCGAACGAGCCATCACCCCGATTGCGCAACAGATAGTTTCGCCCGCCATTTTGCGCGTACTCGAAGCTCTCCGGCATGATGCGCGTGTGCGGAAGGTTCCACAGATCCACGTCCGCCGGGTAGAAGGCGCCCACAAAGAGATCCAGCCAACCGTCGCGGTCGTAGTCGAACCAGACAGCCGTGTTGGCATTGATCCAAGCAGGGAGCTCGACGCGCTCGGTGACGCGCGAGAAGCCCCGCCCACCGTCGTTGCGGAACAGCTCGGGGTGACCCCACCGGTAGAGGAACAGGTCTTCGTAGCCGTCGTTGTCGTAGTCGCCCCAGACGGCGCCCATCGAGACGCCGGTGGCTCGCCGATTCACGTCTGCCACGCCCAGTCGGGCGGCCACGTCCTCGAATGTGCCGTCGCCCCTGTTGCGGTAGAGCGCGTTCCGGCCACCCACCGCGCTATTCGTCACGTACAGGTCCTGCCATCCGTCGCGGTCGAAATCCATAACCGAGACGGCGGCGCCGTACGCTGCCACCGCCGGCATGATCGGCTCGAGTTTGGGGTCGAGCACCGGGGGCTGGTGGGTGAACCGGATGCCGGCGGCATCCGAAACCTCCTGGAGCGCAAAGCCATACCGCTCGAGGGCCGCCGGCACGCTCAGTCCGGCATCGGCCACCTGAGAGGCGGATGAGAAGTGCCGAATGACAAGCGGCGTGGCGAGGAGCGCGAAAAACGCGATGATCGCGACGATGCGGATGACGCGGCGCGGCGTCGCCGCCGCGCGTCCCTCACTGGTCGCGCTTGGGGACGAGCGCACGATGGAAATCCCGCGGAGTCACATAGCGGGTGTGGAAGTCCCTCCAGTCTTCCGGGTGGAGACGGTACGCCGGATCGTCTTCCAACCGGCCCGGCGGGCGGGCATAGTCGGACATCCCATGATAGGGCAGCGGGAGGACCGTGGTCGAGAAACCGGTGTTATAATCGCCGTCCTTCACCCAGCCGTCGCCGATCAGCACGTAGTCGCGCGTCGAGCCACCGCGCGGGGGAGGCGGGGCAGGGAACCGGAGCGCCAATTCGTCTCCCGCGTTCATGATCGTATACCGGTCATCGACCGCCTCGTTCAACGGGCGCACGTCGCCGAAGCGGGTGTAGAACCCTACGAGGTCCCGCCACAGCGGTGCCGTGGTGGTAATCGTGCTGTAGTTGGGAAGCTCGGGCGCTTTGCGGCTGGCCTGAGCCACTTCCGAGAAGCCGCGGTAGCGCAGCTCGGCAGTGGCGGGGAGGATCCGGCGCGTGGTGATCGGGGCGTCAGGCTGGCCCACGGCCCACGCGATCCGGTCCCAATAGATCTCCATGTTGGTGCGCAGGCGCACGTGGCGCGGCGTGCCGGGACGGAACGCGTCCTGCAGGTCGATGAGCATCGTTTTCGTCTTCCCGGCCGGGAATCCGAGATCGGCCTCGACGATCGCCCATCCCCCTTGGCCGTCCGGCACCTCGAGCTGCAACCCGTGCGGTAATCGATTGTCACCCTGGCTGACGGCGACGTTGATCGAGGCGTCGGTGGGATAGACCCATCCGGATGCCACGAGCCAGAGCGGCCCCTCGGTGGGAACATCGTCGCCGAGCGCGACCTCGACGTAGTGCTCGCCAGCGATGCCCTGATAGGGACCCAATTCGAACGTGTCCACAAATCGCTCGTCACGGGCGCGAATCAGTGCGGTCACGTCCCGACCCGCATGATCCCAGGCCTGCGCCACGGGGCGAAGCGGTTGCATCGCATGAACGGCTGGTGTGGGTGCCGGAAGCGTGAAGCGCTCGTCGACGAACACCTCGGTGCCCTCCGGATGGTCGACGACCATCAAGGCAACGTGGTCGAAGAAGTGCGTCTCCCACAAATCCGCCGTGATGCGCACGTCGTAGAAGCCATCGCGGGGAACCAATTGGTCGCCCCGGATCTTGATCCAGTCCTCGGCGTGGATCACCGCGGCGTTCCCCTGCGCGTTGATGCGCAGGCCGAGCGCCGTGCGCCAAATGAAATCCGTGACGAATTGCATCTTCTCGCCGTCGAACGCGAACACCCAGGGGCACGATCCCTTGAGACGCTGGCGCGTCAGGATGGTTTCGTTGGCAGCGGCGAGGTTGAACTCGGGTTGGACGGTCCCGTTCGGCCAGATGATGCGGGCAACGTCGACCAGGGGGTGCTCCCCCGTTCCGAAGTGGACGACAGGACCGTCGATCAACTGCTTCTGGTAGAGCAGGCCCGCCCGGACCTCGATCTCGCCGCCGATGCCGAAGGAGTTGATACGTCGGTCCCCGGTGGTTTGTGCCGCCCGCGGGCGGATGCTCGCCGAGTAGTAGTCCTTAGTGCCCTGGTTGGTGAGCAACAGCGCTTGGCCTTCCGATGACACCGCGATCAGATCGAGGCGACCGTCACCGCTGATGTCGGCGACGCTCGTGATCTGGACGTCGATCGGCGGAAGGTGCTGCGGCTCAGGCTCGGCGCTCAGCCAGGCCCTGGAGCCCTGGGGCGTCGAGGCCACCAGATCGAGGTCGCCGTTGTTGTCCAGGTCGGCGACGAAAAGCCGCGTCGATGCAACACCGGCCGTTGGGAAATCAGGCCACCGCGCGAGCACGCCGGTTTCCCAACCGCTCTCGTTCAACGAGAGGCGGCGCAGCGTCCCGTCTGCCCCGAGAAGGATCAGGTCGAGCGTGGCGTCTTGGTTCATGTCGGCTGCGGCGATCGCGTGCACGGAGCCGAGCGTGTCCGGCAGTGGGTATGCTTGGAACTGGGGAACGCGGTAGCGCCCGTTGCGGAACACCAGCAGGCGTCCGGCGGCATCGAGGAGCGCCGCATCGGGGTCACCGTCGGCATCCAGATCGGCCCACACGAAATCTCGCAGACGGGCCACGCTCGCAAAGGCGGGATAGGCCTCGAAGGTCCCGTCGCCCCGGTTCCGCAGCACGACGGGCCCACCCTCGACTCTGGCGAGCACGAGGTCCAAGTCGCCTTCCATGTCCAGGTCGGCGGCCCAGGCGCCGGCGTAGGCGGCACGAGCAATCGCTGCGGCAACCGCCTCGCCGGTCACGTCTGTGAAGGCGCCGACGTCGTCTTGACGGAGCAGGCGAAGCCCACCGGGACCTGCCAGCACGAGGTCCATCCGGAAGTCGTAGTTGTAGTCGACGGGAGCGACGGCAGAGGGCGAGAGCGGTGAGGCGGATGCCCCTCCCGGAAAGGCGAACGCCTCGGCCTGACCAGGCTCGGGTGAAATCCACAAGGTCCCGCGACTCGCGGTGACCAGCGCGAGCGGTCCCTCCTCGCTCAGCCAGAGCGCGTGTACCCACGCCGCGGGCCCCTCACCCACCGACAGTGTCTCCGCCACGAACATGAGACCCGTGTCCGCCGGCGCTGACTCAGCGGAAGGGGCCGGCAGTCGCACAAAGCGCGTCAGCAGGAGCTCCGTTCGGCTCGGCGACGTCAGCACGGCCTCCTCGTCGTCGCGGTAGGCGGGCTGGAGCTGCAATACCGTCTGCAGAAACGGGATCAGCGTGGCGGCACGGCCCAAATCCCCGGCCTCTCCAGCGGTCCGTACCGCCCCGAGCTCGGCGATGAGGGGGAAGGACAGGGAATCGGCCCGGGCTCCAATGCGGTCGAGCGTCTGGCGCAGTGTCTCGAGGTCGCGCCGTTTCGCGGCGAGGCGCGCGCGCTCGAGCAAGGCTACCAGATTTCCCGGCTGGACGGCCAGCATCCGGTCGATCAGCTGCTGCGCCTCCAACGTGCTCCCGGAGCGGCCCTCCTGCTCGACGAGCTGGGCCAGGAGATAGAGCGCCTGCAGGCTCCGAGGGTCGAGTTCAACAGCGCGGCGGAGGTGTTCCGTTGCCGCGTCTAGGCGTCCGCGCTCGCGCTCGACGAGCGCGGAAACGAGCTGGATGTGACCGTTCTCGGGCGCCAGCATGCGCGCCTCTTCCAGCCGTTCGGCCGCCTGTTCCAGCTCACGCCGTTGGAGCGCGATCAGGCCGAAATCGGCCCAACCTGCCGGCTCTCCGGGGACGAGTTCGGTGACGCGCTGAAACGCCGCCGCTGCCAGTCCGCTCTCGCCCGCCTGAGCGGCCGCCACGCCCCTGTAGAACGCCGCTACGGTCTCTCGGTAGGCCGGAGACGATGGGTCGGGCAGATCGGTGCGCCCGCAGGCCGTAGCGCCCAGAACGAGCAGGAGGGCGGCGGGAAGATGAAGAGCGAATCTCAAGGGGCGTGACCAATGCAAGATTGGGATTTTGCTCCGGGAGTCAGGGCAAGCTAGGTACTGAAATCATGGGGCGCAAGGCGACGTCCCGGCCCTCGGGGCGGGCCGCCGCGTCACGGCTGCCGTGCGGCGAGCATTCCGTGTCGAGGTTCATGGGCGTATACTAGCCTGTTACGCGAGGCAATCCCGAGTCTATCATCACCGAAGCTGGCGATCCGTCGTCGTGGGATCGCGCCACAGACCCTAAGCCGGAGAGGTATCCGTGGGCGTCCTGGCGAGCGTGGACTGGGTGATCATCGGTGTGTACTTCCTGGTACTCTTCGGCGTCGCCATCTCGGCGTGGCTGCGTCAGCGTGCCGGTAGTGGGACGTCGAAGGACCACGGGTTACTGTGGATCTGCTTCTCATGACGAACCGGTGTCTCTGGGGGGCTGAGTGCGGATGATGAATCGTCGATCTGACGCGGTGACTTGTGGGGGGCCGCTGCGCCTTCGGGCCCGGTCTGCGTGGCTCGTCGCCGCCATCGGGCTCATGGCAGCCTGCCAGAGCCGCGCGCCCGACGGCGGGGCCCAACCGCCGCTTCCCGCCGCGCGCTACGACCCGGCGCACGATCTTGGGCCGCTGTTCCATGACGTCCAGGTGGCGGGGGTCTTCAGCGACTCGAAGACGTTCGTGGATGCGCGGCCGCTGCTGCCTCCCGCGGACATCGCCGCCCGCTACACCACCGCACGGAGCGCGGGGCAGGTGGATTTGCCGGCCTTCGTGCGCCAGTACTTCGAGGCGCCGCCGCCGGCGGGCGAAGGCCTCCGCACCGACACGGCGCGGACCATGGAGGAGCACATCCGCGCGCTCTGGCCGGCGCTCACCCGAACGCCCGACGCCGCGGACGCGCAGTCGTCGCTGATTCCGCTGCCGTACGCCTACGTGGTCCCGGGCGGCCGGTTCCGCGAGGTCTACTACTGGGACTCCTACTTCACGATGCTCGGGTTGATCGAGAGCGGCCGGCCGGACCTCGTGCGGAGCATGCTCGACAACTTCGCTTACCTGGTCCGGACCATCGGGCACGTGCCGAACGGCAATCGCACGTACTACCTCAGCCGGAGCCAACCGCCGTTCTTCGCAGCCATGGTCGGGCTCTACGCCGCAGCGACGGACACCGCGGAGGCGCTGCCATACCTCGACGCCCTGGAGGCCGAGCACGAGTTCTGGCTGGACGGAGCAGCCAGCCTCGCGCCCGGTGAGGCGTACCGCCGCGTCGTGAGGCTAGCCGATGGGTCGGTGCTCAACCGGTACTGGGACGACCGGCCGGATCCCCGGCCGGAGTCCTACCGTGAAGACTACGAGCTGGGTGAAACGCTCCCGCAGGATCGGCGCGAGGCGTTCTTCCGGAACGTCCGTGCTTCGGCTGAGAGCGGGTGGGATTTCTCGAGTCGCTGGATGCGGGACCCGTCGGACCTCCGGACGCTCGAGACGACGGCGCTGGTCCCGGTGGATCTCAACAGCCTCCTCTATCACGCTGAGCGGACGATCGCCGCGTTGCGGGCCTTTCGCGGGCGTCCGGGCGACCGCGAAGTTGCGGAGCGATTCGCGCAGGCGGCCGAGGGTCGTCGCCGCGCCCTGCTCAATGCCGCGTATGACCCGGCCGGCGGGTTCTTCTACGATGTCCGGTGGCGAACCGGCGAGCGCGTGACGGACCGCCCCACGCTGGCTGCGGCCGCTCCGCTCTACTTCGGGCTCGCCACAGCCGAGCAAGGCCAAGCGGTCGCCGACCGGCTGGAGCGGGATTTCCTGTCGTCGGGCGGGTTCGTGACGACCCTCATCGCCTCGGGTCAACAATGGGACGCCCCCAACGGGTGGCCGCCACTGCAATGGGTGGCGGTCCAGGGACTCTGCCGCTACGACCGTGCGCCCCTGGCCGATACGGCCCGCGAGCGATGGCTCGCCCTCAACCGGCGCACGTTCCGCTCGACGGGGAGAATGACCGAGAAGTATGACGTGGTCGACGCGAATCGGCGCGCGGGTGGCGGTGAGTACCCGACGCAGGACGGGTTCGGGTGGACCAACGGCGTGGCGCTGGCGTTTGCGGCCCAGGAGAGGGCAGCCTCTACCGGGTCGACACTCGCCGCGCCGATGGGGTGTGCGGCAGCGTCACGCTAAACGCTCCATCCGACGCCACTCCCAGCTCCCAGCCCGACGGCGCTCCCCGATCTCGCCGCGACGTGGTTGGGGCCCTAGGGGCCGTGCCTCGACCTTGGAAAGCTCGAAGAGATGGCTCTCCAACGGCCCGAGCGATCGCAGGGGGACGTAGCCCTCGATCCGCCCGTTCCCGCCTACCCTCAGCGGCGTGCCCTGCGGACCGCCGAGCGGGTTCCCGACGCGAACAACGTAGACCCGTTCCGTTTCCCGGACGACAATGCGGTGGCACGCGGCCGGTCGTGTCGCAGAGTTCGTTCGCCCCACGTACATTAGGATTCTGACCACGGTCTCCTCTTAACAGGACTTGGACGGTTCGCCGATGCACGTGCGCGCATGTCTCCTCGTCGTACCGTTCCTTCTGCAGGCGTGTCAGGCGCCTCGAGGGGCGGAGCAGACGCCGGTCCTGGAGTTTCCCGAGGCGGGCGTGGATGACTCGGCGGCGTACGAGGGGTATGCCACCCGCTTCTTTCGGGATGCCCGCGGCAACACGTTTCAGGTCTATCTCGATCAGCGGGACGGTCGCGTTGTCCACGTATGGGCGGACGCCGCGAACGAGAGCGCCGCGTTCACCGTCCGCGACGCGGAGGGCCGTCCGGCGCCCGTGGTCTGGGGGGGTCCCGGGCTGGGGGCGGAGTCGGAGGGGCAAAGTCGCACCATCCGGCACCGGCTCGCCGTGGATGTCGGAGCGCTCGAGATCGGCTGGTTCCTGCTCGGAACCATGCGCCAGGAACGGGATTTCCAGTACCTGCAGTGGCAACGGAGGCCCTACGGCGATCCTCCATTCATCCTGACCGAGCTGACCGAGCTGATCGGCAGCCTCGGGCGTCTTCCGGCCGAGGAGGGTGCGCGCCATCTCGCGTTGTTGGGTGCCCACGATATCGAGGAGCTGCGGTCCCGGCTCGAGCCCCGCGTCGTACTCACGGAGGACGAGGCCGCCTGGAGCGTTGTCGTCGAGCACACGAGTCTGGATGGCCGGAACCACCTGACGCTCGAGCTCCGGGGCGACGCGGATGCTTCGACCGTCACGTTCGCGGACGACCGGGTCTCGGTGCGCGCGCGCGACGGTGGGCCGATCGAGCTCGACGTAGCCGTGACGACGGACTCGGACGCCCTCACGCCGCTCGGCCGCGTCCGGCTCTTCAACGAGGCGTTCGAGGACTACTACCGGCGGCAGCAGCGAACGGTCGACAGCCTCCGCCGGACGTTGACGACGGAAGAAGCCGCTCGCGACCGTCGACTCGTCGCCTTCCGGCGCCTCGAGCGCCAGGTGCTCGGTCTCGAGCTGCTGAGCTCCGAAGAGAAGCTCGTTGCGTCCATGCCCAACTACGCGACGTACTTCGGCCGCGATCAGGTGATGTCGGCCCTCATGCTCGAGCCGATTTCGTCGGTGGACCTGCAGGAGCTCGTGATCGCGAGCGTGCTCCGGAAGCTGTCCCCTTCGGGGAACGTGAGTCACGAGGAAGCGCTCGGGGGGCAGGCGATTCGGGAGAACGCGGCGGAGTACACCGCGCGGATCGGCGCGTGGGAGGAAGCCAGGGGAAAGGACCCCACCCAGCAGGCTGAAGACCTCGCGCGTGCACGAGAACTGCTTGGGAATCTGCAAGCGGTTCGCGAGAACTACCGCATGGTCGACGATGACTTCCAGCTCCCTGTCCTCGTCGATCGATACCTGTCGCGCTCAGACGTGCCGGCAGAGAGAAAGCGGCGCTTCTTGACCGACTCGGTCGGACTTGGATCGTCACGGCTGGAAGCGCTCATGCGGAACCTCGCCTTCGTGGCCGAGCTCGCGCGTCCCTATGCCGAACAGCCGACGGCCACCAATCTGGTGAGCTTCTTCCACAGGGATGAAGAGGGGTGGCTCCCCGGCAGTTGGCGCGACAGTCGCGCGGGATACGGCAACGGCCGCTTCGCCATGGATGTGAACGTCGTGTGGGTCCCGAAGGCGTTGGAGGCTGCTCAGAGGATCTTGCAGGCGCTGAACGTGCTTAGCCTGTCCGCGGAGGACGCCGTGTCGCGCGTGCCGATGCCCGCGTCGGCGCTCGAGGCACACGTCCGTGATCCGGGGACGCTGCGCTCGGCAATCACCACGTGGCGCGGAGCCCGCCGGCACTTCGAGGTGCGTGTCGACCCGGGTGCTATCCGCGAGCGAGTTGACGGGTCGCTCGCAGCGCTGTCGGGTCCCGAAGGTGACTACTGGCGGCGACGTTTTCGGGAAGACAGCGCCGCACAACGCCCGCTGTCGTTCCTGGCGCTTTCCCTCGACAGCGTCGGCTGGCCGATCCCGGCCGCCAATACCGACCCCGCGACCGACCTCTTCCTCGGGGATTACACCGAGGAGATCCTGCGTGGGGCAGCCGATCCGGCGGCAGTGCTGCAGATGCTCGACGTGTTCGTGCGGCCGTATCCCGTCGGGCTGTTCGTGGAGGGACTGGGGCCAGTCGTCGTGAACGATGCGTATGCGAGCCCTGCGGTGCAGCGCCGCTTTCGCGACGACGCCTACCACTCGCCGCGCGTGGTGTGGGGGCGTGAGGTGAACCTGCTGTTCCTCGGCCTCGCGCGCCAAATCGAGGCTGCCTACGACGCGTCCGGCCGACCGCGAGACGAGAGTGAAGCGCTGCGCTCCTACGTGGACGCCCTGCGTCATACGCTCGAGACCACGCGACAGGCGGTCGAGACCTCGGGCCTCCGACACAACGAGCTGTGGAGCTATCGCATCGATGGCGGCACACTGCGCCCGGTCCGCTACGGGACGAGTTCCGACATCCAGCTCTGGAACGTGACCGACCTCGCCGTGCGCTTCCTGGTGGACAGGATGCCGCAGCGGTGAAAGGTAGGAGTCTTCGGGACCGCATAGCGGAAGAGACTTTCCAACCGGACCGGGGGCGACCGCGACCCGTCTCGCGTCGTCCACACGTCCGCGCAAGACAATACGGTTTCTCCTTCGGCACCAACGGATCCAAATGCCTAGAATTGGACCACCAATGTGTCCAACAGTGAGCTGTGTGTTAACTGGATCTGGGTCCTGTACGCCTCTCCCACTCTGCCTACCGACCAGCCGGAGGCCAATTCATCCCGATTGTGAACGACTGAAATGGGTCTGAAGGCAGATACGATTTCCGTCTTATTCAGGTGCCCGGCGAATGCTCTCAGTACCACCATCAGGCTGTTGCTCCGCCGGTTGTACTCGCTTTCCACCAGTATCGCCTCTGTCGAGGCGAGGTAGGGTGCCTCAACCTCCCCGAGTTCTACTTCGATCGTTGAGGCGGCCATCCCTGAGCCGGGAAGTACGGCCGAGGATAATGGCCTTCCATCAACCAGCAATCGCCTCATGGTGGGACCGGTGCCGCGCACCACAACCTGCGCACGGTTTCCGCCTACCGTCAGTCCGTACTCAATCTGCTCGGTATTCTCCGGAACGAACGGCTCGATGGCGATATTCCACGCATTTTCCCGGACGCCAAACAGCCTGTATAGCGCATACTGGTACCAGGCAGCCGCCCACGTGAACTGGGGCTTGTCCAGCTGCCCATACGCCTCGCGGTCCTCTGAGTTGGCATTGCGGAATTCATACATGGCCGGCTGGCCGTTCGGGCTCTTCATCACGCCTTCGAGCGTCATGACATTCTTGATGAATTCGAGTGCCTCTGATTCCTTCCCCACGGCCATGAGGGCCAGAGCGTACCAGGCATTGCCGTGCGGCCACACCCCTCCATTGAAGTAGTAGTATTTGTCGCCCGCCTCCCCTCCCGAGAAGTCGTATTCCTCGATGCGTTCATGGAAATCCATCGGATACGCATTGTACAGCCCAATTTGTTCATCAACCATGTGCTGGCCGGCAGTCTCCGTGAGGCGGGCGGGTTTCGCGCTGTCCAGCAGTCCATAGTGGGCGGCCAACAATGACCCGCTGTAGAGGTGTCGGTCGATCTCGTTGCCGGGATTCACGTTTATGAGGTATCCCAGCTCTTCATCCCAAAGCCGCTCTGTCAGCCCGGCCTGCAGCTCTGTCGCAACATCTTCGTATTGCTTCAGGTCCGTTGCCGTCTTCTGCTCCAGCGCCAGCGATGTGAAGGCGAAGTCCTTCAGGGCACGAAAGGCCAGGATGGTCATGTAGGCACGTGGGCCATAGACGTGCCCGATATCCCACCAGTCGGGGCGCTCCGCCCACAACAGACCATCGGTCTGTCTGTTGGACATCGCCATCGAGAGGCTCTTTTCAATATAGGGATACAGCTTTCTCACGGTTGCAGCGTCACCGGAGTGGCGCAGGTAGCTGCTGGCGACAATCACAAACCAGAAATGATTCCAGCTATCCGAATTGGCCCATTCGGTGCGATGGCGGTCATCCTTCCAATAGTAGGCGTGGGGAATGACATGCTCGTCTGAGGCGTGGGTGATGATGTACTCCAGATCTTCTTTGACTCTGGGCAAATCAAAGTTGACCACGGCCAGATCCGCTAGCAGGACGTCATGCGTGAAGTAGAAGTTGTACTCGGCAGGCGCCGGCATGGGAACAAAGGAACCATCGATGTAGTGGATGTTTGCCGCTAGAATTGCCTGTGCCCAGCTGACGCTGTGATCGAGTGCCCCGTCTGAAGTACGGAGATTGCTCGTCGCATAGGCGGCTCCCAGTATAGACTCGCGATAGTTGGATATCTCGTTGCGGTAGGATGCCCGAAGAGCTTCTGCCATAGGTTTTGCCTCGCCGGGCAGTGTCGATCCGATCAGTTGTTCTACCTCCAGTGCTTCGTCCGGCTCGATCACTTTGTGGTATTGAAAGGCCGCAGCGGGCTTGTCGGGCTCGCCCCGCGGAATGATCTCTCCCGGCAATCTCGAGTCGTGCGTTGTCCACCATTCAGGCACAGAGCCTGCCGTTCCCAGCGTTCGCGACCTCGTGCTGAAACTGGATGGCATAGCTCCCACGTTGGTAACGAAGAGCTGGTTCGGTCCTGTATCTGGGGCTTCATAGTTGATATAGATAGTCTCCCCGGTTTCCAGATGTTCGGTCCAGGCGCTGTCTTTGATGGCATAGGTATGGCTCGTTCGCTGGGTCGCTTCCAGGTGGGTGTACAATTCGATCGGCAGCGGTTGGTCGCCCAGATTCCTGACGACAATCCTCAGTCTGAAGGCCGGATATGTCTCCATGAAATCGTAGCTGACTGTGACGGCCTTTGTGTCGTCCTGCCGGGTATACGCTACCGCATACGGTGTCAGCTCGTACTGCCACGGCTCGAGGCCGATCCACTCCTTCGCCGCATCGCCCGACTTGAGTCCCAGAAAGAGGGATGGATATTCACCACGTTTCCAATAGTCGCGGGTAAGATCCACACTGTTTGCCACCGGATAATAGAAGCTGATCCGATTAAGCAGGGGTGACCCGTTCATGAACTCCAAACCGACATACTTGCTGCCGACTTCCACCTCATCATACTTGCCTTCGTGGGTGACCTTGAGTCGATCATGCAGTGAGTCCACCGCCACTTGAGTTCTGCACCCGAAGTGGGTCAACAACACGAGCCCGGTCACGGTTGACAATCCTGTACGGGCTGCTGATCTCATGACACTGAATCCCCGTTGAGTATGCTGTTTGGCGAGGAACTCCTTGCCGTAGTCCGATCCCGACTCGTTCCAGTCGTATATATGTATTTCTCCCCCAGCACCATGCGATGGGATTCGTACCCATCCGGAAGCGCCCGCAATTCGTGAGATACTTGATGAACGTCTGGGCCTCCTTGAAGCGTGCGCCTTCCTGCCGCTACTGGATGCACCATGCGGTGCCGCGAGAGCGGGCGCAAGCCGCGAGGGGAGGAGCAGGGAGCAGGCCGGGAACGGGGGTTCTATGACGGACGGATATGGCCGGGACTGAGGCGTACCGTGTCCGAACACGGCCTCGCGGTGGAGAGAAGACCGCAAACTAGCGGCTGGACACCACCAAAACCCCAAGCGATACTCAGGCGCTGTGGAATTCAGAATACCTACCATGCAAGACTGGGCCGCAAAGGTCCCGCTGATCGGTGCCGTTGTTGGATCAGCGGTCACCCCTGCGGCCTTGATGGTCCTGGGCTGCGGGCAGGGCCCGCCGCCCGTTGCCGTTCCGTCTTGGGCCAAGCCCATCGAGCTGCGCCTGGACCACCTGCGTCACCTTGGCTTCGACGTGACCGTGGCGGGACGGCCCGCGCGCGCCGTCGCACTCTATGCAGAAGCGCCCGACTACCGCCCGATCGGCTCTCCGGCTCGTGACGGTTTCGAGGGACTCGCCGCCGTGGACGACGCGGCGCGCGCTGCCGTCGTCTACCTGCGGCACTTCGAGCAGACCGCCGACCCGCGCTCCAAACAGGAGGCGCTCGGTCTCCTGACGTTCGTGACGGCGATGGAGCAGGGGGACGGCGAGTTCCTCAACTTCATCCACACAGACGGGACGCCGAACCGCGCGGCCCCGACCAGCCGGAAATCCTTCTCCTACTGGGCGGCTCGCGCGCTGTGGGCCATGGGAGAGGCCGTGCGGGTCTTGGGCCCCGACGACCCGGACGTCGACGCTGTGCGACCCGTGCTGGATCGCACGCTGTCCAGGCTTCGGCGCGATGTTGACCGGGGACACCTGGTCGGCGGATCGGCGACCGCCACAGCGGAGGCCCTGCTCGGGCTGCTCTCCGTGCAACAGGTTGAACCGACAGTGGAGCGCGCCGATCTCGCCGGCCGGACGGCCGACCTGCTCGTGCCACTGGCGCAGGGAGATGCCGACACCCCTCCCTGGGGCGCGCGCGTCGATCCCGCAGAGGGCGTCTGGCACGCCTGGGGAGCGCGCTCGACGCAGGCACTTGCGCTGGCGGGACGCGTGCTCGCCCGGCCCGATCTCGTCACCGCCGCACAGCGTGAGGGTGACCAACTCTGGGTGCGGTTCCTGCTGGCGGGCGAGGTCCCTGCGGCGGTCTCTGCAGACGGAAGCACGACGCCCTTCCCGCAGATCGCCTATGGCGTCTCCCCCGTGGTCGAGGGCTACCTCGCCCTCGCCGAGGCCACCGAGGAACCCCGCTACGCCGTCCTGGCCGGCCTGGTGGCCGCTTGGCTGCTGGGCGCCAACCGGCCCGGGATCACGATGTACGACAGCGCTACGGGCCGCACGTTCGATGGTCTGGGAGGTCCGTCAGCCGAACAGGTGAATCGCAACTCGGGTGCGGAGTCGACCATCGAGGCGTTGCTCGCTCTCGGTGCGGTGGCCACTCATCCGGAGGCCACCGTCTACCTCGGCTACCGTCCTGTGGGGCCCATCGTTTCATCTCTCGCGGACGCGCCGGCGGAACGGGAGTTCGCCGGCCCGGAAGACGGACGCGTGACGGTGTCGCGACGGGGAGCGACGTTTGCGGTTCAGGAGCGAGCGGGCGCGAGCACGATCGAGCTCAAGTACTGGCCGGCCGCCAACCCAATGGAAGTCGATCTCGCGCGACAGCTGGCCGACGTGTGGAACGCCCGCCACCCTGACATACAGGTGCGAATACAGCCGATCCCCGCCGGGCGCTCTTCCGAGGAGGTCCTGTTGGCGGCCGTGGTAGGGAACGCGACCCCGGACATCTGCTCCAACGTGTCGTCGGGGCTGCTGGGGCGCCTCGTGAGGGCGGGCGCCGTCGTTCGCCTCGACGGACTGGCCGCCACCGCCGCTCGCCTCGGCGAGCGCACCAGCGAGCCGATGCTCGAGCCGATGCGGCTTCCCGACGGCGGGATCTACGCCATGCCGTGGAAGACCAACCCGATGATGCTCATGTATAACGTCGATCATCTCGCCGAGGCAGGGGTTGAGCCTCCCGGCACGTATAGTGAGCTGATCGAGGCGCTCCGCCGACTGGTGCGCGATACCGACGGCGACGAACGCCTGGACCGATGGGGATTCTGGGCGCGGCTCAAGACCACCTGGTTCGAGCGGTTCTACGACTTCTACCCGCTCTACCTCGCCGCATCGGAGGGGCGCACGCTGGTGTCGCAGGGCGAGGTGGTCTTCGAGAACGAGGCAGCGGTGGCGGCTATCGAGGTGCTGCGTCAGGCCTTCGCCGAACGTCTCCTGCCGCGCTCCAACTTCGAGGGACGCGACCCCTTCATGGACGGGACCGTGGCCATGAAGGTGGTGGGTCCCTGGTTCGTGAAGGAGCTGGAGGAGCTCAAGATCCCGGGGCTTCGCTACGATGTGACTCCGGTACCCGTGCCGGATGGCAATGATCCGGAAGCGGCGTACGCCTTCGCGGATCTCAAGAACATCGCCGTCTTCTCAACGACGCGGCATCCCGCGGCAGCAGCCCGGTTCGTGGCCTTCCTGACGTCGCCGGAAGCCGACAGGCTGATGATCGAGGAGATCGCCCAGCTCCCGTATCGCCGCGCGCTGGCGACAGACCAGCGCTTCGCCGATGCGCTCACTCGCTGGCCGACTCTCCAAGCCTACGCTGCGCGCACCGACCGGGGTCGTGACATCGACGTCGATCCCGACATCGTCGAAGTGTTCGACATCCTGTCGGAGGCCTACGAGGCCGCGGCCATCTACGGTGTCGTGTCTCCGGAACAGGCGGTGCGGGACGCCGCGGGCGAGGCCCGGGCGGTGCTGCGTGCGCGCTGAGTCCCGCTCCGGCCTGCTCCTGTCGGCGCCGTACACAGCGTTCCTGCTGCTGTTCGCGCTCTTCCCAATCGGGTTCTCCGTCGTCTTGGTGCTGCTCAAGTGGGACCTCGTCACCCCGCCGAGCTTCGCGGGGCTCGACAACCTCCAGCACCTGGTCGCCGATGCCCGCTTCTGGCAGGCCATCGTCAACACCTTCGTGTTCCTGGCAATCCATCTGCCGCTCCAGGTCATCGTCGCGCTGGCCCTCGCCTGGTCCCTCAACCGGCCGCTGCTCCTCCGCTCGTTCTGGCGGGCGGCCTTCTTCCTCCCCGTGGTCATCTCCGGGGCGGCGGTGACCATCCTGTGGAGCGCGCTCTACGCCACCGACGTGGGGCTCATCAACGGAGTGCTCGCGCGGCTCGATCTCGGCCCGGTCCCCTGGCTGACCGATCCCGCCATCGCCATGCCGGCGATCGCCGTCATGGCCACCTGGAAGAACGTGGGGTTCTACGTCGTCATCTACCTTGCGGGCTTGCAGAATGTCCCGCAGAGCTGCCATGAGGCGATCGAGCTGGAGGGAGCAACAGGCTGGCAGAGCTTCAGGCACGTCACGCTTCCGCTGCTCAAGCCCCAGACCTTGCTGGTCGTGACACTGTCCACGATCAACGGCTTCCAGCTCTTCATCGAGCCGTACGTCTTGACCGGGGGAGGGCCGCTGCGGCGGACGCTGTCGGTCGTGCTCTACATGTACAGGAACGCCTTCTCGTACCAGAAGATGGGCTACGCGGCCACGCTCGGCCTGGCCCTCGCGTTGGTCATCGCGGTCGTGCTCGTGCTCCAACGCCGGGTCATCGGAAGCGCGGAGGAGTCATGAGGCGCGCGGTCTTCTACGTCGTACTGGGCTTGGCGGCAGTCGCGTTCCTCTACCCCTTCTTGTGGATGGCCGCCACCACCTTCAAGTCACCCGCCGAGGTGGGAGGGCTCTCGCTGATCCCCGACCAGCCGACGCTCGAGAACTACCGCCTGATGTGGGCCCGCGCTCCGTTTGGGCGCGCCCTCATCAACAGCCTGTTCGTGGCAACGACCATCACGGTCTCGGTGCTCGTGTTCGGATCGGCCGCGGCCTACGCGCTGGCGCGACTCAGATTTCCGGGGCGCGGCATCCTCAACACCGTCACCGTCGCGGTCCTGCTCGTGCCCGCCCAGCTCACGCTGATCCCGACGTACACCCTGATCGTCGAACTTGGCTGGATTGACAGCTACGCGGCGCTGATCGCGCCCTACGTGTTCAACGCAATGGCGATTCTGATCCTGCGCCAGTTCTTTCTGCAAGTGCCGCGCTCGCTCATGGACTCGGCGCGGCTGGATGGGATGGGAGAGCTGCGCATTCTGTTCACCGTCTTCTGGCCCCTGGCGAAGGCGCCGCTCGCAACGGTCGGCATCCTCACGTTCATGGGGGCGTGGAACGAGGTACTCTGGCCGCTGCTGGTCGTGCGGGACGAGCAGCTCATGACGCTGCCGCAGCTCCTGACCGTCTTCTCCCTTGGTGGCGGTGCCGGCCCGCGCCAGCTCGCCCCGAAGCTCGCCGCGGCGATGGTGCTCGTGGTGCCCGTGGTCGCGGCCTACACGTTCCTCCAGCGCTACTTCATCGAGAGCATGGCGAGCACCGGGATCAAGGGGTAGAGCGTGGCCAACGTTGCCTTCAAGCGCGTCCGCAAGGACTTCGGTACCACAACCGTGGTGCAGGACTTCGACCTTCACGTGGCCGACGGTGAGCTGGTCGTGCTGGTCGGCGGATCCGGATGCGGCAAGTCGACGATCCTGCGCATGCTCGCGGGGCTCGAGAGCGTCACGAGCGGCACGGTTCACATCGGCGAGCGGGAGGTGACACACCTGCCGCCCCGGGAGCGCGACGTGGCCATGGTCTTCCAGGACTACGCGCTCTACCCGCACTTCACGGCACGCGAGAACATCTCCCTCGGTTTGCGCCTGCGGAAGGTCCCGAAAGCGGAGATCGACCGTCGTGTGCGCTGGGCGGCGGAGATCCTCGAGCTCGAGCCGTTTCTCGATCGCAAACCCAAACAGATGTCCGGGGGGCAGCGGCAACGCATCGCCATGGGACGAGCCATGGTCCGGGAGCCCGCGGTGTTCTTGTTCGATGAGCCGTTGTCCAACCTCGACGCCGCCCTGCGCGGCCAGATGCGTCACGAGATCGCGCGAATGCAGCGACGCATCGGAACCACGACCCTGTACGTGACGCACGACCAGATGGAGGCGATGACGCTGGGCGACCGGTTGGTGGTCTTGGACGGCGGGCGAATCCTGCAAGTGGGCCGCCCTATCGACGTCTACCGGGCACCGGCCAACCGGTTCGTGGCCGGCTTCATCGGCACCCCGCCCATGAACTTCCTGGATGGGCGCCTGGAGCGCGATCTTGACGGGCTCGTGTTCGTCTCCGACGCCCTGCAGATTCCGCTGGCGGCCAAGCGGTCCCTCGACACCGCAGTCGAGTCCCGCGAGGCGGTGACACTCGGCGTTCGCCCTGAAAACCTGGCGCTGGCCGATGCGTCGGGGCCGGTCACACTCCGTGGGCAACTCGTCCTTGCCGAGGTGTTGGGCGCGACGACGCATCTGCATGTCGACGTTGGAGGCCGACCACTGATCGCCGCGGTCCCCAGCGGGCCGGCGCCGGCGCCGGGCGCGGCCGTTGCTCTGTCCGTCGACCCGCGCTGGCTGCACGTATTCGCAGCCGACGGCTCATCGCTGCTGCCGGACAGCCGCGATCCGTAACTCGATGTTGCCCAGGCCGGTCCCGAGGCTCACGATCGCAACGAGGACATAGGAATGACGATGACCCGACACACCGAGGTGCTCACGCGCCATCCGTCTAACCCCATCATCACTTCCGCCGATCTACCGTACTCCGCCAACAGCGTGTTTAACCCGGCAGCGACGATACGCGACGGCGAGACCATCCTGCTGATGCGGGTCGAAGACCGCCGCGGGCTGTCTCATCTCACCGTGGCGCGCAGCCCGGACGGTGTGGCCAGATGGCGGATCGACCGAGCTCCGACGTTCGTCGGCAAACCTGATACACACCCCGAGGAGATTTGGGGGATTGAAGATCCACGGGTCACGTTCATCGAGGAGGAGCAGCGGTGGATCGTGGCGTACACCGCCTACTCCAGGGGTGGCCCCCTCGTATCGCTGGCCGCCACCGAGGATTTCAAGACGTTCGAGCGACTCGGTGCGGTGATGCCACCCGAGAACAAGGATGCCGCGCTTTTCCCCGTCACATTCGCTGGGCGCTGGGCGCTGATTCATCGCCCCGTCCCGGGAGGCGGGGACTTGGGCGCCCATATGTGGCTATCGTTCTCTCCGGACTTGAAGCACTGGGGAGATCATGGGGTGCTCCTCAAAGCACGCGCCGGGGGCTGGTGGGATGCGCGCAAGATCGGGCTCTCGCCGCCGCCGCTCGAGACGGATCACGGATGGCTCGTCCTGTATCACGGTGTCCGGACCACGGCGTCGGGATCCATCTATCGCTTGGGACTCGCGCTGCTCGATCTCGAGAACCCCCGTCGCGTGCTGAAGCGATCGAGCGAGTGGCTCTTCTCTCCTCGTGAGCCATACGAGCGGTTCGGCGACGTGGGAGGTGCCGTCTTCCCGTGCGGCTGGACGCTGGTGGATGACGAGATACGTCTGTATTACGGGGCTGCCGACACGAGTATCGGGCTGGCCACGGGCCGACTCTCGGAGCTGCTCGCCTGGCTCGACGAACATGATTCGCATGCCGATGAGTAGATGACGGGGCTACCTCGCGTTGCCAATGCTGTCGCCATGACGTATTCAGGCAGGTTGTCAACCGCGATGTTTTGCTCGTGTTCTGGGATCGGCCTGTGATTCTCTGATCGCAGGCAGCCACTCGCGCGTTACACCACCACGACAGCCTCGTACGGCAACAGACGGAGGGTACCCCTCACCTCGTTGCCCTCGTTCACGCGCTGCGTGGACACCGCTATCCGGCCAGCGATTCCCGCGGTGTCGATGGAAAGCGGTGCAGCTGCGAAATTGATGGCGACGAGCACACGCTCGGACCCCTGGGAGCGTTCGAACACGAAGCACTCGGGCGGAACTGGATCCACGGGCAGATACGACCCGGTTCTGAGCGCCGCCGAGCCCCGTCTGAGCGCCAGCAGTCGGCGATATAGGTTGAGATGCGAGTCCGGATCCATGAGCTGGGATTGCACATTCCGCATGGCGCAGTCGCTCCCTACCGGCAGCCATGGTTCATGGGCCGACGTGAACCCGGCGGCAGGATCTGGCGACCACTGCATCGGCGTTCGGCAGCCGTCGCGACCCAGGGTCGGTTCGTTCACGCCCCAAGGATCCTGCTGCCTGTCCGGCGGAATGTCGGCTTCGCGCACGCCGAGCTCGTCACCGTAGTACAGCGTTGGCGATCCGCGCAACGTGAGCAGCAGGACCGCCGCCTGACGGCTTCCGTGCTCTCCTAGCCTGGTGGCCAGCCGTTGGTCGTCGTGAGTCCCTAGCACGTAGTTGGGCCACGCACCCGTTGGCAACGCCGCCTCGAGACCATCCACGACCCCTCGAATACCGGCTGCCGTCCAGGGTGCCTTCAGGAGCCCGAAGTTGGTCGGCATGCTGAGCTCGTCGAGGTCCTTGCCGTAGTACGATCCCAACTCGTTCCAGTCGAAGACGTGCATCTCCGCCAGAGCCATGCGGGGCTGCTCGTACTCCGCCAAGAGCGCACGCATGTCGCGAAGCACCTGGTGCACGTCTGGGTGTCCCTGGTCATGCAAGTGCATTTGGGACTCGTACGCACCCAACGACTTGTGCATGTGCTGTGAGCCGTCGCGGTTCGGTGGATTATCTCGCTCTGCGGGATCCTTCATCATGAAGAGCACCGCATCAAGACGAAATCCGTCCACGTGGCGATCGAGCCAGAAGCGCATGACGTCGAACATCGCTGCTTTCACCGCCGGATTGCGCCAGTTCAGATCGGGCTGCTCCTTCAGGAAGGAGTGCAAGTAGTATTGACCCGTCCGATCGTCCAGTTCCCAGGCTGAACCACCGAAGGCGCTGAGCCAGTTGTTGGGCGGCGAGCCGTCCGGCTTCGGGTCCCGCCACACATACCAGTCACGGCGAGGGTTTTCGCAGGAGCTCCGGGACTCGATGAACCAGGGGTGTTGATCCGACGAGTGATTCGGTACGAAGTCGATGATCACCTTGAGACCGGCGTGGTGGGCGCGCGCCACGAGCCGATCGAACGTCGCGAGATCACCGAACATCGGATGCACGTCGCGATAGTCCGACACATCGTACCCGAAGTCCGCCATCGGCGAAGGATAGAACGGACTCATCCAGATCGCGTCGACACCAAGGGTGTCGCTCAGGTGGTCCATCTTGTCGATGATACCCTGCAGATCGCCGACGCCGTTACCGGTCGTGTCTTTGAAGCTTCTTGGGTAGACCTGATACACGACAGCGGTCTGCCACCATTCGTGTTGCTCGCGATCGGACAAGAGAACATTCTCCGTCAATGCGCCGGCCGGGCGACCGGGATACTGTGGATTCGTGCACCGGCGTAGGGGAAGGACCACATAGTTCGTCCCTGTGCGCCAATACATCTGAATGCCAGAATCGAACCACTAATGTATCCAGCTGTGAGGAGGGCGTGAACTGGATTCGGGTCCTGTACGCCGACCGCCCTCGAAGTCGTGCGCGAGGCTGATGCGCGACCTTGGACATCTACCTCGAACCCGTCGCCGTGGTGAACGCGGCCATCACCATCGTCGAGGCCACAACCGCCATTGCGGTCGGCTTGGGCCTCGACTGGTCAGCCGAGCAGGTTGGCCTGGTGATGGCGATTCGGGTGGCAACCTGGTCAAGACCATATGGGTGCCGCAGCGCAAATAGGTAAAGCCGAGCCTGCACTGCGCCACGGTACACCTCAGCGAGAGAATGGGAGAAGTCGACTCCGAGGGCGAGTGGCGCGGGTCCCTCTAGCGCTGTACTCTGGTGCAGACCGGAGGAGCCATGCACGACGAACCGTACACGACTTCGGCGGTCATCCGCCGCGCCTATACCGCGACCGCCCAGGGCCTGAGTGGGGCAACGCTGCCGGACGACCTGGTCATCAGATCGGCCAAGCGGCTCCGGGCGTTGGCGCTCGTGTACGCGTTCGTCTTCTTCATGTCCTCGTTCTCCCAGGCGGTATTCTTCGCCGACTTATCCGAGTTCGAGAGCTTTCACGATTGGGGACCCTCCGCAATCTCGATTCTGGTGGCCCTCGTTGTCGCTTGGGTAACGACGCGACCCCAACTCACGACGCGAATGCTCATGACCGTGGGGCTGACGTTCGAGGTCGTGGGGAGCTTCGGGATCGCGATGGCGCAGTACTGGGGAGTCTACGAAGGGCTCACATACCAGATGGATCATCTCGAGATCGCTGGCCTGTCGTGGGTCGCCCCGTGGGTCATGTTGTTCAGCATCGTCATCCCGGCAAAGCCCGGCAAGGCCCTGATTGCCACGGTCGCATCGGTGAGTGCCGTGCCGATCACGATGGCGTTGACCATGAAGTACGGTGGCACGACGATCGCACTGGCGCCTGAAATGTTCGTGGTCGGATTGATCTTCCCGTACTTGCTGATCATCCTCATGACACACGTTGGTGCGCGCGCCATCTACCGGCTCGGGACCGATGTGGCGAGGGCACGCGAGATGGGGAGCTACCGACTCGTCGAGCGGTTGGGACAGGGAGGGATGGGTGAAGTGTGGCGCGCGAAGCACCGGATGCTGGCTCGCCCGGCTGCCATCAAGTTGGTTCGCCCCGAAGTGTTGGAAGGCGGAGGTGAGCATCACGACATCGCGCTCAAACGCTTCACACAAGAGGCACAAGCCACCGCGTCGATGCGTTCGCCGCACACGATCGAACTGTACGACTTCGGGGTGTCTGCTGAAGGAACGTTCTACTACGTGATGGAATTGCTCGACGGGTTCGATCTCGAGACGCTGGTTGAGAAGTTCGGCCCGATACCTGCCGAGCGCGCTGTGCACCTGATACGCCAGGTCTGTCACTCGCTCGCGGAGGCACATGAGCACGGACTGATTCACCGGGACATCAAGCCGGCAAATATCTACGTGTGCCGGTACGGACGTGACCTGGACTTCGTGAAAGTGCTCGATTTCGGGTTGGTGAAGCACAGGCGCGAGCGGGAGAACGACCTCAAACTGACGGCACCCGACGTGGTGAGCGGGACCCCGGGGTACATCTCCCCCGAGCAGGTGGCCGGTGACCAACCGATCGACGGCCGGACCGACATCTATTGCCTCGGCTGTGTCGCCTATTGGCTGCTCACCGGACATTTGGTATTTCAAGGATCGACCGCCATGCGCACCATGGTGATGCACTTGAACGAGGAACCGGTTCCACCGTCGCAACGGACAGAGCTGGAGATACCGGCCGTGCTGGAGCAGATCATCATGCAGTGTCTGGAGAAGGACCCCGCGCACCGTGCGCAGACCGCCGACGAACTCTCGAGGGCCCTCGTGGCTTGCGAGACACTGCCGGAATGGGATCGGGAGAGGGAGGCGCAGTGGTGGGAAACGCATCAGCCGGCGCCGGTGGTGGCGCCTTCGTAGCGGCCCCTGTGGCCCCTCAAGCGTCGGTAGCGAGAATCACCTTTCCCAGATTGCGTCGCGCGTGGATGTACTCGTGCGCAGCTACCGCTCCAATGCTGGCGTCGTTGTCCAAATCCAGGTGACGTCCTCGCCACCCTGTGGCCTGAGTCCTATCTTGGTCTCCATGTCCGAGGAAATGTCCCGACTCTTGACTGCCCTCGCTAACCGCCACCGCATCGAGCGCGACATAGGACACGGTGGGATGCCCGGCGCCTATCGGATCCTCGCCAACCTGTTATTGCTCGGCGCCACCTGACGCATGCAACTCACCTCCATCGATTGGGCGATCGTTGCCGTTTACGGGGGCGTCACGCTCGTCCTCGGCTTCTGGTTCACGCGTCGAGCGGGACAGAGCCTCGAAGAGTACTTCGTGGCCGGGCGCTCGCTCCCGTGGTGGTTGGCGGGGACCTCAATCGCCGCCACCTTCTTTGCCACCGACGCGCCACTCGCCACGGCGGCGCTCGTGCGCACGCGCGGGGTGTTTGGGAACTGGCTCTGGTGGTACGAAGCAGCGGGCTTCCTGTTTCTGGTCTTCTTCTACGCCAAGCTCTGGCGGCGGGCTGAGATCCTCACCGACGCGGAGTTCGTGGAGCTGCGCTATTCGGGCCGCCCGGCCACCGTGCTGCGCGGCTTCTCGGCCATCTTCAACGGCGTCTTGAGGAACGCCGTCGTGATGGGCTGGGTCATGCTGGCCATGGTGAAGTTCACCCGCGTGTTACTCGGCTGGCCCCCCTGGCTGGCGTTGGTCGTCTGCATTGGGCTCGCACTCACGTACACCATCGCCTCGGGGCTCTGGGGCGTCGTGGTCACCGACCTTCTCCAGTTCACGGCGGCGATGCTGGGGTCACTTACCTTGGCGGGCATCATTCTCGTGCGCTTGGGCGGTCCGGCCGCCATGGCCGAGCAGATTCGTGCCCTACCCGATGCCCCGGCCGCAACGCTCGATCTCATTCCCGATCCGGCGCACCTGAGCTCGCTGGAATTCGTGTCATTCCTGTTTCTGATCTTCCTGCTGTGGACGCGGAGCGGTCAGGGCGACGGCTATGTGGCACAGCGTCTCTTTGCCGCGAAGGACGAACGGCAGTCGCTGCTTTCCTCGTTGTGGTTCAGCTTTGCAGCGATCGTGCTCATGACCTGGCCGTGGGTCATTGTGGGGCTCGGGTCGCTGCTGATCCTGCCAATTGCGACCGCCGGCCCGGCACTCGCCGCCGATCCGGAGCTCGCCTACCCGATGATGATCGTGGAGTTGATGCCGGCGGGATTGCGCGGGCTCATGGTGGCCACGTTCCTCGCCGCGTTCATGAGCACGATGGACACGCATCTCTGCTGGGGCGCATCATACTTGGTGAACGACGTCTACCGCCGGTTCATCAAGCGGCATGCGACGGAACGGCACTACGTCCTGGCGTCGCGCCTGGCCGTCGTGGTACTCGTACTGGTCGCTGCGGTGGCCGGGTGGCAGATGGAGTCGATCAGGCGGGCGTGGATCTATGTCATCGAACTCACCGCGGGCGTGGCGTTAGTCTGGCTGTTGCGCTGGTACTGGTGGCGGGTCAACGCGTGGGCCGAGGTGAGCGCCATGGCGGGGTCCTTCCTATTGGCGAACGGGATGGTGTGGGCCGGGATGCTCCATCGCATTGGGATCCTCTCCGAATCCGGCATGGCGCAAGTCACTCGGTTCTACGGCGGCGAGTTCGATTTCATTCGGGCGACGATTATTCTGTTGGGCTGCACACTCATCTGGCTCATCGTGACGCTCAACACCGCGCCCGACGAGAAGACCCGGTTGCAGACGTTCTATCGACGGGTGCGGCCCGGTGGGTGGTGGGGCCCGATCGCCGCGTCGTGCCCCGAGGTGACCGTCACGCATGACGCCCGAAGACAATGGCTGGGCTTTGGGCTCGGCCTCCTGTTCGTGTACGGGAGCCTCCTTGGGGTAGGGTACCTGTTGACCGGCCGGCCGGTTCCCGGAACGGTGGCGACGCTGTTATCGATTGTGGGGGCGTGGGCGGCGTTGCGGTTGATTGCCCGAGATCGCGATGTGGTGGCGCCAACGGAAAGTGAGGAAGAACCAGTCAGATGAAGATCACGATCATCGGGGCCGGGAGTCGAGAGTTCGGCCCGGCGACCGTGCGGGACCTGCTCCTGAGTGAAAGGATCTGCGAGCGGCAGCCGACCGTCACGTTGATGGATGTGGCGGAGCGGGAGCTGAAGCTCACGGCATCCTACGCCCGAGACGTCACGAAGCGGCACGAGAAGCCGGTGACCATCGAGGCCACGACGGAGCTGAACCGCGCTCTCGACGGAGCCCAGGTGGTCGTGATGGCCATCGCGCGGCGGCGCTACTACTACTGGGCGCAGGATTTCCACCTGCCACGCCAATTGGGGTTCAGGCAGATCTACGGGGAGAACGGCGGACCGGGCGGGCTGTTCCACGCGCTCAGGAACATGGGACCGACGATGGACATCGCTCGCGCCATGGAGCGCCACTGTCCGGACGCGTGGCTGCTCAACTTCACCAACCCGCTGACCAAACTCTGCGAGGGCCTCACTCGGCTCTCGTCCATCAAGGTGGTGGGGCTCTGTCACGGCGTCTTCCATGGCATTGCCCAGATCGCCCAGTTCCTCGAGTGCGAACCGCACGAGCTGGAGACGTATGCCTGCGGCCTCAACCATTTCAGCTGGTTCCAGGAGGTGCGCGACCGGGCGACCGGCACCGACCTCTACCCGCGACTGCGGGAGCGGGAGCGACAGGCACACTGGCTGGCGCGGTGGGATGAGATTGCGCTCTCCCGGATCCTGTTTCGCGTGGTCGGTCTGTATCCCTCTCCCGGCGCCAACCACATCGGCGAGTACGTGCGGTGGGCCGAGGAGTACCTGGCGAGTGCGGCGATACAGTTCTTCCACGACCCGCGCGACGGCCGGCCGTGGGAGGGTGGCGAGATTCCGACGTGGGTGTACAACCTCAGCGACCGGCCGCACGAGGTGCCGCTGTTCCCGGAGCGGCGCTTACCCCGACTGCACACCAACCCCCGGCTCGCAGTGGATCCAGCCGCGCCGCTCGAGCCATCCGGAGAGGTCACCGTGCCGATCATTGAAGGGCTTTACTGCGGATGCCGACACGAGATTGCGGCGGTCAACGTTCCCAATGGCAGTGCCATCCCCAACCTCCCTGACGATGCGGTGGTCGAGGTCCCGGCCACGGTGGACGCGGCTGGCGTCGCCGCGAGACGGATGCAGCCGTTGCCCGAACTGGCGGCGGCACTCCTCAGCACCCAGATCAGTATCCACCGGTTGCTGGTGGAGGCGTTCGAGCACGAGTCGCGGGACGCGTTGCTGCAGGCGTTGCTGCTGGATCCCACCACGGTGTCCTATCGCGCGGCGGTGGACCTGATAGATCTGATGTGCGAACGCCAAGCCGAGGTGCTGCCCCGACTGGAGTGGCAGCGCGGTCCGGCTGGGCGCGGGTGAGACTTCCTGGCCCATCCTGGAAAGGCGTTGAGTGTCGGGTGTGGGAGCGGCTTGTTCGAGCAGTTGCTCCGCAAGGAGCACGGTATCGACATTCGTCACGGCGTTGAGCCGCGGACGGCATGGCTCGCATTGCGGAGAAGCGCGGCATGACGGTCACTCCCGGGACCGCTCAACCGCCTAACCGCCCAATTCCCCGCGGCGCGGGAGAAGCGAAGGATCCCGCGAATCAGTCAACCTTCCTATTGCACCCGTAATTGCAACATCATCACTCCCGACTGGCATATCAGAACATTCCTCGAAACTTCAGAGAAAATTCAACACGGCGTAGGTAGGTTGTTGCGTGGGCGAGCCCGATCCACCGACGGTGGTCGCCGAAGGCTCGCTGGGAGGCGCGGAGGGGAGGCGACGTGCGCAGGCCAGCCCCGGACGGTGCGGCCATGTGGTACGGTCGAGATATCTCGTCGCGACACGCGACGGTGTCGATACACGGACGTTCAGCAGGGCGGAACTCCGCCACGCGGGACGCCCGTGTGGTGTCTTCCCGGACGGCGCGTCGCCGAGGCGCGCCGTGGGGCATCACCACCCCGGTTCCGTCTCCCCCCTGCGCACGCTCACAGCGGCCGTACGCCATCATCGTGACAGGAACGTGGGTCCCGTGAAGACCGTCAAGTTACCCAGGCGGAAGCTGGATTTCTTCGCATCGGTGCTCCAGCGGTTCGGAGAGCTGCATGCGCCCGTGGCCCGCAACGGGCACTTTGTGTTCCAGCGGGTTCGCCGCTGGTCCGAGGCCAGGCTCGAGTATACGCGGACGGAGCTGCCGCCCAAGAAGTACTTCCTGCCGCCGCGCGAAACGCTGTTCCGCTTTACGCCCGGGAAGGGCTACGTCCCCGAGTCCGAAGACCTGGACCGCCGGATCGTGCTCCTGGGCGTGCACGCCTGCGACATCTATTCGCTGAACATCCTCGATCTGGTCTTCAACGGGAAGTACCCCGATCCGTACTACCAGACCCGACGCCGGAACATCGCGCTCATCGGCGTGGACTGCATCCCGGACCAGCGCTGCTTCTGCCGCTCGATGCGCGCGGATACGGTCGAACAGGGGTTCGACCTGTTCTTCTACGACATCGGCGACTACTACCTCACGCTCGTCGGGACCGCCCTCGGCGACGACATGGTGCTGGCGGCCGGCGAGCTATTCGAGTCGGTGACACCGGATGACGTCGCCGAATACAAGCGGCGCTCGCAGGAGCGGCACCAGCGGTTCCAGCTCGACGTCGAGATCCGCGATCTCCCCGAGATCTTCGAGATGGAGTACGGCAGCGAGATCTGGGAGGAGCTGGGCGCGAAGTGCCTCTCGTGCGGCAGCTGCAGCATGGTGTGCCCGACCTGCTACTGCTACGACGTCGCCGACGAGACGCAGCTGGGGTCGACGGCCGGCCGGCGGGTGCGCACCTGGGACTCGTGTCTCTTCGCCACGCACGCGGCCGTCGCGGGCGGGGAGAACTTCCGGCACTCCCGCGCCAGCCGCGTGAAGTTCCGTTTCTATCACAAGCAGCGCGGGTTCGTGGCGGAGTACGGGCGGCCGAGCTGCGTCGGATGCGGGCGGTGCTCAGCGGTCTGTCCGGTCGGGATCGACATAATCGAGGTAATCAACCGATTGCGCGGTGTGGAGTATGCCGAGACCGAGCACGCTGCGACTCGCTAGGGACTGGGGCGGCGAAGAGGCGGTCGCGGTGCCGCCGTTCACGGCAGCGCCCGCGACGCACGAGTACGAGCCCCTGCTCGAGGCCAACCCGTACCAGCCGCATCTCGCCCGGCTCGTGCGGGTCTTCAAGATGGTGGAGAACAACTGGCTCTTCACCTTCCGATTTCTGGACGAGCAGCTCGCCCGCGGATTCCGGCACCGGCCGGGGCAGTTCGTGATGCTCAGCGTGCCGGGGGCGGGGGAGGCGCCCATATCGATCTCCTCCTCGCCGACGCGGCCGGGGGTGCTGGAGCTGTGCGTGCGCCGCGTGGGCCGCGTGACCGGCGCGCTCTACCGGCTCGAGGCGAACGACGTCGTGGGCATCCGTGGTCCGTACGGCAACGGATTCCCCGTCGACCGGATCCGCGGCAACGATCTGCTCATCGCGGCCGGGGGCCTCGGCATGGCCCCGTTGCGGTCGCTGCTCTGGTACGCAATCGACCACCGCGACCTGTTCCGGTCGATTACGCTGATGTACGGCGCCCGCACGCCGGACCGCATGCTCTTTCGCGACGAGCTGGTGTCGCTCCTCGACCGCACCGACCTGCGCTGCCTGCTCTGCGTGGACGCGGACCCGAGCGGCACGTGGCAGGCCCGCGTCTGCCAGCTGCCCGGCCTGTTCGAGCGAGTCGAGGCGGACCCGACCACGACGTACGCCGCCGTCTGCGGGCCACCGGTGGTGTACCGCTTCGTGCTCCAGCACCTGCTGGCCCTGGGGTTCCCCAAGGACCGGATCCTCATGTCGCTCGAGCGCCGCATGAAGTGCGGGGTCGGCAAATGCGGGCATTGCAGCGTGGGCTACAAGTACACCTGTATGCACGGCCCGATCTTCACGTACTGGGACGCCATCAACCTGCCCGAGATCGTCTGAGGAGGCGGCCATGCAAGCGACCAAACCGACCGTCGGGATCTTCGGGCTCACCGGCTGCGCCGGCGATCAACTGGTGATCCTGAACTGCGAAGACGAGCTGCTGTCCCTCGTGGACGTGGTCGACATCCGCGACTTCCTCATGGCCGCGTCCGGGGGCGACGAGTTCTCGACCCTGGACATCGCCTTCGTGGAGGGCGCGGTCATGACGCGCCGCGATGAGGAAAAGCTGCAGCGCATCCGGCGGCGGGCCAAGGCACTCGTAGCCATCGGCACCTGCGCCCTGCAGGGCGGCGTGCCGGCGATGGCCGACGGGCTCGACTGGCCGTCGGCCGTGCGTGACGTGTACGGCCCCGAGGGAGACGGGTTCGATGCGTTGCCTGCCCGGGCGCTGCACGAGTGCGTCGAGGTCGACTTCAGCCTTCCGGGCTGTCCCATCGAGAAGCACGAGTTCCTCGGCGCGGTGGCCGACCTGCTGAACGGCAATCCGCCGCAGCTGCCGACGTACGCGGTGTGCACCGAGTGCAAGATGCGGGAGTGCGACTGCCTGCTCGTCGATCAGGGCAGGTTCTGCCACGGACCGCTCACCCGCGCCGGCTGCCGGGCCCGTTGCCCGTCCTACGCCGTCCCGTGCGTGGGATGCCGGGGGCCCGTACCCGATCCGAACCTGGGATCGGCGATGGACGTCTACACATCCAAGGGGTGGTCGCCTGAGGAGGTGGTCCAGCGGCTCCGTACGTTCGGTCCGCTGCCCACCCCCGTTCCGGCAGGGGAGGCGGCATGACGCGCACCATTCGAGTCGAGCACCTCGCACGGGTCGAGGGGCACGGCGGGATCACGGTCACGCTCGACGGCGAGCGGGTGGAGTCGGTGCACTTCGATGTTATCGAGGGCGCCCGGCTGCTCGAGCGGCTCGTACGCAGTCGGCGGTACGACGAGATCGCGCCGATCGTCTCGCGCATCTGCGCCATCTGCTCCGCGGCCCACTCGCTGACATCGCTGCAGGCCACCGAGGCGGCCCTCGGGATCGAGGTGAGCCCCACGACCAGGCTGCTCCGGGACCTGATGCTGCGGGGGGAGAACATCGAGAGCCACGCGCTGCACATCTTCCTCCTGGCGGCGCCGGACTACCTCGACTATCCGAGCGCCATCGCCATGGCCGGCCGGCACCGCGACGCGGTCGCACTCGGCCTCCGCCTCAAGAGGCTCGGCAACATGATCCAGGAAGTGCTCGGCGGGCGGGCCATCCACCCGGTGAACGCGGTGGTCGGCGGCTTCGGCCACCCACCGAGCACCGAGGAGCTCGTCGCGCTCGAGGACGCGCTGGAGAGCGGCGTGTCGGATGCGCTCACGGCGACCGAGTTCGTGGCGTCGCTCCCCACGGCGGACTTCTGCGATACCGAGACGACGTTCGCCGCGCTGGAGACGCCCGAGCGCTACGGCTACGCCGACGGGAAGCACATCACCGTCCGGCGCAGCGGCACCGCACAGCGGATCCCGATCGCCGACTACCGCTCGCTGACCAACGAGCGCGTGGTGCCGCACTCGCACGCCAAGCACAGCCTCTATGATGAGCAACCGTTCATGGTCGGCGCCCTGGCGCGGCTCGCGGTGAACGGAGGGGGGCTCACGGAGGCCGCCCGCAGCGTGATGCGCACGCTCGAGCTGCAGCTGCCGTCCCGCAACCCGATGGACAACAACAAGGCGCAAACGGTCGAGCTGATCCTCGACATCGAGCTGGCACTTGGGATCGTGCGGCGCCTGCTGAGCACCGACCTGCACGATACCGCGCCGGCCCCGATCGTTCCGCGCGCGGGCACCGGCACGGCGGTCACGGAGGCACCACGCGGGCTGCTCGTGCACAGCTATACCTACGACGCCGACGGACGGATCGCGCGGGCGGACGTCATCACGCCCACCGCGATGAATGCGGCCAGCCTCGAGCATCACTTCCAGGACGCGGTGACGCGTGGCGCCGCCCTGGATGACGCGGCGCTGCGAAAGCGGCTCGAAATGATCGCCCGGGCGTACGACCCGTGCATCTCGTGCTCCGTGCACCTGATCCGGCGCCGGTTTGAAGGGAGAAGGCCATGACCCCAAGGAAGACGGTTCTCGTGATCGACGACGACGCGGACTTCCAGATGTCGGTCGGATCGCTGCTGGAGGTCGAGGGCTACGACGTCGTCGCGGCGGCGTCCGGCCGGGAGGGACTGCGCAAGCTGCTGGAGGTGCGTCCCGACGTCGTGCTGCTCGACGTCATGATGGAGAGCACCACCGAGGGCTACGGCGTGAGTGAGCGGATCAAGTACGGCGAGGAGTATGCCGCCGTCCGCGACGTCCCGGTCCTGATGGTCTCCTCGATCCAGGAGTCGCCCGACGAGCGGTTCCCGCGGTCACCAGAGGTCGAGATGATCCGGCCTGACCGCTACCTCACGAAGCCGCTCGACATCCCGCGCTTCCTGGAGATCCTCGCCAAGGCGGCGCGCCGGTAGGATCGCGCCGCCCCAGGGAGGTACCTGATGACCGAGCAGGACGTACACGACACCATAGTCGTCATCGACGACGACTATGCGATGCGGCTCTCCTGCGAGCAGATCCTCGGCAAAAGCGGGTACGGCGTTCGGAGCTACGAGGACGGCGCCCGCGGACTCGAGGGCGTCGCGGAGTTGAAGCCGTCGCTCGTCGTCGTCGACCTCAAGATGCCCGGCCTGTCGGGGATCGAGGTCATCCCCCGCATCCACGAGATCGACCCCGGCATCGTCATCGTCGTCATCACCGGCTATGCCACGATCGGCACGGCCGTCGACGCCATGAAGGCCGGGGCGTACGACTTCCTTCCCAAGCCGTTCTCGCCGGACGAGCTCAGGCTGATCGTACGCCGCGGGCTCGAGCGCCGCCGCTTGGTGGCGGAGTCGCAACAGGCCGAGATCGAACGCGAGCTGATGAAGCGCCGGTTCGTCACCTTCGTCTCCCATCAGCTCAAGACCCCCCTCGTCGCCGTGCACCAGTTCCTGGAGGTGCTGCAGCGCCTCGGCGACAACGCCGACGCGAGTGCGAAGCGGCGCGAGTGGACCGAGCGCTGCCTCGTCCGCACCACGGAGATGAGGACGCTGATCAACAACTGGCTCACCCTGTCGCAGCTCGGGGGGGGCACGCTGTCGCGGCACCGGGTCGACCTCGATGTGCGGGAGCTGCTCGCGCACGTCGTGGGCGAGCATGCGGAATCCGCGGCGCGGCAGGACATCCGGCTGGAGCTGACGCCGGGAGTGCCGCTGCCGGTGCATGGGGACCGCACGTGCCTCAGCGTGCTGTTCGAGAACCTCATCGCCAACGCCGTGAAGTACAACCGCCCCGGCGGTAGCGTGCGCGTCGAGGGGACGGTCGACAGCGGCGAGGTCGTCGTCGCGGTGACCGACACCGGGCTCGGGATCCCGGCCGGCGATCTCCCGTACCTGTTCGACGAGTTCTACCGCGTGCGGCGCTCGGGCGACGAGACCCTCACCGGCACCGGCCTCGGCCTTCCCATCTCCCGGCGGGTCGCACTCGAGATGGGTGGGGCGATCGAGGTCGAGAGCACCGAAGGTGCCGGGTCCACGTTCCGCGTGCGCCTGCCGAGCTGTCCGGCGCCCTCCTCCAAAACGGAGCCGATCCGATGACGCGTGGCTACCGCATCCTGATTGTGGACGACGACGCGGACTACGTCGCCGCCGTCGGCGCCTATCTCGAGGCCAACGGCTTCACCGTCGTCACGGCGGCCAACGGACAGGAGGGGCTCCGGATGGCCGCGCGGCACCGCCCGGCACTGATCATCATGGACGTGATGATGGGCGATCGGACGGAGGGACTCTTCGCCGTGAACGAGCTGCGGCGGCTGCCCGGGCTGGAACGAACGCCGATCATCGTGGCGAGTGCTCTGTACACCACGGAGCCCGAGTTCACGGTGCCCCCCGAGGCGGAGTGGCTCGCTGGCGCCACCTTCCTGGGGAAGCCGGTGGATCTCTCCGTGCTGCTGGAGCGCATCAACACGCTGCTCGACATGGGCTGACCGGGACCGCGATGCCGCTCGACGAGACGCTGCGCCGCCTGTCGCTCAAGACCCGCCTGATCATCAGCTACCTGGTGATCCTGGCGGTCGGCGGGCTCGTCACCTCGATCGTCGGGTCCTGGATCGTCAGCACGACGATCATGCGCCAGGCGCAGCGCACGGCCGAGCACGACCTCGCGACCGCCCGCATCATCTTCCAGGACCGCGTCGCATCGATCGGCCGCACCGTCCAGCTCGCGGTCACCGGGGCGGGCGTCGTCGACTGCGCGGTCCGGGGTGAGTGCGCCTCGGCGGGCAACCACCTCACCGGCGTCCGCGGCGAGACGTTGCTGGACTTCCTCACGATCGCCGACGCGCGCGGCGTGGTCCGGCTGCGCACGGCGCCGACGCGTGGCGTCGGCGACACGGTGACAGTTCTGCCGCTCGTGCGGGAGGCGCTCGCCGGCGACGTCGTGGCCTCCTCCGAGATCCTCACCGCGGACCAGCTGGAACGCGAGGCGCCCGACCTCGGCGGCCAGGTGCGCATGCGCCTCGTGGAGACGCCACGGGCAGTGCCAGGGCGTGATACCGTCCTCTCGTCGGGCCTCGTGATGATCGCAGCGGGACCCATCCGGGACGCCGGCGGTCGCGTTGTCGGAACCCTGTACGGCGGAGTCCTGGTGAACGGGCGCGAGGAGATGGTGGACCGCGTGTGGGAGCTGCTCTATCGCGGGGAGACCCATCGCGGCAAGCAGATCGGGACGGTCACCGTCTTCCAGGGCGACGTGCGCGTCGCGACCAACGTGCGTACCGCGGACGGGGCCCGAGCCCTGGGCACCCGCGTGTCCGCCCCGGTCCACGACGCCGTGCTGCTGCGCGGGGAGCGGTGGAGCAACCGGGCCTTCGTGGTGCAGGACTGGTATCTCAGCGTATACGAGCCGCTCCGGAACCACCGGAACGAGATAGTCGGCATGCTCTACGTCGGTGTGCTCGAGAGCCGGTTCACGGCGATCCGCAACCGCGTGATCCTCTCCTTCTTCGGGATCGCGACGACCGGGTTCATCCTGATCATCGCGATCACCTACGTGATGATCCGCAACATCACGCGCCCGATCGGCGAGATGGTGGCCGCCACCAGGAACATCAGCGCCGGACGCCTGGACCAGGAAATTCAGGCAACCGCCCAGGGCGAGGTGGCGCTCCTCGCCGAGTCGTTCAACACGATGGCGAAGAGCCTGCGGCACATGAAGGACGATCTCGAGGAGTGGGGCCGGACCCTCGAGGAGAAGGTCAAGGAGCGCACCGACGAACTGGTGCGGATGCAGGCGCGCGTGGCGCAGTCGGAGCGGCTCGCGTCGCTGGGGATGCTGGCCGCCGGTGTGGCACACGAGATCAACAACCCGCTCGGCGGCATTCTCGCCCTGGCCGCCCTGACCGTGGAGGACCTGCCCGAGGGTCACGCCAATCGGCCGAACCTCGAGGAGGTCGTGCGGCAGGCGGAGCGGTGCCGCACCATCGTCCGGGGTTTGCTGGAGTTCTCACGGCAGTCCGAACTACACATGGAGGTGGTGGATCTCAACCGAGTGCTCGACGACACGCTCGCCCTGATCGCCAAGCAGGCGGCGTTCTTCAACGTTGAGCTGGTGCGCCACCAGGCAGATGGCCTGCCGCCAATTGCGGCGGATCAGTCGCAACTCTCCCAGGTGATCCTCAACCTCGTCGTGAACGCGGTCCAGGCGATGGAGGAGCGCGGCACCCTCACCATCGCGACGCGCTATGACCCTGCGCACGATGCGGTCGAGATGGCATTCACGGACACCGGCCGCGGGATCGCGCCCGAGGATGTCGGCCGCGTGTTCGACCCCTTCTTCACGACCAAGACGAACGGGCAGGGGACTGGCCTGGGACTCTCGATCGCCTACGGCATCGTCACACGCCACCACGGCACCATCACCGTGGAGAGCGAGGTGGGCCGCGGTACCACCTTCCGGATCCGGCTGCCGGTGGGCGGAGCGGTGCCGGAGGCAGCGACTTGATGAGCGGGATCCTGATCCTCGGTGTGGGGAATCCACTGGCGGGTGACGACGGCATCGGAATGCACGTCGCCGAGGCGCTCATGGGAGACGACCGCCTGCCGCCCGCCACGGAGGTCCGTACCGCGGGGACCGATCTCCTGCGCCATGCCGATGCGATGCGGGGGCGCCGGCTCCTCGTCGTGCTCGACGCCATCCTCAGCGACGAGCCGCCCGGCACGCTCCAGGTACTCGACGGCGACCTGTCGGATCTCGATGCGTACCAAGGCCACGCGCATCACCTCTCGGTGGTGCAGGCACTGGCGCTGCTGCGATCCGTCACGCCCGCTCTCGACGGCGTCGCCGTGATCGTGGCCGGTGTCACTGTCCCTGAGGTCCGGTCGGCGCACGGTCTGTCCGCCGCGCTGGCCGCCCTGGTGCCCCTGATTGCGGACGACGTGGTCGCGCTCGTGCGCGATCTTGCCGGCCCGGATCGCGCCTGAGCGGGAACCGCCACTCGGGCACCCGCGAAAACACCACCGTCTCGTCGGTGAACTCCGTCGGCCGCGGCGCGCGGTTCCCGCGCCCGGAAGTGTGCGGCAACCACCCGACTTGCGTGGCTCAACCCGAGGTGACATAATGGCTGACAAGCGCGAATCTCGGCACGCCGAGCTCGGTGAGGTTGCCGGTGAGGTACACCGTGCCCGTCCCGTCCGGAACCGTCGCGCGGATGGTGGCCGTGCAGCAGTCCCCCGCCGGCTGGCCGAGCACCGCGTCCCCGCGCTCCACCTCGTGTCCGGCCCCGGTGCGGGGAAGACCATGCTACTGGAGCGCACCCTCGAAGCACTGGGAAAGGACTTGCGGCTCGCGGTGGTGACGGGGGACGTCCAGACGCAGAACGATGCCGACCGGCTGAGCCGATACACGGACCGGCTAGTGCAGGCCGTGGTGACCGGTGGTGCCTGTCACCTCGATGCCCGACAGATCCAGACCTCACTGGATGCCGTCGAGCTCGACCAGACCGACCTCCTATTCATCGAGAACGTCGGCAATCTGGTGTGTCCGGCGAGCTGGGACTTAGGCGAGACCGCGAAGGTCGTGCTGTGTGCGGTGACTGAAGGCGAAGACAAGCCAGCGAAATACCCCAAGATGTTTCGCGAGGCTCGGTACGTTGTGCTCACAAAAGTGGATCTTTTGCGGTTCGTGCCGTTCGAGCGCGACAAGGCCGTCGCCATGGCGCGAGATGTGAACCCCGACCTCCAGTTCTTCTTCACTTCCGCCACGACCAAAGAGGGCTTGGATAGCTGGTTCGCGTTTCTTCGCGATCTGGTGGCGAAGGCGACGTGACGGCTGACGGTGCGGCTGGCGGTCGGGAGGCCGTCCATGTGAGCGTCACGGGGGTCGTGCAAGGGGTGGGGTTCCGCCCCTTCGTGCACCGACTCGCATTGCGCTACCGGCTTGGCGGGTGGGTGCGCAACGAGGCGGGCGAGGTGCGAATCGAGGTAGAGGGTCCGAGCACCGACGTGCAGGCTTTTGTGAATGCCCTGCGGACCGAGGCGCCACCACTCACGCAGATCGACGCGCTCGAAATCACCCGGACCTCGGTCAAGCACTGGACCGAGTTCCGGATCGTCCCCAGTGAGGATCAACCGGACCGGCGGCAGCCAGTGTCGCCCGACGTCGCGCTGTGTGCCGCATGCGAGCGTGAGCTGTTCGATCCTGCCAATCGCCGGCATCGGTATCCCTTCGTGACGTGCACCGACTGCGGTCCCCGCTTCACCGTGATCGAGGCGATACCGTATGACCGCGCGCGCACCAGCATGCGCGTGTTCCAGCAGTGTGCCGAGTGCCTCCGCGAGTACGATGAGCCTGCCGACCGGCGGTACCACTCGGAGAGCAACAGCTGTCCCGTCTGTGGTCCCAAGGTATGGCTCGAGATTCCGGGGACGGAAGGTGCTGTGGAGGAGGGGCAGGCCGCCATCGAAGGCGCCGCTCACGCGCTTGGCACGGGCCGCATCGTGGCGATTCGTGGGCTAGGTGGATTCCATCTGGCCGTCGATGCCACGGACGAAGCCCCAGTGGTCCGGCTGCGGGAGCGAAAGGGACGTGAGGCCAAGCCGCTGGCGATCATGGTGCGGACGGTAGACGATGCCCTGCGACTCGGCACGGTCCGCGCGAGTGAGGAACCGTTGCTGACGTCTCGTGAGCGACCCATTGTCGTCATCAAACGCCGCCGATCGTCGCGACTCGCACCGTCGGTGGCACCCGGGCTCGACAGCGTTGGCGTGATGACCGCCTACACGCCGCTCCATCAAATCCTCTTGGATCTCGTGCAACGACCGCTCGTCATGACCAGTGGAAATGTGAGTGAAGAGCCGATCGCTACCTCGAATTCCGATGCTCGCGCGCGGCTCGGTGACATCGCTGATGCGTTTCTGTTGCACGACCGTGAGATCGTGGCGCGCTACGACGACTCGGTCGTACGGGTGGTCGACGATGTTCCGTTGTTCCTGCGCCGCGCTCGAGGATACGCACCACTCCCGCTCGAGATCCCCATTGCCGCTCCGGTACCACTCGTGGCGGTGGGCCCGCATCTCAAGAACACGTTTACGGTCGTGCATGGAAATACCGCGTACGTCAGTCAGCACATCGGCGACCTGGAGAACCTGGAGACACTCGCGCACTTCCAGGAATCGCTGGCTTTGTTTCGTCGCTTGTTCCGGATCGAGCCCCGTGTCGCTGTGCGGGACCTCCATCCCGGTTACCTGTCGACGCGTGTGGCGGACGAGCTGGGATTGGGGCAGGTGATGTCTGTGCAACATCATCATGCGCACGTGACGGCGGTGATGGCGGAGCACGGTCGAACCGAGCGGGTGGTGGGGGTCGCGTACGACGGGACGGGGTACGGGCAGGATGGTGCCGTCTGGGGTGCGGAGACGCTCGCTGCCGATCTGTGCACGTACGAGCGGGCCGGCCAACTCCGCTACGCGCCACTTCCCGGCGGCGACCTCGCGGTGCGACGCCCGTGGCGGGTGGCGCTGGGCTACCTGTCGCTCGAGCCGAGCGAGCGTGAGGCATTCGCAGCCGCGTTCGATGGCGTCGACGAGGCGGAGCGGGCCCTCGCTGAGCAACAGATCGCACGGGGGCTCAATGCCCCGCTCGCGTCCTCCATGGGGCGACTGTTTGACGCGGCCGCGGCGGTGCTCGGCACGAGACAAGTGGCCTACTACGAAGGACAGGCAGCCATGGAGCTCGAGGCGCTGGCCGGGGAACGGAATGCGGACCCGTTCCCGTTTCCTTTGGACGAGGAAGACGGCGCGGTGGTAATGAATCCGATTCCGCTGCTCGTGGCGTTAGGAGAACGCCGCCGGGCGGGAGACGATGTGCGTGATCTGGCCGCGAGGTTCCATGAGAGCATCGCGGCGGCTACCATTGAAGTTGCCCGTCGCGTGGCTGACGGGACGGGACTCTCGACGGTCGCGCTGGGTGGGGGGGTGTTCCAGAACGCACGGCTCCTTGCAGCCGTGCAGCGCGGTCTCGAAGAAAGCATTCTCGAGGTGCTGGTGCCCCGACGGCTCAGCCCGAACGACGGGAGCATCAGCTACGGACAGGCGGCCTCGGCCGCCGCGCTTCTCGCGCGAGAGGGTTCATCCTGAGGCGGTGTAGCGTATGTGTCTAGGCATTCCGGGACGGATTACGGAGATTCGCGACGACGGCGGACTGCGCATGGGCACGATCGACTTCGGCGGGGTCCGACGTGAGGTCTGCTTGGCCTACCTCGACGAAGACATCGCGGTGGGTGACTACGCCATCATCCACGTGGGGTTCGCGATTTCGAAGGTCGATGAAGACGAAGCGAAGCGGACGTTTGAAGTGTTGAAGGAATTGAGCCAACTGGACGAGCTCGAGTGGATCGGCGAGGTCGCCGATAGCAGCCTCGAGCAACACGGCTCGGAGAGTGCGTGAAATACCTCAGTGAATACCGCGACGGCGGTATCGCGCAGAAGCTAGCGCGGAACATCCAGGAAGCGGCGTCGCGCCGCTGGGTGCTGATGGAGGTGTGCGGTGGACAGACGCACACCATCGTCAAGCAAGGGATCGATGAGCTGCTGGGCGAGGCCGTGGAGATGATCCACGGGCCGGGATGCCCCGTGTGCGTCACGCCGCTCGAGCAGATCGACCGCGCTCTGTATTTGGCCGCTCAGCCCAATGTGATCTTCACGTCCTTTGGTGACATGCTGCGCGTGCCCGGCAGCGAGTGCGATCTGTTCCAGATCCGCGCTCGCGGTGGAGACGTGCGAATCGTGTACTCGCCGCTCGACGCGCTGGAGCTGGCACGGAAGAACCCCGATAAGGAAATCGTGTTCTTCGCCGTCGGATTCGAGACCACCGCACCGGCCAATGCGATGGCCGTGTGGCGTGCGCACGAGCTCGGCGTCACGAATTTCAGTGTCTTGGTCTCCCACGTCACGGTGCCACCAGCGATCGTGGCGCTCCTGGAATCGTCCGACAATCGGGTCGAGGCATTCCTCGCCGCCGGTCACGTCTGCACGGTGATGGGGTGGGAGGAGTACGAGCCGCTCGCGGCGACGTATCGGGTGCCCATTGTGGTGACGGGGTTCGAGCCCGTCGACATCCTCGAGGGTATCCTGATGGCCGTGCAGCAACTCGAGGCCGGACGCTACGAGGTGGAGAACCAGTATGTGCGCTCCGTGAAACGCGAAGGTAATCGACTGGCGCAGGAATTCGTGCGCAAGGTCTTCCGGTTGGTCGACCGTCAGTGGCGGGGGATCGGCATGATCCCCGCGAGCGGGTTGGGCTTGCAGGAGGAGTTCGTCCAACATGATGCGGAGGCCAAGTTTGGCGCCTCGGTGATCACGGCCACGGAACCCGAGGAGTGCCGTGCGGGCGATGTCCTGCGCGGTAAGATCAAACCGCACGAGTGTGATGCATTCGGAAAGCTGTGCACACCCGAGCGTCCACTGGGTGCCTCGATGGTGTCGTCCGAGGGGGCCTGTGGCGCGTACTACAACTACGGTCGCTTCCGCAACGTGGCCGCTTCGTGAGTTTGACCGACCTCTCCCAGGGGCCGATCTGCCCGGTTCCTCGCAGCAATTATCAGCAGGTCCAGCTCGGCCACGGCTCCGGTGGCAAGATGAGCGCGGCGCTGCTGCGTGAGCGGTTTCTCCCACATTTCGAGAACGAAGCGCTGGCGCAGTTGGGCGACGCCGCGGTGGTTAGTGTGACATCCGACCGACTCGCCATCTCCACCGACACGTTCGTGGTGCAGCCGCTCGAGTTTCCCGGCGGCAACATCGGCACGTTGGCCGTGCATGGCACCCTCAACGATCTGGCCATGATGGGGGCGCGCCCCCGCTACCTCTCGGCTGGCTTCGTGCTCGAGGAAGGACTGGCGTTCGACGTCTTGGATCGGATCGTGGCGGCCATGGCGAGGGCGGCACGCGAGGCGGGTGTGCCTGTCGTCACGGGTGACACCAAAGTGGTCGAGCGCGGCAAGGCGGACGGGGTGTTTATCAACACGACGGGGGTGGGAGAGCTCGATGCGGCGTTCCTACCGGCGCCGAAGAGCGCTCGAGTGGGCGACGTGGTGATCGTGAGCGGGCCGATCGGCCGGCACGGCATCGCGGTGATGGCGGTTCGGGAAGGGCTCGAGTTCGAAGTCGAACTGGAGAGCGATTCGGCCAACCTCGCACCGCTGGTCGAACGCCTGAGAGAGACGGTCGGGTCCGCCGTCCACGTACTGCGTGACCCGACGCGTGGCGGACTGGCGAGTGCCCTCAACGAGATTGCGGCGGCCGCTCGCGTAGGCATCGACCTCGAGGAAACCGCGATACCGATCCCGCCTCCTGTCACCGCCGCCTGTGAGATGCTGGGATTCGATCCGCTGTATGTCGCGAACGAGGGGATCTTCGTGGCGCTCGTTGACGCCTCGCTGGCGGAGCAGGCTCTCGCGGCCGTGCGGGGCCACCCCTTGGGCGCCCATGCCACGGCGATCGGACGCGTGGTGAGCGAGCATCCCGGGATCGTCGCGCTCAAGACGCGGATCGGTGGCACGCGAGTCGTGGACATGCTGCCCGGAGATCAGCTGCCCAGGATCTGTTAGCTCGATTCTCCATCGCGGCCCTCCCGCCCCACCACTCGCGTCCGCGGCGCGACAATTCCCCCGTCCCGATTGAGTAAGTCGATACACACAACATCTTAGACGATGCGCGGCAACGAGTGGCCGCTCATTGTTGCGCTGGTGTGCCAATAGTGTGCCAATTCAGCCAACCGTCTCGCGGCGTGGCGCAACGAAACTTATCTTTGCCCGCACATGACCGGGATCACCTCCCGGCTCTCGACCACGCTCGTTGACCGCTATTGTGGACGGTAGAACCGAACTCCTCGAAAGGATTGTGATGGCCACTAACCAGCCAATTTCCGGCGACTTTCCGTTTGAGTCCAAATACCTGTCAGTGCACGGTTCGCGGATGCATTACGTCGAGCAGGGCGCGGGCGATCCCGTGCTGTTCTTGCGCGGCAACCCAACGTCGTCGTATCTGTGGCGCAACATCATTCCACACGTCGCACCGCATGCGCGCTGCATCGCCCCCGACCTGATCGGCATGGGCAAGTCGGACAAACCCAAGTGCCCGTATCGGTTTCAGGATCACAGCTGGCACGTCGAAGGGTTCATCAAGGAGTTGTCGCGCGGCGTTCGGGGCTTTCGTTTCAGCAACTCCAGCATGTGAGGTTCCTGACACTGCTCGGGCCATCAGACAGTTGCCGTTTGCGTTGCCGTTTCTCCCGGCAAAGTCCGGCATCGTACGCGCAGTGGTGCTCCTGCGTTTCTTCGCCTCGGCCGCTGGTAGGAGCCCCTTCCCCTGGCCATCCTGAAGGAAGCAGCCCAACTTGCAAAGCTTGACGCCCCGGCGCATCGCCCCCTACCGGACCACACCGAAGCCAAGAAGAGGGAATGGGCCCTATACCGGTCTACCAGGATGTGCCACATGAGACCGCTGCTTGAGTCTATCCACCGCCGTCTCGCGGCTGCTATCCGTCACGGTTGTGCCCCCGGCATGACGCCAAGCATGTGTGGCGCTCGGCCCGGTCGAATCGTGGGGCGAGGCGTGATCACCTGGATGATGGTGGGGGCCTTCGTGGGCTGCGGGACTCCGCAGAAAGATACGCCGACTGAAGTGCGAAAAGCGTCGCCGGAAATCGAACCCCTGTCGGGCACGGCAAAGACCGCGGCAGAGCTGGCTGCGATCTATCGAGCGGCACTCAGGGAGCCGATGCGATACGGCCACCTGAACAGGAGGAGGGCGGAAGTGTGGCGTGCGGAAATCGCGCGCACCGAGGGTCCCGAGCAGTTCATGGCCCGCTATCAGTATGCCTCGGAATCGCTCTCCGCCGGCGATGAGGGAACCGCTATTCGCGAGATCGAACGCCTGATGAAAGACCTCGGTCCGGAGGGCCGTGTCGTATCGCCGACGACGACACCTCTGTTTGAGCTGCTGGCCGTCGCCTATCTCCGGCTGGGTGAACGACAGAATCATCTGAACGATCCCGCTGGCGCCTCCATTCTCCCGCTCACGGCGAATGCTGTCCACACCAAGGAGGAGGGATCCCGTCGGGCAGTCTCGCTATACCGGCAGATTCTCGATCGCTATCCGCGTGACCTCCAAACACGGTGGCTGCTGAACATCGCCTACATGACCCTTGGAATGTATCCTCGCGCTGTTCCGGCAGACATCCTCATCGAGGGGCTCGAAGCAAGCCCGGATACCGAGTATCCTCGCTTTCACAACGTCGCCCCGGCGCTGGGGGTGCATGTCGACGGCATCGCGGGCGGTGTATCTGTGGAGGACTTCAACGAGGACGGATTCCTCGACATCCTGGCAACCGCACGGGGATTGAACGATCCGCTACGCCTCTTCTTCGCCGACGGCCGGGGTGGGTTCGTCGATCATACGGGAGCGGCAGGTCTGAACGGCCTGGTGGGTGGACTGAACACCCTGCACGCGGACTACAACAACGACGGATACGAGGACGTGCTGATCGTTCGCGGCGGCTGGCTTGGTGCCTACGGCGCGCACCCGAATTCCCTGCTGAGAAACAACGGCGACGGAACGTTCGAAGATGTCGCCGCGGGTGCAGGTCTGGTGTCCAAGCACCCGACGCAGACGGCGGCTTGGGGCGATTTCAACAACGACGGCTGGCTCGATCTCGTCATCGGCAATGAAGGCGGCGAGAATGGAGGCGGCTCAGGACGCCTCGAGTTGTATCTGAACAATGGGGACGAGACGTTCACCGAGATCTCCGCTCGCGTAGGAATCGACGTCTTCGAATTCGTCAAGGCACTGGTGTGGGGCGATATCAACAATGATGGCCTCATCGACTTGTACGTCTCGGTACTGGACAAACCAAATCTGCTGTATCTCAATCGGGGTGGCGAAGCGCTGGAGGACTGGCGCTTCGAAGAAGTGGGGGCTGCGGCGGGAGTGCAGGACCCTGTCTTCAGCTTCCCAGTGTTCTTCTGGGATTACGACAATGACGGCTGGGAGGACCTCTTCGTTGCAAGCTTCGACGTTCCCCTCAGCTCCGGGTCAGCAGGGGAAATCGCAGCCGAGTATCTGGGATTACGCGCAAAGGGGCAGCGAAATCAGGTGTATCGCAACAATGGCGACGGAACGTTCACCGATGTCGCGCCGGATTTGGGACTTGACCTGAGCCTATGGGCCATGGGCATCAACTTCGGAGATCTGGACAACGACGGGTTTCCAGACATATACGTCGGCACGGGGACGCCTGACCTACGCTCCATCATGCCAAACCGGATGTTTCTTAACGAGAACGGAACCCGATTTCGCGACATAACATTCGACGGTGGCTTTGGGCACATTCAGAAGGGTCATGCCATTGCCTTTGCCGATTTCGACCGCGACGGAGACCAGGATATCTACGCTGTCATGGGGGGTGCTGTGGAGGGAGAGCACTATCCAAATGCATTGTTCGAGAATCCCGGGTTTGGCAATGGCAACTCGTGGGTAGTCCTGCAGCTGGAAGGCCGCACGGCAAACCGCTCGGCCATAGGGGCGCGGATCAGATTGAGCGTAACCGACCTGAATGGTGAGCAGCGAGTCATCTACCAGACGGTTTCTACAGGCGGCAGCTTCGGCGCGTCAAGTCTGCAGCAAGAGATTGGTCTGGGACAGACCGAACGGATTGACGAACTGACGATCTCCTGGCCGAACCAGGCTCGGTCGGCTGATACCTATACCGATCTGCCGGTCAACAAGTACTACAGAATCATCGAGGGTCGACTCCCGGTGCCGTTGGATGTTGCGCCCCTTACGCTGAACGGAGAAGGTGAACGCCGCCCGTAAGACACCGGCTGGACCGGTGTTCATTCAGGTCGGCGCTCGGTAAGCGCCGACGCCCCGCTTGCCCCGGCAGTTGCCGTTTGCGTTGCCGTTTCTCCCGGCAAAGTCCGGCATCAGACCCGGCAGAATGTCGTTGCCAACGCTCGAAAGCCCGCGAAATTCCGACATTATGCCGTTATTCCTATAGTTCCTGACCCGCATGGGGTTGAGCGCAAGCGCCGATGCCTTTGCATCGACGCTCGCATTCCTGCTCGCCGTCGCTAGCGCTCCGGCATCGCATCAGGGGGTCGCGGGTTGAATGAAGCACCGGCGGCGGCCGGTGCTTCCTTCCGCTCTGTTCGCGTCGCGCTTAGGGCGCTCGCTCACGTCGCGTGATCGGCGCGTCGGCAGCGGCCGACGCTTGATCCGCTCTCTCCCCGTCGGCCGCTCACGCGGCCTCAGGGTCGCACCGCGTCAAATCCCGCCGTCCCGACTGGCGGAAGTACCAGAACTACATGTAGTTACGAAATGAGCGGTCCGTGAGTGGCCGCTCATTTTTTGTGCTTGTGTGCCAATAGTGTGCCAAATCCTGGTGGCGTTCTCGCCGGTTGGCAACGCGACGCCTATCTTTGCCAACCATGTCCGAGATTCCCTCCCGGCTCTCGACGGCCCTCGCCGACCGCTACACCATGGAGCGCGAGATTGGCAGCGGTGGGATGGCGACCGTCTATCTCGCCGAGGACCTGCGTCACGACCGCCCCGTCGCCCTCAAGGTCCTGAAGCCGGAGCTCGCGGCCGCCCTTGGCCCCGACCGGTTCCTCCGCGAGATCAAGACCACCGCCCAGCTCAGGCACCCCCACATTCTCCCGCTGCTCGATTCCGGGGACGCCGACGGTACGCTGTTCTACGTGATGCCGTACGTGGAAGGCGAATCGCTGCGAGACCGGCTGAACCGCGAGAAGCAGCTGCCGGTCGAGGACGCGCTCCGGATCGCCCGTGAGGTGGCGGACGCCCTGAGCTACGCCCACAGCCACGACGTGCTGCACCGGGACATCAAGCCCGAGAACATCCTGCTGGAATCGGGGCACGCGGTGGTGGCGGACTTCGGGATCGCCCGGGCGCTGACGGCGGCGGGCGGGGAGAAGCTCACCGAGACCGGCATGGCCGTGGGGACGCCCGCCTACATGAGCCCGGAACAGAGTGCCGGCGAGCCGGCGATCGACGGCCGCTCCGACCTCTACGCGCTTGGCTGCGTGCTGTACGAGATGCTCGCCGGGGAGCCGCCGTTCACGGGGCCCACCGCCCAGGCCATCATCGCCAAGCGGCTCGCCGAGCCGCCGCCGCGGGTGTCGGTGGTGCGGGACGCGGTCCCGGCGAGTGTCGACGCGGCGCTCACCAGAGCCCTCGCCCGGGTGCCGGCGGACCGGTTCGGCACGGCGGCGCAGTTCGCCCAGGCGCTGACAGCGGCGGCCGGCGGCGAGCCCTCCGAGACTCGCAGAACCAGGCCCCTGACGCGCCGCGTCGTTGCGCTGATCGCGGGACTCACCGTGGTCGCTGCGGGCGTGGGCGTGGTGCTCAAGACCGGTGTTCTCCGGCCGCCCCGCAGTGCGGGCGGCGCGCCGCTGTCGTCCCTGGCGGTCCTGCCCGTCGCCAACCTCTCCGGCGATTCGACGCAGGAGTACTTCGCCGACGGCATGACGGACGCCCTCATCACGGAGCTCGGCAAGGTCTCGGCGCTGACGGTGCTCTCGCGCACCTCGGTGATTGGGTTCAAGGGGTCGCGCGAACGGCTCCCCGAAATCGCCCGACAGCTGAATGTGGAGGGCATCCTCGAATCATCGGTTTTGCGGGAAGGCGGCCACGTGCGCATCATCGCGCGGCTCATTGACGCCCGTGACGCCCGTACCGAACGGAGCCTGTGGACCGACACGTACGACCGGGACGTCGCAAGCATACTGGTCCTGTATGCCGAAGTGGCGCGAACCATCGCCGGCGCGATCGGGGCCACCCTGACGCCGGAGGAGACGCGGCACCTGCAGGTGAGCCGCAGGGTGGATCCGCAAGCGTACGATGAGTACCTGCTCGGGACGTACGAGTCCCAGGCCGCGACGGCCGCCGGCCAGGAGCAGGCGATGGTGCACTACCGGCGGGCGATCGCGCTCGACCCGACCTTCGCCGAGCCCCACGCCGGCATCGTCGAGGCCTACTGGGGATTGAGTGGGTTCTGGGGCTCCCCCTCAGCGCAGGAGAGCGCCCCGTTGGTGCAGGCGGCCGCGGAGCGCGCCGTTGCGCTCGACCCGGGATCGGCACTGGCTCATGCGGCCCTGGCGCACGTGCGGTCGTTCTGGGAATGGCGCTGGGACGAGGCGGACGGCGAGTATCGCCGAGCGCTGGAGCTCAACTCGGGCCTCATGCTTGTGCACTTCCGGTACAGCGATTTCCTGTTGGCTATCGGTCGCTACGACGAGGCGGTGAAGCACGCCCTGCGCGCCGTGGAGCTCGATCCTCGCCATGCCCTCCAACGATTCAACCTGGCCGCGGTGTACTTCTACGCTGGGCGGTTCCAACAGTCCATCGCCGCCGCAGAGAAGGCCGTGGAGTTGGACTCCAGTTCGAGTTGGTCGCACTTGTATCATGGGTGGAACTACTCTGTGCTCGGCCGCCACCCGGAGGCCATCGAGGCCGTCGACCGGGCGCTGAGGTTGGACCCCGAGAACCAGTGGATCCGGGCCGGCGCTGCAGTGGTGTATGCACGCGCCGGACGGACAGCGGTCGCGCGCCGCTTGCTTGACTCGCTCCTCACCCTGGGCAGGAAGGGCACCTGGGTGGATCCGTACAACGTTGGGTTTGCGTACGCCTGGCTGGGCGAGACCGATCGGGCGCTGGACTACTTCAACCGAGCCGTCGAACAGCGCAGCCTGCTGGTCGGGTTGCTGAGAGCCTATTGGCTGCCGGACAGCTTCAAGGCCGACCCACGCTACCACGCCCTCCTGCGGCGCATCAATCTGGAATAGAAGCAGGCATGGCCACGACGGCCATACATGACGGCACTATGTGAACGATGTAGTCCCTGAAGTCTTTCCGGGTCTCCTTGTTCTTCGATCCAGAGGAGTTGCGGCCGGGCTCGAACTAGCCGGCGAGGTGGGGTGTGTTTTGGGGTGCGTTTCTTACGGCATAATACGACATGCGTGTCGTGAAAGTACGGCACCGACGCCTCGGATCCCCCGGAAAACCGGCAAGATGTCGTTCTTTCTATGAACCCGAGTGAGAATGGGGTTGAGTGCAACCGTCGATGCGCTCGCATCAACGCTCGCACTCGTGCTCGCCGTCGCTGGCGCTCCGGCATCGCATCAGGGGGTCGCGGGTTGAATGAAGCACCGGCGGCGGCCGGTGCTTCCTTCCGCTCTGTTCGCGTCGCGCTTAGGGCGCTCGCTCACGTCGCGTGATCGGCGCGTCGGCAGCGGCAGACGCTTGATCCGCTCACTCCCCGTCGGCGGCGACGCCGCCTCAGGGTCGCACCGCGTCAAATCCCGCCGTCCCGACTGGCGGAAGTTAAGAAAGCGTAACAAGATAGAGGGCGGGTGGTCCAGGTTCGGATCGCTCGCCCTTTGGTCGCTTGGCGGCAGCAGTGCGGAAACGCAGTGAAGGCACGGTTCTGCCCGCGGGCGAGAGAGGGAGGCGGGTATGGCTGTGATCTGTGATTCGTCGGGGCGCACGTACCATCCCGAAGCGTTCACTACCGAGTCCACGCTCGAGGGCAGCGTGGTTGCGGAGGATGAGCCCACCGGCTCGCCAGTTGCACCCCGGGTGGCTACGGGTCACTTTCCCTTCGACCCGACCTCTCTAGGTCGTTTCGTGGCGGGATTCCCCAAGGGGCCTCCAGCCATCGGGGATGCAGCATTTCTCAAAGGCCCCGGAAACTGACTATCACCCAAGATCGAGATTCTTGCCATGAGAAAACACCTTTCCCGCCGTGATTTCCTGCACACGAGTGTCGCGGCTGCAGGAGGAGTCGTCGCGGCCGAGTCGGTACTCCTCGGGTCACGACCAGCCGAGGCGTCCAGGCTCCGCGTTCCGGCGAGTGACCGCGTCCGGTTCGGAATGATTGGCGTCGGCATGCAGGGGTCTGGTCTGCTCGCCACCGCGCTGGCCATCGGAACCGAGTGTGTCGCAGCGGCGGATCTGTATGACGGCAGACATACGCTTGCCAAAGAGATCGCCGGAGACGCGAGCCTTCCGACAACCCGCCGCTATCAGGACCTGCTCGAACGCAAAGACATCGACTGCGTCATCGTTGCGGTGCCCGACCACCATCACCGTCAAATCGTCGTGGATGCCGTGAGCGCGGGCAAGGACGTGTACTGTGAAAAGCCGATGTCGCATACCGTGTCCGACGGTATGGAGATGGTCGCAGCCGTACGAAAGTACGATCGGATCGTACAGGTAGGCTCGCAGCGCGTCAGTTCCGCTCTGTGTGCGAAGGCCAATGAGTTGTACCGGGACGGCGCCATCGGCGAGGTGTCGATGGTCGAACTATCGCTCGGTCGCAATACGCCCACGGGAGCGTGGCAGTATCCGCCGCCGCCCGACCTCTCGCCGCAAACACTCGATTGGGATGCCTGGCTGGGCTCCGCTCCCAGGATCCCCTTCAATCCGCTCCACTTTGCGCGCTGGCGATGCTGGAAGGAATACGGAACAGGAGCCGCGGGTGACCTGATGGTGCATCTCATCTCCGGCATGCTGTACACGCTGGGATGGAATGAGCCGCCGCGGTCGGCGCAGTCGCTCGGCGGCATCGTTCGCTGGAAGGACGGCCGCAACATGCCCGACCTCCACGCGGTGCTGTTCGACTATCACGGCGTGCCCGTGTTCGTGCGGCTCGGCCTCGGCACGGAAACACCAGAGGTCGCCCGCTTCATGGGACCGAACGGAATACTAGAAGCGACCAGCCAGGCGCTCGCCCATTCGCCGCAGGTCGGAGAGGACCGATCACCGAGTTACTACGCCTACGGATTTCCAAGCAAGATGCGCGAGGAGTACTTCGAGAAGTGGCACGCCGAACACGATCCCGAACCCGGCAGTGAACCCGTCGACGGCGTGACCACGTATCACGGACCGCACTGGGACGACGACACGGCGCATGTCTGGGGCTTCTTTGAGGCCGTGAAGACACGCGAACGGGTTGCGCAGGACGCCGTCTTCGGTAACCATGCGGCGATCGCCTGTCACATGGCAAACGAGTCATACTTCCGCCAGGCCCCTGTTCGCTGGGACGAGGCGTCCCGGAGCGTCAAGAGCTAGAGGGGAAGAACTGACGCCAGATTTGTCATCATCTGGACGACGACAGCCGACCTGCTCGTCCTGAGTTGGGAGTCACTCCGATCCCGGCGGCGACGGCTTCACCGCCGGAAACGTGGTCACGTTGGTGGAGTTTCTGCGGGCCCGCGGCGTCAATCTGGACGGCGTGACTCGGAGCGACACGCATGCCACCGAGCTGGGAAGGAAGACTGTCAGGTGACTACGACTCTTGTCCACGCTGGCAATCAATCCTCATGATTTGCAGATACAGTTTGATCGATCAGACAATCGACATTGTCATGTAACCAGAGGAATGACGCCGGCAATGTCGTCGTCACCTTTCCCGACAACAGCCCGGCGATTGCCTGCTCTTTCCCTTCACCGGCCACCAGCAGAATGATTCTTCTGGACGCCAAGATCTCCTGCATGCCGAGCGTGAGCCCGAAATGGGGCGTACGCTCCATTGACCGCACCATGCTGTGTCGACGGGATTCCTCAGACAAGCGCGCCACGTGACAATGGGGTATCAGAAACGGCCCTGGCTCATTGAATCCAATGTGGCCATTGATGCCAAGTCCCAAGATGCACACATCGATCGGCCCGCGTTGCGCCAACTCCGTGCCAATTCGCTTGCATTCTTCAGCAGGCTCTGCGGGGTTCGAGGCGAAGGATATATACCGCTCCGGCGATATTCCCAGTGGATCCAACAACCGGTTTCGCAGGTACCTCTCGGATGATCCAGGATCATTCTCGGGAATACCGCACCACTCATCCACCTTGATTATCCTGAGATCGTCGAAGAACGCTCTATCTGCTTCAGCCTTCCTTGCCAGCTCTTCATACAAACCGCTCGGCGAGCTTCCGCTCGTCGCACACAAGAACAGGTTCTTTCGCGTGTCGATTTCGGAGATGACCAGCGAGGCTGCCTGGACGCTCAAGCTCTCATAATCCTCGCAGTAGACGATGTTCATGCTAGAACCAGGCCCTGTCTCCTGGCGTATACGCTACGCATCCATCATATCGGCCCGGTACGGGATTGTATCGCAACGCCTGCGTTACGCCGGGTTCCGACGTGAAGTATCCCCAAATGGTGAGCTGTTTCATCATCGCGCCAAAAGTGGATATCGTCGTCGTCCGCTCTGTTGCTCGCTATCCGATCAAAGTCACTCAAGAGATCGTGGCGTTGCCGAGACGACAGCTCCAGGACGTTCTGCGAATGCTTGGTCTGCGATGCGCTGCTCACCTCCCTCAGACCCGCTGTGAATATCTCGGCTTCAGCTTCATCATAGCAATCCATCACGTCGTTGCATAATTCCTCAACTCATTTCGTGACAATTACTTTTTCCAGAGTTTGTATGGTTTGTCGGCATCAGTCTCAAAGGGCAACATCACCTTTCGTCCGGTGCCCGCTGATTCATACGCCGCGAAGATGACCTCGAGCACCGCTCTTCCGTCTTCACCTGTCACCAGTGGTTGCGTGTCATGTTTCACGCAGTGAACGAAATGCTCGAATTCCTGAGGAAAGCCATAATTCCAAATCTCCTCATACATCGTGAAGCTCCACCCAGCGGTAATCCCCGCTTTCTCGACGGCGTAACCAACTCCTTTTGTGCTGTAGGTCTGGATTGAATTGCCTTGCAGGACATCGGCATAGGCCACCCCCCCCGAGCCATGGATCTCTGCCCGGTCGTCCATTCCTCCCAGCTTTGTCCAACTCTCCTCGGCGACTGCAATCACGCCATTCGCGAATTCGAGAATGATGATTGAATTGTCGTCACCCTTCGTCTTCGTCGTATGGACACTCGTGCTCATCTGGGCATAGACGGATGCGATGGGGGCTCTGCCATTCAGCCAACGGAAGAACTCGATGGCGTGGCATCCCATGTCCATGGTCACCCCTCCACCCGATCGCTCCACGTCCCAAAAATGATCTGCATGTGGCCCATCGTGTTTTTCGGATTGCTTCAGCAGTACGGGCTTGCCCAGGGCGCCTTCATCCAACAGCCCCTTCAATCGTACGTATTTCGGAGTGAAACACAGTTCTTCGGCATACATCAATTTGACATTCGCCCCCTTGCAGGCGTCGATCATGCGGTCCGCCTCGGCCAGATTCATGCACAATGGCTTCTCGATCACGACATGCTTGCCGGCCTTTGCTGCCGCGAGTGTGATCTCACAATGGAGGAAGTTTGGTACACCTATGACGACCATATCGATGTCGTCCATGGCCAACATTTGATCGAGGGCAGAGAAGTGATTGGGTATGCTGTACTTCTCTGCAAAATCCCTTGCGTGTGCGCCAGTCGGTGACATGACCGCCAGGACCTCTGCGTCTGCGACCGATTGCAGGGCCTCTGCATGGATCGTGGAGATGAACTGCGACCCAATGAGTCCTACGCCTATTCTGTCATCCATATCAATTCCATGTCATGAATGGCCATCCGCAAGCTGATCTGCGGCGAATGAAGCGGTCCTCGCCGTGAGTGCCATATAGAGAAGCGACGGACTCTGGTTTCCTGTACTGGTCATGCGAGCACCATCTGTTACGAATACGTTCTTGCAGGCATGCATGTGACTGAATGCACGCAAGAGTGAAGTGTCAGGATCTTCCCCCATTCTCACTCCACCGATCTCATGGATATCGAGGCCAGGTGGCTGCATCTTCGTAGCCAATTGTCCACTCGATTCCGTTGCCGTACGTTGCCGGTGCCTTGAATTCATAATCGCTCCACCGCTGGCAGGTCCGGCCCCAGGTTAGCGATCTCCCGCCCACCTGGTATCCTCTGATCCAGTCGAATGGTCGTTCCTGAACCTACGGGTGATCGTCGTCTTCGATGAAGCAGTGGGCGGTATCCTCGGCGAACCCCGCTGCCTTGGCAATGAGCGGATTCGCATCCAAAAACGCCTTCGTCATCTTCCCCCGTTGTCACGTGTCTCAAACGTGAAGTGGTCACGGCCGCGTCTCGTCGAGGAAGGCGTCGTCCAGGCATGCGCGGTGTCACGACGTCCTCTATTGGGGAAGCTTTCTCCGCACGTCCTGCAGGAGCTCGTCGAACTCCCGATAGGCGGGTCCCACGCGACGAGCCACATCCCCATCCACCGCTACGAGATCGTCCACCCGAGCCTGCATCGCCCGGCATCTGGCGGGGGTGCTCACCATAGGAGCCGCACCTGCTCGAGTATCGCCTTCACCTGGCACACCTTCCGCGGGCGCTGCCGGCCGGGCGTGGTGGGTCGCTGCTGTCAGTAGCTCCGATGCCCGGTCGAACGCGCCCGCTTTCCATGCGATGTAACCCTGGTAGAAGTGCGCCGGCACACTGGAGTAGTTCGAACCGACGACCGCATCGAAATAGTCGAGCGCCTTCTCCAGATTTCCCTGAACCAGGGCGATCTCGCCGAGACGGAGGAGTGATCCGGTCTCCTCGCGGTTGATCGCCAGCGCGCGCTGCAACTCGGCCGTAGCTCTCTCGGGCTGGAGCATCTCCTGCTCGCCGACACAGAAATACAGAGCGCCCAACTGCGAATGCGCACGAGCACTGGTGGGATCGATCTCCACCAGCCGCTGCCAGGATTGCTCCGCCGCCGCGAGGTTCCCCAGGTCGAAGTGCATGTTCCCCAGGTAGTAGAGCGCATCTTGATGCTCGGGGTTGAGTCCCAAGGCACGGGTATACTCTTCCACCGCTTCGCGCGACCGTCCCGCAATGCGGTGTTCGGTGGCTCGGCGGTACGCCTCCCAAAAACGGTGGATCCGGCCACGATCCTCGATCGAGATCCCAGTGGAATCGACACTGCCCGTCGTCCCCGACGACCCGCTCTTCAAGACCGTGATCGCCGCGAAGAGCACACCAAACGCAATGAGCAAGCCCGCGAGACGCCTCACCGCGGCTTCGCGTCGGCGTCCTGGGCCGCCGCTCCCTCCGAGACTTGCAGGAGCTGATTTGCGGCCGGACGCAGCACGATCTGGTGGAGTCCGCTGGGCCATCGGATCTCCAGCGTGTCCGCCGATGTCAGCGTGCCGAGGCCGAAATGCTGAATGAGACTGTTTTGCGACAGGTAGGGGCTCTGAGTACCCACCTCACGGACCTGGACCGTCCCGCCGGCAACGAGGCGCAGTCTCGCACCAACGGCCGATCGGTTACTCCGCCTTCCAGCGAGCTTCACCAACAGCCACCCATGGCGATTGCCACCTTCGTTGCGCAACAAGACGCCAGGCCCGCCGTTATTCACCACAAAGACGTCGACGTCCCCGTCGTTGTCATAGTCTCCGAACGCTGCGCCTCGACCCACGTATGCCTGTTCGAAGTACTCACCACTCACCGAAGACACATCGTAGAACCCGTCGTCTGCCCCGCGATTCCAGAACACTTTGTCGGTCATCGGTACGAGGAGTCGTGGATCGTCGTCCTCCTGCAGTGTGCTCCCGTTGACGACGAAGAGATCCAGGCGGCCGTCGTTGTCGTAATCGATGAAGGACGTTCCCCATCCGATGAAGGGCAGTGCAACTTGCCCCAGTCCGTATCGGTCTGCCACGTCTATGAACTGCAGGGGCAGGGAAGTGTCGGATCCGAGAGCACGCAACTCCGACCGAAGGTTACTGTACAGCGCATTCTCCTGTGCGATCCAGTGCGTGACGAACATGTCCACGTCCTCGTCCCCATCCCAGTCGCCGATCGCGATCCCCATGGCGCCGCGGTAGTCGGCGACCCGAGCGGCCAGACTGATGTCCCTGAACGTTCCATCGCGCTGGTTCCAGTACAGCGCGTTGTCGGAAACGTCGTTCGCGACATAGAGATCGGGCCAGCCGTCATCGTCGAAGTCGGCCCACACGGCGCCGAGACTTCGCCCCGTTTCGCCCGACACACCGGCCTGCGCCGCCATTTCACTGAAGGTCCCGTCCCGGTTGTTGCGATACAGGAGGTTCCGTTCTGGCTCGAACGACGACGGATTGATGCTGGCGGGCTGCTCGACGTCGTACTGCAGCGAACTTGTTTGGTCAGCCAGATATCGATACTTGACGTATCCCGTCACGTAGAGGTCGAGGAAGCCGTCTCGATCGTAGTCGCCCCAGCACACCCCTGCCCAGAACCCAGGGCTCCCGCCGAGACCTGCCTCCAAGGTTCTGTCGGCGAACGTGCCGTCCCCGTTGTTGTGATACAGCACGTTGTCGCCGTAGGCCGACACGACGAGATCGAGCCAGCCGTCGTTGTCGTAGTCTCCCCACGCCACCCCCATTCCCCATCCGCGGAACTGAACGCCGGCCTCCGCACTGACGTCGCGGAAGGTCCCGTCGCCGGCGTTGCGATACAACGCTGCATGTGCCGGAGACCGCGCCGTATCTTGCGTCTCAGCGGACGTCAGCGGTCCCACCTCGTTGACGACATAGAGGTCCAACCAGCCGTCGTTATCGAAGTCACCCCAAGCCGCGCCGGATCCCATGTCTTCTGGCAGCTGTGACGACCGGTGTCCGGTGAAGTGCTGGAAGGCGATCCCTGCTTCTTGGGTCACGTTCACGAACGTGACGCGCGGGTGATCCCCCGGGACCGACCGGTCGAGGTCGGCTTTCAACCCTGCAACTCGCTCGCCCGGTCGGTAGGTGGGTTCCGGCCTCGACGACAGCCACACCGCGACGACTGCTGCGGCGACGAAGAGTGCCCCGAGGGCCGCGGTCAGGAGCAGGAGCCTTCGACGTCGTGGCATCCGTGCCGGCATCGTTATGACGATTTCCGCGGCCTCACGACGATCGTCTTCTCGTCCTCCGACATCACGGTGACCGGGGCGGTCAGGTTGGCGTCCTCACCGAATAGGAAGTTCAGCAGAAACTGGTCTGCCTTTCTGTAGAGCAACTTCGCCGATACATGCAGCGTTGTGGCTTGCTGGCCGGGTGCCTTGAATTCGGCGTCGGTGTCGAGGGGTGGTGGCGCGTCGCCCTCACGGCGCTGCGCAGGAACCGTCGTTGCGGGACACGAGAAGCCGAATTCCGCTCGGTCGGACGCTCCGGGAAACATGGAGCGGCGGTATCGCACTCCAACCATTTCCCAGAGATTGTGCCGGTCGATCAGGTTACCGAACTGATCGACGGGTTCTGCTTTGAAGATGAAGGACCCGGGCTCAATGAAATGCCTCGCGTCTCGGCGCCCCGACTCAAAGACGATGTTGCCAGCCTGGTCCTTCACGGTGATCTCCACCCACGCTTGAATGATATCCAGCGGTCCTGTGGGGAAGTCGTGGCCGACCTTGTTGTTGGTGACGACGGCCTGAACCTTCACCTGCTCCCCCGGGGTCACCGAATCCGGGACGACAAGCTCCAGCGGAACGGCGGGGCCTGGGCGCCACTTGTCGGCAATCTCGGGGATTTCGATCTCACCCCGCAGCCACCGCTCCGTCAGATCCGCGTGCTCCTGCGCCCCTTCGAGTTCCAGAGCCAGCGGCATGAACTGGTTGGCCGCGAGAAATCGATGGCTGCGGTGTTTGCTGTCACCCGCCGAACGATTGTAATCGAGCACGTCCCCACTGGAAGGGTCATGGGAATCGGTCAACGGCATGTGGCATTCGCGGCACTCGACTGTTTGGCTCGGGTCGCCCGGCTCGTTCCACCTGCTGTTTTTCCAGTTGTCGTACTGGTTCTGGAGCTGCACCCATCCGACCTGGTTGATTTCCTCGTCGATGAACTGCTTGTGGCACGCTGCGCAGAACTCTGGGCTCTTGAACAGACGATGCTGGAGGCTCTTCACGTGATGGCGAGGATAGGCCCGGAGGAGAAAGTCTCTGAAGAACTGCGGCGTTTCTCCCTCGTCAAGCTCGAACATGTAACGCGTCGGTTGCGCAATAACGTAGTTCGCGTTCCCCTTGACGTCGGTTTCCTCGATTGCATGGCAAACGATGCAGGACACGCCTTCCTGATATCCGGCGAGGTTCGTGAGATCTTCAGTAAAGACGTTCTTGGTTCCGGAAAACAGCGAGATGGGATCATGACAGCCGCCGCAATAGCGGGTTGACTCGGCGCCGTTCTGTTCGGCCATCACTTTCTGTACCGACTGGAATGCCGCGTCCATCGCTGAGTAGCGGTGGGCACTGACCCGCCACTCTTTCACGATCTGCTCGTGACATCGTGCGGTTCCACAGGACTCCGAACCGCTCATGGATCGTGCATCGAACGCCATGGCTGTCTCGGTCCGCGCCAGGCTGGGTGCGAACGGCCGGTCCGGGCCATAGAGATAGCTGTAGTCCGCTGGGAACTCGTTCACCATCCTCGGCGGCTCATACCAGTACGCGACCAGCGCAACAGCCACGAAGAGTGTCGCCGCGATGAGCAGCGAGCCCAGGCCAAAGTGCTTTGTGGCTGCGAGCGCAGAATCGCCGTCGGCCACACGGGCGGCTCGCAGCTCCCGATTCACGAGGACGAGGATATGGGGAGCGACGGACACGATCAAGGCAAATGTGGCAACGATATGGATCAAGTCCCACGCGTAGCTGATACGGGTTGACCACAATGCCTGTACGGTCAGCACCAGGCCGGATATGATGGCGACGGCCGTTGCTACCATGGCGAAATAGCCGGTGAGCTTCACGTGCGACATGCGTAATGGTTGATAGAGGAGCCAGTGGCGAGTCTGATACCAGCCAAATGGCACCAGGAACACGAGCCCGATCGCGGTATGGAGCAACACCATGACTTGGTTCGAGACCGAAAACGGGAGCAGGAAAATGGAAAGGCCCGTAAGCGTCTCGAAGAGCAGCAGGCCTGAGACCCACATGAGGAGCTTATGCTGCCATTCTTCGGATCTCGAACGATTGCGACGAGGCTGTTCCATTGGGTCACTCCATGCTTAAGAAAATGGTGCAACCGCGTAGCGTGTCGGAGCACATGCCGCACCCGACCTGCCCGCGTCAGTTTCAGGGCCTCATCGTAGAAAAACAGGTCGAGGAGTTCGGACGGAGCACGGGTGGAGCGTCGACAGGCAGCTGCCCACCCCTCCCGACCGTCTGCGCGGTAAATGGTCCTATTGGCGGGACGCAGCGCGATCGCGCGCGTCGGGCCTCCCGTCACCTCCCACTCACCGCAGCTTCCGCCGACGAGGCTAACTAATCTAAGGCAGGGGAACGGAAGGACGGAAGGTGGGGCGTGTGCCTTCAGCCGCTCGGCCACCCGTCCCTGCGAGGGTAAGAGGTTAAACGGAAGAAATACAGTGAGTTACGGCGAGAGGGTCAAGGCTCCCGGGCTGTGTGGTGGCGCATGGCTCAGTCGCCGGTCGGTCGATCCGGAAGACCACGTCGGTACGGTGCTCCACACATCTGCGCGAGCTCCCACGCCTGACGTTGCGGGGCAGTTGCGCCGGTGCAATGGGTTCACTAATCTGCTACTGCTAGCAAATCTGATTGTGTTCACCGCGAGTAGGACGATTCCCCACTGGGACCTCCTCCCCGTCCTTACCCCGGTGCAGTGCCGGAAAGGGTATCCCTCCATCCTGTCGAGCTACGCGTTCAACTGTCCGGTGGGGAACTCGATGGGCCCGCCGTCCGATGCCGATGGAAACGCCTACGATGTGACCTGCGCGATGGTGGGATTCCGTCGCGCGGTGGTGGGGACCCAGATCCAGAACTGGTGGGACAACGGCGCGAATGTGATCGCGTTCTCGCGCGGCGACCGCGGTTTCGTTGCGCTCAATCTCGAAGGCACGACTGTGTCGGTGGATGCGGCCACCCCGCTTGCCCCGGGCACCTACTGCGACGCGCTCACGGGGGGCCTCGACGCCGGAGCCTGCGCGGGCCGGAGCGTGGTGGTCGACTCGGCGGGTCGCGTGCAGCTCGACCTCGCGGCCGGCAGGGCCGTCGCGATTCACGTGGGTACGCGCGTGTGATCCGGCCCGCGGTCCACCGCACATGAGAGAACTGAGAGCCCTCCGGTCCCTCGCCAAGGCGATGGGCGTCCACACCCGCTACACGGACGGTCTCGGCAGGCGCGTGAGGGTGACGCCCGAAACGCTGCTCCGCGTCTGCACTGCGCTCGGCGTCCCCGTGACGCGTCCCGCGGATGCCGCCGATGCATTGCGAGCCCACCGCGCGGCCAAGAAGACCGGTGCCCTTGCGCCCGTCCTCGTCGCGTGGGACGGAGTGCTGCCTCCAGTCGCGATCTCCGGACGGGGTTCCGTCCAAGCAGAGATGCTGCGCGAAGACGGCACCGTCGCGCAGCTCGAGATCCACCGCAGGAAGCTGCGCCTGCCACACCCGCTTCCATTCGGCTACCACCGACTCACGGTGCACGCGTCCGGCGGTACCCAGACCTGCACGGTCATCGCCGCACCGGTCCAGGCGTTCCGTCGGCCAGGGGCACATCGGAGCTGGGGGGTGGGCTCGCAGCTCGCGGCGCTCCGCTCCGCGCGCAGCCGCTCCCTGGGCGACCTCCGGGATCTGGAGTCGGTGTGCCGCTGGGTGGGCGACCACGGCGGTGACCTGGTCATGGTCCTCCCGGTGCATCCCACGTTCAACCCGGAGCCTCCGGAGCCCAGCCCGTACTCACCGGTAAGCCGCCTCTTCTGGTCTGAACTAATCCTCGACTTGGGTGATGCGCACCGGCCGACGGCGCCTCCCACCTCGCTCGACGTGACCCGGGCGGACGCCGAGGTCCGAGCGGCCATGGCGGGGCTCCCTGCGCCGGACTCCGCCCAGCTGGATGACGAGCTGGTCCAATACGCGCGGTTCCGGGGTGCGCAGGTCCGGCTGGGCCGGAACTGGCGGGCGTGGCCCACAGCGGCGCAGGCCGGCACACTGGTGCCCGACCACATCGACGCGGAGGAAGAACGGTTTCACCTCGTCGCACAGACGCTGGTGCGCCGCCAACTCCACGACCTGCGCCAGCGCTTAGACGGCGATGGGATCCGCCTGGGGCTGGACCTGGCGGTAGGCGTCCACCCCGACGGCTACGATCCGTGGTCGCGACAAACCCTATTTGGCCAAGGGATGTCGGTGGGCGCCCCGCCAGACGGAGGCTTCCCGAGCGGACAGGATTGGGGCTTTGCCCCCGTGCTCCCCGAGGCGTCGCGTCGCGAGGGACACCGGTACCTGGCGGCGTCCATCGCCAACCAAACGGCGCTCTCGGGCGTGCTCCGCGTGGACCACATCATGGCCTGGACCCGCCTCTACTGGATCCCCCACGGGTTCGGGCTGCACGAAGGGACCTACGTCTCGTACCCCGCCGAAGAACTCTTCGCCATCCTCACGCTGGAGTCGAACCGACATCGGTGCGAGGTGGTGGGCGAGAACTTGGGCACCGTGCCTCCGGAGATCGACAAGGCGCTGCCGCGTCATCGGATCTGGGGGACGTATCTGGCGCAGTTCCAGGCATCAAAGGACCCGGACGTGGCGCCACCCACCGCCGCCGACATGGCGCAGGTGGGCACGCACGACACACCCACCTTCGCGGGGTGGCTTGTTGGTGCGGATATCGACGAGCGGGTGCGGCACCGTCTGCTGGCGGAGGAGGCGGTCCCGAGCGTCCGCGAGGAACGATCGCGCGCCACCCAACGGCTCGCCGACATGCTGGACTGCAGCGTGGACGAGCCGCAGGTCTTTCTGGCCCAGTTGCTGGAATGGCTGGGACGGTCCGACAGCCCACTGGTGGTTCCCTGGCTCGAGGATCTTGTGCTCGAGGATCGTGGGGTGAACCTCCCTGGGACGCGGTCGTCGGAGCGCCCGAATTGGCAGCGTCCCATGCGGAAGCTCCTCGACGAGATCTTCGGTGACCCAGAGGTTGCCGCGCTCGTCCGTCGCCTCAACGACGCTCGAAACCCGGAGTGAGTATCGTCAGGGCCAGACGCTTCGCAAGCTGCGAGAACGCTATGGGCCGCGGGAGTTCCACAGGTCCACCCGCCGCAAAGCGGTTCGCGCCCCGCTGTTCTCTGTGCTCGCGTCGCGACTGGCTGGGAGCAGCCACTCCGCCGCCACTGATGTTGATCGAAGCTAGAGTCCAACAATGAGACCAGGGTCCACTGTGGAATCACGCTCCGCCACTGCTCCCGCCCGACCCAAGCCGCGCCTGTCGTTCTGGGATGTCTGGAACATGAGCTTCGGATTCTTGGGCATTCAGTTCGGCTTCGCCCTGCAGAACGCCAACGTGAGTCGGATCTTCGAGACGCTGGGCGCCAGCGTGGAGAACATCCCCATTCTGTGGATCGCTGCCCCCGTGACCGGGCTGCTGGTACAGCCCGTCGTGGGCTACTTCAGCGACCGTACGTGGAATCGCCTGGGCCGCCGCCGACCCTACTTCCTCGGCGGCGCCATCCTCGCCTCGCTGGCCCTGGTCGCCATGCCGAACTCGCCCACCCTGTGGGTGGCGGCCGGCATGCTCTGGATCATGGACGCCTCCATCAACATCTCCATGGAGCCGTTTCGCGCGTTCGTGGGAGACAACCTGCCGTCGGAGCAGCGCACCACCGGGTTCGCCATGCAGAGCTTCTTCATCGGCACCGGTGCGGTGGTGGCATCCGCGCTCCCGTGGCTGCTCACCGAGCAGTTCGGCGTAAGTAACGAAGCGCCCCGGGGCGTGATCCCTGACTCGGTGCGCCTCTCCTTCTACCTCGGCGCCGTGGTGTTCTTCGTCGCGGTGCTGTGGACGGTCATCCGGTCGAAGGAGTACTCGCCCGAGGAGATGGCGTCCTTCGAAGACAACAAGGAGCGGGAGGGCCAGGCGAAGGATCTGCGGACAGCAGAGGAGTATGCGCAGAACGGTGCACGACAACTCCGCCTGGGATGGATCCTTCTCGCCGTGGGTGCGCTGTTCAGCGTGTGGCTGGCACGCGAGCAGCTCTATCAGGTCATGATTTTGTCGGCCGGGGTCGGGTTCGTCGGTGTGTTGCTCGTCGTCGGCGGGCTCATGCAGCGCGGCGGCAAGTACGACAACGGCTTCGTCACCATTCTGAACGACTTCCAGGACATGCCCCACACCATGAAGCAGCTGGCCTGGGTGCAGTTCTTCTCGTGGTTTGCACTCTTTGCCATGTGGATCTACACGACCGCGGCGGTGACCAGCCACATCTACGGTACCCATGACACAACGTCGGCGCTCTACAACGAAGGGGCCAACTGGGTAGGGGTCGCGTTCGGCGCCTACAACGGCGTTGCCGCCATGGTGGCGTTCGCCATTCCGGTCCTGGCGAAACGGACCAGCCGGAAGATCGCCCACGCCATCTGCCTGGTGTGTGGTGCGGCGGGGCTTCTCTCCATCTTCGCGATCTCGGAGCCTCGGTACCTGCTGGGCTCCATGGTGGGTGTGGGGATTGCCTGGGCGAGCATCCTGTCGATGCCGTATGCAATCCTGACCGGGTCGCTGCCGCCCTCGAAGATGGGCTACTACATGGGTGTCTTCAACTTCTTCATTGTCATCCCGCAGATCGTCGCAGCGGCGATCCTGGGCTTCTTCGTGGGACGCTTCTTCGGCGGAGAGGCAATCTACGCCCTCCTCGTTGGCGGCGTGTCGCTCGTGCTCGCCGCGGCCCTGACGCTCTTCGTCGAGGACGCGGACGACGTGGCGGCGGCGGTGTCGGGTTGATGCGGACTGCCTTCCTGCACTCGGCGCAAGCCGAAGTCTTCCGTACGGCTGAGCGTAACGGTGGGCCCCCGTAGCGGGCGTCAGTGAGCAATGCCCCCTCTTGGGATGCGTGTTCGAGTACGCGAACTGCAGGCCGCGGAGGGGCCCGCGGGAACGCTCTGCCCCCATTGGCCGCCAAGACGACGGCGCCGTGCGGGAGCGGCGCGAGATGCCAGATGGGTTCACAGCGAAAGGGTGATTCGACTATGACGATCGTACTTCGGGCCGCGGCATTCGTGAGCCTCGGCGCCGTGTTGCTTTCGGCGTGCCGGACCGCCACTCCCCGCTCTGACGCGCGAGGCCAAGACGACCGGCGGGCCGTGGCCGCGGATCCAGCGGTGTTCTGGAACAGCGCCACGGTCTACTTCCTCCTCACCGATCGTTTCTACAACGGCGATCCCAGCAACGACCTCGCCCAGGGCCGCGCGCAGGACGGTGCGGTGCTGCGCAGCTTCCAGGGTGGGGACCTCGCTGGTGTGCGCCAGAAGCTGGAGGTGGGGTATTTCGACTCCTTGGGGGTCGATGCCATCTGGCTGACCCCCTTCGTGGAGCAGATCCGCGGGAGCGTCGACGAGGGGACGGGCAAGACCTACGGCTTCCACGGCTACTGGACTCGAGACTGGACTGCTGTGGAGCCGGCACTGGGAACCGTCGACGATTTGCGCGCGCTGGTGGATGCGGCCCATCGACACGGTATCCGCGTGCTCATGGACGCCGTGATCAACCACACTGGGCCGGTGACGCCCAAGGACCCCAAGTGGCCGGATCAATGGGTTCGCACGGCTCCGCGGTGCACCTACCGGAACTACGTGACCACGGTGGACTGCACGCTGGTGGACAACCTGCCAGACATCCGCACCGAGCGGGACGATCCCGTGGAGCTCCCCCGCCAGCTGATCGCGAAGTGGGAGCGCGAGGCGCGCCTGGAGCAGGAGCTGGCCGAGCTCGATGCCTTCTTCGCCCGCACCGGCTACCCCCGAGCGCCTCGCTATTACGTCATGAAGTGGCTCACCGACTGGGTGCGCGAGCTCGGGCTCGACGGCTACCGGATGGACACGGCCAAGCACTTCGAGGAGGCGGCGGCCGCCGAGTTGAAACAGGAGGCCACGCTCGCCTTCGCGGACTGGAAGGCGGCCCATCCGGAGCAGGCACTGGACGACCTCCCCTTCTACATGGTGGGCGAGGTGTCCAACTACGGTGTGCATCTCGGCCGGGACTTCGACTTCGGTGACCGGACTGTCGATTTCTTCGATTATGGGTATGACGGTCTGATCAACTTCGGGTTCAAGGGCGACGTCGCCAGGTCCATGGACGATACGTTCGCGCGTTACGCCGCGGCGCTCCGTGAGGGCGCGCTCCGGGGAGTCTCGATCCTCAACTACGTCAGCTCGCACGACGACGCATCGCCGTACGACCCGGACCGGAAGGACCCGTTCGGCGCCGGAACCCGCCTGCTCCTCGCACCGGGCGGGGCCCAGATCTACTACGGGGACGAGTTGGCCCGGCCGCTCAGGGTTGAGGGTGCCAGGGGCGACGCCAACCTCCGCTCGTTCATGAACTGGGGCGAGCTGGAGCGCGGGGACTCCACGGCGGCGATCCTGCGGCACTGGCAGAAGCTAGGCCGGTTCCGTCGGGCCCACCCGGCCGTGGGTGCGGGCGCGCATCGCCGGCTCCAGGCGAGCCCGTACATTTTCAGCCGCACGCTCGAGACCGACGCCCTCGTCGATCGCGTGCTCGTGGCGATGGACCAAGGGGAGGGCACCAAGACCATCCCCGTCTTCGGCGTGTTTCCCGACGGCACCGACGTGATGGAGGCCTACTCGGGCGTGACGGGCACGGTTACGAACGGCGAAATCGCGTTGACCACGGGCTTCGGTCTCCTGCTGCTGAGCGAGCGGCGCTGGTGACGTTCACACCTCGGTGGAACACTCCACCAAGCTCCCCAATCATGACCACGGTTCGTCGTGTTTCCCGTCGCGCCGCCCTGCTCCTGGCCGGCCTGTTGGCGGCCCACGGCGCGAGTGCGCAGGAGCAGGAGTCTGAGCCACGCCTCCAGGCCGAGATCCACGGTCCGACCGCCATCCGATACACCCTCACCGGCGTCGAGCGACCGTTCGAGCGCTCCGCCCATCGCCTCACCGACGGCCAGGGCAGGGAGATCCCAATTGCAGAGGTACTGCCCAACACCGCCACCGAGTCGCTCGTGATCCCGGCGACGGCGTTGGATCCGATGCGGGTCCACTATCTGGAGATCCCCCGGCTGAGCCTCCGTGTCCTGGTGCGACGGGATGCGCTGTTCCGCAACCTGTACTCGTCCAAGCGGCTGGGCGCCGAAGTGTTGGACGACGGGACGGCGACCACGTTCCGGATCTTCTCCCCCCGCTCGCATGCCGTGCGGCTCCACCTGTATCGCGGCAGGAATGACGCACCCGGTGATGCTCTGCACATCATCGAGATGGTGAAAGACGAGGACGGGGTATGGGAGGCCACGTCGGCAGGGGATCTTCACGGCACCTGGTACGACTTCACGGTGCACGGTCCAGCCGATCCCGGGAACTGGTTCTACGAGACACACCCGGTTCACGTGTCGGATCCCTACGCGCTGGTCAATGACGATGCCTTGGGCAAGTCACGGGTTTGGCGTGACGGTGCGCCACCGCCCCACGTGGCGGGCGGGCGGCCGCGCATGGAAGACGTGGTGGCCTACGAGGTGCACGTCCAGGACTTCACCGACCTCCTTCCGGTGGAGGACACGGAGACCGGGACGCTGCCCGCCATGGTCCGGACTGGTCTCGTGAATGCGCATGGTGAACCCGTCGGCTTCGACTACCTCGTGGATCTCGGAATCAACGCGGTGCACCTCATGCCGGTGCAGGAGTACCTGCACTACCCGGACGCGGAGTGGCAGGCGGTGTTCGCCAACGATTCCTTTGCCCGGGCCATGGGGATCGATCGGGAGAACTACCAGTGGGGGTACCGCACCACCCACGCGTTCGCCGTGGAGAGCCGTTTCCGGTCGCGGGACGCAGAGATGGGAGTGCAACGGGAGCAGTTCAGGGCGCTCGTCCGCGCGTTCCACGAGCGGGGCATTGCCGTCATCATCGACGTAGTGCCGAATCACACCGGCGAGAACATGGACGGCAGGCACCTGCTCCTGAACTTCAACGTGCTGGATCTGCCCCACTACTACCGTACCGACGACCGCGTCGCGCATATTGGCCCCTTCGGAAACGAGATCAAGTCGGAGGAGCGACCCATGGTGCAGCGCTGGATCGTGGACCAGCTCCGGCACTGGGTGGAGCACCTTGGCGTGGACGGCTTCAGAATCGACCTCGCGGGACAGGTGGACGAGCAGACGCTGCGTCGAGTCAAGCGGGAGCTTCCACCGGACCTCATCATCTACGGGGAGGCCTGGATCCCACCCAGCGATCCCGACGTCCGCGCCAATCCCGATTGGGCCTGGTACAAGGCCGACGCCCCGATCACGTTCTTCCAGGACGACGCCCGCAACGCCTTCCAGGGTAGCCCCTTCGATGTCAACGATCGGGGGTGGGCCGGCGGGGACGGCGCCGCGCGGGACGCGACCATGCGCGCGCTGTCCAACGACTATGCCGAGGAGCCGCGCACCACCAACGGGATCTCCTACCTCGACATCCACGACAACTGGGCCCTTGCCGATCGCTACGCCCTGAACGACGATCACAACGGGCTGCTAGGTGTGGATCTCGGCGCCGTGCGCATCGCCGCCGGGCTTCTCCTGACGTCGGCGGGGCCCGTCGTGATCCACGGGGGCTCCGAGATGCTCCGCTCAAAGGGGCTGGCGCCGCACGAGGAGTTCTCGGTGGACGTGGCGGGCGGCCCCATCCAGTTTCAGGGCCGAGACGACACCTACAACCTGCGGGCGCCGAACCGGTTCGTGTGGGATAACCTGGCGCCGGGCTCGGATCACGCCAACATGCGCGACTATTGGCGGGGGCTCCTGGCCCTGCGCATGTCAGAGTACGGCCAGGTGTTCCGCGTAGCCGACGTACCGCAGGGCCACTATCGGTGGATCACGCCTGACGATCCCAGGCTCCTGGGCTATGTGGTGGGCGAACGGGTGCTGGTGCTCGCCAACAACGGTGCGCAGGATGGCGTGTTCCGGTTCGATCTCCCCCGTGGCCCGTGGAAACACGTCGGCGACGGCGAGCGGGTGGACCTGAACGGCGTCGGTGGAGCGTACGCCCGCCTCGACCGAGGGACGCGCGAAGTGCGAGTCCCAGCGGGATCGTTCCTGGTATGGGTGGCGGAACCGTGACCGAGCGCGTAGAAATGAGGTAGTCGTGACCGAATCGATCAGTTTCCCTAACCCCGAACTCCGGAACTGCGATGACTGCTGAGAGCTTCCAGATCTCCCTGTTGGACATCCTGATCTTCGTAGCCTTCGTGGTGACGGTCGTCAGCGTCGGCCTGTACCAGAGCAGAAACGAGAAGGGGAGTGAGGATTACTTCCTGGCCGGGCGCGACCTGAAATGGTGGCTGATCGGTTTCTCGCTCATCGCCTCCAACATCTCGACCGAGCAGTTCGTAGGCATGAGCGGGAACGCGGCGAGCCACGTGGGCCTCGCCATCGCCAGTTACGAGTGGATGGCCGCCATCACGCTGGTGGTGGTGGCGTTCGCCTTTCTGCCGTACTTCCTGCGCACCGGCATCTACACCATGCCGGAGTTCCTCGAGGTCCGGTACACCAGCACGGCCCGCACCATCATGGCCGTGGCCACCATCCTCATTTACCTGCTCCTGCTCGGCTCCGTCACCTATTCGGGGGCGCTGGTGATCAGCACGCTCGCCGGGAAGGCGGGCATGTCCGTGAGTCTGGCGACGGGATCGCTCATCATCGGTGTCATCGCGATGGCCTATGTCACCGCCGGCGGACTCAAGGCATGCGCTTGGGCAGACTTGATTCAGGGCAGCGCGCTGATCCTGGGGGGCGGCGTGATCATCTGGTTCGCCTTCCAGAAGCTCGGACTGGCGACCGAGGCGGCCGCAGTGGTGAGTGTCGAAACCGGGGCGGTCAGCATTCAGACCCTGGCGCCGGATGCGGGCGTGATCGAGCGGTTCTGGCAGCTCAATCAACCCCGCATGAACATGTTCCTTCCCGCTGCCGATACCGTGCTGCCGTGGACCGCCCTGATGTTGGGGCTGTGGATCCCGAACTTCTACTACTGGGGACTCAATCAGTACATCACGCAGCGGACCCTCGGCTCGGCCTCGCTGGCCGAGGGACAGAAGGGCATCGTGTTCGCGGCGTTCATGAAGCTCCTGATCCCGTTCGTGATCGTGATCCCCGGCATCATCGCGTTCAACCTCTACTCGCACGATATGCGGCTGGAGGCACGAGGTGACACGGCCGGCAGCATGACTCGGTATCTCAGTGCCAACCCGGCGACCGAGTTCGTGGTGACGGCCGACGCGCCGACGGACGACGAGATCGCCGCCTGGCCGTCAGACCGGTATCTGCTGGCCATCTATCCGGATGCGGCGGCGATCGGGGCGCTCCGGACTCAAAGCCCGTGGGTTCTACCAGTCACGCGGCAGCAGTTCGACGAGACCCAGGCTGGCGCGTTCACGGTCTTCGTGACCGAAGACAAGTCTTGGGCTGCCGTGAATCCCGGCTTGGCTGAGGAGATCGCGGCCTTCAACCTGCGAACCAGGGACGCGGCCAGGGCGGCGGGCAGACTGACCACGTCCGAGAAGATGATAGCCTACAAGTACGACACGGCGCTCGCGCAGGTGCTGGGCCACGTTCTGCCCCAGCGGATCGGCGTCGTGGGATTCGTGCTGGCGGCCTTGCTCGGCGCGGTGGTCAGCTCGCTCGCCGCCATGCTCAACGCGGCCTCCACCATCTTCTCGATGGACGTGTTCAAGAAGTACATCGCCCCCGGGGCAGGTCAGGAGGCGGTGGTCCGCGTCGGCCGGTTCGCCGTGGTGGCCTTCGGGATCGTGGCCGTGTTGTTGGCTCCGCAGTTGGGCAACCCGGCCATCAGCAACAGCATCTTCACGATCATTCAGGAAGGCCAGGGGTTCATCTCACCGGGCATTCTGGCCGTGTTCGCCTTCGGTTTGGTGATCCGGCGCGGACCGGCCGCATGCGGCACGGCGGGCCTCCTGACCAACATCGTGGCGTACGGGGTGTTGAAGCTGGCGGTACCCGACCTGCAGTTCCTGAACCGCATGGCCGTGTGCTTCGCGCTCTGCCTGGCCGTCATGACGGCCATCACGCTCGTGAAGCCCCTGGCCGAACCGGTGGAGTTCAAGCAGAACACGGCGATCGCGTTGGAGTCGTCGCGCATCGCGAAGCTCGGCGCGGTGATCGTGATCGCGATCGCGCTCCTGTTCTACTTCCTGTTCAGCTCGGCGGGCCTGGCGGGGTAAGAGGCGGTGCTCCTTAGCAGACAAGAGGCGGCCCCCAAACGGGGCTGCCTCTATTGCAGACCCCAGGGGCGATCGCCACAGCCCTATCGAGGCTCGAGTCAGCCCCTCCGGCCAGCAGCAGGCGCCGGAGAGCACGTCTGTGCTTGTGCCCAGGTCGTGTGGCCAGCCGGCGTCCGTGCTCCCTGCTTCGACCGTCACTGCAGCGTGACCATCCAGACGTCCGCCTCAGTCACCCGACGCGAGTAGTACACGGTCCCTCCATCACGTGTCGGCCGCGGCGGGCCGACAACGTCCTTAGTGACGGAATAGATCTGCCGGACGGTCTTCGATTCACGGTCCACTACGTAGAAGCCGCTTCCACCCGACACAAACAGCACTCGCCGGCTGTCCGGCAGCCAGACCGGCCACTGACCGAAGTCGGTGAGGCGCTCGTACGTCTGGGATCGATGGGAGTAGACCACGATCCCGTCATCCAGGTACCGGATGTCGCCAACGAGCCATTGGCCGTCGGGGGACCAGGAGTCAGGTCGGAAGCCTGCAAGCGAGCTGTCTGGAACGGGGAGCGCGACCGGGGTTTGCTCTGCCCAGGGCTGGCTGGGATCCAGAATGTACGTGCCGCTACCGAGTGCTCCCACTGCGATCCGCGATCCGTCCGGAGACCAGGCAGCGACCCCCGCGCGCCCGTCGGTGAGTTGGCGGAGATCACTGCCGTCCGGTCGGATCATCCAAAGCTGGAGTCCCCCGCCACGGTTCGAGAAGAACGCGATCCATTCGCCGTCTGGCGACCACCGCGGCATACGGTCGATGGCGGAGTCGCCCGTCACTCTTCTCAGGCCGGCGCCATTCGCCCGCGCGACGTAAATGTCGCCCTCGGGCTCGGTCAGCGAGTAGAACACGACGGATTTTCCGTCCGATGACGGATCCGGCGATGACCAGCGCCTGGAACCGGTCGTGACCCATACTGGCTCGCCGACGACGGTCGCCGTACGAGGATTCAGTGTCACGCTTTGGATGTTTGACGTCACGAGGACCGAGCTGTACACGATGTGGCGTCCGTCCCGGGACACACTGATGTGCGCCAAAGACGTGGCGGGTGTGGTGACAGGCTCGGGGGTGCGCAGTGTGGCGCCCGACCGCTCGTCGATCCGGACGCGCCAGAGATTCATGCTCCCGCCACGGTTGCTGGCGAAGTAGAGGTACTGCCCATCGGGAGACCAGGCGGCGTTCCAGTCGGTGGCCACACCGCGCGTCACCGCGACCGCCTCGCCGCCCTCCGCCGAAACGGTCCACACGTCAGCTTGTGCGGGGTCGGGGTCGCCCAGCCGCTTGGTGTACGCAATGCGGTGGCCGTTGGGAGACCAGCTGGGCAAGGCCATGTCCTCGCTGCTGAGCTGCCGCACCTCCCCCGTCTGCACCTGCACGACCCAAAGGCCCTTCGCGCCCTCGGAGTTCTGGGGATTCAGCTCGATCCGCTCGCTCGCGAAGGCCAGGTACGTGCCGTCCGGCGACCACGTCGGGTTGAAGCCGGTTCGCGTCACACGCCGCACGGCCTCTCCGGTCCGGCCCATCACGAAGATCCCGCCACCATCCCGCTCCGACCGGAACGCGATGCGCTCGCCGTCGGGCGAGAAGACCGGCTGGTCGTCGTCTGCGGGGGAGTCAGCGGTGAGATTGATCGTGGTCTCGCCTTCTACCCTCTTGAGATAGATGTCCCGATTGCCGGCCGTCTCTCCGGCGTAGACGATCCAGTCGCCGTCCGGCGACACGCTGGGGAACAGCTCGACTCCGGGATCTGCCGTCAGACGTGTGAACGACGCTACCGCCACTCCGGGCGACGACCCACCGCCAGCCACCGCCAACAAGATGTAGGACGCGGCAGCGACGACTACGATCACCGACGCGGCGGCCACGAGCCTCGGCCGCACACCCTTCTCCCCGGTCGGCGCCGGGACCGTCCCATCCCCACCCAACAGTGCGGCGGCGAAGTCGCGCGCGGTCGCGTAGCGGTCAGCCGGCACTTTGGCGAGGGCGCGCATGATCGCCGCTTCCAGTTCAGGCGGGACGGTGTCGCGCACAACGCGGAGCCCGGGAACGGGTTCGAGTGTCTTGCGCGCGATGATCGCCTGCGCCGACGGTCCTGAGAACGGCGGGGCACCGGCCAGCATCTCGTACAGCACGCACGCCAGGCTGTAGATGTCGGTGCGTGCGTCCACCGGTCCCTCCGCCAACGCCTGTTCCGGGCTCATGTAGGCCGGAGTCCCGATGGCGAGACCTGACTGCGTGAGCTTTTCCCCGCCCGCCTCGCTCACGGCGTGAGCGATCCCGAAATCGGCGACGACGGCATGTCCCGCCTCGAAGAGGATATTCTCCGGCTTGATGTCGCGGTGTACGACTCCCATGCTGTGTGCGTATGCCAGTGCGTCGGCAACTTCGCGGATGATGCTGATGGCATCCTCGATCGAGAGATGGCGCTCGCGATCGATGCGATCTCGCAGCGAGTCGCCTTCGACGAACGGCAGCACATAGTACATGAAGTCCCCGGCACTGCCGGAGTCGATGAGCGTCAGGATGTTGGGATGACTGAGCTTTGCCGAGATGCGGATCTCACGGAGGAACCGGTCGACGCCCAACGACTGCGTCAGCTCGGGTCGCAGAACCTTGAGCGCGACTTTGCGGTCGTGCTTGAGGTCTTCGGCGAGAAACACGAGGCCCATGCCGCCCCGGCCCAATTCGCGCTCGATGCGGTACCGGCCTGCGAGCGCCGCCTGGAGCCGCTCAACGAGGCTCATTCCGTCAGGAGTCCTTCACCATGGACCAGTGCGCATGGACCCGGCGCCATTTTCCGTTTCTCCGGTGGTACACCGAGGTGGCTTTCCAGGGGGGAAGCGGGTCGCCGTTGGGCATCCTCGGCTCGTAACGCAGTGTCAGGACCGCCACATCACCCAACAGCTGGACCTTGGGATCCACAAGATCGTACTCGTGCGGTGGGATATTCCCCTGCAGTGAAGCCATGTACGTGCGCATCGCGGTATGCCCGTCGAGCAGTCGGTGGGCACCGATGTCGTCGAAGTACGTAGCGTCTTCCGCATCGTTCTCGGCGAACCCAATCGGGTTTCCCTTGGCCCATTCGTCAAGGGAGCGGCGCTCCTGGTCGAGAACGGCCTGTTCCGCGTTGTCGTTCGTCACAGTCGCCTCGGTGCTGATGGGTTCTCGCGGCTGGCGTGAAATGGTCCTCGTCGAACGGACCGACCGCGGGCTTGGTCTATCGTGGCAACTCCCTTCAGATGTCGCAAGTGCGTGCCGCCTTGTGCTCAGGAGCACGGATGGAAGATGCAGCCTCCGTGGACCTGCCGCGAGCGGTCCTTCGGCCGGGCCGTGCACCCTTCCGTGCGAGGCTACGAGGGCGCCGTACTTCCGGCAATCCTGAACTTGGGAATGTCGGTGTCGACGGTGACGACGCGGCTCCCGGCTACAGAGAGCGCCGCGCGCACCCGTCCCGAGGCGATGAACGGTGCTGCATACCGAGGCGCTCCGCTTCCGGCCTCGCTCCCGTCACTCGTCACGCGGACCTCGTACGGCTCGACATCGCCACCCACGGATACGGCATCGCTCAACACGCGAACGCGCTCATCGTCCCGGACCACACACAGCGCGTAGACCGCACCACGCGGCCGTCTAGTCTCGGTCTGCACCACAATGCTGGCGATGCCCGCCTCAGACGAGAACGGGTTGGCACCCACCAACGTCACGTGGCCGGTGGCACCGAAGACGCCCTGCTCCACGAGACGCACGACCGCTTCATCCACGCCCCAGTCCACTCCGGTGCTCGCCATGCGGGGGTCGAACAGGTTCTGGCCGTCGTGCATGTACAGGACCGGATAGCGTGCCGACGGATCCTCGTCATAGCCCGGTGGCAGCCAGATCCCGACGTGGCGGGTCGGGCCGAGGTGGGCGGACGCGACGTCCGTCCAGTACACCAGTCGGCCGAGGACACCCGAGCCCTTCCAATCGGCGATGTATGCTCTCGGGTCCTTCTTGAAGGCGGCGATGTCGTGCGGCGCTTCGACGTCGCCGTCGATGAGTAGTTGGTGGTTCGGCGGCACCGTGCCCGAAGGCCCGAGCGCTTCACGGTCCCAGGAGCCGAGCGTGAACTTGTACTCGATCGTCGTGCCCATCGGCGCGCTGACGTGCGCCATGCGCTCCCGCCCCTCGCCCGTCATCGCGAGTCCGTCGGGGCGCCACGGTCCGAGCTCGGGGAGGTTGCCGGCGAGGTACACCGTTCCCGTCCCCTCCGGGACCGTCGCGTGGATGGTGGCCGTGTAGCAGTCCGCCGCCGGCTCGCGGGCAGGCGGCTCCCCCCAGGTAGCGGATGCGGTGACGAGGCCTGCGGCGAGAACGAGGGCAGCGTGCATCGACGGAGATCTCCTGAAGCTGAGGGAGGTAACAGCGTAAGCTAGCGCGTCACACCTCAGCGACCGCGCAACCGCCCGACCGACTAACCGTTGAACCGCCTAACCGTCAAACCACTCGACTTGCGTGGCTCAGTCCACCGTCCCATAATGGCTGGTAAGAGCGAACCTCGGCACCTGGGAGGCCCGTTATGGATCGTGACGACAACGCACCGGACCGAGTGCGGAACGAGCAGCGGGATCGGAAACCGTGGGTCCCACCCGAACTGCGAGACCTGCCCAAACTCACGGATCTCACGTTACAAACCGGTAGTCCTATCGGCGGCACCGGCAACCCAGGCACAGGCAGCACCGTCTTCTGAGTCCAGCCGACCAGGAGGCTCACGGCAGTCGTGCCGGCGGGGCCTTGGGTCGGGGGACCCGTTGCGGACCAATCGGGGCGCGAAAGCGCGACGTCGATTGCCACACGGAGGGACGAAAGATGCGCGGCACACCACGGACCACAGTTTACCCCATCATTTTCCTCATGTTGCTCGTCGCGGCTGCGGCGTGCGTGGACGGCATACCCGTGACCTCTCCGGAGGAAGTGACAAAAGAGGAAGTCACTGAACCTGCAGGCAACCCGAGTGTCGTCGCGTCGGTGACCTGCACCGCGAACGTGACGGCGGGCGAGCTCTCGTGCGGGAAGGTCCCGGTGGTGGACATTGAGACGGGGGTGCAGCGCATCATTGTCGGCGGCCAGGGTATGTTTGTCGAGCTTTTTTCGCCTCAGCCCTTCGTGTCTTACAACCCCACTACCCAGATCTTCCAGGCTGACGTCTACCTTGAGAACTACATCACCCAGGGGCTGGGCAGCGCTGACGGGCTCACGACGACGGGGATCCGAGTCTTCACGCACAGCGGACCCACCGTGACGAGTACAACTCCACCTGGGGGAACTGCGACTGTCACGGTGGCCAACGCCGACGGCACAGGGACCTTCACCGGCGCGAACCAACCATTCCACCTCTACGACCAGTACCTACCCGCGGCTGACCCACCTTCTATTTTTTACCCTACCGACACCCTGACCTGGCAGTGGAACGTCCCCACTAACGTCAACACGTTCGTGTTCGAGGTCTTCGTCGACGCCGATGTCGTGAACCCGAACGGTTACGTGCTGATGTCTCCCGGGTCGCTCTTGATGTCGGTCGGGGGAGGAACCCAAACGGTGACCGGCACGCCTGCCGATGTTGTGGGGCGGGGCGTTATAACCACTGTTACCTACTCGAGCTCCGACCCGACGATCGCAAACGTCAATTCGAGCACCGGCGAGGTCACGGCGGTGAACGCGGGGATCGTCGACATCATCGGCACGACCGGCGGGCCGGAAGCGGATGGCAGGACGAGAGTCACCATCGACCCGCCCACCGCAGGCTTCGATATCGATCTACACTTCATCACGCCTGTCTCTGCGACCCAAGCGGCGGCGTTCACCGCCGCCGCGGCACGGTGGGGAGGGCTGATCACGGGTGACCTCGCTACTGAGCAGGTTGACATTCCCATCATCTTGTGCGGGGGGCTGGTCGACGAGCATGTGGACGATCTCGCGATCAACGTGCTGCTCGACAGTATTGACGGTCCTGGCGACTTCCTCGCCTTTGCGGGCCCCTGCTGGTTCCGACCCACTGGCGCTGGCGGGCTGCCCGCGTTTGGGTTCATGGTGTTCGACACCGCTGACGTGGCCGGCTTGGAGGCGGACGGCCGGCTTGACGACCTGGTGGCGCACGAGATGGGACATGTGCTGGGTATCGGCACCTTGTGGGACAACGGACTGCTGAACGACGAGACTGGCCCCCTGACGTCGGACGAGTGCTTCCCCGGTGGGGAAGATCCGCCGCCCCCGCTCATGACTGACCCGTTCTTTTCTGGCCCACAGGCGACTACCGCCTTCAACAACAATGGTGGCGGTGCCTACACTGGAAACAGGGTGCCGGTCGAGAACGACTTTGGCCCCGGGTCACGGTGCGTACACTGGCGTGAGTCGGTCACGCCCACCGAACTGATGACCCCCATCATTGAGGCGCCCGCGATCGCGATGCCGCTGAGTGAGATGACGGTGAAATCGCTGGCTGACTTGGGCTACATGGTGGCGACCTCGGGCTGGGACACGTGCCTGTACCCGACGTGCGCTCCGCCGGCCGGAGTGGTTGCGCTCGATGCCGCGGTCGGCAGGCTGGAACTGGTCAATGATGTGTGGCTTGGGCCGATCTACTCGCGGGACGAACAGGGGCAAATCATCGTGGTTGTGCCGGACAGGCGGCGCTAATCGGGGACCTACGTCGCTACGGCTCGAGATGTCTCTGAACGGGCTCCGGTCACTCGCCTTGATGAGTGCAGTCGGCCTGGCTGGAGCCTGTTCTGCGTCCAACGCCCAACGCGAGACTCCTTTCTCTCCTGAGCAGGTCGCGGGCTGCTACCGACTGGAGCTCTGGCCCGACGAATCGGGGGGGCAGGTGGAGCGGCGACGCGCCGCCTGGGGCAGCGCTCCCATTCTCAAGCTCGACTCGATCAAGCTCACGGCCTGGCCCAGCCTCGTGCAGCAGTATGGCACCGTGTTCGTGGCCTTCAGCATCACGGAGTCGGGCCAGGTCAGGGATCATCCGTTCAACTACTGGAGATTCATGGACGGGGATTCGCTGTACGTGGGCCACCCGGGAGCGCTGGCCGGCGTGAGCATGAAAGTGCGCATTGAAGGCCAGGATCTATCGGGCAGCATCACCTCCTTTACGGACGTGCGCATGGAGGGCAGACCCTCCACGGCGACGACCCCACTACGCGCGCGCCGCGTGGAGTGCCCGCCCAGCGGGCGCTGAGCTGGCTCGCTCCCCACCCCACATCGCCAAGCCGACTGCAGCGGCTGCCCTCGTGGCCTACGAGGTAGGACTCGCGCTCAACACAATCCGAAGCAAAAGGATCGTAATGTGTTGTCGTTGCAGCACTTGCGCGACGTTGTCCCGCGCCGTATTGTGCCCCCTGAAAAGGTCACAGCTCACGTCGGTGCCCCTCCGGCCCCGCCGCCTGACCGACGCCGCAGTCTGACGCCCGCCTGACGACGTGACCGCCGAGCCTTCGGCGGAGAGCCCTCTAAGAAGTCGCGTATCGTGGTGCCCGTTCGACGCGTTCATCCGCTATGACGCGGGTCGGCGCGCAGAGCGGTCACTGTAGACTGAGGAGGCCCGCAAGGTGGCGTTTGGGGTTGCCGTATCGAGTAGCGGTGCGCTCCGGAGGCTAGTGAGCAGGCGACGTCCCGTCATCCGCCGTGTGGCCCATAGCCTTGCCGTTCTAGCGCTCGTGGCCGCGTGCCGCGCGACAGGTCAGCGCGAGACAACGGTTCAGCCGGCGACCGACGAGGACGATAGGGAACAGCTGGCTGAGCTAGGTGCTGAGGCGCGGGCGCTAATTGGGGAGCCCAGCTGCACGTCGGTCGCGCAGTGTCGTGCGGTGCCGCTCGGCGCCAAGCCATGCGGCGGCCCCTGGTCTTACGTCGTCTACTCGACTGAGTCGACAGACGCCGCGGCGCTCGCAGACGTGGTAGCCCGCTACAACGCCCTCGAGGCCAGGCTCAATCGCCGAGAGGGACGCGTATCGGATTGCCAGTTCGTGTCACGGCCTCTCCTCGACTGCGTCGATGGACGCTGCATCGGCAGCCTAATGTCTCGCCCTCCCGAGATGCACTCCGGCAAGCGGATCCAGAGGTAGGGCAATGGTTGGGGCAGACGATAATCCAAAGAGCACGACTTGAGGTCAATGCGCATAAAGGGGATGGAGCTTGTGACTCTCGTGGCTCAGGAGGGAATCATGTATGCGAGACAATTGCCACTGCGGCCCTGTAGCCTCGCGGGAGTGCTCACGTTGCTGGTGATCCTGCTACCGACCGATCTCTGGTCGCAACAGGACCCGTATGTCGCACGCTTCGTGAGAGAAGGTATCTCCAGCGCGACCTGGCCCGACGTACGGGCTCGAGGTAAGGGTCCACGAGCTGACGGTCATCGAGAAGGACTTCATGGACGTCGCACTCGACGTGGTGCTGCCAGCGCGGGCAGTCGTGATCAGCAGGTAGTGCTGGGTGGGAACGCTGGGGACGGTCGGCAATGGACCGCCCCCACCGCGCAGGTCGGAGGTGACCCATGCGCATGCTCGGTCTTGTTCCAGTACACCGAGGATTGCTCCTGTTCTGCCTCTTCTCTGGTGGGTTGGCCGGGCCTTGGTCGGTTCCAGTTCTCGCCCAAGGGCTTACGCAAAACAGATCGCGTGGCTGACGCCCTAATCCTCCATGATGGGCGAGCGGAGTGTACTTCCCGCCTCCGCCGTCGTCGTTGTTGGTCAGTACGTGCCCGTCCGGCCTACACGGCGTAGTACGCGGTCAAAGTCGGCTGGGAGACTCATCCGGATACTCCGCGGCGGCCGCCGCAAACCTCGATCGAGTAGTTGGTACGATGTGCCGGTCTGAGCCAGGCATCTCTCGAACCGCTTGACAATGTTCGCTTCTAACCCGTGATCTTTACTCCTCGTCACTCGGCTTTGCGATTCGTGCCGGCCTGCAGTCCCAGCACCTTGAAGTGCTGGGCGCCACCGGCTGTCTCAGCGATCAGGACCGGCGCGCTTCGGTCCGCAAAGCATGACACGCTACCGTCTCACACGTAATCGGCATCGTCCCGCCAGGCCTCATCGCCCCACCACGACTGGGTGGGGCGGGACGACCACGCTGGGCGTGACGTCCATGAAGTTATTCTCAATCACGGTCAGCTCGTGGACTCGCGCTTTCAGGCTCGGGCTGTACCCGGTCTCGATGACCTCCATGTGCACTGCGAAGAGCACGTCACCCCTCAACCCATCAGCGGCCGCGCCGGCAACCTTGATCAATCCCGGGTCGGCAGCGAGGTTGATGGCGCGGAGCACGCCATCATCAAGTGTCGCCGCCTCGATCGGCCTAAGTTTCTCGGGATCATAGAGCACATCGACCACGAACCCCGTTGGTGTCAGTTCGAGGTCTATGGTGCGCACCTTACCGGTCACCGTGACCCGGGAGCCTGGAGTTGCCGTCTCCCGGTCCAGCGTGAGATAGACGTTCACGCCGGATGTGAGAACCGCCTCCTCTCCGTGTCCCGCCGCTCCCACGGGCTCGTCCGCGCAGGCGCTGAACCCGGCGGCGAGTGCCAGGCCCACCGTCACCGCGGCAGCCAGCAGCGTCTTCCTTCCTGGCTCTCTGTAGCTAGACATCTGTCCTCCTCTGTTCCACCGGAGACGAGACTCCATCAGAAAGGCCACATCGCTTTACGGAACCTGGCATTCCTCAAGCCCGTGCATTGCGATACGATGGTACGGGGGCAACCCGAGGCTGACCAGCCAACGCAGGATATACACCGCGTCTGTGCCCGTCATTGCGGCATCCCGATCGACATCACACATGGCAACATCACAGGTCGGGCAGATAGGCAAGCTGACGAGATCTCTGAGACACTGCACTGCATCAGCAGCGCCGACCGCTCCATCATGTGTGACGTCACCAAAGGCGTATTCACTCACGCCGACGTTCACATTTGACCACTCCACGAGGGATAGCAGATCCTCCCCCAGCTCCCCACTCAGCTCGGTGACGTCTTTCGCTATTGAAACGCAGGCGTCGGGCTGCAGAGCTGGATCGGATTGCAGTTGCAGGGTCAGCAGCGTAACCCTTGGCACGCCCACCGCGTCGGTGCGTGCTCCCGTACAGGGCAAGGTCCCCTGAGTGCCAGCGTCGGCGTCGTTGCAGAGGAAGGTCCCTCCGAAGTCGCCTTCCTCCACAGCGACGTACGTCATGTCAGCCGGGCTCCAGGATATCTCCTCTACAAAGGCGGCTACCGGCAGATTGCTGTCATCCTTGCTGTACAGGATCTGCGGCAGCTTGAATGGCTCCCCGTGCATCGCACGTGGATCCCCGACGCCGGGATAGTCCGCAGTGCTCATGTCCTCTGGCGCGAACCGCGCGACGTAAAGGGCCTGACCGGCTGGATGCGGCAGAGGCCCGTCGTTAACGGGGTAGGTATAGAACTCGCCGAACCCGTCCGACGCGCCCGACAAGAACATCAGAGCACCTTCGGTCAAAGCGAGGCCGAATAGGTTATAGAATCCAGGCGCAAGTGCCAGCTGGGTCGCGGTCGAGGTGAGATCGGGATCGATACTCCACACCCTGCCGGTGTCGTCGGTGAAGTAGACGATTCCCGACCGACCCACTGCCACCGCCTGAACATCATACACACTGGACGCGAGCGTGGTGCTGCTCCCGTCATCCAGAGAAACCTTGGTCAATCCGTAGTTAGAGAGGTTGTTCGCTACGTACACCGAGTTGTCTTGTGGTCTGTAGGCCACTCCTCCGACGCAGGATGGCAGGCTGGTAGAGATCGGATCTTCCGCGCTTCCATCCAGCGGGATTCTGTATACCTGCCCTGAGTTCAAACATCTCGACGACCCGAACAAGTCGTTTTGGGGACCCCACGTAAGCCAGAAGACCCCCCCGTCGGGCAGCACCTTGAAATCGGACACAGTCCCATCCGGCGTGACTCGTCTCACCGTCCAAGCGAAATCGCGGATGCCAACGTACCAATTCCCATCTTCACCGAGCGCGACACCACCCGGGGATCCTATTCCTGTGGCGATGGGGGCGCCCACAGTGCCGTCCGGCGATATCGGGATCAAGCTCCCTCCGTTGTCCCGCGTCGCGACCATCACGCTTGGGGGTCCATTCCGTGTGTCACCTGTGGCCATACCCCAGGCGTAATCGTGGCCGCTGGAAATGATCGCCATACCTTCGGAGTACACGTAGAACCCCAGCTCCACTATCTGATTCTGCAGCCAGCCGTCGGCTGCCTGGAATTGGATGCTTCCGAAGTTCCACTCCTCAGGAACGCCGGTCGGATTCAAGGTCACCTCGACCGAAGTTTCCTGAAGGTCATTGGTCAGTCTCGGCGAATCCAGCTTCCCACGAGCTGCGGCCTTCACCCATGCTAGGAGGGGCTCGGCTAGCCGCTCGTCCGACAGCTCGTAGTCACCGGTGCCGAGCAGACCCCTGACGAACGCGGAACTAAGGGGACGCGCGACAGCCGGGTCGACGCCGCTGACTTCGGATTGCTCCACAACTCCGGTCTCTTGTCCAACAACTCCGGTCTCTTCCCTAACCTCAGGGATACTGAAATCCTCGAGCGTAATCAGCTCACCCGTCTGACTCGCCGTCCCTGAGGTGGGGTCAATAGTGATCCAGCTCTCGGATGGCGACCCAGTCCACGCAACCGTCCCGAGGCCAGTGAGGTCAAAGACTGTGAGTGGGGTGCTGAGGCTGCTTCCGTTCTGCTCACCTCGAGTCACGAACCCCCACCAGGAGAATCCTAAGATCGCCGCCGCCGGCCGGGCTTTCAGCAGGTAGCCTCCCCCAAAAGCATCGGCCCAGGCACCCACTTCAACGACGTAGTCGCCCGTCTCCGGTAGATAGACCCTGTACACCAGCGCCTGGAAGCCCAGCCCGGCGTATGGTGCCATATCGTTCCAGTCCAACAGCGTTTCCCCGTCGGGCTTGTAGACCCGAACCACTGGATCGATCAACGCTGGCGATGCCGAATAGTCGGTCAGCACTGCCACGTCGATTTCTTGCCCTGCTGTTCCACTTAGCAAGTACCGCACGCGCTCACCAACAGGGAGCATGCCGGCCGTCGTAATGGCCGCATCGAGAGCGATTCGCGGAGCGACTGCGAGCCGTACACGCATGGTCACGGGCGAGTTGGCTGCGTTCCCACTAATTGTCACAAAACCGGTGTAGAAGCCGGTGCCGAGTCCAGAGGGATTCGCAACGACATCGAACTGATCAGGTGTGACATCGCTCGCGCTGCCCGACGCTGGATTCAGTGTGATCCACGTGGCGTCGTCCGTCGCCGTCCAGTCGATCGTCCCCGCGGCGCCGACGTTCCGGATCTCCACCGGCGCTGTGATCGACGCTCCTCCTGGCTCTGCCGCCAGCGTGACTTCCATCGGATCAACGGAGAGTGCGAAACTGCCTGAGGCAACCGCGGCGACCGCAGCCCCCGCATCTACGACACCATACCCGCTCTCCCAATCGAATCCCGACGCTTCGATGTCCTGTGCCGTACTCCGCAGTATCTGCCGTACCTGATCCACGGTGAGATCGGGCCGTGCTGCGCGCACCAGGGCCGCCACGCCGGCGACGTGTGGCGACGCCATCGAGGTCCCGTTCTTTGTACCATATCCCCCTCCACCAAGCGTGCTGTACACACCAACTCCGGGGGCCGCGAGTTCGATCTCAGGTCCGGTGTTCGAGAACGAGGCCACATTGTCAGACTGGTAGATGGCGGCGACGGCGATCGCATACGGCTGCGCTGCTGGGAACCCGACCTGCCCGCTGAGGAGTTGCCCTTCGTTACCAGCGGACGCGACCGGAAACACGCCTGCTGAGTACGCGGCGAACAGCGCATCACCCCGGGCGAAACTGGGGTACAGGCCGCCGAAACTCATGTTAATAACGTCCAGGTCGTTCGTAGTCGCCCATTCAATTCCCAAGATGCTGTGGGACCGAAGCACGCTGCAGGTGGTGAGTCCGGCGTTCTCAGGATCGAACACACGAAGCGCATAGAGGTCCACCTCGGGTGCCACGCCAACCACGCCGATCGTGTTGTCCAGCGCGGCAACGGTTCCAGCGACGTGTGTACCGTGGGTGGAGGAACAAATAGCCGAGTTATCGTCCCAATCACTCCGTGTCGTTCCCCCGGTGACGAGGTTTATTCCTCCGATCGGGTTGAGATCGGGATGATCCTCATCGATACCCGTGTCGAGGATGCCTACCGACACGCCCGATCCCTTGGTAAACGACCATGCGGACGATGCACCGACCCGCGTAATGCCCCACGGCGTCGTTTGCGCCGTGGGCTCGTCCAGGTGATCTGGCTCGACGTAATCAATGTTGGGATTTGCCAGTAGCTCTTCCAACCGGTCAGGATCGATGATGGCTGCGACAGCCGGGATGATCTGGTACTGGATCGTCACCTCCACACCCAGCGGTGCCAGCGACACTGCCAACTGTGCAACTGCATTCGGAGCCAGCGCTGAGGTCCCGTCCGAACGCATCCCTTGCCCCGCGTCCACTGGCTTGAAGCCGATGATCACGCGTCCGTTGAGCTCTCGAATCTGGGTCTTGATCGTTGCGATCTCTTGTGGGGTTAGGCCGGCTTGTCGCCCTGGCCGTTCCTGTTGCGACCACAGATCGCTCGGCAGCGAGATAAGCAGCAGTATGAGAATTCCCGCGAGACCGTAACGCCGCACGTCCGGCTCCCTCGCAAACATGTCTTCCTCCTAGGCCTTTAGACCACCGAATTCGTCCGCCGATTGCGCATTCGTTGCCACGGCTTCGTGGACCTCCGCCAAAAGAAACGCTGGGTCAGCTGCGGCTCACGGCGTGACCACGCAGACATTCACAGGCTCGGTTATGATGATCGCGCGCTCCAATAGATTGATAGACTCGAAGGTCACTGGGTCTATTGCTGTCAGTTCGGTTAGGGTTGGAGTGAAGTCAGAACATCCTTCGCTCAGGCCCTGGACGCTGAACGTCAGGGCATCGAGCACGTCGCCCGTTAATCCGGCCGCTGAGATTGCCGAGAACTTGAGCGTACCGGCGGGAGTCTCGTTCGAGAAGAGCAGGTCCCAGATGGTCCCTGCCGCATCATCGAGATAGTCGAGGAGCGACCCAGTCCAGGTCACGTCACCAACCATCGAAGTCAGCGGTTCCGAGATCTGCGTGACATCCAGCTGCAGCGCAATATCCGACGTGCCGCCCACCGATGGACTCACGGGGGCTGCCAGGGTGCGGACGTAGACGACCGGCTTCACCGTCACCGTCACACAACCGTCAGCTTCCGGCCCGGAGCTGCTCGCGCAGACGGTGCTCGTCCCCTCTGCAACACCGCTGACCTCTCCCGTCCCGGGATCCACGTCGGCAACGCCCGGCACCAAGCTCGACCACGTCACCGTCCGACCGGTCACCGGCCGACCGATGCGATCGCGGACCACCGCGTCGAGCGTCTCTGTCAGCCCGATTCCCACCACCGGCTGCTCCGGGCTGACGTCCACCCAGCCGTCGTCATACTGGACGTTCGCCCAGACGTACACGGCGAAGTTGAAGGTCAAGACGCTCGACGGCACGTTCCACCGCCACATCATGGGAGACGAGATATCGTCGGTGTCTAGCATCTCGTCATACTGAAAGTACGGCTGTTCGGTCAAGATAAACGTCGCTGTACCAGACGCGTTGGCTACGGTCACGATGCCGTCCCCACCAGTCACGCTCGGGCCCTCATGGAAGAACACGCGAACGCCCTCGGGATCGAGGGTCGTGCCATCGGTAGTTCCGAGGGCCTGCCCAATCAGGTTCTGCACCGTGACGTCTGCCTGAAACACGGCGGAGCCGTCGTAGCTCACGTTGTCGGAGGCCAGCCGCACATGGGGATTTCCAACGATGACCGAGAGCGAGAGCCCTGGCACCGGGTCGCTCTGAAGGCCCTGGCACAAGACTGTGCCGGCCGCCACCTCCGCGCGACACGCAATCACCTGTGGCAGCGGAGCTGTGTCTTCAGTCGGGGCCGTCGGGATGGTGGGGTCGTCGCACGCCCCTGCGAGGAGGATAGCGACCAAAGGAGTGATCGTTCGAGTCAGGAACTGCAGTGTACGTGGCATCGTACCCTCCACGACATGACGCGTCGGTGGGTTACCTCTTCGAGCTGCAAACCCGCGAGTGACTAGAACACGGTGCTGCCGCCCGTATCGCCTCCCCCACCTATTGGGCTACCGGTCTGCAAGGTGAGGTCGGTCAAACGGGGCAGATCGGTAATCTGCGGTTTGGTCCAGCGCTTCTTCTCAGTTGGCGGTAAGTCAGCGTTCGGTCCGGGATTGGGTGCGGTGCGACCGTCCATGGTGGCCTCCTCGATCAAGCCATGACCGCTGCGCGCACCGACTCGCGTCACGCTCGCGGACGCGTCGGTCGAGCGACAGGATCACCAAGTTCCAGAGGGGCTCTCCGCCGAAGACTCGGCGGTCTCGTCGTCAGGCGGGCGTCAGACTGCGGCGTCGGTCGGGCGGCGGGGCCAGAGGGGCAACGACGTGAGCTGTCACCTTCCAGGCGTTGACTATGTAACGCGGGACACCGTCGCGCAAGTACTGCAGCGACAACACATTACGAGGGTTTTGGTCCAGATTGTGTTGCGCACGACTTCTAGCTCGTGGCCCACGAGGGCAGCCGCTGCCTGACCCAATTGGGTAGTCTGGAATGACAGCCCGGTTGCACGAAACCGATGCCTGGTACGACTCCGCGCTCGAGAAGAAGATGGCGGCGGGCGGGCTCTCGGCCGCCGCCGAGCGTGCGCTGGCCGACACCACGGGTCTGCCCGGGCGCCATGGTTCCGCCACACGCTGTACGCACCCGGCGTGTACGCGGGCTACGGGGTCAAGACGCTGCCGGGCGTGCGCGAGGGGACCGAACAGTGCGCGTGGGAGGAGACGGAGCGGGAGATTGCACGGGCGGCCGCCGCCCTAGGTCGTCTGGTCGATGTCGTGGAGCGTGCGGGGTGGGTCCTCGGAGCGCCGTGAGCGCTCCCGGCCCTCTGTCCCACCAGTTAGCCGCACTCGCGGCCGAGATTGCCCGATCCCCCGATCAGACGATCTTTCCAACCGCCTAACCGCCTAACCGCCTAACCGCCTAACCGTGTAACCGCCTAACCGCCTAACCGTGTAACCGCCTAACCGCCTAACCGCCTAACCGCCCATCTCCCCCCGACCCCATCATCGAGGCGATCGAGCGCCCGGTACGCAGGAGCCAGCGCCGCACCGGAGTCCCCCGCTCGGTACCGGCGGGCTGGGGCTCCACAGGCGCCGCGCTCGGCCCGGCCGGAAGGCGCAGCGCTCCGCGCATCGGCGGGCCGGTTTCCACTCGGCGTTCGGGTACCGTCCCCGGCAGCATCACGTGGAAGATCGTCCCGCCACCCGACCGGCTCTCGACATCCACGGTGCCTCCGTGCGCCTCGACGAGTTGGCGCACGATGGCGAGCCCCAGACCCACACCGCCGTCGGACCGCTTGCGGCCCGCCTGGTAGTACTTGCTGAACACGAATGACACTTCCTCGTCCGGGATGCCCACGCCGGAATCGATCACGGCGAAGTGCAACGCCGATGGGCGGGTCCGATCGCCCCATACTCGAATGGACACCTTGCCGCCCCGGGGCGTGAACTTGAAGGCGTTGGACAAGAGGTTGCCGACGATCTCGTTGTGCAGGGCTTCTGGGTCCACCTCCACAAAGGCAGGTGCGCTCGGGTCCACGCTCACCGTGAAGTCGATGCCGTGGTGCCGAGCCTGCGGCTCGAACGCGCTCCGCACCCAGCCGAAGGTCGGGACGACCGGGACCTGCTCGGTCTGGATTGGATACGCCTGTGCCTCGATCCGTCCCAGGTTGAGCATGCGGTTCACGCGCTCGGTCAAGAGCCGCACGTGCTCGTGGATCGTGCGGAAGTGGCCGCGCTGCTGCTCGTCGAGCTTGGGGCCGGCCGCTTCCTCGATCAGTTCGGCACACCCGTTGATGATGTTGAGCGGGGCCTTGATGTCGTGGCTCACGACGTTCAAGACTTCACCCCGGATCCGCTCCAGCTCCGCCAGCTGGTTGGTCATCGAGCGGAACGAGCGGCTCAGGTCACCCAGCTCGTCTTCGCGCTCATAGGGCAGGTCTGACGGCGCCACGAACACCCCGTGCGCCACCGAGGCCATGCTGGTTCGGAGTCGCCGCACCGGACGGGTGAGCGTCAACGTGGTCCACAGCGCGACGGCAGCGCCGAACGCGAGCGCGAGCAGCCCAGCGAGAAGGGCCGTCCGGATCGCGCCGGCACTGATCTCTTGCGCTGCGGTCGCCGCGCGCGCGCTGGAACGATTGATCGCATCGCCGATCGGAGCGACGGTCGACCGCGCCTCCACGAGGACGGGCTGCACGGTGGTGCGCAAGTAGTCAGTGGCATCCTGCGCGCGGCGGGCCTCGACCAGTGCCTCCAACGCGAGCGTCGCTGCCGCCAGCGAGTCCAGCCATACCGTGGGCGGGGTGTCGACGCTGCCGATGCCTGCCTGCGCGAGTCGATCGGCGCCCGCGAGGGCCTGGTTCAACGCCTTGTGCATTCCGGCGCGGAACGCCGGGTCGGGGGCAATCACGTAGCTCCGCGCCTGGCGGTCGAACTCGATGAGGCCGGTGCGCAACTCACCCAGGGCGTCCAACGTGGTTGCCTGGTTGGTCTGCAGCGTGACGGCGATCTCGCGCACCTGCCTGAGACGCCCGATCCCATAGGCGAGGGGCATGCCCAGAAGCAGCGCGATCGCGGCGAAGGCGAGCAGGAGTCGGGCGCGAATGGTCACGCGGAGGTCTCCATCAGGGCTTGAGCGTCTCGCGAATCCGTTTCAGCTCTTCCTGGAGCTGCGCCACGGTCGCCTCGAGATCGCGAAGCCTCGTCGCCAGAGGCCGTGTCGCAAGCGTCGGGAGTGGAGCGGTCGCGTTCTGCACCACCTTCGAGTCGGGCCGGGCGCCGAGATCGAGCGCGAGCGCGTACAGAGACTGCGCCAGCACCGCCTCCCACGGCTCACCGGCGCTCGCGCGATGGCCCGCAGCCAGTTCGGCACCGAGTTTGGGGTCGCGAGCCGGGTTGCGCGGGTCGAGGGCGATGGCCGCCGCGAGCAAGCGAGCCTGACGTTCCAGGCCGCCTCCCGGTTTCGCCGCGACGACCGCACGCAGATGGTCGAGCGCCGTTGGCAGCTCGTTGCGGTCGAGGGCCTCCAGCGCCACCGCCATATGATCCGTCGGACTGGTGGCCATGCGACCGCCCGCCGCGGCACATGCCACCGCGAGGATCGACGTTCCAAGCGTGACTGCACCCCGAATCATGGAGTCACTCCGTGCGAGACGGGTATCTCGTCAAGGAGCAACTCGTCGAGCTGCCCCTCGTGAAAGAGATCCACAAATGCGGCCACCACGTAGGGATCGAAGTGCGTGCCGCTGCGACGCTCGATCTCTGCCACGGCTTCGGCGAGTGACCAGGCCTCTTTGTACGGCCTCACATGGGTCAACGCATCATACACATCCGCCACCGCCACGAGCCGACCCGAGATGGGAATGGCCTCCCTCTGCAACCCTGAGGGATAACCGGACCCGTCCCACCACTCGTGATGCGTGAGGGCGATCTCCCGTCCCATACCGAGCAGGGCCACCCGGCTGCCGGACAAGATCTCGGCCCCGATCACCGTGTGCGAATGCATGGCCTCGGTGTCGGCCCGGTTTAGGGAGCCCTTCTTGAGCAGCACGGCGTCGGGCACGCCGATCTTCCCGACGTCGTGGAGCGGGGCCGCCCGCCGGATCAACTCCACCTGGTCGGGCGGCAGCCCCAGCCGCTCCGCCAGCAGGGCCGCGGTCCGAGCCACGCGCCGCGTGTGGAGGCCGGTGGCGTCGTCCCGGAACTCCGCGGCCCGAGCGAGCCGCTCCAGGATTTCGGCGCGCGCCTCCTCCAGTTCGTTGGTGCGCTTGAGCAGCTCGACCGTGCGCTCCGTCACCCGCTGCTCGAGCAGCTGGTTGTGCTCGCGCAAGGAACAGTGCAGCAAGCGGGTTTCCAGCAGATTGCGAACCCGCAGTCGGACTTCGACCGTCCCGAACGGTTTGGTCAGGAAATCGTTGGCGCCGTTCGACAACGCGCGTTGTTTGGTGGGCGTGCTCCCGTCCGACGTGAGCACGAGCACCGGCAGGTACTCGTCATCGGGAACCACCTCTTTGAGCTGCTCCAACACCTGGTGCCCGTCGAGGTACGGCATCTTGATATCGAGCAGGATCACGTCCGGCTGGAACGTGCGGTACAGATCGACCACCTGGCGCGGGTCGGTGGTGCTCTCGATGCACGTGTAGCCGACCGTGCCGAGGATCTGCTGCAACAGCCGGATGTTCGGCTCCTCGTCGTCGACGATGAGGATCCGCGCGTCTTGTGAGGGTCGGTCCGATAGAGCCACGCCAGCCTCCCTCGAACACTACATCGAGAACGATCGTCCCGTAACATCTGGAAATGAGACGCACGAATCACGCCGCTAACGGTGATATGGGCCATCCGCCGTCACGACGTCGAAATGCCCCGCGCCATCACCCCGGTGGGAGGCGGAGAACCCGTGGCGGGTATCGGTTTGGGACCTAATCTGGTAACACCCAACGGGATCGGCACTCTGTGATCTGGATCACATATCGGGCTTGGGGGAAGAGTGGGGGATCGGCCCGAATCGCCCGGGCAGGAACGCCGCGGCATCCTGGCCGGGTTTGACAGATGCTCCCGAATCTCCATTGTTGGTTCCGGACATCTCTGGGCCATCCCCACACTCGGACGTGATCGGCTGGCAATGACGCTTCCCGAAATCCGCATCGCCTACCCGCCATGGGTCGACTCGACCGTCGAGTGGGAAGGCGTGTACCCGGAGGTCGAGGACCGCATGCGGCTCGCGATCGCGCTGTCACGCGAGAACGTGGCGCGCGAGACCGGTGGCCCGTTCGGCGCCGCGGTGTTCGAGCGCGATTCGGGCCGGTTGGTGGCCGTGGGAATGAATCTGGTGGTACCGCGGTCCAACTCGGTGCTGCACGCGGAAGTCGTGGCCTGCATGATGGCCCAGGCTCGGCTCGGTCACTTTTCGCTCGGCCTTCCCGAGCTGCCCGCCCACGAGCTGGTGTCGTCGTGCGACCCCTGCGCCATGTGCCTCGGTGCCACGCTGTGGTCCGGCGTGCGGCGGCTGGTGTGCGGCGCCTCGGGCGACGATGCCAAACGGCTCGGATTCGACGAGGGGCCGGTGTTCCCGGAATCGTACCGCTACCTGGAAGCGCGGAACGTCGAAGTCGTCCGCGGCGTGCTGCGCCACGAAGCCGCCGCCGTCCTCGATTTCTACCGCACAAGCGGCGGCCCGATCTACAACGGGTAGGCGCCTCGCTTGCCCCGAGGACCTGGCCGGTAGCATCCTTCATGCTGCGGCTATGCCGGACGTCTCCTTCACGCTGAACGGCCGACCCACGACGGTCACCTACGAGGACGGTATGCACTTCCTCGAGGTGCTTCGGGACGTGTGCGGCGTCACCTCACCCAAAGACGGCTGCGCACCCCAGGGCTATTGCGGTTGCTGTACCGTCCTCATGAACGGTCGGCCGGTGCTGGCGTGCCTGCGGAAGCCCGAGCAGATGGACGGCAAGGAGGTCACGACGCTCGAGGGACTGCCCGAGGCGAAGCGGCACGCGTTATCCGAAGCGTTCGTGCGGGAAGGCGCCATCCAGTGCGGCTACTGCATTCCCGGAATCGTCGCGCGGGCGTCGGCGCTGCTTGAAGGCGATAGAGCGGACGATGCCGACACCGTCCGGAAGGCGCTGAGCGGCCACCTTTGCCGGTGCACGGGCTACAGCCGCATCGTCGACGCGGTGCAGACGGCAGCCCAGCTGCTGAACGGTGGTGCGGGAATCGACTCGGCGGCACCGCGCCGCCCGCACTTCTTCGGCGAAGGCTACGGGCTCCACCGGGCATCCGTGTGCCGCAGCGCAACCGGTGTGGGAAGCTCGTCGACCCGATACCGTGGGTGCGATCACGCGCTGGGCGACAAGCCCTACGTGGCGGACATGCGCGTGGACGACATGCTCCACGGTGCGGTCGTTCTGAGCGAGCATCCCCGAGCGAAGATCCTTGGGATCGACGCAGATCCCGCGCTCCGCATGCCGGGCGTGGTGCGCGTGATCACCGCGGACGACGTTCCGGAGGATCGGTTCGTGGGACTGATCGTGCCCGACTGGCCGGTGCTCGTGGCAACCGGTGAGACGACGCGTTGTGTGGGAGACGTGCTGGCCGTGGTCGTTGCCGACACGCAGTACCATGCGCGTCGCGCAGCAAACGCCGTGCGGGTCACGTACGATGTGCTGGACCCCATCACGAGCCCTGAAGCGGCGCTCGTGCCCGACGCTCCCCCGATCCATCCGTCCGGCAACCTGCTGGAGGTGAGCGGGTTCCGGCGTGGCGACGTGGATGCGGCGCTCGCCACATCGGCCCACGTAATCGAGCAAACGTTTTCCACCCAGCGTATCGAGCATGCGTTCCTCGAGCCGGAGGCGTGTCTCGCCGTCCCGACGGGGAACGGCCTGAAGGTGTACTCGCAGGGGCAGGGCGTACACGATGATCAGCTCCAGATTGCCCGAATCTTGGGGGTCGAGAAGGCACGCATCGAAGTGGAGCTGGTCACCAACGGTGGGGCGTTCGGCGGAAAAGAGGATCTCTCCGTTCAGGGACACGCGGCTCTTGCCGCACACGTCATCGGCCGGCCCGTTCAGATCGTCCTCACGCGGGAGCAGTCGATACGCATGCACCCCAAGCGCCATCCGATCAGCCTGCACTACACCGTAGGGGCCGACGCCGATGGGCATCTCACCGCTGTCCGCGCCGGCATCGTGGGCGACACCGGGGCCTACGCGTCGGTCGGGATGAAGGTGCTGGAGCGTGCGGCGGGGCACTCCTGCGGGCCGTATCGGGTGCCCAATGTGGACATCGAGGCCCGCACGGTCTACACCAACAACCCGCCGAGCGGCGCCATGCGCGGCTTTGGTGCCAACCAGGCCGCCTTCGCCATCGAGGGTGTGATGGACATGCTGGCGGAGCGCGTGGGGGTCGACGGCTACGACATCCGGGACCGAAACCTCCTTGGTCCCGGTGACCGGTTCGCGACCGGGCAGATCATGACCGAGAGCTGTGGGGTGCGCCAGACGCTCGAGGCGGTCAGGGGCGTCTACAAGAGCGCCCGGTTTGCCGGCATCGCGTGCGGGATCAAGAACACAGGCATCGGCAACGGACAGGACGATTCCGGGCGCGTGGTCCTCCGGGTGCTCGACGGCGGTACGCTCGAGATCCTCACCGGCTACACCGACATGGGACAGGGGCTCTTCACCGTCCTGTGCCAGACGGTGAGCGAGGAAACCGGTCTCGATCCGGCGATCATGCGGGTCCGCACGGTGAGCTACGACGACACGGTGTGCGGCATGACCACCGCGTCACGGGCGACCGCGCTCGGCACGGCTGCCGGTCGGATCGCCGCCCGGAAGCTCGCGGCCGACCTGGTGGCTGCTCCCATGGCGCGTCTTGCGGGCCGGGAATACCAGGGCGAGTACGTCTGTGACTTCACCACCAAGCCGGGCGCCGACGTCGACGACCCCAAGACGCATCTCACGTTCGGGTACGCGACGCAGGTGGTGATACTCGACGACGAGGGCCGGCTCGACCGGGTGGTCGCCGCGCACGACGTCGGCCGGGCGATCAATCCCCTCCAGTGCGCAGGACAGATCGAGGGATCGGTCCACATGGGGCTCGGTTATGCGCTCTCCGAGGATCTGCCGTGCACGGATGGAAAGCCGGACTCTCTGCTGCTGCGAGATCTCGGGATCCTCAAGGCCAAGGAAACACCGGAGATCGACGTCATTCTGGTGGAGGTCCCGGACGAGATCGGCGGCTACGGCGCCAAAGGTGTCGGTGAGATTGGGCTCGTGCCGACGGCCGGTGCGGTGGCTGCGGCGCTTCATGCGTACGACGGGATCCGTCGGTTCCGGTTGCCTATGACCGACGCGCCGGCGGCAGCCGCGTCCGTCCCCAAGGGGCGACGGCCAACGTGAGGTGTCGACGCGGTAGGGGACGCCCGGGTCGGGTGGAGGAGGTCTCATAGCCGAGCTCGTCCCGATCCCGTTCCCGGATCTGGTGCGACGCATGCGGCGCGAGCCCGCAGCGTGCCAGGCCATCTTCGATCTTCCCGTCCGCAAGTGGTTCGTTCCGGATCCCGAACTCGATTTCAGCGCCGTGCACTTCGGCCGCCGCGCCGCCACCCCGATTGGGCCGGCGGCCGGACCGCATACTCAACTGGCGCAGAACATCGTCCTCGCCTGGCTCGCGGGGAGCCGCATCATCGAGCTCAAGACCGTGCAGGTAAACGATCGGCTCACGATTCCGCGTCCCTGCATCCACGTCCCGAACGTCGGACTCAACGTGGAGTGGTCGCAGGAACTGCTGGTGGAACAGTCGGCGCTGGAGTACGCCAAGGCCGCGTATCTCATCGCCATCCTCAAGAGCACGCGGGCATTTGGTGTGCTGGATGCCGCGTCGGAGGCCGATCTCGATACGATCTTCGACATCAGCGTCGGGTACGACCTCGATGGCATCCGATCGTCGAAGGTGACGCGATTCCTCGACGCGCTCAGACACCCCGAGCCACTGTACGACGAGCTACGGGGTCAATTGACCGGGGATCTCGCAGCGTATCGCGAGGTGCCGCTGCCGGCCCCCATCTCGGATTGCGTCACTCTCTCGACCTTTCACGGCTGCCCAGCCGATCAGATCGAGGCGATCGCCCGATACCTGCTCGAGGGCCGCGGGCTCCACACGATCATCAAGCTCAACCCTACGCTGCTGGGCTTTCACGAAGTCCGGCACATCCTGCACGAGCAACTCGGGTACACGCAGTTCTCGCTGCGCTACGAGGCGTTCGAGCAGGACCTGCAATACGCCGAATGTCTCGACATCCTGTGGAGCCTCAGGGAGGTGGCGGAACGGCGCGGCTCCACGATTGGAGCGAAGTTCACCAACACCCTCGTCGTGGCCAACGAATCAGCCGTGTTTCCGGCGCAGGCGGATCCCTATATGTATCTCTCCGGGCCGCCGCTGCACGTGATCTCGATGAATCTGATGCAGCGGGTGCGGGAGGACGTGGGGTTCGAGTTCCCGGTGTCGTTTTCGGCGGGCATCGATGCCCGCAATGTGGCGGCCGCGGTCGCCTGCGGGATGGTGCCAGTTACCACGTGTACGGACCTGCTGCGTCAGGGCGGGTATGGCCGCCTGCCGGCATATCTGCGCGGGCTGAGTAGGGAGATGGAGCGTGTCGGCGTCACGAGCCGGGAGGCGTACGTGCTCTCGGCATTTGGCAACGCCGTTCCGGCCGCGCGTGAGGCCATGGAGCAGGTGGATGCGAGCGGCGCTCTGTGGGAACGGGAGGGCAGGCGGGTCGGGCAGATCGCAGCCGAGCGACCCGACGACATGCCAGGGCTGCTGCGGGAGCTTGCCGCGGCGGAAGGTGTCGATGCCGACGCGCTGGTGCTCTCGGCGACGCGCATCGCCGGCCGGCTGAACGGTCGAAACATAGTGCCGGTACTGGCCAACGAGCCACGCTACCACGCGGAGTCCAACGCCAAGGCCCCGCGACAGATCGACAGCACCCTCGCGCTCTACGATTGCATCAACTGCGATCTCTGCATTGCCGCGTGTCCCAACGATGCCATCTTCGCCTACGAGGCAACGCCTCGCGACGTGTCGACCGTGCG
>JAOTVV010000068.1 GCA_029863245.1 Gemmatimonadota bacterium
CCAGTCGCTGGTGCACGAACTGGAAGTACACGGCCACGACGAACGAGATCACCATTGCCGAGATCTCGCTCCAGGCGTTGATGCGCCACCAGAACCAGCGGAGCAGGAAGATGAGCCCCGTGCCCGCGCCGATCTGCAACAGGATCTGGAAGGCCTGGAGTGCGTTCTCGAGCCAGAGGGAGAGCACGGAGGCGAGCACGACCAACAGCACGGTCGTGATGCGCCCAACGGTCACGTAGTGCTGTTCGGGTCGTGAGCGGGCCACAAATCGTCGATACACATCATCCACGACGTACGACGCCCCCCAATTCAGATGGGTCGAGATCGTGGACATGTAGGCGGCGGCCAGCGATGCCACCACGAGGCCCAGCAGGCCATGCGGCACGAACACCAGCATCGCCGGATAGGCCAGGTCATGGCGGACGATCGACGGATCGAGATTGGGGAATCGCGCGGCGATGATGTCGAGGCTCGGGTACACCGCGAGGGAAGCGAGCGCCACAATGATCCACGGCCACGGCCGGAGCGCGTAGTGTGCGATGTTGAACCACAGGGTCGCCATCATCGACTCCCGCTCGGAGCGCGCCGCAAGCATGCGTTGCGCGATGTAGCCACCGCCTCCCGGCTCCGCGCCCGGATACCACGTGCTCCACCACTGCACCGCGATGGGGATGATGAGCACGGCGGCGGCAGTGCGCCAATCGGCGAAGTCGGGAAGGAGCGAAAGCTTGTCCTGGATCTCGGGATGGGCGAACAGGCCGACCAGCCCACCCACTTCCGGCTGCGATACCGCGTAGTAGGCCGCGGCGAAGGCACCCACCATCGAGACGACGAACAACAGCAGGTCGGTCACCACCACGCCCCAGAGCCCTGAGGTGGCGGAGTACAGCGCCGTGGCGGACCCGGCGATCAGCACCGTGGTGTACTTGTCGAGTCCGATGAGGACTCCGGCAATCTTGATCGCGGCGAGGGTGACGGTCGCCATGATCACGACGTTGAAGAACACCCCCAGGTACACGGCCCGAAACCCCCGCAGGAAGGCGGCGGGTGTGCCGGAGTACCGCAGCTCGTAGAACCCGATGTCGGTGAGCGCTCCCGACCGGCGCCAGAGCTTGGCGTAGAAGAACACGGTGCACATGCCGGTGATGAGATACGCCCACCAGAGCCAGTTCTGGCTCACGCCGCCGGTGCGAACCATGTCGGTCACCAGGTTCGGCGTATCGGTGGAAAACGTCGTCGCCACCATGGAGGTCCCGAGCAGCCACCAGGGCAGCTTGCGCCCGGAGAGGAAGAACTCCTGCGTGCCCTGGCCGGCCCGGCGGGCGAAGATCACTCCCACCAGGACGACGACCGCACCGTAGACGGCGATGACCGCCCAGTCGATCCCGATCAGTTGCATGGCGTCACCCCAGCCCGTCGCCGAGGTGCCGAGGATAGCGTCCCGCCGCCACCAGCTCGGCAATCTGTCGGCGCACGCGCGGCGTATCCTCGGGGAACGTCATCCCGAACCACGCGGCGTCTGACGGAAGCACCGTGAGGCGGAGCGATCCCGCAGCGATGTGTCGATTGGCCACGCTCGGAAGCAGGAATTCGGCCGCGGGGTCCGCCCCGTCCGTCTCCAGGAAACGAGCGAAGTCGGACTCGAGTATGGGGAGAATCGCCGAGCCGAACCCCCAGAGGTTCATCGACACGGTCTCGTTGCCGCTGAGCGTGAGCCGATCGCCTGCCTCGGTCCGTCCCTCCAGGACGCCCTGCACGTCACGGATGTGCCGAACTTCCCGCACGCGTGCGACGAAGCCGTTCGGATCTAGCTCACAGATGCCTCGGGACACGCCCCCGTGCGGGGAAAGGGTGGCGTGCAGCGGATAGCCTACAACGGCGGCGACGTTCGGGTGCTCGCGCAGATGCGTGCACAGCAGCGCGTAGCTCGAGGCCCCATAGAAGTCGTCGGCGTTGGCGACCAGGAATGGGCCGTCCACGAGCGGAGCGGTGATGAGGACGGCATGGGCGGTACCCCACGGCTTCGCCCGCTCGGGAGGGATGGAGTAGCCGTACGGGACGGCCTCGATGGTCTGCGCGATACATCGGATATCGATCTGCCGCCCGAACTGCTCGCCGAGGTGTGACAGAAACACCGCGTCCAGTCCGTGCGGGATGACCAGCACCACGCGGTCGACACCGGCACGCACGGCGTCATGAATCGTATAGTCCATGAGCGTCGCCTCGTGCGGCCCAACGGGCTCGAGCTGCTTGAGACCGCCGTACCGGCTTCCTCGACCCGCCGCGAGGATCACCAACGTCATGGACATCGATTTCGTGTCCCGGTGAGGTTGCCGCGCCGCTCGCCGGCTCGTATCCTGGCGTGCGTCAGGAATACCTTCCCGCGCCGCCTCGTGCAACAGTGACGCCCGCGGGAGGGCATGCCGACCGAGACCTACTGCGGCATCTCGTCGTCGGGAAACCGGGTGGGGATCGTGGTCGCGCAGGCGATGAGCGTCTTGGCCGCCCTCGCGTGCAGCAGCACTTTGGCCAACGAGCCATGCAGGTGCAGGCGGCGCCTCACGATGGCGGCGATCGGATCGAGCTCGCCGCGCATGATGCGCTTCCACGAGCGGTAGTCTCCGGTGATCACGAACGGCGCATCGACGTGATCGGTTGTTTCGGCATCGGCGCGGATGCAGCCGCGGCCGTCGAATTCGAGCACGAGCGCCCGCGGTGTGGGGAAGCCGTGGTGTGGGGATGGCTCGAGTACGAGGGCGAGCGGCCCGTGCCAGCGCTTGGCGGCCTGCCGGTACTCGGGGCTCTCATTCACCCGAGCGCGGAACGCGTCGGCCCACGCTTGCGTGAACGGTGGTACCGGCGCGCCGTGAATCACGACGGCGGGAGTGGAGGTCGACCGGATCCGCGATCGGCGAGTTGGGCGAGCACCCGCTCGGTGAACTCGAGGCGTTCGCCGACGTCGCCCAGCTCCATCCGCATGCCCTCCACACTCTCACGCAGCCGCTCGACCGACTCGGTGAGGCGGGTGACGTCTGCGCCACCGATCCGGCCGCGGCGGCCGATCCAGGCGCGCGTCACGATCCAGAGGGCAGAGATGCTCGAGACGGAGATGATCAGCATCTCGACGAGATTCTGTATCTGATACGACTCCATCGGAGACCCTGCGGTGGCGATGCGCTAATATAGCCCGCGTGTCTGGTAGGTGAATGGTCGCTGCATATATTGAGCAAGCACGTCCCAACTCACGGAGCGAGTGATGGGTCGACAGGGAATGGTTGGAGTGTCTGCCGCTGCAGTCGTCGGGAAGGTGGCTACGACCGAAGCGATTCGCAGTCACTTCCCGGCGCTCGAGCGCCGCCATGGGGGCTCTCCCGTGGCGTATTTCGACGGGCCGGGCGGCACGCAAGTGCCCCGCGCCGTCGGCGACGCGATGACGGACTACCTGTACCACCACAACGCCAACACGCACTGGGCATATCCCTCGAGCGCCGAGACAGATGAGGCGCTCGGCTCGGCCCGAACGGCGTTCGCCGACTTCGTCAACGGTACGCCGCATGAGATCGTGTTCGGCGCGAACATGACGACGCTGACCTTTCACCTATCGCGCGCGCTCGGACGTCGACTTGGATCCGGGGACGAGATCGTGGTCACGGAGCTGGACCACCACGCGAACATCGCTCCGTGGACGGCTCTCGAGATGGAGCGAGGCGTGACGGTTCGGTGGGGACGGTTTGCACCAGCGACCGGACAACTCGAGCTGGACCACGTGCTGAGCCTCATCGGGAACAGCACGCGCATTGTGGCCATCGGGGCCGCGGCGAATTCCCTTGGCACCATCACCGATGTCCGGCTGATCGCGGACGCCGCTCACACCAGAGGCGCACTCGTGTTCGTGGATGGTGTCCATTACGCACCGCACGCGCTGCCGGACGTCACGGGCCTCGGCTGTGACTTCTTCGTCTGTTCACCGTACAAGTTCTACGGCCCGCACATCGGGGTCCTTTGGGGCCGACGCGACCTGCTCGACGCGATCGACTTTCCCCGCCTGGCGCCGGCGCCCAATGATGCGCCGGAGCGCGCAGAAACGGGAACCTTGAGCCACGAGGGGATCGTCGGCGCGGCGGCAGCCGTCCGTTGGCTGGCGTCATTCGGGGGTCAGGGGGAGTTGCGGCCACGGCTCGCGACGGTCTACGGCGCGCTTCATGCCCGTGGAACCGTGCTATTTCAAGCGCTGTGGGAGGGCCTGGCCGCGATCCCCGGAGTTCGGCTGTTCGGACCGCCGCCTGATGCACCACGCACGCCGACCGTGGGGTTCCTGGTCAACGGGGTGCCGTCATCGCGTGTGACGCGGGCGCTGGCTGAGCGTGGCCTGTTCACCTCGAATGGGGATTTCTATGCCAAGACGGTGATTGAGCGGCTGGGCTGCGCACCCGAAGGCATCGTCCGCGCGGGGTGCGCGTGCTATACGAGCGACGAGGAGATCACGCGGTTGGTGAAGGGCGTGCGGACGATCGCAACCGGATAGGACCGGCCTGCCGGATGCTCGAGCACTCTGACTATCACAGCACCCTGACGGGGCTCACGGCTCTGCACTGCCGGATCGGCGGCATGCTGGCGCTCGTGGTGGCGACCGCATGCGCCGGAGCGCCACCTGCTTCGCCGCCGGCACCGACCGCGTCGGCGACGAGTTGTGACATCGTT
>JAOTVV010000045.1 GCA_029863245.1 Gemmatimonadota bacterium
CCAGGCCGGGACATCTCGGTCACCAGTATCGACGAAGTGTTCGTCGAGGTTTCGGCTGAAGACGATTACGGGGTCGGCCGGGTCGAGTTACGCTACGCGGTGAATGGAGGGCCGGAGCGAGCGGTCCCCCTGTACAGCGGGTCACGGACCCCTCGTCAGCTCACCGCTGGTCACACCTTCTACCTCGAAGAGACCGACCTCGAGCCAGGTGATTTCCTGTCGTACTACGCTCGTGCGACTGACGCCAACCGCGTAGGTGGCGTTCAGACCACCACCACGGACATCTACTTCCTGGAGATCCGACCGTTCGACCGTCGCTACCGTCAGGCCGAAGCGCAGGGGGGCGAGGGCGCCGCGGGGACCGGCGGCGAGGTCGGCGAACTGTCGTCCCGGCAGCGACAGATTGTCGCCGCCACGTTCAAGGTGGTGCGTGATTCCAGCCAGCTTCTTGCCGATGAGGTCCGCGAAAACCTCGCGACCTTGGCCCTGGCCCAGGGCCGGCTCCGTGAGGAAGTCCAAACACTGGTGGACCGAATGGAGAGCCGGCGGGTGGTCCAACTCGATTCCACGTTCCAGGCGGTGGCGGAGGCGTTGCCGCAGGCAGCGGTCGCGATGCAGGAGGCCGAGGAACGGCTGGGCGAGCGACGGCCACAGGACGCCCTCTCGCCGGAGCAGCGTGCGCTCCAGTTTCTCCAGCGTGCGGAAGCAGCGTTCCGGGAACGGGAAGTGACTCGAGGCGGCAACCAGCAGGGTGGCGGCGGTCAATCGGCCAGCGCCGAAGATCTGGCCGATCTGTTCGATCTCGAGATGGACAAGCTGCGCAACCAGTACGAGCAGGTCGACCGTGGGGAGCGGCGGGAAACCAGCCAACAGGTCGACGAGATCCTCGAGAAGCTCCGAGAGCTCGCCCGGCGTCAGCAGCAGGAAAACGAGCGCATGCGGGCTCAGGCACAGAGCCAGGGCGGCGGTGGCGGGTCCGAGGCGCAGCGCCGACTGGCCGACGAGACCGAGGAGGCCGCCCGCCGTCTCGAGCGGCTCTCCCGCGAGCAATCGCGCCCCGATCTCGAGCAGACCGCTCGGCGGCTCCGCGAAGCGGCGGAGGCCATGCGTCGCGCTGCGGCGACTCGGAACGCCGACGGGACCGCTCGGGGGCAGTCGGCCCTCGACGATCTACGTGACGCTCGGCGCCGGTTGGAGCAAAGCCGGTCAGCCGGAGGCGAGGGTGAGATCCGCGACGCGCTGAGACGTGCCGAGCAACTGAGCGAGCAGCAGCAGGACGTACGGCGTGACGTCGAGCGACTGGAAGCAGCCGCTGCCGATCGTGACGAGCAAGTCCGCCGCTTGGTGGAGCGCAAGAATCAGATGGCCGACGAGGTGCGCGACCTCGAAGCACAACTCGCCGAGCTCGCCAGGACGATGCGCGAGGAACAGAAGGACGCAGCCCGTCGGCTCGGCGAGGCGGCGCGCGAGATGCGTGATCAGCGCCTCGCCGACAAGATCCTGTTCTCACGGGGAGTGGTGCAGGACCGGTCGACGGAGTACGCGCGCAATTTCGAGGAACAAATCGGGGCTGACCTCGAAAACCTGGAACAGCGGATTCGCGACGCGCTGGATGCGGTCGGCGACACGCGGGAGCAGCGGCTCGGTCAATCGCTCGATCGTGCTCGCGATCTCGTCAACGCGCTCGAGTCACTGGACGAGCGGCTGCGTGCCGCGGCCGAGCCCCAGCAGCCTGGCCGCGAGGGACAGGAATCACCGCAGCAGGGACAGGGACAGGAAACGTCGGAGCCGCAGGGAGGCGAGCAACCCGGACGGGAACAGTCGTCGCCTCAGGGCATGCCGCGTGGCGGCGGGACCGGACAACTCTCTCCAGACGATGTTCGGCAGTTCCGGGGAGAGCTCGGGAGGCGACGGAACGAGATGGCAGAGCTCCGGCGTGAATTGGCGGAGGAAGACGTGGACGTCGCCCAGCTCGATCGGATCCTGCGCGGCCTCGGCACGCTCCAGAACCGCGGCACCCTCGGCGATCCTCGGGGATTGGCTCAACTCCAGGCGGAGATCATCGCCGGATTGAAGGAGTTCGAGTTCGCGCTCCGGCGTGAGCTGGCCGGTACAGATGAAGAGCGGCTCTTCCTGTCAGGGTCCGATGACGTGCCCGAGGCATATCGCAAGCTCGTAGAGGAGTACTACAAAGCGTTGTCGCGGAGCCGGCGGTAGCCCAGCGCGGGCCACGGCCGAAAACGACGACGGCCCCGCGATCCAAGTGCGGATCCCGGGGCCGTCGCTTGTGCGGCTCGAGCGGTCTACAGGGTATGCACGATCAGCGCGACCGCTAACAATGTGTTGGTCGAGAGATTCCAGATCACGTTGGCACCCATCGCCGGCAGAGGGACCGGCTGCTCGGGATTGCCAAACGCCCACTGCAGGGGCTTGACCAACAGCACCAGTGAAGGAAGGGTTGCCGCGAGCGCGAGCAGAGGCAGGTAGCCCATGATCACCGCCACAACAATCGCCACCGGCGTCAGGATGGCCGCGACGGCGTAGATCTTGGCTGCCGCCGGTCGGCCAAACCGGATGACCAAGTGGCGACGCCCACCCTGCCGATCCGCCTCGACGTCCGGGAACTCGTTCAGCAACAGGAGATTGAACGTCATGAAGAACGCGGGGATCGCAGCGGCCAACGCCGGATCCGGAACGTTGCCCGTTTGCACGAGGGCAATCCCGACCACCGGAAGCGCGCCGAGCCCCAGGCCGGCCGCCAACTCCCCGACTCCAAGCTTGGTGAGCACGTCCGTATAAAACACGATGGTGATCGCGCCCACGATCATGATCGGCAACAGGGCCCACCCGATGCGGGTGATGAACCAGATGCCGACCGCCAGTCCGAGGATCGCCCAGCCAATCCCGTACAGCAGCGCTGAACGCGTCGAGATCGCGCCGGACGGCAGCGTTCCGGTGCCGCCCGAGAACGGCGTTCGCTGGGTGTGGAGGTCGATCCCGGTGCGTGCCATGTCGCTCCACTCGTTGAAGACGTTCACCGCGATGTGGAGCGCCACGAGGCCAACCATGCCGACCGTCGTGTGGAGCCAACTGAACTGTCCGGCATACGCCGCGGCAGCCGCCCCGGACGCCACGAGCGTGATGGGCAGGAGGAGGAACGGGCCGCGGGAGATCCCGGCGTATGGCTTGAGACCAGACATGGACGCACCACTGGGAGGAAGTGAGATGCTAAATACCCCGGTGACGGCCGGGGATCAAGCGCCTTCCGGAGCCGCGACGTCCGTGGGCCTTCTGTTCCCCGGCGACCCCAACTACGTTGCGTCGGCCGTCTTCGGCGGGCCATTGCACTAGGAATCGTGACGAAGGAGCTACAGTGCCAAGGATGCCTTCTCAGGCGCCCATCGCGCTCGCTGCCGCGCTTCTTACGGTCGCCCTGAGCGGTGCCGCCGCATGCGCTGGTTCCGACGCTGGCGAGGCGCCCGTCCCGGAAGAGATCCACGGGTTCCCGCTGGCCGAAGTCAAGGCGGGCGAGGACGCCGCCGCCGTACTCGAAGGCATGCACGGCAAAGAAGTGGCGCCCGACCGGAGTTGGGTCGCCACCTACGGACCGGAAGAAATGGGCACCACGCTCTACGTCAGCCGGTACGAGAGCGCCGAGACGGCCACGTCAGAGCTCGCGCGCATGGCGGCCGGCGTCGATGGCGAAGGAACCGGCTTCGGCCATCACGCGCAGTTCGAGGTCGCCGGCCTCGCCGTTCACTCCGTGTTCGGAAGGGGACAGATCCACTATTTCTACGCCAAGGATCGGGACTTGGTGTGGCTCGGCATGGTGCCGATGCTCGCGCGAGTGGGCGTAGCGCAGCTGCTGAACGTCCCGCCGGACTCGATCCCGCCGTTCGGCGCGCCGGCGGCCGCGGCAACGCCATCGGGGAGCCGACCGGAAGCTCCTAGCGGTTTGCCTGCTCGTTGGACGGCGAGGGCAACGCCAGCTCAACGTGCTCGACCAAGCGGTCGGCCAGCGTCGCGAGCTCACGCTCCCTGCGCATGACCGCGGTGACACCGAGCGATCGAGCCACGAGGAACGCGCCACCGATGGTGCCGAGCAGGCCGAAGGCCGCGACGGCCGACGGCTCACCGCCACCCACGCCACCTCCCACGGTGAGTCCGAAGAGCCCGCCGAAGAAGGCACCGGCCACGCCCCCGAAGAGCTGACCCGCTACCTGCTCCACCTGCTCCCGGATCTGAATCCTGGTGCGGCCGTCACGCGGGGTGACCGCGATCCGCACCTGGCGCCCGGGCATGCCTCCGTGCACGCCGCTGTTCCACACAAGGCTGTCCTCCCACACGGTGATCTTGCCCCGTCCAAAGGTCATCTGGATTTCTTCCACGATTTCGCCGAACGCGGCCACCGGGATCTCCCGTTCCACGACCCGATCGATCGACACCGTCGTGGCCGACAGGCCTGATGAACCAACGGGTGCGGGCACGACCACGCGGCCGGGCCCTGTGTGATCGATCTCCACCAGCGCGCGGCGCACGTCGTCCGGTGGGATACCGACCTCTGCGGCGATTCGCTCGACTCCTCCCACGGAGAAGAGCCCCTCCTGCGTCGGGCGCTCCGCCTGCAGCTCCGCGGCGCGCCCCACGATCTCCCGAATCTCTGCATCGGTGTATCGGGTGGGGGATCGGTCGGCACTTTGAACGAGTGCGTCGGCGAACGACGCCGCGGTCGGGAACCGGTCGGTCGGGCGCAGCGCCAGCGCCCGGGCAAGTACCTGTTCCACGCGTCCCGAAAGCGCATCCAACCGTTGACGGTGCAGCGGCTCGGCATCGACGAACCGGCCGATTCTGGCCGCCGTCTCGGTGACCCAGAGCCCCGGGGGTTCGCCGACCAGCATCTCGTACACGACGCACGCAAGTCCGTACACGTCCGTCCGCTCGTCGATGTGGCGAACCCCAGCGGCCTGTTCCGGACTCATGTATCCCGGAGTTCCCAGTGCGAAGCCGGTGCGGGTGGTGGGAGGACCGCCGGCCGTGCTCACAGCCTTGGCGATCCCGAAGTCGACCACGAAGGCGTGGCCCTGCGCCAGCAGGATGTTCTCGGGCTTGATGTCCCGATGGAGGACCCCCATGCGATGCGCGTAGCCCAGTGCATCCGCTACCTGGCGCGTAATGCCGAGCACCACTCCGAGCGGCAGCGGGGCGCTGCGACGCAATAGTGCGCGCAGCGACTCGCCATCGACGTATGGCATGACATAGTAGAGGAATCCTTGGCTCTCGCCCGAGTCGTGGAGCGCAACGATGTGCGGGTGGGAGAGCCGGGCGGCGATCGCGATCTCCTTGAGGAAACGCTGGGTGCCGATGGAGGCGGCGAGATCCGGCCGGAGCACTTTCAGCGCTACATCACGTTCGTGCTTCAGGTCCTGAGCGAGATAGACGGTGGCCATCCCCCCCTGCCCCACCATCCGCACCAGGTCGTACCGATCGGCGAGCGCCGCCCGTAGTGCCGTCGTGATCTCCCCCATAGAGGTAAACTACGATGAGGGGTGCACCAGGTCGACCGGGGCGCGCCATGCACTCGGACCGCTCGGTGTATGCCCTCGAGACCGGGGGAGGTGACGAGCATGGTGCAGCGCGACTACATCATGCGCATGATCGAGCAGATGGGCATGATCCTGATCCGGCTGCGCGAGATCATCCTGAAGCGGACGCTGGCACCAGCCCAGGTGCGCCAGGAGCTGGAGTCGGTGCTGCAAGGCGTGGGCTTCGACCTCTCTCTGGCCAAGCTCGCGGACGCCGCGACGCTCGAGCAGATGGTGGCTCCGACAGGCGAGCTGGAGCCGGCACGCGGATGGCTGGTGGCAGAGACGCTCTACCTCGACGGCTTGGAATCAGCGCTGGACGACCGACCACAGGAGGCGCGCCTCAGCTTCGACAAGGCCCTCCGCCTCTACGGCCTACTCGCACCGGACGCCGTCCTTCCGAGCGGGTTCCCCGAAGCGAACGACCGGATCGCGGAAATCCGGGGCCGGTTGGAGGCGTTGAAGAACTGAGGGGAGCGGGGCCCGCTCAGCGCCAGGTGGGTGGCACTGCTTCCGGCTTGGTGGGCTTGATGGCGGTCCCAGCTCCCGCCAGGCGCTGCCGGATAGCACGGAGTTGCCGGAATCCGACCAGTCGTCGCGCGTCCTCGTCCCACAGGGTCATCCCCAGCGTCTTGAGGCTCTGCAGTACGGTGAGGCGTGTGACCTCGTGGAATTCGGGATTCTCATCGTAGCAGCGCTGCAGCCGGTAATTCGGGATCTGGCTGCACACGTGATGGATATGGTGCAGGCCGATGTTGGCCGTCAACCACTGCAGTGTTCTGGGCAGCATGAAATGTGAGCTGCCCTCGAGACCTGCCTCGTAGTAGTTCCATTCCTCCCGATAGCGCCAATACGTGTCCTCATACTGATGCTGCGCATAGAAGAGGAAGACGCCGATCGATCCGGCAATCAGCGTGATGGGGAGTTGCACGAGCAAAAATCGATCGATCCCGACCAGTAGCCACATGGCCGTCACCACGAGGAGGAGCGCGAGATTGGTGCCGTGCACGCTTCGCCACTCGCGCTTCCAGGTGCGCGGCAGGTCGAACGGGAACCGGTGCTTCAGAATGAACTGATACGCAGGGCCAATCAGCAACATCACCGCGGGGTGGCGATACAGCCGGTAGAAGAACCGTTTCAGTCGCGGGAGGCCCAGATATTCCTGCACCGTGAGCGTTGTGATGTCTCCGATCCCGCGCTGCTCGAGATTCCCGGAGCCGGCGTGGTGCATGGCGTGGGTCTTTCGCCAGTAGCGGTAGGGGACGAGCGTCAGTACGCCGATGGTGGCCCCGACCAGGTTGTTGAGGCGCCGCGAGGTGAAGAAGGAGCCGTGGCCACAGTCGTGCTGAAACATGAACATCCGCACCACCAGCAGTGCCGCTGGCAGTGACAGGACGAGCGTCAGCCAGTAGCCGCGGTCCATGCTCCAGAGCATGAGGAGCCACAGGGCGCCAAACGGGAGTGCGGTGGTGACCAGCTGGATCGCTGCGCGCCAGAAGCTGGGCTGCTTGTACGGCGCGACCAACGCGTTCCAGTCGGTGTTGCGAATGTCGGGGCTACCAGTGGTCATCGGTTCGAACTCGACGTTCGGCGGCAAAGGGCACGGCTATGAATAATACACACTGTGTTCATTAGCCCGCCACCGCTCTCGGGCGATAGATTGGCTGGGAGACCGAGTGGGGGACGCGTGGAGACGTTTGCGGTCGTGATCCTGATTGCCGTGGTCGGGCTTGGCATCGCTGCGGCCGCTCAGGCCAGTAACCGGAAGCCACTCCGGGACACATGGGGTGCCGCGGCAACGACACTGGGGCTGGGCTGCGATCCGGGGGATTTCTTCAACTATCCCGAGATCCACGGGCATCTGCGAGGCTGTTCGGTCAGGGTGTCGACCTTCACCAAAGGCGACGACTCCGCTCGCCACACCCGATACCGCATTACCTACCGCGTTTCGCTTCATCTGGGCCTCAGAATCCGAGAGCGAACCGTCTTCTCCGGCGTTCAGCGGCTCTTCGGCAAACGGGATCTCTCGTTCGGGGACGACGAGCTCGAAGAGCGCTTGGTGATTACGGCCACCGACCCTGATGCCGTCGTCGGCATGCTCGGCCCAGTGCGCCGTCGGGTGCTCCGCGATTTCTACGCTTTCTTTCCCGATGCCGCCATCGATGACACCACGCTCACGTGGGAGGCCGAAGGCATTAACGATAGTCGCGAACGGATCGTGGATCAGGTGAGGAATCTGGTCAGGATGGCTGAGGATCTCGAGCAATGGGCTCGCAAACCCGAGACGAGACGGTTTGAGGCGCCAGACGAATCCACTCAGCATGGACCTGAGCCCACGTCCGAGCCCAAGCGACTCCCAGCTGAGACCGAGCTCGCCGACGCCGGTGAATCTGAAGAATCGCAGTTACTCTCCTTTGCCGAACTGATCGATCCTGGATGGATCCCTCCACGCCTGTCCGAAAGCGGCGACCCGATGGAAGACACGCCCGAGCATAACGACGCCGATGGGGACGTCATCGCGGGGCGGCCGGAGCGCACACCAGGCAGCGACGACACTTCCCTGCGCCTGCGAATCGCCACCGATCACGCGGTGCTCGAAACCTTCCCACCGCCGAATCCGCCAACGACTCCCGGAGGGGATGACACCGCGAGGCCCGCGCCTGCGCCGCCCCCGGCTCCCACCACCCAGACCGCGCGCCACGATGCGCCCACTCATCCTCGCGACGCCACCGAGCTCCTGTTCGGCACACGACTCATGGGTGATGAGATGGAGCGTCGGTTCGCCCAGCACCTCGAGGGACGGCAGGTGCTGTGGTCAGGCGTACTCCGCAGCGTGACCACGTACCCGTTCGATCATGTCTTCGGCAAGGAACGGGGTGCCCGTGCCACCTTCGAGATTGCGCAAATGGAGGATGCGTACGGCGCCCGTCAGGTGCGCGCCGTCGTGCGGTTGCCCGAGGCGCTCGCGGGTCATCTTGTGCCCAGGGTGGGGCAGCGGCTCCTGTTCGAGGGCACGTTGTTCCGCTGCGAAGCGTTCATGCGGACGTTGTATCTGGTGGACGGCGCGGTTCCGGAAATCGCTCCGCCCACCGGGGGCACCCCTACCGCACGTCCAGCACGGGCGGGCCCAGCACGTCGCTCCGGGTCGTGATCCCGAGACCGGGGCGGGTGGGGGCAGCCAGCCGACCCCGCTCCCGTCGGGGAGCACCATCGGCCACGGTGACGGTCACGTAGCTGTTGAAGTCCGTCGCGGTGAAGAGCAGTTCCGGCGGTGTGGAGTGCGCCAAGTGCGCAATGGCCGCCGTCGTGACGTCGCCCCCCCAACTGTCCTCGATGGTCATGGCGATGCCGAGGGAGACGCACAGGTCTCGTACCTCTCTCGCCCTCGTGAGTCCGCCGAGCTTGCTGATCTTCACATTCACCACGTCCATGGCGCCGTCGCCCCAGCCACGCACCACCTGCTCGAGTGCGTCCATGGACTCGTCCAGCACGAACGGCTGGTCGATGTGTCGACGCACGGTGAGACATTCCTCGTACGTGCGGCACGGCTGCTCGATGTACACGTCGAGATCTCGAACGGCGCGGGCCACACGGAGCGCCTGGTGCGTGAGCCACCCCGTATTGGCGTCCGCGACCAAGATGTCGCCGGGGCGCAGGACGGCAGCAACGGCGTGAATGCGTTCCACATCTTCGTCGGGCTCGCCTCCCACCTTGAGCTGGAACCGCCGGTAGCCCTCAGCACGATAGCCCGCCACGCGCTCGGCCATCATTTCAGCCGGCGCTTGGGAGATGGCCCGGTACAGCGGGAAATCCTCTCCATGCCGCCCGCCGAGCAGCGTGCTGACGGACTGGCCCGTCGCCTGACCCAGGATGTCCCAGCATGCCATGTCGATCGGTGACTTTACGTAGGGGTGACCCTTGAGCGCGTGATCCATGGCACGATTGAGGGGACCGAGCTGCGTGGGATCCATGCCGAGCAGTGTGGGGGCCAGCGTGCGGAGCCCAGTCCTGACCCCATCCGGATACGACGGGAGATAGGCGGGTCCCAGCGGACACACCTCACCCACACCCGTGATGCCCGTATCCGTCTCGATACAGACCACGGTGCTGTCGAACACCGAGACGGCTTTGTCACCCGACCAAGCGTACGTCCCTTCGTGGAGGGGCAAGTCGACCTGATGCGCAGTGATACGGCGGATCTTCATCCTCGACTCCGGCGTGAGCGGGACGTTCGACGGTCCGAGCGTGAGGAAGATGCGTCCCCGGGCGGGGGTAGGCGAGGTCGGCCTGGGGAGCGGCGACCGATACGGGGATGGCCCCCGGGTGAAACCACCGCTAGGTTGTCGGGTTACATGTCGAGACCCCTGCCGAGGCATCACTCGTGAAGCTTTCCGACACCTCGATCCGTCGGCCTGTGCTCACCAGCATGGTGAGCATCGCGCTGATCTTGTTCGGTGGGATCGCCTACTCCCGGCTCCCGGTCCGGGAGTTCCCGGACGTCGACTCTCCCGTCGTGTCCGTCAGCACCTTCCTGCGGGGCGCCAACCCCCGCGTGATCGAGTCCACCGTGACCGACATCCTCGAGGAGGAGCTGAGCACCATCCCCGGGCTTCGCACCCTCACCAGCGCGAGCGCGGAGCAGTTCAGCAACGTCACGCTCGAATTCACGCTCGACAGGGATCTCGAGGCGTCGGCGCAAGACGTGCGGGACAAGGTGTCGCGGGTGCGGGGGCGCTTGCCCCAGGACATCGAGGAGCCGGTGGTGAGCAAGCAGGATGCCGACGCGCAGCCCTTCTTCTGGCTGGCGCTCTCCGGGGCCAACTACAGCCTGCTCGACCTGTCCGATCTCGGAGATCGCGAGGTGAAGACCCGGCTCCAGTCCCTTCCGGGTGTCGGCCGCGCCCAGGTCTTCGGAGAGCGGCGCTTCTCGATGCGCATCTGGCTCGATCCCGACGCGCTCGCCTCGCGCGGACTCACGGTGCAGGACGTCCAGACCGCCGTTCGCACCCGGAACGTGGAGATTCCGGCCGGGCGCATCGAGTCGGCGCGGCGTGAATTCACCGTGCGCTCGATGGGTGAGCTCAAGACGCCGGAAGAATTCCAAAACCTGGTGGTCGCGAATCAGGACGGCCAGTTGGTGCGTCTGCGCGATCTGGCCAGGGTGGAGTTGGGACCTGAGGACGACCGGGCCATCCTGCGCTTCAATGGGGTCACCGCCGTGGCCATCGGAGTGGTTCGACAGTCCAAGGCGAACCTGATCGAAGTATCGGACGCGATCCGGGCCGAGCTGCCGAACATCCAGGCCGCCTTGCCGGCCGGGGTCGAGCTGTCCGCGGCATTCGACGGTGCCACCTTCGTACGGCGCTCCATTCAAGAAGCGCAAGAAACCCTGCTGCTCGCAGGCTTTCTCGTGGTACTGATCATCTTCGTGTTTCTGCGCAACCTGAAGGGCACCATCATTCCCGGGCTCGCGATCCCGACCTCCATCGTGGCCGCGTTCGGCCTGATGTACTTCTTCGGGTTCACGATCAACAACCTGACGCTGTTGGCCCTCATCCTGTCGATCGGCATCGTTGTAGACGACGCCATCATCGTGATGGAGAATGCCTACCGTCACCAGGAAACGCTGGGCGAGACGCCGGAGCAGGCGGCGATGCGGGGGACGAGCGAGATCGCGTTTGCGGTGATCGCCACGACGATCGCGCTCGTAGCCGTCTTTTCACCGCTGGCCTTCCTTCGGGGCACGACTGGCCGGCTGTTCAACGAATTCGCCCTGGCCATGGCCGGTGCGGTCGTCATCTCGAGCTTCATCGCGCTCACCCTCACTCCCATGCTGTGCGCCAAGATCCTGCGGGTTCCCAAGTCGCACGGTCGGCTGTTCAACCTGTTCGAGAAGACGTTCCAGAACATCACGGACTCGTATGGCGTGGCACTGGCCTGGGCCATGCGGAATCGCTGGCTCATCGTGAGCGGCGGCGTCGCGACGGTCCTCGTCGCCGTCGTGGTATTCCAGAACCTCAGGCGGGAATTCGTCCCGCCGGACGATCGTGGCTTCTTCACCGTGTTCACCATTGGGCCCGAGGGTTCCTCGCTGGGGTATACCGACGACTACCAGCGCCGCGTCGAGGCGATTCTCGCGCAGACGAAGGACGTCGAGGCGTACTTCAGCATCATCGGGTTCGGTGGCCGGGTGAACAGCGGCATCATCTTCGTTCGGCTCACCGATTGGTCAGAGCGGGACCGGTCGTCGCAGGACATCATCGGAGAGGTCCAACCGCCATTCTTCGGGATCCCGGGGATCTTCGCCTTCGCGAACAACCCCTCTGCGTTCGGGGGTTTCGGCAATCCCGTGAACTTCGTGGTGCGGCATTCCAACTTCGATTCCCTGGCGGTCGGGATGGACCGCCTCATGGCCAGAGCCCGCGGGATCAACGGCCTGATCAATGTCGATACCGACCTGAAGGTCAACAAACCGGAGCTGACGATCACTTACGACCGCGATCGTGCCGAAGACCTCGGTGTTGGAATCGCCGACATTTCGAGTACGCTGCAGACCATGCTCGGCGGCCAGCGGATTGGCACGTTCACACGGGCCAACAAGCTCTACTACGTCATCGCGCAACTGGCACCGGCCGAGCGTGCGACCCCGGGCGACATGACCGGTCTGTACCTGCGAGGCGTCGATCGCCAGCTCGTGCAGCTGTCCGCCGTGGCCCGTATCGAGGAGGGGGTGGGACCGCGTCAGCTGAGCCACTTCAATCGGGTGCGCTCGGCGACCCTCACCGGCAACCTCGCACCAGGTTTCACCCTGGGCGAGGCCCTGGACTCGCTGTACGCTGCCAGCGACGAAGTCCTGCCACTGGGCAGCAGCATCGCGTTGTCCGGGGAGAGCCGGGAACTGCAAGAGAGCGGCAATGCGCTCTACTTCGCGTTCCTCCTGGCACTCGTGGTTGTGTTCATGGTGCTCGCCGCACAGTTCGAGTCGCTCCTGCATCCGTTCACTGTGATCCTGGCAGTGCCGCTGGCGGTGACCGGCGCGCTCGTGACCCTACTGATCACCGGGTCGACGCTCAACCTGTTCAGTCAGATCGGCATGATCCTGCTGATCGGCCTAGTGACCAAGAACTCCATTCTGTTGGTGGAATACGCCAACCAACTCAAGCGCACCGGCCTCGACGCCGCACAGGCCATGCTTCGCTCGGGCGCGATCCGGCTGCGACCGATCGTCATGACCTCGGTCGCCACGATCGTGGGCGCCATGCCGATCGCGCTCGGTCTCGGAGCGGGATCGGCTAGTCGCCGGCCACTGGGCTATGCCATCGTGGGCGGCATGATCTTCTCGACGCTGCTAACGCTGTTCCTCGTCCCCGTGGTGTACGTCCTGCTCGACGCCGTTCAGGAACGGATCAGCTTGCGACGACGGGCACCCGACCTTGCGACGGCGGAGGCCGGTTGATGTTGTTTCTGGTTGCCATCGCCCATCTCGCGGTCATGCCGGCCCCACTCCCCACCGGCTTTCAGGACTCGCTCCCGCGCATCACATTGGCCGAGGCGCTGGAGCGGGCCACGCAGCTCGACCCGAACTACGTGTCGGCGGTGCGTCAGATTGTCGATGCGGCGTGGGGACGACGTGCGGCGATCGCGGCCTTCATCGTGCCGTCGGTCACCGCCCAGCTCTCGGCAACCCAGTACTCGAGCGCGTTTTTCAATATCGGGACCGGCGAGCCGGCGTCCACGATCGTCGATGCCCGGCTCGATGGGCGGCTCAACCTGTTCTCCGGTCTCAGCAAGGTGGCGGAACTCCAGCGCACCTCGGCGGAGCTAGAGGGCGCGCGTGCCGGTGAGCTCGAAGCCCGATTCACCACGGCGCTCCTCACCGAGTCCGACTACTACGACGTCATCGCCCAGCGGGAGCTCGCGGGAGTTGCCACCGAGCGCGTACGTCGGGCACAGGAGCAACTGGCGGTAGCGCGAGCGCGAGTACTCTCGGGCGCCGCCGTGCAGACGGACTCACTCCAGCTCCTGCTCGAGCTGACGGAAGCACGCGTCGCCCTTCTCCGGCAACAGGCTCGGCTCACGGTGGCACGCTACCAGCTTGCCCGCCGGGTTGGGGCACCGGGCCCGGTTGATGCCGTGCTCGACGTGACGCTGACCCCACTGGCGCTGCCGCTCACACTGGACGACGCCATTCAAGAGGGAGTGGAGTCGAGCCCGGAGGCGCTCGGGGTCCGCGCCTCCGAACGGGCTGCCGAGGCGCTCGTACGCTCGGCGCGCGGTGCATACGCACCACGAATCGATCTGTTCGGTCTCGTCACCGCCACCGACGAAACCTTCTTCCCGAGCGCCGTGACGCGATCGTCAGTCGGCGTGGCAGTGAGTTTTCCAATTTGGAACGGCGCGCAGCGGGAAATCGCGCTCTCGCGGGCGACCACTACGCGTGAGGTGGCACGGGCATATCGTGCCGACATCGAACTGGCGTTGCGTCGAGACGTGGTGGAAGCGTACGAAGCCTATGAAGCGGCGCGTGCCACCTCCGAGCTTGCCGCGCAGGCCGTTGTCGTCGCCAGCGAAAACCTGCGCGTCCAGCAGGAACGGTACCGCGCGGGAGCAACCACCATCATCGAACTCATCACGGCTCAGGTGAGTCTGTCCGAGGCGGAAGCCGGGCTGGTGCAGGCGCGATACGGAACGCGGCTGGCCCTTTCCGGTCTCGAGGCAATCCTCGGCCGCCGCCTTTTCTAGCGGAACGTATCCCATGACAATGCGCACCTCGACTGCTGCTGCCCTTACGTCACTCGCTCTCGCTGCCTGCGGCGGCGGAGCGTCCGGGGACGGTCCCGGCGGCGGAGGTGGTCCTCCACCCACGCCCGTCGAGGTCGCTGCCGCTCGCACCGACACGGTCGTCGACGCGATCCTCGCCACCGGAACCATCGAAGCGGTCCAATCAATCGAACTCCGTCCCGAGGTTCAGGGTCGTCTCACCGAAATCCTCGTTCGCGAGGGCCGCGAAGTTACGGCCGGCACACCGCTGTTCAAGGTCGATGACGCGGAACTCACCGCGCTGGTGGCTCAACTCACCGCAGAGCGCGACCGCGCCGTCCAGGCGCTGGAGCGCACCAAAGGACTGCTCGCAGAGAACGCCTCGTCGGAGGCCGACCTGGAGGAAGCAGAAGCGAACGCGCGGAGCCGGCAGGCGCAGCTCGAACTCCAGCAGGTGCGCCTCGAGCGCACCGTCGTGCGGGCGCCGTTCTCCGGCGTGGTCGGCGCCCGGTTCGTGAGCCTCGGCGACTACGTGACGACGTCCACCCGCCTCACCACCCTCCACACCGTCGACCCGCAGCGGGTGGCGTTCCAGGTCCCGGAGCGCTATGCCGAGCGGCTGGCGGTGGGGCAAGAGATCACGTTCCGGGTCGCCGCGATCGACCGGCAGTCCACCGGCACCGTGGACTTCGTCGACCCAGTTGTCCAGGTCCCTGCCCGCACCATTCTCGTCAAAGCGCGGGCGGCGAACCGTGACCGGCTCTTCAAGCCCGGCATGTTCGTCGAGGTGCGTCTCGCTTCCGACGTGCGACCCAATGCGATCGTTGTGCCGGAAGACGCGATCCTTCCGCTCGAGGGTGTCGATTTCGTATGGGTGGCCAAGGACGGCACCGTGTCCCGCCGACAAGTGACCCTCGGCGTGCGTACGCCGGGATTCGTGGAGGTCAGCGATGGCCTCACATCGGGCGAACAGGTGGTGGTCGGCGGACTGCAGCGCCTGTTCGAAGGCGCGCCGGTCGTGCCCACGGTCGTGGAGCGGTAGCCGCTCCGGAACACCTGGCAACGATGGCCGGAACCAGATGTCGCGTCGCGATCGTCGGTGGGGGATTCGGCGGACTGTACACGGCCAAGCGACTCCGCCGAGCACCGGTCGATGTGACACTCGTCGATCGTCGCAACTTTCACGTGTTTCAGCCCCTGCTCTACCAGGTCGCCACCGGCGGCCTCTCGCCGGCGGACATCACGTCTGCCTTGCGGTGGACGCTCCGTCGCCTGCGGAACACTCGGGTGTGGCTCGGCGAGGCCGTCGACTTCGATCTCGCTGGCCAGAGGGTGCGGTTGGCAGACGGTGAACTGGAGTACGACGTGCTGGTGGTCGCAACTGGGGCCCGCCATCACTACTTCAGCCATGACGAGTGGGAGCAGGACGCGCCCGGGCTCAAGACGATCGAGGACGCGACCGAGATCCGTAGCCGAGTGCTCCGAGCGTTCGAGATGGCCGAGCGCCGGCCTGCGTCAGCGAAGCGTGACGGGTGGCTCACGTTCGCGGTCGTCGGGGGCGGACCAACCGGAGTCGAACTTGCCGGGGCGATTGCCGAGCTGGCACGGTACTCGATGGCAAAGGACTTCCGCGCCATCGATACACGCGGTGCCCGCGTCCTGCTGGTCGAGGGCGCGGATCGCGTGCTCCCAAGCTATCCGAGGAGTCTCTCGCACCGGGCACAGCGCTCGCTCGAGCGGCTCGGCGTGACGGTGAGCACCAGCACGCTGGTCACCGACATCACGGGCGACGCCATCACCGTGCAGCGCGGTGAGGAGAGCGAGCGGATTCCGGCTCGAACGGTGCTCTGGGCGGCCGGTATCCACGCGTCACCGCTTGGCCGCCGCCTCGCGGACGCGTCGGGCGCCGAGTCGGACCGGACGGGGCGCGTCATCGTCGAGCCGGATCTGACCGTGCCCGGTCATCCGGAAGTGTTCGTGATCGGAGACCTCGCCCACTTCCCGCATCAGACCGGGGAACCCCTCCCCGGCATCGCGCCCGTCGCCATGCAACAGGGTCGTTACGTGGCAGATACCATTCTGCGACGCCTCGGCGGTCGGCCCGTACGGCCGTTCCGCTACTTCAACAAGGGGGAATTGGCTACGATCGGCCGAGCCGCAGCCGTCGCGAATTTCGGCCGGTTGCGGTTCTCGGGCTATCCCGCCTGGCTGCTCTGGCTATTTGTCCACCTCATGTATCTCGTGGAGTTCGAGAATCGCATCCTGGTGTTCTTTCAGTGGGCGTGGAATTACCTCACGTGGAATCGCGGGGCGCGTCTAATTGCCCACGGGACCGCCGCCGATCATGACGGCACGTGAGTTTGGAATCTTCATGCGGCGCCGGACGTTGGTACCACCAGACGACTCGTTCCGGATGAGTGTTCTCCCATGACCGATCATTCCACGACAGGCCCGTGGCAGCCCCTCGGCCGTGTATCCCCAACCGAGCTGATCGAGCCGCGCTTCCAGCTGCACCGGGCGGCACAAGTCGTGTCGGGCTTCGGCGCCACTTACGTCGAGCACGCCGAGGACTTCAGTCACACGAGCTTAGAGTGGCTCGGCGCGGAGCGGGTGCTGGCCGGACAGCCGACCCAGTCGAATCCCCCGGTGCGCCTGACCCTCGACCTCGGCGGATTTGCCCTCGGGGTGCTGGCACAGGAGACCGAGGTCGGCCGGTTCACGCTGGATGGTCATTCGCTCGACGACGCGTACGCATGGGTGGAGCAGATGATGCGCAACGTGTTCGGATCAGATGCGGTGAAGCGGCTCGAGAGACCGGAGGTGCCGACGCCGCCCGGGCCGGGACTCGACGGCACGCCGTTCGCGCTCGCTCCCTCGGAAGCCTTTGCCGAGTTATCGCGCTGGTTTGGCGACGCGGCGCTCGTGCTGCAAGGGGTGGCCTCGAAAGAGCCCACGGCCTCGCCGTTCCGGTGCTGGCCACACCACTTCGACATCGCGGTGCTGATCCCCCTGGACGTCCGCGAGCACGGGGAGACGGCACGGTCCATCGGCGTCGGGATGACGCCGGGTGACGACTCGTACCCGGAACCCTATTGGTATGTCCTACCCTGGCCGCAGCCAGACGGGACGCCGCCGCCACTCCCGGTCGGGAGTTGGCACACGGAGGGGTGGTACGGGGCCGTGCTCACCGCTCGGGACCTCGTCAGTCAGCCCGGCGGAGATCGGCAGCACTCGACGGTCGAGGAATTCGTGCGTCACGCGATCGCGGCGTCGCGCCGGCTACTTGGCGAGAAGATCTAGTCCCGCAACTCGTTCCTCATTCGATCACCACTCGCTCTTCGGCGCAGACCCATAACACGTCGGGGAGTCCCTCGTGTCGCTCAAGCAGCTCGCCGCCCTTCTCCTTGAGACGCGCTTGGGTAAACCCAAAGATCACGAGGTCGGCCCCCGCCGAGCGGCTCAGGACAAGCTGCGCGAAGTCCGATTTCTCATCCGTGCCGATGACCTGGAGATTCTTGGTGCTGATCGGCAGACGGCCCGACGTGACCATCTCCTGGAGCCGGGTACGCTGCTCCTGTACCTCGCCTCGCGGAAAGGCAGCGAAGATCCTGATGCTTCCCCGCCTCCAATCCGGATGCCCGAGCAGGATGTACGAGAGCAGGATCATCAGGTTGGCGTTGCGGTAGTCGTGCCAGGTGAGCCAGATGTGGATCGTGGACCGATCGCCGAAGAAGTGTGGACCGTGTCGGAGCACCAGACTGCTGACCCGGGCCGCGCTCGCCATGTGGCTCGCCTCGACCACCTCCCGGAGCACGTCCTCACCGTCGTCGCGCGTGAACTCCGTCAGAATGCAGTTGTTCTCCGCACCCGACACCCCTGGGAACTGCAGGGCCTGCCCGAGCGCCGACCGCATCGACGGCGAGATCATGGTGTCTACGTAGATCGCGCTTCCCCGCGCCCGCATCATCTTGATCAGACGCGCCTGGAGGCGTCGGCTCTCCTTGAACTTCTCCGGATCCAGATGCCCACGGATATAGTGCAGGTAGGTCCCAACGCCGTACCGATGACACAGCCACGCGAGCAACTG